>NZ_JH815202.1 GCF_000296445.1 Slackia piriformis YIT 12062 | reverse complement strand
CAGCCGTTCCGAACAGGATTTTTCTCGAAAATCTTTCCCGTCACAATGCGGCCAACCGCAACGCGCCGGGCCGCGCGTCGAAGAATCCGAGGAGGTAATGCCATGCTGGAAATCCGTGTTCAAGGCCTGCCGGAAGAGGTGAGGGAGTTCGCCGACGCCCTGGAGCGCACGGGATGCGTCCTTGGGCGCAGCCGCGAGTACGCCAACCGGGGGGAAGGCCGATACGTCCGGGTGTATCTCGAAGCCGAGGCGCCAGGGGCCGATGCCCGTCACGCCGCGATCGAGGAAAGGGGGCGCTGAGATGGCTATCGAGATCGAGGGGATCGAGTACCGCACCGAGGCGCAATGGGAGCGCGTCCACCGTCATCTGCGCAAGAACGCCAAAGGCGTCCACCGCGAGTGGAACACCCCGCACGGCAAAGACGAGGCCTGGTTCTACCCTCTGACGCAGACGAAGAAATGGACCGAGGCCGAGCGCAACCGCGAGCGAAAGAAGCGCCGCGAAGCCGAGGCCGAGAAGAAGGTCAGGGCGCGGATAGGCGAGGCCGTGGACCGGGCGGTTTCGAACAGGGAGTTCGAGCTGGCGGTCGCGGGAACCGGCGCTCCCTGGTCGGAGTTCGCCGAGCGGAGATGGTTCGTCACGTCGACGCACACGGCCTGGCAATGGGTCGATGCCGGGTTCGTTCCGCTGCGCGAGGCCCGGTGGAGACAGGCCGACAACGGCTATTTCTACTGCCGCTGGTGCGATGTCCGGTGGATGCCGAAGCGGGCCGAGCAGCTGATCCAGTTCGGGCCGAGGGAGGTGGACCGTCTGCCCGACGGCAGGCCGTACGACGGCCGCCCGTGGTGGGTCTACTAGCGACAAGAAAAACGGGTTTCGCGTTTTCCTGCGAGGCCCGTTTTTTGTTTCCCGGAGTTCCGTATTGGCTCCGAAGACGCGCCGAGAACGTGAGACGCTTTTGATGCGGCATGCGGGCCGCCGAGAGCGGGAGTTCAACGATAAATCCTTGAACGCGAGAGACGTATGCGGGT
>NZ_JH815201.1 GCF_000296445.1 Slackia piriformis YIT 12062 | reverse complement strand
TGCTGGAATCTGCAACCTTCCTGCAACCACGCTGCAACCGTCCATAAGACCCGTCTTGCGCAATTTCTTGTCTATCGCCTGGACGGAAACCCCGCATATTTCGGCGAGTTCCTTCTTCGTATATTCCATCAGAGGCCCTTTCTTGGGTCATGATTCCCGCTTCTCGTGTCTTCGACGCCGGCGGCCCTACGGCCTGCCGCTCGCGGCGATCTCGGAAAGCACGTCAGCCGTCATCTCCGTCCCGGATCTCCTAGCTTCCCTCAGCCTTTCGAAAAGGTCCGGAAACTCGCTCCTCGCCCATTCGACGGCGGCCTCGACGCCGCCCGCCCGAACCATCATCCACTCGTCGGCCCTGCCGGCCAAGATCGTCGCCGTGTGCGCGTCGAAGTAGTCGTCCGTCTCGGCGTCCCATTCCCGGATTTTGACGAACTCCCTGTATTCGTCCTCCCAGCCGGGCTTGAGCCACTTGACCACCGTCGAACGGCTTACGCCCAGCGCACGCGCCATCTCGCTGTGGTTCTCCCCAGGATGCGCCAACGCATATTCGCGTATCAGTTCTCTTTTTTCAGGAGCACCTTTTTTATTGCGCCAACTTCCAGAAGGATAATCGATAGCTTGGATTGAACGCGCGCGAGCCAAATGCTCAATCTGCCTTCTCCCATTCCTCTTCGCCGACGGACCGTAACTCCACCGAAGCCTGTCTTCGAGCTGTTCGCGGGGTCTCAGAGCGCCGAGCCTGTTCCACCCGCTCATTGCCGCTTTGATGTCGGATTTCTCAAGAGGTTTGCCGTCGTTGCCGGGCTTTCTGGCCCACTCGGTGCCGAGCAGGGACAGCATGTCGCGTTCGACCTGCTTCTTCGGTATGCCGCAGTTCCACCCGAGGCCGGCCAGGCCGAACAGAGCGTTGTAGCGCGACCCCGGAGGCGTCTCCTCGCCAAGCCTGCGCAGCGTGTACCGATACAATCCGGGGTCTCGCGGCCTCGCCGGAACCTGATGGCCGGAGGTGGTCTCTATGACGCCGCCCCCCGCCATGCGCTGCCGGCGCCTGGTGAACACGATCTCGCCCTTTTTGATCAAGGCGTCCGCGTCGGCCACGGTAAGCCCTTCCGAGAAGCTCTCCAGGCATCCCATGTCGGCGAGCTTCCCGACCCACGCGAGCTGCTTTTCGGTCGCCGGGGAATCGCGCCCGAGCCTGTTCCTGTCGCGCTCGTCCCGTATGCGCTCGTATTCTTCCTGGTTCCAGTCTTCAAGGTCGTATGGCTTCAGGTCGCACCCGAGGAAGTCGGACAGGGCCAAGGGGTCGGCCATCTTCCTATCCCATCCTCCGAGCACGAAAAGCCTCGTCGGATAGTGATACTTCGAAGGGGAGGCAGGGGCACGGAACGGATGGCTGATGGTGGCGCACGGCACATCGACCCTGAACCGG
>NZ_JH815200.1:5464-5935 GCF_000296445.1 Slackia piriformis YIT 12062 | reverse complement strand
GGGCTGCCGCGTCAAGCGGCGAGGTTGTATATTACGCGCCTTGGCCATATGTGTCAACAAGTTATTTCAACTTTTTTAGTTTTATTGCCAAGTAAGCGATTGGCAAGGCGGTTAGGCCCTGCACCCCCCATTACAGTCTGAGATAAGCCGCCGGCAAGCATCAACGGCGATCATTCGGCGCATGGCCTACAGTTTGGCCAAGCCCCGAGGGGCCGCCGATCGGGCGTCCTCGGATGGCCGTCTGCCCCTGCCCCTCGAGGGCCCGGGGGGTGTTGCCACCGAGGACGCTCGCCGCTCCGGACGACTGATAGGAAACTGCCGGGCCCGGAGGCCACGGCCAGGTAATGTGGGTGTCGCGGGGAGGGCTTCCGATCGGCCTACCGATCGGAGGATACCATCATGGCACCATCAGCAAGGCCGGGAATCGTCATAGGGCTCGACGTGATGTGGCTGATGTGGCTGATGTGGCTG
>NZ_JH815200.1:0-577 GCF_000296445.1 Slackia piriformis YIT 12062 | reverse complement strand
ATTCCGCCTAAGCGGAGCAAGGCGAAAACCCAAGGCCCGCTCGGGTCGGCGTCAGCATTGCCAAAAATCATCGCCGAAAAGACGAGTCACCCTTGACAGAACTATAGGAACACCCCCCAGCATCGTTATCTTGCATGAAGCAGAAAGGCGCGATAGCAGCAGCGCTTCCACGAAGTAAAACACATTAAGAGCTGTAACATCCGTCGACGAAGGAATCGCCAGCAAAAGAGATACTGCTTTCTACGACGCCTCAAGGCGAACGTGGAAGTTGGCCGACTCCGCGCGAATACGCACCGTATCCTTTTGTCCCCGCGTATACAAAAAGCCCAGATCGACCCACGCTAAACTATCATGGGTCGATCTGGGCTTGATTGCTTCTTCAGGCATGCTTATTTCACAAGGAGCGACAATGTATAGTACCCGCTCTGGAGCAACCCCTCGTATCGCGAGCCTCATGGCCGAGCTCGGGAAGAGCGCGGAACCCCCGCGGAAAAAGGAAAGGGGGCCGCGAGGCCCCCTGGAAGCGCGGAAGGGGCCCTGCGGCCCCTCCCCTGCGCGCGCCCTGCCCCCGATGGGG
>NZ_JH815199.1 GCF_000296445.1 Slackia piriformis YIT 12062 | reverse complement strand
GAAGGCGCCTTAACCGTTCGACTTGCATGTGTTAGGCACGCCGCCAGCGTTCATCCTGAGCCAGGATCAAACTCTCCGTTCGAAAAGCGCCCCCGGGGGGGCGTCGTGTTCTGTGAGATCGTCCCGGTCCGTTTATTGTCTATCCTTCATCGGAATCGACCCCCTCCGAGGAGGGGTGTATGGCTGTTCCTAATTCCTGTTCCACAGTATCCGGTTTTCAAGGTCCCCGCCCTCCCTTCGGAGGGCTGCCGCGTCAAGCGGCGAGGAATTATATTACTCCTGCCACCTCTATGAGTCAAGAACTAATTTTAAAATTTTTAGTTCTTTCCTCCGAGCTTTATGAGATTCACTCCTCATTCGGCCCGTTCGCGGAATTGATACTTTACTCTTGCCTCACCAAGGTTGCAAGAAACGGTTCAAGAGAACACATTCCCTCTAAACTTACCTCTAGATAGCTAGTTTCTTAGATAATGTATTTACTAAATATTTATGAGAGCACTTAGACGCATGCTCGACATTATGCGCTGTTGGTCTCGAGTGTCTTTGGATTAAGGCAATCGCGAGGAGCGTTCCCCTTCAATACGTCTATGGCAGCTCGACAAGCCCTTGTCCTCAGCTCTACTCCGCTTTCTTCGGACCAATACGCCGCATGAGGAGTGAGCACGGTGCGGGGAGCCTTCAGAAGCGGGTCGTCGCGTTCGATCGGTTCTGTCTCGAAAACATCTATCCCCGCTCCCCACAGCCTTCCCTCCTCAAGAGCCCTTGCAAGCGCGGCGGTGTCTATGACGGCGCCGCGCGATGTATTCACAATCACGGTTTCCGGGCGCATGAGAGAAATGAGCCGTTCGTCTACGAGATGCCTGGTCTCTTCCGTTAATGCGGCATGAAGACTTATAACGTCGCAGGTCCGAGCAAGTTCATCGAGTTCGACAACACGATATCCCCCACGTGACCGCGAACCTGCCGGCAAAGAGCGCGACCAGCACACAACCTCGAAGCCCAAGCCCGCCGCCTTGCGCGCAACGGCAGAACCGATAGACCCCATGCCTATTACACCGAAAACGCGGCCCTTGCACTGTCCAAGCGGGCGCGTGGATTCGTACCCCCACTGGCCTTTTCGCATAGCGGCATCCTGCTCGTTGATGCGGCGGAGGCACGCGAGCGCAAGCGCTATCGCGTGATCGCTCACGACCTCCGTTCCGTATCCGGGAACATTGCATACGGCCACCCCGTGCTTCGTCGCCGAAGATACATCGATTTCGTCGTAGCCCGTTCCCGTCCTGCTAATAACCTTGAGACGCGGAGAGAGCGCCTTGATGACTTCGTCGGTGAATTCCCCGTATGAGGAGATAACGCCGTCGACATCGTGCACGTGTTCAAGAATGTACTCGGGGCTTTTCCCGTCGAAACGTTGTATGGCAATTCCCTCTTTGCGACACAATCCCTCTTCAAGTGCGCAATCGGGAAAATCGAATCCTACAATGGCTATCTTCATGCACCGCCCCTCCTCAACTGCATTTTCGAGCATTGACATGTATCGGCGCATTCGCCGACGCGTATCTTATCTACTCGCCGACCTTGGCAATGAATTCAACCTCTACGAGAGCCCCTTTGGGAAGCCTCTCCACGGCAACAGCCGACCGAGCGGGCAGATGATCTTCGAAAGAACGCGCGTACACCTTATTGAACGCCGCGAAATCGTCCATGTCGTCAAGAAAACACGTCGTTTTGACAACCTGATTCCTGCGGACTCGAGAATCGCTCCCATATTCCGCATGACCTGCTCCGATTGTTCCTCCACTGTCTTCCCAACAAGCTCTCCCGTTTGCGGATCGAGGGCGATCTGGCCCGATGCAAACAAAAATCCTCCCGCAACGACACCCTGTACGTAAGGGCCTATTGCCGCAGGCGCTTTTTTCGTTGCAATCGTCTTCATGAATACCCCTTCCGACCGAAGCCTGCGGCAATCGCGCTCGCATGCGCTATGCGGTTTCCGTCATACGTCTTTTTCAGCCGCTCATCGACTTAAACAGCTATACTACTTTACTACACTAAATTGATAAAGCATTCGACCGAGGAAGAAAAGCGTTTAACCGAAAGCGCTCGTCACACGCCCGCTTGCGGAAACACGCCAGAAAGGTAGCACCATGAATGCAGGAATGCCCCACCACGCCAACTATACGCGCGGATACTTCATGCCCCCCGAACCTTGCTTCGACTGGGTGAAAAAAGACTACATCGACCATGCTCCGAACTGGTGCAGCGTCGATTTGCGCGACGGCAATCAGGCCCTGGTCGTTCCTATGAGCCTGGACGAGAAAATCGACTTCTTCAGAATGCTCGTTTCAATCGGCTTCAAGGAGATAGAAATAGGCTTTCCTGCGGCAAGCGAAACGGAGTTCGAGCTAGCGAGAACCCTCATCGAGCAAGACATGATTCCCGAAGATGTCACCATTCAGGTGCTCACGCAGGCGCGCGAACATATCATCAAGAAGACCTTCGAAGCTCTCGAGGGCTGTAAAACGCCCGTAATTGTCCACGTGTACAACTCGACGAGCGTTGCCCAGCGCGAACAGGTCTTTCACAAAGATAAGGAGCAAATCAAGCACATCGCTGTAACGGGGGCGAAGCTTTTGAAGGAACTGACCGAATCCGCGGGGCACGATAATTATCGCTTCGAATACAGCCCTGAAAGCTTCACGGGAACCGAGCCGGAATACGCCCTGGAGGTTTGCAATGCGGTACTTGACGTCTGGAAGCCAACTCCCGAACGCAAGGCCATCATAAATCTTCCCGTAACCGTGGAAATGAGCCTGCCCCATGTCTACGCAAGTCAAGTTGAATACATAAGCAAGAATCTAACGTATCGCGACGCCGTGGAGGTAAGCCTGCATCCCCATAACGACCGGGGAACGGGCGTGGCGTGTGCCGAGCTGGGCGTTTTGGCAGGCGCGGACCGCATTGAAGGCACCCTCTTCGGCAATGGAGAAAGAACGGGAAACGTCGACCTTGTCACTCTTGCCATGAACCTTTTCTCCCATGGCGTAGATCCCAAGCTTGACTTTTCCGACCTCCCCTCTGTCGTGGAGCTGTTCGAACGTGTCACGCGCATGGAGGTAAACCCGCGCTCCCCCTACTCCGGCCAGCTCGTATTCGCCGCCTTTTCGGGCAGCCATCAAGACGCGATTGCAAAAGGACTCAAATATCGCGAAGAGGAAAACCCCGGGTATTGGTCTACGCCCTATCTCCCCATCGATCCCGCCGATGTGGGGCGCTGCTACGAAAACGACGTCATCCGCATTAACAGCCAAAGCGGCAAAGGCGGCATAGGCTACATTCTGGAGAAGAACTACGGCTACGTTCTTCCCCCGAAGCTGCGAGAAGAGCTCAGCTACGCCAGCAAGGATGCTTCAGACCACGCCCACAAGGAACTCTCGCCCGCAGAGGTCAACGATATATTCCACGAAACGTTCGTCAATAACGCAACGACCCTGAAGCTGCTCGACTTCCACTTCACCCACGATTCCGAAAACAAGGCCTTCAAGGCGTTCCTCACCGTGGAAAGAAGCGGCGAGGAACAAGACGCCGTCGGCAACGGAAACGGACGCCTCGACGCCGTATGCAACGCGCTTTCGAAGCTCAGCATACGGGCGCACATCGCAACCTATAGCGAGCACGCTCTTGAAACAGGGTCCGATAGCCGCGCAGCCGCCTACGTGGGAATAGACGACGAAGACGGTACGATCACCTGGGGCGTTGGCGAACACCACGACATTATCACGGCATCCATTCTCGGGCTCATATCCGCAGTAAACCGGCAGATGAGCTAGGCGCTCACTTGCCGCACGCCTATAAACGATGACAAGAAGGTAGGGACTACCATGGGAATGACCATGACGCAGAAGATTCTTGCCGCACACGCTGGGCTTGAATCGGTGGAAGCAGGGCAGCTCATAGAGGCGGATATCGACCTTGCGCTCGCAAACGACATCACCGGACCGGTCTCCATTCGCGAACTTGAAAAGGCGGGCATGGACCAAGTGTTCGACCGCGAAAAGGTAGCCTTGGTCCTCGACCACTTCGCTCCAAACAAAGATATCAAGAGCGCCGAGCAGTGCAAAGTATGCCGAGAGTTTGCCAAAAAGCACAATATCGTCCACTTCTTCGATGTGGGCAGCATGGGCATCGAACACGCCCTCCTTCCCGAACAAGGAATCGTAGCCGCAGGAGACCTCGTCATCGGAGCCGATAGCCATACGTGCACGTATGGAGCGTTGGGAGCATTCTCCACGGGCGTGGGGTCGACCGACTGTGCAGCAGGCATCGCCACGGGCAAAGCGTGGTTTCGTGTTCCCTCCGCCATTCGCATCGAGCTGACGGGAGAGTTGCAGCCGTGGGTCTGCGGCAAAGACGTCATCTTGCATATCATTGGCACGATAGGGGTCGATGGCGCCCTTTACCAGAGCATGGAGTTTTGCGGAGACGGCGTGAAGTCCCTTTCGATGGACGACCGATTCAGCATCTGCAACATGGCCATCGAGGCAGGGGCAAAAAACGGGATATTCCCCGTTGACGAAAAAACCCGTCTCTACATGAAAGACCGCGTACGACACGCACCCCGAGAATTCGCCGCGGATGACGACGCCTCGTACGAGCGCACGATACGCATAAACCTCCGGGACGTCCCTCCTACCGTTGCCGCGCCTCATCTCCCCGAAAACACCAAGCCTGTCACGGAACTGGCCGGCATCCCCATCCAGCAGAGCGTTATCGGAAGCTGCACGAACGGTCGTATCGAAGACATGCGCATGGCGGCAAGCATCATGCGCGGTCGCCACGTGGCCGACGGCGTGCGCGCCATCGTCATCCCCGCCACGCAGGAAGTGTATCTGCAATGCATCCGCGAGGGGCTGACCGAAGTTTTCATCGAGGCAGGAGCCGTCGTGAGCACGCCAACGTGCGGGCCGTGCCTTGGCGGCCATATGGGCGTGCTTGCCGCAGGGGAGCGAGCCGTGGCCACCACGAATCGCAACTTCGTCGGGCGTATGGGACACACCGATTCCGAGGTGTATCTGGCGAGTCCCGCCGTCGCCGCGGCATCCGCCATCACCGGAGTCATAACCGCCCCTTCGGCGCTTTAACCGCAGCATCGCCCAAAATCTAAAGAAAGGTCCAGCGAAAAGACAGGAGCGACCATGAACCCGACCGTTCGAGGAACAGCGTTCAAATACGGAGACAACGTAGACACCGATGTCATCATTCCTGCGAGATATCTCAATATCGCCGACCCGCAGGAACTAGCGACGCACGCCATGGAAGACATAGACCCTTCCTTCGTGCGCAACGTCAAGCCAGGAGACATCGTAGTGGCCACGAAGAACTTCGGATGCGGCAGCTCCCGCGAGCATGCGCCACGCGTCCTCAAGGACAACGGCGTGGCATGCGTCATCGCCTCGAGCTTCGCACGCATCTTCTACCGAAACGCCATCAATATCGGACTGCCCATTTTGGAATGCGAGCAAGCCGCAAAAGCGATACGCGGCGGCGACGAAGTCACCGTGGACTTCTCCACGGGAACCATCGTTAACGAAACTACGAGCGAAACGTTCGAGGCGCTGCCCTTTCCCGAATTCATCCAGCAGATCGTCGATAACGAAGGGCTTTTGAATAGCCTGAAAGCACGCGGGAAATAAGCTTTCCCGCTTTCGCACGATGTACCATGCCGCCCATGACAGGAGGTCCTTATGAAATACGCCATTGCCGTCTTAAAAGGAGACGGCATCGGACCGGAAATCGTCGCCGAAGCCCAGAAATGCCTTGACGAGGTAGCGAAGCGCTTCGGGCATGAATTCGCCTACCGCGAAGCCTTGGTCGGAGGAGCCGCCATCGACGCATGCGGAACCCCCTTGCCCCAAGAAACCATCGATACCTGCCTCGCATGCGACAGCGTCATCCTCGGCGCCGTAGGCGGCCCGAAATGGGATGGGCTTCCAGCTGAGATGCGCCCCGAAAAAGGGCTGCTCGGCATCAGGAAAGAACTCGGGCTTTTCGTCAATTTGCGACCCGCGAAGCTGCATGCGCCTCTTGCCGACGCCTGCCCCCTCAAGCCCGAACGCATTGCAGACGGCCTTGACCTCGTGGTATGCCGAGAATTAACCGGCGATGTGTATTTCGGCGCGAAACACCGCGACGAAGACGGCACGGGGCACGACGACATGAACTATTCGATAGCGGAAGTCGAGCGAATCGCGCACCGCGCGTTTCGTATGGCCCGTCAACGACAAGGACACGTGACCAGCGTAGATAAGGCAAACGTGCTTGAGACAAGCCGCGTGTGGCGAGAAACGGTGCAGCGCGTTGCGCTCGAATACCCCGACGTTGCCGTTGATTATCTTTACGTGGACAACGCCGCTATGCAGCTCGTGCTCAATCCGGGTCAATTCGACGTCATTTTGACAGGCAACCTTTTCGGAGACATTCTCTCGGACGAAGCAAGCTGCATCACGGGCTCGATCGGCATGTTGCCCTCCGCCTCCCTGGGGGAAACGAACCTGGGCATGTACGAGCCGATTCATGGAAGCGCGCCCGATATTGCCGGGAAAAACAAGGCGAACCCCATCGCCACCGTTCTTTCTACCGCCATGATGCTGCGCTACAGCTTTGGATTGGCCGCAGAGGCCGACGCCCTTGAACGCGCCGTAGAACGCGTGCTTGAAAAGGGATGTCGCACGGGCGATATAGCCAAAGCAGACGAGAGAGTCCTTGGTTGCTCGGACATGGGCGATGCGATTGCCGCAGAGATTCAAGACCTATCCGCAATGCCGTCATTTTCCACGAATTCGAACGCTTAAAAAGAGGTGATTCGCCAGCACTCGTAGTGTTAAAGTTCGAAAGAGATGCGATTTCGAAGAGATAGGAGCTTTCATGAAGTACAAGAACATTCTGGTTCCTTACGATGGGTCGAATCCCTCGAAAAACGCACTGTCCACCGCCCTCGAATACGTCGACCTAGGGGTCGCAGGCAAGGTCACCGCATTTTTCGCCGCGCCCATTCCGCAGTTCGAAACCCAGGATTTCCTCATAGCGGAGCAAATAAGCGGATCGCAGCCCCTCACTCCCGAACAGACGGCCGAAATGCAGCGGCGCTACATCGAATTCCATAGAGAAAAGCTCGCGAAAGACCTGGGCGCCGTCGCCGAAGAGGCGGGCAATGCCCTGGTCATTGCTATCGGCCAGGGCAAACCGAGCAAAGCCATCCTAGAATACGCGCACACCCACCACATTGACCTGATCGTCATGGGGTCGCGAGGGCTGAGCGCCGTTGCCGGTGTGCTCGGCTCGGTCAGCTACGCGGTGCTGCGCAACGCAGAATGCCCCGTAATGATTGAACGCTAGGCGGCTACGATAAAAGCATCGTCGCCGTTGTCATAAGCACAAGAGACACCGCCACCGACAAAGAGATTGCGAACCCCGCCATTTTCGTATCGCCGTCAATCCACATGACATACACCAGGCCTACGGACATGATGGGAGCCAGCATGCACACGATGGTGACAACCTTGACGCTTTCGGCCATCGGAATGAAAACGTACACGATGGCGCAGAAGACAACGGCGACGAAGACGCGCCAGCATAGGCACTGAAGCACTTCTTTCAGGCGCCCTTTATCGATCTTCCACTCCATAGCAAGGCCTATCATGAACATAGCTAGAAAGCTATTTGCGTGCATGAGGGGCTCAAGCAGGACCCCGATTGAAGCAGGCACGCTCAATCCCGCAAGCGACAGCAAAATCAGAACCACGTAACAGTCCAAGGCGGGCGATTTCAGCAACGTTCTCAGAATTGACAGCAAGACGCCTTCCGTGCGTTTTTTCAGGATGAACGCACGAGTCAACGCATAACCTCCGCCTGATACCATGATGCAGTTCCCCAAATCGAACATGCACGCAGCCACGACGCCCGCAGGGCCAAATTGCGCCGAAACGAAGGGAAGGGCGAAGCATCCGACATTGTAGCCATATCCCAAAAGGGTATGGAAGGCGCGCTTTTCAGGGCTTTTCTTCATGGTGTAAAGCACCGTTCCGAAAAAACCCAGCAACGTCGAAGCGAGTCCTATAGCAGAGGCGATAAGAAGAGTTGCGTCGAACTCGAACCCCACGAAAGAATAGATGACCGTTGCCGGAAGCGTTATGTAAAAGAGCATTTTGGATACGACGTTTTTTGTCTCAGACGCTATAAAGCCGCTTTGGGAACAAATAGAACCGATAAGAATGACCAGGACATACGAACCTGTTACGAGCAAAATATCCAGCACAAAAACCTTCTTCCAAAAAGCGTCCGTCTCTAGGCTAGACCTCGGCGCATACGCAAAGAACCCTAGCAGCGCATCTCTACAGAAAATTCCCCTCTGTAAGTTTTGACTAGCCGCCCCTCGCCGAAAAACGCCGCTTGCGACAGAGGAGGCCATCGAGACGCGCTTGCGGCCGTTTGTAGACGTTTTCGCAGGTTGCTGCCCATTTTTGTCAGTATTTCGTGAACAAGCATCAGAAGCGTGCTATATTGATAGAGATTGATGTACTGCCTGTTCAGCGCACATTTTTTATCACAACAAGGAGATGGCTATGTTCCACCAATTCGACAAGGTGGTCTATGCGAACTATGGCGCATGCACCATCACCGAAACCGACGCCCACGTTTCTTTCGGCGGAGGCTCCGAAAAAACCTACTACGTTCTTTCCCCAAGCTCCAAACGCGGCGGAACGGTCTACGTCCCCGTGGACCACGAGGATCTTATGACGCCTGTCATAAACCGCACCGAAGCCCTTTCGCTCATCGAGAGCATCGACCTCATTGCAACCGATGATTTCAACGATGCCAACTCGAAAACGGTGGAGGAGCATTTTAAGAGCCGGCTTCGCCAGTGCGATTGCGCAACCGCCATTTGCGTGCTCAAAACCATGCGCGAACGAATCACGGAACAGAAAAGAAAGAAGCGCTTGCCGTCTTCTATGTACACCCGCCTTTTCGACCAGGCGAATCATCGGGTGCTCAGCGAACTTTCCGCCGCACTTGAAATCGAGGAAGACGAAGTGGTTCAATTCATCGTCGCTCACAACCGCGATGCAAACGCCTAGAAAGGCCGGCTTTACACGATGCATTCGCGACGCAGAAGCCGCAGACAGCACGACGAACGCAGACCCTGCAATCGTCGGCGAAGCCCTTCGCGGCGCCGGAAAAGCAAAGGCCAGCCCTGAGGCTGGCCTGTTTTTGTTCTGGAGCCGATGACCGGACTCGAACCGGTGACCTACGCATTACGAGTGCGTTGCTCTACCAACTGAGCCACATCGGCACGCACTGCGTTATGTAAACGCGAATGAGAATTATAGCGGTTCTCCCCTACTTCGTCTATATAGTAGATTGAAAGTTTTTAGGATTACGAATCAGATCGGACGGATGGCTGGGCCACCAGGACTCGAACCTAGACTAAAGGCACCAAAAACCCTTGTGCTGCCATTACACCATGGCCCAATTCCGTCTTTACAAAAAAGGCGGGCATTGCCCGGCCTTCAATGAATCATGCATGGTGGGCCGTGAGGGAGTCGAACCCGCGGCCTTGGGATTAAAAGTCCCCTGCTCTACCAGCTGAGCTAACGGCCCACGTTCATGACGTGCGACGATGCGCAGATAAGTATTTTAGCTTCGCATAGCCGCGCGGTCAATGCGATTTTGCGGCAATTTTAAGAAGACGGCACTTCGTACTTCATAGGCTCACGCTGAGCGTCTTCTTAAACGCTGCCCCCAGGCATCTCAGAGGCAACGTTCGATTCATTCATAGGCCTTTCAGCTCTTCTCGCTCGCGTATGCCGCTTTCATGGACGCAAGAAACTCATGTGCCTCCTTCATCTGGAGCTTTACTGCGCTATGGCCGGTTCCGCCGTACGTCGTGCGCGCGGCCACAATGGCTTCGGTGTCGAGAGCGGACACAACATCTTTTTCGAAAAGAGGGCAGACGTCGTGCAGCTCTTCGAAAGAAAGCTCTTCGAGCTCCTTCCCGTTTTTTTCGCAATACAGGACGAGATTGCCTACGACTTCGTGAGCCTCGCGGAACGGCATCCCTTTTTTCGCCAGGTAATCGGCGACATCCGTAGCAGCCGTAAAACCCTTCTTCGCAGAAACAAGCATGGCCTCCTCATGAAGCTCCATGGTATCGACCATGCCGGCTACGCAATACATGCAGTCATGCAGCGTCTTGGCGGCGTCAAACGCTCCTTCCTTGCACTCTTGCAAATCTTTGTTGTATGCCAGCGGCAAAGACTTCATGGTCACAAGAAGAGCCACCAGGTCTCCGACGACACGACCCATCTTTCCGCGAGTCAACTCCGCGAAATCGGGATTCTTCTTCTGCGGCATAATCGACGACCCCGTCGAAAACGCATCCGAAAGCGTGATGAATCCGAATTCCGTCGACGACCAGAGTATGATTTCCTCGCACAGACGCGAGAGATGCATCATGGCTACGCTGCAGGCGTATTCCAAATCAAGCAGATAATCACGATCGGAAACCGCATCGAGCGAATTCGGAATGGCGTGGTCGAATCCGAGAAGTTCCGTAGTCATAAAGCGATCAAGAGGATACGTTGTTCCCGCCAGCGCCGCGCTTCCTAGCGGATTCGCATCGGCCGCTTCGTACGCATGCTTCAGACGAACGTAATCGCGCGTGAACATCCAAAAATACGCAAGCATATAATGGCTGAACAAAACCGGCTGTGCATGCTGTAGATGCGTATACCCAGGCATGATGACGCCGAAGGTATCTTCCGCCTTCTTGAGCAGCACCTCGCAAAGGGAGACATTCTGTTCGAGCAAGTCCTCCAAGAGCGCTTTCGCATGAAGACGCAGGTCAACGGCAACTTGGTCATTGCGCGAGCGTCCCGTATGCAGCCGCGCGCCAGGAGTTCCAATCACCCGAGTCAACTCGGCCTCGATTGCCATATGGATGTCTTCGTCGTTGACATCGAATACGAACGAGCCGTCGTCTATGCTTTGCTTTATAGCCTCAAGGCCCTCATGAATAGCATTCGCATCGTCGGTGGAAATAACTCCCTGGGCGGCAAGCATGCTGGCATGGGCCTGCGAACCCGCAATGTCCTGTGCATACATCTCTTTGTCCACAAAGAGCGATGCCCCGAATTCCTGCGTGAATTCGCCCACGCCCCCCTCGAACCTTCCAGACCACAACGCCATGACGCGCACCTTTCCGTTGAATCCGACTTGCCTTGCAACCCGGATGAAAACCCTCCATGCGCCCTTCGAGGGAAAGCCTCGACTCGAAGGGCGCTTCCGTTCTTGCTAAGCGGCGCTGACAGCGTTTGCCTTTTCCTCGAACGCGCTCTGCTCGGCCATCTCTTTGGCTGCAGGACCCTGCTTTGCTGACCATACGGTAGTGGGCAAACCATGGAGCTGGATGAACCCCTTCGCCGCTTCGTGATCGAACGTATCCTGCGCGCCGTAGCTGGCAAGACCGAAATCATAGAGGGAATACGGGCTCTTGCGTCCCACCACCGTGCTCGAGCCCTTATAGAGCTTCACCTTGACCGTTCCCGTCACGCATGCCTGAGTTGATGCGCAAAACGAATCCAAAGCCTCCTTCAGCGGGGAATACCACAGGCCTTCGTACACGGCCGTTGCCCACTTTTGTTCGATGCCAAACTTGTAATGCTGCGTTTCGCGATCGAGGCAAAGCGTCTCGAGCGCCTTGTGCGCATTGATGATGACCTGAGCGGCGGGAACTTCGTAGCACTCGCGCGACTTCACGCCCACGAGACGGTTCTCCACCATGTCAAGCCTTCCGCACCCATGCAGCCCCGCTTTGACGTTGATTGTCTTGATCATGTCAACGAGCCCCATTTCCTCGCCGTTGAGCGAGCAGGGCACACCCGATTCGAATCCTATCTCGAGGTATTCCGGCTGATCGGGAGCAGATTGCGCGTCGGCGGTAAGCGTCCAGATGCCCGCAGGAGGCTCGCACCAGGGATCCTCGAGCACGCCGCATTCGATCGCGCGACCCCAAAGGTTGTCGTCGATGGAATACGGCGACTTTTTCGTGGTGGGCACGGGAACGCCGTGGGCCTTCGCCCACTCCATCTCCTCCTCGCGGCTATGGAGGTTCCATTCGCGCACGGGAGCTATAATTTCGATGCTCGGGTCGAGCGCCTTAATGGACGTTTCGAAACGCACCTGATCGTTGCCTTTGCCCGTGCAGCCGTGGGCAACGTATTTCGCCCCGAATGCATGGGCTACCTCAACCATGTGTTTGGAAAGAAGCGGACGAGACAGCGCGGAAAGAAGCGGATAGGAGTTCTCGTAGAGCCCGTTGGCGGCAATGGCAAGCGTCACGTACTCGTTGGCGTACTCCTCACGCATGTCAACCGCAAAGGAAGCAACCGCGCCCATGTCGATCGCCTTTTGCTTGATAGCCGCAAGGTCGTTTTCGTCCTGACCGACATTGCCGCATACGGCTATGACGTCGAACCCTTTTTCCGCCTGGAGCCATTTCAGACATACCGAGGTGTCAAGGCCGCCTGAATACGCAAGCACTACCTTTTCCTTCGTTGCCGCCTGAGCCATGGTTCTCACCCTCACCTTTCGTTGCGTAAAGCGCATTCGTGCTTTAAGCTCATTGGAATTCGATACAAAGACAAAGAGATACCCGCGGAACACCCGTTGCGCATGTTCCGAATACAAAAACACCCGGCGCGATGCCGGGTGTTTCTTGCGTCCTATGATGTGATGCTACAAGGAAGAACTACCTTGCATGGACCGCAGAAAACACACGCATGCATCGCAGCGCGGTACGTCGGTCCTGGCGTCGGAAAGAAGGCTGTACGTACATAATCGTCATGATTGCTGCCCCTTTCCTGAAAAATGCTCCGAGATAGTCTGATGCTCTACTTTGGTAAAGCGTTGAATGAACTTTACCGAATGCAATTCCATTTTGCAAGAAGAAATTCGAAATTTCTGTTTTACGCATATTTATGCAGAGTAAGCGACCTGGAAGCTATGCTCTAAAGCTCGATTCTCTCAAAAAGCTCCTTGCCCACGCCGCAGACGGGGCAGACGAAATCGTCGGGAAGCTCATCAACGTATTCGATATGCCCGCAAATCGTGCAGCGCCATGCAAACGTGCGAGCAGCGGCACCTTCGCTTTCTTCTTTTTGCTCCTGCGCATTCTCCGGCTGTTCGTAGCTCGATGCCTTAGGTGGCGTTTTCCCGCCTTTGACCTGGTGATAATACGCATACGTCATAGGCTCTTCGGAAGAGAGTACCGCCGATTCCACGACCTCGCCCATGATGTACAGATGCGTTCCCAAATCCATCGTCTGCTTCACCTTGACGCAAAAATGCGCGACGGTGTGCTCAGCCACATACGGCACGCCCGCCTCGTCGACTCGGGTCTCGGTTTCTTGGAATTTATCGGTGTCCACGCTGCTGTGAAATCCGAAACGACCGATGAGCTCCATAGGAGCGTCTTGGGCAAGCACCGACACTTCGAACATGCCCGACGCCGTAATAACGCCCGTCGTGAAATTGTCCTTGTTGATGGCGATGCTCGCCTGGGCGGGACTCGACGTGACCTGAGAGAACGTGTTCACCACGCAGCCGGCCTGCTTTTCGCCATCCTGAGCGGTGACAAGGTACAAACCGTACGACAGGCTTCGGAAAGCTATCTTGTCTATCATCGACCCTCTTTTCCTCGAAGTCGCTTTTTCCGCAGATACTTCATTTTAGCTGAAAAATACATGCATTCCTCCCCCTGCGGCCTTACGCCATGCTACAGTGCGCTGCGCACATAACCTAATACCCATATGGTGATTATCTTGATACGTCATCGTAAGGAGAGGTACGTATGACCAGTTCAAATGATACGAGGAATCCTAAACGCAGCATCGTCGAAGACTCTTTCGAAAAAGAGCTGCGCGAGAAAGCGCGAGAAAGACTTCAAGAAAGGGAGAATGCCCTGCATGGCACGCAGCAGGCGGCTCTGCACCATAACAACAAGACCGTAGCTGAAGGGAAAACAACGCCAAGCGGACGCCACGCTCGCCACGAAGCCCCCTCCGACGCATTCGCCCCGGCACCCTTCCGGAAAGCGCCCCTCTTTTCCGGCAGGCCTCTTCCAGGCGTGCTCCTTGCCGCGCTCGTCATTATCCTTCTTGCGGTCTTTATCTCCGCAGCAGTATCCCGCTGCGACCGTTCAGAGGAAGACGTTGTCTCTGAACCGCAGCAAGTCGCACAAGTCCAACAGGAAGAGCAGCAGACGGAAGCGTCAGAAGAAGTCCAGACCATATCTTTCGACCCTTCGCCGCAAGAACTCGACAGCATCCCCTCTTCTTCCGGCCTTGAAGCTTTCTCCCTCTCGAACGCCTCAACGCCGGAAATCTCGGAAGAGCAGCGCTCCACCATCCAGAAAGCCGTAGACGACGCCACGGAACAAGGCGACGTTGGATTCGTCTTCTACAGCCTGGAAACCGGTCGCGGCATTTCCTACAACGCCGACGCCGTTGTGTACGGCGCCAGCTCGTTTAAGGGTCCCTATGCCCTCTACGTCTGCGAATCGTTGATAGAACCGGGCACGATATCGCTCGATTCCGATTGCGCCGGCACGATGCTCTACGATCCTTCCAGCTACTACAATGGAGGATCATACATAGTTTCCGACCTTATTGACGATGCGATTATCTATTCCGACAACAACGCCTATGGATCGCTGCGCGACTCGTACGACACCATGGGATTCGACAAATGGGTCACTGGCGTCGGGGCGAACGACGCCACCTACCGCGCCGATTCGTGGTATCCGTGGTATTGCGCACGCAGCTCAGCAAAGCTTTGGACCGAGATGTACGACTATCTGGAAAGCGGCACCGAAACCGCGACGTACCTGTCCACGCTGCTCGGCCAAACCGAAACGTCATTCATCCGCGACGCTCTCCAAGGCACAAACGCGCTCGTGAAAGATAAGGCAGGATGGTGCTCCGACTCCGATCCGAACTACAACGGCGTATGCGATGCGGGCATCGTCACCGTCGACGGCCATCCCTTCGTCCTGTCGGTGATGACCGGCATGGCCGATAGCGACGAGAACCGTCTGCTTTTCCAGGAAATAGCCCGCAGCGTCTTCGAAACCAACGAAGCGCTCAGTGCCTAGCAGGCAAAACCAGCAAGCCAAGACGGCCGCAACGAGAAACGGCGCCCTTTGAACTAGACCCCTAATGTGCACATTTGGGGTCTAGTTCACTTCGAGGGGCGCCGTTTTCATGCGAAAGTGTAGACGTTCCTCGAAAACTACCTTTGCTCATTGCGTTCAAAGAACGCGCATGCGTTTTCAAAGCAGATAGCGTCGGCAATATCTTGCCCGAATTCCCGAGAGAGAAGGTCGTAGAGATTACCCACCTTCTCCGCCGGGCAAAGCCATTCGGGAACATCGCAACCATCGTAATCGCTTCCCAGAGCTAGAACATGCTCTCCGCCAAGTTCGAGAAGATGGTCTACGTGACGAAGCACGTCGTCATGCGTCACATAGCCGGCTTCGCTCAGGAAGCGCTTGCAGTAGTTCAGTCCGACCAGGCCGCCGCGCTCGACGATGGCCCTGAATTGATCATCGGTCAGGTTGCGCGGATGCGCGCAGATTTTGCGGGAATTGGAGTGCGACGCGACAAGCGGTCGCTCGGCCGCTTCGAGAACCTCCCAAAAGCTACGGTCGTTGAGATGCGATACGTCAACGACGACACGGCGCTTCTCCATGGTGCGCACGACGTCACGTCCGAAAAACGAAAGTCCGTCAGTCGTCTTGTTGCCGGAAGCGATGGCGTTCTTGTCGTTCCAGGTCAAGGTAATCATTTTCACGCCAAGATCAGCGGCTTCGTAGACTCGGTCGAGCTCCTCGCCTAAAAACGACCCTCCCTCGACCGTAAACATGGCAGCACAACGCCCCTCATCTACGATACGACGAATGTCGCGTGCGTCCATGACCTGCTCGATCAACCCCGCGTGCTGGGCAAGCTGCTCCTTGAAATAGGAATGCACCGTATTGAACACATGCAACGACCCCTGCTCGCCAAGGCCGTCGGGAATGAAGGCGGCGAAGCACTGACACCATGCGTACTGGGCACGCGCCATGCGCGTCAGGTCTATATGCGCGGCATTATCAGCCAGCGAGCTCATACGATGTGCGGGAACGAGAGAGTCTTCGGCCATGAATCCTGCTTCGGGAATGGCGTTGTGAAGCGCCAGCCGATCGAGGGTATCGCAGTGCAAATCGAAGATGCGAGTAGGGTGCGTGATGATTGCCATAATGCGTCCTTCCATGCGAAAGGCCTCGAAACCGAGGCCTTTCAAGCATAACAGCAATGAGACGAAGGACATGCGACCCTCAGAAGGAAGTGGCAAGAACAAGCCGCCATGCGCCGCAGACATGCACGCCAATGCCGCCAAGCGTTGCCGCGCGGCAATGGCGCGTCTTCGGAGCTTTATTTGACTTCGTACAGCCAATCGCTGTATTCGGGAAGCTTGCCCGCCGTCATTTCGAAGAAACGATCCTGAAGAGCCTTGGTGATGGGGCCGCGACCGCCAATCTCGCGGTCGTCAACGGCAGCGACAGGAGTCACTTCCGCGGCCGAACCGGTAAAGAAGACCTCGTCGGCCCCGTAAAGGTCGGCGCGAACAAGGCGTTCCTCGACCACAGGGATATCGAGGTCCATGGCAAGGTTCAAAATGGTGTCGCGCGTGATACCTTCGAGCAAACCTTCAGAGACGGGCGGCGTGGAAAGAACGCCGTCTCGCACGAGGAAGAGATTCTCGCCCGTGCCTTCGCAAACATAGCCGTCTTCATTGAGCATAACAGCCTCGGAATAGCCGTGGGCCTTTGCCTCCAACTTGGCAAGGATGGAGTTCATATACGATGCGGAAGACTTCATTTGGGGCGGGATGGCGTTGTTCGAACGCTGGCGCCACGAAGAAACGCCCACTTTGATGCCCTTCTCCAAAGCGTCCGCGCCAAGGTATGCGCCCCACGGCCAACACGCGATGATGACGTCAACGGGAGCGCCCGTGGGATCGACGCCCATCTGTCCGTATCCACGGTACACCAGAGGACGCACGTAGCAGCTCTTCAGCTCGCACGCTTTGATGAGCTCGAGCGTAGCCGCAACCAGCTCGTCTGCGGTATAAGGAACTTCGGTCATGCAGATTTTCGCAGAGCGGATGAGACGCTCCATGTGGTCCTGAAGACGGAAGACGTAGCTTGCGTCGGTTTCTTCGTTATAGTAGCAACGCATACCTTCGAACACGGCCGACCCGTAATGAAGAGAATGGGTGAGCACGTGGGTGGTGCATTCCGCCCAGGGAACCAGCTCGCCGTTCTTCCAGATATACTTCGCTTCCTCTATTGCCATGATCGATGCTCCTTTCGTGCGCAATGCGCTTTAGTACGATGTAGCACTGGGCATTATACTCCATCACGGTGGAGTATATGGAAGTTTTACCCGCAAGAAATAACGAATGTTCTACAGCGAGGCCTGAAAGGCGCATCCGAAGACAACGAGCCTCCGGCAAGCGTCCTCGACGCGTCAAAAAAGCAGCCGCCTGCAACCACTTTGGCGAAGATTACTTGACGGCGGCACCGCATTCTTCGACGGAACGCAAGGCAAGCACCTCGAGGGCGTCTACGACCATCATGCCGTGCGCTTCCGCCGGAGCGTCGATGACCGAAAGCTCCGTGCAGCCGAGCAGAACGCTGTCGCATCCGCGGCTGCGCAGATGCGCGCACACTTCGTCGAAAGCCTGCATATCGGCAGGAAGGCCTGCTTTGACATCATCGTAGATAATGCTCATGACCTTCGCCTGGTTGTCCTCGTCGGGAAAGACCGGCTGCAACCCCTCGGCCTCAAGCGCCTTCTGGAGCACGCCCGCACGGCCCGTTCCGTCCGTAGCCATAACGCCAACCACCTGTTTGCCCTCGCGGGCCAAATAGCGTGCCGCCTCGAGCGGCATATGGACAACATGGGCGCTAGTAAGGCCTCCGAATGTCTCTTCGCTTCTATAGTGACCCGTGACGCAGGGCATGCAAATGACTTCGCAACCCATGCGCTCCAGCTCGAAAGCAGCTTCTCGCACGGCGGGAATATAGGATTCTTCGCTTTTCCCCAGGATAAAAGCCGTCCTGTCGGGAATCTGGGGGCGATTCAGAATGGTTATATCAAGATGGTCCTGATCGGTTTTCGCATCCGTGTGATCGATGATGCGCATAAAGAGGCTCGCCGTTGCAGCCGGGCCCAATCCGCCTATGATGCCGAGTTTTTTCTTTGCCGTATTGGCCATGATGTTCCTCCTCCGACGCATCGTCTTGCGGCAATGCGCGCATGCTCAAGCCCGGCCTTGCCGTCGACGCTGCAAACTGCAACGCCCACGCCGAAGCGTTGCGGCCCGCAGCCATCGTTGGACATCCGAAGCCGCGCAAGCGCTTAGGTTCGTATTATAATCCCGTGGACTCGCACGCCCGCCACCTCTAGACAAGGTCTCCATGGATCCCATTACGCTCATCATCGTCTGCCCGCTCGTTTTCCTCGCAGGTCTCGTCGATTCCATCGCCGGCGGCGGAGGCCTCATCTCCTTGACTTCGTATCTTATCGCGGGGCTTCCCGCGCATGCCGCCCTCGGAACGAACAAGCTCTCGTCGGCTATCGGGACCATTGTCGCCACGGCACGCATGGCGAAAGGGGGCTACATCAAGCTGCGCCTGGCCGTACCCGCAGCGCTCGGGGCCTTGGCGGGATCGGCTATCGGAGCCAAACTCGCTATGCTCACGCCCGACAACGTCTTCGAGATGCTGCTTATCGTGGCTCTGCCTTTCGTGGCCTTCGCCGTCTTGCGAAAGCGCGCCATAGACATTCCCGACGACGTTTCCATCTCGCCCCGCAAACAATATGCCATCGTTGCCGCCGTCTCCGTTTTGATAGGAGCATATGACGGGTTTTACGGACCGGGAACCGGGACGTTCATGCTCATAGCCTTCACAGCCGCAGCGAAGCTTCCCGTGAAAGAGGCATCGGGCGAGGTAAAGGTTGCCAACCTTGCCTCGAACATCGCCGCACTCATCACGTTCCTCATGCACGGCGTCGTATGGATCGGGCTGGGCTTGACGGCAGCCGTATTCAGCATCGCGGGCAATTATCTTGGCGCAGGAATGGTCATGAAAGACGGAACGAAAATCGTAAGGCCCATCGTCATCGTAGTGCTGGGGCTGCTTTTTGCGAAAGTGCTATTCGACCTGATGGCGTAAGAAAGCCGTACAACCCTAGACGAACTTGCCGATGAGAAATCCCGCAATGACGCCGACCATGGCAACGAGGACCGTGAACACGCTCACGAGCCAATCATGACGACGGTCTTCTTTTCGGTGACGCTCGATGCGAAGGACCTCGGCCCGTTCTTCGTCCACTATGCCGAGATACGAATACCCTTTTGCCAGAACCTCGACCACATAGGGGTTATTGTCCTTGTACATGGCCCCGATCATACCCATCTGGTCAAGGCGACGCATGGCAGAGCCGGCTTCGGTGTCGCGCTTCACGAACGCAAGCGGACCCTGCTTTCGTTCTTGACGACGAGCGGTTTCCAGCTGAATCAGTCGGCGAAGAACCTTCTCGTCATATGCGCTCAACCTGTCTTGCATGGCATACCCACTCCCATCGTGCCTATGCGGTCAACTTGTTTCAAATGCGTAGTATAGCGCAGCATGCCAGGCGCGGAACGGATTGCTCCGAACGAATGGCGCTATCAACGCCATTCGTAAAACCCCTCGTCGAATCACTCCTGCGTACGCGCCGCGATTCCGGCTGCTTCAAGCGAGCCGGCCTCGAGCAAACGAAGCAGATCAGCCTCAGTAAGCACGGGCACGCCAAGAGCGATCGCCTTGTCATATTTGCTTCCCGCGGCTTCGCCGGCAACCACGTATCCCGTCTTCTTGGAAACGCTGCCCGAAACCTTCGCACCCATGGCCTTCAAACGCGCCCCGGCCTCATCGCGCGTCATGCCGCTTTCCGCAAGCGACCCCGTCAGGACGAAGGTGATTCCCGCAAGGGTCTGCGGCACTTCCTCGCCCGCCGTGGCGTCCTCCATGCTAACCCCCATGCGCTCGAGACGGCGGATGACCTCGCGGTTGTCCTTGTTGGCGAAAAATGCCCAGATACTCTGCGCAATGACGCCGCCGATACCATCCACTTCAGCAAGCTGTTCTTCGGTTGCTTCCATCAGCGCAGCCATGGACGGAAACGCCGACGCAAGCTGCTCGCCCGTGGTCTTGCCGACATGGCGAATGCCCAGGCCAAACAGCACACGGGCAAGCGGACGCGTCTTGGACGCCTCAATCGACGCAATGAGCTTCGCGGCAATGGTCGACCCTAGATGAATAGGCTCGCCCTCTTTGTTGACGCGTCCCGTCTCAAGCGTTGCAAGTTCGTATTCCGTCAGGCTGTAATAATCCGCGACATCGCGCACGCGCTCGCTTTCCACCAAGCGCGCGACAATCTCTTCGCCCATGCCGTCGATATCCATAGCACCGCGGCTCGACCAATGCAGCAGTCGTTCGAGCGCCTGCGCCGGACAATCCATGGAGATGCACCGAAACGCCGCTTCGCCGTCTTCGCGCACAATAGGGCTGCCGCAACTCGGACAGGACGCGGGCATTTCCCACGGCATTGCGCCTTCGGGACGCAGGCTCAGCACCGGGCCGAGCACTTCAGGAATTACGTCGCCGGCCTTACGCACGATAACGGTATCGCCCACGCGCACGTCTTTACGATGCACTTCGTCAAGATTATGCAGCGTCGCACGCGCCACCGTGGAGCCCGCAACGCGCACGGGGTCGAGCTCGGCCACCGGGGTGATAGCTCCGGTTCGGCCAACTTGCACCGTGATGTCACGCAGGAGCGTGGTCTTTTCTTCTGGCGGAAATTTGTAAGCAATCGCCCAACGCGGAGCTTTCGCGGTGAAGCCTAGCTCGCGCTGCACGGCAAAGGAGTTCACCTTGACCACTACGCCGTCGATTTCATACGGCAGCACCGAGCGCTTCTCGGCAACGTCCTCGCAAAACGCGTGCACCTCGGCGGGCGTGGCGCACAGCTTGACATCAGGGTTGACGTGAAAGCCGCAATCGCGCAGCCACTGCAGCAGCTCCCATTGCGTGTCCGCCTTGATGGACTGCGTGTCGGCAATGGCGTATATGAAGGTCGAGAGGTCGCGACCTTGCGTAATCGTAGGGTCCTTCTGACGAAGGGACCCCGCAGCCGCATTGCGCGGGTTGGCGAACGGGGCTTTGCCGTTTGCGACGGCAGCGGTGTTCAAGGAATCGAAGCTCGCCTTGGGCATATACACCTCGCCGCGCACTTCCACCGAGCCGTCTTCGTCGGAAAGACCCGCGATGCCCTGGTCGCGCAGGCGCAGCGGCACATCACGCACGGTGCGCATGTTCACCGTGACGTCCTCGCCCGTCGTTCCGTCTCCGCGTGTAGCAGCCTTCGCCAAAACGCCGGCATCGTAGGTCATGGCAATCGAAGATCCGTCGATCTTCAGTTCGCATACGAATTCGACGTCACGACCAGCCGCCTCGACCGTACGTGCGGTCCACGCGTCAAGTTCATGCAGGTCCATAGCGTTATCCAGAGAGTACATGCGCTGGGCATGGCGGACGGGAGCAAACTGCTCGCCGACGTAGCCCCCAACGCGCTGAGTGGGCGATGTGGGGTCGACAAGCTCAGGGTTTTCGCGTTCAAGCTCGCGCAGCTCGCGCATAAGAGAGTCGAAGGCAGCATCGGAAATTTCAGGAGCGTCCTTGGCGTAATAGAGATACGTGTGATGCTCTATTTCACGACGCAACTTTTCAATGCGCGTTGCCGGATCGCTTACCACCGAGGCAGCATCCAGCGCGTCAAACATGCTCTCTTGTTCCATGAACGATCTCCGATTCCTCGCTCTTTCCTGGTTTCGCGTGCTTATGATACACGCGCAGACAAAGCGATGCGCTCGGACACACCATTCGTCACAGAGGAACCCTATTCAAAGCTTCGGACTGTTCCTCTGCAGAAATCTCCCCGTCCTCAACCAGTCCTTCCAGATAGCGCTCGAAATAATCCCGAGGAACCAATCCCTGGGAATCGGGCACGTCCGTGCGAGCGCCGGCGTCGACGAGCAAGGCGGCCACTTCCACCGTGTAGTCGACGCGGGCATGCGCGTTTGACGAATCGGGGCTCCAAAGACCTCTTGCCACCCAATGAAGCGGTGTCGTGCCGGAACCGGATGCGCTTGAACAGCCGGGGTCGGCTCCGAATTCCAAAAGAACACGAAGAACTTCGCACGAAACGACAGGGCTTTGAACGGCGATAAGAAGAGCGCACTCTTCTTCGTCCGCATTATCAGGGTCGGCAATGGGCCTGTTGAGGTCTACGGGACGGCCCTGCTCTTCGGCATGCTCGAGCACGGCGCGAAGGCACACGGCATCGTTGTAAGAAAGGGCCTCCCACACAAGGCCCTCATACGAGTTCTCCCCGGATGAAGCAAGGGAGCCCTTCGACGACACAAGCGCACGCTGCAGCCCATCTTCGTCATGAGAGGCGATGGCGCTTACGCACGAGCTGTAATCGGACGTGAAACCGCCGGGAAGAAAAACCGCCGCGAGAAAAATCAGAACGGGGATGCTTACGACATAAAGCGCAATGGGGATGGCAACGAGCCATCCGAGCTTTTTACCCTCCGCCGCACGACGCTTGCGCCGAAGGAAGAATACGATGCTTGCGACTGTCGCAGCCACGAAGCAGCCGAGCGCCACGAATCCGACAACAAGAAGAAGCACCCCAAGCGCCATCATCGCCGAGAAAAGAAGCGTAAAACCCACGGCTTTGCCTCCTGTCTGCCGCTTTTGCGCGGCAAGCATGGCTTCGTGCGAACATGCGACCTGCTGCGCGACACCCGTCGACGCCGAACGACGCCGCAAGCGCGCCAACCCGATCGACCTGCAAACGTGCCTTAGGCGAAATCCCTTGCGCTGCAGGCACGTCGCCTCGCACGACCTACCAGAGCGTGTTGGTGCGGTCGCGCCCGATGGGGAGGCTGAAGACAATCATGTCAACGGCATGAACGCAAGCAAACAGGCCAATAAAGATACCCAGATAAGCCGGCCATATGCACAACAGGATTCCCAAGATGACTTCCGCAGCTCCGGATATCCCCAAGAGGCCGCCCATGCCCGCGCCCACCGCGAAGAACCGCCGCGCGACCACAAGCTGAACAACGCCGAAAAGGACGGCGCCCAGGCCGAGTATCCACCCAATAAATGCAACGCCCAGCATAGGGAAAAAGAGCAACACCACCCCGAAAACCATGAGCATGATGGCAAAGAAGAAGCTCCAGCCGCTCTGTTCGAAAAGCGTATTGCGGGAACGAAAGTAGGACATTAGATTGATAACGCCCGAAACGACGATCAGCACGGCCGCCAGGACGTTAAACCCCATGAGAACCTCAAGCGGGCAGAAAACGCAGACCAGACCGAAAACAAGGAGCAGCACGCCCGAAAGCAGCTGCATCCAGTTCACCGATCCACCGCTGCGGCCGGGTCGGAATTCGTCGCGCGAATCCATGAGCTCAATAGGAATATTGCTCATTTCAGTTTCCTTCTTTCTGAAGCTTGCGCACAAGCGCCGAAACGGCCGGAGCAAGGTGGCTCAAAACGTCTTCGGCAGTCACGCAGGTCTCTCCCAGATCGACCGACGCCAAAACTCCCGCGCGAGCATGGACGAACGTCCCGGCAACGCAGGCGTCATACGCGCTGACCCCCTGCGCCAGCAAAGCCCCTATTACTCCCGCAAGAACATCACCGGTTCCCGCCTTGGCAAGAGCAGGCGTTCCTTGATACAAAGCCGAAACGTCGCGGTCGCTTTCTTCGTCGCCCGATGCAATGAAGGTATCAGGGCCTTTAAGCACGCACACGACGCCGAAAGCCCGAGAGAGGGCAAGCGCCATTTCCTGAGGAGTGGAATTGCCCACCAGCGCACGGGCCCCTCGTGCCGCAAATTCTTTGGCATCCCGCGCAGACCCCAGAACTCCGCGCGAAGCCGTCTGCTCAAGGGCACGTTGCTCGTGAAGAGCCTGCAGCATTCGAAGCGCCTCGCCGCCATGAGGGGTCACCACCGTAGGAAGCCCTTCGATGAAGCGCTTTTTCAAAGCCGCCATGCCATCGGGCATGGCGAGCGCCGCAAGCCCTCCACCGTCCACAAGTACGGGAGCGTCGGTGGACTCAAGCACATCCACCACCAAACGCAGTTCCACCTGGGTGCCCCTCATGCCGCAGCCGACGACCGTCGCGCGCGGGTGGCGCTCATCTTGATTGTGGGAAGCGCTCGCATAATCACCTGCAGGAAGCGTTACCACCGAAGGCTGCACCGCATGAAGAACGCGGGCCGCCTCTTCGCACACATACGCCCTGATGTAGCCTGCGCCCATCCTGTTCGCCGCCGAGACCGCAAGAATCGCGGCCCCTACGAAAGCCTCGCTTCCCACCACAAGCTCGCACACGCCGCGTGTGTACTTGTTGTCGTTAAGGCGGGGGAAGGGCAAAGCCCGCGCTGCTTTTTTCGACGTGATTGACTTCATGATGCGCACCTTTCTCTCATTGCCCGTGGACCTCGTCCGCTTTATGCGCCGTTGCGCTGCTAAGGTCGTCGAGCATGCCTCGCATCTCTTTGAACTGCTGGGCGAGTTCGGCTTTGACATCGCGTCGGCGTTCGCGCTCCACCTGGGAAGCCTCGGTAATGGCAACAGCGTTGGCCACGGCAACGCTGTGCGTATAGGTAAGAGAGAGAGGGATATCGAGAACGCCCTGGTCTTTCGCTCTTGCCGCCGCTTGTCCGTGCAAGGCAACGGTGGGCTTTCCCCGGCTATTGCGCACGACTTCGACATCAGTCATGCGCATGCCGTCTACGAGAATGCCCGTGCCAAGCGCCTTGCATACCGCCTCTTTGGCCGCGAAGCGCGCAGCGTAATGCGTTGTGGGATTCGCCTTGGACTCGCAATAGGCGCGCTCGGCCTCGGTGAAAACCTTCGCGGCAAACGAGGGCGTACGCTCCATCACGCGACGCATGCGCGCGATTTCTACGATATCAACACCAAGGCCGACCGTCATAAGCATTCCTTTCGTCTTTTCGCCATTGTACTCCAGACGAAAGGGGCGACCTGCGAAAACAGGCGAAAAGTACCTCCCTGAAAACTATTCCACGGTCACGCTTTTCGCGAGGTTGCGGGGCTGGTCTACATCGCAGCCGCGCGCAAGGGCTATGAAGCGCGCGAATAGCTGCAAGGGAACGCTCGCCGTAATGGCGCTGAAGCAGTCACGGACTTTCGGTATGTACATCACGTAGTCGGCGTGCTTCTTGATTTCCTCGTCCCCTTCGGTAGCAAGGGCGACAATGAGCGCGCCGCGCGCCTTGCACTCCTGGATGTTGGATATGACCTTGTCGTACGTGGGGCTTTTCGTCGCAACCACAATTACCGGAAAGCCTTCGTCAAGCAGAGCGATCGGCCCATGCTTCATCTCTCCCGCCGCATAGGCTTCGGCGTGAAGGTAGCTGATCTCCTTGAGTTTCAAGGCCCCTTCGTAGCAGATGGTGGAACCTATGCCTCGCCCGATGAAAAGAGCGTTATCGGCGTCCTTGCACGCAAGCGCCGCTTCTTCGATGGCGCTCGTATCCGACAGAATCTGCTCAATCTGCTGGGCGGTATCCGCCATTTCGCGGAACAGCATGCGAATCTGGGCCGTGGTCAGGCCGCCGCGAAGCTGGCCGAGCAGCATGGCGAGCAGCGTCAATGCCGCAACCTGGCCGAGGAAGCTCTTCGTGGCCGCCACGGATATCTCTTTATTCGCCTTGATATAGATAACGCCGTCGCTTTCGCGGGCAACCGGACTTCCCACCACGTTCGTCACGCCGAAAACCTTCGCGCCCTTGATGCGCGCGTCGCGAATGGCTGCAAGCGTATCGGCGGTTTCTCCAGACTGAGACACGGCGACCACCAACGTGGACGGCGTGATGATGGGATTGCGATAGCGAAACTCGCTTGCCACCTCCACCTCGCACGGAATACGGCTCCACGCCTCTATGAGGTTCTTGGCGATAAGGCCCGCATGGTAGCTCGTTCCGCATGCGATGATGTACACGCGGTCGATCGCGGCAAGTTCGTCATAGTTCAAAGACAGCTCGTCGAACTGAAGATGGCCGTTGACCATGCGGCCCGCCAAGGTGTCGCGAATGGTGCGTGGTTCTTCGTGGATTTCCTTGAGCATGAAATCGGGGAAACCGCCCTTTTCCGCTGCGTCGATATCCCAATCGACATGCGTGACTTCCGGGTCTGCGCTGCATCCTTCGGCATCGAAATACTCGATGACGCTCTCCCCGCCCTCGCACGTCAGCTTAGCGAACATGCCGTCCTCAAGCACGACGACATCGCGCGTCTGATCGATAAGGGCAACGATATCGCTGGCCACAAGCGCGCCATTCGGTCCTTTGCCTACCACGATGGGGGAGTCTTTGCGGGCGCACACGATAACCCCGGGCTCGGACTCGCACACAACGGCGAGGCCGTATGCGCCAGCAAGTCTGTTCGTCGCCGCCTGCACCGCCGCGAGAAGGTCTCCGTCGTAGGCTTCCTCGACAAGATGGGCTACCACTTCGGTATCGGTCTCGCTTGAAAAGATATGGCCTCGGCCGATGAGCTCTTCTTTCAAGCTGGCGAAGTTCTCTATGATGCCGTTATGAACAACCGCAATATCGTTCGCGCATCCCGTGTGCGGATGGGCGTTGCGCTCGCTCGGCTTGCCGTGCGTCGCCCATCGCGTGTGACCGATGCCGCAAACGCCCTGTATGTCCATGGACTCAACCATGGCCTCGAGGCCAGCAACTTTGCCGACCTTGTGCTTGACGTTGAGCCCGGCTTCGGTTTGCACGGCAATACCGGCAGAATCGTAACCGCGATACTCCATGCGCCTCAAACCGCGAAGAAGAATCTCCTTCGCTTGCAACGTGCCCGTATATCCGATGATTCCGCACATAACGAATCCTTCCGCAAATCAAGCCCGCGAGCTAACGTTCGAAAAAACGAACGCGGAGAGTTTAGAGCTTCGCTAAAACACTCGGAAATTCGCAGCGGCAAGCGGCGCGATGAAGCGGATTCTCGGCGCGAAAAAGGGATTTTATGGTTCCTTTATGCATAACTGCAATCAATACCATTCCATTCATACATAAAGATATTGCATGGTGCGACAGAGGCTCGAAAAACTGCTAGGCAAACGAAAACCCGGACAAAGAAAAAGCCGCATCGAACCAGGCGATGCGGCTTGGGCTTTGCCGAAATAAAATGCGGCACTTAGGCGTTTGCCAGCGGAGAAGGAACGCTGTATACGCGAGCGGCGTATTCCCTGTCGAGGTCATAAAGAGCCTTGGCATCGGAGCCGAACAGACGCATCTTGGTGACCATCTCGTCCGCGTTGGCCTCTTCTTCCATCTGCTCATCGATGAACCAATCCAAAAACTTCATGCAGCGATAGTCTTTTGCCTCGACCGCGGCCGCATAGATGTCGTTGATGAGTGCGGTGACATATTTCTCGTGCTCAAGGGCGGCCTCAAGCGGGCCCATGAAATCCGTGAAAGTCTTGTCGGGCTGAGCGATGGCGCTAAGCTTCAGCTTCTGGCCGTTGTCGTGCAGATAGTTACGGAAGATAAGCGCGTGATCGCGTTCTTCTGCAGCCTGGATCATGTAGTAGTTCGCGTATCCGGAAAGACCCTCTTCCTCGTAGTGGTCGGCGAACGACATGTACAGGTATGCGCTGTACAGTTCGGCGTTGATCTGCTGATTGATGAGCTCGTACACCTTTTGATCCATGGTGCGATTCCTTCCTTCTGCAGGCCGTTCGGCTCCATCGTCCAATAGATGTATTGTACGATGCGACGCAGGCCAAACCGCAAGCATCAAAAAATCAGCATGGTGAAACAGGGCTTTCGCCCCCTGTCAAGACATGTTTCGCCCGGCGGCCGCAGAAATCCCGCAAGCATCGAAGCAGACGCGATGCGAAAACGCCTTCAGTCTGGCTATTCGATGATCTGCGCGCCTATACCGATCAGCCCGGGGCCGGTATGAACGACAAGCGCGGGAGAAATCTGCTCGAACAAGATTTCCTCGGCGTTCGGCAAGGCCTCCTTGGCCTTCCCCAGCAAAGCGCGAGCCTCCTCCTCCGCGCCGCCATGCACCACCGCGAAACGATACCTCGATGCGCTGCCCACGTGCTTCTTCGCCAGCGCAAGGGCCTTCTTCAGCGAAGCCTTGCGTCCGTGGGCCTTCGCGATGGGCACATACACGCCCTCTTCGTTGCACGTAATGACGGGTCGGATATCGAGCGTCGAGCCGAGCGAGTACGTGACCTTGCCGATGCGCCCGCCCTTGTAGAGGTATTCAAGAGTATCCACGCAGAAGAAAGCGCATGTCGATTCGGCATAACGACGGGCCCCGCGAACAACCTCGTCGAACGAGAAGCCCTGCTGCACCATGCGAGCAACCGCAATCGCCGTCAGACCCGACCCAAGCCCGATGTTCTTTGTGTCGATAACCTCAACATGGAGATTCGGATACCCCGTGGCAACACTCTTGAACAAGTCGTGCGTTGCGGAAAGCCCGGACGAGATGGACACGACAACAACATGCGTCACGCCCGCTGCAACGAATTCGTCGAACGCCTCCGCCACATCCGACGGAGAAGGGGTGGACGTTTTCGGGATTTCTTCGGCGAAACGTGCGTATACCTCATCGGGCTGAATATCCACGCGATCGCGATACGCCGCATCGCGATAGTTGATATGCAGAGCAATGACGCGTATCCCCAGCTCTTGCGCAAGGCTCGGGGGAACGTCGGAGCACGAATCCGTCAGCACCGCGATTTTTTGCATAGTATCCATGTTGTCCTTATCTGCAGTCTATCTAGTTTTTAATACTAGATTATGTGTTAGCCTATATTGTGTCAAGCAATGTGGATTTTAGAAGAAGCGAGGCATACCCACCCAATGCGGCAGCCGAAACCGACGAAGCATTGGTAAGCTTGCCTCCATGAAAGACGCCATGAACACTGCACACGAAACACAACGAAGCGCCGACACGCATCCTGCAAAAGCTCGGCGTACTCGCCCGCACAACAGCGAGGAAGAACGGCTCTTCGTTGCACATATCGACGGGCTTCATATCCCACGCTATGCAGAATTGCCCGACATAGAGCTTTATATGGACCAGGTTCTCACCTACACCGACAATCAGCTTCGCCCCCTGTTTCCCAGGGAAGAAAAGATCCTGACCTCGTCCATGGTGAATAACTACGTCAAGCAAAAGCTCATTCCAACGCCTCTGCACAAGCGTTACGGCCGAGAGCACCTTGCCCTGCTCATTTTCGTCTGCCTCATGAAACGAACCGTGCCCATCTCGGACATTCAGCGGCTTTTCGCCATCCAGAGCGCAACCTATCCCGTACAACGCGCTTACGACTTCTTCTGCACCGCCGTGGAGGAAAGCCTGCGCGCGCTTTTCAGCGGATCGGTTCGCGCCGACGCCCTCGGCGAGTGGGAGCTTGAAAAGCCCCGCGGATTCACCTTCGCCCTTTCGTTTGCAAACGGCAGCGAGCTCACGCCCGCGCGAAGGCTTGTCATCTCCGCCGCAACAGCAACGGCAAACAAAATCTATATAGAGAAATGCCTCGAATTCATGGAGCTCGACCTTGGCGAGGATGAGCAATGGTAGACCACGAAAAACGCAGCGAAAACAGCGTCGACAAGACGGTCGAACGCACCTACGAGCGGCTGGGAAAGCGCATTCGCGATCGGTTTTCGGACAAAGCCGTCGCGCGAGACATCGTCACGCTGGGAGGGATGACGGAAATATACTGCGCGGACCATCACGACCCCTCCGAGCGAGTCCCCTTCGAAAGCGAGGCGACGAAAGCAGGGGTGTATCCTACGCGCAAAATCCCGTCTCTATGCCCCAGCTGCGCGGCGCATCTGCGCTACGGAGAAACCCGCCGCGCGTTATGCAGACGAGAACCTCGCCCCTCGTGCAAGACATGCGCCAACCACTGCTACGAGCCCGAAGAGGCGGCGTGGCAGCGCATGGCCATGGCTTACGCAGGACCACGCGCCTTGTTTCGCGGACATGCCATCGAAGCAGTGCGGCACCTGATTCAAACGAGACTGAGATAGGCGAGCTTTCTTGCCGGGCCGGATGCGGGCGTTTCTTTCGCGCCTCGCAGCCCCATGCGGCATTGCGTCGCGGCCGTTCGTCGCATCGCGCTGCAATCCTAGCCTAGGGCAACATCGAGCACCATCATGGTGAGGAAACCCAGCATGACGCCAGCGGTTCCCCAGTTGGAATGTTTGCTCAAGTGAGCCTCGGGTATAAGTTCCTCAACCACGACGAACATCATCGCGCCGGCCGAAAAGGCGAGCATCCAGGGCATGTACGGCGTTATGAGGCCCACGCCAAGAACGACAAGGCAGCCGAACACCGGCTCGGCCAGTCCCGAAAGAGCGCCCATGGCAAACGCCTTCGGCCTGCTCATGCCCTCCTGAACAAGCGGCAACGACACCGCAGCACCTTCGGGAATGTTCTGTATGCCGATGCCAAGAGCAAGGGCCGTAGCCATGCCTGTCAACGTTGGGTCTCCGCCGGCCTGCGCCGCCATGGCGAAAAGCAAACCGACGCTCATGCCCTCGGGTATGTTATGAAGCGTCACCGCAGTGAAAAGCAATGTCGAACGTCCCCAGCGGGAGGGCAGGCCCTCGGGCTTTTCTTTCCCCATGTTGAGATGAGGCAAGAGGGCATGCAGGACGAAAAGGAACGCCGCACCCAGGACGAAACCGCCCGCTGCGGGAATCCAGCCGATTTGACCCGCCTCTTCTGCTCGCTCAATCGCAGGAATGAGCAGACTCCACACACTTGCCGCAATCATAACGCCGGCGGCAAACCCGAGAAACAGCGTCTGGGCAACACCGCCGCGCTTGCCGCGGATGAGAAAAACCGCCGCAGCGCCGAGCGCCGTGCATGCAAAAGTGAAACCTGTACCGGCGGCAGCGCCGAGGAAAGCATCCGTCATGTTCTTCTCCCTTTCGCGCCCCTAGCTCACACCGAGGCCCAGCAGAGTACGATAATATGCAAATCGTACGACATATCGCAACGGCGACCAAGGCGAGCAATCGCAGAATCGAGGGAACCATGATAAACCAGCGCATGTTCGAACTGGGCGACGAACCTTCCGCCATCCGCGAGCTTTTTGCCTACGGGCTGGCGCGCAAGGCCGAAATAGGAGCCGATAACGTTTTCGACTTCAGCCTTGGCAACCCGAGCGTCCCCGCTCCCCCATCCATCAAAGAGGCAATCCTCGATATTCTCGAGCAGCCGGCCGAACAAGTGCACGGATACACGCCCGCGCAAGGTGCCATCGGCGTCCGCAAGGCCATCGCAGAATCGCTCAACCGTCGCTTCGGTACGGCATACGCCGCTGAAAACCTCTATATGACCGTTGGCGCCGCAGCATCGATTTCGATTTCCATCAATGCTTTGGCAAACCCCGAAGACGAGTTCATCGTGGTAGCCCCGTACTTCCCCGAATACAAAGTATGGATCGAAAACGCAGGATGCGTATGCATCGAGGTTCCCGCGCGCGTTACCGATTTCCAGTTGAACATCGAGGCCATCGAGGACGCCATTACTCCTCGGACAAAGGGCATCATCATCAATTCGCCCAACAACCCCACGGGAGCCGTGTACCCTGAATGCGACCTGGTGGAGCTTTCCAACGCGTTGCGACGCAAACAAGACGAATACGGCCATGCAATCTATCTTATTTCCGACGAGCCTTATCGTGAAATAGCATACGGCGAAACCAAAGTCCCCTTCGTGCCCGAGCTCTTCGAAAACACGCTTGTCTGCTATTCGTATTCGAAATCCCTCAGCCTTCCGGGAGAGCGCATTGGCTACGTGCTGGTACCCCCGACGATGGAGGATTCCAAGCGCGTTTACGCGGCCGTATGCGGAGCGGGTCGCGCTCTTGGATTCGTATGCGCGCCGGTTCTTTTCCAGTCCGTCATAGAACGCTGCGTCGACGAGCCATGTAATATCGATGCCTATCGCAAGAATAGGGATCTGCTCTATAACGGCCTTACCAAACTCGGCTACGAATGCGTCGCGCCGCAAGGAGCGTTTTACCTGTGGATGCGTGCGCTTGAACCCGATGCGCAGGCTTTCTCCGAGGAGGCAAAAAAGCACGAACTGCTGATTGTCCCGAGCAACAGCTTCGGCGTGGAGGGTTGGGTGCGCATAGGGTACTGCGTCGATTACTCCGTCATCGAGCGTTCTCTTCCCGCATTTGCGAACCTCATGAAGCATTACCAGGTAAGCGGATTCTAAGGAAGACCCGCGGCGAAGCGTGCGCTGCCGTGCGCTTCGCCGCGCGCAAGAGCTTGGTCTACAATAATCGAACCCGATGCATAATGCGCCAGCATCCTCAACGCTGGCGCATGCCGTTCGAAAGGACCTCATGCTCTCTTTTCTGCGAACCAGCTCAAATTCAACCTCGGATTCCCTGATGGGCCTTTCTCCGTCTAGGTTTGGCTGGAGCTTTCTTCTTGCCTGGGTCTTCTGCGTCTTCTACCTGGGAACAATCGACTGCCGCTTTCTCATAGAACCCGCACTGCATAGCAAATCCCTGCCGTTTTTGACGCAGCTCATTGTGTCGGGCCTCCCCGTTTTCGCATCCATTGCAACCATCGGCTACGCCATAGCCACCGAACCCCGCATGGGAGAAATCGCCGACCGTCCCCGCATGCGCGTAGTCTCTCCCCTTATCGCCTCGATAGGAACCATCGCCTACTTCCTCCCCTTACCCGACAGTACATGGGCACTCCCCGTCTTCATAGCGGCATCCATGGCTACGGGAATAGGCAGCGGCTTCATGTGGCTTCTTTGGGGTTCGTTCTACTCCCGCATCCCCCAAGATCACACTGAAGTGCTCGCTCCGGCCTCCGCGGCCATCGCAGCGCTTCTGACTTTGGCATCATCCGCTATGAGCGGGTGGGTAGGAATCGCATTCGTAGCGTCATTCCCCATCATCTCCGGCATGAGCCTTGAATGAGCTTTGAGGAATGCCCCGCGAAAAGGGGCCGACCAAAACAAACACCATCGAAGCGAACCGTCCGCCGCGCACGCGCTGCGGTCGATGGGAAGAACCGTCCTCGGAATTCTGGTCGCTTGCGTTTTCGTTTGCCTTTCAGGAGGCTTTCTTGACGCCGACCCCTACATAAGGCCCGAAACGCCCGTCAACCAAGCTTCGATCCTCGTGGCCCTTGTTTTCGCCATGGCGCTCACGGCCGTTGCCGTCGTAGGTCCGCGACGAATTTCGATTTCGTTTTTCTACCGCTGGATGTGCCCCGCTTTGGTGCTCGGATTCGCATCCGTAATCCTCCTGCCCGACCCCTTCGGCAGCATAGTGGCTTTCATTACGTCCATTTCCGCGCGATTCGCTTTCTGCCTCATCACGCAGATGTTTTTCGCACGATTCGCTGAGAGCGGAAAAGCAACCGCAACCCAATCGTTCGGATGGGGATGGATCGGGGTTCATCTTGGCGACTTCATCGGCGTGTTTCTGCTTCTCATGCTTCAAAACTTCCCAATCGGCAATTTGGGCGGTTTTGAGAACGTAGCAGCCGGCTGCATTGTCGTGCTCGTGTTCGCCACGATGTTCGTGCTCGATGACGAAACAAGCTTCCGCACACAGAACCCCAGCGCAGAAAACGCCCCATCGATTATCACGCCTTCAAAGAAAAGCGAGGAATTGACAACCGCGCGTCCAGGAGATAACGCAAACGAGAGCATCGGCCGCAACAGTGACGCGCAAGCAGGGCAGCGCACCCCGCTTCAGGACGCTGAAGAGCCGGCGGCGGACCAAAAAGAACAAGCCGGCAATGACGCCTCATTCGAGGAGGCCATCCTCTCGATTTCGAAAACGTTCAGGCTCACCCCGCGCGAAACGGAGGTCTTCTCTCTTTTGGCCCGGGGTCGCTCTATCCCCTACATTCGCGACGAACTCGTGATATCGAGAGAAACCGCCGCAACCCACGCGAAGCATATCTATGCAAAACTCGATGTGCACAGCCGCCAAGAGCTTATCGACCTGGTAGCGAAGCACTAAAAAGAGGAGGAGCCATGTGGGCTCCTCCTCTTCAAGGGAGGGGCGTGAATAAATGCCTACTCCACGCCGAGAGCGTGCTTTGCGGCAATGCGGCCAAACGTTGCCGTGCGGCCTGCGTTGATACCCGTGAAGTTGCTCGGGTAATTATGCGGGTAAAAACCGCCCTGATCGTTGCCGCATACATAGAGGCCCTCGATGACCGAGCCATCTTTGCGAAGCGGCTGGCTGTTTGCATTCGTGATAACGCCGTGGATAGTCACCAGAAGCTCGCCGCCAATACGCGCCGCATAAAACGGGGCCTGAGAAACATCGCTTAGACGATATGCCGGCTTTCCGAAATCGACATCCTCCCCCGCTTCGGCCAACTCGTTGTAACGCTCGACCGTGGCAAGAAACGTTGCCTTCTTCTCGGCGTCGAAGCCCATGGCGTCGGCGAGCTCTTCGAGCGTGTCGCACTTCTTCAAGGATCCGTTTTCGATACGCGGGTTGAGCCAGAACTCGTCGAGATGCTCGGGCGTAATAGCCTCGCAGTCATACACATCGGCATTGAAAGCCGTTCCTGCAGGAGCAGGGGCGAGACGGGAGCAACCGCAGGTGTCAAACCGAACGATGTCTTCCCAATAATTGCCGTCCCATACAATCCAGGAATAATGACCCGGCTGGTTCGCGCCGCCCGCATAGCTCATCGGATAGCACTGGTCTTCGTTCATAAAACGCTCGCCGTTGATGTTGACATGCAGGAACGGCTGGCTGCCGGGAAGGAAGATATCGCCGCCGGTATAAGACCCGTCGAATTCAAACCCATCGGGCAGAATGGCGCGATTCCAAATCATGGCCGCACCGCCCGCCTCAAGCTCGGCGCCCGCCCACAACGCCATGCGAATGCCATCGCCGGTTTCGGTGTTGCTGTCTCGCAGCGCACACCAGTTGGTATTGCCGGGGCACAGGTCCTGCAGCATCTCGTCATTCGCACCATAGCCGCCCGTGCACACGATAACGCCCTTAGATGCATTGGCCTGGATAACCTTTCCGTCGTTGTCGACGGCAATGACGCCGGTCACCTTTCCCGAATCATCCTGCACAAGCTGCTGGACAGGCGTCAGAAAGCGAATCTCTCCGCCGAGTTCGTTCTGGAAAACATCCGCCATAACCTCGAGATGCATATATGCACCATAGTTCGGACCTTCCGGGTTGTACTCGTCAAGGCACGGGTTGTAGCACATGGCGGGATAATAGGCGTGCGGATCGTCGGGGCAATGCCACTCGAACGGGAAAAGCATACCCTTGGGGCCAAGCGTCTCTTCCATCCACTCAATCATTTCACCGGACTTTTCTGCCCAAGTCTTGTAGAGGAGTATGTTCGCATCGCCAGATTGCGTCATGTTGGCATGATTCAAAAGCGTAGGAACGTCCTCATGATGATCGGGAGCGAGATTGGAATTGAGCGCGCCGATTGCCTCGCGTGCCGCCGCAATAGCGCCGCCCTTCTCGAACACGAGAATCTTGGCGCCTTCTTGGGCGGCCGTGGTTGCGGCGGGAAGGCCGCCGTTGCCGGCACCGACCACAACGATATCGACGTCGACGGTCTCATCTATTTTTTCGGGCATGGCCGGCTTATCGCGCCATGAGCCCTGCTGCCCGTCTGCGCCATCCTTAGCATCAGACGAGCTCGTGCTCGGAGCACAGCCGGTCAGCGCGGCCCCGGCCGCAGCAAGCGCGCCCGTTGCAGCAAAGCCCGTCAAAAAGCTACGACGATTCATTGCATGGTCTTTCATGATCCCTCTCCTGTTCGTGCCAGAGAACGTATCCGCCTCCCTCTTGGCGGCGTTTCTACGACTTCGACACTACAGGAGCCACCCCTGAAAACCATCGCCCTCTTGCGGGTATATTTCTTCAAAATACTTGGTCAGAAAAGATATACCCTAAAGCAGGTGAGACAAAAGAGGCGCAATCGGGCACCAAAGAACGGGCACGGCGAGGGCAGGAAGGAAATCGAGCGTTTTGATCTCCTTGAGTCCCAAAATCGAAATGCCGGACATCATGATAAGGCATCCGCCCACGATGGAGAGCTCGGTCATCATGCTCCCCGAAATGAAATCGCCCAAAAGAACCGTGAGCGCATAGATCGAACCCTGCCAGACGAATAAGACCACAGCAGCAAGGCACATGCCCACTCCGTAAGTCGAGGCCAAAACCATAGACGTCACGAAGTCGAGCATGGCGTTGGTGAACAGGAACGTAGCGTCTCCGTACAATGCGCTCTGCACGGGACCCAGGATGGAAAGCGTGCCTACGCAAAACAGCAGGCATCCCGTAACGAGACCTTGACCGAGCTCCTTGCCGCCCCTACGTGACGTGGCATTCCCCATGCGCTCCCCTAGACGAAGCGAAGAGCCGATGGCGCCACCTATGGCAAGACTTGCAATGAAGAGCACCGGGTACGAGCTGTTCGACATATTCTGAACGGCGGAGTTGATGCCGAGAACCATTGCCGCCACGCCCATAGCGGTAAACAGCGTGCTGCTCACGCGCTCGCTCATAACCCTTTTCAGCGTGCCGCCTATAACACTGCCCGCCACAATGGCGATAACGTTAACGATAGTGCCTATCATGTTGCCACTTTCTGCCTGAAGCTTTACCGAAAACGCTTGAAGTATACGCCCTGCGCATACCCGCATGCTTCAAAAGCGGCCCATACGCAAAAGGAAGTGCGGCATGCCGCACTTCCTTTCAAGGTGTACCTATGTCGCTACCAAAGGCCTAGAACGTCGAGAAGACGTAATCCAGCTCCTCTTCAAGGGAGTCTTCGAGAATCCGCCACGTTCCGCCCTCGTTGACTATGTCGAATGCCGCATAATAGTCGCTCATTGCGGTGCTCTCGGCCATGGCCTGGGCGTACAGCTCGCCAACCTTTGCCTTGGCGGTTTCGAGGTCGGCCGCATCTGCCGCGCCCGAGCTAACGTATTCATTGAGCAGGTCACCGAAAAGCGAGCCCATTTCAAAGAAATCGCGCTCGGTGGTATCGACATATACCGTTGCGGTAGCTCCGTCGGAATCGATATAGACGCTATCGATGGAATAGTCGAAATCGGTCGTAGCCCACGCGGCAACTTCATTGGGGTCGATGCCGAGGTCGCTCAGGCTCATATCCACACCGTCGATAGTGACAAGATCTTCATCGTCGTATTCGGCGCCCAGAGCGCTCAAGGCCGCAGAATCAGCGTTTTTGTACTTATCGAGCTCAGCCGAAACAAGGTCGGCTATTGCCTGCTCTTCGGCGCCCATATCCTCCGCAAGGGGAGAAGAGGTCGTAGGAACATCGGCGGAGGGAACGTAATCGCTTTCATAGGCGTTTATGCCACCTATGATACCCATGGTCAAAACGAACGAAAAAATAGCCCATAGGATAGAGAAGACGATGCCGATGATGCCGCAGACCTTGCCGCCCGTGGTCTTTCCGCTTTTACCTGCAAATTTCACGGCCTTGGACGCAAGCACGATGGCGACAATGCCCAGAATAATACCCACGATGGGGATGAAGGAAAACACGATAGCGAGAATACCGCAGATAAGCGCACCCGTCGCTTTGCCGCTCGACGGGGCGGAATAATTCGGAGCAGGAGGCGGCGGATAGGCGCCATAGGGAGCCTGCGCAGGACCAGGAACAGGCTGGGCCGGCTGCTGCGCGGAGTCGAACGGCTGCGTTGGCGCGGAAACGGGCTGATGCGGAGTTTGCGGCATCTGAGCAGTGCCCTCGACCTGAGGCGCCGAAGCAGGAGCGGCTTGAGGGGCCGCAGGAGCCGTCGGGGCGACGGGGGCCATCGGAGCAGCAGGCTCTGCAGGAGCTGCAGGCTCAGCAGGAACGGCAGGCTCTGCGGGAGCTGCAGGCTCTGCGGGAGCTGCAGGCTCTGCGGGAGCCGCCGCAGGAGCAGTGGGAGCAGGAGGCTCTACAGGAGCCGCCGGAGCTGCGGGCTCAGCAGAAATATCGGATTTCGGCTGATTATCAGGCGCAGGCTGAGGGGCCGCAGGGCCTTTCTTTTCTTCCATGATTCTTCCTCCTTGTGAAAGCGTCTGCGAATCCGAGTATCATCGCTAGATCATACGCGAAGTATAGCAACGAACGCCGCCGCGAAAACGCCACTCGCCTTGGATTTGCTGCCGAATCGGCGAAAGGAAGAGCCCTTCGACCCCGGGCTATGCAGCCGCTTGTTTCTCCGCCGCTTCGGCCGCATCGAGCTTCTTGTTGCGGAAATATACCCCCCAGTTCACGGCAAGACATGCAAGGTTGATGAAATACACCGCAAGCACCCAACTTATGGATCCGGAACAGAATTTGGCCGCAATACCAGCAATATACCCCAAGCAAATAAGCGTCAAGAATTGCCAGCTTGCACCGGCCGCCGTACGAGCCCTGTAGCTTTTGAGCGCGTTCATCGGCCACGATAGTCCAAAACACACCAACATAATCGCTTCGAGTATTTCCGCTGCCATCGCCCATCCCTTCTCGCTCGTTCAGGCGCGCGGCCCAAACATCTTGGATTCAATCCGCACTATGATAGCTCCGCTCTCGAAGCGCGCCAATCAAAACCGTGCGCATTTACGCACGGGAAATAAACATCACAGCTCGAAGACACGCCCTGGACGCATGAAGGCAAGACGGCAGCATGCAAGCACACAGCGAAAAGGCGGGCCGAAGCCCGCCTGGAAACAAGGAACGCTCAAGGGAGGGGTATGCGCGTTCCGGAGTATGCGAGAAATAGGTCTACATTGCAGACACGAGCTTGACCACGTGAAGCGCCTCGGTCATCGTACGGCCGCATGCGAAGCCGTGGAGCTGATCGGGGTAGTTACCGCTGAAGACGCTGCCAGAGCAGTCGCCCGCCGCAAACAGGCCCTCGATGACATGACCCTGCGTGTCGAGCGCCTGGCAGTCGTGGTTAATTCGAATACCGTCAATGGTGGTCAGAAGCGTGCCGCCGAGCGTGGCACCGAAGAACGGAGGGGTGCGCAGCTCGGAAAGACGGTACGCCTCCTTGAAGAAGTCGGTGTCTTCCTGGGCGTCGAACAGCTCGTTATAGCGCTCGCACGTGGCGAGGAACGTCTTTTTTGCATCGGCGTCGAAGCCCAGCTTGTCGGCCAGCTCGTCAAGCGTATCGGCCTTCTGCAGACGGCCGTCGGCGAGCTCTTTCTCGAAATAGGCGTCCAAATCGTACGAGCCGTCGTCCTTCTTGAACGCCAGCACGCCCATACGAGTGCCGGCCGAGCAGCCCAGCGTGTGGAAGCGCTGCACGTCTTCGCCGAAGTTGCCGTCCCATACCGAAATATAGGTGCCGTTAGGCTGCTGGGCGGCGGCGTGCGGAAGGTAGTCGTAATCGGCCGACTCGTTGGCGAAGCGCTCGCCCGCCATGTTCACTTTCAGGAACGGCTGCGTGCCGGGATTGAACTGGCCGTTGCCCGGAAACTGCGGGTCGCCGGCTTCGATGCTCTCAGGCGTATAGCCGGCCGGGGTTCCAGGAGCCACCAGGCCGCGGTCGAAAATCATCGTGGCGCTGGTGAGGTCTTTGGCGGCGCCTGCCCACATGGCGGCCTTGATGCCCATGCCTTTGTTGTTCTGGTTATAGCCCAGAGCCGTCACGCTTTTCGCTGTAACGGGAGACAGCGCCTCCACCATGGCGGGATTGGCCGCATAGCCGCCGGTGGCGAGCATGACGCCCTTCTTGGCATTGACCTGGACGTATCCGTTATCGGTTTCGAAGATGGCGCCGGTCACCCGACCGCCCTCTTCACGCACCAGCTTCGCCAGAAGATGGCCGTAAGAAACCTCGTAACCCGCTTCGTTGATATGCTTCTCGAACAGGACGTTGCGCTCTTCGATGCCGTCGCGTCCGCCGTCCTTGTTGCCGTAATGATGCTCGAACGGAGGCGTATAGAACGACGTGCCGCCCATGCCGCCCGGCATATCGTTCTCATCGGCGATAACCACGGCGCCGGACGCGCTCATGATGCCGTCGACGAACGCGAACATCTCGCCCGATTCGTCCATCCACATTTTGATGAGACGCTGGTCGCAATTGCCCGAGGAATAACGGATGATTTCACCCATCAGACGCTGACGGTCCACAGGTTCGCGATCGGCGAACGGAGGCGTATCGAGCGCTGCGAACCAATGGCGCGTTGCGCCCACCTGCGTGCCGCCCTCGCACACCATGAAATCAATCCCCTGGTCGGCCGCATATGCCGCTGCCGCCATGCCGCCGTTGCCCGCGCCGACAATCAACAGGTCGCATTCCTTGGTTTCGGCGATATCGGTGATTTCGGGGGCTTCGCCCAACCAGTCGGCGACGCCATCGGTTGCGCCCTTGTCTTCCGCATCGGCCGTCTTGCCCTCTCCTGCCGTGCTCGGAGCGCAACCCGCAAGCCCGGCGGCGGCTAAGGCACCCACGCCCGCAACGCCCGCCAGGAAATTACGACGAGATACTTCTGCTGCCATGTTGAATCCCTCCTTGGTATTCTCCCTTGCAACGACCCAAAGTCCATGCGCCTGTACGCGCAGAAGACGCGAGCGCAGTCGCTCCTCGTCTTGAGCATTCGCTTTTCGACGAAGCGATTCGGAAGCCCGACAACCTCGAGCCGTTGCAGAAACTGATTCGACTCTATACGCACAAGGAGAATTCGTCACTTCCCCACACAGGGGCATTCTTCATAAAATCCCTGATGATAAGCGTCACCCTGACAGGGGTATCTTGAGAAAGGCGAAAATGGGCATCGATTCGCTCGCCCGAAAACAATACAATGGGCTCCGGATAATAGGAGGGGTATCCAATGCAACAAAGCAAAGGGAAGCGGGCTCTTGCGTGCGCTTTCGGGGCCGTCGTGCTCATGGGGCTGTACGGCTGGATTCAAAACAGCGTGCTGTTTCCGCGCTTTGCGGAATTCTTCCCCGTCGGAAGAGAGCTGGACACGGCTGTGCGCGCCCTGCTTTACGTAGGGGTCACCTTGGCAGCGGGCAATAGGCCGGGGATTCTCGATGCGAAGACCATCGCGGCAACAAGCGTCATCGCCACGGCAAGCTCTACCGCGCTTATCTACGCTTCCGTGGTTTTGCAATCGGCGATTATGGCCACAGCAGGCATTGTGTTTTTCGAAATCGGCCATATCTGGATCGTCGTATTCTACGGGCTGGCCATCTGTCTTTTACCCACGCCCCGACATACAGCGATCGCTGCGGCATTCGGCATAGCCGCAAGCAATTTGCTAGAACAGGCAATGGGCATCCTGCCACTTGAAGCAGGCATGACCGCCATGGCAGCGCTTCCCCTTGCGGCGCTTGCGCTTTCGTGGATGTCCGCATCGCAATACCTCGCACGGATGCAGCATGCGTCTACGCCGTCAGACCTCGAAATCGCACACCCGAGCGCTTTCCTTAAACCGACGCATGCGCTTTTCGCCTGCATCTTGGTATTCAGCATCGCTTCGGGATATGCGCTCACGCTCAACGAAGTGGACAACGCCCCGAACCGCAGCCCCCTTGAATGGACGGTCCTGCTCGCCGTTGCCGTGGCGATTGTCCTCGCCCGCAAACCGGGCGGAGAGGACGCGCTTTTCTCGTTTTCGGCGCTGCTCGTCATTGCAGGGTTTCTTGCCGCCCCGTTCACGTTCGACAGCAACGCCCCCATGGCAAACGCCCTGTTGCGCATCGGAAGAAACTGCTTCGACATCCTTTTATGGATGACCGTAGCCGCCATTGGCAAGCAAAACCCCTTCGCCCTGCTCGTCGCACTTGGCATCGCAAACGCCGTGCGCGCCCTAGGAACCATCGTTGGAGCGATAGCAGGACATACGGCAAACGATTTCGTTTCCCTCGGCGGACAGGAGGCGCACTTCATAACCGCCTGCGCACTGTTCGTGTTCATAGCGTTTCTTTGGCTCGGGTTTCGAAAGTTCAGCTTCGAAGAGACCATAAACGGCGTCGAAAGCCCCGAAATCACCACGCAGCACAGCGCCCATGAAGACTCCTTCGAAGAAAAATGCGCGCAGATCGGAACCGCGCACGGGCTGACGGAACGCGAGACGGAGATATTCCTCTGCATGGCGCGCGGACGCAACGTGGGCTTTATCCAGGAACACTTCGTCATATCGCGCAACACCGTGAAAACGCACGTGAAGCGTATCTACAAAAAGCTCGACGTGCATTCGCAGCAAGAGCTCATAGACCTGGCGGAAAGCAGCGCGGCGCCCGAATCGCAGCGCGTCTAGCCCCGCCTGAACCCCGTCACATTCATGCGAGCCACGGGATTGCCCGAAGAATCCGTCACGTCAACGCGAGCGAAGCAGAGGCTTCGTCCGTCTTTCTCCACCCGGCACTCGGCAACGAGCTTGTCGGTCTTCGCCGTCCCGAGAAAGTCTATGCTGCAATTCGTGGATACCGTAGGAGGATTGCCCACGTTCGCCGCAACCGCGAAAGCGAAGTCCCCCATGGTGAAAGGCACGCCGCCCATAACCGACCCGAGGCCATTACGATGATTGTCGCCCAGCAATAGCGAAACGCGGGAAAATCCCGGCCTTGCCTCTTCAATCGCTGCGCCGCACGCCACCGTGGCATAGCGATCGTTCGAAAAAAACGCGCGAATCTCCTCGAGCGTCGCTTCTCCCGAGATAACGATATCTGCCATTGCCGATCCTTTCCCTACGCCTTTCGCAAACCACGTGTTACCGCTTTACCGAGCAGCACGTGAAATAAAAACGGCTCCAGCATAACGCCGGAGCCGCAGATGCGCCTATTGTTCGACCCGCAACGATGCGTGTCGAAACAGACTCGAAACACTTATGCGTCCAGATGCTTGAACGCCTCGGGAACCTCTTTGAAGCCCTTGGACTTCACGGCAGCCACAATCATGCCGATAACGAACCACGTGACACCCATTGCCCAGGTCATCGGCTGGAAGCCGGCAAACACATACGCCAGAATCGCGATGCCGATCCAGGGGCAGATCAGATACTTCACGATATCGCCGAAGCTCTTACGCTGCTTTTCCTTAACGAAGAAGAACCAGAAGGTGGCAAAGTTCAGCAGGATGAACGAGAACAGCGCGCCGAAGTTCACCAGCGTGGCCAAGTCGGCCATACCGAGGATGCCAACCAGAATCAGCGCAACAACACCGATGAAGATGGAACCAACCCACGGGGTCTTGAACTTGGGATGCACCTTGCCGAAGATGCGGGGAATCACGCCGTCGCGACCCATGGAGAACAGCAGGCGGGAAGCGGCGAGCTGTGCGTTCATGATATTGGCGATGCCCACAGCCACGATATTGACCACCAGCATAATCTTCATGAAGATGTCGCCGCCGATAAGCTGGCAGCCATAGAAGAACGCGTTGTTGGCATGCTCTTCGGTCCACGAGGCCCAATCAGGCTGGATGAGCGAGGCCAGGTAGGTTTGAACGGAGAAGCACACGATGATGATGCCCAGGGCAATCATGATGCCGCGACCGATGTTCTTCTCAGGCTCGCGGGTTTCCTCGGCCAGCGTGGAAATGCCGTCGAAACCCAGGAAGTTCAGCGCAGCAATGGAGATGCCAGCAGCGATGAAGGTGGGGGTGACTACCTCAGGCTGCCAGATCGGATCCATATTGAACTCGCCGGCACCGCCGCCGCCCATGATGAAGTTGCAGCCCAGAGCCACAAACGCAATCACGGCCACAATCTCAACCGCGAAAATGACGAAGTCTACGCCGCGCGTCATGGAAACGCCGCGGATGTTCACGAACGTGTTGAACGCCACGAACACGATGACCCACAGCCACCACGGGCTGCCCGGAACCAGCATGACGCCCCAGTTTGCGACCATGGTGTAAAGCAGTGCGGGGGTGATGCAGTAATCCAGCAGGATCATCCAGCCGGACATAAAGCCCACATGGGGGTTCAGGCCGCGCTGCACGTAAGAGTATACCGAGCCTGCAATGGGGAAACGCTTGCTCATGCGCACGTAGCTCAATGCCGTGAAGCCGATGGCCACGAAGCCAACGAGGTACACCAGGGTGGACATGCCCAAACCCTGCTGCTGCACCAAGCCCCAGATAGAATGCGGGGCGATGATGACCATAAACAGCACGCCGTACAAAACGACGTCCCACAGACCGAGGCCGCGACGCAGCTCCTGTTTGTAGCCGAACTGCTCAAGCGAAGCGTTCGCGCCCTTGGCGGCAGTCTTGTTTTCCGCCATTAGACACCTTCTTTCGAATCCGAACCTACCTTCAGACGCGATCGAAGCCGGATGCTTGCAACTCCATCCGGCTTCGGTCTTGTCTGATTTGTTGATGTCGTGGATTCTATCACTTTGCCGCGCTAAAGCAGAAGCAAAAGAAGGAAGCAAAATGCTCTTTTGAAACCCTTGCGGCAAACGGTGCAATTGATAAGGCGAGCGGCATTTTTTCGCAAGAACGCGCGTTTAGGCACCTCGCAGACGGCGAACTTCGCCCGACATTCTTGCAAACAAAAGCGCCTCGCGCTCGACACTCTCAAAAGCGGCGATAACGCGAGGCGCGGCAAGTCTAGCCAGCAGGACCAAAACGCGGGCGGCAATTACGGACGCGGAACCAGCGGCGCGAACTGGGGGAGCTTCGGCGTGCCGATACGCAAGGAAAGCTGCACCTCGCACGGCTCACAGCCCTGGCTGATTTCGACATCGGACTGGATGGACATATACATATAGGTCTCGACCGGATCCCAGCCCGTAACGTTCATAAGCAGACGCTGCATCTCTTTCGAGCCGTTCATGAGCGCTTCGTCATATTTAGGAGCGTTGGCATTGACGTACCATTTGTCATGGGTTTCAAGAACGGGCCAATGAAGCTCGAAGTTCTTGACCAGCTGAACCTTGACGGTGATCTCCGCAGGAATCTCAATGCCCGTGCCGCACAGTTCGCCGTCGCCCATGGCGGCATGCACATCGCCCATCTGCAGCAATGCACCCGGAACTCGAACAGGCAGATACAGGCGAGTCCCCTTGGTGATCAGCTTGTTGTCCATGTTCCCGCCATGCGATCCCACGAAGCCGTCGATCACGTCTTCGCCGGCAGGAGCCGTGCCAATGACGCCGATCATCGGGTTGATGAGAATCTTCACGCCGTTGAAATCCGCCACGCCATCTTTGATTTTAATTTTCTTGGTGCGATAGTCGGTGCCCTCGAAAAGCGGACCGCAGTGATCGTCGGTGGCAACGGTCCCTTCGTCAGCAACCTCGATTTCGTAGATATCCACCACAAGCACATCGCCCGGCTCGGCACCTTCGATATAAACGGGACCGGCTGCGGGATTGGCGAATCCGTACGTATAGTCCAAATCGGCCATCGTGGTCTTCTCGTCGGGAATACGATTGCTGAAGCAGTCTTTGGTGACGAACTTGAGCATCTCGCCCGGCTGTGCCGTAGCGCACGGCGCATTGTCCTTGGAAAATGCGTAAACCTGCTCTTCAATGACCTGCATGTCTTCCCCTTTCGCGCGAGCGCAATCGATTATCGGCCGTGCTCCTTGCAGTACGCAGCGGCCTTTCGGATGTCGTAGCATCATGCCTCCATTTACGGGAATAGCACACGGCGGCATCTCTTTCCCTTTCACTATCGTACTTTCAGGGCGCAGGGTGAAGACCCTTCTTGCGGGTTCGGCAAAACAAGAAGACCGACGGAGTCGGCCTTTCTTAATCGCTACAGCAGAAACGAAGACCGGACCTTAAATAAACCCATCGGGCACGCGCGCTACGACGGCAAACGACCCAGAAGGTCCTGCAGGGTCGTTTGCCTCAGGCGGTTCTCGAGCGCCCGCTGGGCGGCTTCAAGTTCTCCATCAAGGATTTTGTGAATCGCACCCCCGATGGGACAATCGGAATTCGGCGAATCATGAAAGGCGAACAGGTTGCTCTCCGTGCTTTCCACGGCTCGAAACACGTCCAGAAGCGTCACTTCGTCGTAATTCTTCACTACGCTTGCCCCGCCGACGCCGGGCTCGACCATGATGATGCCCGCATCCTTAAGCTGGCAGAACAGCCTTCTGATAACAACGGGATTCGCCCCCGTGCTTGCGGCGACGCGTTTCGAGGTAACGCGACAATCCCCCGAAAACCGAACGATATAAAGCAGCGAATGCACTGCCAGGGTGAATCTGGTGGATATCTGCACGAACCCTCCCGTCAAACGACGAACGCAGCCAGAACAAACGCCAGTGGCAAAAAGGCAAGCAAAAGCGCCCTTCGCAATCCCCAGCGCCGAATAAGCTGGGGATTATTCTGCAAAAACCTTGATAAAAGTTGGTTTCGAATCGGTAACGCTCGGCTACGAACCGAACAATCTCCGAACCCTCAGCCTACACTTTCCAATACCGCAATACTACAAGGCAGGAGGTGAGCGGCATGAGCGAGGCCGACCTTTTCGAAGTTGAGGGCACATTGCGCGGCGTGGGAATTCGGGTCCCCGAGGCGATCAAACAATGCAGCGGAATATCGCTGTACGGGCGCTGCATGAAGTCGCTCGTCTTCTCGACTGACGTCGCCGTGATACGAAACGTCGATGCCGATGCCGTTTTGGCCGTCTATCCGTTCACATGCCAGCCTGCTATCACTCAGGCACTCCTCGCCGTTTCGGAAGTTCCCGTGCTCACCGGCGTGGGCGGCTCTCTTACGACCGGACAGCGCGCAATCGATTTGGCCGTTCATTCCGACATGCAAGGCGTAGCGGGCGTCGTAGTCAACGCGTCCACGGACCCGCGTACCATCGCAGGCATGGCCGAACGCGTCGACGTGCCCATCGTGGTCACCGCTACGAAGCTCGATGCCTTGGTTCACGACCAGATTGCTGCAGGAGCCCGCATCGTCAATGTGGCCGCGGCAAAAGAAACCGCCTATGTCGTGGAGGATTTGCGCAGGGCCTATCCGAATCTTCCGATCATGGCGAGCGGCGGGCCAAACGACGAAACCATTCTTGCCACGATAGAAGCCGGCGCAAACGCCATTTCTTGGACGCCGCCGAGCCTCCAAGAGCTCGAGCGACGCGTCATGAACCGCCACCGCCAGAAAAACGACCTCACCTTTTTCGCCGCGTAGCTCATTGCGCTTCGAGCACCTCTGCGCTTGAAGCGGCAAGGCCAACCGCAGATTGTATTGAGGCCGTCCCTACCAATCGCATCATCTCTCATATTCAGCCGCATAAACGAATCGAGGCCGTCAGCACCACACTGACGGCCTCGATTCGCATGTATATGCTGCCTGCGACACAGGGGGGGGTGATGGCAGCGTTTTTGGCTGTACCCGGTCGAAACAAAGGGGCATTGGGGGCAAATCGACCGGACCAGCGGTGAACCGCACACCCGACCGACGAAGGTGCGACGCAACGTCGCACCACGCATCCTCTCTCGAAAACGAATCCGCGCCTCTCTCTCGCGAGCTCGCCTTCATGCGCCGCCGTCGGGTAGACAATGCTGCAGCGATTTGGTTCAGCCATAAACCAAATCGCCGAGCCATGGGTGTCGCTTGGATGCCGGCTTCAATCGGACGGGGATTCAACTTCGTTTGCGCCCTGGCCAACATCGCAAAACGATTATGCAAGCACTTCCCTTCCTTTGAAAAGGTATAAGGCATGTATACAAGCGGGATAAAACCTGGTGTATTTCCGCGCTTAAACCCATAAACCATATATAAACCCCTGATAAGAGCTCTATTTTTTCTTTGGACAGACGTCAAAAACTCCCCGAAAACATGCCAATATCGCCGTTATCGAGACAATACGGAAGACAAACATCTATGTATTACGCTACCATGTCGGTGTTTTCAGAAAGCATTCGCGATGCGAAAGGCGCCGAATGGAACTCCTCTACTTCCACCTCACGGTCATCGTGCAGCTTATATCCGTCATTACATCAGCAGCGTGCCTTGCCGTGTATTTGGTTTCCCACCGCCGAACGTTTCTCTTCGCGTTCTGCGGTTTTCTCTTCTACTTCATCGACGTGTCGCTCATCTTCCAAGATGAATTCGTCAGCATCGCGACAAACCTCGAATCCGACCCGCTCTATTTGACGCTTCGTTCCCTCGGATCCATGGTTTCAGGCGGAGGCATATACATTTCGCTCTGGCTTCTTGTATGCGATTTCGTCGGCGAAAAACGGACGGCGCTTCTTGCTATCCCCGGCGCGATATTCGTCGCAGGAAGCCTTGCCGCGCTCTTCCTCATTCCTTCGAGCCCTCTTGCCCGCTTCGCCTTCTATTCCATGCGAACGCTGCTTCTGCTCTGGATAGTCGTATTCATCGCTTTTCGCTACATCACCACGCTCGACCCTATCGAACGGGGCAGGATGCGCCGGCACAAAGCGCTCTACCTCGCCCTCGCAGTTGGAGGAGCTTGCATCTTCCTTGAAGATATTGCTTCGTTCTTCTACGGAATAACGCTTTTCCCCGCGACGCATTTCAACGGCGAGCGGAACTACTCGGAAGAGATTCTCATGCTTATCTGCGCGGCGGCCTCATGCGTAAGCGCCTACCGGGCGCTCTCCCTTCGCTACGAGAACCCTCCCACGCGAGAGGACGACCACGTCGAATCGGCGATCGAAGGCAACCTTGAGCTCTACGCCAAAAGGCACAAGCTCTCCAAGCGTGAGATGGAGGCGCTCAAGCTTATCCTCCTTGGCCTCGACAACCAAAACATCGCTTCCACCATGGGCGTTGCGCCAAGCACGGCGAAAGTGCACGTGCACAACATCCTCCAAAAGACAGGACACCCAAACAGACAGGACCTTATCCAGGATTTCTGGCGCACGTGGTAGGACCCTCTCGAACCAAAAGCCCCGTCAGACTCCGTCGCCGCGTGGCGATTCGGACCACGGAGGCGGTTGCAGCACGCGCATGTCCACCCGCAACGTCTGGGCGATAAGCCGCGAGATTTCGTCATCGGTAATGTCGGGCTTCGCCTTCATCAGCCCGACAACCCCGTACAGCACCAAGGCGAAGGTCTCTGGAACCAGGTCGATCTCCACGGTTCGATAGGCAGTGTATTCCGAGACGATGTTTCGGCAGATGCAGTCGACCGCTTCGCGCACGGCCCTTGCGGCGAATTCGTCGCGCATCCCCAATTCATCGAGCACGCTAAACATAGGGCGCGGCTCACCCGAGGACATATAGAGAACATGGCGAAACGTCGCGACGCATTTGCGCAGTTCGTCCGGGGTGTTCCCAAAGACCCTCTGCTCGTTCCACGTCGCCACACTCTCCACGATGTCTTCGACGTAATCCTCGACGACCGCCTGCACGACGGCATCTTTGTCCTCGAAGTAATAATAGAGAAGCGTGCGCGTTATTCCCGCCTCCTTCGCCACGGCGGTAAGCGTCGTCTTCTTGACCCCGTCACGTTCGAAAAGAAGTCGCGCGGCCAGCACGATATCCCCAGGCACGCCTTGGCATCTTTTGCTCGTCCGCACGCATCGCGTAACCGTATGAATCGGCTCGGGCCAGCCGCAATTCGCTGCACTTGAATCCGAAAAAGCCACGACAACCCCCTCCGAAAGCACGAGTTAGCACAACGCTTCTCACAGAGTACTTCGAAAACGCCCTTCCTGGATACCTGCAGAAGAAGAAAGCGGGGTCTGCCTCGAAAATCGGGAAGACGCGGCAGATGCCGATCTTCTTGCCGAAAAGAGGCAATCACCCGCAGCTTCTATTGTCATATCAAGCATCAATCGTCAAAACGCAAAAAAACTGGACTGATAGCATGCGAAAAACAGGGAACGTTCGATACCAGGAGGTGCTCCATGTTTTTCTACGAACCCCTATCCGCCACCGCATGCATCAGTGTGGTTCTCTACCTCGTCTTCCTCATAGGCATGAACGAGCTTTCTCGCGCCAACAAATGGATCGGCGGGGTCCTGTTCATCGCCCTTCCCGCCGTTTTGACCGTCTTCGTCTGGCCCCACACCGCCGTCGAGGGCACAGGAGCCGGCACGTGGTTTCAGTGGGTGAAAACGTACTCGTGCCTCGCCGGAGCCATTCTGGGCTGGCTGATTGTCTACTTCCCCGCGTTCCAGAAGAAGTACATCGTCTGCATTCCGCCTGTCATCTTCGCAATCAACATCCTGGAAGCCTGCATCCGCGATTTCCAGCTTACGGGCGTCAACGGCATCGTGGACGGCTACATGGTCGTAGGAGGACCATGGAACGTCATCAACGGCATAGCCGGCATCTTAAACGCCGTCTGCATCTGCGGATTCTTCGGCATCATCGTCAGCCGCGGTAAAAAGAAAGACTACGTCTGGCCCGATCAGCTGTGGTTCTGGATCATCGGATACGACCTGTGGAATTTCGCATACACCTACAACAGCGTTTCCGACCGCTCCATGTACTGCGGCCTCATCCTTCTTGCCGCATGCACCATTCCCGCTTTCTTCATCAAGCGTGGAGCCTATGCGCAACACCGCGTGCGCACCCTCGCCTTCAACATGATCGTCACGATGACCATCCCCTGGTTCTACCTGCACCCCGCATTCGTCGTTCACTCGACGAACAGCCCCGCCGCACATATGACCATTTCCGTCATCGCCCTTCTGTTCAACATCTGCGTATTCGCCTATCAGGCATACACGATCTTCGGCAAGAAACGCAATCCGTTCAAGACGGAGCTGTACTACGACAATCCGAAATTCCAGCGCGTATATCTTGAGAGCGTGGACGTACCCGCCGGCAAAGAACAAGAAGCGCTTGAAAGGCTCATCGAGCACGGGTACGACGCCGCATGGGACGAGCACGGACGCGTACGCGCATGGCGCGATTCCCAATAGCAAGAACAATATTGCCCATCTAGACAAACGCACGAAAGCCCGCCTCCTCTGCGGGTTTTCGTGCGTTTTCTCGTATGAATTACCCGTTCCCAGGCAATAATGCGCCCCGTTTTCTGCGCAAGGCTTTATCATGAAAAGATACGCGCCTGCAACATAATGGAGCATGCGCATTCCATCCGACTTCTACCACGACTCCGGGAAGGCAGGAAACCCATGGTTTCTCGTATTTACGTTGAGAAGAAGCCCGGCTTCGACGTCGAGGCGCACCAGCTTTTGCATGAGCTGCGCACCATCCTCGGCATCGAAGGCCTCACGGGCATCCGTCTCATCAACCGCTACGACGTTGAGGGCGCAAGCGACGAACTGTTCGAGCAATGCGTTCCCACCGTTTTCAGCGAGCCGCAGTCCGACAATGCATTTGCCGAACTGCCCGCCGCAGAAGGCGCGGTTGTTTTTGCCGTCGAACCCCTGCCCGGCCAGTTCGACCAGCGCGCCGCCTCTGCAAGCGAGTGCATTCAGCTCATCAGCCAGGGCGAACGTCCCGAGGTCTTGAGCGCCAAAGTCTACATGCTCGAAGGCGCCCTTTCCGACGAGGATATTGCCGCCATCAAGCATTACGTCATCAATCCCATCGAAGCGCGCGAGGCATCCCTCGAAGAGCGCAGCACGCTGAAAATGGCGCATCCGACGCCCGAGGCCGTCGAAGTCATCGAAGGCTTCCGCGAGCTTGATGAAGCGGGCCTTGCCGCCTTCATCGCCGAGCGCGGCCTTGCCATGGACGAAGCCGATATCGCCTTCTGCCAGAAGTATTTCGCCGAAGACGAACAGCGCGACCCCACTATCACCGAAATCAAGATGATCGACACCTACTGGTCCGACCATTGCCGCCACACCACCTTCGGCACCGTTCTTGAGAACGTGCAGATTGACGACGAAGCCGTGAAGGCCGCATTCGAGCAGTACCTCGCCATGCGCCACGAGCTCGGCCGCGACGAAAAGCCCGTCTGCCTCATGGACATGGGCACCATCGGCGCCAAGTGGCTCAAATCCAAAGGCATCCTGAAAAACCTTGACGAATCCGAAGAAATCAACGCCTGCACCGTCAAAATCAAGTGCGACGTGAACGGCGAAGAGCAGGATTGGCTCTATCTTTTCAAAAACGAAACCCATAACCATCCCACGGAAATCGAGCCCTTCGGCGGCGCAGCAACCTGCGTGGGCGGCGCCATCCGCGACCCCTTGTCCGGTCGCAGCTACGTCTACCAGGCAATGCGCGTGACCGGCGCGGCAGACCCCACGGTTCCGGTGTCCGAAACGCTTGAGGGCAAGCTGCCCCAGCGCAAGCTGGTCACCACCGCCGCAGCAGGCTATTCTTCCTACGGCAACCAGATCGGCCTTGCAACCGGCCAGGTCAACGAGTTGTACCATCCCGGCTATGCCGCAAAGCGCATGGAAATCGGAGCCGTCGTGGGCGCAACGCCCGCAGACCACGTTCGCCGCGAAACCCCGGCTCCGGGCGACATCGTGGTGCTTCTTGGCGGCCGCACCGGCCGTGACGGCATCGGCGGCGCAACGGGCTCTTCCAAAGCGCACAATCTTGAAAGCATCGAAACCTGCGGCGCAGAGGTCCAGAAGGGTAACGCCCCCGTCGAGCGCAAGATTCAGCGTCTTTTCCGTCGCAAGGACGCATGCGAAATGGTCAAGCGCTGCAACGACTTCGGCGCTGGCGGCGTCTCTGTCGCCGTGGGAGAGCTGGCAGACGGCCTGTCCATCGATCTGAACCGCGTTCCCAAGAAATACGACGGCCTTGACGGCACCGAGCTGGCCATCTCCGAAAGCCAGGAGCGCATGGCCGTTGCCTTGGCGCCTGAGGACGTCGAGAAATTCATCGAGCTCGCCCATGAGGAAAACCTCGAGGCAACCCCGATCGCGGAAGTTACCGAAGAGGCCCGCGTTCGCATGACCTGGAACGGCGATGCCATCGTCGACGTCAGCCGCGCGTTTTTGGCATCCAACGGCGCGCCGAAAAGCCAAGACGTCCACATCGAAAAGGGTGGCCGCTATACCCCCGAATGGAAGGGCGACACCCTCGCGGAACGCATGCTCGGCCTGGTGACCGACCTCAACGTCTGCTCCAACAAGGGCCTTTCCGAGCGCTTCGACTCCACCATCGGCGCTGCCACCGTGCTCATGCCGTTCGGCGGCAAGAACCAGCTCACCCCCGCTATGGCCATGGCCGCCAAACTTCCTGTTGACGGCGAGACCACCACGTGCTCCGGCATGGCATGGGGATTCAACCCCTATCTGTCTTCCGCCAATCAGTTCGAGGGCTCCTATGTGGCCGTCGTAGAAAGCGTCGCTAAGCTTGTTGCCGCAGGCTTCGAGCGCGAAAACGCCTACCTGACCTTCCAGGAGTACTTCGAGCGCCTACGCAACGAAGCACAGCGCTGGGGCAAGCCCGCTGCCGCAGTTCTCGGCGCGCTAAAGGCGCAGGTAGAACTTGGCGTCGGCGCCATCGGCGGCAAAGACTCCATGTCCGGCAGCTTCGAGACGCTCGACGTTCCCCCCACCCTGGTCAGCTTCGCTACCGCCGTGGGCCACGTGGATCGCGTCACCTCCCCTGAATTCAAGAAAGCCGGCAGCCGCGTCGTGCTGATCGAGCCGGCTTACAAGAAAGACTCCGCCATGCCCGAGGCCGAAGGCTTCCTCGACGCCGTGGATGTTGTTGAGGGATTGATCGACGAAGGCAACGCCCTCGCCGTCTCCACCCCTGGATTCGGCGGCCTTGCCGAGGCTCTCTTCAAGATGTGCGTCGGCAACGGCATCGGTCTCAAACTCGATGAGAACCTCTCCGCAGACGCCCTGTTCGACTTGAACTACGGCGCGTTCGTGGTCGAGCTTGCCGATAGTGCAGAGCTTCCCGAAGACGGCGAGCTTTTGTCCGTTACCGAAATCGGCCAGACCACCGAGGCATACGAATTCGTCGCTGCGGGCGAAACCCTCAATCTCGCCGAGCTCCAGGAAGCCTGGGAAGGCGCCATCGAGCCCGTATTCCCGTATCGCAGCACCGATGAAGACCGTGCCGCAGCCCCGAAGGTCGAACCCGTCACCTACACCGATGCTCTGCCTTTGACCTACTGCGGGTCGATTGCCAAGCCACGCGTCATTATTCCGGTGTTCCCGGGCACGAACTGCGAATTCGACACCGCCCATGCGTTCGAACGCGCGGGCGCCGAAGCGCAGACCCTGGTCATCAACAACCTCACGCCCGCCGCAGTTGCCGAAAGCACCAAGGCGCTCGTCGAGGCCATTAAGAACAGCCAGATCGTCATGCTGCCTGGCGGCTTCTCCGGCGGTGACGAGCCCGACGGCTCCGCGAAGTTCATCACCGCGTTCTTCCGCGCCCCCGAGGTCACCGAGGCCGTGCGCGACCTGCTGCAGAACCGCGACGGCTTGATGCTGGGCATCTGCAACGGCTTCCAGGCGCTCGTCAAGCTGGGTCTTGTGCCCTACGGCGACATCCGCCCGATGGACGAGGCCTGCCCGACCTTGACCTTTAACGAAATCGGCCGTCACCAGAGCCGCCTGGTGCGCACCCGCGTGTCATCCAGCCTTTCGCCTTGGTTCAGCAAGTGCGAAGTAGGCGATATTCACACCGTGGCCATCAGCCACGGCGAGGGCCGCTTCGTCGCGAGCCCCGAGCTTGCCGCTCAACTTGCTGCCAACGGCCAAATCGCCACGCAGTACGTTGACGAGGCGGGCATGCCGTCTATGGACCTGAGCGTGAACCCCAACGGATCCGTCATGGCCATCGAAGGCATCACCAGCCCCGACGGACGCGTACTGGGCAAGATGGGCCACACCGAGCGTAACGGCTACGGCCTGTACAAAAACGTGCCGGGCAACACGTTCCAGCCGCTCATCGAAGGCGGCGTGAGCTACTTCACCGAATAGCACGCAAGCCAAGCCCGAATACAAGATCCCCGCGGCCGCGAAGGGTTGCGGGGATCTTGTTATATGAACGGCATGGCGACGGTTCGCAAAGTTAGCGCCGTTCTTCGTCTTTCGCTTCGTCTTTCACGCGCATGCTTTCTTCCATGTCCATCTGCATAAGCGTGCCTATAAGCTGCTGCTGGAAGCGGGCGCGCACGAATTCCTCGTCCGTATCTTCCATGTCTCCCTCTATGACCTGCCTTGTCTTCTCGTTGGAAGCGTAGGCGTGGTAAAGACGAATTCCGCCCAGGTCTATGCTGTCTACCCGCGTCTGCCATTCTTCAAGATTCATGCAATTCCCTGCCTTCTCAAAGTCCCCTTTGTCTTCCCTGCGATTCATGCGTCAAAGCACATTGGCTTCAGTGTAGCGAAGCGTGCCGTTTTTCCCTCGAACACCCTTCGACTTTAGCATATCTTGCACTATAATAGGAACACTTGTTCGTATTTTTTGGGAGGCATCGTGGAAAGGCAGTCCAAATGCGCAGACGTCTATATCTGCATAGACTTGAAGTGTTTCTACGCGTCCGTGGAATGCATCGCACGCGGCCTCGACCCTTTCGAAACGAACCTCGTCGTCGCCGATCCGGAAAGGTCGCGCACCACCATATGTCTGGCAATCACGCCGGCGCTGAAAAGGATCGGGGTCAAAAACCGCTGCCGCGTGTTCGAAATCCCCGATGAAGTTCCCTACATCATGGCCAAGCCCCGTATGAAGCGCTACATGGAAGTCTCTGCGCAAATATATGCGGTCTACCTCCGCTACGTCTCCCCGGATGACATTCACGTATATTCAATAGATGAATGCTTCATCTACGCCACGCCCTATTTGCGCCTCTATTCGCTCGGTGCGAAAGAATTCGCGCGTATGCTCATGGATGAGGTGCGCGCTGCAACGGGCATCTGCGCCACAGCAGGCATAGGGACCAATCTGTTTCTAGCGAAGGTCGCGCTTGATATCACGGCAAAGCACGTGCCCGATAATATCGGGGTGCTCAACGAACGATCCTTCATAGAAACCCTTTGGACCCATCGTCCCATCACCGATATCTGGAACATAGGCCCCGGCATCGCCCGTAGGCTCGCGCAGCACGGCGTTCACGACCTCAAAGGCGTCGCGGAACTCGACCGCCGAATTCTGTACAAAGAGTTTGGCGCCAATGCCGAGTACCTCATCGACCACGCCTGGGGGCAGGAGCCGTGCACCATAGCGGACATCAAAAACTATGTGCCCAAAGAGCACTCCACCGTCAACGGGCAGGTGCTCCCTTGCGATTATTCGGCAGAAGACGCCCGCCTCGTCATGCACGAGATGATCGACGCAAGCGTGCTCGACCTTGTAAGACGCGGCTTATTGACCGATCGCATCTCCCTTTTCGTGGGCTACGCCAATAGCACCCATCCGCAAAGCAGCCGATCCGATCCGTCCACCTGCGAGCACTCCGAAGAGCCGTCCCATGACGGATGCTCCATGACGCTTGACGCTCCCACGGACTCCTCGCTGTTCATAACCGCCGAATTCGACCGCCTCTTCAATAAGGAGGTCAACACCTCCCGCCTCATCAGACGCATAAGCATGGGGTTTTCGGAGATAGACGCAGAAAGCCGCCAAACCGTCCTTTTCGACGAAAGCGAGTCCAGGAGAAAAGAAAGGAGCCTTCAAGAAACCGCCATTGCCGTGAAGGAGAAATTCGGAAAGAACTCCCTGCTCAAAGGTATGAGTCTTAAAGAGAAGGCAACCGCAAGAGAGCGCAACAATCAAATTGGAGGCCATCATGCATAACGCGCCGAGAAACCTCGTTTCCGAAAAGGAACCAACGCCGACAGGCGGCCATGCGCCTCACGCCCATCGCGCCGTGCGGCACCCCGACCGCGCACGTCAATTCATACCCTTCGCAGCTTTAAGGGGATTCGAAGACATGCTTCGCGAGCAGGAGCGCCTCAGCGCCCTTCGTGCCGATTCTCCTCGTCAAGACAGCGCTCGGCCTCCTCGATAACACGGCTCAAGGAATCCGACTTCCACCGAACGTATGCCGACTCCATAGCTTCGTCGTCTTCGTCCTCGTCAAGGAGCCGGGCAAAACGCATGCCTCCGTATTTTCGCTCGGCAAGCTCGCACAGATCGTGCAAAAACGCCTCGAGGTCGTCCTTTCTCAACGCAACACCGCATAGAAGCTCGGCCTCGCGAGGGTCGTCGTTCGCATCGTATATCGCTAAGGCAACGTCAAGCCGAGAAAAATCGAGGTCTTCCATTCCTTGCTCCCTATCCAGCATTCGCCTAGCCGCGCTTCTTCGTTGTGCCCATCCTATCCTCTTTTGTAACATTCTATGGTTACAGCATCGGCCGAAGCGTCCGTACGCTAACCATATGATCACATTCGACGCGTACAAGACACAACTCGGCCTCAACATCCTCCGCCACCGAGAGCGGACAGGGATGAGCCTGCGCGAGTTCGGGCTCATGGCCGACGTCCATCCAAACCAAGTTACCCGCATAGAACACGGCAGGGTGAACCCGTCCCTCCAGACGCTGTATCGCATTGCCGAAGCTCTCGAAGTCGACCTTTGCGATCTGCTTCCGAAAAATGATCACGACGTTCGCAAGAACGACGGCCAGGAGCCGAATCCGTTTCATTACTTCCTCTAGGACGTTTTCTCTAGAGCGACCCCTCGAGACGCCTCCCCCGAAGGCGACCTCTTCTGGGCATTCGTTTGTATTGAAAGATTCCTCTAAAACGTTTTCCCAGGGACAACTCCCTTAAGCTACGACTTTCTTGCTTGCACTTTGCCCATTTTGTTTCCGACATGTTTCGAAAAACCAAATTCTGTCAGGAGATGAAGAAGTTGGCTCCATGCTATGCTTATGAGAGTAAACTGTCTCCGTTACATCATGGCCCAAAACATGCGGAAAGGATTCTCCATGGCTCATGAACTCGTGTACTCCGGAAAGACCAAAGACGTCTTCGCTCTGGAAAACGGCAACTACCTGCTGAAGTTCAAGGACGACTGCACGGGCAAGGACGGCGTTTTCGATCCCGGCGAGAACTCCGTGGGTCTCACGATTGAAGGCGTTGGCGATGTGAACCTGCGCATGTCCATCTACTTCTTCGAGAAGATCAACGCTGCCGGCATCAAGACTCACTATGTGAGCGCCGACCTCGACAACACCACCATGGAAGTCCTCCCCGCCAAGGTCTTCGGCGAAGGCCTCGAGGTCATCTGCCGCCACAAGGCTGTCGGCTCCTTCTATCGTCGTTATAAGCAGTATGTCGAAGAGGGCGCAGACCTGCCTGCCTATGTTGAAACCACTTTCAAGAACGACGAACTCGGCGACCCGCTGGTCACCAAGGACGGCCTGGTTGTCCTCGGCGTCATGACCGCTGAGCAGTACGACCAGCTCAAGGACATGACCCAGAAGATTACCCAGATCGTCGCCGACGACCTGAAGGAAAAGGGTCTCGTTCTTTACGATATCAAGTTCGAGTTTGGCTACGACGCCAACGGCGATGTCATCCTGATTGACGAAATTGCCTCTGGCAACATGCGCGTATACAAAGACGGCGAGTATATCGACCCGATGACCCTCTCTGAGCTCTTCTTCGCATAAGCCTTAAGAGCAATCAGAACACGCAAAGCCGCGACATCCGTTCCTTCATGGTCCGGGCGCCGCGGCTTTTTATATATGAACGCTAAAAAAGCGAATCGGGAATAATCAGGCCCCTGCCGCATTCGTCACATGCGCATGCCGAACCTCCGCAAGCGTCCGCCGCGAGCACGCAGCCGCAATCGGGACATACGAATTCGCCCGAGGGCGTCGTTGCGGCGTATTTCATGACACGGCCGACCCTGCTCGACCCTTTGCCGTCTTCGACCGCAATCCGAAACGTCTCGGGCGGCTCAAGCCCCACGATGACAAGAGGCGCCGGCAGCATGGTTCCGAGGGGCTTCAAATACTGCACGTAGTCTTCGTACGTACCGACTGCGCTATCGAATCCGCCAGCCTCTTTCATGGCCTGCGTTGCCGTAATCACAACGCCGCCGCTAGTCTGGATGGCCTTTTGCACATGATTGAGCTCGCTTGCCAGGGTGGGCTTGATAAGGTTCCATGAAATGTCGGAACGATGGTTGAAAGCAACCTCAACGCTGAGCGCATCCTTGGCGAAATCCAATCGCCAGGTGCCTTTCGCCGCGCGCCCGTACTCTTCGTCGGCGAAAATATAGCTTTCGGGCTCCCATGCGCGCTTGACCAGCTCCGCCTTAACCAGACGATTGATGGCCTGCGATATCGATTTTGCCTTGCGCGCTTCGCCCTCGAATTCCTTGATGATCATATCGTCGGAAATGCTCGCAAGCGCATCTTCTATTTCGCCCCACAGGCACGCGTATTCCCCCAGCTCTCTAAAGAGAAAGTCCGCATGTCTGTGTCCGTGAATCCTGTATTTCATAATGCGACTAGTCGATATAAGGAGAATTGCGGTCTTGCTCTATCTTGGCCATGCGCTCGATATTGGCCTTCTCGTTTGCATTCAACATAGATTCGCTGAATTCCTCGGGCGTATAGCGAGGGTCATACCAACTCTTCGAGCCAAAATACTCCTGCAAGTCGCTGTTTTTGAAGATACGGCCGTGGCGCGCGAAAATCTCGTTACGAGAAAGGTAAAGCTCGTAATCCGACATTGCTTCAAGCTCGGCATTGGAATACGTCCTGGAGGAGCTGTCCGAGAGGACATAGCCGTCGGGGTCGGAAAGCGAACCCTCTCCGCTCTTCTTCGAAGCAGACGCGTTATCCGAAGCCTCCGCCACCTTGAAGCTCGCGAGAATGGCGATGACCTCCTGCTCGGTCTGCTTGTCAAGCTCTTCGCTAGTCATGCATGTGAAGCTAATCCAGGAACTGTAATCGAACGCCGGAAGCCCGGATCCCATATCCATATACGAGGGGTTTTTCAGCGCAGCATCGGGAATGACGGCATAGACCGTGCCGTTATCGACGCCGTCAACACGCAGCGTTGCGCGCACAACCCCGAAAGAGCCCAAGTCGCTATGGTCATTGGCCTGGACACATGACGGAACGAAAGACGAATCCGCCACGCGTTCAACGTCGACGAGCTCGGCAACGGCGCTACCGGAAGGATACGAGCCCCAATGCTGATACGAGACCTCGGCACCGTTGCGCACGTTCTCTACGCTTACATGCTCGCCCGAAGCCGCTACCGACTCGTCCACGACGGCCCACCCCGAACCGGGATACTGGAACGTGAACGCAGGGTACGTGATTTCGTTCACTTCCGAGAAACGCGTCGTGTAACTGTCCGTGAGATTGACAACCACAGGCTCGGAAGTTGCCTCTTCGTCCTTTTCTTCCTCAGCAGAACCTTCCGTCGATTCAGGCTGCTGGACCGCAGGGGCAGAATCCTGCGCAGAGCCTTCGTCGGAAGTGGGCGCCAACCCCGCCTTGCCGAAGACAAGCACGACAAGAACGATGACGACCGCCAGCAGCACGACCGCAATGCCGATGCCAATGAACAGGGGCTTCTTCGACACCGTGGACGCTTGCTGCCTGGACGCATCGGACATAGCAGGAGCCCCCTCGTTCGGGGCGAACGCGCTTTCGACGCTTTCGACGCCTTCGACGCCGTAGAGCGCTTCCGTTGCCTGAGCGGCAGCGTCCCTGTCGTCTTGGGCTTCGCGCGCCATATCGGACTCGACGTCGACCATCACCGTTTCATAACCGGAAGGCGTCGCAACGCCTTCGAATCCGACGACCGTTGCGGCGTCGACAGGTGCGACGACGCCTGCGGCATCCGAAGATGCAACGGCGCCAGCAGACGACTCCGAGGAGGCGTCCGCGCCTTTGCCCGCGACGGGATTGCCGCATTTCGTGCAGAAAGAAACCCCTTCTTCCAGCGGAGAACCGCATGCCGTGCAGTAGCCGTTCGTTCCTTGGGATGTTTTATCGTGCTGCTCCATGAATCCCCCTCGCAAATACCGACGCAACCAGGCGTCCTCTATAGTACCGAATCTCCTACGCGCCAGCCCTCAAGCGCCCAAGCGGACGCGCGGAAATTTTGATGCCGCACGGTGCGCCCCTATGTCCTAGGGAGCTTCGTGCGCCCGACATTCCTTATAGTTCGCGAAATACGAAGCGAACTCAGGAGACGTATCCGAATTGCCCGTTCTCCACGCTTTATGGTCAATTATCTCGCTTTTGAATCCGTAATAAGCGTCGATGTAGGCAATCAAAGCGTCAAGGGATTGCAATTGCTCTTCGGGATAATCCCCCTCGCCGCCTCTATGAACCATCTCTATGCCGATCGAATACGAGTTCATACCGTAGTCGGATGCCCAATCGCCGATAGGCGTCGTGCCAACCTTATCGTCTCGGCTTTCATCCTCCACGCCGAACGCCGCGTTATGGCCCGTATCCCCAAAGCCCGCATGGTGGGCAATTTCATCCAAAGAAACGCACTGGACGATAGAGCCGTCTTTGTTCACGATGAAATGCGCCGCGACACCGTTTCCGCTCGCATCCCACCAGGAGATGACGGACGCCGCGTCCGCTGATCCTTCGGTATCGTGCAAAACAATGTATTTCTGATACTCCGCAGGCTTAGGACCGTGCGAAAACGAACCCCGATAATCCTCCGACAAAGCAAGCGACGCACGCAGCTCTTCGGCGGAAGGGCGCGCCGCAGCGGCCTCTTCCAGAAACGAAGACCACTCGTCGAGCATCTTGAACAGAGCCGGAGAAGCCTGACGAAGGGCGCCCGCGAAAACCGACCTACCGCCTTCGTCGCCGTCGAAAGATGTACGCGCATCGCCGCCATACGCGTCCGAAACGCCGAAGGCCATGGCCCCAAAAAGAGAGCAGGCCGCAATCGCACGGCCCGCTCTTGGAAGAATTCGATGTGCAACGCCGCCTTGCTGTGCTGCATTCATGCGAATCATACGTTCATCCCGTTCTTCTATCGCCTACGAAAGCGATTCCTTGGAATCTTTCGCCTCTTCGGCCCACTCAGGCGCAAAGCGAGCAACCCACAGGCCGACAGCACGCATGGACCACACCTCGGCAAGGCCGTTGAAGAAGAAAAACAACGCACCGATCACAAAGAACATCACGCCGAGTGCTGAAATGATTCCGAGCACTGCGCCAACGGGGTCGTAGGAGAACATCGACATGGCGCCAAAACCGCTATAGCTCGAATAACCGTACGCCATGGAAGACCCCGCGAACGAAACTGCAGCCATGATAAGAAGAATCAGAACAAGGACCAGCACGAAAACGACATTGACGATGATGGCCGGTACGCACGCCGCAGCAAGCAGCGATCCGATGCGCTTCTTGTATGCACGGAAAATCTCCGACAGCTCGAACGCCTGACCCAAGGCCTTGTACACAGCCATGCGCATAACCGCCAGCGAATAGAAAGCGCCCGCAAACAGGTTGATAGCGAATACAAGAATGAACCCGATGAAGGGAATGAAGTTCAGGGCGAACATCCAAACGTTGGCTATATTGAGCAACGTGGTCAGCAGCGCCATGAACAGACCCGTCAAGAAGGTCTTCCGGTCGAACACGCCCTTGGGAAGCGGAGCGTTGCTGCCGCGTGCGGCTTGAGCGCCCCACTGCACGTTATAGCCCGACGCGTAGAATGAAAGGATGGGCACGCATTTCATGACCATAAGGAGCAGTACGCGCTTGATCCAGCCGGGCGACGAGATAATATCGTGAAAAGCAGCGCCCAGGCATCCCCGCTGAGTAGGCATGGGCGGCTGACCCTGATGAGGAGTCTGACTGTGGGCCGTGTAGCTTACGCCCGCCTCGGGACGGGCGTAGGGATTAGCGGAGTTTTGAGGCTGCGTCGGAGCATAGCCGACCGGAGCCTGAATCGGCTGGGCAGCAGGCTGAGGAACAGCGGGCTGCGAAACGGCAGGCTGATAAGCGGGAGCTGCCTCCTGGACCGGGCTGAAAGCCGATGTTTCAGACGACGAAACGGAGGCCTCGACCGCAGGCTCCTCGACCTTCGATCCGCACTTTCCGCAGTACGCCGAGCCCTGCGATAGTTCATTGCCGCATTTCTGACACTGCATGAAAACCTCCACTCTCTTTGCGCGGTTCACCTGTCATGCGACAATCGAAGCATGTCGCAGCCGACCGCGAGAACCGCGATCGCCGTCGGCTTTACCAGTATAAACTTTTACTTCTATGAACGAAATGTCACGCCTTCCGGAAGGTCGATGCCAGAGATATCGAAGGCGTCCTCATCTTCGATGCCTCCCTCCTGCACGACGGCAGGAGCCTCTTCCTCCTCCGGCTTGCCGAATGCGGCGTCGAAGGCATCGAAATGCACTCGCGGAACGGCAAACACCACGCGAGCGAGCGAACCCGGATGAGCATCGATCCATGCATTGAAAAGCTCGATCACCTGCGACGATGCGTATCCCAGATTTCCGCAGGCAAACGCGCCGCACACGAGCGTTTCGCATTCGTTTGCCACGGCAATGCGCAAAATGGTCTCGATGCGCGCCGCAAGAGCCGTATCGCACTCGCGCTCGGAGCGGTGGTTTTCGAGGGCGCGAACGCGCAACGGCTCGGAAATGGCCAGGACATCGGCCTTGCGCATGGTTCCGCCATGCTGGAACACCACTTCGGGGATGTACGCCGCACGATCGGTGCACAGCATGCCGCGTCGGTAATCACGATTCTTATCGTGGTACGTCTCTTTGAGGCCGCACAAAATCTGATACAGGTTGCTCTCGGAGCAAATAACCTGCTCGGGACCGAATGCGCCATCTTCGTATGCACCGCCAGGGCGCGTGAAGGCGGCCGGATCCACGATGAGGGTCTTGCCCGTCGCGTATCGATACGCGGCCTCAGGGACGAAAGCCTTGGTCACCACGGTTTCGGTAGACTCGAAAGCCGGCTCGCGGATGGAAAGCTCGCGACCCTCCCCTTCTTCATAGACGATCGTTGCCGCAACGGCCGCCTGCGTCTCCGCTGCAAACGCACCTTTCATGAGGGCTTCGTGCTTCGAAGCCTGGATTTTACGCTCTTCGCGATCAGCCATGACGCCTCCTGGTACCATCTCTCCTGCATTACGATCCAACGCGCACAGCGCAGGTCTTCGCAGCCCGTCACTCGCCGCATCGTTCGTATGCAATTCGCTTTATAACGAATCCATGATATCGAAGCCGCGAAGGCGGGCAATCGTCTTCGGAGAAAAAGCGGCGGGTAGTCCGAAAAGACGCGGCCTGACAGCGGCCTGCCAGCGCGGGCGAAGCGATACGTGGCGCAATGCAAGGGTAAACAGGACGGGAGGCCAAGCCATGTGCAAAAGGTTCACAATGCTGACCTGGGACGAAACTATGTCCGTTGTTCGCAGCCTCGAAGCGCATGCGCCCCTGAATCCTGTGCCCGACTGGCCTGCGCGACGCATAGACGCATTCCCCGATGCGGAAGTCAGCGTCATTGTCGGCGGCGGATGCGCACAGAGCTGCCGCGCCTGCCCATTTCCTTGCGGCAGCGGCCCCCGTCATTCGGACCAAGGCCCCCACGCGGCCAACGGCAACCTGCAGCCGCCTTTGTGCGGCACGCTCAACGTACGGCCCCTGCGTTGGGGCTATCCGATGCCCTCCGACGGAAAGCTCGTCTTCAACACGCGCCTAGAACGCGCGCCCTTTTCAGCCCTTTGGAGCGACTCGTTTGAAAAACGACGCTGCATTGTTCCCGTTATGGCATTCTACGAATCCTCGAGCAGCGAATACGCCCTGAACCCTACAGGCCGAAAAGTGAAGCAGACGTATCGATTCGGATGCGGCAAGCCTGCCGGCGAAAGCAGCGAAGAAAACCTCGAGGCAGCAGCCACAGAGCACGAATCTTCCGTAGAGACTCGCCCCCTTCTTCTGGGAGGGATTTGGCAAGACGACCGATTCTCCATTGCGACGACCGAGCCGAACGAAGCCGTGCGCCCAGTTCACGACCGTATGCCACTCGCACTTTCCATGCAGGGGGCTCTTGCTTGGCTTGCAGGAGACGCGGCTGCCGAACAGCTTGCCTCGTCGGACATGAAAAGCACGGCTCTTTACCCCGCGGTCCCCGAGCAGGAGCAACTCACGCTGTTTTAACGGACATTGCAGGCGCCTCGTGAGAATTCGAACGCATCGCGCAACATAAGCCCGACGCCGCCTCGCGGCATACGTCACGGCGCTGCATCCCAAAGAAACATATCTCCGCTAAACTAGAGCTCATGACGTCCATGCAACGGGGAGGGTAACCATGGAAGGTCAAAACGTGCAGGCGCTCGAACGCGCCTTCGATGTGCTCGAAACGCTATCGGAAACCCATGGCGGCATAGGGCTTTCGACGCTCGCCCAGAAGACGGGCCTCAGCAAATCCACCGCACATCGCATCCTCAAGACAATGCTCGAGCGCGGCTATGCCGAAAAGACCCTGGACGGCTCCTATAAACTGGGGTCGCACCTATTCGAGCTGATGAGCAATCATATCGATTCGCTGGAGCTGCAAGTTGAAGCCCAGCCGTACATGGCCGCCCTCGAACGGGCGCTGCATCTGCCCGCTTACCTTGGCGTACTAGACGGACCGTACGTAAGCATAATAGGCAAAGAGGCAACCCACAAAGCCGACGAAGATTTCACGCGTGTGGGCAAGCGCTACCCCGCCCACTGCTCGTCCATGGGCAAGTGCCTGCTTGCCTGCCTTTCTGCCGAAGAGCTGGAAGAGGCGCTCTGCGATTTCGGGTTCGAAGCGCACACGGCCAACACCATCACCCGCAGGCGCGATTTCGTGACGCATCTGCGGCAGGTCAGACGGCGCGGATGGGCGATGGACCACGAAGAATCCGAGCTGAATCATCGCTGCGTTGCCGCGCCCATTTTCGATTTCAGCGGCAAGGCAATCGCGTCGATAGGCGTAAGCGGCTCCAATGACGACCTACCCGATGGTCGCATCGACGAAGTGGCACAGTATGTAGTACGTGCTGCTCAGCGCACATCGAAATGCATGGGATACGTGGAATAAAACACGAGGCGCCGAAAACGGAAAAGAGATTCGCCCGGCTGGGGAGGGGAGCAGCCGGGCGAACTTTTGAACGGGGCGTTTTTCACATCGTCATTGCGGGAAGCCCCTCTTGGCCCTATGCCGTAGTGGCCGCGCTCTTGCCGGCGATGCGACCCCAGTTGAGGGCGCCCTGCAGGCAGGTGCCAGAGCCGGGATAGTAGGGTCCGATCCAGCCTGCGGTATCAACGCCTGCGCCGAACAGATGCGGGATGGGGTCGCCGTTGGTATCAAGCACAGCGGCGTCGGTGTCGATAAGCAAACCGCCGATGGATCCGATGTTGGTGTTCTGGGTCTTCCAGGCGAAATACGGCGCTTCGTCCAGCGCGGTCAGTTGCTTCACACGCCCGTATGCGGCGTCTTCGCCTGCTGCGCATGCGGCGTTCCAGGCTTCCACCGTGGCCTTAAGACTGGATGCGGGCATATCCAAAGCCGCGGCAAGATCGTCGAGCGTATCGGCCTGCACCATGCTTCCGTCTTTGAGCGCCGCCTCGCGGGCTTCCTGGCCGCCCGATGCGTTGTCAGACCACAGACACTTGGCGTCGGCAGAAAGCATCTTGTTGTCCATCAGCATGTACGTGCAACCGTCCATGCCGCCCTGAGCCATGGCGGCGTTGAACATCGCGCGGCAATGGAACGCATACGTAGTATCTTCACGCACGAAGCGATTGCCGCGTTGGTCGATCAGGATGTAGGGGATTTCGGGGTTCTGGTTGTTGGTATAGCTCCAAGTTTGCAAGATGAGGTCGACGCAACCGTGGAATGCGGTGTCGGCACCATGTGCCATGCCGATGCGAATACCGTCGCCCGTGTCGGTTTCGCACGTGGCAACCGCCTGGGTCTTGAGGTCCCAATACTGCTGCTGATCGTACTTGAAGGCCATGTCCTCATTGTGATCGATGGAACCCATGGCAAACACTACGCCCTTGTTCGCCTTGTAATTCTTGCCATCGGCAGTCGCCACGCCCACCACGGTGCCGAATTCATCCTGATAGATGTCGGTCACTTCGGTGTCGGTCATGATTTCGCCGCCCTTGTCCTGAACGGCCGCCGCTGCGTTGGTGGTCCACACCACGCCGCCGGTCTTCGTCTCGTCGGACGCGTCGGTGATTAGATGAATACGATCACGCATGTATTCGTCTTTCATGTACGGCGTGGGGTAGCAGCCGAACACGTTGGAGAAGGTGATGTTGAAGTTGTCGGCCATCCACTGCAGATTTTCGGGCGCGTTTTCGGCCATGCACTGCACCAGCTCTTCTTTGACCAGGCCTTCGCTGTCGGTCATCCAGAAGTTCTTGTGCAGTTCCGAGGTATCGTCGTCAACGCCGGCGATGTCTTTCTGCCACTGGGTTCCGGACGCCTGAATGGCGCCTTCGGCAAGGGCGGTGGTGCCGCCAATTGCACCAGCCTTCTCAAGCACGACGACAGAGGATGCGCCGTTTTCCAGTGCGGAGTACGCCGCGGTCAGACCGCTTCCGCCACCACCGCATACGATCACGTCGTATTCGCCGTCCCAAGAAGAAGGTACGGCAGCCCCGCCAGCCGAAGAGGACGAAGAAGGCTCTCCGGAGCTCTTAGGCGAGCAGCCAGCCAGCCCTGCGGCAGCCACGCCCGCAAGGCCCATTGCCGCTGCGGCCACAAAGTTACGACGCGACAAACCCTGAGGCTTCATGGGATCATTCTGAGCCGATGCGCCGTTGGCGCCTTGAGCCATATTCATAGAACGATTGTCCAAACCCTGCTTCATGGCACTCCCCTAACCTTGAGCATCTGCACCGATCGGCGCGCGTCGCCCGGCATATACCTGCTCGAACGCATCCGTTGCGCCCGTAGGCGACGCCGCCCGGTCAGTCACCCGCCTCCTTGCGGGCCTTTTATGATTAGGAGTATAGAAACCACGAAAAACGCACTCAACAGTTCCAATCCGTCCTGCGAACCGTCTGTTTCGTATCGTGGAACAAACGACGATCGTCCAGACGGGAAAGACGAATGAGAGAACAGGCGCTCTCGATCCTTAATTGCTATTGTTGTAGTAGCAATTATAGCTATCGGCGGGGGTTTATGGTAGGCTTCGAATACATGAAGCGCCAAGGATACGCTCCCATGCCCGAACGTCCCAAAGACGCCGAACGACCGCCTACCACCCGATTGACCTGCGGAGTCACCGCGAAGGATGAAGACATGGAAGACAATGCAGCAAAGCCCGCAAGCCTGCTCAAACGGCTTACGGATCCCAACTTTATTTCGAGGCTCATGCAGCTGTTCCTGTCGGGCGTGCTGTTTGTTCTGGGAGGCATCCTTTCGGTACTGCTTTTGGTAAGCACCTGGAACCTTATCATGCTTGTATTCGTCTCCCACGAAATGAGCGGCTCGGAGATTCTTGGATCGATCGTGACCTGGTTCCTCTACTTCGAGTTCCTGGCGTTGATAACCAAGTACTACCAGTCGGGTCTTCATTTCCCGCTGCGCTACTTCATCTATATCGGCATCACCGCCATCATCAGACTGATCATCCTCTACCATGACGACCCGGTGCACACGCTCATCTTCTCCGTCTCTATCCTCGTCCTCGTGGTGGCGCTTTATCTCGCAAACACGAAGCTGCTCAAGCGCGAGTAGCCTTCCGACGAAAGCCCGCCACGAAAACGCGGAACGCCGCCCGTTAGCTCTATGGAGCCGCCGTCGCATCTCCCTGGGACGCTTCGTCTTCCGGCGCCTCCTGCTGGGATTCTTCGGCAACGGGAGCATCCACAACGGGTTCGGAAGCCTTCGACATAAGCAAAAACACGCATACGCACCGCTCGAACCTTACTAGAACCTACTCGAACCTGAGGGATCGAGTAGGTTTTGCTCGTTTGCTTCGGTGCCGATTCGGCCGCTTGGTCAACAGTGGTCATCTGTGCCTGCCAGAGGACAAATATGTTTGCCCCCACTCAGCCCATTCGGCTCCGCAGGGTTTGAGAAGCCTATGCAAAAAAAGAAAACGCAGGCCAGAATTTCAATGTTCTGACCTGCGATAACATTTGGTCGCGGGGGCCGGATTTGAACCGACGGCCTCCGGGTTATGAGCCCGGCGAGCTACCAGACTGCTCCACCCCGCAATATGTAATGCCCTGTAAGGCGAAAAGTCATATTACGCGCACCGTTAAGGTTTTGCAAGCATTCAACCCGCTAACGGCATGCTTATCACTGTTTCTTCACAAATGAATATCCTACGCACGCACGACGTCGAACCGCCTTCGGCAACCATGTACGCGCTATTCGTCGTCTTTCAAGGGGCCAAGCAGAAACATGTTGTGCGTAGACTGGAAAAGCATCTTGCCTGTTGCAGCCTCGCGCGTAGTAACGCGAATGACCGCCGTAGAGCGTCCCTTATGAAGGGGTTCAGTCTCCACATCCACCTTGCAGCACGGCACCGCCTTGAAGAAATTGACCGTCGCGCTGTTGCATACATTGTTCACACCGAACGAATACGTGGCAAACCCGCAGCCGATTTCACCAATGAAGTATCCCGTTCCGCCGTGAATGCCGCCGCGATAATTGCCCAGGCTCGCAGGGATATCCATGGTGAAATGAACATAGCCCGGCTCTTTGACCTCAAGAATCTCGATGTTATCCCTAAACTCCGCGAGAGGAGGGATGTTGCATTTCATCTTCTCGATAAGCGCCGCGTCAACCATGGCAACCTCCTAGAATATAGGCGAGCACTGACTCGTTCATTGTCCGCCCATAAAGAACATGCCGCCATGGGCAAACCTTGAAGCTTGTCCATGGCGGCATTGCGCGAACGTGCGAGTTACCTCGCCTATAGCGATGTCGCATGAACGCGCGGGCTTCTCGGCGCCGCGCGCTGCATTGCCCGCAGCAACAGCGCAAACGCAGAGCCCTTACGCGCGCTCCACCAGATAGCAGCAGTGGATTTTCGGATTGCGCTCGAAATCGTACGGAATGGTCTTCTTCGTTATATCCGTGAGCTTTACGCCCTGAGCCTCAAGCGCCTCCATATCTGGCTTGAAGTTGCGCAGATTGCAACTGAACACCGCAACGCCGCCCGGGGCAAGCAGCCTTACCACGTGAGAAAGAAGCTTCACGTGATCGCGCTGCACGCTCCAGGTGTTTTTACCCATGGCCTTCGAATTAGAAAACGTGGGCGGATCAACGAAAATCAAATCAAAACGCTCGTCGCCCTTCACCGCGCGAACCATCCACTGCAGCACGTCCGCTCGTTCGAAACGATGCTCGGGGCCGTCGCAGCCGTTGAGAGCCATGTTGCGGCGCGCCCAATTCAGATACGTCTGCGACAAGTCCACCGTCAACGTTGACGCCGCGCCGCCCACGGCAGCATGCACCGTGCACGTGCCCGTATATGAAAACAGGTTCAGAAAACGCTTGCCGTCGGCCATCTCCCCCACCATTTCGCGCGTTACGCGGTGGTCGAGGAAGATGCCCGTGTCGAGATAGCTCCCCATATCCACTTCGAAGATATTGCCCGTCTCCTGCGTGAACATGAGGTAGCCCTCTTTTTGCTGGTCGACATACTGACCGCCGCCCTTTTCGCGACGACGCGTTTTCGCGAACACGCGACCCGACGGAATGCCCGTCACCGCAGACGCGATAGCAACTGCGTCCTCGAAGCGCGCCTCTGCCTTCGCCTGATCGATGGTTTTCGGCGCCTGATATTCGGCCACAATCAGGCAGCTCTGCCCCTCGCTTTTCCAAACGCCGTCGTAGCGGTCAATCGCCACGGCGAAATCGGGCAGGTCGGCATCGTAGATGCGATAGCACGAGATATCGTTTTTGCGCGCCCATTTCCGACGATCTTTCGCCACCTTCTTAAATCGTGCGGCAAACTGGTCCGAACCCTTGTCGCGCACGGGAACGGAAATCTCCGCACCCGTTTCTAAATTGGCCACCTTAATGGTTCCTACGTACTCTTGTGCAAAATGAAGCGGTGTCATGCAATTCCTTACAGAAGGGTTGTTTATACGAACAGAGGATTCGCAATCATTTCCAATACAAGCTGGCATCGAATGGAAAGCGGGTCGGTATTCTCCCGCAAAAACCGCTCAACCTCCGCGCGGGGCAGCTCGAACGACTCGATGAACTCCGTCGACTCAGCCCTCGGCTCGCATACACGCTCCACCTCGGCAAACACCATGGCGATGCTTTCGTCCCCCATCCCAAGCGACGAGTAGCCGGGCTGGAGGCACGTACGAGCGTTCGCCGGAGAGCCGTCTTCGTTGCGCACCAAGTCATAGCCAGTTTCCTCGCGAAGTTCGCGCGCCGCGCATTCGATCACGTCTTCGTTAGCCTCTTTCAAGCCGGCAGGAAACGCCACGCACATGCGATTCATAGGAAAACGAAATTCGCGAATGAGCAGAAAAGCATCGTCTGCCGTATGCCCTACGATGCACACGGCATCCGTTGAGGACCTCGCCGCAGCTTTATCGCGAATCTCCGCTCCGTACTGCTCGAGCCCTTTGCGGGAAACAACCTCGTAGTTCAGCCCTCGACCGTCGGGAAGGTCGTAGGTAAGAACGTATTTCTTCAGCCAGCCGTCGCTCACCTGCTCGACGCCCTTCAAAACAGGCAGGTCCATCTACAACACCTCCAGCTCGCGACCGACGCGCACGAAGGCATCGACCGCGCAATCAAGGTCTTCTTTCGTATGCGCAGCAGAAAGAATGCAACGAATTCGAGCCTTGCCGCGCGCAACCAAGGGATACTGGATGGCCTGGGCATAGACCCCTTCTTCATAGAGCGCATCGCTCATGCGAACAGCAAGAGCCTCATCTCCAATCATAACGGGAACCACGGGTGTTGTGGAAATACCCGTGTCAAATCCGGCGGCGCTCATCTTTTCGGCAAAATATGCACGGTTTTCCCAAAGGCGAACAACGCGGGAGTCGTCGGACGATATCATCCGCAACGCCTCTGCCGCCGCTGCCGCCAAAGACGGGGCCAAAGGCGATGCCGTCAAAATGAATGAACGGGCACCGACGCGCACGCGGTCGATAAGCTCCTGGCTGCCGGCAACGAAGCCGCCCATGACGCCGAAAGCCTTCCCGAGCGAGCCCGTTTCTACCTGCACACGCCCCTCGAGCCCGAAATGGGCCACCGTGCCGCGTCCCATAGGCCCCATGACGCCGTCACCGTGCGCGTCGTCGACGAGAAACGTAGCGCCATGGCGCTCGCACACATCCGCGATCGCGTCGAGGGGAGCCACATCGCCATCCATGCTGAACACAGCATCGGTCATGACCAGTTTATTCTCAGCCTCACATTCGACAAGCTTCTGCTCAAGGTCGGCAACATCGCAGTGCTTGTACACCGTGGTATGCACACGAGAAAGACGGCATCCGTCAATGAGGCTGCCGTGGTTGAGCTCGTCCGAGAAAATTTCGTCGCCCTTGCCAACGAGCACGGGAATCACGCCGACGTTTGCCGCATAGCCGGACGAAAACACCAACGCCGCTTCGGTGCCCTTGAAATCCGCAAGTTCGCGCTCAAGCTGCCCATGCACGGGAAAATCGCCCACGATATTGCGGCTTGCGCACGGTCCCACGCCATACTGGTCGAGTGCGGATTTCGCGGCAGCTACCAGCTCGGGAGCATCAGCCAGACCGAGATAATTGTTCGATGCAAGGTTGACGACGCTTTTGCCGGCAAGCACTACGCGACCCCCCTGCGGCGTTTCTGTTGTTCTAAACATGCCCACATCCCTTCTCGCGGGCGGCTTCTTCGCGAAAGCACACCGCCAAAAGCGCCGCACCGAGTCGTTACACGGCCCGCTCGCGAAGACCGCCGTTGAACCCTCTCTTTCTGGACCCATTGTACTCGCAGAGAGGAAGGCGGGGTCAGCCAACAGAAAGACGAAAAGCGAAAGATGCGCGAAACTTGTGCGCTACGCACAACCCGCACGGCGAAGGCGTACACTCATGCCGAACATAGCCCGTTCAACCGAACGCACCCACGCGGCACCGTCCGCCCCGAAAGAGAGGACCCGCATGACAAACCTCGCCATAAGCCCAACGAACAAAAGCAACGAAGAGTTCGACGCGAAACTGCGCGCCTACGCCCGCCTCATCGTCGAAGCCGGATGCGCGCTCAAGCCCGGACAAGACCTCTTCGTGCGCGCCCACATTGAGAGCGCACCCCTTGTTCGCCTGGTCACGCAAGAGGCATACGCTATGGGCGCACACCACGTCACAGTCCGCTTCTCCGACGAAGCAATCGAGCGCATGCACTTCGACAACTGCCCCATGGACGTCTTCGAGAATGTCCCAGGCTGGCTTGCAGAGCTCAACAACAGCATGGCTCGCAACGGAGCCGCCGTGCTCACCATCGATTCCGACGATCCCGAAGCCATGTCCGGCATCGACCCGCGCAAGCTGATCGCCCGCGCCCAGGCAAGCCACAAGGCGTGCAAGGAGTTTTACGACGCGCTCGATTTCGGCCGCTGCGTGTGGTGCATCGTCGGCGGCGCATCCCCCGCATGGGCCCGCAAGGTGTTCCCCGACCTACCCGAAGACGAAGCGGTCGAGCGCCTGTGGGAAGCCATCTTCACCACCGTCCGCCTGAAAAGCGCCAATGCCGATGAGGCTGTCGCGGCCTGGCGCGCACACCGCGACAGCTTCGCCGAACGCTGCGCCTGGCTGAACAGCCAGCGCTTCGACGCATTGCACTACACCAACGCTCACGGCACCGACCTCACCGTGGGTCTGACGAGAAAGCACTTGTTCAACGGAGGAGGCGATACCACCGTGGACGGCGTGCAGTTCTTCCCGAACATGCCCACCGAAGAAATTTTCTCCACCCCCGACCGCATGCGTGCAGAAGGCACCGTGGTCTCCGCCATGCCGCTTGCCCACAACGGCAGCCTGATCGACAATTTCAGCCTCACATTCAAAGACGGCCGCGTGGTTGATCTGCATGCAGAAACAGGCGAAGACGTTCTGCGCTCCATCGTGGAGACCGACGAGAACTCCTGCCGCCTGGGTGAAGTAGCTCTCGTCCCCTTCGACAGCCCCATTCGCAATTCCGGCGTGCTTTTCTACAGCACGCTCTTCGACGAAAACGCCAGCTGCCATCTTGCGCTCGGCCAGGGTTTCCCCGACTGCTACGAAGGAGGCCTGCAGATGAGCGCCGAGGAGCTGCTTGAGGGAGGCGTCAACAAAAGCGCCACGCACGTCGATTTCATGATCGGCACCGAAGACCTGAATATCGACGGCATCAAAGCAGACGGACAGCGCGTGCCTGTTTTCCGCAACGGTAATTGGGCCTTCTAAGCGAATCCGAGCAGACTCCGCACAGCGCGCGTATTACTCGCTTGTAAAAACATGCGCCGTCCGTAAAGAGAAACATGAAGACTTATCCATAATTCAACGCCCCGGAAGCGGCGGGTGTACTATGAGGCACCTACCGCTTCCGCATAACGCCGCTTCGCACGTGCCGCATTCCGGGCCTTCGCAACGAGTCGTTTCAACGGAAACGGGATATGTCGCAAACAAGAGGAAGTCGCACGGAAAACAGCCATGTCGAATACTCAATGCTCCGTCGAAACAGCAAAAGTCGATGAGCTTTCAAACGAAGAAAAAGAAACGGCGAACGCAGCTGCGGAATCGAGCGAAAAGCGTACCCGCCACACTGCAGGACCCCGCAGAAACCGCGCCCGCCACGCCGCAGAAACCGCAGGAAAGTTCGTTATCCAGCTCGCCTTCCTCATTGGCGTCTGCTACATCGGCAATGCCATAGCAGCAGCCATTCCCCTTGGCATACCCGGCAACATCGTGAGCATGGTGCTGCTGCTCGGACTGCTTATAACGGGAATGCTGCAGGCTACAAAGATTGACCTCGTCTCCAGCTTCTTGCTGAAATACATGCCCGTCTTTTTCATCCCCGCAGGCGTAAGCGTTATGGGATGCTTCCCCATGATCGCCGACCATCTGCCCCAATTCGCACTCGTCGTCCTTCTCACCACCATTCTTGTGTTTCTCGTCACCTCGCTCACCGTAACGGCGGTCATCAAGATACAGGCCAAAATCGCCGAGAAAAAAGGGCTTGAATTCGACACTTCCGTACCGCTTTCGAACGAAGGAGCGAACTAATGGACGCACACAGCGTTTTGGTAACGATCCTGAGCCTCGCTCTTTCTATAGGGGCTTTTGCCGGGTCTGTATGGCTGAACAAGAAAGTGAAGTCATCCCTCCTCAATCCGCTGCTCGTATCGGTAGCGGTCATCATCTCCGTATTGGTCCTGCTGCAGATTCCCCTTGAGACCTACGAGCAAGGAGCGGAGGCTATTTCCGCCATGCTCGGCCCCGCGACCGCCGTGCTTGCCTATTCCATCTACCAGCAACGACGCGTGCTGAAAAGCCACTTCCTGCCCGTACTGCTCGGATGCCTTGCCGGATCGGTCACGTCCATGGTCAGCGCCTACGCGCTGTGCCAGCTGCTGGGACTGGGCAACCAAGTGGCCCTTTCCACCTTGCCGAAGTCGACCACTGCCCCCATAGCGCTCTCCATTACGGGCGAGCTCGGCGGTACTGCATCCATCACCATGGCGGCTGTCATCACCACAGGCGTGCTCGGCGCAATTCTTTCGCCCACGCTAGCAAAGCTGTTCCGCATCCGCAGCAAAATTGCGCAAGGCGTGGCCATCGGCACCTGCAGCCACGCCATAGGAACGACGAAAGCGCTCGAAATGGGAGAGCTCGAAGGAGCCATGAGCGGCGTTGCCATTGCCGTATCGGGGCTTTTAACCTGTTTCATCGTCATAGGGGCGCAGGCGTTTTTCGGCTAAGCGCCCGCAAACGCAAGGCGCCCGCAAAACCTGCAGACGCCTTGCAAGACAACTCGCCCTCTCTCAAGAAAGAAGACGAGCCTTCATCAAGCGAAGAGCGGAGATTCATCTCGCGCTAAGATAGCTATCGAATGAAATTCGTGCGAATGACGGGTTCGCGCGGCGGCATCTCGATTCCGGCGTTCTTACCCGCTTCGATGCACTTCATAATCCACGCCATATTGCGGCCGAGCGTACGCATGGTCTGCATGCCCTCTTCGTCGTGCATGACCTCCTCGGGCGTGTTTCCATGAACTTGATTCCAATACTGAGAGCCAACAACCACCATGTTCGAAATGGTGAAATACTTATTGAGCTGGTCGAAGGTTGCCGTTGCGCCCCCTCGGCGACAACTGGCAATAGCAGCAGCGGGCTTGCCAGCGAACAGATCGCCCCTGCCATAGAACGCACGATCCATAAACGACGTGAGCGCGCCCGACGCGCTGGCAAAATGCACCGGCGACCCGAAAACGAACGCGTCGTAGCGCGAAGCGTCGTCGAGGAATTGGTTCACCGCGTCATCAATAAAGCAGCGACCCGACTTGAGACACTTCCCGCAACCGAGACACCCGGAGATAGCGCCCGTTCCAATCCACATGATGTCGGCGTCGATGCCTTGCTCCTGCAAACCGGCCTCGACCGCGCCAAGCGCCGTATACGTGCAGCCGCGACGATGCGGGCTTCCGTTGATAAGCAATGCCTTCATGAGGACCCCCTTTTTGGTTCAAGCTATCGCATCCCCATGATACCGCGCCTGAACCCCAAGCTGCCCCGTCGTTGCCAGGATGTATCGCATTACCCGGAATGGCTCTTTCGAACGCACAGCCCTGCAACAAAAAGAGCGAGCAAGAACGCACCTGCTATGCCCATGGCAAGCACCCCCGCCTGCTCGCCGAAGATGCATCCTATCAGTGCGCTTGCCAGAACGGAAACCACCAGATAGAACGAGGCCACCGCATAGACAACAAGCACTAACGATCCATCATGCTGTTCCATTCCTGCCTCTTTCCGTATCGGTGATCATGACGGCCGACAAAACAATGGAACGAACTGCGGAGGGGCCAGGCAGCGAGCGCCGCCCGCCACACCCGTACGTAGCCGTCGTCGCGAGCGGCAGCCGCATTGACGCATTGACGACTTCGTCAGCAAACTCAGGGCAGTATAGGCAGAGCCCCCTTGACGATGCCGCCGCTTTCGTTTGTTTTGCCGATTGGTTGATCAGCCAAGACGGACTCTTCACATGGTTTCGCCCGAAAAGCCGCCCGCGGCGCAAAATCGTCCGCACAGCGCAATGCCGCTCCTTACCGCCGGGTTTTTCCTCCAGGCACATGCCGTTGCAACCTATACACTGTCACGACAAATCGTTTACAAGGAGAAACGGTCAAACGAGAACAAGGGACGCACTATGAACGATTGCACCGAAAGCTACGAAGAGAGCCGTACTTTTAACCCCGAAAGCAACGAAAAGGAGCGCACCGCCGCCAGAAGACGAGAGCACAACGGGTTCCCCCTCGCTTCATTCGCCCATGCAGATATCCGACCCAGCGCTCCCGACATGGTCGAGGGCGTGATTTTCGACCTTGACGGCACGCTTCTCGACTCTATGCCTTGGTGGGAGAACCTTGGCGAAAACTACCTGATTTCGCGCGGGAAGACGCCCGCGCACGACATACGCCACCACTTCAAGAGACTCACGCTTGAAGGCTCCGCCCGATACATGAAAGAAGAGTACGGCCTCGAAGAGTCTATCGCGGAGATTTCTGCCGGGATTTTGGCCGGAATCGAACACGCCTATCGTGACTCCATCCCCTTGAAGCCCGGAGTTATCGAGATGCTCGAAGCATTCTCTCGGTCGGGGGTACGCATGTGCGTGGCAACAGCCACGGAGCATCATTGCGCCCAGGCTGCGCTGGAAAGACTTGAGGTCCTGCATTATTTCTCAGCTGTTTTCACTTGCAGCGAAGTGGGGGCGAGCAAAACCGAACCGCTTATCTTCGACATATCGCTTGCGCATTTGGAAACACCATGTGAAACAACATTCGTCATGGAAGATTCGCTCCATGCCATAGAAACGGCACGCAGGGCCGGCTTTCCGACCATCGCCGTGCACGAAGCAGCATCGGCAAGCGACGAAGCGGCAATCAGGCGCATTGCAGATGTGTATCTGGATTCGTTCGGACTGAAGGCGTAGCACCTCTCCCTCAACATGCAAAAGCCCCGAACCGTCCGCCTTGCTTCTCTCAAAGCGAAAGACAGACGACTCGGGGCCAAGAGCTTGCCGCACGCGAAGGGGAGGGAACGCGCGGCAATACATCGTGAAAAGTCGGCAAGGAGAGGTGGTGCTTCAAAGAACGGAAGCACCGAAATGCCCTACTGCGTTAAGGCGCCATGCACCGCCATGGACGAATTGCTTCATCACATTGCCGTACGAAGGCACCCGCAACGGCATCATCGGCTACTTCGCAGCCAGAGCGCGGCCAACCACGTAGCCCTGCGTATGGCAGCGACCAAGCGAAAGACCGGGAAGATCCATCGGGTAGTCGGGGCTTCCGAAGAAGTTGCCCGCGCAATTGCCAATGGCGTAAAGGCCTTCAATCGGATTGCCCTCGGCATCGAGAACGTTCATTTCCTCGTTCACGTTCACGCCATGCACGATTGCAGAAAGACGAATGTGACGATGGATGCCGTAGAAGGGTGCCTGCTTGATAGGCTTGAGCCATTTCGCCTCTTTGCCCATGTCGGAATCTACGCCGGCATCGACAAGCTCGTTATAGCGCTTCACCGTCTCGGCGAAAGCAGCTACATCGGTAAGGCCGAGCTTTTCGCCAAGTTCCTCAATGGTGTCCGCCTTAAACGTCGCAATGAGGTCTTCGTACACGCCCGTCTTCTCGCCCTCTTCTTCAGGCATGTAGGCCTTCAGAGCTTCGGGGTCATAGAGCTTGCCGGGCCAGTCGGCGCAGTCGGTCATGTAGTTGCTATCGAAGACCTGCGTGTAGTAGCCCTCGTCTTGCGGGCCGGTAAGGAAGTTGCCCATATAGGCCATTGCAGAACGAGATTCGTTGCAGAAGCGCGTGCCGTCGTTTTTCACGCAGAGGAATGGCATGTCAGCCATGGAGCCAGGGCCCGCGTCGAAGTCGTGCTGGACCTTAGAGCCGCATACCGGCTCCATGCGAGCGCCCGCCCACACCATCATCTTCTGACCGTCACCCGTCTTGTTGTTCTGCTTACGAGCAATATTGGCCATATCGGGATTGTAGTAGGCCATCATTTCGTCGTCATTGGTGTAATCGCCCGTGGCAATTACGACGCCCTTGGAACCGTTGAACTGAACGTGGCCATTATCGGTATCGCAAATCACGCCGATAACCTTGCCGGAGTCATCTTTGACAAGCTGTTCGGCACGAGAGGAGTAGAAAATCTCCAAGCCGTCTTTGCCGCCGAAATAATCGCACAAGTCCTGCATTCCCGTGCCTGTGTTATACGGCTTCGGGCCGTAATCGAAGGCGAAATAGGTGATAGGCTGGCCGTCAATCGTACTGATAGAGGAAGTCCACTTCGCCGTTGTGTCAACAATCTGGCATCCCGCCTCAGTGGATTTGTCCCACAGCCATTTCAAAGCCTCGCCGGAATTGTTCGCCCACAGGTTTACCTGATCGCGATGGGAGCGCCAAGCGCACTGTTCGGTCACCCACGAAACAACCGCAGCGCGACCTGCCTCGTCGGTCTGGTCCGCAACCAGAGAGTCGCAGGTATTGCCCTGAGAGATAGCCTTGCTCTCCTTTTGGACAAGAGCGACCTTGGCTCCGCTTTCGGCCGCGGCAAGAGCGCACGGAACGCCCGCAGCACCGGCACCCACGACCACGATGTCGAATTCTTTGGTTTCAGCAATATCGGTAATAGCCTCAGGCTGCTGGAAGAAGCTCGGAAGGCCGTCGCTCGACGCGCCGCCTTCGGCCGATCCGTTTTTGCCCGCCGAAGAAGGCGCGCAACCTGCAAGCATGCCGGCGCCCGCGGCGCCCATTGCGGCAACGCCGCCGAACTTGAACAAATCACGACGAGTAAGTTCCATGATTCCTCTTTTCTTTTTCCCTCCTGTGGTTTCGACGCTTTGACCAAAAGTCCTGGCCGCGTCGAACTGAGGAGAACTCTACTCGGCAATTTGAGAGATTCCATCGACCTCCGCACGTAAACAGTGGTCTATTTCTTATAACCCCTTTCTATAACCCCCTGTTTACCAGGAGTTTCGCTAAGATTGCAGTTTCCGACGAAAGCCCGCTTTCGCTACAATACCCCTGTAGAAAACCCCCGCAAGATTCGTCCGGAAAGAAATTTCGCCCTCGGAGACCCTTATGCAGCCTTCTGATTCGCACGAAACCGCCCAGGAAAACGTCGGACGACCGACGCTTCTCTTTGGCTTCATCCCCCTAGTTCCCCTGGCCTTTCTAGGTCTTGGAATCTACCGCGCCTGGATAGAGATCGCTTTCGTCGGATCGTTTACGGGCTTGCCGGCGCATGCGCAAAACATCTTCGGAGGAAGCCTTGGCGTACGCGACCTTTTCGACGGAAGCATGGTGGCCGCCTCTTTTGCCTGTGCACTTTTCGCAAAGCAAATCGGTCCGTTTTTTGACAAAAAGCCGATTTACGCCATAAGCTCCTTGCTTCTGGTTCTGTCCACCGTACTTGTTTTCTCAACGCGGTTCTTCCCTGAATCTTCCTTATTCCTAGGGTCGTTTGCCGCCGTAGCAGGCGGCGTAGGAATAGCCTTTCTTATCCTGCTTTGGAGCGAACTGTACGGATGCCTCAACCCGCTGCGCGTTGCAACGTATTATTCGCTTTCCATTGTCGTAGGAGCGATTGTCATATACATATGGCATGGATTCATGTTTCCCTGGCTTTTCGTAATGACCGCCTTGCTGCCGCTCGTCTCCATTCTTTGCGTATACGAAAGTTTCCGTCAGCTGCCTTCGGAGGAGCGGCCGCAAAATACAAAAGCTCGTCTTTCCATCCCCTGGAAAGCAATTATCTTGATGTCTATCTACGCTTTTGCTTACGGGCTTCTGGAAAACACCACGTATTCGGGCTACTTCGGCCCCCATTCGGCGCCGGGCACGCTTGCTGCCGGAGCGGTTGTATTCTTCGCCGTTGCCGCGCAGGGCAGACATTTCGACTTCGGCATGATTTACAGGCTAGCACTCCCCTTTACCGTTGCCGCCTTGTTGCTCATTCCCGCTTTCAACATCCTAAGCGAGCCAGTCAGCAGCTTCTGCGTCTCAGCGGGCTACACTGCGCAGTCCATACTCGTCATGGTCATCATCGCAAACCTATGCTATCGCTATGGAGCATCTGCCATTCTGCTTTTCGGAATCGAGCGCGGCGTGCGGCAAATTTCCATGATTGCAGGGCGCGCAGTAAACGACCAGGCGCACCTTCTCGGAAACAACGGAGAAGTGTTCTTAGCCGCATTGACCGTCGTTGCGGTAATGGCGGCAACTTTGATTATCATGTCGGAGCGCGAGCTTTCAAGCAGCTGGGGCATCACGGTGGATAAAACAAACCCTGGTGAGACATCGCCCATCGCACGCAAGCACGAACTCTCCTCGCGCGTTGCCGACGTTTCACGCGAACATAAACTGTCCGCCCGCGAAGAAGAGGTTCTTCTCCTGCTTGCGCAGCATAAAACTGTCGGCAGCATTGAGCGCGAGCTTTTTATTGCGAACGGCACCGCAAAAGCTCACGTCCGCCATATCTATCAAAAACTCGATATTCATACGAGACAGGAATTGTTCGATATGCTCGGCGTCGTTGACAACGAAAGGGTTCGGTAGAAAGTCACACCCGAAGAAGCGGCCGACACCGCAAGTGCCATTGCAGCCTACCTGGCCGACCTGGGCTTCAACGTAGATTTCGCGCCCGACGCCGACGCACCCTTCGTCATGGCCGGGCATCTGACGTGCGAAACAGCCACGGGAAGCCCGCTGCCGGCATCTTTGAACCAGGTTATTTCCGCGATGTGCTTCGTTCTCAGCTGGGATACCAAGGCATCGTCATTACCGATTCGTTGAGCATGGCGGCGGCCACCGAGGCGACTTCGCCCGATTGCGTAGGCGTTGACCTGCTGAACGCCGGTGGCGACATGATTCTCATGCCCCTCGATTTCACCGCCGCTTACCAGGGGATATTCGATGCTGCAGCATCAGGCTAAATTCCCGAAGCGCGCTTGACGAATCCGTCAAGCGCGTGCTGACCGCCAAGCTCATGCATCTGGACTAGCCGGCCAACGGGGAATGGCAGCGGTCGTGCAAGACCGGGAGGAAACCCCGTTTGTCCGAGAGAGCGTTCAAAAGCCTGCACACGAGAGACGAGGCGCGCACGCCCCCGGTTTTACCCGAGACAGAGTCAAACCATACTGTTTCGTCGTTTTGCGCAGCGAGATTGGCAGTTTCGACGAAATAGTATGGATGAAAGGCCGCGACGACGGACCGCTCAAAATCGGCAAGCTTTTGACCTGGGATTTCTCATGGATGGATGTCGGAGCCGAAATCGAAAGCGCACCCGAGCCATGCTATCTCGTCAAAAGTGACAAAAAACATGGCAAGAAACGACGAGATAGCATGGATTCGTGCCGAAAGCGGACGAGGGGGCGAATCGGGCGTCGCAGCGGACGAGTGCGAAGGGCGAGTCGGGCGTCAAGGGCGAGCGAGCCCGCCCTCTAATGGGGGCGCGCTATTCTTCGCACACGGCCCACACGCGGGCGGGCAGGCCAGACGCGCCTTCGATACGAGGCCACGCCACAAAGACGATCGCGCCCGCAGGAGGAACCTTGTCCAGATTGGCCATGATTTCCACCTGAAGATGGCACGTGTCCAGCACGTAACGCTCAACCGCCAAATCGTCGGCCTCGACGGCCAAATACGACGCGTCGGTATCAAACGTCTCATGGCCGTTCATCGCAACGCCGCGCTCCTCGAACAGGAACTTCAGCGTCTCGATAGACCATCCCGGGCAATGCTCGCCGCCCTCTTCGTCGAAATTGCACAGCGCATCATAGCTAGGCCAGCGCTTGTACCAGTCGGTGCGCAAGGCGACAAACGCCCCTTCGGGAATGCGGCCGTGCTCTTCTTCGTACGCGAGAACATCATCGACCGTCACCGCGTAATCGGGGGTTTCGGCCACCTTGCCCGAGATGTCGATGACGCACAGCGGATACACGCTCTGTTCCACGCCAAACTCTTCCGCAGCAGGACGACCAGGCACGAAATGCATGGGAAAATCAACGTGCGTGCCCAATTGACCAGGGAATTTGTACGTATGGATGCGGCACGAGAGCATTTCTTCATCGTAGTCGAACACGGTCTTGCACAGCTCAACCGACCCGTCGGGAATGCCGCCCCAATACGGGCTTTCGTTGGTCAGCGGATGGGTCAAATCAACCCATCGACAGCGCTTCAATTTCTCAAGATCGCCCCACAAGCTCATGACGGTCTCCCTTTCGTCCGGTCGAATGCCTTTTGGCCACTGCCCTCCATTGTGCCGCATTAAAGGCAACTGCGCGCGCAGAAGACGAGACTTGTGCCACTACGTTACATCGGCGGCGCTTTTCCGAAGAGAAACGCCTCGAGAAGGAAGCGTCAAGCCAGGCGACGGCACCTGGAGACGGCGGCCTACGCCACCTCATGCCGACGAAACGCCCACGCAGAAAGCGGCACGCACGCAAGCACCATGACACCATAGACAAGCGCCATCATAGCGGGATGGTCCAGCACAAGCCCTCCCAGGGGGTACGACATATAACGCCAGAACATGGTAGGCGCCACCAGCCCCGATGTCGGAAAGAGGACCACCAGATGCGTGAGAATTCCCAGCCCGCCCGTAGGAACCATGCCCGTCAATAGCACCAGTGCCACGTCTATTGCGAAGATAGACAACACCGAACGAAGCACCGACGACAGTAGAAACGTCAAGGCCGCGAACCCCAGCGTCATCAGGTATGCAAGCCCCACCATGATTCCTGCGCACTGCGCCATCGTAAGTGCATACGGCGACGAAAGCGCCATCACCTGAGCAGGCAAGTCGCCGCCTCCCGCCCCGTATGCCCCAAGAGAAACGCCGCAGATAATAACCGCACATACCGCAAACACCGCCGTTGCAAACACGAACGAGGCCACGAGCTTCGCGCCGATGAGTTTCGTCCTGCCATAGCGCGATGCAAGCAGCACGCTATCGGTGCGTTCGCGATATTCTCCCGCGAACATAGGGGCCAGGCCCACGCATACGGCAATCATCGCAAACGCAGCGAACGCTATGCAGTCCATGATGTTTTCCCATCCGCCTGCGTAACCGTACGAAAGCGGCTCCGCCACCTGCTGCTGCTTGTTCGTCCAAAATGCACGCTCGGCATCGGAGTAGACCCACGACCCTTCCTGCCCGTCATCAAGGGTCGCCTGAACCTTTTCTTCGATCGCATCGTAAAAAGGAACCTCGGGGTCAGGGCCCAAAAGCGCCGATACCTGGATGGGCTCTTTGCCGCCCGAATTCCATGCCGAAAAAAGCCAGGGATAATATCCTGCGCCATACAGTTCGCTCCACGTTTCATCATCGTATGTTAAAGAGACCGCATCGTATGCAGCCGCGTTGCTCATCGACGCGATTTCCGAGGGGTCAAGCTCGGAAAATGCCAAGTCATAATAGGCCGCCACTTCCTCGGCAACGCGATCGCCGCTCAGCACACCCGCATGCTCCTCGGCGGCCGCCTGCCTTTGATGGATAGCGTCGAAGCCGCTCAGGATTTCTTCGGTATTGCTCGTCGTCTTGGTCTGAAGCACATTAAGGGTCATGATGGCGCAGAGCGCCAGAACGACAGCCAGGCAGGTATAGCGCGTAGACGGACGCGCGATGATTTTCTTCAGCTCGAATTTCACCAGGTCGAACATGACTACCTACCTTCCTTGAACGTGTAGAGATACAGGTCTTCCAGCGTCGGCTCTACGGAACGAGCCTCTTCGGTGGGCGCCTCGTCCGACACAACACGAACGACGGCCGCCCCATCCGACGCGTAATGCACGTTGCTTGCGCACAGTTCTTCTGCCATGCGGGCCGCCTTCTGCGCCGACGCGCGACACTCCCACACCTTCCCCGCAACGGAGGCAACAACCGATTCGGGAGCACCGCGCATAATGAGCGCCCCGCTCTTCATAAGAAGAACCTCGTCGGCGATGTATTCGACATCCGACACGATATGCGTGGAGAGCAGCACGATCTTATCCTGCGAGAACCCTGCTATCAGGTTGCGAAAACGCACGCGCTCTTTGGGATCGAGACCCGCCGTCGGTTCGTCGAGCACCAAAACTTCCGGATTGTTCAGCACGGCCTGGGCAATTCCCAAACGCTGCTTCATACCGCCCGAAAACGTGCGGATTTTGGCCTTGGCGTGGTCTGCCAGCCCAACTTCATCCAGCAAGTCCGCACAGAGGGAACGCGCCTTGCGACGTGGCACGCCCTTCAGCGCCGCCATATAAAGCATGAAATCCATCGCCGTGAAATCTGGGTAATAGCCGAAATCTTGCGGCAAATACCCTAGCAGCGCACGGTATTCCTCACCCATCGAGGCCACGTCGACACCGTTGTACGCAATGCGCCCGCTCGTCGGTCGCAAAACATCGCACACCATGCGCATGAGCGTCGTTTTACCAGCTCCGTTCGCCCCAAGCAGGCCATAGACTCCCGGCTTCAACACAGCGGAAACTCCTGCTACCGCATCCTTCTGCCCAAAGCGCCTTGTCACATTTTCGAGAGAAAGCTCCACGGTTTCCTCCTTTACCATCTAAGACTTCTCCAAACCCGCTAAGCTCATCGATTTACATACGAGGAATCGAAAGCAAGAACCCTGGGAGAGAACCGCATGTCGGAAAGCCAACGGCGCGCCTCGAAAAGCATCCATGCCGCCGCAGCAACAACGACAATCCCCCATATCCACCAGGAAGCCATCTCGTAGACCCAGGAGCACTTGATTGCCAAACCATAGGCAACCGCCACCACGATCGAACCCCAGGCCGCCGAAGCAGCGAGCGCGCCCGATGCGCCCATGCGACGTGCCGCCGCAAGGCATCCGCCCACCGTAAGAAAGTACGGCGCGAAGACCTGCGCGACGACCAAGACAACCTCGCCTTCTGCGGCGATGAGGCACGATGAGACGAAAAGCGCCACGGCGTTTGCGCATGCCAGCACCGTCATGCGCGCGGACGCAACGGACCGCGCATTGAACTTGCACGACCGCTCGAGCTCTACAAGGCCGCACATGCGCGATGCGAATATGTCGGGCAAGCCGCACACGGCAATAGCCGCACCTGCAAGACAGGCAAAAAGTCCCATCGTCCCAGACGGGTCAGCCCAGGAAACGAAAACCACAAGCGCCACAACAGCCGCCTGAAGCAGCCATGAACGGACGCCCATGAAACGCGCCTGCCCCGCAACGAACGCAGCATAATCGGCCACTTGTCCGCATCGAATCTTTTCGGCGACGGATAAGGGCATCCCGTCAAACGCAACATCCCGCTCTGCGCGAATATCGGCACATTCACGGGCGACCCTGTCCGCCACGGCCGCTTTTACCGCCGGGTCTGCGGAAACGCGGCGGGAGCGGTAATACGCCTTCAAATCGTCTTCGAGAGTCCTCACTTCAACCTCCCTTTCGGTTCCGGGGCAAGAGCGCTGCGCGCGTGCGCGAGCGCACGTTTGAGGAGCCTATTCATCGCAAAACGCGACATCCCCATGACAGAAGCCGCTTCTGCCACACCAAGACCCTGATCGAAACGCAGTTCTAAAGCCTCACGCTCATCAGGCGGCAACGAAGCTAAAGCCGATTCCAGCTCTACGGCATACGAATCGCTCTGCGACGGCTCAAGGCCTTTGTCAAGTTCGACAAAACTCGGTGCCCGACCGGCCGATCGCGCCGCATCGATACACGCATTGCGCGCTATGGTTAAAAGCAACGCAAGGGGCTTGCCCCGTTCGTCATACGCTTCGGCACGACGAACGAACCGAAGAAACGTCTCCTGCGTCAAATCTTCCGCCGCAGACACGGGGGCGTGGCGCCTGCAGTACGCCAACACATCTTCATAGTGCCGCTCAACCATGAGACGCATCGCTTTCTCGTCAAACGATGTGCTTCCTGTCTTCAAACGTTTCTCACCTCCTATCCTCTTTAACGACGAAGCGCCCCCTTAGGTGCGAATTTATTTAGAAATTGTTGCACCATCTTCGAAAGACTCCGAAAACAGGCAAGAAAAAAGGCTCCGATTCGTCGGAGCCTTTTTGCGTGCGCCCATTCGCGGAAACGTTAGGGCGAAATGCTACGTCGTCTTCTCGAGGGCAGTAGCAATCCCTCTATTCCAACGACTTTGCCTTTTCAGCGAAGCCGCTACTCTTCGCGACGCTTGCGCGTCGCAGCGGCAGCGGCACCTGCGGCCACAACGCCGGTCAGCGCAACTACGGCAACCGCGGCATTGGATGCGTCATTCGTCTTAGCGAACGTTGCGGAGCCCTTCGAGCCGTCGGCCTTCGCGGCCTGGTTCGTATCATCAGAAGAGTTGCCGCCCGCATTGCCAGCAGCCGAGCCTCCCTCGGAGCCAGAACCGGCAGCGGAGTCGGAAAGCTTCACCGTAACGGTCAGGGGGTCGACCCCGCTCTCGTCACCTTCGGCCGTTCCGTCTTTAACCGCAGTGAAAACGAAGTCGAACGTTTTGCTCGTATCGGCAGCGCCGATAGCCTTGTTCAGCTCTGCAAGATGCTTCGTGTCCACCTTCACCGCGTAACCTTGCTCGACACTCATCTCGACAAGAGCAAGCAGATCGCTCTCGGCGAGCGCGGCAGCCTTGCCGCCCTTTACGTCGTAGGAATACACGCCGTCGATAACGGAATCCTTCGCCAGAAGCTTAGCAGCAACAATTCCGAAAGAGCCGTCCTCTTGCTTTTCGAATCCAAAGCCAGGGGCGATGTATTCATCTGCAGGAGGATTACCTTCAAACACGCCTCCAGAAACCTCAGCATTTTCAGACTTATTGGCGTCATCGCTCGTGAAGATGACCTCTTGATCGCCCGTGGTCACAAAGGTTCCGCCAAGAACAACGGTCTTGCCCTGCTCGGAGTCTCCGGCCTTTACGTTGAACACAACGCCATTCGCGTCATCAGCAGGATCGAACGTTCCGCCGGTGATGGTCAGCTCGTTCCAGTTGAGAATAGAGGCTTCGGCTCCGTTCTTAACCTCTCCGCCGTTGATGGTCATCGTTCCATAGGAGTCGTTCTTGAGGTATTTTCCGCCCTCGACTACGCCACCGTTCATCGTGAGCTGCGCCGTATAGCCGGGCGTGCTCGGCGAACCCGAATACCAGCCGTTGGCAATGACGCTCGAGAAGGCGGCGGGAGAGCCGTCTGCCAGCAGCAGCTTCACCGTAGTACCGCCGTTGATTTCAAGATCGCCTTCATTGAGGATCGTGTAGTAGGAGTTACCGTTTGCGCCCGAAGCGGTTCCGGCCTCTTTGGAGCGCTCGAACGTTCCGCCGTTCAGGACGACCTTTGCGCCCTCCTCGATGGAAAGAGCCGCCTTGCCATGCGTTACATTGTCCACAACGCCGCCGCCAACGGAATCGACAACGGAGAAGTTGGCGTCCGCGCCAACCGTAATGGTGTTGCCCGTCAGGTTGGCAATCTTTTTACCCGAAAGATCGATGGAGACGGTTTTGCCCTCAGGAATAACCACGTCTTCTTCGACATCGGCGAGCAGGAACACAACCGTGCCGTCCGATGCCTTCTCAATCGCCTCGGAAACGCTTTCGTACCCTACAACGGAGCCGTCTGCATTTTTAATCGCAGCAACGTTGTTGCCGACCGCAACCAGGCTGCCATCCACCCACTGATGCCCGTCGGGGGCGGGAAGCGCCACGTTCTCGCTCTTTTCGACCTTCACCTTATCGCCGCCGGACGCAACGTTCAAGCTAGCCGCAGAAAGATCTCCACCGTTAATCGAGAGAGAAAGATCCGCATCGTTTCCGGAAGAAAGCTCGATTGCGCCCACAATAGCGCCGGCATCGGGAGAAACCGTCACGCTAACTTGCTTGTAGGACGAAAATCCGCACACATCGAATGCGACCCCGGGAGCAGCCTGGCCGGCTTTCACATTCGTGCCCGCGCCGATCGCCGTGTTGCCATTATTGTTGGACAGGGTGTACTGGGTAAGCTTGCCGCCTTCGAGGGACACGCCGTCAAGAGTCAGATTACTGTAATTCTGAATCAGGATTACAGCCTTATCGGACTTGATGGTTCCGTTCTTGAACGTGATATTGCTATTCTGGAGAAGCTGGAATCCGTTTGTCTCGGTTCCCGCCGATCCAACGGTGCTTCCATCCACCGTATAGGTGTGTCCTCCAAGGTCAAGCGTAAGATCCGTTCCGCTCTTGACCACCACTCCATTGCCAGAGACATCGCCCGTCAGAGTGACAACCGTGCCAGATGCCGTTCCGGCAGACACGGCGTCAACGGCCTCTTGCAAAGTCGGATAAGACGTTTCTCCGATTTTGATGGCGCCTTCCACCTGAGCCTGTGAAGCCTTCTGCTCCGTCGGAGCAGCCGCAGGAGTGCCCTGCTGAACGCCATCATTCGCCGCAGACTGCTCAATAGCCGCAGGCGTAGGCGCTGCCTCGTCCGCCACGGCCAACGCCGGCACACCGAACGTTGCCGCAAGCGTTGCTGACATCACAACGGAAAGAGCCTTGCCCCTCCTGTTTTCCTGCTTCATACCGAACCTCCTTGTTTGCCACCAACAACAAAACACGCAGCACACCGGTTCGCCAAGAAAAGCATCAGCGCCCAGGTCACCGTTCGTTTTACGAACAGCCTGTTTACGTAATGTGCGCTTTACCGTGAATGATACGCAATAAACAGCCAGCATCAAGGGTAATTCGGCCGAAACAGCCCACTTCTCTGCAAACTATCTTTGATTCTCCAACGCAAGTTTCAAGGCTTGGGCGAGCTGATCGGGACAGCTCGTAGGGCGCGGTCCGCATGACGTTCCCTCGAGCAGCTCGACGACGCGCTGCGCCGGCATGCCCTCAACGAGCCTGCCGATACCTTTCAAGTTCCCATTGCAGCCGCCCTCGAAACGAACATCGCGCACAACGCCGTCAACGACATCGAACTGAATGGAGCGGGAGCATGTTCCACGCGTCTTATACGAATACATAGTTCCTCCTGTTTGCCTTGTGCCGTCTTTTGAAGAAGTGGCAGCCAATCGCCCACACAGCGCCATGCCGCACGCGAAGCGAACACACCCCTAGATTGCGTAGGACCAGTCAGCACCCTCCGCCCAAAGGCCCTTATCGGCGTGGTACGCCTCGAGCTGCGACGCCTTGAAAATGGTGAAATACGCATCGTTCGGCTTATCCTTGTGAGCGACGCCATAGCCCTCTGCCAACATTTTCGCATTGAGCATTTTAGCGCGTACTTCGTTGACGTCCGTGAAGCTTGTCGGCTTCGCAATCCAGACGAAGCGAAGCAGCTGGCCGTTCTTCGTGCTGTCAGTAGTGTCCTTCTGCAAATACACCACATCGCCCACATGAAGGATCATACGAAGGTGATTTGCAGCCTGGGCGCCTTCGGCCGTGCCTTTCTCCTGGCCTGTGCCGCCTGCCTCAGGAGTGTTGATGCCAATCATTCTGACAGTCTTTTCTTTGCCGCCGACCAGCACGTCTATGGAGTCGCCGTCGACGACATCAACAAGCACCGCCTCCTCAAGCACCGTAGGCACCGTATGGCGCAACCCGAGCGAAGCCACCTCATCGCCCGGAGCGAGCGTCACCGCCTGCCGTTCGGCATGATGAATGTTGGAAAGCACCTGGTCGGTCAACACCTCGGAAGGAATGAAAGCCTTTCCGCTGGCGTATGACAGCAGCACGCCAACCACCAAAACGATTGCGGCGGCCATGGACTTCTGCTGTGTAGAGTTCAATCTCGACATGCCTGGATTATAATCGGGCATGCTCGCAAGAACTACGAGAGCCGACAAGTGAGCGCGAATTGCGTAGATGGCAAAATCCCCCGAGTCACGAACTCGCGGACGCCCGAACACATCGCGTGTCGAAAACGCCGTTGCAACCGCCCAACATTCTACAAAGAGGAGAACCCATGCAAAAAGGACATGCGCTGGTAGCACTCGCTGTCGCAGCCGCATTGTTCATGGGAGTTCCCCATTCCGCCTTCGCGGCCGATACGCAAGGCCGTTCGGGCATTGACGGAGCGGCCGAAGCGCTTCGCAACGAGCTCAGCCCCATGCTGCTTACCTACGAAAACCTTCAGAAGAAGCGCGGCGTCACAGGCAGCATCGATATCAGCAACGCGCGCGTCCAGGGATTGCAAGACGTCATGTACGACGGAAGCCCCGTCGAGCCCACCATCACGCTGAAGCTCGAAAACAAGGCGCTGCGCGAAGGAAAAGACTTCGACGTGGCCTTCGAGGGCGACAACATAAACCCCGGCACCGTCTCCGTGACCATCACCGGCAAGGGGGCCTACGGCGGAACCATAGAAACCGGATTCACCATTCTTCCCGGAGACCTTGCCTACGCCACCGTCGACGTCATTGCCGACCAGACCGAGACAGGAGAACCCCTCTGCCCCGCGCCCACCGTTGAACTCGAAGGAAAAATCCTTGTCGAAGACGTCGACTACACGGTCTCCTACGAAGACAACGTGGAAGAAGGAACGGCCATGCTCATCGTGGCAGGAATAGGCAACTGCACCGGACAGCAGCATGCAACCTTCGAAATCCTCGAAGGCCCGGAGGAAGGCCAAGAACAACAAAGCGACCTGATGGCCGCTTTGCCGTTTGTAGTGGGACCCGCCGCCGTTGCGGCCGTAGCCCTCGTAATTGTGATGATCACGCTCTTCCGCAGGAAACCTGCAAAATAACGGCCCTATCGGCCCAGGCTACCAAAGCGCGTCGTTTTCGTCTTCGTCGAAAGAACCGCCGAACGCTTCTTCGTAGGAGCCCCACGACTTAGAATCAGAAAATGCAACAAATCTATCGGTGGAGATATCCATACGCTGGCCGCTTTCGTCGAAAGAACCGCCGAAGAATTCCTGGAACTTCTCCTTCACCGCGTCGTTGGCGGGGCGGCAAAACCACACCCACGCCGCAGTAGGGCCGTTCGCCTCGTCGAAATCGGCGCCGAGCCCGGATTCCACAGGCTCGCCTTCGGCGTTCTGAATCACATACCCGTCAATGGCGAAGCATCCTTTGAAAAGCATGCGAGAAAACACGCCTTCCGCCTGATTGTCCACAGCATTCTCGCGTTCGAAGAAGTCGATCCTGCATGAAGAGCAGCTCTCGGGCTCTTCGTCCCGCTTGCCTGCCATCATGTTCGCCATCATCTGCATCATCATGCGTTCGGAATCGTTTTCCATGAGTCCTCCCCGCGTCTCGTCAGGTTCTGCCTGCGGCGCAACGTCAGCGGCGCTCGTCTTTTGCGCTCATTGCGCCATTCGTTCTTTCGAGCATACTCTAAAACGGCATCGCGATGTATCGATACCCTTTGTGCTTCTGAACGTATTGCCCAATGCGAGCTTATAAATTTCGGAGAAAGCCGCAGGTGGGTTACGCCTCCATCGAGGCTTCGTAGTCTTCCTTTACCACGGCTTCGATGAGCGTTTCGTCGGCAACGTCTTCGGAGAGCGTCACTACGGCGCGCTTCGCATCCAGATCGACATCGGCGCACTCGACGCCTGGCACTTCTTCGAGCGCCTTTTTCACATGGGCCACGCAACGGGGGCACATCATTCCTTCGACATGCAACGTCTTTTCCATGGGTTTCTCCTTCTCGTCGTTTTCGACTTCTTCATCGTTTTGGCGACGGCCCAACGTGCCATCGGCCCCGATCTCATCATGCGCCAAATATTCCACCGGCTTCCACCTGCGCAAACGAAGCGCATTGCTTACCACGCACACCGAACTTAAGCTCATGGCCGCAGCGGCTATCATGGGGCTGAGCATCACTCCCGCCCAGGCCAACGCGCCGGCAGCAACGGGAATGCAGGCGGCGTTGTATACCAGCGCCCAGAACAGATTCTGCTTGATGATACGCATGGTTGCGCGCGAAAGCTGGATGGCGCGGGCCACGTCCAGCAAGTCGCTGCGCATCAGCACCATATCGGCGGCATCCATGGCAATATCCGTTCCCGCCCCGATCGCTATGCCTACATCGGCGCGGGCGAGCGCGGGCGCGTCATTGATGCCGTCGCCCACCATGGCAACGGTGCCAGGATTCCCTTCGGCAAGGCACGCAACTTCGCGCTCCTTATCCGCAGGCAATACGCCGGCTATCACGCGATCGACGGGACATGCCTTCTGAACGGCAAGGGCGGTCCTTTCGCCGTCGCCCGTCATCATGACCGTAGCAATGCCCATGGCGGAAAGCGCCTTCACGGCCTGAGCACTCGTAGGCTTCACCGCGTCCGCCACGGCCGCCATGCCCACGACGGAACCGTCCTTCGCCACGAACAGGGGCGTAGCGCCTTCATCTGCCGCGCGCTCTCCCATAAGGGCGAACCCGTCCAAAGCGACGCCGCAGCTTTCCATAAGACGCGCATTGCCCACCATGTAGCGGGACGACCCGACAACGGCGCTTACACCACCTCCTTCGACCTGGGAAAACTCCCTCGCTTCAGGAATAGCCACCTCTTGCTCGCCCGCATAATCGACAAGAGCCTTCGCCAACGGATGCTCGGAATAGCGCTCGACCGCCGCCGCAGACGCTACAAGCCCGCGCTCGTCTGCGCCTTCAGCGCACATGAACGAGACAACGCTGGGATGTCCCTGCGTAATGGTCCCCGTCTTGTCGAGCACGACGGTCTTCACGTCATGAGCTGCCTGCAGAGCCTCGGCGGATTTCACCAGAATGCCCGAGCGCGCCCCACGACCCGTACCGACCATGATGGCCGTCGGCGTTGCCAGACCGAGCGCGCACGGACACGAAATGACCAGCACCGAGATGGCGCGCGCAAGCGCCGTCTCAAGCCCGGCCCCCATTGCAATCCATACACAAAACGCCACGAGAGCAACGACCATGACCACAGGCACAAACACGCCGCTCACTTTGTCGGCGATCTTTTCGATGGGCGCTTTCGAGCTTGTTGCCTCATCAACCATACGAATAATGCCCGCCAGCGCCGTATCTTCTCCCACGTGCTCCGCACGAAGAACCATCCAACCCGAACGGCTGACCGTCGCGCCGATGACGCGGTCGCCCGCGTTCTTCTCGACCGGAACGCTCTCGCCCGTAATGGCCGATTCGTCTACGGCAGCAGAACCCTCGATTACCACGCCGTCCACGGGCACGCTCGCGCCCGTGCGCACAACCAGCTCGTCACCCACCTGTACATCCTCGATGGGAACCTCTCGCTCTTCCCCATCCACGCGCAGAAGCGCCGTCTTAGGGGAAAGATTCATAAGAGACGTCACCGCATCGGTCGTCTTCCCCTTCGCGCGCGCTTCGAAATACTTACCCAACGTGATGAGCGTGAGAATCATAGCGGCGGACTCGAAATACAAATCCATGGCAAAAGCGTGCGCCGCCTCGACCTGCCCCGCGCCAAACGCATAGCCCATGCGATACAGCGCATAAACGCCATACAGCGTGGAGGCGGTAGAGCCCAGCGCTATGAGCGAATCCATATTGGGAGCGCCATGTGCCAAGCTGGCAAAGCCGACCTTGAAGAACTTGAAGTTGACGAAGATAACAGGCAACAGAAGCAGAAATTCCGTCAGCGCGAGCGGCAAGACGGTTTCTGCGCCCGAGAAAAACGACGGCATGGGCCAACCGAACATATGGCCCATGGAAAGGTAGAACAAAGGAATAGTAAATACGAAGGACACGATGAGGCGCGTACGCATCTGCTTGCGTTCCGCTTCGGCGCGCTGCTGCGAGCCGGTTCGTTGCGCCGAACGAGACGAAGCCCCATTTGACGACGGGCCCGCGGCCGCAAGACCGCTTCCACGAACCTCGGCGCCGTAGCCCGCATGGCTCACCGCCGCGCACACGGCATCATCTACACGCCGCATTGCCGCAGGCGTTTCGTCCGCATACGAAACCTCCATGCTGTTTTTGAGCAGATTGACGGCAACATCCTGTACGCCCTCCACAGCACGCGTCGCCTTCTCGACGCGCGCCGAGCATGCCGCGCAGGTCATTCCCGTGATGTCGAACGTCTGCTTCATGGCCTAGCCAAACCTTTTGATGAGCTGCATGACTTCGTCGACCACTTCGGCGTTGCCACTGCGAATCTGTTCGACCACGCACGTTTCGAGATGATCTTGCAGGATGATTTCCGAAATGCGCCGGATTGCCGCCTCCGAAGCAGAAAGCTGCATGAGCACATCTCCGCAGTAGCGGTTATCCTCAATCATGGCCTTCACGCCGTTGAGCTGGCCGATCGCGCGATTGAGGCGCTTCTGGATGTCCGACTGGAGCTCTGCCGCGCGTTCGGTGTCCTTGTGCCTGCATGCGCCGCATTGCTGGGTCTTGCCCGATGCCGCCGTATTCTGCTTGCCCATGCAGCACGAATCCTGCTCGTATGTTTCCATTGCATCCTCCTATGCCCCCATAGGGTATTGGATTTTTGAAAGGAGTATACCCCTTGAGGGTATATCGAACAAGCACCGAGAAATCGGGCCTTCGAAGCGCCTTTCTAAATAGCGAGAATCACGAAAGACCCACTGCGGGTGCAAACGCAAACAGGGGGCGCTCCTTTCGGAAACGCCCCCTATTCAAGGACTTCGCGGCATGTCGCCTTATTGCGATTACGCATGCGGCGCCTTAAGCGGCCTTTGCTCAGGACGACTGCTCGCCATTCGCGCGTCTTACGCCTCAGGCACCTCGTAGGAGCCGTCGGCGACATCATCATGCACGCTTTCCACAACCTGCGGCGCTTCCACCGTGCAGGTGTAGCCCTCCATGATGTCCATATCGATGATGACCTTGGAGCCTTCCAACACATGGCCCGCAATCATCTCGTTGGCAACACGGTCCACCACTTCGCGCTGAACCAGACGCTTCAACGGACGTGCGCCATATACGGGATCGTAGCCGTCGATGGCAAGCTGCTCGACAGCGGCGGGCTTGACCTCGAGGTCGATACGACGCTCGGCAAGACGCTCGCGCACCTTGGCGAGTTGCAGGTTCACAATCGGCTCGATTTCGGCAGACGTCAGCGCATTGAACGTGATTACGTCATCGATGCGGTTGAGGAATTCGGGGCGGAACGTGTTGCGCAACGCCTCGTCAACCTGGGTCTGCAGCTCGGCGATCTTCTTCGCCATAGCAGCCATGTCACCCTGCATCATATCCTCAACCATAGAGCCCATGCTCTCCTTCTGGCGGCTGAACTCGCGAATAGCCTGAGAACCAACATTGCTCGTCATGATGATGATCGTGTTCTTGAAGCTGACCACGCGGCCCTGGCCGTCGGTCAAACGACCGTCATCAAGCACCTGCAGCAGAATGTTGAAGACGTCCTGGTGGGCCTTCTCCATCTCGTCAAGCAAGATGACGCTGTACGGCCTGCGGCGCACGGCTTCGGTCAGCTGGCCGCCTTCGTCATAACCCACGTATCCCGGAGGGGCGCCGATCAAACGCTGCACGCTGAACTTCTCCATGTACTCGGACATGTCGATACGCACCATGGCGCGCTCGTCGTCGAAGAGGTATTCGGCCAACGCCTTCGCAAGCTCCGTCTTGCCCACGCCCGTAGGGCCGAGGAAGAGGAAGCTGCCGATAGGACGGTCAGGATCGGACAGGCCTGCGCGGCTACGACGAATGGCGCTTGCCACAGCGGATACCGCTTCATCCTGGCCCACGACGCGCTCGTGCAGCTTGACTTCCAAGTCCATGAGCTTAGACATCTCGCCCTGCATCATCTTGGACACCGGGATGCCCGTCCATGCGCTTACCACCTCGGCGATTTCCTCCTCGGAAACCTCCTCTTTCAGAATGGCGCCGTCGCCCTGCTTGGCGCTTACGGCTTCTTCTGCGGCAGCAAGCTGACGCTGCAGCTCAGGAATACGCGCGTAACGAATCTCGGAAGCCCTGGACAGGTCGCCCTCGCGGGTTGCCTGCTCCTCTTCTACGTGCGCGGCGTCGATGTCCGCCTTCAGACGCTGCACGCTTTCGATGACGTCTTTCTCGTTGCGCCATTCGGCCTTGCGAGCATCCAGCCACTCTTTGGAGGTTGCCATCTGGCGGCGCAGATCCTCAAGACGCTCTGCGCTCGCGGGGTCGCTTTCCTTCATAAGCGCCTGCTCTTCGATTTGCATCTGCGTATACCTACGCTGCGCCTCGTCGATCTCCTGCGGCATGGAGTCGATCTCTATACGAAGACGGCTGGCGGCTTCGTCCATGAGGTCGATCGCCTTGTCGGGCAGGAAACGGTCGGAGATGTAGCGGTTGGAAAGCTCTGCGGCAGACACAATGGCCGAATCGGTAATACGAACGCCGTGGTGGATTTCGTACTTCTCCTTTAGGCCACGCAGGATGGCGATGGTGTCCTCCACCGTAGGCTCGCCCACCAGCACCGTCTGGAAACGACGCTCGAGCGCAGCATCTTTCTCGATGTACTTGCGGTACTCATCAAGCGTGGTGGCACCGATGGCATGCAGCTCGCCACGAGCCAGCGCCGGCTTGAGCATGTTGCCCGCGTCCATAGAGCTATCGCCCGTGGAACCAGCGCCCACGATGGTGTGAAGCTCGTCGATGAACAAGATAATCTGCCCCTCGCTCTGCTTCACCTCCCGCAGCACGGCCTTCAAGCGGTCCTCGAATTCGCCGCGATATTTCGCTCCGGCAACCATAGCGCCCAAATCAAGCGCCACGATGTCGCGGTCGCGCAGGCTGGAGGGAACGTCTCCCGCCACAATGCGCTGCGCCAAGCCTTCCACGATAGCCGTCTTGCCAACGCCAGGCTCGCCAATGAGCACGGGGTTGTTCTTCGTGCGGCGCGACAGCACCTGGATGGTACGGCGAATTTCATCAGAACGACCGATCACCGGATCGAGCTTGCCCTCGCGCGCCTGCTGCGTCAGGTTCTGGCCGTACGTGTTCAGCGCGTCCAGCTCGGGCTTGCTCTGCTGGTCGGTGATGCGCGTGTCGCCGCGAAGGCTGTCGTATGCCTCCTCGATGTTTTTGCGCGTCACGCCTGCGCCGGTGAGAATCTTGCCCGCCTGGCCCTTGTCTTCGGTCAAGGCGATGAGCAAATGCTCGCTCGTGGCGTAGCTGTCGCCCATCTTCTCGGCGATCTTCACCGAATTATCGATGACGGAAATCAGGTTTTGGGTGGGAAGGGGCATGCCCATGACACCGCCCGTGACCTTCGGCCCGTTCGCAATGGCGCTTTCCACGTTCGCCTTCAGGGCGGCAGGGTCGGCCCCGACACGCTTGATAATGGCGGAGAGGTTGTTCTCCCCCGAATCGAGCAACGCCTTCAGCAGGTGGATGGTGTCCACCGACGCCGCTTCGGCATCGCCCGCAACGCCCATGGCACTCTGGAATGCCTCCTGGGCAGTCACTGCCAATTTGTCCAATCTCATGGCCGTCTCCTTCACTGAAGTTCCAATGGTTCCTAATCGTTCATGCGACGAATGCTTACGACCTGGGGCTCGGGCAGCACGAGCGCTGTCACGTTCGCCCTGGTCTCAAGCTCGTGCACACGGTCCGCCAAGCGACGAACCTTCTTGTGCAGATCGTCTATCTCTTCGTCGCGTTCTTCAAGCCTGCCTTTGAGGTCAAGAATGCGGATGACGCCGGCAAGGTTGATGCCCTCGCTCGTGAGCTCGTTGATAAGCTCGAGGCGTTCAATGTCCGCCTGGGAATACATGCGCGTATTGCCGCGTGTACGCTGAGGCGACACAAGACCCTTCTGCTCGTAGATTCGCAGCGTTTGCGGATGCACTCCCGCAAGCTCGGCGGCAACGCCGATCATATATAGCGGCCTGTTGCGGTCTTCCATGGCTCGTTGCCTCCTTTACGCCGTCAATCCCGCACGAACATCGATGCCTTGCGCCTCGCATGCAGACTGGAAATCCTCCATGGCCTTTCTCTGCTCGGGCGAAAGATCCTTGGGCATTTCCACATGCAGCGTGATGCGAAGCGAACCCTGCGGGCCGCCCTTCACGTCGGGAGCTCCTTTGCCGCCCACGCGAAGCTGCGTGCCTTCCTGCGAACCGGCGGGAACCTTGATGCGAATCTTGGTTCCGTCGGGCGCGGGCACCACGATGCTTGCGCCAAGAACCGCCTCGGACACGGTGACAGGCACCGTCATGAGGACGTCCGCCCCATCGCGCGAGTAGATAGGATGATCGCTGATCTTTGTGGTGACCAGCAGGTCTCCGTTCGCGCCGCCGTTCGCACCTGCGGCGCCCTTGCCACGGAAACGAACGCGTCCGCCGCTTACGGCACCGGCGGGAACCTTCACATCAAGCGTTTCGGCGGCAGAAGAACCTGGCACCTTCACGCTCACTTTTTTCGTGCAGCCCCTGAACGCCTCGTCAAAGCTCACGTTCAGCGTAACGTTCATATCGCGACCCTGCTGCGGACGCGGCGCGCGCTGCTGACCGAAACCCGATCCGCCGAAGCCGCCGCCGAAGATATCGTTGATATCCCAGCTGCTGCCGAACGCGCCCTCGCCGCGGCGGATGCTCTCGAGAATATCCGCCCAGCTGCCGGCACCTGCGAACGGGTTCTGACCGGCGCCTGCGCCGCCCCATCCGTACGGAATGCGGTTTTCATCCGCCGTTCCATACTGGTCGTAGAGCTTGCGCTTCTTTTCGTCGCCCAGCACTTCGTAGGCCTCGTTGATTTCTTTGAACTTGGCCTCGTCGCCGCCGGCATCGGGATGGTGCGTACGAGCAAGCTTGCGGTACGCCTTCTTTATCTCATCGGCGGTGGCGGTTTTGGACACGCCGAGAATCTTGTAATAATCCGGTGTTGCTGCCACGACCGACCACCTTCCTTTCTTGTTCGTTCATGCCCTGTAACGATTTCGTTATTACGTCGTTACCAGTCGCTTTCTACAACGAAGGCGGACTGTGCGCCCGCCTTCGAAACTCGTATTATTCTTCTTCCGCCTCGCGCTTCGGGCCGCCTGAGGAGATGGTCACCATGGCGGGACGAAGGACCTTCTTACCCAAGCGATAGCCCTTCTGGTAAACCTGGGCCACCGTTTCGTCCGGGATGCTTTCGTCCGGCACCGTGGCTACAGCCTGGTGCTCAAGCGCGTCGAAGGCTTCGCCGGCAGGGTCGATTACCTGCAGGCCGTGCTTTGCAAACACCTGCGTGATCTTGGAGCTGATGGCTTTCACGCCATCAAGCAGGCCTTCTTCGCCGTTTTGCTCGGCGTGGGCAATCGCACGCTCGAAATCGTCGAGCACGGGAAGCACGTCTTCCATGAGCTTTTCCGCTGCGCGAATCTTCATATCAGCTGCTTCCTCGGCTGTGCGTTTGCGGTAGTTGTCCCATTCGGCCTGAAGGCGCAGGTAGCGATCTTTCATGGCAGCGGCTTCAGCTTCCGCAGCAGCAACGCGCTCGGCATCTGCCACAACGGCTTCGGCCTCGACGGCAATGTCTTCAGCCTCTTCGGAGACCTCATCTTCCGCAGCCGCGTCTTCGGCCTGCACGGCCTCTTCGGGCGCTTCGGGAGCGGCGGAAGCGCACTCGGCGCCTCCGCACTCCTTCTCTTCAGCGCCTTCGATGGGAATCTCTCGAGCGTCGTGCTCGGGGGTGTTCTTCTCGTCGGCAGCCATGATTACTTACCTTCGTTCTTGTCGTCGACAACCTCGTAGTCAGCCTCGATCGGACCATCGTCCGCCGGGTTTGCAGCACCTGCAGCGCCGGCGCCTGCGGCACCTTCTGCCTGCTGGGAGCTGTAAACGACCTCGGCCAGCTTGTAGCCCGCCTGCTGAAGTTTCTCACCTGCGGCCTTGATGGCCTCGATGTCGTTGCCCTCAAGTGCGGTGCGGGCCTCGGCGATGGCAGCCTCGGCAGCAGACTTCGTGTCGGCAGGAACCTTGTCACCCAGTTCGGAAAGCGTCTGCTCGGTTGCGTTCACCAAAGAGTCGGTGTTGTTGCGAGCCTCGGCCTCTTCCTTGCGCTTGGCGTCTTCGTCGGCATGAGCCTCAGCGTCTTTCACCATGCGATCGACTTCGTCGTCAGACAGGGCGGTGGAGCCGGAGATGGTGATCTGCTGCTGCTTGCCGGTGCCCAGATCCTTCGCAGAAACGTTCACGATGCCGTTGGCGTCGATGTCGAACGTGACCTCGATCTGGGGCACGCCGCGACGAGCTGCGGGGATGCCGGTGAGCTGGAAGCGGCCCAGGGTCTTGTTGTCGTTTGCCATCTGGCGCTCGCCCTGCAGAACGTGAATCTCAACGGAGGTCTGGTTGTCGGCCGCCGTGGAGTACACCTCGGTCTTGCGGGTGGGGATGGTGGTGTTACGATCGATCATCTTGGTCATAACACCGCCCATGGTCTCAACGCCCAGGGAAAGCGGGGTGACGTCCAGAAGAAGGATGCCCTCAACGTCGCCGGAAAGAACACCACCCTGAACAGCTGCGCCGATAGCAACAACCTCGTCCGGGTTCACGGACATGTTGGGGACCTTGCCGGTCATGGTCTTGGCGAGCTCCTGCACGGCGGGCATACGGGTGGAGCCGCCGACCAGGATGACTTCGTCGATCTGGCCGGTGGAAAGACCCGCATCCTTCAGTGCGCGCTCGACAGGCTGCTTGCAGCGATCGAGCAGGTCCTTGGTGATGCGCTCGAACTCCGCACGGGTCAGGGTGTAGTCAAGGTGCTTCGGGCCGGTTGCGTCAGCGGTGATAAAGGGCAGGTTGATGTTTGCCTGGGTGGTGCTGGAAAGCTCCATCTTAGCCTTTTCCGCCGCTTCCTTCAGACGCTGCAGAGCCATGGGGTCTGCCTTGAGGTCGATGCCGCCGTTGTCAGCCTTGAACTTGTCGGCCATCCAATCGATGACGCGCTGGTCCCAGTCATCGCCACCGAGGTGGTTATCGCCTGCGGTGGACAGAACCTCAAAGACGCCGTCGCCCAGCTCGAGCACGGACACGTCGAAGGTGCCGCCGCCCAGGTCGAAGACGAGAATCTTCTGGTCCTTCTCAACCTTGTCCATGCCGTACGCCAAAGCGGCTGCGGTGGGCTCGTTGATGATGCGCTTGACGTCAAGACCGGCAATCTTGCCTGCATCCTTGGTTGCCTGGCGCTGAGCGTCGTTGAAGTATGCGGGAACGGTGATGACAGCCTCGGTGATGGGGGCACCAACCTGCTTTTCAGCGTCAGCCTTCAGCTTCTGCAGAACCATGGCAGAAATCTCTTCGGGGGTGTAATCCTTGCCATCGATGTCTATGACAGCGCGGCCGTCCTTGCCGGAAACGACCTTGTAAGCGACGGTTTTCTGCTCTTCGGTGGTTTCGGCGAAGTTGCGGCCGATGAAGCGCTTGACAGAGGAAACGGTGTTCTGCGGGTTGGTAACCGCCTGGTTCTTTGCGGCCTTGCCCACTACGCGCTCGCCGTCCTTGCGGAAGCCCTCAACGGACGGCGTGGTGCGGTCGCCCTCGGCGTTGACCAGAATGGTAGGCTCGTTGCCCTCCATGACGGCCATGGCGGAGTTGGTGGTGCCAAGGTCGATACCAAGAATCTTGCCCATATCTATCAGTCCTTCCTTTGGTGCGAAAGCCGCTGTGCGCGGCCTTCGCGTGGCGGTTTCCCGCCGACTGTTATTACCTCGTTCGAGTGGCCCGTCCGAATGCTGCCGTGCAATGGCGAGCTCGACGTTGGGCCTGCACCTTCGGGGCTTAACCCTTTCGGTACCGCACCTTCAGAACTTCATTCTTTTGGTGCCGTACTTTCGGACCTCAACCCTTTCGGTACGATTGCCAATATAAAATCTAAGTCTGGTGTTGTCAACTTATCTCACAATTTATTCGGCATGTTACCTAAATGTCATTTTCGCTGATAATCTGGCAGATAGGGGCGCATGCGAAATATAGCCCGATCGCACAACACACAGCGACCACCCCGCGCGGCAAGGAATTCCCGTTGAGCTTCGTCGTCTCGTCATCATAAGAAAGCCGCGGACTCTGTCGGCGTAACAAAACCCCTTCCATGAGGGATCCCGTCAGTGCCAGAAAGGCTCCTTCCCGCATGGCTCGCACCTACGCATGCGGCCTAGCCTACGTGGCGCTCTCGCCTACGCATGCGGCCTAGCCTACGTGGCGCTCTCGCCGGTCGGACGGAGCCGATTGTGCGAGTGAGACCGTCCATCTATACTATTTCGTTCGCTTTTGCCAGCCCGAATGCACGTTGCGACGACATAGTATGGATGGGCCCCGGGCATTCGGCCCTCATCGGCGGCGATGTTTGCAAAACGCCAGGTCAGAAGCTCATGCTCGATTCCTCGGAAAAGAAGGGGAGCCGGCATCCATACTATTTCGTCGATGCGTGCATTTTCCTTGCACAAACGCACGAAATAGCATGGATTGCCGCTTCACGAATAGTCTGATGCTGATCGAAAATCACCCGTTTGAGCATGCCGCGATTCATCTGGTGCCCATTCTGTCAAGCATGCTGGACGATGTAGCATCATTTTGTCCAACATACTCGACGACCAAATGGCGCCATCAGCGAAGAATGGTGCACGTTTTTAATATTCATTGCGATTCCGCAACTATTTATTATGATAAGCATCTCGGAAACGCCTCGGCTAGGAGCCCACCATGCTATCTGTCTCCCAAAGCGCCGAAATACTCGGCATCTCTTCCGCACGTGTGCGGAAACTCGTCAGCGAAGGATCTCTCGACGGTGTAAAAATAGGCAGATCCTGGGCGCTGCAGGAAGCGTCGGTATACGACAGACTCTCGAAAAAGCCCGGCGCAGGAAGGCCTGCACGCACGACCAACGGCGCGCCCGCAGATAAACAAGTCCCAACACACGACCTGCACAGCCTTTACCTTGAATGCAAACAGGCGTTTCAATTCGAGCCTTCGCTCCAGGCCATCGAAGAGGCGGAGACACAGGAAGAAGCGGGGTTCTATATGGCGGTCGCCGACTACTTCCTGCAGCACAAGCAGCGCGAATTGATTGCCCAGGGAGTGTACTAATGAGCACGCAGGGATGCATCCTTGGAGACGAAAACGGCTCCGTACGAAACGCCGCCGATTGCGCAACGTTTCATCATGGATGTTGCGGGCAATGGCAAGCGAAGGGTGGCGCACCGAATAGCCAAGGCGTCCCAATGACGAACTGAACCCCTAATGTGCAAAAGGTCCCTATAGCTGGACAGGCGATGAACCGCCTTCTGGCGTGGGGCCCCACGCCAGAAGGCAAGATTGCTTGGCAGGGACTACCCCGCCAAATCCAAGCGGCGCTTCGCCGACAGATGCGCGACGGTGCCGGGAAGGAGGGGGGACGCGCTGGTCCTCGGCTTTCCCAGCAGAAAGAATGCTGTCCCGACGACGCGAAGGCGGAGAGCCTCTTCTCGATGGCAAAGACGAAACTTTGTCACGACCGGAAGGGGCGGCCACCTCGTGAAGGAACTTGACGGTACGACGACTCGCGCATAAGCGGCGCCTGAACAGAAACGGGGTCCTTTGCGCATTTTGGCTCTAGCTTAATTGTCGGAAGCGCCTTCATTAGACGCGTTGCCGTCGGCTCTCATCTAGCCGACCGTCGATAAACGGCATCGAATTGCACCCGCGGGACTTCTGCATGCATTTTCGTTATCGCAGCAATATGCGAGGCAGCCGTTCTTTTATGCTGGATAAGTGTCGGCATTCCCCCATTGGAATGATGCTGACGAATTCGGAGAAGATTTTCCCTGTCGGGATAATTCCGGTTAATTCGAGTGGAATTTTCCCGATTGGGATAATCCAACCCAGCCATCGAACGAACCGTAGCGCTCTTCGATAGCCGCCAGAAACACTTCCAGATATTCTTCGCGCGCTTCAAACATGGCGGCAAGAACCTCCACGGCATCGGGCGGCATAAGACCCGCATAGTGAGCAAGGTCTCGGCGGTTCATTTCGGCGTTGTATTCGTTGGTAAGAAGATAGTCCGCCATCACCGCATTGCGAGAAACTCCGCATGCGATCTGCGTGCTTGCGCACACCACGCCCACGCGGTCTTTTCCGTTTGCACAATGAACAAGCGCGGGTTTGCCGTCGGCGATGATTTTTCGCACAATGGCTCGCACCGCATCGGCGTGATCGGCCATGACGCCGTAAAGAAAACGCATGCGCTCTCCAGGAAGGCCGTAGGCCGCCTTCACGTGGCGCGATTTGGTTTCCTGCGTGCGGGATTCGTCGTCTTGCAAATCGACCGGGCACACGCGTATCTCGAAGGCGTCACAGACAGTAGCAGGTTCGGGGTTGGATACGCGCTCCGCTTCCTTACGCAAGTCGTAGACAACCTCAATTCCCAGCGCGCGCAACGCCTCTATATCCTCCGTCGTTGCATCGGTCAACGCGCGCGAACGAAACACCGCAGGACGTCCTTCGCGGCCATCAAGACCAGCGCACATGCGCAAACCTAGCTTTTCACGCAAACCGTGCGAAACGCCGTCATTCATCATGCGATGCCGCCCCTTCTTCCTGCCCCAGCAAAAGCGCCATCATCTCCTGGCGATCATGCACGCCGAGCTTCGCGTATATATGGGCCACATGGGTTTTCACCGTATTGCCCGATAGAACCAAGTCTTCCTGAATGCCCGCACGGGTACGCCCGCGCGCCATGCACGCAAACACATCGCGCTCGCGCGGCGAGAGGCCATAGACGTCGGCAAGGTTTTCGCAGCGCTGGGCAATCAAAGCATGAAGACGTTCCGTCGCATCGGACACCCCTTCGTCATGCTCATTGACAACGGCCTGCTCTGCCGATGCGGTGACCCCCAAAGAATCGGACGTGACTTCTTGCGAACCAGAAGCAGAGGCATCCTGCGCCCACGAGCCTCGGCTCCAGTTCGCCCGCATGGCAAACACCACCACGGCATAAGCCGCCAAAAGCACAAGCGTCGTATCGACCACTGTAGCGTGACTCATGAGCACAACCCAGACAATGGACACGCTCGCATACACCGCGCAGGCAAACCCGACCACGCGATACGAAGGAACGTCAAGCGCATCGAGCGCCGCAATAACCACGCACCAGAACAAAAGATGGGCAAACAGCTCGTCGAGCTGTACCACCATGCTCAAAAACATTGCTTCGGCGCTATTCGGCTCAATGCGCAGAGCCATGGCGAACATGCCTGCTAACGTCACCAATATGGCAGGCTGAAAACGCATGGAAACAGGACGCTCCTGCACGGCAATCAGCGCAAAGCGCCCGAAAACAACCAGGCATATGCCGCCAAGGGCGAGACTTGCCATCCATGCGATAGATTCAGAAAGGCTTGTGTGGGTGTCTCCCCACATGCCAAGGAAGCTCATGGCTCGCACGACGGCAAGAAGAATTGCCGCCACAGCCACAATGGCCATAAGGTCGCGCTTCTCGGAGCGGCCCATAGCCACAACGCGCGGACGGCTGGGAATACCGAATTCCGTATGCGTGCGCGATTTGCGAGCCGAAACCCCGGGATCGACCCATGGATTGCGCTCCACTTGATGCTTTGCCGCAACACGGGCGGCCTCGAAGACGAGAGCGGAAAGGAGGGGCAGGACGACGGCGACGGCAACCTGAACGTCCGAACCAAAAGAAGCGCCAAACGCTTCCACAAGCACAAGTTTTGCAAACAAAGCCGCCACGATACTCCATACCGCGCACGAAAACAGCTGCGTGCGGGCAAGCAACAGGTTGTAACGGGCAACCAGCCAAAAATACCCCACGCCCGACACGCACAGGCCGAACGCAGCCAAAGCGCCCGGGTCGAAAAGATCCTGCCGGTAGGCCAAGGCGAAACACGCTGTGCCCATAGAAGCAAGCAAGGGCAGAACCGTAACAAACAGCCTGTTTCCTTTGCGCATTCCGTGGGGAAATGCGGCGAATAAAACGCTCAACACCAGAATGCCCGCCAAGAAGAACGTGCGCGGGTTCGTCCAGCCTTGCATGCCGTCGGAAGCAGGCATGAAACCCAGGGTATGCCCCATAAGGGTGCACCATACAAGATTGAGGCAAGAGCCGAGCGCGCACAGCACAACGCAGGCGTTCGGCCGCGATAGAGAAACGCCCATGCGCACCCCCCTTGATTCCCCTTGCAGCAAAAGACGTTCCGGCCGATTTTATCCCAATACCTCGCGAAAGGAAAACAAAAGCGGCAATCACCCTTTTGGGCGATGCCTCTGAACTGGCATTTCGTGAAAATCGTATTTCGCGGCGATACCAGTTTTGCATGCAGCTTCCTACCATAACCTTGCATGCGCGCGCAGGAGCCATGGGACACGCCCTCCTTTTTGCCCCTTGCCCTGCGCGCGCCTTCGTCTAAAGGGGAGGAAAGGAGGATTCGATAAGACGAAGGCACAGACGGAAACACCGTCATCACGTGATACAACAAGGGAGACATATGTCTATCAAAAGCAAAATTGCGATAATCGCAGCATGCCTTACCTGCGCGCTCTGCTGCGTAGCGGGATGCACTCCGCAAGAGCAGCCCGACCAAACGCCGGCAAGCGCGCCGACTGCAAACGAAAACACCGAAGAAACCGCCGTCACACCCGAGCAGCAGAAGGTCATCGACGGCGAAGAAGGCATCACCAATGCCGACATCAACGAAGAGGCGTATCCCGGCAAGGAATACCTCGACGGGCTCTACGACCGCTGGGAAACCATCGGCGAGGAGCATGCTCCCGAAATCCGCACGCTTCCCAACGGCCAGATGGTGCAGCGCACTCCCACCGAGTACGAAGTGAATCCCGATGCCTGGCAGATCCAGGCGGGCTCCAACTCCTACAACACCTACTGGCTGGGCTCTGACAGCCGCGGCTGCGAGTCGTGCCACGCCGACCTGGACGCCTTGCTGAAGAACCTGCCCTACGAGCATCCCGTGGCATGGAACGAGGCTCTTGGCAACGAAACCACCGTCCAGCAGTGCCTGTTCTGCCACTCCTACGCTCCCGGCTACATTGCCAAGCAGTACGAGTTCGGCACCCTGATGCACGGCATCCACTACTCCGGCCCGGGCAAGGGCAAGTTCGAGGGCGACTACGAAGGCAGCTGCATGTCCTGTCACAACGGCACCGAGAACGGCGAAGGCCTGCAACTTTGGGACCTCACCAAGTACGAGCGCCTCTGGGGCATCAACAAGGTCGAAAATGTCCAGGGCGACTTCTCCATCGACCAGGAGATGACGCAGAGCCAAGACGAGGTGTTCTCCTACGACTGGATGCATGCCTACTATGACAACATGCGCCACGGCGCAGGCGTAAACGGCCTGAACCTCGAAATGCCGCAGAGCCTGTTCGACAACTGGGAAATCACCATCGAGGGCAACGTCCCTAATCCCTACACCGCCAAGCTTCCCGACCTGATCGCCGAAGCCGAAGAGGCGGGCGTGGTCGTGAACAAGACCTCCAAGATGGTCTGCAACTGGAACCCGGTCGGCGGAGGCGGCGTGACCAACACCGAAATCACCGGCATCCCCGTGAGCTGGCTGGTTGAAAAGGCCGGCGGATACCTCGACGACACCACGGGCGTGCGCGTCATGCGCGCCGACGGCAGCTCCAAGCGCGCCTTCCCGAAGGACAAGCTCGACGACAACGAAGCGCTGCTCGTCTACAAGATCGGCGGCGAATACCTTGACGCAACGCGCGGCTACCCCTGCACCAACTGGGTCGAGGGCGTCGACGCCCAAATCAACTCCAAGCAGGTCGCAAGCTACAACGTTACCAACGAGGACATCGACTACACCGACAAGTGGGCCGGCAACCCCAATGCCTGGCAGAACGAGGCCGGCGACATGATGAACAAGCCCAATGCCACCATCCTCGGCGTGCCCGACGGCTTGATCGTCCAGAACGGCCAGCCCTACACCTTCAACGGCTACGTCGACGGCTACGACCAGCAGATCGCCAGCGTCGAGTTTTCCATGGACCAGGGCGAAACCTGGACCAAGTTCGACCTTGACGAAACCGACGTGAACAAGATGGTCTGGTGGAATTTCACCTGGACGCCCGAGAAGGAAGGCGCCTACTGCCTGACTGTCCGCGCAACCACCGCCGATGGTCTGACCAGCTACGAAACCCAGACGGTCATGATCAATGCGAAAGACGTCATGCCCACGCCCGAGCAGACTACCGTGCTTGAAACGGCAAGCCTGGTTCCCGCTCCGACCGCAGACGCCACCGCCGAAGAAGAAGAGAAATAGGAGGGCCTGCCATGAAGTTTTCCACTCCTAAGAAGGTCCTGGCTGGAGCGGCGGGCGTCGCTCTGATCGCCTCGGGCGCCACCGTGGCATTCGCCGAGAACGGCCCGCAGGCCGAAGGCCTTTCGCACGACATCGACGGCAACACCATCGATTCGCACCGTCTGACGATCGACAAGGACTTCACGCACGTCGCCGACGTACAGGGCGAGTTCGCCTTCAACCAGGAAGGCGTGACCCCCAACGACGAGCTGTTCAACGTGTTCGGAACCGCGCTCACCTCGATGTGTTCGAAGCCGTCCGTCGAAATGCTCGACAACGGCGAAGGCATCGCCAACTACTACATCAACGTGGGCGGCAACATCAAGAAGAACTTCACCGTAAACGTGTCCGAGATGAAGGACTCCGAGGAAACCGCCCTTATGGGATGCTCCTGCGCCACGGGCAAGCCGTTCGGCCAGGCCGCCGTCGTGGGCGTTCCGCTGGAGTCTATCGTGGGCATGGCCGACCTCGAAGAAGGCGTGAACACCGTGACCGCCTACGGTGCCGACGGCTTCGGCCAGGCGCTGCCCCTGCAGTACGCCCTCGATAAAAAGGCCATGCTGGTATACGAAGTGAACGGCGAAGGCCTGAAGTCCACCGACGGCTCCGCCGTGCAGATGTGGCTTCCCGAGACGGTCGCCCGCTACTTCACGCGCGATATCGTGAACATCGAGCTGACGCGCCAGGCGGAAGAGCCTGCCGTGCAGCAGGTCGACCCGCAGTTCCGCAACAAGATCGACATCCTCAACACCTCCGAGGGATGCGTATTCAAGGCTGGCTACGACATCACCTTCGAGGGCGTGGCCGACGACTGCGGCTCGCCGATCACCGCGATCGAATTCTCGTTCGACGACGGAGCCACCTGGACCAGCTGCGCCACCGACGGCGCAACGGCCGACAAGTGGGTGAACTGGCAGTTCACCACGTCGTTCGCCGAGCCGGGCAGCTACAACCTGTCCGTGCGCGCCAAGACCGCCGACGGCGTGGTGTCTCCGCTGGAGGCATCGCTCGAGTTCGAGGTCATCGAATAGAGCTGCACGCGAGGCTGCAAAGGCAACGAACGACACGCGTCAACCAACGTGACGCAAACGCAGGAAAGGGAGCCCCGGGCTCCCTTTCCTTGTATCTGACGAGCGCAAGATCACCTTCCATAACCAGAGTGAATCGCATTGCCATCTCGACGCAATCGAGTCTCTCCCGTTCGGCGGCGCTAAGACGCCGGCGCGGTCTGATAAGATGCGCTCTCAGAAATCGAGGCAAGAATCAAATTCTAAAATCCAACAAGCCTGGCCTGGAGAGCGGAGAGGCGGCAGGACCATGAGGGTAAACCAGCTTCAATACTTCGAATCGGTCGCGCGCAACTTGAGCTTCACGAAAGCGGCCGAAGAATGCCACGTTGCGCAGCCTGCCATCAGCCAGCAGATCCATGCGCTCGAGCAGGAACTGTGATTGATGTGGCTGATGTGGCAACATCTTTTTGGGCGATCCGGTCAGAGACTCAGGCCCGCCTCCCTGAACCCGACCGGGGTCATGTAGCCCAGCGTCGAGTGCAGCCTGCAGTTGTTGTACCAGTTTACCCAGTCGAACAGCTCGGTCCTCAGATGCTCCTCCGAGGCGAAGGGGCGCCCCCGCACCAGCTCTCGCTTGAGCACCCTGTTCGTCGACTCGACCACTGCGTTGTCGTGGGGGTTGCCGGGGCGCGAGACCGACCTCTCGATGCCGAAGGCCGAGAGCAGCGCGTCGATCTCCGCGTTGCAGAACTCCGACCCTCCGTCGCTGTGGAACATCTCGACTTCGTCTAGCGGGAAGTCCACGTTCGAGAACGCCGCCTTGACCAGGCGCGCGTCCTTGCGCCGCCCGCACGAGCTGCCGACTATCTCGCGGTTGCACAGGTCGACCAGGAGGCAGACGTAGCACCACGAGCCGCCGGCGCGGACGTAGGTGAGGTCGGCCGCCAGGTGGGTGCGCGGGGGGTGGCCGTCGAACCTCCTCGCCAGCACATTCCCCGCGGAAGGCGGCTGCGCGGGCCCGCGGCCTCCCCGCGGGGCGCGTCCCGAGTACGCGCTCGCCAGGCCGTTCTCCCTCATGATGCGGCATATCCTGCGCCTCGAGGCGACGACTCCCGACCTCGCGAGGACGATCTTCAGCCTCCTCGCCCCGTATCCGCCGCGGGACGCCTCGAAGGCGCCGACCACGTCCGGCTCGATCGGGTCGGGGGCCTTCGGGCGCGGCGGGTGCGCGAGCATGTGGTAGTAGGTCGAGCGCGGGACGCCCAGGATCCTGCACTGCGCCGATACCGGGTAGCGGCGGGCGTTGGCCGCTATCACCGTCACTTTCGTGCGAATATCAGCGCCGCTTGTTTTAAAACATCGACCTCCATCCGCAGCCGCGCGTTCTCGCGCTCGAGCTCGAGCAGCCTCGACTCCTCGGGCGTGCGGTTGTCCGCCGCGCGGGTGGAGCCGGTCTCGTGGACGAGCTTCACCCAGCGCCGGAACGTCGACCTGCCGAGATCGTACTCGCGCATGATCTCGGCGGCGGGCTTCCCGCCGTCGTAGAGCGCCACGATCTGGCGCTTGAACTCCTCGGTGAACTTCCTCGGGTGCTTCGGGTCGCGCATCGGAGCCTCCTTCCGCAAAGGGCCCTCCGTCCCTCATGAAACCGTCCAAAACAGTATAGCCACATCAGCCACATCACCGAGAACTCCGTCGAGATCGGGGCGCTGACCGCCGAGATATCCGCGCTGCCCGCATCCGACGAGACGTACAGATGCCTGCTCACCGTGCCGGGAATAGGGCCGAGGACGGCATCCGAGCTGGTCATATCCATCGACATCGCCGACTTTCCCAGCCACGACAAGCTCGCGTCGTACTGCGGGCTCGCGCCGCGCAACCGGCGATCCGGCACGTCGATATCGTCGGTGTCCGCTTCGCGGCGGGGCAACAAGAGGCTGAAGAACCTGCTCATATTCTCGTGCAACTGCCTTGCGCGAAGCCATGGCCGATGGGGAGACTACTACGCCGAATGCAGGGGCAGGGGCATGCCTCACGGCAAGGCGATCAAGGCGCTCGCCAGGAAGAGACTCAAGGTGATCTACGCGGTCATGAGAGACAAGACGACCTATTCCGCCTAAGCGATTCCGCCTAAGCGGAGCAAGGCGAAAACCCAAGGCCCGCTCGGGTCGGCGTCAGCATTGCCAAAAACCATCGCCGAAAAGACGAGTCACCCTTGACAGAACTATAGGAACACCCCCTTTTTTTACTTCCTATGCTTTCGTCCATGGAGATTCCGATCGAAAGAGACGAAGGGAGTAGAAGTGGGAATGATGGAGAAGGGGCTTTCCCGCCGCAATTTCCTGGCGGGTGCGGCAGCGGACATCGTCGGTGTTGCGGGCGCGGGCATGCTGGCATCCTGCGGCACTCCGCAGAAGGCGGACGAAGGCCAGTCGGCGGATTCCGGTCAGACGGAAGCGGCTGCCCTTAAGGAACCCACCTCTACGCGCGATGCGGACATCGTCATAGTGGGATCCGGCGCTGCGGGATGCTTGGCGGCCTACGAGGCGGCCAAGCTCGGCGTGGACAAGGTCCTGGTGGTCACCAAGAGCGGCAATGCGACCAACTCGAACTTCAATGCGATCACCGGCACATACGCCGTCGAAACCGAGGGCACCAAGTCCATCGGGCAGGACTACAGCCTTGTCGATATGTACCAACGCATGATTTCGTTCGCCCACTGGACGGTCAATGCCAAGCTGCTGCGCGATTGCGTCATGCTGCTGCCCGAAAACATCACCATCCTGCAGGAGATGGGTGCGGAGACCGCCATCCTGGGCGATCGCTACAACGCCGGTTTCACCTGCGTGCACGGATTCGTCACGACCGATAAGGGCATTCCCGTCGAGCAGGCGCTGACCGGGATGGGTGTCGAACTCCTCTACGATGCGCCGGCCACGCACATTCTCATGCAGGATGACAAGGCGGTCGGCATCCAGTGCGAGCAGGGCAAAGACGTCATCAACGTCAACGCCAAGGCGGTGCTGGTGTGCACAGGCGGCTACATGGCCAACGAGGAGATGCTCAAGCAGGTCTACGGCAATGTGACGCTGTGTAACATGGGGTCCGAGAAGAACACCGGCGACGGCCAGCGCATGGTGCTGGAGGCCGGCGGTGTCTAGGACCGCATCCATGGCCTGGGCATGAACGATATCTACGGCATGAACGCGAAGAGCACCATCTCCGCGTTCTCGATGCGAATCCCTTCATGCAGCTCGCCTTCTATGGCGGTCTGCTGGTCAACCCCGACGGCAAGCGCTTCATGAACGAATACATGCTGGCTCAGGAGCCCCTGAGCGGCGGCGCTGAGGCAACGCCGCATCAGCAGCGCTACTACGCCGTGTTCAGCGGCAAGGTTGTGGACTCCATGAAGGAGACCAGCTACTACGAGAGCATCGGCAAACCGGCCGTTTGAACCTCTGCGGCAACGATGCTCAATGCGCCCATCGCCGATTCCGATACAAATCTTGCCAAGGCCATCGAAGAAGGCTGGTGCTACAAGGCCGATTCCATCGAGGCGCTCGCTGAAGCGGCTGCGCTGCCCGATCTGGCTGCCACGGTGACGGAATACGATGGAATGGTTGCCGCGGGTCAGGACACGCTGCTCTTCAAGCGCGACGAGTTCCTGCAGCCTGTCGAGGATGAATCCTCTGAGTACTACGCATTCGAGTACAATCCGAGCGCGTTCAACACGTTCGGCGAAGCCCGCACCGATGAGTTCTGCCGCGTGTTGGATGTGGACTTCAATCTCATCGACGGTCTGTATGTCGGCGGCGTCGAAAACGGCAGCCTGTTCAGCACCCCGTACTACGATTGCGGCGGTTCGTGCTCTGGTCTGTCCATGTCCTCCGGCCGTTTGGCCGCTCGCCATATGGCGGAATACATCAAAGACTAACTCCCCAGCTGGCCCAAACTCCAAAACCCCTCCCAGGTCCGCCGCGCATCCCCTCCGCGCTGCGGACCTCCCCTGTTTGACGGATTACGACTCGCCCAATTGACGCGCATCTGCAGCGAACGTGCTGCCCCGATGCACAATGGCCGCCATGCAACATTTCAGAAAAGTCTCATTAGATTTACCGCGAGCGAACACGCCAACAGCATGCGTATCCGCGACGACCATCACGGCACCGATTCTTGCCCAATTGCATCGTCAAACGAAGGGCGCAGCAATGCCGCGCCCTTCGCCTGGAGGGATCAGATCTGGCGTGCTGCAGCGTTGCCAGAGAAGATAGCCTCATCGATATTGAAAGGACGAGCGCAATCTCCGACGGTATATACATCCACGGAAAGGCCTTCGGCCAATTCGACATTCGGCAGGCAATCGGTGGCATCTACCAACGTGCCGCACGCGAGCTCCTGCTCGAGGCCGGTTTCCGTCGTGATGGTAATTGAACCGTCGCCGACGCTATTCACAGAAGCCTTCGGCCAGAAACGCACGCCAAGCGCTTTCATCGTTGGCTGCGTGTAGGTACGCACCCAGTAAGAGTGGCCGATACCAATGGCTCCAGCTTCGCTGGGGGTCACAACCTGAACGTGCTTTCCCTGCGCGAGCAAATACATTGCCGTATCAATCGCTTGAACGTTCGAACCCGCAATCACAACGTCATCAGCGATATCTGCGGTCAGGAAGTCTTCGACCGAGACCACGTTCGTGCCATTGCTCGAGGAAAGACCCAACGATGCACGCTTTCCTCCTGTAGCAATGACCACCGCATCAGGGTTCTTCTCGTTGATGAATGCAGCATCGACCTCCTGGTTCGTGACCACTTCGACACCGTTAACTTCCATCTGCTTGACGAAGTAGTTCCTCAGGACCGCAAGGTTTTCATGAGGGCCCTTCACGTTGTTAGCAAATTCGAGCAGGCCGCCCAGGGAACCATCTTTCTCGTAGATAGTCACTTTGTGACCGCGCTGCGCGGCGACGCGCGCAGCCTCCATGCCTGCAGGACCCGCACCAACAACCATGACGTTTTTTACCGTACTAGCCGGCTCTGGCTCATAACCGCCAGTCAGCTGGCCGGATGCGAAGCGGAACGGATGAGCTGCGTTTGTACGGCAGCTGAAAATCTGGTTACCGCTGGCGTCAGAATCCCAGTGACAGTGCATGCAGCGCGTGCAGGGTCTAATCTCGTCCAATCGCCCTTCCTCAAGCTTCTTGAGGTAGTCGTAGTCGACGCTCAGAGGTCGGTTCATCAGGATAAAGTCGAGCTCGCCGTTAGCTATGAGCGACTCGAAGAACTCGGGGTCACGAGCTGGATCCATGTAAGTAACGGCACCCACGGGAATGCTCACGGCCTTTTTGATCTCCGCAGCAACCTTGGTCATGATGCCCAGGCCAGACTGGTCGGCTTTAAGCATGCCCTGCCAGTGACGCTGGAAGTCGAACTGCGTACCATAGCCCGAAGTGCCTTCAATTCCGTAGCCCGTGAAGTACAAATCGCCGGCGAATTCTGCAACGTGCTGGCCGCAGGGCCCGATACGAACATGCAAGGAATCCGCACCCGCTTCCTCGATGAGCTTACACATTGCCTTGTTCTCTTCGACCGTAGTGAACAAGGCGTTATCGCCGATGTTCTTATCGTTCTCTTCCACGCCATTAATGAGCACCTGGATGGGGAAATCCTTGCCACAGCGCTCCTTGATGCCGCGCACGACTTCGCACACGAACCGAGTGCGGCTCTCGAAGGTCTGCGGGCCGTATTCGTCGTCACGTTTGTTCCTGTTACGAGACATAAAGGTCTGGCCGATATTCTCACCGGCAGCGTTGATTTCCACGCAGTCAAATCCGCATCGCTGCAGCGTTTCGGCAGCCGTAATGGTATCGGCGATCAGGTCGCTAATCTCCTGCGCAGTCATATCCATGCAGTCAGACGACTGGAAGATCGCCGTCGGATCGGGCTGGAAGCCGCTAAACTCCAGACCCATAGTTGCAAGCTGGTAGCCCGCAAGGCTGCCGTTGTCGTGGATGTTGTCGACGAAGGCGGTGAGCTCTTCTTCTTTCCAATCCACGAATTTGCCCACATCGGGGATGGCGCGGAAGTGCGGATAGAGCTCAGCGAAGTCGTCGCAGTAGACGATGGACGCCCCGCCTTTCGCGAGCAAACCGTAATGCTGCATGTGCAAATCGCCAGTGATTCCCTGAGAAGTCACACCGATAAAGCCTGCGGCAGATTTCACCACGCGATTGGGAAGCGTAAGCGACCCCATGGTCCATTCGGTGAAAAGAGAGGGGCACGCGCCGGTTGCTGCTGTGTCTGTTTCAACCTGCGGATTGAGTTTGGCGGCATGTGCGCGCACATTCTCTTCAGAGGCCGCCTCGGAGGCACTGCTAGCTTCCGGGGCGGTTTTCGGCGCGCAGCCAACGATGCCTAAAGAGGCCAACGCACCCGCTGTAACCGCAGTTCCCGTCAGAAACGAACGTCTTGATATATCCCCCATGTTCATTCCTCCTTGCTTTCTATTGGATACGCTTTTAGCAAGCGATGTCACCATAGAAAAACATCAGAGAAATTCGTGTCTCAAAGTGGGTGAATCCGCGGAAAAGTGGGTGATTCAGAGCGTCCGCCCAGTTCATTCAGCCCCAATGCTATCTTCGCAGTAACTGATGAGATCTTGGCGCGTATGTATCCCAGTAGCTCGGTAGATTCGCTTGACATGCGACCTAACGGTATTTTGGGAAATAAACAGCGTCTCGGCGATGGCCGGTACGTTTTTCCCTCGCAAAATGAGGTCGAGAATCTCGGCCTCTCTTTCGCTAAGGCCATGTCTCTGCTTCACGATATCGACTGCTCCGCTAGCATAACGAAGCCGAGAAGCAGGCTGCTCCTCCTGGTGTTGCTCTTCACTCTCAGAAACGTATTTGGAATCCACCTCAGCCTCGTGATGCTGCGCTTCGCTCCTGCGCCCGCGTGCAATCAAGAAGGTCATGCTCAGAACGTACACGCAGAAAAATGCACCGAACACCGTCAAAAGCTCGGTAGAGCTCTGCGTATTCAAAACCTTCGGCATGAGGTTCTCCATAAAAATATTCATCGCGGCAAGAATGAGATACCCGATTGCATAGAAAGATTCGAAAGGCACGTTTTCGTCACGCGAAAAGCGAACAGCGTCCGAGCAGTAGAGCGCATTGGACGCAGCAAAATAGAGGCTCGACCCTATGAACAACATGACGAGGGTGTACTCATGCCCTGCAAACGGAACGAAGAGGAGGGCGGACACCAAAACAGGAGTCACATATTGAAAGAATTTCGTCGAATGAGGGCCCTTAAAAAGATTGAGCACCAGAAGCGATAGGAGTCCCGCAGACAGCTGAGCGAGACAAACGATGAATAATTGCATCTGAGGCTGAAGCATATCCATCAGGCCGAGGTAATTGATTGATGGCGCAATGATTTGCAAAGCCATTACGCAAATAAGGACATCCGCAAATTTTTTGAATGTAATTAGATGCTGACGAGCAACATCTACGAGACCGCTCTCGATGTGCCTCTTTACGGACGACGTTTCGGAGCTCGAACGATCAAGAAGGGCGAGGAGCGCACTCAGCAAAACCAGACCGCCGATAATCAGGGGTTTGGGAGCCTGCAGCGCGAAGCAGCATATGGCGTTTCCTCCCGCCGCAATAAATAAAGCAACGGGAAAAACAATGCCCGGCGAAAGGGACTTTAGAGAAATGTACGTCATCCAATAAATAGAGGAACACGAGAAGGTCCAGCCAACAAAAAAGGCCATCACAAAGAAGGGCAGCCCGCCTGTCCTCCATAGCCCTCCAATAGCAATCGTTGCAGCAATAGCAGCACCACCCACGATGAGGCTGGGAGCCCATTTCCCACTGGTTCTACTCACGACCGAAATGACAGCCCTCACCAGAATACCGAACAGCATGCCAGCGGCTGCGGCCAAAGGATAGACAGAAGCGATTTCTGGGCTTACAGGGCCGAAAAGCTCTCCACTGGCGAATGCGGAATTGCCATTCCAAACTCCTACTCCATAAAGAACCATACCGGTCCCGAGGCCCAGGGATGCATAAAGATACTTTGTAGGAAATTCCATGGGGACTCCGTTGCGCCATTGCGGATTCAACAAAGGCTGATTGTATAGCATTTCTTGATTGGCGCTATTCGGGCCACACGGAACAGCGTTTCCATGCGGCAGTTCAAATCGGCCCGACCAGCGCAAATGGACACGAAACGAATGCACGGCTGAAGCGCAAAGGATCGCGGCAAAGCTCCGAGCGACAACAGTACCGCAGCGGAACAAACTCCCAGGCTACCTCAATGCAGGCGAGAGGCGCCCTCGCCGTCCATCCGCTCGCTCCAGGTTTCGATTATGGAGTACACTACGAGAAACCTTCGCGGCATCCGGAAGACGAGGGCGCCTCGCAGCCGGATAATTCCGTTGCGACGGCCAGCAAGCCGCCGCAATTCCCTTATTTCATCAACTTGGCGATTTCGTTAGCAAATGCCACAGGATCTTCAAGCGGCATACCCTCCACAAGAAGCGCCTGGTTGTACAGCAAGCTTGCATAGCTTGCCACCTTGTCAGCATCGCCCGCTTCCTGTGCTGCCTTCAGCGTTGCGAAAATCGGATGCTGCGCATTCACTTCAAGCACACGCTGGCTCTTGATCTCTTCGCCGCCGTCAGGCATCTGGGACAGAATCTTTTCCATCTCAAGCGACACGGGGCCTTCGGCCGTGATGCACGCCGGGGCATCCTCCGCGGAAGCAAGACGCGTGGACACGCCCACTTTCGACACGTGGCCATCCAGGGCGTCCTTCATGGCGCCAAACAGGCCCTCGTTTTCCTTAGCGGCTTCTTCGGCGGCCTTCTTCTCGTCCTCGGTCTCCAGGCCAAGATCGCCTGACGCCACGTTCTTCAACGGCTTTTCGGTGAACTCTTCGCCCTCGGCGGCAGGCTTGCCATAGCCCATCATGGCCTGGAAGCAGAATTCGTCCACGTCCTGCGTGCACAGAAGCACGTCATAACCCTTGTTCATGACAGCCTTCACCACGGGCATCTTGGCCAGGCGTTCCACCGATTCGCCCGCCGCATAGAAGATGGAATCCTGACCCTCGGGCATAGCGGCCATGTACTCGTCGAGCGTGATCATCTTCTGCTCCTTTGCGGAATAGAACAGCAGCAGATCCGCCAATTCGCCCTTGTTCATACCGTAGCTGGTGTAGATGCCATACTTCAGACCGCGGCCGAACTGCTCGAAGAACGCCTCGTAGGCTTCGCGGTCGTTGTCGCGCATAGTGGCCAGTTCGCCCTTGATCTTCTTCTCGAGCTTCTTGGCAATCGCGCGCAGCTGGCTGTTATGCTGCAGCGTTTCGCGAGAGATGTTGAGCTGCAGGTCCTGGCTGTCCACCACGCCGCGCACGAAGTTGAAGTAATCGGGCAGAAGCTCCTCGCACTTCTCCATGATCATGACGTTGGAGCTGTAGAGCGCCAAGCCCTTCTTGAAGTCCTTGCTGTACAAATCATACGGCGCGCGGCTGGGGATGAACATGAGCGCATCGTAGGTCAGAGCGCCCTCCGCATGCACCTTGATGGTGCGCACCGGATCAGCGAAATCGTGGAAATCGGACTTGTAGAACTCGTTGTACTCCTCCTCGGTCACGTCAGACTTGCTGCGCTTCCAGATGGGAATCATGGAGTTGATGGTCTCGGTTTCGGTGTAGTGCTCGAACTCGGGTTTATAGTCATCGCCAGCATCTTCGGGCTTGGGCAGCTCGCGCGTCTTGTCGCACTCCATCTGAATGGGATAGCGCACGTAGTTGCTGTACTTCTTGATGAGGTTCTTCAGGCCCCATTCGGAAAGATACGTATCGTAGTTCTCTTCGTCGGCGTTGTCTTTGAGGACAATTGCCACATCGGTGCCGTGGCCGGAGCGCTCGGCAGCTTCGATCGTGTATCCTTCGACGCCGTCGCTCACCCAGCACCACGCCTCGTCGGAACCGAAGGCGCGCGAGGTCACGCGCACCTCTTTGCCCACCATGAAGGCGGAATAGAAGCCCACACCGAACTGGCCGATGATGTCCACGTCGTCGCCCTGGGCCTCGGCATTGTCGGTCTTGAACTCAAGGCTGCCGGAATGCGCAATGGTGCCCAGGTTCTTTTCAAGCTCGTCCTTGGTCATGCCAATACCGGAGTCCGACACCGTTACGGTGCGGGCGTCGCGATCGAAAGACACATGAATAGCCAGCTCGTCCTTGCCCACCTTAACATCGGAATCGGTCAAGCTCTTGAAGTAAAGCTTGTCCACGGCGTCAGACGCGTTGGAGATAAGCTCGCGCAGGAAGATTTCCTTGTTGGTGTAAATCGAGTTGATCATGAGGTCGAGCAGCTTTTTGCTCTCTGTCTTGAATTTCTTCATAGAATGAAGCCTTCTTTCATGCATCGCGCGGGCGAGCCCGCAACGTTATTACCTTAGATGACGAAGCGAACGAAGCCGCATGCGACGGCGTTGCGGCGTGACCCGCTGCGGAACGGTGATGCGGGGCGGCAGCCCAGCCACGCGCCCTTCTTCGCTACACTCTTTAGCACTCAAGACGCATGAGTGCTAAAGAGGATTGTAGTACCAGCCTTCACGCTGTCAACCGAAGCTCGGAAAGGCTCCATGCAATGTTGACGTTTTGTTGCGAAGGAAAGCGATTGCGCGATAATGCCAACGACACACCGGAGGAAAGAGGATGTCGTGAAACTCCAGCAGCTCAAATATCTTGTCACCGTCGCGGAATGCGGCAGCATCACCGAAGCCGCGCGACGGCTGTTCGTCTCGCAGCCGAGCATTACCGCGTCAATCCGAGATCTTGAGCGCGAAATGGGCGTCACCGTGTTCGAGCGCACAAGCAAGGTGTTATCGCCACCGACGAAGGCCAGACGTTTCTTGGGTACGCTTGCCAGGTGCTCGAGCAGGCGGAGTTGCTCGAAGAGCGCTATAAAAACAACGCCAAGCCCTCGCCTCGTTTCGCCGTATCGTGCCAGCATTACTCGTTCGCGGTGAACGCATTCGTCGACGTCATTCGCGCCTTCGACGCGTCGCATTACGATTTCACGATTCGCGAAGAGCAGACGCACGAAATCATCGAAGACGTGGCGCGCATGAAAAGCGAACTGGGCGTAATCTACCTGAGCGACCGCAACCGCGAAGTCATCGGCAAGATGCTGCGTGCCGAAGAGCTGGAATTCAAGCCGCTGTTCACCGCCGCGCCGCACGTGTTCGTCTGCTCGTCGCATCCGTTGGCGGGACGCGCCTCGGTCACCTTCGACGACCTGGACGACTACCCTTATCTTTCCTATGAGCAGGGTGACTTCAATTCGTTCTACTTCTCGGAAGAGCCGGCATCCACCCTCGATCGCCGCAAGAACATCCGCGTGCGCGACCGTGCGACGCTGTTCAACCTGCTCATAGGCCTCAACGGCTACACGGTGTGCTCGGGCGTGATCAGCCACGAACTCAACGGCGAAAACATCATTGCGCTCCCCCTCGAAGCGGACGAACACATGGAAATCGGCGTGATTACCCGCAAGGGGACAACGCTTTCTCGCTACGGCAAAGCGTATCTCGAGGCAATCCGCAGACACGTCCCGGGCGACGCCGGAGACGAGTAACGCAGGCGCATCGGGCGTGTTCGGGGGTTCGAGGCGGCCAGCGCGCCGCGTCCCCAAAGCCCTCGACGCTCGTGAATCCGTTGCGACCCCTTTCGGCGTCCAAGGCCTCGTCGCTGCAATCCGCTGCGGCATCCCTTTCGACACACGCGGCCTCATCGCCGCAATCCCTCCCTACCGCCCATCGTCCTTTGCCATAGGTTTTTCCTATGGTATATGCCTATTTTCTTGTATTTCCCAATTGCGCGCACAAACGTCATACTCCTCAGCATCGAACATTCCACCGCACATCCGATGAGAGGATTCACCATGACCAAGCCCGCCACCTGCCACTATGATGTCGTCGGCAGCTTTCTTCGACCCGCACGCCTTAAGGACGCTCGCGCCCAGCACGCTGTCGGCACTATCAACGATGCTGCGCTCGAAACCGTCGAGAACGAATGCATCGCGGAGCTGATTGAAAAAGAAAAGGCTGCAGGCCTGCCGTTCCTCACCGACGGCGAATTCCGCCGCTCCTACTGGCACCTCGACTTTATGTGGGGACTCCATGGCGTCGAGCACGTCGAGCTCGACCACGGCTACTTCTTCGTGGGCGAGGAAACGACCAAGGGTTCGGCCGTCCTGACCGGAAAGATTACGGGAGAAAGCCATCCCTTCGTCGAACATTTCAAGTTTGTTCAGCAGTTCGAAAGCGAAGGCCACGTGGCCAAACAGACCATCCCCGCCCCTGCCCAACTTGTACTTGAGCTTTATCGCGACGAAGCAGCAACCGAGCGCACGAAAAGCTTCTACCCCGACGAAGACGAGCTGCTCGCTGACATCGGCGCCGCGTATCGCACCGTGATTGCCGAGTTGTACGCTGCAGGGTGCCGTCACTTGCAGTTCGACGACTATACCTGGGGCGCGCTGGTCGACGAAGGCTTCCAAGCCGCCATCCGCGCCACGGGTTCCACCCCGGAAGCCGAAGCTGAGAAATACCTGCGCGTGAACAATCTGGCGCTCGAGGATAGGCCCGACGACCTGATTGTCACCACGCACGTCTGCCGCGGCAATTACCACTCCACGTACGCCAGCAGCGGTCCGTACGATTTCGTGGCGCCCGTGCTGTTCGCCCATGAAAACGTGGATGCGTTCTATCTTGAATTCGACGACGAACGCTCCGGCGGATTCGAGCCGCTGAAGCATATCGCCGAAGGTAAAGAGGTCGTGCTGGGGCTCATCACCACGAAGCGAGCCGAGCTTGAGGACAAGCAGACCGTCATCGACCGCATCCACGAAGCGGCAGAAATCGTGCCGTTGGAGCGTCTGAGCCTGTCGCCGCAGTGCGGTTTCGCAAGCTGCGAAATAGGCAACAAACTCACCGAAGACGAGCAGTGGGCGAAGATCGCGCTCGTCAAAGAAATCGCCGAAGAGGTGTGGGGACGCTAAGACGTCCTACCGACGACGCAACGAACGCGCTGTGGCGCAGAAGCAGATAGATGCATCTGCGCCACAGCCGATCAGAGATCATTTCGGCTTCCTTACGCGCTGCGGAAGGGCTTGGTCGGCCCTGATTCGGCCGAGGTCCGTTTCATAAGGGTCGACCGCCTCGGGAATTTTGTCGAGCATGCCGACGCCTTGGCATACGCGCAAAAACGTCTCGAAGCTCACGGACGGGTCGCCGTTTTCGAGACGAGAAAGCGTTGCGCGCGAGACGGAGACGCGGTCGGCAAGCTCTTGCGCCTGCGCGTAGTTTTCGTCCTGCATCGCTTGCGCTATCAGCACGCCCGTCGCCATTTCGCGCGCGGCAGGTTCGGCGCTTGACGCAAGACGGCGGTAGTTCGCATCGATTGTCGAACGATATTCATCCTGATCGTCAGCCGATTCCGCAGACACAACGCCGCCCGACGCCTCACCCGCGCCGCCCTCGCCGCCGCCTTCGGATGCCCCGTAAAGGGACAGCGCCCCGTCAAGATACATCGTCAGAATGCAGGCGAGCTGGTCACATGCGGGATATTCGCGCATGGCATCGACGGCGTAGCGGAAGCCGGCATCGTAGCCTTCTTCGCGCACAAGGCGGTCGGTCTCGCGCTGGATCGCAAGGTTTTGCTCGGCAGTGATGTCGTCTTGAAACGAGAGCAGCGTGTTCGCGTCGGTCTTCAACAGGCGCGCAAGGACAGGGATCAGCGTGATGTCGGGATAGCTCGCCCCGCGTTCCCACTTGTTCACTGCGAGCGTCGAAACGCCCAGGCGCAATGCCACCTGCCCCTGCGTCATGCCGAGTTCGAGGCGTTTCGTGCGAATGACGTCGTTGATTTTCATGGTTGCCCCTTCGATCGGAAACATTTCGGTCGGCGCGCCGCACCTTTATTTGACCAGATGAGCAAACGGCTCGCAATTGAATAAATGTCGCGATACGTGTGCGAGAAATTGACCGTTGGTTAATGCGCGGACACCTCTGCTGCCGTACTCCCTGGCTTACGAATGCTGGAATTCGAGATGCGGCCGAAGCGGCCTCCCTTTCGGTCGCGCCCGCGCATTACAGTAAATTTATGCGAACGCATAAAAAGATACAGAAGCCGGCTTGATTTATGCGTTCGCATAAAATACAATTTGCAAAACCATCATTTATGCGAACGCATAAGGAGACTCATGATTCACGTCGAAAACACGCAGGAAATCGGGCGAATCATCCGCGAAGAACGCCGGCGTCAGGGCTTCACTCAGGCCGAATTCGCCGGGCTCGCGAACGTCGGCATCACCTATCTCTCCAATCTTGAAAACGGAAAGCCCACCGCCGAAATAGAGAAAGCCATCCGCATACTCACCATGCTCGGCATAGACCTTTATGTAGAAAAGAGATAGCGATGCGAACCCTTGAGATTTTCCGTCTTCTCTCCTGCAAGCCATGCCTTATAGGCAGAATATCGCCTAATGAAAGCATATTCGAATACGACGCATCGTATCTGGAAAGCCCCGACGCCCAACCCTTATCCCTCTCCCTCCCATTGAGACGAGAGCCATTCAAAGAGGCGCAATTCAAACCATACTTCGAGGGGCTTATCGCAGAAGGAGCCGCACGGCAAACCCTTGCTGCTGAATTGCAGACGTCAGAAAGCGACTATCTATCCATACTGGAACCCTGCGGGCGTGAGTGCATCGGCGATATCGTTGTGCACGAAGAAAGGCAACCCTTTGTCGGCGTTCCCGAGTCGTACGAAGCTCTGTCGAAGAGTGAATTCAAGGCCCTCTTTAAAAACGATTGCGAGATGGCAAACGAGAGCATCGCTTCTCGTCTCTCCCTCGCAGGAACCCAAAACAAAATCGGACTGGCGCACCTGCCGTCAGCCGCCATGGACGAAGGCTGGTTCAGACCTCAAGGATTCGCGGGGACGACTCACATACTGAAAACAAGCCACCTTCTCGACGTGCCCGAGCTTGAATATCTTTGCATGAAAACCGCAGCACAACTTGGAATACCCACAGCCAAAGTCGCCCTTCTTGATTTCGGAAAACCAGTTTTAGTCGTTGAGCGATTCGACCGCATTGTCAGAAATACCGAAAGAAATATGCAGGTCACAAGACTCCATCAGGAAGACCTTGCTCAGGCGCTCGGCATTACACCCGGGTCGAAGTATGTCGAACTATCCGGGAGCACCGTTTCATGCATCGCGGAACTCCTGAAACAAGAAAGCGCTCAACCAGCACGCGACGTCATATCCTTCGCGCAGCAAATCTGCTTCTCGTATCTGATTGGAAATTGCGATGCCCATCTCAAGAATTTTTCGATTGTCTATCACGAAGGGAGGGGGAAGGGAAAGCCCCGGACCTCGCTAGCGCCCGCCTACGATTTCGTCAGCACCACATATTTTCCGAGGTTCAGCCGCGACATGGCGTTCGCGCTAGGGGGAGAACGAGACATCGACGCAATATCGCCCGACAATTTTCACGCGTTGGCCCTTCAGCTTGGCATTTCGGAATCATCGCTTCGCAATCTGGCGAAACCGCTTGTCAATGAGATCGTCCCTGCCTTGCGAAAAGCAGGGAACGGACAAATGGGGGCGGTTCTTGAATCAACCCCTTATATTGCCGACCGACTTGAAGAAGACCTCCAGCCCCGCCTTGACGTCTTGCGTTCATTTTGCGGCGTCTAGGTGTTAAGTGCCGATAGGTCGCCCCTATCGCTGATGCGCAACACGAACGGCGGCCCTCGCATGCGCTGCGCGAACGCCTTCGTGCCACTAAGCCCTTAAAAGTAGAAAAGCTCCTCGAATTTTTTGTCGAGCGCAATGCAAAGAATGAGCGCAAGCTTCGCCGTGGGGTTGAATTGCCCCGTTTCGATGGAGCTGATTGTGTTTCGGGACACCCCCGTCAACTCGGCAAGCTGCACTTGAGAGAGACCACGCTGACGGCGCGCCTCTCTCAGGGAATTCTTCAAGACCAACGATTCCTTCATGGCTGCATCAACCCGCAATCGCATAGGCGCATAGCGACCCGATAGCGATAACGGCGTATAGCATCGTCACCAGAAGTGTCCATCTCGACCTGGTCTTATTCCATTTATAGGCGTTCGCGGCGACAAGGTACACGAATAGAATGGCAAGCAGGTCGTACGGGTTCCCACCCTCGGAGAACATGCGGATGAGAAAGACGCAGACGACCGCCGCCGCAACAGCGATTATTCCCCAGGTGCCGGCCTCGTCGGCCATCCTGCGCTCACACTCGTCCCAACGCCGATTTTCCAAGCGACTTTGAGCGAGAATTTCGTCCCTATCCATGGCTGTCCCCAATCATGCCAAGTTTTATTGTCCCGCAAGTATAAAGATGCCAATAAAACTTGGCAAGAATTCATTTCTGACGAAAGGACACGCAGCGCGAGACACTACAACAAAACGTCAGATTTACTCGATATTTTGTATTTTCAAAAGCAAATTGTCAGGTTGACTCGACATTTGTATCTTATATACCATGATTGTCGAGTTGACCTGACATTTTTTGGAGCAGCCATGACCGCATATGTTCATCGACCGTTTTACGAGAACGAGCTTCAGCAGCACAAGAGCAGCACCGATATCAAAGTAATCACCGGCGTGCGCCGCTGCGGCAAATCTTCCTTAATGGGCAATCTTGCCGAACAAGCGCAAGCCGACGTCGGAAAGGCCAATGTCTTCTATCGCCGCATGGACCAATTCGGTATTCCCCTTTCCCCCACGGCAGAATGGCTCGAACGGGAACTCGCCGACGCACTGTCGAAGCGAAACGCCGACCGCATGTTCTACGTATTCCTCGACGAAATACAGGATGTGTCCTGCTGGGAAAAAGTGGTGCGGCGCCTGCATACCCAAGAAGACATCGACGCTTACATTACGGGCTCGAACGCACACGTTCTCTCGTCCGACCTTGCCACGTTGCTCGGCGGGCGCTACGCGCAAATCCTCGTGCAGCCTCTTTCGTTTGCGGAATTCCTCTCATTTGCAAACGCACGGAACGTCACGTTCGCAAACATCGATGCCGCGTTCGCCGAATACGTACGATACGGCGGCATGCCCGCTCAGTTCGACCTGCCCGAGCGTACGGAAGAGCAGCTGGCCGGCCTGCTCGAAACCATTTACGAGACGATCGTGCTCAACGACGTGGCCATGCATGCCTCCATCGCGGATTTCGACCTTCTTTCAAAGCTCGTTCGCTCCACCTTTTCCACGTCGGGAAATCTTTATTCCACCCGCGCCGTCGTGAACACGCTCGCAAGCGCAGGGCGTAAGACTTCGTCGGAAACCGTCGACAATTACCTGAAGGCTCTTTTCGACGCTTTCATCCTTGACGAATGTGAGCAGACGGGCCTTGCAGGGAAGCAGGTGCTCAGGCCGCAGAGGAAACTCTACCCTGTCGACAACGGCCTGAGAAATGTCATGACCCGCTTCTCTCCCGGCGATTTCGGCGCACAGATTGAATGCGTCGTTTTCAACGAGCTCAAACGCCGCAAGCTTCATCCGGAAGTGGGTGTCCTGCGCGCGGGCGAAATCGACTTCGTTGCTTACGGAAAGAATGGAGAAAAGGAATATATCCAGGTCACCGCCTCGATGACAGACGATGTCACATACGAGCGAGAGCTCGCCCCCTTCGAAGGCCTACCCGATTCCTTCCCGAAAACCGTTCTCACGCTCGACCACTACCGCACGGGAATCACGGAAATGGGCGTGCGCATCGTCAACCTCATCGACTGGCTGCTCGAAACGGACGTATAACCGACCTGAAAGATGATGGGCTATCGGCCATGGTATGGCTCACCATGCTCGTCATAGACCTCTATGCAGAAAAAGAGACAGCCACGTAAACCCCAGCGAGTCCCGCTCAGCAATCGCGAAATAGCAAACCCCTACGCACGGCGAACGGGGTGGCGAATGACCGTCTTAAGGTTTTCGGGCTTCGTGCGGCGCGGATCGCCAAGATAGATCTCATGGTGCAGCCGAACACTCGGCACGGCGCCGTTCGCATCGAGCGCAGCCAGCACGGCAGCAGCGTCAAACGCGCCAGTGGTTGCATGCCCCTCGGGCGATTCGCCACCTTCGGCAATGTCGCAGATCAGCTTTTCGTCCTGCGTATACGCCGTCAGTTTTGCGATGGTCTCGGGCTCGTCATCGTACGGTCCACGATGCATAATTTGGATGCATGGCCCCTCGGCAAAACGAACCAAACGCGGAACCCCTTCCGCGCGCCCTCCCGATACCGCTTCACAAGCCTCGGCCAAAGCGGGCTTCTTTTCAGCCAGTTTTGCGCATGCCCACACGAACACGTCGGGCGTCACGAAGTCGGGCTGACGAATGAGCGAAACCCACGAAAGCGCTCGCTTATCGACGATCGAGGTGCCGTCGAATACGCCTGCACCCGCCCACCATAGACCCTCGAGCGGCGGCACCACGTAATCGAAATACCCTTCGGGCTGACAGGCGCCCATCTTCGACATTTTCACCGTATACGAAAGTCCGTAAAGTAGCTCGATGGCCTGAGCATAAGCACCACCGGGCTCATTCGGATCGCCCGTTCCCGCCACAGCAAGAAACGTCATCGGGGGCACTTCGACGAAAACCGGATTGGCCTTCGGCATGTAAAGATCTTTGTATTCCTTCTTGAAATCGAACGGCATGAAAACCCCTTTCTGGTCGGTAGTCGGCGGGCATGGAGCAGTCCGTCCATTCCAAGCGCGGCCGTTTTCAAGAAGAAGCGCGACGACACAGCGGTTGGCGGACAACCTGACATCGCCACCCCAACGGCCGAAGACCGCCGTCAAGACGAAACGGACTCGCAATTGCGCCTAAAAATCCGACGACGTTTGTCCGGCCGCAGCCGCAATCTCTCGCTGTAATTTCTTGGTCAGCTTCGAAAACACCAGTTCGTAAGAATGGTCGCACAGTTCCATGAGCAAACCGTCAACCACGTCCGCATCAAGGTCGATCGATACCCAATTGCGCTTATCCATATAAAACCCCGGATAAACGGCGTCGGGAAACTCCGCGCGCAGGGCTTCGGCCCATGCGGGATCGCATTTCAGCGTCAAAAGACGACGCCCTTTATACGGCTCCTTATGCTCGGGTCCCACCGTGAATTCAGCAGCGAACATCTTGCCGCCTACCAGGTAGCGCCACCACTCCCATTCGGCCTTGAGATCCTTTTCGGCACCGGGCTTGGCACGCAAATATGCATCGGCTTCTGCAGTATTCATCGAATCCTCCTGACAACATGACGCGCTCATCCTACAAAAGGAAATCGGACAATGCATGGCCTGTTTCGAAATAAGACACGAAGCAAAACAACAACCAGGCAAGCGCGTTCCCAGGCAACAATCGACGCGGCCCCGCAACCGCAGGCATGGCAAGCCCGCCTAAAGAGGCTCTGCCGTCACGAGCGTTTCAGTACGCGGATAAAACACGATGCGAATCCTGTCCCCCGCAGCGCATGTCGAGAAAAACTCGACTTCATCGCCATCGGTCGATGCCAGCTCTATGCGATGCAAGGCCGATTGGCCAACACCGCCACGAACCTCCGCGAAATCGACCTCCGTTGCTTCGCCCGAGAAGCCTCCCTTTCGAGCATCGCCGCCGCGCTTCACCGCATCCACCTCGACGATCGACGCCTCGATGTCCTCAGGTCCTGCCGTCACGTCAATCGCCAAAGATGAAAAACGAACGACCCCGAGCGCAAGCGCAGCGCAGGCCAGCATTGCAACAGCCACGATAATCGCGCCGCTTATCACACGGCCGCGCAACAGCACGACATTGCAACGGACTCCGAAGCGCGCGCGAAACGCGCGCCACGCAAGCACGACCCAAGCAATCATCGCCACCGCGACCCCCGCGACAAGCACTATACGAGCAGCCCCATACGGAAGGAAGCCGGAAACCGCAATCCCAAGCGCCCATACTCCGACAACGCCCGCCACTTCCAAGACCGCACACAGCAGCACGGGACGCTCAGCTTTGAATGCTTCTTTGTAGGAAAAATCCAATCGCTGATTGGGACCTTTGGCCCACGCATCGCGCAAAACCATTCCCGTCAAAACGGCACAGACGCCACCGAGAAGCACCGCCGCCAACACCATCGATGCGGCGCTCGCGGCATACGTAACCAACCCAGCCATGCCGACGCGCGAAGCCGCTCGAGAATAAAGGATGCACGCAACAGCGCATACCGCCGCTATCCCTGCCGCGATGCGCGTTTTATGCGAAAAATTCGACTTCACCACCTACCGGCCCCTTTCCAGCATGGCACGCACGGTCAACCATCCATTTCCGCACCAGCGCGGAACCGAACGCCTTGCTCCCGATGCGCATGGCGCCCTTTGGTGACGCCGCAAGCATAGACGCAGCGAAAACGCCGCTACCGCGCGAGCGCAAGCAGCGCCAAGGCGCGCTCGGGAGTTATGCATGCTTCGGGAGCAGCAGTAAGAAGCGGCTTATCGTTGGTGACGATATAATCGGCCTTCGCCGTCTCCCCCGCCGCGACAATCAGATTATCCTCGAAATCGCCGAACGTCGAACGCAGCATTCGGGCAAGCTCGCATTCCGCATGCGACAAGGGGGCAGCCGTAGCCAGTTCCATCATGCGCTCGACGCACGCCCATGCCGCCGGCCGATACGACGCGGACGCTTTCCCGCCGCCGGATCCATCAGTCGAACGAAGGCGACGAGGAATCAGATAGAACAGGTCTTTCGCCGACGTCGGGGCGTACAGCAAATCCGTCCGACCGTCCAACCCCGCTTCGATAAGCCCTTGAATTGCCTGAAGGCTACGCCCTTCGCCCATGAAGTAATCGAACCACACATTCGTATCGAGCAACAGCCGAGATGCGCGCATTACCGACATCGCGCCTCCATCTCTTCGAGCATGCAGTCATACATATCGTCGCGCAAGCGCTCTCGGTCTTTTTCCGGAAGCGGCTGATTAGAGGGGCGATACCCGCATGATTCGGCCGCAACGCGAACCGCAAGCCCAGCACCAGCAGCGGCGCGGGAGGCAGCAGATGACGGGCACTCACCCCGAACGTCGCGCTTCTCCATGAACGGCGGAACCGCCTGATGCTCGGCGGCATAACGCCAAACGGCCCTTACCACCTCGCTCGAGCTATAGCCGTTGCGCGAAAAAACGGCATCGCCGCTCTGTTTGAGGGCAGCGTCGATACGCGTGTTGAGCTGGACTGCCGTAGCCATATGCGCCCCTTTCTCTTCAAGATGCTAGCAGTATAGCACCACTTTTCAGGCATGGGCACCGAAAGGAACGAGGCCGAAAAGAATGGGGGACACCCACCGAATAGCGCCACACTGCCATTCGGCCTTGAAACCATTTTCAGCGCCGGGGCGAGCGCGCAAATACGCATCGACTTCCGCAAGTTCTATCGCAACCTCCCATGAGCGCGACCCGCCCATCCTGCGAGACGAAATAGGGCAAGGCATGACCCGCTTAGCCCAAAGAGGCAGATTCGCGCACCTACGAACAGCCGGCCGCAAGTCTTCCAGATTGCACGCCGCTGCAGCACCTGCCGCGATGCGCGTTTTATGCGAAAAGTTCGACTTCACCACCTACCGGCCCCTTTCCAGCATGGCACGTGCTTGGTCGTTCATCCAATTGCGCACCCAAGCCGGTTCAAGCACCTCCAAATACACGCCGTAAGAAAACAAGTGATGGAGCATTCGCTCGTTCAGTTGGCAACATACCGTCACCGACAGGCGACCGTCAGACATAACGTCGATAACATCGGGAGCGAACTCTTCCCGAACACGACCCGCCGACTCGGGAGCGAATAGCATAGAAAGACGAGGAGCATCGCCCGATGAGCCGCTTTGTGCAGCCGCTCCATCGGGTCCGATAAAGCGTGTGACAGGGGGAGCTTCGCGCAGTTCGAACGCAATGGGCAAAAGCTCGATTGACTCCCAATCCATGCGCAGCAGCTTGAACGTGCGCCAATTGTTGCGCATCCGACACCACGCCTGCACATACCACGACCGTTCTTTGAACAAAAGCTTCGCGGGCTCCACCTCACGCACGGTTACGCGGTCGGCATTATCGCGATACGAAAACCGCAAGACCCGACGGCGCACGATAGCCTCGCGCACAACATCGAAAGCGCGGCGGCACGTCGGCGGTGCGCCCCAGAACGAAAAACGACATCAATCCAATCGCTTGGCTCGCGGCGAAAAAGCGAGGCGAGGCGTTTCATGAGGGCATCGCCGCCGGAGGAGACTGACGCATCAACGCTCGAAAGCAACATAAGCGCCGCAAGCACATCGTCTTTTTCGTCATCGCTCATCAACGACGAGTCCATCACATACCCGGGCAGCAGCCGCACGCCGCCGCCCTTGCCTTGCACTGTATACACGGGAACGCCTGCGGCCGAAAGCGCCTCGATATCGCGACGAACCGTGCGCGGCGACACTTCGAGCACGCGCGCGAGTTCGCCCACTGTGCATGCCTCGTGCGCCATCAACGCATAGACGATTTCGAAAAGCCGCTGCTGTTTCATGGCCGCGCCCTCTCCTTTGTTTTGCACAATGTATTAACTAATTGTTAATAACTTTTTCCACATATATTCTTACCTACTATCTTAAGTGTTAAGAATTTTTTAATACAGAATAAGGTAGACAATCCTACGCATCTTCGCCGCAACCGCATCAGGGGCACAAAACACAAAGGCCGGATTTCCGCTTAACGGGAAATCCGGCCTTCATTTCGTTCTATATTCAAATATGCAGAAACTCGTACGCAGGCAGCCTCAATGTGTCGAGCCATGCGGTAGTCAGCCGTCGCGCCGCTGCCTAATGCACGAACACAAGCGCATCTTCCGACGAAAGCTTCCGATCAAACTCATAACCGCCCATGTCAAAGCGGGTGAAATCGGCTGGGCTCTCTATGTCGTTTTCGGCGCACCAGCGCACGAACGTCCCGCGAGCAGCCTTCGCTTCAGTCGAACGCTGAGCAAATTTCCCGTTGCGCATCGAACCGAACAAGCAAGTTACGTAACGAACCCCGCCCTGTAGCGCGCTCGCCCTGGCATACGGCTCAACCGCCTTCGCATACTCGACAGATGCAAGATTCACAATGACACGCTCGCAGGAATCGCATGCTTTCTTCTGCTGGTCAAGCTCATCCACCAAGGCATCGAACAAACGCGATCCCCAGAAACCATAAAGGGTACGCGCGTCTCCCACAGCAAGCTTCGCCTGCATTTCGAGTCTGTACGGCACCACCGCATCGAACGGACGCAACACACCGTAGAACCCTGACAGAATACGCAGGTGGCTTTGTAAGTATTCCAGCTGATCAGCCGTAAGAACATGCGGAGCCATATTCTGATACTGAATGCCTTCGTAAGAAAACACTGCCGGTGTACATGATTCGGCAGCTTCCACATCCATATGCATCACACGTTCGTAGTTCAACTCCGCCAACGCATCGCTGCACTTCCACAGCGCCTTCGCCTCGTCGTACGAAAGCGCACGCAACGCATCAAGCAGCTCGCGTGTCTGAGGGAGAAAGCGCGGCATATCCCGCCACGCGAACGAATCGCTTGCATCAACCATCTTTTTGGCGGGAGAGATCATGAACAGCATGCAGGTTTCCTTTCCTCAATGAAGCAATATGCGCTCCGGGATAGAAAGCAGGCAAAATACGCAGTGCTTGCTATTCTCAAACGCCCCCGAGACAAACAACTCGACGCTCGAGCTCGTCCAATTCGCATGCGTAATAGACCTTATGACCAACCCGTTCAACACGAACAAGGCCGGCATCTTTCAAAGGCCTGAAACGCCTCTGAAGCGTTGGCTTCGTTATATCGAGAACCTCGCACAGTTCGTCGGACATTACCCCATACAGGGCAAACAAGCGAGCAACGATAAGAATACGCATCAGTTCATAAGAAGATTTGTCTCCCTGTTCGCCATAAAGCTCCCAAGCAAGAGCCTCGTACTTCCGCAGATTTACATCCCTTTCCGCAAGGGCTTCCCTCAGACGCTCCATTCCCGTCAAAACGATATCGACGAACTCAATGACAAACGGCGTCAAATCCCCTTTGTTAAGCGGATGCTCGCATGTCATGAATGCCTTGTAGTAGCGCCCGATTTCTTCCTTTATGGCGAAGGAAAGCCTCAATCCAACGAGCTTTTCATACTCTCCCGCAATAATGGAACTGCTGATAAATCGATTCGTGCGCCCATTGCCGTCATAGAAAGGATGAATGTATCCGAAAAGAAAATGGCTCACGGCAGTACGAACAAGCACATCAACCTCTTCGTTTTCAAGGAAAGCAAGCATGCATTCCATCATCTCGATGATTTTTGATTCCGGTTGAACGCCATGATGCATTTCCTGCCCCGCGCCATCGACGACCGATACCGATCCCGTTCGAAAATATGTGCCGTCAGGTACTTTTGCGGGGTCGGAGGCGCAAACTTCCTGAAGCACCAGCTCATCGTAGATGCTTCGCACGTCCGAACAGGTGCTTATGAAAACGGGTTCTCCGCGCAGAAGCTTGTCGTATTTGGCAACAATGCCGTGGAAGCGCTTCTTTTTGTCGCTTTTCTCCAAGGTCTCAAGGACGTCGCTGATTTCACGACGTGTTGAGTAGACGTTTTCGATTTCGTTCGTAAGAACGATTTCGTCAATGAGGCAGGCGTTCGCGTAATCCGATATGGCTTTTCCGGGCAATTGCTGGATAAGCCGAAATATTTCCTTGTCGACTTTCGCCGCCTTCACAAGCATTGCGCTCAGCGGCGGCGTGAGGATGAAAAACGCAGGATACCCTCCGATATTGCAGCCTATCTTCACAGCCGATTCAGAATTGAACCTGCTTGCGTAGAGCTCTTTCTCATCCACGCTGGGGTCATGAAAGGCCTTGCGTAAAGTTTTATACTTCATGGCACCCCTTCTTCGGACAGCAATACATGATCAAAAGCACTGATTTTTTTATTCAAAAACGACCATTCTAAAGAATCCGATAAAAAAATGCCTGATTTTTTACTTTATATTGGCGAAAACGGCTTATCGAGTAAAACTTTTTACTGAATTGATGCCCCAACTACGGCCCGCTCTCCGATAAAAGCGAATCCGATACAGCGCAGCAGCCTGACACGAACGCTGCCCTCGCATCCGACGACACGAGGGCAGCGCAAAATCATCGAGCCCAAAACGTTGACTAACGCGAACAGCCAGATTCGACCAACGCGTACGCTTCGGAAGCACGCCAGCACGCGCAACGACTACTCGGCACGCTTGGCGATTTCTTTTCCTATGCGATGTACCACGCTAACTACGAGCGCGTTGCCCATGCAAAACGCTCTGTTACCGTCGGTCATGCCCGCATCCGTCCAGCCTTTCGGAAACGTCTGCAGCTGATCGAGCTCGTCGGGCACCAGGCGACGGTAGCGTCCGCTTTCCGTTTTCACGACATGCTTCGTACGCGACGCGCCGGCACCGCCCTCGCCTGTCAGGATGGTGCGCGACGGTTTATCGAGCGCATCGGGAAACGCCATGCCGCCTTCGCTGTACAGGTACGTGTAGCCCGACGAATGCGTGCGTTCTTCCTTCTTGGCGCCCTTGAAATACTCCCAGCGGCCGAGCTTGTCTTCGTCTATGAAGAAAGCCTCGGGCACTTCGGCTTCGGGAACCAACACGTCGCCCAAGGTTGCGAAAGGACCGCCATAGGAGGGCACCACCTCGGCAGTGAACACCTCGCCGTTTTGCATAGCGCCGGCACCGCGGAAGGGAGAGGCCTTAAGGCCTTTACCAAAATTCTCGCTGATTTCGAACGGCTCGCCCTTGATCGCGAATGCGTTCGCCTTCGTGACCGTGGAGCTTATCGGAAGCGCTTGGGCCAAAACGCCCGTTTCGCGAACGCGCTCCTCGACGTTCCAGGCCGGAGCGTCTTTCTGCGCGAAGATATATACACGGCGGCGGCGCTGCGGAGCGCCATAGTCGGCCGCATTCACCACACGCCATTCCACCGAGTAGCCGCGCTCGTTCAGGCACGCCAGCATAATGGCGAAATCGCGCCCGCGCTGCGATGCCGGCGACTTCAGAAGGCGATCCACGTTCTCAAGCAGCACGTATTTTGGAGAACACAAGAACAAGAACCGGTAGATCTGCCACCAGAGCACGCCTTTTTTGCCCTCGATGCCGCCCGCCTGATTCAGCGGTCGCGCAACCGAATAGTCCTGGCAGGGGAAGCCGCCCACCACCATATCGTGATCGGGGATAGAGCGCTCGCCCGCCTCCACCTGATCGAGCACGCGCTCAATGTCTTCGTTGACAACGGACCCTTCGTCAAAGCGCTCCGCATAGCAACGCGCAGCAAACTGGCGCGTCTCGGTTCCGGGCGGCTCCCACTGATTGGCCCAGATGGTCTTATACGGCCCGGCCGCAGGAAGATGCCATCCGCGTTCGTCGTCGTTATAGCCGTCAAGCGCGAGACGAAACCCGCCCACGCCCGCGAAAAGCTCGGCCACTCGAATGGTCTCCACGTCCTGCCTCCGAATTCTTTTTTGGAATCTTGCTGGGAAAATGATCGCCGATCTTGGTTCGGCAGTCAAGATCTCTTTTCGCAAAAGCGATATATTATCAGAACCCGAGCGCCCCCGAAGTCGAAAGCCGCAGTAGCAATGCTCGGTCTCTCAGGCAGGCCCCATAGCAGGTGCCCAACGCGATCGAAGCTATTCGAGACTCTACTTTGCAGGCACGATTTCCAGCCAGCAGCCATCGGGGTCTTCGATGAAGTAAATGCCCATCTTTTCGTTCACGAAGCAGATGCACCCCATCTCTTCATGCAGGGCGCGTGCGCTGTCCATATCGTCAACCTCGAATGCAAGATGCGTGTCCCTGCCGCCGTTGTTGTATGGCTCGGTTCGACCGTTGTTCCAAGTGAGCTCCATCTGAAAATCGGTCTCGTCGTTTCCAATGTAGACATTCTTCCACGACCCGTCTTCGGGGCCCATGCTGCTCTGCTCTACCAGACCAAGGGCCTTCTCGTAAAACTCGAGGGACTTCTCAAGGTCAAGCGCGTGAATGCACTCGTGAACCATTTTCGCTTTCATGCAATCCTCTTTCATTGCCTACCGTTAAAACGGAATACACCATACCCGCCGCGAAACGAGCAGCAACGCGCGCTCGTCATTTTTCACAACAACGAAAGGAAACGCACGCTTTACGCGTTGCCCGCATCTCGTGTGTGCCATCGCTCGCGGACGGAAACGCCAAATATGGTGTCGCCCAGACTTCACTCGCCGGCAAAACAAAAGCGCGCCCCGCCGAAGCGGAGCGCGCCTGGAAAATCGAGTCGGTCTTGCGCGCAAGCCCTTGCCTACTTCACCGAATCGAGCACGTCAGAATCTTCAAACAAGAAGTAATCGAGACTTGTTGTACCGGGGAATGCCTCGACAATATTGAGGCAGCTTCCGCCAATGCGCTCGATGTCAGAAAGCACGCGGTTGAACGCCTTCGTGAGGCTCGGCGAGCATTCCTTGCTTGCCACGCGCTTCATGTGGCCCTTGCGCATGTGCATTTCGATCTCGATCATGCGCGAGTTGCCCTCGTTCACACGGCGCGCTTCGTCGCTGTCGCCCGAAGCCATGGAACGCATGGCGCCTGCGAACATCTCTTCGGCCAAGAACATCGCATCACGCAGGTCCTCCGAAGCCTTGTCGGAGAAGTCGCTTCGACGAGCAATTTGCGCCACATCTCCGCACAGCTGGCCGATGCGTTCGATGTCATTGATCGCGCTCATAAGGTTCGCCGTACGTGTAACCTGATCCTCGTTGAGCAGACCCGTAGCGAACAGCTCGGCCAGGTAGTCGGTCACCTGCTGACAGACCTCGCCCGCGGCAGCGGCCTTGCGAGACGAGACGTCAAGGCGCTTCGCGTCCTTATCGCGCAGGGCGGCGCCCATATCGTGCATAGCCGCGCGCACCGTTTCCCCGCAACGAACCGTTTCTTTAGCAACAAGCTGAAGAGCAACGATAGGCTGGCCCAGCAGACGATCGTCGAGATATAAAGCGACCGCGGGATCGGAATCGCCTGCCGCAGTTTTCCTATCAGGAATAATGCGGGTCACAATCTTCACCATGAGCCATATGAATGGAAGCCACAACAGCGTCATGACGACATTGAACGACGTGTGCGCATTTGCAATCTGACGGGAAATGACCTCGATTTCAGGACCCGCCGGAGAAATGAACTGGATAAACGTTGCGAACGCGGGAATAAACCAGATGAAAATAAGGCAGCCGGAAATATTAAAGAGGCTGTGAGATACCGCGACGCGCTTGGCATTGCGGCTCTGGCCGATGCTAGCAAGCAGTGCGGTAATAGTAGTGCCGATATTATCACCAAGCAAAACGGGGATGGCGCCCGTAAGGCCGATGATGCTCGCACCGTCAGGACCGGGTGTCGCAGCAAGATTCTGCAAAACCGCGATAGTGGCCGAGGAACTCTGAACGATAACGGTCATAACCGTGCCGACGATAACGCCCAGTACGGGAATGTCCACGACCTGAGAAATCATATTGATGAACACAGGGCTCGTTGCGAGGGGCTTCATGGAATCGCCCATGGTCTCGATGCCAAGGAAGAGCAGGCCGAAACCGAGAATGCTCAGACCGACGCTCTTGATGCGCTCGGTTTTCGCAATGAACGACATAAGGAAGCCTATAAACACGAAGATGAGGATGTAGTCCGTGATTTTAAAGGCAATGATCTGCGCCGTGATCGTCGTGCCGATATTGGCACCAAGAATGATAGAAATGGCCTGAGGCAGACCCATTAACCGGGCACTTACGAAGCCGATCGCCATAACGGTGGTGGCGCTACTGCTCTGCAACACGGCGGTGGTCAAAGCGCCGGCCAACACGCCAAGGACGGGATTTTTCGTTAAAAGCGCGAGAATGTTTTTCATCTTTTCGCCAGCAACCTTCTGAAGGTTGTCGCTCATCATGTTCATGCCAAAGATGAAAATGGCAAGGCCTCCAAGAAGGCCGACTACGGTGGTAAACGCGTTGTCCACGATTCGTTTCTCCTAGATCGCAAGGGCAAAACTGCTTAAAACCATCGGGGGAAAAGTATAGCGACCCCGCAACTTTGCCCGGCCTTTGCAATGTAAGATTTTTGCAAAGTTTGCCCGAGAAAGGGCCTCATGCGCCGCTCACCGAAACCCACCTATCCGTCAAAGCGCAATACGCCGCTCGCCGGCCCCATCCACAGCGCAACCAGCGCCAGCGAACGGCATCTGTGCCGGAGCCTCCGTCGCAATGAAGGGCCCGTCAACGCCTTATGTCACGAGACAAGGGCTTGCTTATCGGTTTTTGCACGAAACGTATCAACGCAAGGGCCTCAAGGGACGCTTCATCAAGAAGGCGAGGCTTTTTATTCCTCATTACTTTAGCTTTTGTTGATTTTCCTGTGCGCTATTCTGGAAAGAAAGGGCTTCGTTGATACGTTTCGTGACTTTTCCGATATGCGAGAAGGAAATTCGTGCATTTTAAGCCGCGACGGCGCTCCGAAATCAAAAAAGGAACCCCAAAGCCACCCTCGAAACAATCTCGTACGACATAGCAAAGGCCCGAGCGCGCGATGCGCTCGGGCCTTAAACCATGCGGGATAAACGACGTCCCTTACGGCCTCAAACCGCTTCCGCCCTGCATGGTGATGGTCTCGCCGGAAATATAGCTTGCGTCTTCCGAGCACAGGAAGACGGCCGTACGTCCGATATCGCTTTCGGCATCGCCGAAACGACCTGCGGGAATGCCGCCAATCTGCTTTGCGTAAGCCTCGGGATACTCTTCTTTCCACTTCGCCAGCTGGCTTGTCATGACAAGCGGGCAGATAACGTTGCAGTTGATGCCGTCAGGGCCCCACTCGGTGGCAGCAACGCGGGTCATACCTCGAATACCCTCTTTTGCAGCAGCATAGGAACTTTGACCGAAGCGGCCGAAAAGACCTGCGCCGGACGCGAAGTTGACCACGGAACCCTTGGTCTCCTTCAGGTAGGGATGGCAGTGCTTCATGTAGAAGAAGACAGCATAAATGCCGGAATAGATAGCCTTGTCGAAATCTTCCTTGCTATGCTCGACCAAGGTAAGGCCGGAGGCGGAGTTCTGCGCATTGTTAATCAGGAAGTCAATACGGCCGAACTCTTCGGCAACCTTCTTGACTGCGGCAGCAACCTGCTCCTCGTCGGATCCGTCGGCCTGCAGGGGAAGAACCTTGACGCCGTACTTTTCCTCCAGCTCAGCCTTCGCGTCTTCAAGCTTCTGAAGATTGCGACCGGTAATGGCCAGATTGCAGCCTTCCTTTGCAAAAGCCGTCGAAAGACCCCAACCGATTCCGCCGCCTTTGCCGCCACCGGTGATGATGGCAACCTTTCCGTCGAACTTGCCCATAACGGTCTCCTCACTAGATGGTGTGTCTTGACCCCAAAGCCGTCTCGGACTTAAAGCCAAGCTCTCTTTTGGCGCATAGCATACCCGCCTTCCATGTTTCGTCTAGGTAAATTCCCCTGAAGTGCCCATTCTGTCGATATGCGAGCAATCTCGACGCATTTACGCCGCCGAAGCCATAAAAAAGCCCCTCGGCGCGCGCAAAGCACCGAGGGGCCGAAACCTACATCACAAACGTGACAGGAAGCGCCGCCATGACAACAAGGAAACGCAGCAAGAAACCGCCGATCAGCACGCCCGCATCGGATGCGGCGCTGATCATGTGCGCCTTCTTGGACTCTTCGAACTCCTTCGCGGAGAAGAAGAGCAGCCAGGTTTCAAGGCCGGTCGGAACAACCAAGCCGATCAGCACCAGGCCAATCCAGAACAGCGGAGCCCACGTCCCGGCAACCATGCTCATTACGGAGTCGAAGCCGGCCGGAGAATTGTAGCTAGTGATGAAGCACAGCGAGGCAACCAGCACAATCTCGATGATGGGCAGGCAGAAGTGGAACTTCTTCAGCACGCCGGCCTTGTTGAACTCGTCGGCATGACGAAACACCGCAACCAGCAGCACCGATGCGGCGCCGGCAGACATGGCAGACACCAGGAACAAGATAGGCAGCAGGGCGTTGTTCCACAGCGGGAACGTCTTGCACACGCCCAGCAAGGCGCCGGTGTACATGGCAACACACACGCCGAACACCACGCCAACAAGCTCAAGCCACTTCGGAACAGACTTCTTCATGAAATCGAGAACCACCACGATGATAGACACCACCATGAAGCCCGCCAAGAATACAACGCCCCAGGTCATAACCGAAAACGGGTTATGCAAAAGCAAGGCGAAGCGAAGCGGGTTGTGCAAGCCGGCCTCGGCGTCCACCATAAGCAACAGCAAGCCGATCATAACGGCTACGGGCGCAATAAGATGGCCGACCTTGCGCATGTTGACGGCCTCGGGATGACGCCACGCAAGAAACGCTGACGTCACAAACGCGCCGCCGCCCAAACCGGCAAGGAACAAATACCAGGCGATGGGAGCGCCCCAGATAGGTTCGAATGACATCCTTCATCACCTCACGTAGAAGACTTTTGATTTGGTCAAATCGCCATCGATCGGCTGAGCGTTCAGCTCGGCGATCTTCTGCGATATCTCGGAATTCGGGTCGTCGAGGTCGCCGAATGTACGCACGCCGGTCGGGCATGCCGTCACGCACGTGCACATCTCGGTGCCATCAAGTGCGGAAACCGTGCAGAAACGGCACTTGTCAACCGCGCCGGTTTCTTCATTGACCACACGCGCCTGGTAGGGGCACGCCGCCATGCAGTACTTACAGCCGATGCAACGCCCGTGATCGACGCAAACGATGCCGTCTTCCGTGGTGTAGGTTGCGCCCGTCGGGCATACGGCCTGGCACGGAGCGTCAACGCAATGCATGCACTGCGTGGGCACATGCTCAATCGTGACATGCGGATACGTGCCGCGCTCGAATTCATGGAACTTGATGAACGACTCAGCAGGAAGCAGGTCGTTTTGCCTCTGGCATGCCGTGCGACAGGCGTAACACCCGATGCATTTCGTCGTATCGATAAGCATTCCGTAACGTGCCATTACGCACCCACCTTCTTAACAGTCACCAAGACCTCATGCGCCATGGTGGAGCCATAGCCGCGCTCAAGCTGATAATCCATGAAGTCCGTAGGACGCAGGCCCACGCCGTACGCCGTATGCTGGTCTTTCGAAGAGCATCCGTACGCGGGCGGCATGAACACGGCCGTCGGGTTCAAACGCTGCGTCACCTTCACATGGCAGCGACCGGTAAACTTCTCGTTGGAAAGCTCCACCTCGTCGCCGTCTTTGATGCCCAGTTCGGCAGCACGATCGGCATTCAGCCACACGCGCGTCAAATCATAGTCTTGGGTAATGGACATCAGCGCTTCGCAGTTCGCCGTCATAGTGTGGCTATGAATGGCCTGCTTGCCCGTGATCAGGCGGAACTGGCTGCCGCCGGCGGGAACAACCGCAGGCGCCACCCATACGGGAGCGGCGGAATAGCCGGCCTTCTCGCACGCCTCGCTTGTGAACTGAATCTTGCCGGACGGGGTCTTCCACTTCGGCGTCTGGCCGTAGACGAAGGCCTTCTCGGGGAATTCGACCGTGCCAACCTTGCGAAGCTCGTCAAGGCTCAGACCCACCGTCTTAAGCTGCGCGTCCGCGAGCTCTTCGACCGTGAACGGGAAGTACTGGCCCACGCCGCACGCCTCCGCCAAGCCAGAGAAAATCTGATCGACCGGCAGGGTGTTCGGGTGGATAACATCGAGCACCTTGTCGCGCAAGGAGACACTCGGCACCTTGCCGCCGTTGAACACGGGAATCTCAAGGCGCTCAAGATAGCTGCATTCGGGAAGCACGTAGTCTGCGCAAAGCGCCGTCTCGGACATCTGAACGTCAACGACCACGCACAGCTCAAGGGCATCCAGGCACTCCTGCATGTAAGCCGGGTTGGAATAGCCGGCAACCATGTTGGAGTTGTAGAAGAACATGCCCTTGATTTTGCCTTCTTTCGCAAGGCTCGCAGCATGGATATTCACGCCCATGCCAGCCGAAGCAAGCGGGTACTCTTCGGAGCCCGCCTTCTTGGCCTCGACCTTCGGTACGGGAGGAAACTTCGTCTCATCAAGCTTACCCGCGCTGACACCCGAGGTCAAAAGCGCGCCGCCTTCCTGGTTCCAGCAGCCAAGCAGCGTGTTGAAGATGACCAGGGCGCGTGCCGTCTCTCCGGAGTTGGCATACTGGTTGCCAAAACCTCCGCGCCAGCCGGCGTCGATCGATGCCGCGGGGGCGGCCTGGGCGAACTCGTGGGCAAGGCGCTCGATGGTCTCGGCGGAAATGCCGCAGACGCCTTCCGCCCACAGCGGAGTGTGGTCGGCAATGCCGGCGGCGAATTCGTCGAAGCCTTCGACGTTTTCCGCCACGTAATCCTTGTCGTAGATGCCATCGCGAATCAGCACGTTGCACATGGCCAAAATAAACGCCAGGTCGGTGCCAGGGTTGATGGGCAACCATTCGTCGGCAAACACCGTGGAATTATTGCAGCGCGGATCGACCATGACGATCTTCGCGCCGTTTTCATGGGCCGCCTGCAGGTCCTGCAGATGGCTCGGACGAATGGCGTCAGCGACAGAACGGCCTATATACATGATCATCTTGGTGTTGGGGATGTCACTCTGGAAGTCTCCCGCACCAATGACCTGGGCAAAGCCGGATGCTTTCGAAAGGTTGCATGCTGCGCCGTGCGTATAGTAGTTCGGCGAGCCAAGCGCGTCCAGGAAGCGCTTGGTGTAGAATGCGCCGCTCGGACGGGGGTCTTGCACAAGAGCCAGCGCCTCGGGGCCGTTGGCGTCAATGATTGCCTTAACCTTCTCGCCGATCTCTTGATACGCCTGCTCCCAAGAAATCGCCTCGAACTCGCCCTTGTCGTTTTTCTTCAAGGGGTCGGTCAGGCGGTCCTCGGAATAGACAAAGGACGGATAGCCATAGCCGCGAGCGCAAATTTTGCCGCGAGCGTGGGCATCATGCTCGCTCGGGATGAGCTTCGACAGGCGGCCGCGCTTCACATACGCCTTGTAGCCGCACTTGCTCGAGCATGCGTTGCACATGGTATAGGCAGACCAGGAACCCTGATCGTTTTCGGGTTCGTCAGCGTACGCCTGCTCCCAAGCGCCGAAGCTCATGTATCCACCCGCCGCAGCAAGGGCCGCTACACCCGCGCTGCCGGCCAGAAAGCTCCGCCTTGTAATTGCGTTTTCTGACATTCTCGGTTCCTCTCTTACAGATATAACTTGAATATGCCGGCGGCTTCTTATTGTTCGGCGCCGCATGCCGCATCGGACCCTTTTGCAACCTCAACCGCGTCGATGAGGACGTCGACTAAGGCGAGGTAGAAATCCTTCTGAGGGTCGGCAAGACGCAGCAGCTTCTGCCGATAATCGGCCAGCCAGCCAAAGCGTTCCAAAGCGAATGAACGAGCATCTTGCGCGCAGCCGCTTCGCAAAAGCACAGCGAGCAAGTCAAGCTCCAAAGCCAGATGGTCCGGCCAAGCCTCGTAGCCCTGCGGCACGGTCATGCCCAATCGGTCAATAAGGCTTTCCATGTAAAGCGCCGATTCCGAGCGATACATGCCGCGCTGGCCCGTATTTGCGGCGCCGCTTTCACGCCAGGGACGATACAGCGACTCGACAGGCATAGCGGATTCGGGCAGACCGCCGGTGAAATGGCAACGGCAGAAACGTCCGTGCTCTTCGAAACTCGGCGGATTCTCAATCGCAGCAAGCTCGCGGGCGGCAAGGCGTTCGGCGAGCACTCCGCTTTCGGCGTGCGCTATTTCGGCAAGAAAAGCGTTCCATACCTCGGGAGAAACAAGCTCTTCGTAGTCTTGCTCACCAAGATCGACAAAGCACTTCGAAGCCACTGAAAACACTGCCGGAGTATTCATGAACCAGCCCTCTCATTCATTCGAAATTGTAAGAACAACGAGCGGTTAGTTCTCGACCAGCGTGGTCGTGCGGACAATGCCCTTGTTGATGGCCTCCTGCGCGATGTCTTTCCAGTCGACGAACTTGATCGCGCCGTTGGGGCACTGCACGGCGCAGCGACCGCATGCGATGCACTTCGTGGAAACGCCGGTTTCGGTGTCTACGACAGGCATGTTCCAAGGGCACGCTTCGTGGCACATGCCGCAGCCGATGCACGCCTCGGCGTTCACCACGCGAGCGCCGGTTTCCGGATCGGGCGCAATGGCATGCACGGGGCAGTTCTTGACGCACCAGGCGTCTTTGCACTGCTTGCAATGCTCAACGGTGAACTGGCAGTCGCGGAAAATGCCGTCGGGGCTTTCGCCGCCAGAACCGAAGTTATAGTTATCCCACACGCGAACGCGAGCGGTGTGCTGGCATGCACGACCGTCGTTGCGCAGCGAGCACATAAGCTCGCAACGCTGGCATCCGGAGCAACGCGCGCGATCGGTGATAATCATCTTCTGAGGCAAGGGGTCGAGCACGATGCGACCCGATGCGATGCTTTCTTCAACAACCCCCCATTTGGCAAGAGCGCCGCCGGCGATAAGTCCGGCAAGACCGATGCCTACGCCGCCGATAACCACCTGACGACGAGTGAAGCCCTTCTGCGCGGCCTGCTCAGCGCCTTCCGCCGCTTCCGCGGTCTCAGTCTGCCCCAGGGCCCCCTTCTTCTCCTCCATCGAATGTTCCTTTCCTAGCATCCTTCGTAAGGACACATACCCCCCTGAAACGCACTTCGCACAAAAGCTATATTGCAGGGGCGCGCCGGTGGCTCGTCCCCTCTTTAGGGATAAAAACGCAGGTGAGAGACAATCCCCTCAAAGAGGGGACACCAAAACCGCCCAATTGCGGATAATGACCGCTGACCGAAACGGTCGCACACGCACATGCCTCCGCACACGCAGCTTCACGTCAACGTTTCAAAAGAGACTTGGAGAATTGCAATGGCAAAAGAAGACAACGTTTCGTTCGGTTGGGCCGGCAAAATCGCCCGCGTCAACCTGAGCACGGGCGTCATCTCTACCGAATCCACCGACCCATACAAGCAATACATCGGCGGTATGGGCATCGCCAACAAGATCATGTATGACGAGGTTCCCGCAGGAACCGATCCGCTCTCTCCCGAGAGCAAGGTCATTTTCGCCGTGGGTCCGCTGACCGCCTCCGGCGTTCCCCTGGCAGGCCGCACCACGCTTGCCCATCTGTCCACGTTCACGAAGGATCATCTGGTCGTCGACTCTCACATGGGCGGCATGTTCGGTGCGAAGCTGAAGCTCGCAGGCTGGGATGCGCTGATCATCGAGGGCCAGTCCGACAAGCCCGTTTTCGTCAAAATCATCGACGGCGATATCACCATTGAATCCGCCGACGGCGTGTGGGGCCTTGGCACCCGCGCTGCAACCGAGGCGCTGAACACCCTGGTTTCCAACCGCGCCTGCGTTGCAACCATCGGCCCCGCCGGCGAAAATCAGCTCCCGTACTCCAACATCATCAACTCCCGTAACCACTCCGCAGGTGCCGGCGTGGGCGCCATTCTCGGCTCCAAGAAGTGCAAGGCCGTCGTTGTCGAAGGCAACGGTTCGGTCTACGTCAAAGACCCCGAGGCCATTGCCGAGTTGTCTGACTACATGCTCTCCGACGTCATCGGCTCCAACAACAACCACGTTGTGCCCTCTACCCAGCAGGAATGGGCGGAATTCTACGACGAAGGCTCCCGTTGGACCGCGCGCGACGGCCTGACCTGGGCTCTCGCTGAAGACGGCCCGATCAACACCGGCGAGCCCAAGCCCGGCGAGCTTAATACCGTCGGCTATCGCTGCATGAAGTCCACCAAGGACCTCGGCCCTGCCGCCGAAAAATACACCGTGAAGATGAACGGCTGCCACAGCTGCCCGATTCACTGCTACTCCGACCTGCGCGTCGAAGCGGCCGAGGGCACCGCGGGCTTTGAGACCGTTGGCAACACCTGCGCCGCCAACTTCCCCGTGTCCGTTTACATGAAGAAAATCTTGGGCCTCGACATTGCCGACGACGAAAGCGTCCTGTGGGATATGACCACCCAGGCAACCATGGACAACCTCGGCCTTTGGTGCAACTACGCCCAGCTCTACCGCGATATTGCCCATTGCTATCGCGCGGGCGTTTTCGAGAAGAACCTGCCCGCCGAAGAGTACGCCTCCATCAACTGGGCCGGTTTTGAGAACGACTCCAAAGACCCCACCGTCATGGTTGAGATTCTGACCAAAATCTCCCAGAACGACTCTGAGCTCTCTAAGATCGCCTACGGTCCTTTGGTTTGGTGCGAGCGCTGGAACGACCAGGAATGGTTCGACACCGCAACGTCTACGCTCATCAACTATCGCGGCTGGCCCGTCCATCATGCAATCGAGTGCTTCGGCCAGGTAGGCGCCGTGTACAACATGATGTTCAACCGCGACGACATGATTCACTCCGCCGTCAACTTCCAGGGCTGCGGCCTTCCGTGGGAGATCAAGCAGCAGATCGCCAAGGAGGTCTGGGGCAGCGAGACCGCCATCGACCAGAACAAGAACTACACGCCCATGAACGAGTACAAGGCCAAGTTCTGCTGGTGGAGCATCGTCACCGACGTGCTTCATGACTGCCTGACCCTGTGCAACTGGGTGTGGCCGATGACCATGTCTCCCAGCAAGTCCCGCGACTATCGCGGCGACTTGGACCTCGAGGCCAAGTTCTACACCGCCGTCACCGGCGAGGAAATGACCCGCGACGAGCTCTACAAGCGCGCCGCCTCCGTCATGACGCTGCAGCGTGCCAACACCGTGCGCGGCATGGGCACCACCGACATGCGCAACGAGCATGACACCATCACCGAATGGGTGTTCACGAAAGACCCTGACATTCAGCCCTTCACCGCCGGCACCGACAAGATGGAGCGCGAAGACTTCCAGACCGCTCTTGGCATGGTGTACAAGGAATTCGGCTGGGACGAGAAGACCGGCGCCCCGACCGCCGCATGCCTGGATGACTACGGCATGGGCGACGTCAAAGACGAGCTTGCAAGCTTGAACCTGCTGTAACGTTCGCAAAGTAAGCCTTACGCACGAAGGCCCCTGGAATATCCAGGGGCCTTCATCGCTTCGGATGCTGAATTTGCACAGGCTAGCGGGCTTCGCGTCGCTTGGCCTGCTGCCAGAGCTCTTCCATCTCCTCCTGAGAAAGCTCCGCCACATCGCGACCTTGCGCCCATGCCGCCCCTTCAATGAACGACCAACGAGAACGAAACTTCGCACAAGTGCGGCGAAGCGCGCCCTCGGCGTCAACGCCGCGCCAACGTGCGACGTTGACCAGGGAAAATAAGACATCGCCAAATTCCAGCTCCGCCTCATCGGGTGTAGCGGCCGCCTTGAACTCGGCTATCTCTTCTTCCACCTTCGCCCACACGTCGGCTTCGCACTCCCATTCAAACCCCACGGCAACAGCTTTGCGCGAAATCTTCTGCGCCTGCATAAGCGCCGGAAAGCTCGTCGGCACGCCGTCAAGCAAGCCCGCTCGCTCGCCCGATTCGGCATCGGCGGCCTGCTTTTCCTTGAGCTTTTCTGCATCCCAAATGCCAAGCACCTCGGAAGCGTCTTGCGCCGCCGCATCGCCGAACACATGAGGATGGCGACGAACCATCTTCGCATCTATGTCTCGACACACGTCGTCGATGTCGAACTCTCCCGCATCGGCGGCAATCTGGCTTTGCAGCACAACCTGCAGCAGCACATCCCCAAGCTCTTCTCTCATATGGGCAACGTCGTCCGCCTCAATTGCGTCAACTGCCTCGAAGGCCTCCTCGATCATGTTGTGCGCAATGCTGCGGTGCGTTTGCTCGCGATCCCACGGGCAACCGTCGGGCGCGCGCAAGGCGGCAATCGTTGCAACGAAAGAGTCGAATTCTTCATGTTTTGACATAGGGTTTCCTTTCTTGGCGCATATGCCTGACAATGCGAAAAGCCCTCCGCCGCGCATGCGCCCGAACGGCCAGGCCGCATAGACTTCAACGTCTCGCCATGACGCACGGGGGCAGACGCGACGGCTGCCGAGCAGCTGCCTTTCAAACCTGAGAATCAGACGACAAAAGTAAGGCGGCATAAAAAATCGCGACGACACGCGCCGTCGCGATTCGATTGTAGCGGAAAAGCCGCACAGAAGCCCTATTTGCCGAAACGCAGAGAAACGCGCTGGTCGCGCAAGGAGCAGTGCTCGCACATCGAGCAATTCACCCCGAATTCGTCGCACGCAAGATTGGCGTCAAGCCATGCAAGGTCTCGGCCTTGGCGAAGGAAGAAATCACCCACCATGGCACGAACGGCCTCTACCGCCAAATAGGGCCGCGTGACGCGGTCGGCGGGCATCTTGCCAAGCTCACGCTTCAGGTCGGCCACGCTCACGTCAAGCGCTTCGTCCACCGTTTTACCCTCGATCAAAGCGGTAATCAGACTTGCCGAGGCAATGGTGGCAATGTCTCCGCGGCAACGAAAACCCGCGCGCTTTATCAGCAGACCGTCTTCGTCAATCACGCAGAAGAGCTGAATCGCACGCTCCCCGCGCTTTGACATGCCGGTCATGCTTGCCGCATTGCAGCCTTCGGGGATGCCTGCGCGCCTATGGTCTCCGGCCAATTCGACAATTCGCTCGGAGTACACGTCCATGTGCTCTTCGGGATCGACCTGGTAGATATCCCGCGTGCGAATGACGCGCACCACCGCATCGCCGAAATCGTGCTTCGGCGGCTCGGTGTCAGAAAAGTCAATGTTGCCGTGATCGGCGTAATCGTACATGTGGGCCTCCTACATGTTTGCGCGGCGCTCAACCGATTCCCATTCGGCCAGCGCTTTCGCCTGCGCGTCGCTGAGATAGTCGGTCGAATAGAAATACACGTCCCCGTTGCTTGCAGAGCAGCTTTTGATGTCAGGATACTGCCCGGATTCCTGCGCAATGCGAAATGCCTCGTCAATGCGCTCGTCAGTCATATAAACCGGGCGGTTTTTCAGCGATGCGGCCTTAAGCGGACGGGGGTAGATCTTGGACTCGTTGCGGGCATTGTCCACAAGCGTCATAACGTCGTCGTCCTCGGCGGCAAGAAACGCCCAATGCGCAAACGATTCGCTCATCATGTCGGACGAATACAGATACACCACCGTGCCTTCGAGCACCTTGATGTCGTCAAGGTGCCATGCGTCGTCTTCGGAGTCGGACGGCTCGGAGCTGCAATCTTTGGAATCGGCGGCTGCAGCATCGTTTTCGTGGTCCTGCGCCTCGATGATGGTGTCAAACACTAAGTCGGTGAACTCGACGGGCTCCATATGCTCGGGCGTCAAACCTGCAGCTTCCCAGTATTCCTCCGTAGTCAGCTCGCCAGCACGCGAGCGGCTGCGAATGTCGGCGAACACCGCCTCAAGCGCCTGCCGTTCGAAGTAAGTCTCGCGCTCGCCAGGCGTCAACGATTCAAGATACTCCTCGTGCTTGCGGCGCTCCTCTTCAGGATCGACCAGGTCGGACAAATCCTGCCCGGAAAGTATGGAGGATAGAAACTCCTCCTCCGGAGTCATGTCCGTGCCCGCTGCCGAAGCAAAACCCTGGCCAGGCTCCAAAACCGCTTCGTCGCACACAGACGAAGCGACCTCTTTGCAAGTCTCATCCATGAACGCCACTCCTCTTCTTTCAAAACCCGTCGGAGATACAGCTCCGACGGGCATCGGTGACAAATGCTTCGACAAGCATGCCCCACACAAAAAGCAAGCTGTCCCCTCTTTGAGGATAATGTCCCCTTATTTCAAGAAGTCGCACGTCAAACGCACCTGCCATCGCAAAGCGCGTCCAATTGCCACAACGCCGGCGCCGCGCTGTCGAGCGCCGCAATGCGTCAAAGCGGCGCCGAACGCCGCCGTGCGCCGACAGGCTCCCCCATTCGTTTTCTGCAGGCACGCCAAATTGATGCAATACAAAACCGCTCAAAACCGCACGGCTTACGCCGCCCTGCTTTATAATGAACACGTCCGAAAGGGGAGGGGACAACCGTATGCCACAAAACGACGCCGTTCGGCAGTCAGCGGCTTCTATGTCGCAGACCGTCTTGGCTCTTGCGCCCACGGTGCTGGGGCTTATGATTGCGCACATGGGCCTTATCGTTTCCGCCTATGGAAGCTATTCGAGCACCGACCAGGGAATCTACGCCGACGGGAGCAGCATCCTTGCCATGCTTCCGCTTTTCATCTTCATGTGCGTTCTCGGCAAAACGCGTATCAGGCTGGTCAAGAAGCACATCTTCGTGCTCACCTCCATAGCCATCGCCGTTCAGGCTGCATCCATCATCGCCCTGGGCGTCGTCTTGCTCACAGGCAATCTACCCAAGACCCTTTCCTTCGGGCTGTCCGTGATAATCACCCTTTCAAGCTATCTTTCCATTTTCTATTGGCTTCGCCGGGCACGCGGCGCGTCTTCGTCTTCGGCCGCAACCATCGCTTTCGGGTCGCTGCTTTTGAGCGAGCCCCTTATCTATCTTGCCTCTTTGATGCCGCATGGCGTGGCGTGTCTTGCCGTCGGGCTGCTGACGCTTGCCCAGTTCATCTGCCAGAAATATGCACGCTGCCGGCCGCTCGTCGAAAATATCCACGCCGAGACAACCCCGCTTGGCTACTTCGGCTTCGCAGAACGCATGATCGACGGCGTAAGACTGCTTGCCATTCTTGCCCTTGGCATGCTGCTCCTGTCGTTTGCCGTGGGCATACTTCGATGCTTCCCCGACGGAAGCCCCATTCCGTTTTCCCCCGCCACACGCGTCGCCTATATGGCCCTTGAGATGCTGTTGTTCGCAGCGCTTATCTGGCGATCGTTTCGCGGATCGCGCTCGGTTATGACCACCAGCATCTGGGTCATTCTCGAGGCGTCAGGCGTTATCGCCCTTATCTGCTACGCGTTCTTCCCGAACAACCTTGCGATCGGCGCCGTTTTCACCACCGTTTTCAACGCGGGCATGACCGGCTTCATGTGGTACCTGGTCGTCGCGTTTTCCAGCTTCGGCAACCGCGACCCGTATTACTACGCCATCGCCGGCTGGATGGTATTTATGGTGCCGCGCGCCATTGCCCGCATCCTCATGGAAATAGCACCGGGTTCCATGGGAGACGCGCCGCTTTTCGCAATTGTCGCGGCGCTGATTGCGGCAAACGCCCAGCTGGTTTTCGTGCAAATCATCTGGATCGAACGCACGGTTTCCAATGAAAAAAGCTCGGCCACCGCAAAAAGCATCCGAACCCTGCTTGGCCTTGACGACGCGGTCAAAGAAGATCCCGCCAGCATCCGCCGCGCTCTTATGCAAGACAACACAAGACAGATGCAAAACCAGTTTTTGCTCTCTGACCGAGAGACCGAGGTCCTCACGCTCTATGCAATGGGCCTGACGCAACGAAAAATTGCCGAGGAACTGTGTATCTCCCCCGGCACCACGCATACGCACATCAAACGTATCTACACAAAAACGGACCTGCATTCGCGACAAGAGATTCTCGACTATATTGAACGCTATACGGGCTAATACGACGTGAACGCGATGCGAACACTGTGCGGCGCACCGCCTGAAGAAGCCGTGCAACCCGCGTGCGGCGTTTTGTATGCCATTTGGCATCATTTGCAAATTTCTTCTCGCAAACACGCTATTGAATGGTATCTTGCGTGCAGGTGATAGGGACTCGCAGGGGGCGAGCTCCCGTTGTGTACGTGTACAAAAGGAGTGTGTCATGCCTCATCCTGTTCTTGAAACCGACGAATGCATTGGCTGCGGCATCTGCGTAGACGCTTGCCCTCAGGGCGTTCTTGAAATCGCCGGCGGCGTTGTTGTTCTTGAGAACGAAGATGCCTGCGTCGCTTGCGGCGACTGCGTTGAAGAGTGCCCCATGGGCTGCATCACCGAGATCGTCGAAGACTAACTCCGCAGCCATTTCATAGCGCATAACTTTGAAGGCCCGCTGGCAAAGGCGGGCCTTCGTGCGTTGCGGGGCTGCGTTGATTTCATTTTTTCTGCAAATATCCAGAACGCCCCTGATGCTTATTGGCATAAAGAATGAAAAAGTGACCCAGGGCAATTGCGGTTAGAAGGTTTCTATGGGATACTAAACGGCACCATTCAAACGAATACGCTTCGCTTAATCACACCTTAAACACCGCACGAGCGAAAGGACCGCCACCGCATGGCCACCAAGCTTTCACGCACCGCATGCCCCATTGAGGCAACGCTTTCCCTTATCTCCGACAAATGGAAGATTCTCATTCTGCGCGACCTGCTTACGGGTACCAAACGGTTCGGTGAGCTCAAGAAATCCATTGGCAGCATTTCCCAAAAAGTCCTCACGTCCAATCTTCGCGCCATGGAAGACGACGGCCTCGTCGTGCGCCAGGTGTATGCCGAAGTTCCGCCTCGCGTCGAATACACGCTGACCGAGCGAGGGGAAAGCCTACGCCCCGTCATTGACGCCATGCGCATCTGGGGCGAAGAACACCAGGCGGAACTAGTCGCCGAAGAAGAGGCGGCGAAATCCCAAGATTCCTAAACTAATACGGCAAGGACCGAGGCCAAGGCGAAAAGGCCCGCGCCGTATTAGCCGCAAAGAGGGGCAATTCCCATGCCCCGTCAGCCGCGCGGGCAAGCAGCCTTCGCGCCCCGTTCGTCACAAAAAGGCGAACCTCGCCCTCCGTTCGTCGTGAAAAAGGTAATCAGGAGTTCTCGGGCAAGCCCTGTTTGAGTTTTTTGAGCAAAGCCCAGTCGCGCTGTTTGAGCCTGACGTCTGCCAAATCACTCTCAAACGAAGAGAAGGCGACATACAGACGCCCGAACGCGAACCCAAACGAATCGGGAACAAATGGCTCGCGATACGCCTCGGTAAGCAACGCTGCAGCGCCTTCGTCGGCAACAACTAACACCAGCGGATCCAGGCCTTCAACGGCGGAAAAGACCGAGGTGCGATCAAGCGAGGACGCCTGAAGAAAGACGGGGTCGGGCGCGCCAATTCCCGCACAAGCCGCCCTCAAGGCCGTCACCGCCTCCTCCGAAAGCGGCAAGGAAGCCACTACGCAAACCTCCGCGTCAATATCGCCGTCTATGGCGGCCGCAAACGCAAGCAGGGATTTCTCCTTGGCTTCTTCATACATGTTATTTTTAGCAGGTTTTTTCACACCGCTCCCTTTTTTCACCACAACGCGCTAGAACCATATATCAATAATAGGTTCAAAGAACAGCAAGGCGCAAATTTGCAAACAAACGGCGCTGCGCACGCAGAACCGCCGCAGCGCTCGTGCAAACAGCGCACACGCGCCGACGCATTGCACACATTGAAGAAAAGGAGCGAACCATGTGCACCAACGGAATCAACACCGCTCAGTTTGAGCAGATGATCGACCAAATTGACGACCATATCAAACTCGAGCGCCGCTGGACTCATAACCTGGGCCATCAGGCGGAAGATGCCGGATACCAGACCGTTGGGGCAAAGCTCCATGAGGCCATGGCAGCACTCGACTCCGTCCGCGCCCTGCTCGACGACGCGAAAGACGCCCTCGAAGACGACGCCCGCGATGCAAGCGGCGTAACCGTAGAGCTGGTGTAGCCATGAGCCGAGACCTCATGCGGTTCTCGGTCGCCATGCCGGAAGACCTCCTCATCCGATTCGATGCGCTCGTGGCCAAACGCGGCCTTGCCAAGAATCGCAGCGAGGTTATCCGAGACCTGGTACGCGACGCTCTTATCGAAGAGGAATGCTCGCTTCCCGGGGAAGAAGTCATGGGCACGCTCACCATCGTGTTCGACCACCACACCGGCGATGTCCGCGACAAGCTCGACGGCATCCAGCACGATTACTTCGAGCAGATCGTCACGTGCATGCATGTGCATCTTGACGCGCACACCTGCATGGAAGTCATCATTCTTCGCGGCGAAAGCGCCCTTGTGCAAAGCATCGCGAACATCATCCTTGGGACAAAGGGCGTGACCCACGGCCATCTCACCATGACCACCACAGGCCATGGCCCCTACACCAACCAGGGAGAAAAAGCCGCACGCGCGTGGGCGCACGAGCATCCTCATGCGCCGGCGAGCTCCCCGCTTTACCCTGCTCACTGACAATCCCCGCGAACGGGCAGGCGAAGGCGCCGGACAAGCGCCCAAAAGAGCAGGTGAAGGCTCCGAAGCTGAAGAAGCCGGGCCGCTTTAAAGGCTCTAAACATCCTCGGTCCCGCCCGCCCCGAAAGAGCCGGGCGGATCGCTTGCAGAGCCGCCGCCGAGACAACCTATCTACGACGAGGAGAAACCATGAAAGAAGCCCTCGACATCGAAGTGCACGGCATTGTGCAAGGCGTGGGTTTTAGGCCGTTCATCTACAAAATCGCCCGACGCCACCTCATCAACGGCTGGGTTCTCAACGCCACCGCGGGCGTATTCATCCACGCCGAAGGCGAGTCCAAAGACATCGACGATTTCGTCATGGAAATCTCTGACAACGCGCCTGCGGCATCCCGCGTCGATGAAATCCTGATGAAGGAAGTCCCGCTGGAAGACTTCGAATCGTTCACCATCCGCTATTCGGACGAAGCCGCAGCCGAGGCAACGACTCTCGTGTCTCCCGACCTGGCAACCTGCGACGAATGCGCCGCCGAGCTGTTCGACCCCGCAAACCGTCGCTATCATTATCCCTTCATTAACTGCACGAACTGCGGCCCGCGCTTCACCATCATCAACAAGCTGCCTTACGACCGCAAATACACGTCCATGGCGGCATTCCCCATGTGCGAGCAGTGCGCGACCGAATACGCCAACCCCGAAGACCGCCGCTTCCACGCCCAACCCGACGCCTGCTTTGAGTGCGGCCCCCATCTCATCTGGCGCACGGTCGACCACAGCGCCAATGCACAAGAAGACCTCGAGCGCGTCAAGGCCGAAGAGTCCTCCTTCGCCGAAAACGGCACCGTGAAAGAAGGCCGCATCGCACCTTTCGGCGTAGACCTCAAGGCGTCCGACGCCATCATCGACGCAGCCGTGCGCATTCTGCGAGAAGGCGGCATCGTTGCCATCAAGGGGCTGGGAGGTTTCCATCTTGCCTGCGACGCGCGCAACCGCGAGGCCCTAGCCACGCTGCGCACACGCAAACGCCGCGGCACCAAGCCGCTGGCTGCCATGTATCATACGCTCGATGCCCTACGAAAAGATTGCCTGGTAGACAACGCCGAAGAAAGGCTGCTCACCGGCGCTCAGCGCCCCATCGTGCTGTTGAAAAAACGCGTCGAGGCGCATTTCGCCGAAGGGCTCGCCGACGGCTTGTCCGAACTAGGCGCCATGCTTCCCTACACGCCCTTGCAGCACCTGCTGCTTGCGGCCTTCGGCGGCCCTCTGGTCATGACCTCGGGAAACCTGCATGACGAGCCCATCCAGACCGACGACGACAAAGCCTTCGTAGCCCTGCACGACATTGCCGACGCCTTCGTGGGCAACAACAGGCCCATTCGCTGCCGTTTCGACGATTCCGTCGTGCGCGTAATCAAAGCGGGCAGCGCCGGCGAGGCCGTGCAGATGGTGCGCCGCGCCCGCGGATATGCGCCCATGCCCGTGCCCCTGAAACGCGAGGCCGAGAAGAACGACGCGCAGTCCGTGATTTTCGCCGCAGGTCCCGAGCAGAAGAATACGTTCTGCCTGCTACGCGGCGAGGAAGCCTTCGTCAGCCAGCACATCGGCGACCTGGAAAACGCCCCGACATACGACGCCTGGCTCGAGGCGAAAAACCACTATGAGACGCTTTTCGAGGCGCAGCCTGAAAGCATCGCCTGCGACCTGCACCCCGAATACCTCGCCAGCAAATGGGCCGCAACCGCGCACGAAAACGGCATGCCTCTGTGCAAGGTGCAGCACCACCATGCCCATATTGCCGCCGTCATGGCGGAAAACAACCTTGACGAAGCGGTCATCGGTGTCGCCTTCGACGGCACGGGCTACGGCGCCGACGGCGCTATATGGGGCGGAGAAGTCATGCTGTGCAACCGTTCGGATTACGAACGCTTCGCCAACTTCTCGTACCTTCCCCTGCCGGGAGGCGCCGCTGCAATCAAGAATCCGTTGCGCATGGCGTATGCAGCGCTTTGGCAGTACGACCTGCTCGACCATCCTGCAGCAGCGCGCGTCGTAAAATCGCTCGGCGAGGCGGCCGAGGTGTGCGACCGCATGATCGAGCGAGGCATCAACTGCCCTATGACATCGAGCGCCGGGCGCCTGCTCGATGCGGTCAGCGCACTTTTGGGCGTCTGCGAGCAGCCTACGTATGAAGGTGAATCTGCCATTTTGCTTGAAGCGGCGGCTGGATCGACCGATGAATCGTACGAAATCGCCCTGGTGAAAAACACGGCCACCGAACAGAGTACTGCGCATGACACGAGCGTCATCCTGCTCGACGCAGAGCCGCTGTTCAAAGCCGTGCTCGATGACATGCAGGCAGGCGTGCCCGTGGCAACTATCGCGGCGAAGGTCCACAACGCCATGATTGCCGCCATCGTCCAATCCTGCCTGGTTGCGAATGCTGCATACGGCATTTCAATCGTCGCGCTTGCAGGCGGCGTGTTCATGAACCGTTTTATCACCGAAGGCGCGATCGCCGCCCTTGAAGGCGCCGGATTCACCGTTGCCCTTGGCAAAGAGCTCCCGCCCAATGACGGCGCCATATCATACGGTCAAGCAGCCGTAGCGGCGGCACGCGCCAACCAGCAATCATCGTAGGCACCGCCCTGCAAGCCCCTTCCAAGAAAGGACACGCCATGTGTTTGGCAATTCCCGCAAAGATTGCATCCATTGACGAAAACAACCTGGCCACCGTAGACATCCTAGGCGTCACGCGCCAGGCGTCGATCGATCTGACCCCCCAGGCTCAGGTGGGCGACTACGTGCTGGTTCATGCAGGCTTCGCCATCGAGGTGGTGTCTGAAGAGCATGCCCAGGAAACGCTCGACCTGATTCGCGAGTTCCCCGAACTTGCCGATGTAGAAACGGCATAGCCATGATTGACCAAAACAGCTTTAAAGACCCCGTGCTCGCCCGCGGACTCATCGAGAGCATCCAGGCCCTTGCGCCTGAACACGCAACCCTCATGGAGGTGTGCGGCACCCACACCGTGGCCATTGCACGCAATGGCATTCGCGACCTCATGCCCGAAGGCTGCCGCCTCGCGAGCGGACCGGGATGCCCCGTTTGCGTCACCAGCAACCACGATATCGACGCCGTCATTGCGCTCGCGCGCATTCCGGATGTGATTCTGACCACCTTCGGCGACATGACGCGTGTCCCCGGAAGCACGTCTTCCCTGTTGAAGGAACAAGCCGACGGCCGCGACGTGCGCATTGTGTATTCGCCGCTGGACGCGCTTACCATCGCCAAGGAAAACCCCGATCGCCCCGTGGTATTCGTGGGCGTGGGTTTTGAAACCACTACTCCGCTCGTGGCCATGGCCATCAAACGTGCGGCGGCCATGGGTCTTGAAAACTTCAGCGTCTATGCCGCGCATAAGAACATGCCCGGCGCGCTCGACGTGCTGATGGGAGACCCCGACCTCAAGGTTGACGCACTCATCCTGCCTGGTCACGTGAGCACCATCATAGGCGTGAAACCCTACCAATTCCTCGCCGAGAAATACGGCATCCCCGGCGTTGTCACGGGATTCGAGCCGCTCGACGTGCTACAGGGCATCGCTATGCTCATGCGCCAACTGCACGAAGGGCGCGCGGAAATCGAGAACGCCTACGCACGGGGCGTCATGCCCGAAGGCAATCCCGTAGCCTTGACCGCGATCAACGACGTGTTCGAGACCTGCACCGCCACCTGGCGCGGGCTGGGCCCGATTGAGGGCAGCGGCTACCGCATCCGCGAACAGTACGCGCAATTCGATGCATTGCGCCGCTTCGAACCCGAAATCGAAGAAACCCGCGAGCCACGCGGCTGCCGCTGCGGAGACGTGCTGCGCGGCATCATGGCGCCGAACGAATGCCCCCTGTTCCGCACCGTGTGCAGCCCCGAAAACCCCGTGGGTCCGTGCATGGTGAGCTCGGAAGGGTCGTGCGCGGCGTATTTCCGATATTACTGATCCTTCGAGCACCGACCAAACGCCTTTACAGGCCGCCATGCGCAAAAGATAGAAACAAGGAGCATTCCATGAACGACGAAACCGTCTTGCTCGGACACGGATCCGGCGGAACCATGATGAAACGCATCATCGACGATGTCTTCGCGGCCTCATACGGCAGCGAAGAGCTGGCGCAGGGCAATGACGCCGCCGTGCTGCCCGCTCCCACGCCGGGCGAGCGTCTTGCCTTTTCCACCGACACCTTCGTCGTGACGCCGCACTTCTTCCCCGGCGGCAACATCGGGCGTTTGGCCGTATGCGGCACGGTCAACGACGTTGCCACCAGCGGCGCTCAGGTGAAGTACCTCTCCGTGGGCATGGTGCTCGAAGAGGGCTTCCCCATGGACGACCTGCGCCGCATCTGCGCCACTATCGCCGAAACCGCGGCCGAGGCCGGCGTGCACGTGGTGACGGGCGACACCAAGGTGGTTAACCGCGGCCACGGTGACGGCATCTATATCAACACCGCCGGCATCGGTCTCATTCCCGAAGGCCGCAACCTCTCGGGAGCATCGTGCATGCCAGGAGACAAAGTCCTTGTCAGCGGCACGCTGGGTGACCACGGCATAGCCATCATGAGCCAACGTGAGGGGCTTTCGTTCTCCGCACCCATCGAAAGCGACGCCGCGCCTCTGAACCGTCTGATCGGCGCCGTCCTCGAAGCCGCTCCCGACACGCGCTGCTTCCGCGACCCCACGCGCGGCGGCCTTGCCTCCACACTGAACGAATTCGCTGAGCAAAGCGGCGTCGACATTGTAGTGCGCGAAGACGATGCGCCCGTCAAAGACGTAGTGCGCGGTGCGTGCGACATGCTGGGCTACGACGTTTTCCAGGTAGCAAACGAAGGCAAGATGGTGTGCGTTGTGCCAGCAGACCAGGCAGATGCAGCCCTGGAGGCTATGAAAGCTGCTCCCTACGGCACGGATGCCGCTATCATCGGCGAAATCCAGGAAGCGCGCGCCGACCGCGGGCCGAAGGTTTATCTGGAAACGGGCTTCGGCACGAAGCGCATTCTGGATATGCTCGTCGGAGAACAGCTTCCCCGCATCTGCTAGCGCTATCACGCTTCCTGCCGCAACGCAGCTGACGCAAAGGCACCGCTCTCTTCAGGGCGTCATCATCATCCCTCCATATAGGAGCCGTAAAAGTAGCGTTCAGCAACGGGCATTTGCTACAATATCTCGAACAGCAGAAATATCGGTGGCGCACTTTATCGTGCGCCATTTTCTTGTATGGAATTATAAACGCGAGAAAGAGACGCCCATGATCGCCAGCGAAACCGAAAAGCTTTACCCGGCGGCGAAAACCTTGGTGCGCGATAAGGCCGCAAGCCGCATCCACGCCAAAGACCACACGCTCTATGACTTTGAGGAATCGGCGTGCGATTGCGCTGCCCACTTCATGGGCTGGGCGGACCTTGCGAGCAATCCTCCGTTTCCATGCGAAGAAATTCAGGCCTTTGCAGACAAGGCGATCGCAGATGGGATCAAGACGGTTCTTCTGATCGGCCAAGGCGGTTCTACGCAGGCCCCCATGACCATCACCAAATACAACAAAATCGACCGCAACGCAGTTGATTTCAAGGTGCTCGATTCCGTGTCTCCGGCGCGTGTGCGCACCATTCTTGCAGGCACCGATCTAAGCAAAACTCTCGTTCTTGTTTCGAGCAAATCGGGCGGCACCATCGAAATGCGCAGCGTGCTTGACGCTGTTCTTTCTTATTTCGAAGAGTGCATGCCAGCAGAAGACGTGGCATCCCACCTTGTTGCCATCTCCGACCCCGGCAGCAATCTCGCAAAACGCGCGCAGGACGAAGGGTGGCGGGCGTGCTTTACCGGCGAACCGACCGTAGGCGGTCGATTCAGCGCCCTTTCTGTCTTCGGCCTTGTTCCTGCGGCTCTCGTGGGCATCAACCTGCATGATTTCCTCGAGCAGGCGAAAAAGGCCGAACAGGCCTGCAGCGAAGACGCTGTGGACAACCCAGCCATCGTTCTCGCATCTTTCTTGTACGACAACTACCTCGCAGGTCGCGATAAATTCTGCTTCTTCACCCCGAAACGCGGTCGCGTCTTGGGCCTTTGGATCGAGCAGCTCGTCGCGGAAAGCCTCGGCAAAAACGGTCTCGGCATTCTTCCTAACATTGAGATCGATTCGCTTCTTCTTGCCGAAGACCCCAAGGATCGCTGCGTCATCACCTATTCCACGAAGACCGACCTTTGGGACGAGCGCAAGAACTTCGATTTGAGCCTCGCATACCTCAACGACTCCATCCCGCGCCTTTCCTATCGCGTGGAAAGCGCCATTGAGCTGGCGGGGCATTTCGTCATGTGGGAGTACGCAACGGCCATGTGCGGCTACCTGATGAAAGTGTGCCCGTTTGACCAGCCCGACGTCGCGTCCACCAAGGCGGCCGCCCTTAAAATCCTCGAAGAAGGCGAGCCCGAGCCTGATTTCGAAGAGGCCTTCATTGGCACGGTCCATATGGGCCAGGCCGAAGTCACCATGGCTCCTTGCGTCAAGGCCGACAATATCATGGATGCGTTCTATACGCTGTTCTCTTCCGTAAAGCCGGGCGATTACTTCGCGCTGAACGCTTTCTTACCGTTCGACGGCGAAGGTCGCCGCGAAGCGCTCGAGACCATCCGCCACGGCGTTGCCGACAAACTTGGCGTTGCATCGTGCCTGGAAATCGGCCCGCGCTACCTGCATTCGACCGGTCAGCTGCAAAAAGGCGGCCCGAACAACGGCGTCTTCCTGCTTATCTCCGCCGACGAACTCAAGGACATCCCTTTGCACGATGTTGAAGCGGAAAGTCTGGGAGCCCTTGCCAAAGCGCAGGCTGCGGCCGATTTGTCTATTCTCATCGAGCGCGGTCGCCGCTGCATGCACCTCTGCCTGCCCGACAACGCCGGCGTAACCATCCGCGCCCTGGGCGACGCCATCATGCATGTTCTCAACCGCATTGAAGCCGAGCGGGAAGCGGCGGCGCAGAAAGCCGCCGAAGAAGCAGAGTAGAGTTCGCACGAGGAATAGCGCCACAACCATACGCACGCTCAAGGGGCGGTCGGCACGAAATCGGCCGCCCCTTTTCCTTTTCAATAACAGCATGCAGGCTTTTCGCACCCGCCGAGGTCAAGCGTGTCGTAGAACATGCCTCGGGATTCGCCGTAATACACAAAAGAATGTATAGCACGAATCACCCACGTCGAAAGAAAACGCACCGGCACCATACCTCGCCGGCCAATCAGAGAACCCGAACTGCGGACAATTGCGCCCCAACTAGAGAAATCGGTCGGACAACTAGGGAACTTTACCAGAAAACTAAGGAAGTCTACTGAGGAAGCAAGGGTCGCGTCCTATAAAAGAAGGGCGGCAATGCCGCCCTTCCCGGAGGGGTATTTCGAAATCGGCGCCGAGTTCCTAGACGCCCATGGCCCTGTCTGCCGCGAACTGTCCTGCGCGACGCCCGCCCGTGCAGGCGCGACCATGGCTCGCGCCTGAAATGGTTATCGGATAGTCGCCGAAGAAGAAGCTGCCCGAGCAGTTACCTGCGGCCCAAAGTCCCTCGATGGGCATGCCGCTACCATCGATTACCTGCTGGCTGTCGTTGATTTGCAGACCTCCCATAGTCACAAGCAGCGTTGTGCCGGCGTGAACGCCGTAGAAAGGCAGCTCGGAAATGGTGTTCAGGCACTGCTTGCGCTTGCCGAAATCGGTATCGTCGCCCGCTTCGCACAGTTCGTTGTAATGAGCGATGGTCTCTTTCGCCCTCTCCACGTTTAGACCGTCCATTTTCGCAAGAAGCTCGTCGATGGTATTGGCCGAAAGAATTTTTCCTTCATCGATGAACTGCTGAATCTGCTCAGGGTCATGAAGGGGTGAGCGAAAGTCTTTGCACACCACCATTCCCATCGCCGGTCCTTCAACCTCCCATTTGGAATCCCATACGACCCACTTCATATGACGCGGCTGAGCATTGTGAGCACGGCACACATAGGCATACGGCATGTCCTCGTTACAAAAACGCTCGCCCATGTCGTTGAGATACAACCAAGGCTGCCTTGTCAGAGGAATGGAGGGCATGTGCTCAAGGCCTTCGACGCCCTCGTCGAAATACATCGGGCAATGAGGCGCCGGATCTATGGCACCGCCCGCCCATGCGCCCATGCGAATGCCGTCGCCGGTATTGTGTGCGGGGGTCGTGATGTTATGAATGTCTTCGGCATGGTGAGGCACGAAAGCATCGAGCATCTCCTCGTCGGCGCCGTAACCGCCCGTAGCGAGCACAACGCTTTCGGCATTCACCTGAATGAACCCCGTCTCACCGCTATAGACGACTCCAGTCACAGCCCCTTCTTCGGATTTCACAAGCTGCTTCACCTCGCAGTTGAAGCGCGCATCGACCCCAAGTTCGCTCGCGTAGGCCGTAAACGCTTTGGCCCAGCCAATCGCAAACGGCGGCTCGTAGCCAGCTTCCGACCCCTCAGCAATCAGCTCTTCCGTAGGGACGATTTGAAAAGCGTCCGTAGCAAAATGCTCGTACCAAGCATCAGGTATCACTTGCATCTCAATCGGCATGAGAGCAATTTCAACGCCATGGGAAGCAAGGACGCCGCCCGCCCAATCAAGAGCTTCGGCCGAATTGTCCACCCATGCTTTCACAACGCGGTAATCACCACGATGGTCGCCCCATCGCAATACTTCCTGAAGAACGTCTTCCTTGCGATCGCGCAGGTCGATACCAGCCTCAAGCTGAAGCGAACCGCCAATGGCCCCATAGTCGATTCCCCTGAACTGCGCAGCGCCCGTCTTTTCCAGAAGAACTACCTTGGCGCCCTTTTCAGCCGCAGAGCACGCCGCCGACATGCCCGCCATGCCTGCGCCGATAACGACCACGTCAGCCTCTTCGACAGATGCGATATCCGCAATCGCTTCGGGAGCCGTCTCCCAGCTCCAAGCGCCGCCGTCGGTTGAGGGCACCCGTTCGGCCTGCTTCGGCGCGCAACCGGCCAAGCCCATACCTGCAAACGCAGCCGCAGACGCCGCCCCGACTCCCAAAAATCCCCTTCTACTTACGTTTTTCACAATGGCTCCTTTCGCCCCTCCTTAATGCGCGGGCAACGGCCGAAGAGAGAACGAACCGCACTAGTTGCATAACCTCACTTGACAGCCCGAAGTCCGCAGTCGATGCTTTTAGTTTGCAAGCGGAAAGCAAGACGAACAATCGGCTCAAAGCGGGTATTCGCCGAAAACAACATCATCGAATATGGATGATGTCCGCATTTCCCCTGATAAATCGACCTGGAGGATGCCTTGATCTCGGAATGGATAGAAAATCTCAAAGATATTTGCAATCCTCTTGTCATGCTAGGAACAGGAACGGCAGTTTGCTGGATACTTCTCCTAGCCGCATCACCCGTATTCACAACCTCATCAATATCGCTTTCGCACCCCATTCCATGGAGAAGCACCGTCCTCGTTTCGTGTTTTTGCACATTCGCCGTCGCCATACTTATCGAAAAGAAAATGCCTCTTATTCTCGGAAACCTCACCGGAAGCACGGGAGCGCTAGCCTCTTCTGCGGCAAGCATTGTCGGCGCGCTCGTTCATTCCTTTGTCGAAACGACTGCCGCCCAATACACCTCGGCCGCCCTCATAGGCTTTTCGACAGCGTCAATCGCCCTTGCGTGGTCGCAGCCGCTCTCCGATCTTCCTCTTCGAAAACGCATTGCCGCCGCCGCGTCGGGAAGCATCGTCGGTTGCCTTCTTTTCATGGCGATAGCATTCATCCGGCAACCTTTCGATCTTTTCGTCGGAATTGCCCTCTCCCCAATTTCTCTTGGCTGCCTTTATAGCGCTCGACAAATCGGACGACCATGGAACTGGAACAGTTCCTTGGCATAAAGGATTCTTCGACCTTCGCCTGGTTGCCTCGGCTGCAGCGGCCGGAATACTTCTCGCCCTATGCGGACATATGGTCTTGGAAAACGATTCTCAATGGATGACCGAAAACGTAACGGGACGCGCCTGTATAGGCGCCTTCTTTGTCCTTGAAATCGCGCTATCAGTTTATCTCGTAAAAAGAGCCCGACCGGAAAGCCCCGCCTTGGCGCACAAACCAAGCGTCGCATGCATGACTTTGGCTTTTCTTTTCTTCCCCTTCGCCACTGGGAAAGCAAGCATCCTCTGCCTTGCCTGCGCCTTCACGGGCTTCGGTTGCCTCATGGTGTTTTTCGCCATTGTTCTGGGCAATATGACGCAAAAGCTCAGTACGTCGCCTATCGAAACATATGCACGCGGTTTTCTCGTCCTGACAGGCGGCATACTTTTCGGAGAAATCGTCGCACAAGGAACAAAGCTTCTTTATTCGCAAAATGTGAGCTACGTAGGAATTCTGAGCCTCATCGGAATGTTCGTCCTTTTAGCGTCTGAATGGCGGCTCATCGACGCAGCAAAAATGGCCAACGAGACAAGCGCCATGGGTGGCACGGACCTGCATGAAAGCCAATATCAGGAAAACGCTTTCAATATCCGAAAATTCGCCAAGCAATACGGACTTTCCCCTCGCGAGCAAGACGTGCTCAATCTGCTCATAAAGGGTCGGTCGGTGCCTTTCATATGCGACGAACTCTTCCTGGCGAAAAGCACCGTGGCCACCCATGTAAAGCATATCTATAAGAAAATCGGCATCACCCAAGGACGCCAAGAACTGCTCGATATCGTCGAGCATTTCGAGCAATGAATCCTGTTCGTCGAATGGCATATCCCGTGCCGCCGGGTGTCCACGGAAAACGCAAAAGCGGGCGAAAGAGCTCCTTCGCCCGCTCGGACTATCACACGCAAACGCGTATTCGGCTATTTCTCCGGGAAGAACACCTCGAGCTTCTTTTCGTCCGAAGGCTTGCCCAGATACGAGCCGACAACCATGAGAACCAGGGCAACCGTGATGCCGATTACAATCTGATGCAGCCCGAACAGCTTGAAGCCGATCGCCATGGTAAAGCAGTAGGCCAGCGTGCCGCCCACCATGGATGCAATCGCACCCGTCTTATTGGCACGCTTCCAGAACAGCGCGCCTACGAACACCCAGCAAAACGCCGTTTCCAAGCCGCCGAATGCGAACATGTTGATTTTCCAAATCACATCGGGGGGCGTGACGGCAAGCACGAACACGATAACGCCAATGCCGAGTGTGGCAATCTGGCTGAAGCGCGAGACGGTGTCATCCTGCACCTCGATGCCCTTTACCTCGGCGCGATGCAGCCACAGGTCCTTGACGATTGCGGAAGAAGAAGCGATCAGCAGCGAAGAGACCGTCGAGATGGATGCGGCAATGGATCCGATAATCGCAATGCCCGCAAGCCACGGCGGCAACGTCTGCGCAATGGCAACGGGAATGATATTGTCGACGCTTCCGCCATACGCAGCAAGATCATCGGTCAGCACACCCGCAGCCAACGTACCGAGCGCAGTCACGCCGATCATCATGGCGCCGATGATAACCGTACCCCAAATCATGGCTTTATGCAGGGATTTCGTATCCTTGTAGCCCATGCAACGAACGACCGACTGAGGCAGGCAGAACGTCAGCACACCCACCAGCAGCCACTGCGTGAAATACAACGAGAGAGGCATGGCGCCGCCCGCAAAAGGCTCAAGCAGCTCGGGACGATTCGCCTGGATGGTGTTCATGACATTCTCATAGCCGCCACCCGCGCTGAAAATACCGCCGGCAAGCACGGCGATACCCACCAGCATGGCAATACCGCACAGTGCGTCGGTCACGGCAACGCCGCGAAAACCACCGACCGCCGTGAAGATGATTACGGCCGCACCAAATAAAAACAGGCCCGTCACATACGAATAGCCCGTTACAGCCTCGAACAGCTTCGCGCCACCGACGAACTGAGCGACCATGGTAGCGACGAAGAACAGCACCAGGATAAACGCCGCAGCAATTGCCAGGGCATTGGACTGGTAGCGTTCGCGAATCACGTCAATGACCGTAACGGCACCAAGCTTGCGCGAGACGAGCGCCATTTTCTTTCCCATGATGCCGTACAGCAAAAACAGCGTGACAACCTGCACCGTGGCCATGTACACCCAGCCGAAGCCGACATTCCACGCCTGTCCCGGCCCGCCCACGAACGAACTTACCGACCCGTACGTGGCAATGGTGGTCATAGCCAGCACGAAGCCGCCCAGAGCACGATCGCCGATGAAGTATTCTTTGACGAAACCGCCCGCCGACGTAGCGCGCGCCCTTCTGCGAACCAGCAGGGCAAGACCCAAGGCCGCAAGAAGGAATACGAGCACAGGCACCAAGCCCGCAAGTCCAATAGCGTTAGTCACGGTTGGCTCCCTCTTCCTCTTCATCAAGATCGAAATCGGCGAAAACGCACTTTGCCAAAAACACCGCCACCGCAATGGCGAATACCCACGTACCCACCGTGCCGCCAATAATCCACGCAGGCGTGCCGAACACCTTCACATCAAGCCCCGCAAGGCCGAAACCTGCAACGGCCCACACCACGATGCAGAGCACGAGCGAAACCACCGTGGCTTTCGCTTCTTTGTTCGCTTGAAGCATTTTCTGACGATAGGTCAGTTCGCCTTTCGACGAGGCCATGACCGCTCCCTTCGTTTTCCAAATCAATTGCTTCTCCTATGACGCCGAGCCTTAAGTCCTTCTCGCCACAGGCGTCGTTTCTACAACGCGAAAATTGTATCGACGCGACGCGGCCGATGCGCCCACGTCGTCCCGCGAATAACCCCGTTTTGCGCATTCCCCGAAAGCAAGCCCTTTACCTGGGAAAACGTTTGCGGTTCAATAACGAAAGCTGTATATTTATGCGGGGTTTTGCGGGGTACAGCCAGAAGAGCGCCGCAGCAGAACCGACCCGGCAAAACGAACCCCCACGTGCGCATCGCATCGAGAAAGGCTGCCATGCATCTGAAGAAAACAAAACGCAACGGCCGCATCTATCTTTCCATCGTGCAGAACTACCGCAAAAACGGTACCACCAAAACACGCACAATTGAGACCATCGGGTACGCCGACGACTACGCCAATGATTACGACGACCCCATCGCGCACTTCGAGGCGCGCGTAGCGGCCATGAACGAAGAGCGGCGCGCAAGCCGGTCCGCAATCGAATTCTCTTTTCCGCCCAACTGCACCATCGATGCCAACCACACCGAATCCGCTCGTTGGGGCGTGGCCATCGCGCTAGCCTACCTTGACGCAATCGAGGCGAAACGCGGAATAGAACCCATCGCACGCAACGAGCAGCAACGGGCGACCAGCGTAGAAACCGAATCCGAAAAACGCGCGAAGCCCTCGCGCAACGACTCGTTTACGGCGCGGCGCACCTTCGAAGTCTTCGCCGTCGAACGCATGCTACATGCCTCGCCCAAACACGAAACCTGGGAACGGCGGGAATCATTTCCGCGCCCGTGCGATTTCCCCATCGACGAAGCCTATCGCGCACTCCCTTTAATCGCCCATGCCGACAAACGCATCGCTCGGTCAATGAGGTCGGCATACGAACGCATCCGTCCGAACCATGCGCCGCTCGAATGCGCGCACGTGGTATTGGGCACCTTCGCTTTCGACGACACCGACGACGTCGACTCGACCGGCAACCGTAACGCTGAAGGCCGTATAACCGTATGCCTTGCCATGGTGCTCGACGAAGATGGCATACCCGCCGACTACCGACTGCTCGAAGCAGACCCCGACGAACACGCCGTACGCTCGTTGGCCGATGACATAAAGAAGAACACGGGAGCACGTCGTATGGTCATGGTGGCAGGACGATTGTCCCGCGCCGAAGCTATTATGAACATGCTCGCCGCCCAGGGAGACGGGTTTATCATGCACCGGCCCCTCGAAACCGCCGTCGAGGATATGCGCCATTGGATCGTGGACGATCAAGGCTACACCACAAGCCGCTCGGGCAATTACCGCATCAAGTCGCGCGTACGAACCGCTGCGGTGGAAGCCCTCGACGTACCGGACGGAAAAGAACGCGAGCACATCGCCAAACATGTGCGCGTGCGCGACATCGTATTCTGGGGTCGCGATTACGCGCTGCGTCGGCAAAGTGGCCGAACCGAAGCCGAAACGGCCACCTTGGACGGATACGCGTGCATTGTGACAAGCGAGCTCAACCTCAAAGCCCCTGAGGTCTTTCACCTGTATCGAGAGCTCTGGCGCCTGGCCGAACCCTTCCAGGTTCTTGAGTCCGACTTTTCCCCCTCGCCCTACCCCACGCCACTCGGCGAACATATGCGAGCCCACTTCGCTATTTGCTATGCGGCCTTTTTCGCCATGCGTCTCATGAGAAGCGACCTGCATTGGCGCTACAACGCCGCCCAAGTGGCGGACTCCCTTATTCGAATGGAAGGCGGTTATCTGGCGGAAAACTGGTTTCTGTTCGGATATCGCAGCCCCGTAAGCGACGCCATAGAGCAGGCTGCGGGCGTAGACGCGGCGCAGCGGTTGCGCACGCGGCAAGATATCCGCAAAGGCATAGCGCAGGCACGCGCCCATATTAGGAAAAATCCAAGAGAAAAAAGGCTCGCAGAATGGGCCGACAAAACAGGGAAGCCAGACAACTCGTGACCTGTAGTTTTCCATCAGGCTTTCCGCGCACAAAAAAACGCCGCACCCTGCAAGGATGCGGCGCTGCTATTCACCTCAAGAGAAGGCAGCCTTAAAGACCCAAAGCCTTCTTCAAGGAAGACACACGGCGGCGAGAAACGGGAATCTTCTCCTCCACGCCATTCAGGGTAAGAAGGAGCGTTCCGCCCGTGACGGGCTCGACCTCCTCAACCATGGCCAAATTGACCAGGTAGCCGCGATGAACGCGGAAGAATCCATGGCCGTCGAGGCGCTTTTCGAGCTGAGCCAACGAGACCGTGGAGAAATAACGATCGGAATCGGTTTGCAGATACGCATAATCATCGCGCGCCATAACGTAGCGAATGCTGTCGATGGCGATGAGAATCTTCTTGCCGCCCTTCTCGACCGGAATGCGCTCGGACTGGGTTGCCTTCACGTGCAGGGTTACGTATTCGGCGGCGCGATTGACGGCTTGATGCAAACGATCGATCTCGACAGGCTTTACCAGGTAATCGACAGCATTGACCTTGAAGCCTTCAAGAGCATGCTCGCTATACGCAGTCACGAAGATGACCGCAGGGGGGTTCTTCAAACGCTGCAGAGCATCGGCGAACTGGATACCCGTGACCTCGGGCATGCTCACGTCGAGAAACAGCACATCGACGGGATAGCTCTGCATTTTTTCGATAGCCTCGCGCACGCTTGCCGCCTCGGCCAAGACTTCAACCCCGCCGACTTCCCCCAAAAGGTAGCGCAGCTCGGAGCGAGCGGGGGCTTCGTCGTCTACGATAATTGCATTAAGCAAAACATCCTCCATCACCCTTAGCAAGCAAAAGCCTGCCAAACACTGTTCCTGCATATTAGCCGAAAACATATGCCCCGTGAATAGTTTGGACGGGAATGAGACAGGATGGGCATCATTGGATGGCAAGTTATTGGTTTTATATGATGAAAAAACCATTTACCGACGTTATTGCGCCGTTTGTTTCACACGTCCTACCGTCCGCCGAGAGACGGCACGAACGAAAAAGCACCCGCCATGCCAGAAACAGTCCGCCTTCCGCTCCTGTGCCGAGGAAAGCGGAAAACAGCCAAAAGGCATGCGCGAGTGCTTCTTCGAACAACGAGCAACCCGGTTCGCGTTCAGGCGCTAATCATCAAGAAGGGCGTCTTTCAAAAACATCGTGACACATGTGCCATTGCCAGGAAGCGATTCCACCTCCATGCACGACTCGGTGCCGTAATAGCCCGTAAGGCGCTCGCTGATGTTCTTCATGGCTATGCCCAGGCCCTTCGACGCCTCGGGGCTCAAGAGCTTGCGCTGCTGCTCGGCATCCATGCCGATTCCGTCGTCCGCGACGGAGATATACACGTCGTCGCCTTCGCTTCGCGCCGTCACCTTAATCGTAAGCTTGCCTTCTTGCGGCATAGCATGACGCACGGCGTTTTCAACCAGAGGCTGCACCATGAACGCAGGAACCATCAGGTCTTCCAGGCCAGGCTCGACCTCTACGTCCATGAAGAGGCGCTCCTCCCCGAAGCGGGCGATCTCGAACGTGAAATAACGCATGGTCTGGTCTACTTCGCGCATCAGCTCAACCAAGTCTTCCGAATTCTCAAGCGTGCGACGATAAAAGATAGCGAACTCCCTCAGAAGCATGCGAGCGCGCTCGGGGTCGGTGCGCACGAGAGAGGCAATGGTGTTGATAGTATTGAACAGGAAATGCGGGTTAATCTGGGATTGAAGCGCTTTGAGCTCCATGGTGGTAGCAAGCTTGGTCTGCTGCTCAAGCTCAACGGCGGCAATCTGGGTGGACATGAGCTCGCCAAGGCCCTCCGCCAGGGCCACCTGGGTTTCGGTAGTATCGCTCGGATGGCGATAGTAGAATTTCAACGTACCGATGATGGCTTCGCCGCGGCGAAGAGGCACGATGATGCCCGCGCGCAAATGCTTGACCGAATCGGGAAAACCTATTTCGCTCGGAGAGTGGAGCACGCGAATCTGCCCATCTTCAAGAGTCGCATGCGTGGCCTTCGTGCGGATGGAAGAACCAGCCGCGCTTGACTCTTCTCCCAAACCGGCGTAGCCGAGGATGTGGTCTTTGTCCGTGATCGCCACGGCGTGGGCGCCCGTGGCCGGAAGCAGCAGCCTGCACACCTTCTGAGCCGTATCAACGCTCAATCCCTCCTGAAAACACGCAAGCGTTTCGGAAGCAATCTTCAGAATAGTGTCCGACTGGCGCGCACGCACGCTATCGGGATTCAGGTGAAGGTATATCAGAAGCGCCACGCAAACCGTGAACGTCACGCCCGCGAACACGTTCATGTCGCCGAAAGAATCGGGCTTTGCGGTAGCAATCACGATTGCCGCGGCCGACACGGTAGCCGCTGCGAACAAAACCAGGTCAAGCAGCTTCGCGTAATTGCCCTTTACGCCCAAGATGTTCATGGAAACCTCCTTCTAGCCAATGAGGCCAAGTTCGTTTGCCACCAGCACAAGCGCCATGACAAGAAGAAAACCGGCGAAAACGAAGCGCAACGTACGCTCAGGAACCTTTTTCACCATGCTCGCTCCCACAAAAGCGCCGGGAATGCTTCCTGCCGCCATTGCGATGCCGAGCAGAAAATGAATATTACCAAGGAGGGCCTGCTCGATGGTTCCGGGAACCGAAAGTATGCATACGGCGATCAGGGATGTTCCCGATGCCAAGCGCATCGGAATGGAAAGCAAGGTCATGAAAAGCGGCACCATGATGAAGCCTCCGCCCACACCGACATAGCCGCTCAGAAGACCGGCAACGACGCCAATGAGCGCAACCTTCGCGCAATACGCAGGCGTAAGCTTAATGGAGGGAAAACCCTCTTGCCGACCCTGCGTTTCGGGGACTTCTTTCTTTTTTTCTTGTTCTCCTTTTTTGGGAGCCGCCAAGGCTTTTCGGAACATAGTGATAGAAGAATACGCAACAACCAGGGCCGTTGCTCCCATGATGGCCCACCCCGGAGACTTCGTTGCCGCCCATACTCCAACAGGGGAAAGGCAGGCTCCGGCCAGTCCGCACAGCAGGCCGACGCGGGGCAGGCTCGTTTTGTTGCGAGCATGCTTCACCAGCCCCGATACGGACGTGGGAATGATGGTGAATAATGATGTAGCCGTAGCCTGAATGGGGTCAAGACCGAACGCCAGCCGGAAAAGCGGAACCATGATGGTGCCGCCGCCGATGCCCAAAAGCCCCGAAAGAAGACCAACGACGATGCCGACGAGCGCAGCGATGATGAACGTGGCCATGCGCTACTCACCTGCACCAAGGTTCAGACGAATCTCTGTCGTTTCTCCCGGGCTGATGCTTCCTGCATCATGGCGCATCTGCTCCATGCGCTGCTGCTCCTGGTTGCTCGATTGAACCAGAATGCCCTGCATGATCACGTCGTTTTCGAAGCGAGACATGATGGCCGGCCATTTGAATTGGAATTCGAAATACTTCGAGCAGTGGGTTTCGGCGTATTTCGCCGCCTCGCCCGTTGCCGATTTGGCCGCCTGTCTGTAGCCCCGGCCATCCGGTCGCCCGATAGAGCGCAGCAACGCCGTGCGCCTGATTCGCTTCGTTATGTTCGACTCCAAAAACGGTCCCGGATACGGCTGAAGCGACTGCGGCTTAATCTGCAAAAGGTCGATCTGCGTGCGTGCATATTCGATTTTGCGATACTCGTAGAGCCAACGGAAGATATCCTGGCGAAAACGCAGCCCTTCACGCGGCGTTGCGGGAGGAAGGTGGCGCATCACCCATTGGTTGTCGAACCAGATATCGCTACCGTACATGCGAAGGTCGAGCATGTAGTCGAGGTCTTCGCCGCGAGCGACCCAGGGGTCGAAAGATACGCGTCGAAACGCCTCTTTATGCAAAGCAAGGCAGCCGCCGCAAACGTGGTTCGAGCGGGAAAGACGCGGACCCGCCATGGCCTTGGTGATCCAAGCGTTGAAAGCCTTGCCCTGCTGCCAGAAATGGTCGTACCACTTCGTTGGCTTATTGGAAAGGAAGCTGCCCTCCTCGTTGAGGTAATACCCCGTCTTTGCCAGAATGGGCACGCCTCGGCGAGTCAGCTTCCCAAGACCGTACATGGCCTTCTCGAGAAACGCCTCGTCCTCCACCACGGAATCGTCGTCGAGAAAGACGGCGGCATCGAAATCGAGCATGTTCGCAACCAAAAGGCCAAGATTTCTTACCGCACCATAACCGGAAAGGCCTATCTCGTTGCGGACGGGAACGCCCAACTGCTCCATACGCTGCCTGATCAGCGCCAGCTCAGGAGCGCCGACAACCGTAATGCTCAGGTCGGAAAAGTACTCAGCGATCGACCTTGCCTTGCTTGCCGCCTGGTTCTCAATGGAAGGCTCGGCCGCGACAAGAATGACGATATGACCCAAGCCTCGTACTTTTCTCAACGAGTCAAGGCAGCGAGGAAGCTCCCCTTGCGACGAAAGAGACGTAGTATGATCGTAGGTCGAAGTGACCTGGCCCACTTCGGCATGGCGGCGCGCCGAGATAAAGACAGGAATCAAAATGACAGGGTTCATACGCTTCCTTCTATAACGGGTATCCGGCGCAGCGAACGCGTTCTTGGACGCCCTCCGACATTGCCTTCCCATTCTACCCCTTCGGCCATCGTCGACCTAAAAAACCGTCGAACAGACGAAGAGCACACTGCCTTGCGCGGCAACCGTTTGCCCGCAAATTCGCCCAAGCGCCTGCGATGCCGTCTTGGAATTCACGATGCCCAGGAAAGGCCATGGTTCGAAGGCCCTCGACGACTTCGGACACAAAAAACCCGCGCCGTTGGGGAGCGCGGGCAAAATCAAGGGGCTATTTTCGGACTCGTCAAAGGGCGCAGCCTTCGAGGAGGCGCTTAACCCGTCAAGAAACAGAGTCCTTGAAAAGATGGCCAAATCCGTCGGGAGGCTGATTCCTAAGAAAGATTCTTGAAAATGTTCGCCTTGCCAAGAGCTTTCAGGAGCGGCATGCCCAGAGCATAGACCACGACCGCCTCACCTACGCCCGTAGCGACAAGGCCGAACAGATACATAGGAATGTATGCGCCGTCCAGGCTGATCGTCGTGAAGGGAATGGTGTAGAAGCCCAGACCCTGCAGGAGGATGGGGAGGTAAGCAGGGACGATGACGGCATTGGCGATTACCGGACCCAGCAGCGCAATTGCCGGACGCGAGGCGAATTTACGGCACCACAACGCTCCGACCAACGTAGCGAGCGAGCCGAACACCACGTCGAGCAAGCCGAGCGCGCCCGTGCCTGCAATAACCATGTTGGCAACATTCGCCACGATGCATCCGATGGTAAGTCCCGGAACGGCGGCGGGGGTCAAGACGGCAAGAACGACAAGCGCCTCGGAAATGCGGAACTGAACCGGCCCCCATGCAAGACCCTGCAAGAGCACGAGTGCAGCGAGCGTGCACGCCGCATACACGGCAGCGATCATGCCCGCCTCAGCAACGTAAGACGTGCGCGCCGAAGACGCGCCTTTAACGGCAGCTTTTTCCATGTGATTCTCCTTTGTTCCGCGCGCGGAAAAAACCGCACGGGCTATGGGCAACGAATAAGCAAGCGAAGCACAGGGCCCAACGATGCACCTCGCGAATGCGCAGTATAGCAGATGACGCGCTTCAAAGGAGAACAGCAAACGACCCCGAGCATTCAGCTTCGGGGTCGTTCTCAAACGTTTCGATAGGCGCTATTTCGCCTGATCTGCTTTTTTCGCCGCTTCGCGCTCGGCCTTCAGCTGGGCAATGGGCTTGGAGGCATCCTCGCGCTCTTTCACTTTCGCCGCCTCTTCTTCGGCCTGTTTCTGAGCCTCTTCGGTGGAAACCTGCGGCTCTTCTTCCTTCTTGCCGAAGAAGCGCTTCGAACGCGTCTTCTTCTTTTCTTCTCGAGCCGCTTCCTTCTCGGCAGCACGCTGGTTGTTCGCGTTGGTGACGAGGTGCTCTTTCACCTGCTTTGGGTGCTTCTTCATCATTTCCATCTGGTATTCGCGACGAACCTTGCGAATCTTGGAGAAGTCGAGCCAGACGGCTGCGATGATGAACGCGTACGCGGGGATGATGCAACCCCACGAAGCCCAAACCACTCCAGGGAGCAAATTCGGCAAGACCATGCCGAGCACCGTCAGCACAATGGCGGCGATCAGGCAAAACCACCAGATGCGACGCAGTTTTTTATAGCGTTCGGTAGGGGGATTGTAGAACATGCGGTCGAGCTCGGCCTGTTTTGCGCGCTGCTGCTTCTTGATGGCCTTCTTCTCCTGAGGGGTGTGGCCGCTCGGCTTGATGTAGACGCTCGCGGCGGCTTTGCTCTTGGGCTTTGCGGACGCAGCGGACTTTTTGGTTTGGCCCTTGACCTCGCTTTGATAGCGGTCGTTCATCGGATTACGTTGAGACACTTGGGATTCGTCCTTTCCAGGCGCTTAAGCGCATTTTTTTTCGTAACAAGGAATAATGCCAAAGCAAGCAGCGCATCGCAAGTCTTAAGACCCGCCGTTTAGCCGCTGTAACCTGCAACAACCGCGCATATCGCAGGCCTTTGCGCGCCACGCAGACGAATCGCCGCAATACGAGCTGCCCTCAAGCCGCAGAGAGATGCGGTTCGCGCGCTACCTGCGGCCTTTTTGCCTATGGCCCTGCCCCTTGCCTTTCTGCTCCTTCTCCTTCTGCGCCTTGATGCGCTCAAAGTCGTACAAAGGAATATGGATGGTGAAACAGGCGCCTTCGCCTTTCTTGCCCTCGACCTGAATCCAGCCTCCGTGACGATCGACGATTTCCTTGACGACAGCCAGGCCGACGCCAAGACCGCCGCTTTGACGCTGGCGGCTTTCTTCAGCACGCCAGAATCGGTTGAAGACCATTTTGCATTCCTCGGGCGAAAGGCCGATGCCCGTATCCTTCACCGAAATGGAAGCCATGATGTCGCCCTTGCGGACCTTGACCGTAATCTTTCCAGGAGCAGGGGTGTAGCGCACCGCATTCGAGATGAGGTTAGCCGTGGCCTGCCTGAGCATATCGCGATCGCCATACACCATGACCTCGTCTTCGGCGTCGAACTCGAGAGTGAGGCCGGCATCGTTGACGAACGCCTCGTGGGAGAGGGCCAAGGGCCTGATGAGCTCACCGACGTTGATGACCTCTTCGTTCATGGGAGTAGAGCGGCTCTCAAGGCGCGAAAGGCGCAGAAGAGCATCGACTAGCCTTCCCAACCTCCTCACTTCGAGGTTGATAGTGCCGAGGCGTTCCTCGTCCGGCTCGAACACGCCGTCGACGATGGCCTCGACCGTGGACTGGATCGCCATAAGCGGCGTGCGCAATTCATGGGCCACATCCATCGTGAGCCTGCGCTCGAGCTGCTGATTCTTCTCGACGCTTTCCGCCATGGCGTCGAACGTCTTTCCCAATTCGGCGATTTCGTCATCGCCTTCGAGATTCGTACGCGCCGACAGGTCTCCTTCTTTGATGGCCGCAGCAGTGCGCGTCATGCGGTTGATGGGGTCCACCAGACCGCGCGCGAACAAGAAGCCTATGCACGACGCAAGCAAAACCGAAAGTACGGCAGCGAAGGCCATGGCCTGGTAACTCTGGTTTCTGAACGTCTGGTCGGCTTTCGAAAGAAGAACCTCCGAGCCGTAAACCCACATATGGACCGATCCGACAACTTTGCCGTTGCTCAAGACGATAGACGACGTAGCCATTTTGTCGTTGCCGTTCGGGGCAAAGGATTCTTCGTTAAGAATATTGGGGCCAAAACCGTCAGATGACCCGCTATTAGGAAGGGACGAGTCGTAGACAACCTGGCCCGTCTGCATGCTTGAAACCTGAATACCCATGCCGGGCTGCAGTGCATGTGCCGATTGAGCAGGCTGGACATCGTCAATCCCTATTGCCGGATACGTTCCTCCCCCCGCTTCGCGGATTTCCTCTATAGCGGTTTCGTGATTCGCTTCGTAGAGGCTCGCAACGCTTTTCGCCGTTGCATCCGCAAGCTCTTGAACGTTCTCTCTCGTATACGCCTGGAAATGCTGCTCCCATACATACGAAAGCACGCCCATAGCCACGACGACGGTCATCATGGCCACGAGCGCGAATGTGCACGTGACACGCGTTGTGTACGAACACTCGAATATTCTGTCACGAACGCGCGCGAACGCGCCCTTATGCTCTTTGCTGGGTTTCTCGGACGAAGACACCATGGCGCAGACGCCACCTCCTCGCGATATGCGGCATCATCAAACAAGGCCCGGCCCAAAGAGCCGGGCCTTGCCGTGCCCAATTCTAATATGGAATTATCCCTGCTGCTTCGTGGGATCTTCGAAGCGATATCCGACGCCGTGAACTGTGTGCAGCCATTTCGGATTGCGAGGGTTGTCGCCGATCTTGGCGCGCAGATTCTTAACGTGAGAGTCGATGGTGCGCTCATAGCCCTCGAAGTCATAGCCGAGGACCTTCTCCACAAGCTCCATGCGCGTATACACATGGCCGGGGTAGCGGGACAACGTGGTGAGCAGCTTGAACTCGCTCGCAGTAAGATCAACCTCTTCGCCGTTGACCAGGACTTTATGGCCGGAAACGTCGATGGTCAGCTCGCCGAATTCAAGCACTTCGCGCTGAGGCTCGGAATCCACATGAGCGCGGCGCAGAAGAGCGCGCACGCGCGCAACCAGCTCGCGAGGAGAAAACGGCTTGACGAGGTAGTCGTCGGCGCCGAGCTCGAGGCCGATGATACGGTCTCCCACATCGCCCTTCGCAGTCAGCATAATGATGGGTACGTCGGAGTTGTCGCGAATCGCGCGGCATACGTTCTCGCCCGGAACGCGCGGAAGCATGAGGTCCAAAACGACCAGGTCGAAATGATGCCTACCGAATTCTTCCAAGGCTTCCTGACCGTCGCCGACGGCGGTAACCCAATAGTTGTCACGCTCAAGAAAGCCAGCGACAGCATCGCGAATGGCCTTTTCGTCTTCTACAAGTAGGATGCGACGAGTTTCATTACTCATAATTAGCACTCCTCATACAGTCTCGGGGGCGTCCCTTGGCTTTTGTCTTAGACTTTGCCAAGCCCGGTTTGCGTTTATTGTAACGATTCGCAATGCCATAGACGCTTCCTGGTAACAAAATGACACAATAAGCGTCTATGGCTGAAAGAAAACCAACACCACGACGTACGCCCTCCACGCGCTCTCCTCATGTAAGGACGGCGCGCCCCGTCGGAGGCTCCTCGCCCTCGCGCGCACGCAGGGCTTCTGTCGGCATTTCCTCAAGCAGGGCGTCGAGACATACCGCAGGCGGGCGGGGCGGACGCGTTCGAGATACGCGTCCCGCAAGCGTAGGCCTCGGCCCGTTGGCGAAAGGCGCCTCGAGCGCAGCTTTCAAAGCCAGCCACGCCGCAACCGCGCGCGCGGCCAATGCCTCACGTCCGAAAATGAGGCAGGCGCCAAACGCCCTCAACGAACAAGTCCGCATTCCCCTGCCCGAAGGCAAGCACACCACGCTCACGCGCCGACAGCTCATCGTCGGTGCAGCGGGAATAGGTGCGCTTTTCGCCATAGGTGCCGGAGCGCAAGTGGCCACAACAGCAAAAGAAGCGAGCAGCACGGTCGCAACGCTCGAAGTGTCGGAAGACGCCGTCGTCTCTTTGAGCGACGAAGGTGCGCTTTCCGCCATTGAGGGCGATGCGCCGCTGGCTCTGTCCGGCGAATACAAGCTTCCTTACGGGTCTTTGGTCTGGGCGAATTCAGACTCTTGCGCCGCGTGCCTTCTTCCCACCGAAGGGGCAGACCCCCTCTGCCAAGGAGCCATCCTCAATCTATCGGATGGAACGCTTACCACCATCCTGGAGGCGCCCGTCAGCACCGAACGAGGGTTCGATATCTGCGATATACGCTGCAACGAACATGGCGTCGTTTGGACCGAAGCAAACTGCCTCTCGGGCGAATGGCGCATCTACCAGGCAAGCGCTTCGGGAACGTCAATCGGGTCTCCCGTGCTGGTGGAAACCGGAACATCGGATTATGAAATACCCTATCTGTGCACCGCCGGCAATCGAGCCTTTTGGCAGGTCGTGCCCGCGTCTTCGGGCAACGCAAGCGCCGAAGACTCTCTTCTGAAATCGGCCTCATTCGGATCGTCCGATGTCCGCGAAGACTGGCGGTCGAAGGGGCGCATGGGAACCGCACCCTATTCCACCGGAGACGAAGTGGTCATAACGCCCCGCGTTGACACGACAGGCGTGTATTACCAGATGACGCTTCTTGATGCCGATAGCGGATCGAAGAAAGACGAACTCACGCTGCCCACCCCCATGAAGCCCCTTGATGCGGGATATGTGAATGGACGGTTCACGTTCTCGTTCGACGCTTCCTATCAAAATCAGGGAGGACTCAGCGGAATCGGAACGTTTGCCCCTATCGATCGCGGTGGTTCAAGCGGGTCGGAATGGTTCTGCTTCGACCGAAATCCCACCGCGGCCCCCGCATGGTCCGGCTCCTATTTCATGGTCAAATCAACCCGTACGGTCAGCGGAATAGACTTTGCCGCACGAACCTACTTTACCCTGCCATGCCCCGACGGATGCGACGACTACGGAGATTTCCTTGCGTCCACGGGCACCCACGATGTCATCGTCACCTACCTTGGCATGCCCTCGGACGACGACGCCCATACGCTCGTGCGCGTCTGGAAGGCGTAGCCTTTAGCGCAGCCTGCGTCTGAGGGCGCTTAATCTTAGTACGCCCTGTGCCTGAGGAACCTAGTCTTAGCATGCCCTGCGTTCGAGGACGCAGGCCCTAGCGTGCCCTGCGTCCGAGACGCGTAAGCCCTCGCATACTCCGCGCCTGAAAATGCACAGCCTTAGCATACCCTGGCATGCAAAGGCCGAGCTCCTCTCGTGGTCAAAAGAGGCGCATTTGGAGAACCTCAAACGCGCCAGACGACGGCCGTGGTCAAAATGGGTCTATAGGGAGACAATTTGCAGCTCAAAACCAACGGTTCTCCAATGCAATGGGGCTTTTAACTCTCTTATATGATGCTTGCGGCCGATAAACGGTATGTATTTCAATGCGAACGGTTTCTCCCTTTCTCCTAATGCGTCCTTTTTGACCACGAGTCGCAGTCTCCGGCTCTATCGTCTCCCGCCATGCTTGCGAACCCCGTTCGAGCCCTGCGGATTCAACTTTCCGCCCAGTCTCCAGCCTCCTTCTCACATACAACGCTTTTCGACTACGCAAGGCCGCAGCGGGTCAGTCGAGCCAAGCAGTGGGCTTTAGGCCCTGATACTTTTGGCCAAAGAGTTTTCCACTTAGTATTAGGAATTTGTTAATAATTTTTCTCTCTTTTAACTCTTATTTAGGTATTTATATTCTTGAGTATTAACTTTTATTTAATACTAACGAATGGAGGCATCCCCGCGGTACAAAAAACAAACAGCTGCCTTGGCGCGGCTACGCGCATGTGAGCAAAAATCGATAGCGCAAAAAACCGGGCCCGCACAATGTGCGAGACCCGGCTTTAAATGTCAGATATGTCGAAGAAAACACGGCTCAGCAGCGATAACACGAATACGTTCGAAACGCTATGCCGCCTTTGCCTCGTGATTAGAATTCAAGCTCCTTGAGCCTGCGGAATACCTCGCCCTTGCGCCCAAGGAATGCCCAGGGGTCGAAGATTTCGTCAAGCGTCTCCTTCGAAAGATTAGCTTCAGAATCGGCCTCGAGACGCTCTCGGTACGTCGGGCCGTCAACCGCATTCTGGATATCGCTCCATACGGCCATGGCGTTGCGCTGCACAATCACATATGCATCCTCACGCGTAATGCCCGTATCTACCAGGGCAAGAAGAACCTTGGACGAGTAAATCAGGCCGCGCGTACGGTTGATATTATGAATCATTCTCTCGGGATACAGCTGCAAGCCGTCAAGCATCCACTGCATCTTGCCGAACATGTAGTCGAGCGCCGTGAAGCTGTCCGCAAGAACGACTCGTTCCGCGCCCGAATGAGAAATGTCACGCTCGAACCACAAGGCGACATTATCAAACCCTACCTGGGCGTTCGCCTTCACTACACGGGCAAGGCCGCATACGCGCTCGGCCGTGATGGGGTTGCGCTTATGAGGCATGGCAGAGCTGCCCTTCTGGCCCTTTTTGAAAGGCTCCTCGGCTTCGATGACGTCGCTTTCCTGCATGAGACGCACCTGAAGAGCAATGCTTTCGAGCGTAGAGGCGGTCACGGCAAGGGCGGAAAGCACCTGAGCATGGCGATCGCGGGCAAGCACCTGAGTAGAAAGGGGATCTGCGGCGAGCCCCATCTTCTCGCACACGTACTGCTCGACGAAAGGATCGATGCTCGAATACGTGCCCACGGCGCCGGATATGGCCCCCGTCGCTGCAACCTCACGCGCCTGCAGCAGACGGTCCTGCGCACGCTTGAGAGCCCATGCCCAGCTGCCGAATTTCATGCCGAACGTCATAGGCTCGGCATGGATACCGTGCGTTCTGCCGACGCAGAGCGTGTCTTCGAACTCGAACGCGCGGCGCTTGCAAGTCTCGCCGAGCGCTTTAACGTCCTCAAGAATGACATCAATAGCCTGGGTAACCTGATACGAAAGAGCCGTATCGCCCAAGTCGGACGAAGTCATACCGTAGTGGACCCAACGGCTCGGCTTCTCCTCCTCTTCGGGAATCTCGGCATCGATATATTCCGCCATGCATGTCAAAAACGCGATGACATCGTGATTCGTAACCGACTCGATTTCGTCAATGCGCTCGACCTTGAAATCGGCGTGGCGGCGAATCCAAGCGGCCTCTTCTTTGGTTATGCCGCATTGGCCAAGCTCGGCCTGAGCCTCGCACGCCAGAATCTCTATCTCTTTCCAGATAGCAAACTTGTTTTCCGGCTCCCATATCTTCCCCATGGCGGGACGAGTATAACGAGGAATCATTTCTCCACCTTCCGTGATAAGCAGACTTACAGATTAGCGAAAAGGGCTCGAACGTCGTCGACGACATCATGTTCTGCGACAACAACAGCCTTGTCTCCGGGATAAAGAACGGCATCGACCGAGGCGATCTCGGCATCGCCGTCTTCACGACGGTCGATTGCAGCAAGAAGAGCGCCCTCCGGCAGGGCTATCATGTAGGCAGGAACGCCCGCCTCTGGGTCGAAATGCTTCATGCGAGAAGGAATTCCCAGCTCGATGAGGACAATGTCGCCGCGTGAGAGGGCCGACACGACGCCCACACTTCCCAAAAGCGCCTCTTCCTCAATCATGTTTGCGATAAGCATGGTGGAAGAAACGCTCTCGATTCCCACCTCGCGGAAAATACGGCGGTTTTTGGGATTGTTCACACGAGCGATGCATCGCGGAACGTTGAACACGCGAGTTGCAATCTCGCATGCAACCAGATTATCGTCGTCACGCCCCGTTGCGGCAACGAACACGTCAGCATTCCTGATTCCCGCGTCCTCCTGAAAGTCGGAGTCGCACCCGTCGCCATTGATGATGAGGTACTGACCCTGCAGCTCTATGGACAGGCGGTCAGCCTGCGCGCGGTTCGCCTCGAGCACAGCAACCTCGTGGCGCTGGTCGAGCAAGACACCCGCAAGGTAGCTTCCTACCTTACCGCCTCCCATGATTACGATGTACACTGCTTCCTCCTACGAATAGGCCGTTTACCAAACTCAACCGAACGCGGTCGCCATCGAACAGCGCATGCGAGCAAAAGCCCGCGCCAAAGCGAAAAACGACGCTCGAAGCGCGCTTGCCTCCCGCCACAACGTCTACGCCAGAACAAAGTGTACCCGCTGTATGTTACATCTGCATGTATTTCGAAAACGAACCGAGCAAATCATGGCGCACGCAGGCCAAAACGCTATCGCCGTGATACAGGACGCTATCTTTCGTAGGAATGGAACTCGCGCTACCATCGCGGCGCTCGAAGGCAACAATACGAATGCCATGGCTGCGTTCGAGCTCCGAAACACGCGCGAACTTCATTCCTACGACCGACAGATCGAGGGAAAAACGGAGAATCTCGAAATCCCCGAACGTATCCAGATGGCTGCCGTGGCCGGAAAGAATCTTGGAAAAAAGCTCCTCGGCGACAAGGGAGGTGCCGCATACGTAGTCAAGACCAAGCTGCATGTACGCGCGTTCGCGCGCAGGATTGTACAGGCGGGCGATAACATGAGGGACATGGAAGATTCGCCGGGCAACCTCTACCACCATAAGGTTGGAATTGTCCGACTGGGTAACCGCCGCAACAACATCTGCCTCTTCGACGCCGGCGCGAATCAGCACATCTTCATCGAATCCGAGACCTTGCAACGTTGTCCCGTTGAAATTTCTGCTCAGATTAGAAAACGCTTCGGCGTTGCGATCGACGACGCACACGTTGCCATCATTCTGAGAAAGCAACGTTGCAAGCTCCGAGCCAACACGGCCGCATCCGACAATAATGATGTTAGCCATATCGCACCTTCCCGAAACAAAAGATGCGCGAAATGCGCATCTTGGTAAACCCGATCTTTATAGGAATTTATAGTATACGTCTCGAACGCCCCAATCGTGAACATCCGACACCCCAAAGAGCCTCCAGCAGCCCGGGGCAAGATCAATCGCCCTGCCATAGCCGGCGAAGCCTCCGGTATCGGTCACCGTTGCAACGATGATCGTCTCACCATAGCGGATGGCCACAGGGTGCCCCAGAAGGTGCGACTGCGACTCCGGCACGGCAACCGTCAAGCCGTCCCATGTAAGAGGGACGCCAGAAGCCGTCGCGTCGGTTCCGAAATTGCCCTTGCCGTCGTCGTTGTCCGCATAGCTATATGCCGAAGCAGATCCGAGAGTCCACCCGTCGCTTTCGTCGGGAAGAATGTGAGGCGCGGTAGGAAGCGGGTCCATCGTGCCCAGCGCAAGGGCCGCTGCGACCGTGTTTTCATTGGTTACGTCATAGCCGGAAAGAACGATGACGGGATCGGGGTCTTTCACCGTAATAGAACGAGCAGCGGAAGAAGAGGCCGACGACGTGTTGGCAGAAGACGTTTCTATTCGCTCCGACGGTTCGGCCTTGTCGTCCTGGGAGACGGTGTTTTTCTGCACGCCAATGCCAATCGTGTCCGAATCAACATCGTAGGAAGCAATTGCGGGAGTCAGAGCAAAGACCGACACAGCAACAACCGCAATGACGGCGCAGCAAACGACCAGCGCGACAATCGCGCTGCGAGACAGGGTATGTGCCGTCTTCTGTGCCAACAAGCCTCCAATAATCAGCGGTCGTTTCGACCCAAGCGGACAAGGCGCAGGCAATACGTGAACGCATCCCGCGCTTGCGAAAAACTCCGCTATTGTACTCGATAAGCGCAGGCCTGGAGAAGACCTACCGACCGAATAAGAGGCGCAACAATACCAAGACAACACCTTGAACAGGCGTTTTGACGAATAGAACATGCTCTGTAGCGATTTTTTGAATTACCCCCGAGCAATCCGCTCGTCGCCCTTAAAGGGCCGCCCACCGACCGCAGCCTAACGAAAGCATGCATCGCGCAACCGCACGTGTGCCCTTGAGAAAACGCATGGGCACGCAGGGCTCTCGAGACCTGAGCCTTGTTGCCGCGACAACGATTCTACGCGTAAGGAACAACTATCGCTATAACCGCGTATGCAAGCAAGACCGTCGGGGCCGCAATGACAAGAAGGATCACCGCGATGATGCGAACGACCGTAGAGTCAACGCCGAAGTAATATGCTATGCCACCGCATACTCCCAAAAACCGGCGATCCTCCAGGCTACGGCGGAACGGGCCCCTCGGCCTTGACGAGGTGAAGCCGGCCAGCTTCCCACGCCTAGAAGCCCATACCAGATACACGCCCGCGACAACGAACGCGCTCGGCCATATAATTCCCCAAAGAGCACGCATAATCTGCCCGAGGCGAAACCATATATCGCCGGGGAAAACGTTTCCCGCCAAATTGAATACGCCGAGTACGATGAGCACGACGCCGAGAACGACCGCCATCCGCGGATGACGCGAGTTTTTCTGACTGTCCGCCATCAGCGCCTCCTAGGCCCAGGGATTGACATCGTATACGCGAACGCCGAGCGGCGTATTGATAACCGCGCGCTCCAACGGACCTGGAACAGCAAAAAGGAACACCACCGCCAGGCACACCACCACGATAACCAACGCAATGACAAGATCGAATGTGTCGTTGTGAAGCGACATCCTCATCAAAAGCAAACCCGCAATTACAAGCAGCACGGGCCACAGCTCGTCCACGGCAACGATGGCCGATTGCCAGGCAATAAGCCCCGTTGTCATAAGCAAGGCCACAACGCTCACGGACGCGATCGAAAGCCCCGCCGAAAATCGCCGGGTCCGTGACCCGCGGCTGGATGGAACAAGCATAAGCACGAAACCGGCAACGGTGAACGTCAGAGGCCACAACTGCCACCACATAACGCCTTCGACCACAATGTCGAAAACCACCACGACCTCAAGGGCCAAGATGACAGAGCCGATCCACACACAGAAGCGAGACCAGCCCGTCATGCCTACCATTTCGCAGGGACAATCTTCGGGCTTTTCCGCAGGCTGTGCCACGGAATCCTCCACCACGCGCCCCTCATCGAGCGAAAACCCGACAGGAGGAACAGGAGCCGCACCACGCGAGCGAGCTCGAGAGCGCACGCGCGAGTCGGAAGACGCGCAGCCTTCCGACTCGGCAGAAACATAGGCAGCGCACTCTATAGGAATAGACGCGTCAAGGCGCTTGGGTATGACAAGCCAAATAACCGCATACACCGGCAGCACAAGCCCAAACGTCACAATGGCGAAAAGAACGGCAAGAATGCGAACGACGAGAGGATCCACGTCGAAGCGATCGGCTATCCCAGCGCACACGCCGGCAATGGCCTCGTCGCCAGAGCGTTGGAGCTTCTTCGCCTCGGCCATACGGGCCCTCCTTATCGCATTCGCTGCGTTGCTACTCCTTGGCATCCTCGTTCTTTTGAGCTTCGGGGCTGGCCTCTTCGAGGCGCTTGACCCGTATTTGAGACACACGGCGACGCCTCATCTGCTGCACCTTGAAACCGTAGCCGCCGATGACGAACTCGTCGCCGAGCTGAGGAACGCAATCGAACGTGTTCATGAGCCATCCGGCGATCGTTTCGTACGATTCGCTCTCTTCGACAGGCAAGCCAAGCTCTTTCGCCTCATCGGAAGGGCACGACCCGGCAATAACCCATTCGTGGTCGGACAGCTGGGTGATATGCTCGTTTTCGCCGAAGTCCGTTTCGTCTATGATTTCGCCGACGATTTCCTCAACGATGTCTTCGATGGTAATTAAACCAGCGGTTCCACCGTATTCGTCGACGACAATGGCCATCTGTTGACGATTCGTTTGCATTTCGTTGAGCAGCGGAAGCAGGTCCTTGCTTTCGGGCACAAAGTCCACATCGGCAAGGTAATCGACAACCGCATCCGTCTCTCGGTCGTCAAGCAGAGGGTTGATGAGGTCTTTATAGCGAACAATGCCGATGACGTCGTCTTGATCTTCGTGAAACACCGGAAGACGCGAGTAGCCCGTGCCGCGCATGCGGTCGATAGCCTGCTTCACCGTTTCGGAGTCTTCAACCATGATCATATCGACGCGCGGGGTCATGACCTCGCCCGCCGTAGAATCTCCCAGGTCCAGAACCTCGTGAATCATGCGCTTTTCGTCATCGTCGAGCTCTTCGTTGTCGGCGACGATATAGCGAATCTCCTCTTCCGAGACATCCTGTCGATCGTCTGCGCTTTTAACGCGCATGATGCGCGCCAGCAGGTCGGCCGAAGCGGCCGTGAATCGAACGATGGGGCTGAATATCTTCTGGAAAATAGAGAGCGGGCCGGCGACGGCCTTCGAAACCGACTCGGCGGAGGAAAGCGCAATGCGCTTGGGGACAAGCTCTCCTATCACAATGCTGAAATACGACACGATCAAAGTGATCAGCACGGGGGCAAGGCCAGGCGCCACAAGCGCCAGCCATTCGACGCCGAACGAGGAAAGCCACTGGGAAAGAGGCTCCGAGAGGTTCGTAGCGGCGGCCGCGGAGGCAAAAAACCCGACGAGCGTAATGGCGACCTGAATGGTGGCGAGGAAGCGATCGGAATCGGCCGCGAGGTCAAGCGCTCGCGCGGCTTTTTTCGAACCCTCCTCTGCTTCCTTCTGAAGAACAACCTTGCGGGCATTGACGAGCGCCATCTCGGAGGCGGAGAAATACCCGTTGACAAGAATGAGGACAAACGTGACCAGAATGCTTATTCCAATGTCCATGAGGAAGCGTCACACCTTATCAAATCGCCGCCGACCAGGCGGAAAACCAAACCGCGTTCTTGCGCGGCACGTGCCGCATGATTACAGCACGTACAAAACAATGGAAAGGAACTGAAGAATGCTGCCTGCAAGCACCCATAAATGGAAAACCGTATGCATGTAGGGAATCTTCTTCAGCACGTAGAACACGCACCCGATGCTGTAGCAGATGCCGCCCGCCAGAAGCAGCATGAGCCCCGGAAACGCGAGGCTGGAGACAAGCGCGGGAAGGAACCCCACGACGCACCATCCAAGCAGCAAGTAGATGACCGCCGATATCCAGCGCGGCCTATACACCCAGAAGGCCTCGAAGGCAATGCCCACAATGGCTAGCGCCCATACCCCGATGCAGAGGAAAAGGCCATTCGAATTCGCGAGCGTGATAAGACAAAACGGCGTATAGCTGCCGGCGATGAAAAGATAAATCGCCGAATGATCGAGCACCTTGAACACCTTTTTCGCCGGCAGCGGAACCAACGCGTGATAAAGCGTTGACGCCAGGTATTCGAGCAGCATGGAAATGGTGTAAATAAGAGCCGCCGCCAAAGCAACGCCGCCGCCGTGAGAGACCGCAATCACGACGCAGATGGGAATGGCCGCCACGGCCAAAGCCGCACCGATTCCGTGGGAGATGGAGTTGGCAATCTCTTCACCGACGGTGTATTCGCGCGCGGGCTTCTTTTTCGAACGCGCCGACGAACGACGCGCCTTGGACGGTTCTTCCGGCACCACCGAAGAAGCCGGCAGGTCGCGAATGTCTTCAAACGAAGAAATCCGCCACGCATGAGACGCGGATGCAGAAGCGTCCGCCGTGTCCTTGGAAGGCTTGGAAAAGCCTTGCGAAGATGGGTTGTTTTCAGCGTTCGTGTTCATAAACGGCATTCTAGCATAGGAACCGAATCCGCCGATGACAGCGCCGATTCGTCATCGTTCAGTTACAGAAGACTCCGTCCGGGGCCTGATCCATTCAATCCACGCAGCGGCATCCTCCTCGGAAACATCCCACAACGCCTCCGTCGTGCCTCCGACGCCCGCAGCCGTACGCGCATTCACTATGGCGACATGTGCCATACGCTGAAACGGATTCGTCCTGATGAAGCCATACTGTATTTTCTTGCGCGGAATAATGGAGGTCTTCACGGACAAGCCGCCGTTCGTCATGCTCATGAAAACGCGGTTGCATCCCATGGCCGAACGCTTGTACCACAAAACGGCGTCTATCACATTCAAAGCAAACATCAGGATGAAGAAGCCGCAATAGACGAAAAACGCAATTTGTACGATAGAGAACAGCCCGGGATCCACAACAACCATTCCCGAAGCCGCCGTGTACACGAGTCCCGCATAGGCAGCAACCGCAACGACGAACAGCCAAAACGACACGCTGCGAATGACGCTGCGACGAACGATGGCGCGGCGAAGGGCAACAGCGGCGGGACGCACCGTCTCTTCCGGCACATGAGAGAATTCAGGCAGAACGCCGTCGAGTATTTCCGACACACGGGACACCTTCACGAATGGATGGATAACCAGGCCGCGCACCGATGAAGACTGCGCATTGGAATCTTCGGTGCTGAGCGAATCGATCTTGCCAACCGACAGCTCGCAATAACCGATCAGGCGGCGAACGAACGACTGCTTGATGACGACCGTCTGCACGCGATCGACATCGACGCCGTGAAACGAACGCTGCAGCAAACCATGCTCGACCTCAATGCGGTTTTCACGACGGCGGACCCTAAAGCCACCATACTGCACAACGGAGCCCACCACAGAAAAGGCCCAGAGAGCAATCACGCACAGCACCGCCCACAACGCCACTTCCCATGCGAACGTGTTGAACGCACCGCCGACGACCGACGCGGCGGCATCCGGAGAGGCTCCTTCCAAGGCCGTTCCCGCTATCATGCCCTCCACCGCGTCTTCCGTCCACGCCTGAATGCTTGATTCGAATATCTGCGCCACAAACGACGCCACGCCGATGATGCCGGCGATAATCACACCGAAATGCCCAGCAGCGCCCGAAAGGCCAGCGAAGAAAAGCTCTTTGTTGCTCAATCCCGTTTCGTATGAGACGGACCCCGTTGCAACCTCTTCTCCACCGAAGACGCCGCGGATGTCCTGCAGCACTTCGTCTGCACCATCGAGAACATTGCCCGAAAGCTGCGCCGCCGTTGAAGCGACACGCGCATCTGCCGCGGCGAATGCGGCGCTGGCCCGAACGGACGCGGGGTCTTCGCCGAAGGCGATACGCACGGCGCGCTCGTCGCCTGCGGCGTTCGCCATCATCCACGCGGAAGGAACGACCATGCCAGAAACAAACGCGTTGCCGAATTCGTCGACGGCGCCTCCTGCCAACAAAATCTTCTTGCGGCGGAATATCTCGGAACGCAAGGCTTCGGCCTCGGAGGTCTGCACGAACTTCAACATGATGGCGTCGTTGGATGCGCCGCCCGCCGTGTCAATCTTCACATCGCACACGCCCAGTATGCGCTGCAAAACCCCCGCCTGCTGATTGACCGATTGCACGCGCTGATACGGAACATGGCGGCGCTTCTTGTTCAAAATGCCTGAATACAGATTGAATTCCTCCGGCAGCAGTTCGTAGGAAAGATGCTTCCAGGAAAGCCACTGCACTAGAAACACCACGGCAAAAACGACTACCACCAGCACCATCACGCCGAGGGCAACAAAAGGCACGACGAGCAACGAGGACGGGGCTTTCGCGAGAGCACCTACGACGCTGCCGAACATGGATACGACCATAAGAACGGCAACGGTCATGGCGGCGCCCAATCCACCCAGCCAAACATAGGAACTATGCACTCGGTGCTTCCCCGGCCTCAAAGATTCGGGAACCAGCGCACGAGGGTCGCCGGGAGAAAGCCCTTCGGCGCCCGCGCGGGCGTAAGCGACAAGCTGGTCTCGATACGCGGCCCATTCGGGGTCCAAGGACGTGAAAGCGGTCCTTTGGGGATTCTCGCTCATCATGGCTACACGTCCTCCTGCGCAAGGCGCGCCTGAGTGGCAATGCGATCGCGCAGCATATCCGCCTCTTCGAAGGCAAGGCCGGGAATGACATGCTCTCCCGCCGCCGTTGAAACGGTGACGCTTGCTAGATTAAACATCCGCAAAATAGGGCCTTGCTTCGTGTCAGTGTTTTGCACGCGCACGAAGGGGATGACGAAACGGGCGCGCCAGATGATGCCGCGCGCTATGTCAAGCTCGTTTTCTCCCACCTCATAGCGCCAGCGCATATGCCGTATGGGAGGCAGGATGCCGACCATCACGACAAGCGCGACGACCCATGCGACCGTCATAGCCGCAACCACGATCCATGCCCACGAGGATTCCGGATCGACAAGGGCAATGATGAAAAAGGTGGCCGAGCAAGCTGCATAAGCAAGCGTCAGCCACAACGCATCGCTGATGCGCCATACGCTTTTCACTTTGGGGTCGAGCTGGTTTTTGGGAAGAGGACGCATTTATGGCTCCTTCCGAAGGTAGAGATACGCGCCATATGTCGGAGCACCCTTCGATAATACCGAGAAAACGTCAATTTTTATTTAAGAAACGCATCGCAATTCGTCAACGCTTTAAAACCCCCTGACGCAAAGCCACAGTCACAACTGCCGTGGAATCTTCTAGCTTATAACAGGAAAACGGCTTCGAGCCTATCCATTTGGGATAAGCTATATCGACACCGCATCAACAATCCCCGAGCGAATGGAGCACCATGCCCCCCTTGAAGGCGTTTCACGCAAGCGATGTCGTCGACAACCTCATGAGCAACGAATGCCGCGCACGACTCATCGGAGCCGACATCGCAATACAAGGCATGTCCATAGACTCCCGCGCAATAGAAAAAGGTTGCCTTTTCGTATGCAAGGGCGTCTCTTTCAAACCGCAGTTCCTTTCCATGGCACTTGCATCTGGGGCCTCCGCGTATATGTGCGAAAAATCGGCCGAAGAAGCCCTTGCCCGCGTAGCTCCGGGCGCACCGCATATCGTGGTTGAAGACATTCGCCGAGCCATGGCTCTGGCTGCAGCTTTCATGTATGACCATCCCGATCGCGCTCTTAACGTCATCGGCATAACCGGCACTAAGGGGAAATCGACCACCGCCTATATGCTGCGCTCGATTCTCGACGCCGCAAACATGCCCTCCTCCATCCTCGGTTCGATTGAAACCGACGACGGCCTGGTGCGTCATGAGAGCCACAACACCACACCCGAAGCACCCGACTTGTGGCGTCACCTGCATAACACCGAACAATCCGGCCGCAAGGTCATGGTCATGGAGGTATCCAGCCACGGCCTGAAATACGAACGCGTCCTAGGCCTTCATTTCGAAACCGCCTGTTTCCTCAATATCGGGCGAGACCACATATCTCCCGTCGAACACTCCGACTTTGAAGATTACTTCTCTTCGAAGCTCAAGATTTTCGACCAGTGCTCCACCGCTGTGGTCAATATCGATTCCGACCACAAGGACCGCATTCTTGATGCCGCACGCAAGGCTCAGCGCATCGTAACCTTCAGCGCCGAGCAAAGCGACGCCGACTACACCGCACGAAACATATCGCTCTCGGCAAGAGGCACGTCTTTCGACCTCATTGCGGAAGGAGAGACTAGAAAAATCGACCTCGGTATAGCGGGACGCTTTAATGTATCAAACGCTCTCGCCGCCATCGTCATGGCGCGGCTTTCGGGTGTCAATTTCGACAGCATAGAAAAAGGCCTTTCGTCCGTAAGGGTTCCAGGACGCATGGAGATTGTGGCCTCTTCGGATGAGGAAAGCCTCGCTATCGTCGACTACGCGCATAACGAGCTCTCTTTCAAGACGCTCTTCGAATCGGTAGAAAACGACTACCCAGGTCGAAAAATCATAGCGGTGTTCGGAGCCCCTGGAGGAAAGGCGGAAGAACGTCGCGAATGCCTTCCCCGCGTTGCCGCGCAATATGCCGATTTCGTTATTTACACCGAAGAAGACCCCGCGCACGAACGCGTGGAGGACATCTGCGCGGAACTTGCCGCAAACACGCCGTCCAACCTTTCCTACGAGGTCATCGTGGACCGCGAACAGGCCATTGAACAAGCTTTCCGAATTGCCGAAGGTCATCCCTCCGTCGTCTTGCTTCTGGCGAAAGGAGACGAAACAAGCCAACATCGCGGAGACCGCTATGTCGAAGTGGAAAGCGACCTTTCTATAGCAAAGCGAATTCTGACGAGTTGTCATTAAAAGCATCCGCCTTGCTCAGAGGCGCCCCAAGCCGCTGCCGAAAGAATTGCTCGCCTTTTTAGCAAGCGGCAAGCAGCCCAGGACATAGAAAAGCCGCCCTTCGTATCCCGTCTTTCTTCTACCGTGCCAAGAAGAAAGACGGGATACGAAGGGCGGCTTTCGTTTGCCTAAAATCGGCGCTAAAGCACTGCTCTCGGCCAAAATAGCGCGGTGGCAAGAATTACGCCGCGGACGAAACTCCCTGTTCATCGATGAAATAACGCTTGTACCAGATAAGGAACGTAAGCGCGGTGTAAATCTTGCGATGATTGAGCGCTTTGCCCTCGTAATGGTCATCCAGCATGGCCATGAGCTTCTTGGTGTCGAAGAACTCTTCGGCCCACGACGCGGTGAAATATTCCTTCACGTAATCGTAGTACTTCTGCTCGCGCAGCCAGAACTTCAGCGGAACCGGGAAGCCCTTCTTGGGGCGCGTTGCCCATTCGTCGGGCAGAACACGATTTGCCGCATGACGAAGCACCTGCTTGTTTCCACTCTCATTCACGCGGAAGGAAGCAGGAATGTGCTGAGCGAACTCCATGACCTTTTTGTCGAGGAACGGAACGCGCAGCTCCAGAGAATGCGCCATGCACATCTTGTCGGCCTTGAGGAGGATGTCTCCCGGTAGCCACATGTTCATATCCAGATATTGGCGCTTGGACAAATCGCAGAAATTCTGCACGCGGTCGTACACCGGCGCGCACAGCTCAAAGGCGTCGGGGCCCTTGGCATAGGCGGGCTTCACGACGTCATCGATTTCGTCGCTGCGATAGATGAACGCCTGGCCGGTGAACCACTTCTCCGGCATCTCGGCAGCCTTCAGCAAGAAGTTCCTGCCCTTGAAATACGGCTTGTTCTCGACGAACTTGCCCAGGCTGCGACGAATGCCGCGCGGAACAATGCGCTTGAATCGCGCAAGGGAGGGAACGTCTTCGTAATACGCATAGCCGGCAAACAGCTCGTCTGCGCCTTCGCCCGAAAGCACGACGGTGACCTGCTCGGCGGCCAGCTGGGCCAAAAACCACAGCGGCACGCTGGACAGGTTGCTCTGAGGCTCGTCCATGTGGTACTGGATTTCAGGCAGCGTGTTGAAAAACTCGTCCGCCGTCACCATTTTGCGGTAATTTTTGATGCCGAGCTTGTCGGAAAGTTCGGCCGCATAATTGGTTTCGTTGAAGTCTTTGTAGTCAAAGCCGACGGAGAACGTATTGTCGGGCATAAGGCATGCGGCAATGTAGCTTGAGTCAACGCCGCCGGAAAGGAACGATCCCACCTTGACGTCAGCTATACGATGCGCAGAAACGCTTTCATGGACCACCTGGTCGCATTCCTCCACATACTGGCCGAACGTCTTCGAGTCATCGTCGGAGAAATCGGCATCCCAATAGCGGCGCACGGACATTTCGCCCGAGGCAAGGTCGTAAGTGAAGCAATGCGCAGCGGGAAGCTTGTACACACCCGCGAAAAACGTTTCGTCCGTAGCGGGGAACTGCATGGTGAGATACGGGCGCAAGGCCTGCTTGTTGACCTCTTTCACAAAGTGAGGATGGTCGAGGAAGCTTTTGATCTCGCTGCCGAAAAGAAGGTCGTTTTGAGCCGTGCGGCAATAATAAAACGGCTTGATGCCGAAAATATCGCGAGCGCCGAACAGGCGGTTTTTCTTGGCATCCCAAATGACGAAAGCATACATACCGCGCAAGCGGTCGACAATTTGCTCTCCCCACTCTTCGTAGCCATGCAGCAGCGATTCTGTGTCGGTGCCGCTATGGAAAACGTAGCCCTTAGCTTCAAGCTCGCTGCGAATCTCCTGGAAGTTATAGATTTCGCCATTGAAGGTGATGACGACGGTTTCCTCGTCGTTGCGCATAGGCTGTTTTCCAGCCTCGCTCAAGTCAAGGATGGACAAACGGCGAAAGCCCAGCGCCACGCTATCGTTGATGAACTGATCGCCCATATCCGGCCCGCGATGGACAATGCGACCCATCATTGCCGCAAGAACCTGCTGCTTGTTTTCGACATCGCCGGTGAAGCCGACAAAACCGCACATAGGGTACCTTTCGTTGTAAAGCGAACGCGAGCCTAGCGGCGGTTTCGCCCGCCCGACAGCGCCTTCGCTTGCCATGCATCGTCAGGATGCCCCGCAAGCCATCCGACCGATTGCCTTTCGAAACGATGATTGTACCGCTTGCAAGGCTCCCTGTGAAAAACTGCGCCGTTTCCCTATGAGAAGAGCCCCATCGAAACATCTCGGTGGGGCTCTTCGAGCAAGACGGATTCTTTGAGGCCGACTCTAGGCAGAGCGGTTCGCTTCTTCGCGAAGCTTCTCCGACAAATCGGATTCACTTCTCGCGAGGTCCTTCTGACGGGTCGAACTCACTGTTCGCAGAATTTTCCGAACGGAATGGGGTTCCTTTATTTGTAGTTATCCGGATTCGCGAATTTGTCGATATAGCGATGCACGTGAATCTTCATCCAAGCCCAACGCATAGGGTTAAAGCGCAAATCATACGGATAGTCAAAGCTCATAGACTCTTTGCCCTGAGCAACCAACTCCTTGGCGCGAGCCACGAACTCGGGGTCTTTCACGTATTCGTAAACAACCTTACGAGGCACCGAATGCCAGAAGACCTCATTGGTGTTTTGCACGCATTCCCCCAAATCGCGCTTGAATACACGATCTTCCACCACGTAACGGGCTATGTTGTGACCCGCCGCTGTAACATGGTAGTTCGTGCGACCCTGGCGGAGATTGACCTCGAAGATTTTGTACGAACCGTCGCGGTCGTCGCGTTTGATATCAAAATTGGCGAAACCGGTGAATTCGATCTTCTCGAGGAAGTTCTTAATCAGCTCCTGCAGCTCTGGGTTGGGCTGTGTGATGATGGCGCACGGGTTGCCCAGCGCCGTGGGCGTATGTTCCTCCAAGCCTTCGCGGCCGAAGCAGATAAGTTTCACCTTGCAGTTGCGGTCGCAATACGCCGTAAGCACGTTCATGTTGCAATCTTCGCCCACGACCATATCCTGCAGCAGTACTTCGTCAGGATAGCCCGCACCGAAAATCAACCCCAAAATGCGCAGGGCTTCCGCCGGGGAATCGGCCGTATAGACCTTCTTCATGCCTTCAAAGGGATGCTCCCAATACGTCACGCTCATAGCCGGCTTCACGATGACAGGATAGGAAAAGCCAAGGACGTTCTCGGACACGTCGGCCTCGGAAAGGCCTTCGCCAAAGCGCGCCGGCGTCACCGAGAACGTTGTGGGGTAGGGAAGACCGTGCTCTTCGCACATCTGGTAAAAGCTCGTCTTGGACTCAAGACGGTCGCGCAGGTCGGCGTTGATATAAAGCGTCACGCAGTTCTTGGGCAGGTCATCCTGAATTTCCGAAAGAAGCTCTGCATACACGTCTGCGCATCCCCATACCAAATGCATGGTTTCGGGATGCTTTGCAGCAAACTCCTTGATGGTGGCAAGAAGCACGTCGGGCTTGTCGAGGTCTTCGTTGTACTGGCATTCGACAATGCGGCTGTGCATGGTGTCACCGGCGGCAAAACGGCCGAACGCGTAGCTTTTCTTGCCATACTGTTCATGTATTGCACGTGCTACGGAATAGCAGTTCATATCCCCGCCTATAAGAACGGGAATGAAGTCGATTTCCTCAGACAAAATTACTCCTTGTACGTTTTCTCGCGCAGCAAAAACGGAGGCGAGCCTCGATTCGTTACCGTATATGATGCACCTCATGGGCATAAAGCGCGGCGGCGCTTCCTCGGCCGTTCAGAAGCGTTGGCGCGGCACTGCCGCAACGCCCCAAACGATATGGCGGCTTACGCCAGGCGGCTTCCCACCTCTTTGGCCGCAGCCGCTTTGTCAAAGTTACCGCCGGTGGCTGCAGTCAAAGCCCCCATGACCTTGCCCATGTCGCGTTTGGTCTCGGCCCCCAGATCGGCAATGGTTTTTTCAATAAGAGCAATGAGCTCGTCGCCAGATACCTGCTTCGGCAGATACTCTTCAAGAATGGCAACCTGCTCTTTCAGCATGGCCGTACGCTCTTCGCTCGTTGCCGCCTTAATGGACCCTTCAAGCGTTTCGCCCGTCTGCTTGAGCATGGCATCGACGTCCGCCTCGACGATGTCGCGGCGCTCGTTTACTTCGATGTTCTTCACCTCGCCATGAACCTGGCGAAGGATGCTCAGACGGTTCTTGTCGTGAGCGCGCATGGCGTTTTTAATCTCTTCCTGGAGCTTTTCGTATTGCATGGGTTCCTCCCAACAAACTTTCACGCGGATGAGACCCAGTATAGCCAAAACGAACGAAAGCGCACCGTCGCCCGCTCATAGCACAGAAGACCCACGGAGGTCGGGCAGCGTAAGAAGCGTATCGTGGGTTTTGTGCGTCGCCCGCCTCCACCTGCCCGCATACGCAGGCTCGCCCGAGACGCCATCGCATGGCGCAGGCACAATCGGGACAAGAAAAAACCGGCCTCGAACGAGACCGGTTTTTCAGTGCATCAAGACGGGCTTTAGTAGTCCAGCTCGTCCATCTTCACACGACCGCGGAACGTGCGGTAAATGATGAAGTGATACGCGAGCACCAGCGGCAAACCGACGCAGGTGATGCCGAGCATCCAGGTAAGCGCAAGCTCGCTCGAGGCCGCAGTAGCGATGGTGATGTTCTCGCCCGATGCCGCCGTGCCGAACAAGGCGATAGGATCGCCCGCGCCGGCAACAACCAGATTCGGGAACATGAGCGACGCCCACAGGCCAACCAGCATGACGCATGCAGCGGACGTGGCAATGAAGACCACCAGGTCAGAAGAGTCGCTGCCGTTCTTCATGATGGCAACCGCCAAAGCAACGATCACCAGAGCGAAGAAGACCATGCGAAGCAAAGACAGCTCCGGAGCCATTTCGGGCTTGAGCACGAACAGCGCATACGCAGCCGTCGCGAAGAACAGAACGGCACCGACGATAAGCATGACGCCGCGAATCTTCTTGGCGCGAGCGAGTACTTCAGAACCGAGGGGCGCCTTCAGGGAAAGCCAGCTGGCGCCCTGGAACAAGAAGAAGCTCAGACCCAAAAGGCCGGTAAGCAGCGTGAACGGGGTTACCAGGCCCAACAGAGGAACGCCGATGTAGTCGCCGTTGGCATCCATGGGAATGCCCGCGAACACATTGCCTGCAGCCACACCGAAAAGCAGCGCAGGAAGCAAGGAACCTACGAAGAACAACGCATTCCACAGCTTCGACCATGCTTTGTCATGACCGGCAAACTCGAGGGAAACCGCACGGACGATCAAGCCCATCAAAACGAGCATGATGGCAAGATAGAAGCCCGAAAACGTGGTGGCATACGCCGGAGCGAACGCCGCGAAAAGAGCACCGCCCGCAGTAAGCAGCCAAACCTCGTTGCCGTCCCACACGGGACCGACGCTCGAGCGCACAATAGCCTTCTCTTCGTCGTTTTTCGCTACGAAGGGACTCAAGACGCCCGCTCCCAGATCAAAGCCGTCGAGTACGAAATAGCCTGCGATCAAGACGAAGATGAGGCAGAACCAGATAATGCCGAGGATAGTCATGGCTTATGCCTCCTTCTTCTTTTCGTCCGCGGACGCATCGGAACCGACCGCAAAGCTGGCGGCCGATGCGGCAGTGTCGGAGCCGGCCGCCGCAGCCTTCTCAGACTCGAGCACGGGACCCTCTTTGACAGCTTTGCCGATGAGACGGACCCATGCAACAAGCAGGAGCAGATAGACCACTGCGAACAAGGCGATGGTGATCATAAGCTCGGGAGGGGTAACGGACTGGGACGCCGCCTCGTTGGTGAGCAGAGACACACCGTCAGGACCGCTCACGGAAGGATAGACAACGTAGGGCTGACGGCCGAATTCAGCCGTAGACCAGCCGGACTGGATGGCAATGAACGGAGCCAGAGGAGACAGGATTAAAATCCACTGGACCCACTTCTTCGATCCGAGCTTGCTGCCCTTCTTGAAGGCGGCAATAGCCGCCAAAATAAGCACCAACACAATGACGCCGAACAGGGCGACCATCAGGTGGTAGCTCTGGAACACCAGGTTGACGGGAAGGTCGCTATGCTCGATTTCGTCATTTTCAGCGACGATCTGGTTCAAGCCGGGGTATTCCTTGTTGAAGTCGCCCGAAGCCAGGAAGCTCGTGAATCCGGGCAAAGCAATGGGAGCCGCCGTTTCCTGAGCCTCTTCGTCAACCCAACCGACCGCATACAGCGGCAACGTGCCGGTTTCGTAGTGGCCTTCCATCATGGCGATTTTGCTCGGCTGCTCTTCGGCAACGACCACGGCAGCGGAATGAGCGGAAACAAGCAGGCAGCCCGTAGCAATGACAGCGGCCACAACGCCAACCTTCATGGTCTTTTGGGCGAAGTGCTCGTGCTTGTTCTTATGCATGTACCATGCAGACATTGCAATCGCCACGAAAGAGCCAAGTGCCAATGCGGCAAGAACCGTATGGGTGTAGCGGGGAAGTGTGGAGGGATTGAACGCCGCAGCGAAGAAGTCGGTGATGACCGCCTTGCTGCCGTCGGCCACAAGCTCGGCGCCTGCGGGAGTCTGCATCCAGGAGTTGGCAATGAGAATCCACAGCGCGGACAGGCAGCTGCCGAAGAAGACCAACCAAGCGGAAACAAGATAGAACTTCGGGCTTACCTTCTTGCGCCCGAAAATCACGATGCCCAGGAACACGGACTCGAGGAAGAAGGCCAACAGCGCCTCTGCCGCAAGCGGCGCGCCGAAGATGTCTCCGACGAAACGGCTGTAATCAGCCCAGTTCGTTCCGAACGAGAATTCCATGGTGATACCCGTGGCAACACCCACAGCGAACGTTGTGGTGAAGATTTTCACCCAGAAACGCGTTGCCGCTTCATCCTTGGGATTGCGCGAGCGGTAATACCGCGTTTCGTTGATGGCCATGATCAAGCCGATACCGATGGACAGCGGAACGAATACAAAGTGAACGAACACGACCAAAGCGAACTGCACGCGCGAAAGAAACGCAGCATCGGTCAAAAGCTCCATAGCACACCCCCTTTTTCGTTATGACGCACCCTCAGGTGCTCTTTTTCGCCTCCGATGCTGGGGTTCTATCCTGTCCCCAAAGCACCCCGCATCAAAAGCCCTTCTTCTGTGCTTTCCTTGACCTACGTCGCATGTCCTGCGCCGTCACGCCAGACCGCGCAGCGCACGTCGCGTTATTGGCCCAGGAAAGCACCGTAACCATAATAACACGTTCTTGTTTTTATATGTTATTTTTTTAGTAACATATTACCGAAGAGGCTCATCTATAGTTCAGGGGGCAAAACGCGCCCCGAACAGGATGAAGTCACAATAAAACCCCGCGGCTCGCCCTGGCAGACAGCCGGCAAGCCGCGGGGTTTCTCGTTTTCGTACGAATTTCGCCAACCCGTTGGGCGAGCGCACCAGATTCGTCAAACGACACGAATCGAATCGTCTCTAATGAGACTTGCGCGTCTTCGCACGACGGAAGAGAACCATCGCGAACGCGGACACCACGATGACGCTCGTGCCGACCGCACATACGGCGCGAAGATGAATAGCCGGAATGCCCACAAGCAATCCGATGATATAAGGAACCAGCCAGAGTAGCCACACAAGCGTGCTAAACGTATGAAATGTTTTCTCCGCACGCTCATTGCGACGCAAGAACGTGACCGTGGCCCATACCGCATGAATCAGCATCAGGATAATTGCGGCCAATCCGGAAATGGCATGAATACCAAAACCCGTCGCACCCGAAGTCTGAGCAATATTCGTCATGATGGTCGTTCCCGTGGTATCGAAAACCAAGCCACACCAAAACAGTATTACGTGACTCTTCTTCAGAAATCCCGCACGGCGCTCCGAAAACACGCCTATGGTGTAAAAGACCAGCGCCAGCGTAATGGCGCTCGAAGCAGCAACAAGTTCCAAACTCATATCAATCCCTCCCCATAGCCGACCGTGCCGGCTGCCTTCTATTCTGAACATTGTTCATAAATGAACGTCGTTCAGAATAACGAAATTCTGACGGGCTGGCAAGAACGCCTTTCCCTCTTCACAGAATATTCTCTGCAGCAGCACGCGTCCGACAATCGCGCTCAAACACGTTCCATGCGTTTGTATAATTCATTCGCACAGCAAACCGTACAAAGACAGAAGCCAATGGGCAAAGAGGCAAAGCATGGGAAACAAAGCCGTCATTTCTAAAGACCTCATCCTCGAGGCATCATACAAACTGGTTCTTGAGTCGGGGCCGGCAAATCTCAGCATCAGAAGCGTTGCGAAAGCGTGCGGAGTGTCTGTCGGTTCCATCTACAATTACTACCCCACGAAAGCGATGCTTGTCGCCGACGCCGTAGGAATGTTTTGGCAGACCTCCCTTAGCAAGGAAATGTTCGTGGCGTCTTCGGGGGAGGACTTCGTCACGTTTTGCGAACGCCTTATGCACGATCTCGAGCACACGATCAAGGCCTTCCGAAAAAGCTGGCTCAGCGAGCTTGCAGCATTGGATTCCGAGAGCAGAAAAGAAGTTCGTGCGCGGGAAAATGCCGCATTTGCCCATATAAAACGCGGATTGGTCGTAGCCATCGAGCACGACGAGGGAATCAACCTTGACGCTTTATCCTCATGCAGCGTCAAGCAGGGCAATAAGCCGGCCGAATCGCTTGCAGCTCTGGTCTGGGGCGTCATGGTTTTGTCCCTCCAAAACAACGACACCGCCTATCAGTCTCTTTTTGCCCTTATGAGGACGGCACTGTATAAAAACTAGAGCGCACGAACAAAACGTATGCCATATAAAGAGAGACAAAAAGCGGGCGGTTCGCCATGAACCGCCCGCTTTCCGTTTTCCATATTCGCCGGACCTCGAAAATCGCGGCCTTTCTGCCATCGCTTTCCCCGCCCATCTTTCATGAAGGGTCGGTGTTCTACAAAACCCTGCCTCGCACAACCACCGTACGAAGATCGAGATTCTCATCAAGAACAACCATGTCGGCAACAGAGCCAATGTTGAGATTGCCACGCGTCTCGCCAAGGCCAATGGCTCGGGCGGGATTCACGCTCGCCGCCTTAACGGCGGACACCAAGGGAATTTCCATGTCTCGCACCGCGATTTTGAAGCACGACATGAGGTCGGTCGCACTTCCCGCAAGTGTTCCATCGTGAAGGGTTGCCCGATTACCGCGCACGGTGACCGCTTGACCACCGAGACTGTATTCACCGTCGTCGAGACCCGTCGCCATCATGGAATCACTGACGAAAATCATATGGTCGTCGTCAAACAGCTTAAAAGCCGCACGTACCGCCGACGGGTGGATGTGCACGCCGTCAGCAATAATCTCGGGCGTGGCCTTGGCGTCTGCCGCAGCGCCGATAACGCCCGGCTCCCTATGGGCCAACGGAGGCATCGCGTTGAACAGATGCGTCACATGGCTGGCGCCCGCTTCAAAAGCGGCATGCGCCTGGTCGTATGTCGCGGTGGTGTGGGCAATGGATATGCGCACTTCGTTGTGCACCTCTTTGACGAAATCAAGCGCACCAGGCTCTTCGGGGGCAATGTCCACGATTTTGAACAGACCACCCGCCGCCTCCTGCAGACGATGGAACATGCCGGCGTCTGGGCATTGGACGTATGCGGGGTTTTGCGCTCCAACTTTATTCGGGCTGATGAACGGCCCTTCCATATTGATGCCCACGAGCGCCGCGGCGTCATCTGCATCCTCGTGTTCGGCGGCGCATCGCGCGATTCCTGCAAGCTTTTCCTCAGGATAGGTCATGGTCGCAGGGCAATACGCCGTCACGCCACGCGATGCCTGGTAACGGCAGATGGCATCGATCGCCTCGTGCGTACCGTCGCAAAAATCGTAGCCGACGGCACCGTGGGAATGCACGTCGACCAGGCCGGGAATGACATAGCATCCACGGGCGTCGATGTCCTCAACGTCAGCGCCGTCCGCCAAATCCTCGACGATGCGACCGTCGCACACAAACAGGGTTTTTTCTTCGAAGGCTTCACCGGTGAAAACCTGGCCGCCTGTGATTCTCAGCATGTTCAAAACGCTCTCCTCTCGCATGCGTATAGGGCCATCATACAAAACGAGGCCGCCGAACCATTCGGCAGCCTCGTTAAAGCCAGAATCTACGCAGCATATTCCGTAATTCCGCAAAAGCCTCGCAACATGCGGCGACGCTTGAGCCGCTTCGCAGCCTCACGGGCGACATATCCAGCAAACATGCCGCTTTCGCGCTTGCTTTCGCCTCCTGCACGCAGGCTAGCAGCAGCAACCGCCTTCGTGGTCATGACCGCAGCCGCACGTACCTTCAGCGATTTCCTCACATGCAGAAAACGCAGCTTCGTCGACAACGGCGATGGCATTGGGGTGGAACTGCAGGATGGAAGCGGGAACCTTCGGGGTAACAGGGCCGAAGAAGACGTCACGCACAATCTGCGCCTTGTCTTCGCCGCTTACAACCAGGAGAATCTGCTTGGCGGCCATGATGGTGCCAATGCCCATGGTGTACGCCTGGCGGGGCACTTCGTCTGCGGAATTGAACAGACGGCTGTTGGCCTGAATGGTGCTTTCGGTCAAATCGACGCAGTTGGTCTCCTTGGTGAATTCGTCGGCGGGCTCGTTGAAGCCAATGTGACCGTTGTGGCCAAGGCCCAAAAGCTGCAGGTCAACGCCGCCGGACAGGGCGATGGACGCCTCGTAGGCGTCGCATGCCGCTTCAGCATCGGGATTGGCGCCGTTGGGGACATGCGTGTTCTCGGGACGAACGTTCACATGATCGAACAGATGCTTCTGCATGAAATAGTGATAGCTCTGCTCATGGTCGTGAGAAAGGCCGCGATACTCGTCCAAGTTGAAGGTGGCCACGCGGGAGAAGTCGAGACCTTCCTCTTCGTAGCGCTTGACGAGTTCGGCATAAAGGCCCTCGGGCGTAGAACCCGTGGCGAGACCGAGCACGCAGCCAGGCTTTTCGGAAACCAGTTCCGCGATGATATCCGCAGCCGCTTCGCTCATATCCTGATAATCTTTAGCAACGATGATCTCCATCGAAACCCCTTTCGCTTCATACCAGCCCGAGCTCTTTCAGCCGCGGGCGAAACGCAGCCTTCGCATACCGCCCCATGATGACAAAACGGGCAAGGGCGATTCATCCATAACGAAAAACCGCACGGAATAACCAAGGCGCGAAACCAAGCCTACAACAAGCCAGACAACGATGATACCGCACCAAGAACATGCGGGAAAGACGCCCGCGGTATGACCCTGAAGCCCCAGAGCGCAAGAAAGGGGCGTGCCAATTGACACGCCCCGATCGAAAACGCGTCCGAAAAAGGGGAGGGGAAGGACGCGCGGAAATTGGTTGATTAGTCTAGCGCAACAACATCGGCCTCGGTAATGGGCGTGGTCGGCTCGAGCTTTCCGCCCGTAGCTGCCTGAATGCCGCAAATACGACCGGTGGTCATGCAATGGCCAGCCGACATTCCTCCCTGGAACATCGACCAGTCAGGCAGACCGCATAGTTGTCCGGCGGAAAATCCCGTAATCCACAGGTTCGGAATAACGTTGCGGTCTTTATCAAGAGCTTGATAATTGCCATTTACCGCAGCGCCTGCGCACATGGCGGACACGCGGATATGCTTGTGAATGCCCCAATACGGAGGCTGCTCGATCTTTTTGAGGTACTTCGCCTTCTTGCCGAAATCGGAATCGAAGCCCGCATCGCACATCTCGTTGTAGCGCTCGACAGATTTCTTCAGCGCGTCGGCAGGGATGCCGAGCTTTTCGGCAAGTTCGTCCAACGTATCGCAGCAATACGTGTCAATGAGGTCCTCGATGACGTTTGCTCCACTTTCCGCAGAGCGATCCATCTCAACATCGGGCATGTAAACCTTGATCGCTTCTTTATCGGTCGGTTTGCCGCCCCATTCCGTCACCTGGTCAACATAGTTGTCGTCGAAGATTTGACTATACCAGCCAGGCTTGGGCTGATAGCGCAAAACGCAGTTGAGCTGTTCGAATTCAGCGTCTTCGTTCATGAAGCGCTCGCCGTTTTCGTTGACCGTCAAAAACGGCTCGTTATACATCGGGCCCGAATCGAAATCGTGCATCATATGAGAATGTCCCACGGGAACGAACGTACCGCCGATTGCCATAGCCATCATGATGCCGTCGCCCGTCTTGTTGGTCTGCTTGCGGTCGAAGTCTTTCACATCGGGGCAGTAGCGCTCTATCAAGCTCTGGTTGTTCTGGTAGTCGCCCGTCGAAAGAATGACGCCTTTGGTAGCATTGAATTTGATGTAGTCAGTACCGCTTTTGCCCACAACGCCGGTCACTGCCCCGGATTCGTCGGTAACAAGCTGAACGCCAGGCGTGCTATAGAAGAACTCGACGCCTTTTTCGGCGGCTAGCTCGGCTAGCGCCTTAATTGCATTTCCGTTGTTGTACGGCTTAGGCCCGAACAGAATGGAGCGACGAGAGCATTTGCTACCGTCCTCGTATTCAGTCACGGCCGTAGGACGGATTTTGTACGGAGGAAAACCGGCCTCCGCGGTACGCACTTGCATCCAGCGGATTGTCTCACCCGAGTATTTGGCCCACGTGGTGGCCAAATCTCGATCGGCGCGCCAATGGCAATCCTCCATGAAGGCCTGAATGAAGTTCATCACGCCCTGTTCGTCCGATTCGTCGAGCAGCACGCCCGTGCACGTGCCACCCTGCGCAATCGGCGTGGGCTCTTTCTGAAGCACGGCAACCGTCGCGCCTTCTTCAAGCGCGGAAAGAGCCGCCGGAACGCCACCCGTTCCGGCACCGACGACTACGACGTCGTAGGTCTTCTCTTCAGAGAACTTAGTAATGGGGTCGAGCTCTACAGGCGAGCTCTCGAAGTCAGAAGCCTGCAATCCTTCGGGGTACGGAGTACCGCCTTCGGTAGCGCCCGACTCGGGTTTTTCGCCCGATTCGGAAGGCGAACAGCCGGCAAGCGCTACGCCCGCAGCAGCAACAGCGCCCGTAGCAAAAGCGCCTTTGAGAAAATGACGACGATCGAGTTCCATAGCCCCTCCTTGTATCTCCAAGTATTCTTTCGAGCGCTTTGCTCAAGGTGGCAAATCACCTCGAGCAAACACCTCGACAGGCGAAACTCTATGACACCGATAATGCATTCCGCGTACCACCAACGGTCTGAACTACGGTTTTGCCTCACGTCGTCTACTACAAACAGGATGAATTCGAAATGAGAGCAAGAGTCGAGCCGTTCTTGCGAACGCAAGCGTCATACGTTTCCTATAATCGCTATGGGAGGGAAACCATGCTGAAAACATTCTTGAAGGAAACGCCTCAAGCGGCGTCAATTGTCATAGGGCTCGCTTGCGCGGGGCTTGCCTTGGAGGCGTTACGAACTCCTGCCGTACGCAACGTCACCTTCGAAGTTTTCCATCCGATTCCATACCTCATTGAGGGCATCGGATTATTGATTGCCGCTTTCGTTCTCGGTAAAGCAAGCAAAACATTTCGCATGGATAAGCATCCATTCCTATCGATCGGAGTGGGTGCGGCAGCAAGCATTTCCCTCTTCCTTATTATGCAGTCGGGCGACCCTTTAACCGGAGACGTCTCAAGAAACGTCGTAGTGAGCGCCTATCGGCTTTCGAGCGCTCTGCTTTTCGTTCTATGGGCAGAACGCCTTTACCCCATGGGAGCACGGCGCGCGGCATATGCCTACGCCCTTTCCCTTGTCGTCGCAGCTATCCTGATGGCGGTTCTCTCGTTCTGCTCTCTAGCCATCGGACAATCCGTGCTGGCAACGCTCCCCCTACTTTCCGTTGGGTTGCTTCTTTCGTCACACAATTCCGAGGAGGACACAGAAAGCAATACGGGCGCTGAAGACACGCATCCTCTCGCCGAAAGCCTCCCGGCACTCAGGACGAAAACAAAACGCGACATCCTTATTGCAGCCGTTCTGCTGCTCACGCCACTCGTCATGCGCGGCCCCTTTATTTCCGTGCAGTCGTCATGGATCGATCAGCAAAGCGACTCGATTGCTTCATTCTTGATTCAAGTGAGCATGGCAATCGGTCTCCTCCTCGGATGCGGCCTGATCTTCATGCTTATCCGCTTTCTCTGGAACAAACGCTGCATCATGTTCTTTGAGCTGCTCATCGTCCCGCTGTCCCTCCTGGCTTTCTACGCTGCGCAAGCATCGGAGACGCTGTGGTTCTTCTACGTCCCCATCGTCGATGCCACATATCGCACGCTCCTGCTCTTCGTCATCCTCATGCCCTTCCTCGTAAAAACAAAGAACTCGTTCGCCCTGATGCCAATTGGCCTTGGCGTACTCATTATCGGCCGTGCGCCGTTTTCCCTCCTCGTATCGATACTGCCTGAAGCCGCATATGCGGGCGTTTTCGTAGCGTTCGTCATGCTAGGAATTGCAGGCAGCATCACCGCGCTCCTTGCAAGCGGCATGTTCGAAGATGAAAGGCCGGAGCAATCTCTCGTTCAACCCGCCTCCTCTGCGTTGAACGGCAACCTCGAACTTGCATGCGACACCCTTGCGCAGCAACGCAGGCTCACGGCGCGAGAACGCGAAGTGCTCGGTCTGCTCGCGCAACACTACAACGCCCCCTACATCGCCAAAAAGCTGGTCCTCAGCACTTCCACAGTCAAAACCCATATGCGAAACCTCTATGCGAAATTGGAAGTCCATTCGCAAAGCGACCTATACTTGCTCCTGGAGAGCACCGCGAAAATCTCAAGCCAGGAGGAGTCCCATGACCGCCCGTAGAACTTTCGACGCATTCGTTTTCGACCTTGACGGAACACTGCTCGACACGCTCCCCGACCTTGTCGCGGTAACTAACGAAGTGCTCGCAAGCTTCGAGCTCCCAACCCACTCTCGCGATGAAATCCTTGCCATGGTCGGCAATGGCCTGCGATCTCTCATCTCTCAAGCCGTGCCGCAAGACCTTCCCCAAGACGAGGTCGAGCGCATCCTCACTTGCTGGAAAAAGGCTTACGACGAGCACGGACAAACGCATACGTCGATTTACGACGGCATGATGGAGGCACTCCTGGAGCTTAAGCAGCGCGGAAAAAAGCTTGCCGTGTTCTCCAACAAGTTCGATGGCGGCGTAAAAACGGTCATGAATCATTTTATGCCGGGACTCATGGATTACGAACTCGGCGAAGGCCCCGTGCCGCGCAAGCCCGATCCCCAAGGACTCTTCCTCATAGCAACCGAGCTCGGCATCGATCCAAAGCGCATAGCATTCGTAGGGGATTCGGCCGACACCGACATGCAAGTGGCTCGCAATGCCGGCGCTTTCGCACTGGGAGTGAGCTGGGGTTATCAGCCGGTAGAACGTCTGCGCGAAACGGCGGATGCCGTTATAGACAACCCTTCGCAGCTGCTCGATTTCGCGTAATGCGACAAACGAGACGATTCCTCGCCGCAATCGAAGCGTTGCGCTCCCGTAAAGTCCTTACGCTACAATAATCTGACGCAAACGAACCATTCCGCAAAAGCGAGCCGAGGAGGCAACCATGGCCTCGCCTAAAAACATCGGAGACCAGATTTTTGATGCTGTGCAAGACGCCGTGAGCTCTCAAGACTTCAGCGCATTGCAATCGACCATCGAGTATTCCGTAGGCCTTGCTGCGAAGAATATCAGCAAAGGCCTGGCCCACGCCTCAAGAAGCATGCAGCAGGCGCAAGCCGAATATCAGCAAGAGCAAGAAAAACGCCGCCAAAAGCAGCTGATGCAGGCCATCTATGCGAAAAGCACCCCCTCGAAAGCCATCGGGTACGCCATGGCCATCGGGGGAGGCGTTGCAGTCGTTCCTTTCCTCCTTGGCGCAGCCATCGTTTCCACGAGCGGGATTGCCGCATTCTTCGTACCTCCTCTTTTATTCGCCGCAGGAGGACTGGTTTTATGCGGTTTCGGCATACGCCGCCTGCGTCTGACAAAATCTTTCGAGCTGTACAGGGACATCATTTCCACGCGCGAATACTGCACCGTAGAAGAACTTGCCGCCCGCACGGCCGCGTCGTCGAAAACCGTCATGAAGAACCTCAAGGCCATGCTGAAAAAAGCATGTTCAAGCAAGCTGCGTTCGACGACGACGAACAATTCCTCATCACGACGCACGACGCCTACAGGGAATACCGCGCCGCTCAGCTTGAAGCGCAGCATCTCCGCCACCAAGAAGCCCTCGCTCAAAGCGTCGATGCCCCATCCGGACAAAGCCAGGCCTTAACCCCCGAAGCGCAAGCCCTGCTCGCGCGCGGCGAGGCATTCGTCGCGAAGATTCGCATGAGCAACGACGCCATTCCGGGCGAGGATATATCCCGCACAATAGACCAGATAGAGCACACCGTACGCACCATCCTCAAACGCGCCGAAGAATACCCCCAGGTCATCAATGACCTTGACCGACTGATGGACTATTACCTTCCCACTACGGTCAAGCTTTTGGATGCATACAAAGAACTTGATGCACAGCCTATCCAAGGAGAGAACATCCAGAAGTCCAAGAAAGAAATCGAGGCGGCGCTTGATACGCTCAGCACAGCTTTCGAGAAGCTTCTCGACTCCGTATTCAAAGAAATGGCTTGGGACGTTTCCACCGACATATCGGTCTTGCACACCGTCCTCGCACAGGAAGGCCTTGTGGAAGACCCTTTTACAAAGATGCGTCCCTAACAAAACGCGAGCACAGAACCGACCCGAGCATCCATCCGAAACCGAAAGGCAGGATATCATGAGCGACCTCCTTAACAACGACCAGATGCAGGCCCCCGGCGTGCCCACGCTAACGCTCACGCCCACCATGAGCGACGCTGCGGCCCCTGCGCCTGCGCCCACCCTGGTTGCGACGCCCGAAGAAAAAGCCCCAGCCGCGCTCGACGACAGCATGCTGAGCGACGAAGAAAAACGCATGGTAGACAACTTCTCTCAGCAGATCAACGTGCGTGATTCCAGCATGATTCTCCAATACGGAGCCGGGGCCCAGAAGAAAATGGCAGACTTCTCCGAATCAGCGCTCGCCAGCGTGCGCACGCAAGACCTGGGCGAGGTGGGCGACCTGATCAGCAGCGTGGTCGTCGAACTGCGCAGCTTCGACGCTACCGAAGAAAAAGGCGTCTTCGGCTTCTTCAAGAAAGGCGCGAACAAAATCGAGTCCATGCGTGCCAAATACGACAAGGCCGAAGCGAACGTGGATAAAATCGTTGGAGCCCTGCAGGGCCACCAGATGAAGCTCATGAAAGACGCCGCCATGCTCGATAAGATGTACGACCTCAATCTGATGTACTTCAAAGAGCTGACGATGTACATTCTGGCAGGCAAGAAGAAACTCGCCGAAGTGCGCGATGTCGAGCTGAAAGAACTCGTGGCCAAAGCACATGCAACGGGACGCGCCGAAGATGCGCAGGCGGCGCAAGACCTCGAGGCCATGTGCACGCGCTTCGAGAAGAAGATCTCGGACCTCGACCTTACGCGCACCATCGCTATGCAAACCGCGCCGCAGATCCGCCTGGTGCAGAACAACGAGGTCACCATGGTGGAAAAAATCCAGACCACCATCGTGAACACCATTCCCCTGTGGAAAAGCCAGATGGTTCTGGCATTGGGCATCGCGAATTCCGCCGAAGCGGTGCGTGCACAGAATGCCGTCACCAACATGACCAACGACCTTCTGAAGAAAAACGCCGAGATGCTGCACACCTCCACCGTGGAGGTGGCGCGCGAATCCGAGCGCGGCATCGTAGACATCGAAACCCTGAAAAACACGAATGAAACGCTGATCAGAACCTTCGACGAAGTCATCCAGATTCAAAAAGAGGGCCGCCAAAAACGCGCCGAGGCCGAAGCCGAGATGCGCCGCATGGAGGCCGACCTCAAACAAAAGATGCTCGAGATTCCACGCGCCTAGCAAAAACCGGCGGGAGATGCAGCCAAGCGCATCTCCCGCTTTTCTTTTCTCTGGGCATAGTTAGTTTAGAAGCCGCACGTCACGCAAACCATCCCGCTTGCGGAAGAACCCGCCCTTCTTTATGCAAGAGACGTATGCTTGACGCATATGTAAACGCTTACGGTTCATGCTCGCGCAGACGAGCGGAAAGCGAGGCTTCATGAACATCAAGAAGGTCGTTGTTGCAGGCGCGGGCGTTCTAGGGAGCCAAATTGCCTTTCAAAGCGCATACAAAGGCTTTGACGTTATCGTGTGGGCGCGCAGCGAAGGCTCAGTCGAACGAGCTCGTCCCAAATTCGAACGCCTACTGGACATATACGAGACGACTCTCGAGGCCATGAAAACAAATCCGGCCGCCTACTGCCGCGGACTGGCCGAAAGCCCTCAAGTTTCAGAGGAAAAAATAGACTCCCTGAAAGACGCGGCGAAAAAAGCCTTTGAAAGCCTGAAGTTCACAACGAGCTACGAAGAGGCCGCAAACGATGCCGACTTGGTAATTGAAGCCATCGCCGAAGATCCGGAACAGAAAATTGCATTCTATACCGAGCTCGCGCACTACCTTCCCGAAAAGACCATCCTAGCTACGAATTCCTCCACCATGCTCCCGAGCACATTCGCCGAAGCAACAGGACGTCCCGAGAAATACCTGGCGCTGCATTTCGCCAATGAAATCTGGAGGAACAACACTGCCGAAATAATGGGGCATGCCGGCACCGCGCAGCAGCCATACGAAGAAGTGGTCAAATTCGCCGACGCCATTGGCATGATTCCTCTGTGCCTCAAGAAAGAACAGCCCGGCTACATCCTGAACAGCCTGCTTGTGCCGTTCTTGAAATCGGCGCAGGCTCTGTACGCAACAGGAGTCGCCGACCCCGAGACAATCGACAAGACGTGGATGCTTGCAACGGGCGCACCCCTCGGCCCATTCAGAATCCTCGATATCGTCGGGTTAACCACGACCTACAACATCGCAATCATGGACCCGCTGGCAGCGGACCCTGAAACGGTTCAGGGCAAGGTGGCAGCCATGCTCAAAGAGCGCATTGGTGCTGGAAAGACGGGCGTCAACGCAGGAGAAGGTTTTTACCGATACGAGAAATAGTTTCGCATAACGGGTAGTACCAAAAAAGGCCGCTCAATGAGCGGCCTTACAATTCAATGGTGGTCAGAGAGGGACTCGAACCCCCGGCACGGGGATTTTCAATCCCCTGCTCTACCAACTGAGCTACCTGACCAGTTACGCTAAGCGCAGGTATGTATATTACAGAAACCTCTTCGTCTTTGCAAGAAGAATTTCTGACTTTTTTAAAGGACGACCCTGGCTCATATTGCCGCATACACGCTCGTCACGCGCGCGCAGCCATCCCCTGAAAAAACGGATTCGAAGCATTATTTCGCTCCGAATCCGCCATCGAACTTTGTTCCGATAGCCCAATCGATGTTATTTCATCGCGCAACCAGCGCCGAAAAGAAGGTCGCGTTCGTCCTCGGGAAGTGCGGCGCGCGCTTGGTCACGAAGATTATTTACGCCGATGAAGAACTGACGCATCATGACGACCATAAGATAGCGCCCTTTTGGCGTTAGCGTGATTTGTTCGTCGTCGTCGACATCGAACGCACCCGACATCTTCATGAACGCATACTCGGCAGGAAGGCCTTGGGCAACGCTGCAACCGAAATCACGCTTCCACTGCTTTTTATCCAATCGAAGGCCGAAAAGCTGCATCATGAAGCGATAGCGCATACGGTTGTGCTTGGAAAACGTCGCCTTGCCCATGACGGACATGCGGTTCGCCTGTATGGCTTCGTTGTATTCGCGAACACTGAAGGTGTTAACGTATTGGGTGTCGCCCAAATACGTCATGCCGCCGCTGCCAATTGCGGGATACTCCTCGTAATCGACAATATACTCGTCAATCATCTGGCCCCCGCGAGCGTCCGACAAATTGCCTTCGGGACGTTTATTGAACGTCCATGCGCTGCCATGGATGAATGGGGAGTTGCCACCGCCTGCCAAGGTGTCGCAAATAATCTCGTAAAAATGCCTCTCGCGGTTGTAGTCAACCTTCCCCACGGTGGCGGCAAGGGACTTTTCCACCGAAGGAGATGCCATAAGGGGATAGAACGTAGTCTGGCTCGTGCCGCTTTCAAGCACCATTTCCAAATCGCGACGAAGAATCTCCTCGGTCTGCGCCGGGAAGTTAAAAATCATGTCCACGTTAAGCGATTTGAAGTACGGCGCGGCCACCTTGATAGCCTCCAGGGTGCTCTCGCCGCTTCCGTACTTGTCGTAGCGATCCATCTGCTTCAAAAGGCCGTCATCGAAGCTCTGGACACCCACGCTCATACGGTCAACACGACCCTGCAAACGCTCCAGGTATTCGGGAATCAGATGATTCGGATTGGTTTCGCAGGACACCTCTTTGATGGAAAACTCGGACTTCGCCATGTCTATGATGTCGCACAGCTCACCAAGGACGATGGTTGGCGTACCTCCGCCAATGTAGACGGAATCGAAATCGTAGCCGAGCTCTTTGAGCATCATCATTTCGCGACGAAGGTTGGCGAAATACGGCAGAGCGTAATCTTCCGAAAACGGGAAGCGATTGAACGAGCAGTACGGGCACAATCGTTCGCAGAAAGGAATGTGGATGTAGAGCATATACGGCTGGCCCGGCTTGGGTCCAGGGATACGCGCATCAGAGCAGGGGTCTATCTTCATGAAGCGCGATGCGCACATACGCACCGCGCTTGTAAGCATTCGTTCGCTGAGCATGCGGTCCTAACCTTTGAGCGCTCGCAATGCAATATCGCGGCGCAGTTGTTTACCTTCGAAGTTGATTTTGTCGCACGCCTCGTATGCGAGTTCGCGCGCATCTTCGAACGTATCAGCAAGGGCGACAACATTCAACACACGCCCGCCATTCGTGACAAGCTCTTCATCTGCATTGAACGCCGTTCCCGCATGAAAGACCGTAACGCCTTCGAGGGCTTCGGCCTCTTCGATTCCGAGAATGACTTTTCCTTTTTCGTAGGAACCGGGGTAGCCTTCGCTTGCCAGCACGACGCAGACTGCGCACTTGTCGCTCCATTGCAGGTCAATGTCGCCCATGCGGTTTTCAGCGACGGCCTTGAACACCTCCACAGCGTCACTTTTCATGCGAGGCATGACAACCTGGGTTTCCGGATCACCGAAACGAGCATTGAATTCGAGCAGCTTGGGTCCTTCGGGAGTCAGCATAAAGCCGCCATAGAGAACGCCCGTGTATGCCGCCTCGAAATCCTCCGCAGTAGCAGCAGCGGCCTTTTGCATGATGCCCTGCATCCGAGCCTCAAGCTCGGGCGTAACGCACGGAACGGGGGAGTACACGCCCATGCCGCCCGTGTTGGGACCGCGGTCTCCATCGTATGCGCGCTTATGGTCCTGGGCACACGGCATGCAAAGGGCCTTACCGCCGGCAAGATACGCAAGCATGCTGCACTCGGGGCCTTCGAGCATCTCTTCGATGACGACGATAGAGCCTGCCTCGCCGAAGTCTCCCGCAAAGCAGTCGCGAACGGCTTCTTGGGCATCCTCCAGGCAATCGGCAACGATAACGCCTTTGCCGGCAGCCAAGCCGTCGGCCTTAACGACAATGGGAGCGCCTACTTCGTCAAGATAGGCCATAGCTTCCTGCTCGCTGGTGCATTTCTTGTAGCGCGCCGTGGGAAGGTCGTGAGCCAGCATGAATTCCTTGGAGAAGCTCTTGCTGCCTTCGAGCTGCGCACCCTGGGCGTCGGGGCCGAACACGGCAAAGCCGGCATGGCGAACCTTTTCGGCAACGCCTTCGACCAAGGGAGCCTCAGGGCCTACGACAACCAGCTCGATATCGTTGTCGCGGGAGAAGCCGATGATGGCCTCGGCATCGAGAATATCGAGCGGGACGTTTTTCGCAATGGCCGCCGTACCGCCGTTACCAGGAGCCACATACAGCTCTCCGATATGAGACGACTTAGCAAGCGCCCACGTCAGGGCGTGCTCGCGACCGCCACTACCAAGCACCAGTACGTTCACTTACGTTCCTTTCAACGTGCAGACACGCTGCTTATTGAGAATCGACCCCGGACCAAGCCGGGATCGATTCGTTCATGCATTGATCATAGTGTTTCTTTTGGCGAATCGGACAGAGCGGTTTGCCGCCGAACCCGTCCGCCATACAACCGACAGAGCGGGACGATCCTTTTACCAGCCCCTCATAAACGTCTGGTTGCGATCGGGACCGACCGAGATGATGGAGGCCTTCACGCCGCTAAGACGCTCGATTTCCGAAACATAGTCTTTCGCTTCCTGCGGCAGCTCGTCGAAGCTTTTCGCGGAGGTGATGTCTTTACCCTTCCAACCAGGCATGGTCTTATAGATCGGCTTGGCATGGAACAGCACGCTCTGCTGCATGGGGAAGTAATCGTAGCGCTTTCCTTCGCACTCGTAGGCGACGCAGATTTTCAGCTCGTCGAAAGCGGAAAGCACGTCGAGCTTGGTGAGCGCGATATCGGTCAGGCCATTGACTTCCGCCGCATAGCGGGCAATGACAGCGTCAAACCAGCCGCAGCGACGTTTGCGACCCGTGGTAACGCCGAATTCATGGCCCTCGGAGCACAGCAGATCGCCATCGATGGCGTCCTGGCCCTCGCCGCCGTTTTCGGGATACAAAAGCTCGGTGGGGAAGGGACCGGCGCCAACGCGGGTAACGTACGCCTTCTGAATGCCGAGCACGCGGTCGATGGCCGTGGGACCGACGCCCGAACCCGTTGCAGCGCCTCCAGCACAGCAGGAAGAGCTGGTAACGAACGGATACGTGCCGTGGTCTATATCGAGCAGGGTACCCTGCGCACCCTCGAACAGAATCTGCTTCCCTTCGCGCAGCGCATCGTTGAGCAACTGGGCGGTTTCCGCCATATGAGGACGAATGACCTCGGCATACGGCAGGTACGCTTCGCAGATTTCTTCAACCGTGAAGGTGCGCTTGCCGTACACTTTTTCAAGAATAGCGTTCTTGGTTTCCAGAGCCGCTTCAACTTTCATGCGGAAAACGTGCTCGTCAAGAAGATCCTGTATGCGGATGCCGCTGCGGGCGGCCTTATCCTGATAGCAAGGACCGATGCCGCGGTTCGTTGTGCCGATTTCGTTTTTCCCGAGACGGAACTCCGAAGCTTTGTCCAGCTCAATGTGATAGGGCATGATGACGTGGGCATCGCAAGAGATTTTCAAGCGATCGCAGGAAAGACCTTCGCCCTCCAGCATCTCCATCTCTTCAACCAAAACCTGAGGGTTCACCACGACGCCGTTGCCGATAACCGGAATGGCGTCTTCATACATGATGCCCGAAGGAATCAGATGCAGGGCAAGTTTCTTTTCTCCGTGGATGACCGTATGGCCGGCATTATTGCCGCCCTGATAGCGAACCACGTAGTCGAAATCTCGGGCAATAAGATCGGTGACCTTGCCCTTGCCCTCGTCGCCCCATTGGGCGCCGACCAACACCACGTTCGGCATGTTCGTCCTTTCACTTGACGATATCGTGTTAGACAACCTTGTAATTATAGCGCGACCATTGTATGACCGTCGGCATATTGCCGAACGGCCTCAACAATCTCCTTATGGCAGGTAAAAAGAATGACCTGGCGTTTTTCAGCAAGCTCGCTCAACGCTCGAACGGCCCCTTTGCGGCGTTCGTCGTCGAAGTTTACGAGTATATCATCTGCGAGCACGGGCACGGCGTTCCCGACACCTTCTACGCACTCGAGCAGCGCGATGCGCAGGGCGAGATAGAGCTGCTGGCAGGTACCCATGGAAAGAAAGCGAGGCTCCCTTTCGCCCCGGGATACATCCACGGCCACCAGGCGCCCGTCGTCTTTCATCCGAATCTCAACCCACGTTCCGCCCGTCATCAGAGAAAGCAGGTGCGACGCGCGAGCATACACCTCGGGCACGCTTTCGCTTTTCCATTCTTCGATAGCACGAGCCAAAACGCGGCGGGCAAGAAGAAGCTTTGCAAGGTTTTCCGCCTCTTCGTTCTTTCTTGTGATGATCTGCGCACGCTGCGTTTTCAGAAGGTCGAATTCACGAGAGCGCTCCGCATCGAACAGGCATTGCCTCAGTTCGCCAAGGCGAATGTCGTTTCGACGCATGGACTCAAGGAGAACATCCCTCTCCTCGAGCGCTTCCTCGAGTGCCTGATGAACGCCTTCGAGGCCTTGATCTTCAGCACATTCGACGCGACGGAAGAATTCGCAGCGGCGCGCCTCCTCCCGATCGAGGGTCTCATGCTCTGCGGTTTTTCGGGCTTCGAGAGCCCTTATCCGCTCCTCGATTCCGCGCAGCTCCGAAAGCTGAGAGCGAGACCTCTCCATAATGATGCGGGCGTTTCGAATTGAGCCCTGCGCTTCGGCAAGACCCATGGCATCAAGCTCTTCCTGAACGCGCAACGAAAACATGAGCTCGTCCTGCTCGCACACTTCAAGAACACGACGCGCCTTTGAAACTTCGCCTTCGCCCTTCTTTGCCGATGCGGCACGGGATTTTTTCTTCCGCTGGGAAAAAAGAAACGACCCCACGCCAACCGCACACGCACCAACCGCAACCCCCACGCATAAAAGGAAGGCGTCGGAGCCCGACAATCCTTTGACCGCCGTTGCCGCACCGGCGAGGAAAAGAACGATACAGCATGCGAGGATAGCTTTATCGGATTTCGAAAACGCTGCCGTGTCCTGTTCGTCGCACGCTTCAGCCTGCGCTCGGGCCCGGTCGAAGGCGTCTTGAGCCGACTCGATCCTACGCTCAAGACGCACGGATTCCTTCTCCAGCCCTTCAAGCCGACGAAGCACCGTTGCTTCGGAGCTTTCGTCCGCCGCATAGACTCCTCCGCGCTGTCGCAAGGCCCGAACCCCTGCAGCAGCTTCGTCCAGAGAACGATTACAACGAGCAATCTCTTCCGTCGAAGCGTCTATTCTTTCTTCCGTCCGACGAATCTCAGCCTCGCATGCTCCAAGCAGTTCGACACGAGCATTGAGCTTGCCTATTTCGACGAGGCGCTCGTCCTTCCGACGAAGCAGGCCTTCGTACTCTTCGCCCTCCTTCTTGAATCGGTCCGACTCTTCCCGCGCCAGGGCAAGACGCCGCTTGCATTCGTCTTCTTCGGCCTGGATGCGCACAAGGGAGTGCTTCGCCGAGGCCGAACGACTTGTGCGCGCCGCTATGGATTCGTCGATGGCACGAAGGGCCTCAGCGGGGGATATCTCGGTGCCCGACCCGGCGGTCAAGAGCTTCGAGGTCATGTTAGCCGCGCTTCCAAGGCTTCGAAGTTCATCGCTGTCCAGGGAAAACATGGTTTTAAATGTCTCTTTATCGAGCGATTCCGCAATGCTTTTCGCCTCCGCCGACGAGCAGGAGAGGCCGTCAGCGTTGCGTGTACGCGACACTTCGTGAAAACAGCCCTCCTCATCAACGAAACGAAGCGTCCCCGACCTCTGCGCAAACGGAGGCTTGTACGTATTTTTCTGGCCGCGCGCATCCTCCCATCCGAAAAGAACACCGCCGACAAACGCGTTTATCGTTGTTTTCCCCGCTTCGTTTTCCCCGTAGACGACATTCAGCCCCGAAGAAAACGGACCGATATTCTTGTCGAAAAATTTCCCGAACGCCTGAATATGAATTCTGTCAAGGTGAAGACGGCTCATCGCGCATCACCTCGTTTTTCAAGAAGAGACAGAATTTCATCCTCGCCCAATTCGTACAGACGGTCTATGGAACTCTCCACGGAGCCGGGAAGCGTGAGCCCCCTTTTCGAAAACTCCTCTTGCAGGTAGAGAAGCGCGTCTTCTTTCGAATCCTTCTCTTTTTCGAAGCCATTCAACAACGTCGAGTAAAACGAAGCGGAACGGGCAAGGGCCCGCTTGTCACGCGGCGGCACGGTGGCGCACAACAGCGCGTCGCAATAAAACGACGGATACCCTTCGTTGAGTTCGCGCCTCAACGACTCAAGAGCCTCTTCGCGAGAAAGCATCTCGTGAAGAGGCGTCGTTCCTTCGAGCGTAATACGCACGACCATCTCATCGCACGCGCTGGCGGCGTTCTCATCGAACACGCGGCGAATGCACGCCGAGATAACGTCGTCGTAGCCCGCACACTGCGACACATCGACGCGAAGACGCTCCCACTCGACCGATTCGCACGCGACGAATTCAACCTGATTCGCAAAGCCCTGTTCGAGGGTCACCATAAAACAGCCCCGGTCGCCCGTTTCCTTGATGTCCCTACCTTGGACACACCCGCAGAACGCGACGCGAGGATTCGTCTCGGAATTCATATATCTCTTGTGTATGTGCCCCAAAGCCCAGTAGTCCATCCCGGAGGCCATAAGTTTCTGCTCGGAAGTCGGGGCTTTATAAGGGTCCATCCAAAGTCCCGTATGGAGCATCCCTACGCAAAACGGCGCTTTTACCCCGCACTTTTCTTCTGCCGCCGCCCTGGTCATGCCCTCGGAAATATCTTCCCCGGGAGCCATATTGCAAAAACCGCGGGCGGCTATGACGGCAAGAGGCTCTCCGTTTTTCTCGTGGCAGACAAACCCCGGCTTATCCGAAGGAAAAAGATATGCGTTCTCGGGAAGGTCTGGAATGACGGCACGCCAGTTCGGGTAAGGGTCGTGGTTTCCGGCGATAATGTATGCTTTTATCCCCTCGTCACCGAGACGCTTCAGCCCCTGGATAAACCGACGATAATGGGCATAGCTCGGTTTATCGGTATCGAACACGTCTCCGCAAAGCAGGAGAAAGTCGACCTGGTTTTCCACGCACGCCTGAATAACGCGATCATACGCATCGGGAATCGCATGCACCAGGCGGTCGGCCCATGCGGGAGACAGGGCACGCAGCCCTCTGAAAGGGGCACCCAGATGAATGTCCCCCGCATGAATGAATGTAAGTCTCTCTCCCAATCTAGGCCCATACCTCGTCGTTAAATTTGGGACGCGTCAATATAATTGCCGAACTTCGTGTATTCGGGATTGAACGAAAGCGTGATATCGCGCGTCGCGCCGTTGCGGTGCTTTGCGACAATAAGCTCCGCCGTACCAAGGTCGGGGCGGCCGTCCTGTTCGGCCTCCACCTCGTCCATGCTTCGGTCGATGAACATGACGATGTCGGCGTCCTGTTCGATAGAGCCGGATTCACGCAAGTCGGAGAGCATAGGACGCTTCGTTCCGCGCATCTCTACTGCACGAGAAAGCTGAGAGAGAGCCAGCAGCGGCATATCAAGCTCTTTGGCAAGGACCTTCAATCCTCGAGAGATCTCGGCAACCTCGACGGCGCGGTTTCCATCACGACGCGTCGAAGGCGGCTGCATCAACTGCAGGTAGTCGACGATAATCAACCCCTTTTTCTTATCGCGAAGCTGACGACGCGCCTTCGCACGCATCTCGAGCAGAGAGAGACCAGGGGTGTCGTCTATATAAAGCTCAAGTCCCGACAGCGTTGCCGCCGCATTCATGATGGCGTTCCAGTCTCCTTCTTTCAGGTTGCCGGCTCTCAGCTGACCAAGATTGACGCGGGCTTCCGCGCACAAGATACGCTGGACAAGCTGATTGGCTCCCATCTCCAGGCTGAACATCGCAACAGCAGCTCCGGATTTTGCCGCATTCGTTGCCAAGTTGAGCGCGAAGGACGTTTTGCCGACACCAGGGCGCGCCGCAAGAATAAGAAGATCGCCTCCTCGGAGACCCCAGAACAGCTTGTCAACATCGGTAAAGCCCGTAGGAACACCAGCCATATGACTTTTGTTGTTGACCAGCTCGTCAATATCATCGAAGGCCTGGGTGAGAAGGTCGGTGATGTTTTGAAAGGAAGACGAAACGCGCTTCTGCGTTACGTTGAAGAGCATTTTCTCCGCTTCTTCGATAACCGCGTTCGTATCGTCAGGCGCATCGTAGGCAAGTGCATTGATGTTGGTGGAGGCATACACCAAATCACGCAGCACGCTCGTCCTTTTCACGATTTCGGTATGGCTTTTCCAATTGGTCAGGGCAAGCGTATTGTTAGCAAGCTCTACCAAATACGGCCTTCCGCCAACGGCCTCAAGCTGCCCTTCCGCAGACAGACGCTCGGCAAGCGAAATCTGGTCGATAGGTATATGACGAAGATTCAACTCGAGCATGCCTTCGAAAATACGCTGATGAGCAGGCCTGAAGAAGTTCTCAGGAGCGAGCTTTGTCGCAATTTCATCGATAGCATCCGGATTCAACATGCAGGCGGCCAAAACCGACTTTTCAGCCTCTATGTTGCTCGGCAGGGGTCGGCCTGTTGTGGATTGCAGAACAGGCGCCGCGTTGTTCTCAGCCATGTAATTTCGCTCCGTCTTTCGCGCGTATGTGGAAAATCGTCTTCTATCGCCATCTTACTTCATCGCTTGGAAGGAACGATGGAGGACGTCGAACCGAAGCGAGAAGCGGGCGGATCGTTACGTTGAAAAGAAGGCAGGATGCAACGATTCGTGCGTACAAAAAAAACCGACGGAACTATGTTCCGCCGGTTTCAAAGCCTATGGGAGCAAGCGTTACTCAGCAGCCTCTTCGGTTGCCTCGACAGCTTCCTCGACGACCTCTTCGGTCTCCTCGACAGGCTCTTCGACCTTCTCTTCGCCAACGAAGAGGTTGAGGTCAACCTTGATGTCGCGGTAGATGGAAAGGGTGACGACATGCTCGCCAGCAACCTTGATGGCCTTCTTGAGCTCAAGGCGCTTACGGTCGATGTCGATGTCGAGCTCCTTCTTGACGGCGTCGACGATCATCTGAGCGGTGACGGAGCCGAAGAGGATGCCCTCTTCGCCAACCTTAGCCTCGACCAGGATCTTCTTGCCTTCCAGGGAAGCCTTGAGAGCGTTGGCATCTTCGATGCGCTTTTCCTCGCGCTTTGCGATATTGCCGCGACGCTGCTCGAGCTGCTTCAGGTTGCCCTTGGTGGCCAGGATAGCCATCTTCTGAGGGCCAAGATAGTTATTGAAGAAGCCAGGAGCAACTTCGACGACGTCGCCTTCGCCGCCCTTGCCCTTCAACTCGGTAAGCAGGATAACCTTCATGGAAACCTCCTAGCGATTGCGACGATCGCCACGACCGCTAACTGCGGGCACCGTGTAGGGCATGAGAGCCATCTCACGAGCGTTCTTGATAGCGTTGGCGACATCGCGCTGGTGCTGGACGCAAGCACCCGTCACGCGACGGGGCTTGATCTTGCCACGATCGGTCATGTATTTGCGCAGCATAGCCGTATCTTTGTAATCAACGTACTGTGCGTCCTCTTTGCAGAACTGGCAGTACTTGCGGCGAGGCTGCTTGGTGTATTCAGCCATGATTTCCTCTTTCAATCCTTAAATGGGGTAGTCTCGGTATGCCCAAGGTCTAGAAGGGAATATCCTCGTCGTAGACAGACGTGTCTACCGCAGGGGCTGCGGGAGCCGGAGCGTAAGTCGGGGCCGCATACGCGGGTGCGGGAGCGCTCATGTGGGACATGCCCATATTTCCGCCCTCGCCTCGAGCCGTCATGAACTCGATCTCGTCCACAACAACCTCGATTTTGCTACGCTTCTGACCATCGCGTTCCCACTGGGACCAACGAAGTTTTCCTTCAATTGCAACCTTGGAGCCTTTGCTCAAGAAACGAGAAACGCTCTCTGCACGAGCGCCGAACATCGTGCAATCGATGAAATTGGGGTAATCTTCCCACTCGCCAGTCTGCTGGTTTTTGCGACGATCATTGACCGCAACGCCAAAACCGAGAACAGGGAAGCCGTTTGCTGTCTGACGCAGCTCGGGATCGCGCGTGAGATTGCCCGAAATCACCACTTTGTTGATGCTCATTACTCTTCCTCATTCCTCGAAGCAATGAGGGCCATGCCCTCGATCCGATAGCTAAAACCGTGAACTAGTCGCGGTCAGCGCGGCGGACGATCTTGTGGCGAACCACCGCGTCGGTGATGCGCAGCACGCGGTCCAACTCCGCGATGTTAGCAGGATTTGCATGGAAATCGATCAGGGTGTAATCACCCTCGGTCAGGCCAGCGACCTCATAAGCGAGCTTGCGCTTGCCCCAGTCCTCAACGTTGTCGACCTTACCCTCGCCCTCGGCGATAGTGGTCTCGATACGCTTCATAACTGCCAAACGGGTCTCGTCTTCGATCGTAGGCGCGACAAAGAACAACAATTCATAAGCCTTCATTATGTCACCTCCTCTGGACTTACGGCCCCGGGACGCATGAAGGCATCTGCCCGGGACAGGAAACTTGCTCATAATATCAGCAGCATCCGCCCGATGCAAACAAAAAATCCCACGTCGCCGCGCTCATCACAACTTGTCCATGATGATACAAAAGACCGCTTTCGCGTTTCTTCCCGATGTCATCAACCCCTCTTCCAACAACCACTCGAAACCCTGCCGTCTTTCTGCGCGAAAACGAACGCTTTCGTCCGCTCTCCAAGTGATTCTCTTGTTCTTTTCCCCTCGCTACGCCACCTGTCCTATACTTCTTTCAGGATATGAAACCGCGGCATAATGCCGCCTAACCCAAGGAGATACGATGGCTGATAGAAATGTCGAAAGCGATACCATCGGAGTTCCCAAGCTAGACGAAACGCTTGAAATCCTTCTTCTTCAGGTGATTGAGGAAGCACAGCAGCGCATGGAAAACGGCGAGGACGTAGTTCCGTTCACGGCCCTCCTTGTAGGCGATTCCGTCTTCGAGGAAACCCACAACGGTACCACCGACGAATGCTTCGCCTCTGCGCAGAAAACCGTCGAGGGGGCAGAAGGAGCGCGCGCTTACGCGTTTTGCTATGACGGCTACATCGAAACCGACGATGGGGACAAAGACGCCATCATTGCCGAGGGAGGCATCCCGGGCGAAAAAGACGGCGTGGCAGTGGGCCTGCTCTATGACGCGAGCGGGGAGGAAATAGCCTTCGAAGAAGAGGTTTGCTACATCGCCGAAGCCCCGAACTTCCTGGCAAGCAAAGAGCCCGTTCCCGCCATCATAGAGGACGACGAGGAGTAACACATCCTCTTGGTTTTCCGATTGAGGTCCGCCCATAGAGGCGGACCTTCTTTTTTTTCATGGCGACAGAACAAGGCGCATAGGGGAGAAGCGCGCGTATCGAACAGACATGAAGCCTGAAGAACTAAAAACGCGCACCATCGCTCAAATCACCAAAAAACGGCGGCTTCGCATTCCTATGCTGCGGAGCCGCCGCTCATCAAAACCCATGCGTCCTTTCTTGCCGGGGCGCCCCTCGCCGTCTGCCCACGGAGCAGGAACGCTACTCCCTTATCTGATCGGCGGGTATCTCGGATGGATCGAACATCACCTTCGATCGATTGTCCCATATAAGGTCGCGGCGGACGAACGCCCCCGTGCTCTTGTCCTTGACGTCGCGATAGATTTTGCTTACGCGATAATAGTCTTCACCCTCTTTTTCGAAATGATGGTCTTCCTCCACGATTTCATACGCTAAAGGGATTTCCTTCTCGCAGCGAAGCTCACCGTACATGCGCTCTTCATCGAACCAGATCAAAAGTTGAAAATCCTGATCGGTATTGTTCTTGAACCTGAAGTCGACGTAGTTGTACCCCACGGATGTCCCTGCGCTCATCGGAACGCGCTTCCCATGATCTGGAGCCAATGCATCGGAGTGCGTGTGGAATTCGGTCACATCGAGAGGACTATCCAGCACAAGAAGATGGATGGTGTTGGCAAGATTGCACAACCCTCCTCCCACATCCGGCACCAGTTTTCCTCCCTGAATCACACGACCGGCCTTATAGCCTTTTTTCGGAGTTATCTTTCCCGTTAGCTTGAAGAAAGAAAACGTCTCCCCCGGATGAATAACAAGCCCGTTCATAGGCTCGCTGGCAATTTTGAGGTTCACGACCTTGTTCCGCTGAAGCACAGGGTCGACACCTTTTCCCGTCTTAATGAGGATATTGCTTTTATGGGAGAGAACGACAGGAAGCTTTTCTTCGCAGCGCGCCGTTGCGAAGCGCTCGGAAGAACGCGCATTCTCGATATGCCTCTTCGCTATCTCTTTCTTCACTGAAATTGCGTACGTTACAGGATTGATATCGCAAAAACGAACACGCTTCTTATCGGCCATCTCGTACCTTACCTGATATGATTTCTTCCATTTTCTTCTACAAGGGGCGCTCGACAAATCCTAGGCGCTGATGCAGACGCCCGCTTTTCCTCCACAGGACAAGCAGCGCCTTCTCCACATAACGACGCTTTCCGATGCGCTGCCCTGGAACCGTGACGTAGTGAACCAAGATGCTCGCAAGGCCGCTCGCGTTCGCTCCGCGGATATCGGTAAACATCTGGTCGCCTATAACGATTGCCTCGCTACGCTCCAAGCCCAGTTTCTCAAGAGCAGCTTCGTAGCCCTTCGGGCTCGGCTTTCCTGCATCCGGGATAAACGGGATATGGGTCTTCGCGGTAAACGACTCCAGACGCGACGTTTCGTTGTCCGACAAAAGCACAACCCTGAAACCACGAGATTGCAGTTCGAGGAGAAAGGCATCCACTTCTTCCGTCGATGGGTCTCCGTGATGCACGAGGGTATTGTCAACGTCAAAAATAAGGCCTCGATACCCCAGCTCGTACAACTTATCGTAATCGATGCTGAAAACGCTTTGCGCGTATTCATACGGATAGAACTGCTCAAACACGATATTCCTCCCATGCGGTACAAAGGCCATATTACCACGGAGCTGTATAATGACGGCGTTGTAAACACAAGCCCTCGAGAGGCGCCGCATATGAACACCAACCCTGAACTCATCGTCATGCTGACGCATAACGACCGAACCGTATCAAACGCACAAGAGATCTTCGAAGCATGCAAGAACTCCAAGGCTCGCTTCTGGGGGTTCAAGGAAGAGCCTCTTCCTCTTGAAGATATGAAAAGGCTTTACTCAGTCATGAAGAAATGCGGCAAAATGACGTTTCTGGAAGTTGTCGCATACACGGATGCAGAATGCCTTGCCGGAGCGGAAATGGCGGTGGAATGCGGCGTAGACGTGCTTCTCGGCACAATGTACTCGGACTCCATACGGGAGCTTTGCGAGGCTCACGGACTAAAGTATATGCCGTTCATAGGGAAAGTATCTGGCCGGCCATCCGTTCTCGAGGGCTCCCTCGAGGAGATGATTGACGAGGCGCGCAGAGCGTTGGAGAAGGGCGTTTACGGCTTCGATCTCCTAGGATACCGATACGCAGGAGATGCGGCCGCCCTGAATAAGGCATTCGTGCAGGCTATTGATGCGCCCGTATGCCTTGCCGGCAGCATCAACAGCTACCAGCGCCTCGACGAGGTCAAGGAGGCCTCGCCATGGGCCTTCACTATCGGCGGGGCTTTCTTCGAGGGGAAGTTTGGAACGTCGTTCGAGGAACAGATTAACGCCGTCTGCGACTACGTAGCCCGTTGATGCCTGAATCGAAGAAGCAATCGACACCCGAGAGCAAAAAGCGGGCCCGATAATACCGGGCCCGCTTTGTTGTATCTGGCGGAGGAGGAGGGATTCGAACCCTCGTCACCCGGGTTGCGGGTGAAACGGTTTTCGAGACCGCCGCATTCAACCACTCTGCCACCCCTCCGTAGGATGGCGCGACTTCCGTCATGCGCAATAGTGCATGGTAACAGGTTCGCTCAAATCGGACAAGTGTTTTGTTTCCCGGGACAATGTTTCACGTGAAACACTCCGTGGACTAAACCGCTTCCGAATGATTTAACACCCGAATAAAGAAAAACGCCGCTTGAAGCGGCGTGGTAATTTCTGGCGGAGAGATGGGGATTCGAACCCCAGATACGCTTTTGGCGTATACACGATTTCCAATCGTGCTCCTTCGGCCAGCTCGGACATCTCTCCTTGGCTCTTCTGCATGTATTTCATGCAGCGAACATGCAGTATAGCAAAGATTGCGAAAAAGGAAATAGGTTTTCGCAAAAAATAATTGGAGCCGCATTGGCGCGGCTCCAATCGAACGAAATCAGTCCAAAAGAGAAACTTCTCTACGAAGCGGGAGTTGCTTCGGGAATCTGCTCAGACTCAGAAGAGGATGCTTCGGCAGCGGGCTCTTCAGATGCTGCCTCTCCCTGCCCCTCGGCAGAGGAGGAACCCTCGCCGGTCGATTCTTCGCCTTCAGAGGCCCCTTCGCTCTGCGTTGCTGCGGCGGTTGAACCCTCGCTCGGCTCGATGCCGTCAGTGCTTACATCGTAGGCAAGACCGCTCGGCATATCGGTGGTCTCGATCTCGGCAGACTCTTTATAGCTCTGGTACCAATCGGAGTAAGACTGATTCTTGCTCGAGGCCTCGAGAGATTGCTTGATGCTGTCCGAGAATTCGGAGGGAATCTGATCGATGGACGTCACCTCGTCGGGCGCGGTGAATACGTCCGTGCACTTGATGATATGGATGCCGTACGTTGACGTAACGAGAGCGCTTACCTGATCTTTTTCAAGGCCGTCAAGAGCCGTCTGGTATTCGTCGACGAAAGAGGTCAGTTTATCCCAGCCAACGTTTCCGCCATCGGCTTTAGATCCTTCATCCTGGGAATACTGCTGCGCGGCATCGGCGAAATCAAGCTCACCGGAATTGATCTTATCGAGAACCTCCTGCGCTGTTGCCTGGTCATCGGATGCAAACAGAATATGGCTTGATTTCTTCGCACCATCATAGGCGGATGCGTACATCTGAGCATACTGAAGCATTTCCTCGTCCGTAGGCTCGGTCGCCGTGGCTACCTTATCCTTCAGCCCCGTCTCGGTCAGGCTAAGCTCAATCATGTCTCGATACTGGTCCTCGGTGGTTCCGACAGCCTCGAGGGCGGCATTCCACTCCTCATCGGAAGAGTAATAGCTGCGCATGGTGGAAATCTGACCGTCAACCTCGGAGGAATCAACCGTGACGCCATTTTCGGACGCCGCCTGGCGAATCAGTTCCTGGCTCACGTAGTAGTCGATAACCTGGCTGCGCACATCCGATGCCGTAAATCCGTTATCGACCATCCATTGAGCCCACGCAGTGTCGTCGGCAAGTCCGTTCGAGTTCCGGAAATTAGCCACGTACGCCGTCACAGCGTTTTCACCTATCTCCGCTCCGTTGACCTTGGCGGCAACACCGCCGGACACGTCGGAGACATCAATTCCCGATCCTGTCTGGGATTGCCCATCCTGGGAGCACGCAGCAAGGCCAAAACAGCACGAAGCAGCCAACGCTGCAGTGCATACGACCTTGAGCAGTCCGGTCGATTTCATACGCACACCTCTCATATACAAGGACAACAAGGCTTTCGCCTTGGGTTTAAGCGTTTGTATTGTGCCATATGCCCTTTCGCGGGCGAAGCCGTCCACAATACACTCACAAGGGTCGTACGGTTCCGCCATGTTTCATGCCTGCTCCGCATGTAAAAAACCAAGACACGCAATGTCCCGCAAACAAAGAGAGGGCTCCGATGAGCCCTCTCTTTAAAGATAACGCACGTAGTTTCTATTTTTTATTCGCCTTGCGACGGTCGGTTGCGGAAAGCAGACGCTTGCGCAAGCGGATGCTCTGAGGCGTCACTTCGACGAGCTCATCGTCCTCGATGTACTCGAGAGCCTCTTCAAGCGTGAACGTAACGGGAGGAGTGAGCTGAATGGCTTTATCAGCGCTCGAGGAACGCTGATTGCCGAGAGACTTCGCCTTCTCGACGTTAACGACCATGTCGCCTTCCTTCGCGCTCTCTCCGACAATCATGCCTTCGTAGCATTCGTCGCCAGGGCTCACGAAAAGGCGTCCGCGCTCCTGAAGCGTATCGAGAGCATATGCAACGGCCTTACCCGTGCTCATGGCAATCATGCCGCCGTTTTTACGACCGGTCATATCACCCGAGAACGGGCCGTATTCACGGAAGTGGTGGAACAAAACAGCCTCGCCGTGGCTCACATTCAGCACGCGGGTCTTAAGACCCATCGTGCCTCGGGAAGGAATGCGGAACGTAAGATGGGTGAGGGTTTCGTCGGTGACCATATCCTCCATGATGCCGCCGGCGGTGCCCAAAACTTCGATGACCTTGCCGGCGTAATCGTTAGGAACGTCGACCGTAGCCTCCTCGATAGGCTCGAGCTTGTTGCCGTTTTCGTCCGTCTTGTACACAACCTGAGGACGACCGACCTGGAACTCGAATCCTTCACGACGCATGGTCTCCATGAGGACGGACAGATGAAGAACTCCTCGGCCGGCAACGCGAACGCCGGAATGGTCTTCCGTCTCCTCGATGCGCATGGAGATATTGCTCTCCTTCTCGCGCATCAGACGCTCCTTCAACTGGCGCGCGCCAACGATATCGCCTTCACGACCGACAATCGGGCTCGTGGACGCCTCGAACACGACAGCCATCGTAGGTTCTTCGACGGCAATGGGATCGAGCTCGACCGGGTTCTCACGGTCGGTGATGATATCTCCGATGTCGGCATCCTCAATGCCAATGACCGCGATGATATCGCCCGCCTGAGCCTCGGAGACTTCGGCCTTTCCGAGATTCTCGAACGTATAGACCTTGCGGACCTGTGCGTTGTATTCGCTGCCATCGGCCTTTTTGACCAACACAAGTTCTTTTTCATGCATAACGCCGCTATGAAGACGACCGATGCCGATACGGCCTTCGTAGCTGCTATGGTCGATGGTGCACACCTGTAAAGCAACCGGCGCCTCAACCTCCACCTCGGGAGCGGGAATCTCCTTCAGAATGGTATCGAGCAGCGGAACCATGTCCATATTGCCGTCTTCGGGATCGAAGCGGGCATAGCCGTTCACTGCAGAGGCATATACCACGGGGAAGTCGAGTTGATCATCAGAAGCACCGAGCTCAACCATAAGGTCAAACACCTTGTCGACCGCGCCTTCCGGGTTCGCATTCGGACGGTCGATCTTGTTCACCACCACCACGATGCGCAAACCGAGCTCCAGGGCATGGGACAGGACGAAACGAGTCTGGGGCTTGGGTCCTTCGTAGGCATCGACGATAAGCAGAGCGCCGTCCGCCATATTGAGGACACGCTCCACCTCTCCGCCGAAATCGGCGTGGCCGGGCGTGTCGATGACATTGATCTTGGTGTCTTTGTATCGAATGGAGATGTTCTTGGACAGAATGGTGATGCCGCGCTCTCGCTCCTGATCGTTGCTGTCGAGCACGCGCTCCTCGACCTGCTGGTTGCTGCGAAAGACGTTGGCGGCAAACAGCAGGCGGTCGACCATCGTGGTCTTGCCGTGGTCAACGTGGGCAATGATGGCCACGTTTCTAAGCTGCTCTTGTTTCATGGTTATTCTTCTTCCCATTCTTCTTCGATACTGCGCTTTTGCAGCTCGATTTCTTTCAGATGCTCGTTTATCGTCGAAATGTTTTGGTGGGTCGAGATGAAGGACACAATGCCCCATATCACCAAAGTGCCGAAAATAGCGGCGATCCATACGATGCGCCTTAGAAGCACAGCTCCCACCGCGCCTGCCGCCATCATGATGAGGGCGTTGCGACGCTCGTCATAAAGGGCGTCACGCTGCGCTATAAGCTGCGTTCGCGCGGCAGCCAATCCCGCAAGTTTCGCTTCCGCAAAATGAGGGGGAGGAGCCGACCTTGAGCGAGACGAGCCCGACGAAGACTTCGACCCACGTCCGCTTGAAAGATAGTCATAGGCGTCTTGAAGACGCTTGAACTGTTCGGTTGCCCGATCTTGCAGCTTCGCGTTGCCAGCAAATCTGTCTGGATGCAGGATTTGAACACACTCTTTGTAGGCGACCTTAATATCCCGATCCGTTGCATCGTCATCGAGCCCGAGAATATTAAGCGCTTCTATGCGGTTCACCCCGCCTCCTTTCGGATTGACCAGATTCCTGGATTTTACGGCGTGCCATTATAACATCGGACGCAGGGGCGCTAGACGCCCTGCAAAGAAAACAACAAACGCCGTATAAGCAAAAAACGCCGGCTCGTAAGCCGGCGTCAAGATTCATGGTGGAGCTTAGGGGGATCGAACCCCTGACCTCAGGCTTGCAAAGCCCGCGCTCTCCCAGCTGAGCTAAAGCCCCATGGAGACTACACTTTTTGAATAAACGCTCCACCGGCTCGTGGCTCACGGTGGAGCGTTTATTTATCGCGGATGGTGGGCCTGACAAGACTCGAACTTGTGACCTCACGCTTATCAGGCGTGCGCTCTAACCACCTGAGCTACAGGCCCGCGAAAAGTGCTCCGCTATAATACAACGCTGATTTTCATTTGCCAAGCACTTTTTTAGAAAATTTTCGACATTTCTGCCAATCCATAGCAAATCAAGCTTCCAGCAATCAATAAAACACCAGGTCAAAAAGGTTTTACGAAGTAGAGAAAAATTTTAAACTTTTTTGAAACAAAGTCGTTTTCTCGGTTCAGAACAAGAAGAAAGAGGCATGACGCCTCTTTCTTCTTGTTTATATTTTTTAGCCAGGGCCTTATTGGTCCGCTTCGGAAGATTCAAAATCTTCGTCAACGTCCTCTCCGTCAGCGTCTTCGTCGACAAACACATCGCCCGACTCCAACTGCTCGAAGTCGGTCTCGGCATCCTCGGAATCCTCGCTTGACTTTTCCTTCGTCGAATCCGTCGCGATCGCCACAGCCGTCACCTTGTCTTCCTCTGCGACATTCATGACCCGTACGCCCTGTGTGGAACGCCCAAGCTGGCTTACGTCTTCGACCGGAGTGCGAATGACGACGCCCTCCTCCGAAATGATCATGAGCTCATCGGCCTCCCTCACGACCTTCATAGCCGTCAGAAGCCCTTTCTTCTCCGTCATGGTGATGGTGAACACACCCTGACCGCCGCGATGATGCTCGGGATATTCCGATACCGGAGTGCGCTTACCGTACCCTTTCTCGGTAATGACGAACAGCTCGGTGTCCGGTTTGGCAATCTCCATACCCAAGACCTTGACGTCGCCAGGCACCGTCATGCCGCGCACGCCCATGGTGTCGCGACCCATGGCTCGAGCCTCGGCTTCGTCCCACATGATGGCCTTACCGGCGCTCGACACCATCATGACCTTCTCGCCCCGTTTCACGCGGCGTACGGCAATCAGGCTGTCACCCTCTTTGAGGTTGATGGCAATCAACCCGTCACGACGCGTGCGGTCGTACAGGCTCATGGAGGTCTTCTTCACCATACCCTGCTCGGTTCCGAACATAAGGAACTCATCCTCGGGGAAATCCTTCGTCGCGATAATGGCGGAGATTGTCTCCCCCTTAGCGAGAGGCAGCAGGTTCACGATGGCCGTTCCACGAGCATGGCGGCTCGCCTCGGGCAGTTCATAGACTTTCAGACGATACACCTTGCCTGCGGTGGAGAAGAACAGCATGTAGCTGTGAGTCGACGCCACAAACAGATGCTCGACGAAATCATTGTCTTTCAGGTTCACACCCTGCATGCCCTTGCCGCCGCGTTTCTGCTGGCGATACGTTGCGACGGGGAGGCGCTTCACATAGCCAGCCTTGGTCACCGTAACGACCATGTCCTCTTCGGCGATCAAATCCTCCATATCGAGGTCTTTCGCCGCGGCAGAAAGGAGCGTGCGACGCGGGGTGTTGAATTTGTTCTTTATCTCCTGAAGCTCTTCCTTGATAACCTGGCGCATCAAGACTTCATCGGACAGAATCTGCTTGTAGTACGCAATCTTCTCGCGCAGCTCCTTCAATTCGTCTTCGAGCTTATGACGCTCCAAGCCGGTAAGACGACGCAGGCGCATTTCGAGAATAGCCGCCGTCTGGGCTTCGGAGAGATTGAAGCGCTCGATCAACTTCGCAGAAGCTTCCTTGTCGGTCTGAGAGCCGCGAATAATAGCGATGACTTCGTCGATGTTATCGAGCGCAACAAGCAGGCCTTCCAGGATATGGGCGCGCTCTTCGGCCTTACGCAGGTCGTAGCGCGTACGGCGAATGATGACGTCCTCCTGGTGCTTGATGTAGTGGAACAGCATCTCCTTGAGCGAAAGCGTGTGAGGAACGCCATCCACAAGAGCGAGCATGTTGACACCCCAGCCCACCTGAAGCTGCGTATGCTTGTACAGCTTGTTCAGCACAACCTGAGGAATGGCGTTCTGCTTCAATTCGATGATGATATCGACCGGACTATTGCGGTCGGCGCCGTCATGCACGTTGGAGATCTCGGGGAGCTTCTTTTCGCGAATGAGCTCTCCGAGCTTTTGCATCAGGTTCGTTCGGTTGACCTGATAGGGTATCTCGGTGATGACGATCGAGCTTTTCCCGTTCTTGCCTTCGACGATTTTGTGCTTCGCGCGAATAGTCAGGCTTCCTCGTCCGGTTTCATACGCATCGATGATTCCCTTTCGGCCCATGACGATGCCCCCGGTGGGGAAGTCGGGACCGGGAAGAACCTTCATAAGCTCTTCGGTGGTCACATCGGGATTGTCGAGCATCAGACACGTAGCGTCGATGGTCTCGCCGAGATTGTGCGGGGGGATATTCGTCGCCATGCCGACGGCAATACCGTTCGACCCGTTGACCAAAAGGTTCGGGAAGCGCGCCGGCAGCACCTCAGGCTCCTGCAGACTTTCGTCGTAGTTAGGACGCCAATCCACCGTCTCTTTCTCAAGGTCGCGCAGAAGCTCCATGGCGGGCTTCGCCAAGCGCGCCTCGGTGTAACGCATAGCCGCAGCGGAGTCGCCGTCGATGCTTCCGAAGTTTCCATGGCCGTCGACCAAAGGGACGCGCATGGAGAAATCCTGAGCCAAGCGAACCATGGTGTCGTACACAGCGAAGTCGCCGTGGGGATGATATTTGCCGATAACGTCGCCGACTGTACGGGCAGACTTGCTGTGCGGACGATTCGGGGTGATGCCGCTGTCGTACATCGCATACAGGATGCGGCGATGAACCGGCTTGAGGCCGTCGCGCACGTCAGGAAGCGCACGCGACATGATAACGCTCATTGAATATTCGAGGAACGACGTGCGCATCTCCTTGCCGAGCTCGGCGGATTTGACGCCGGCGGCTCCAGAGTCGATTTCGTCGAATTTTTGTTCAGCCACGATTCTTCCTCCAACGTAGAAATCGTAGTTCCATCATTTGCAAAAACGCGTGAAACGCCCGGATGTTTCACGTGAAACATCCGGCGGCCCGGCGCCATCGCATCAATCGATAGCCAAAACGCCGGACCACGGCGCTAAATGTCCAGGAAGCGAACGTCGCGCGCGTGCTTCTGGATGAACTCCTTACGGGGTTCGACCTGGTCGCCCATGAGCTCGGAAACCGCGAGCTCCGCAGCGGCGGCGTCTTCGATGCTCACCTGCAAAAGCGTGCGCGTCTCGGGCTCCATCGTGGTTTCCCACAGCTGCCCAGGATCCATCTCGCCGAGGCCTTTATAGCGCTGCATGTCGTATTTCTCGGCATCGTCGCCAAGCTCCTCCATCAGAGCGTCTTTCGCTTCGTCGTTGAAGAGGTACTTCAAAATCTTGCCCGACTTCGAGTTTTTCTTCTTCAGACCGTACAGCGGAGGCTGCGCGATGTATATGTATCCGCGATTGATGAGATCGGGCATATAACGGTAGAAGAACGTGAGCAACAGGCAGCGGATATGGGCTCCGTCGACATCGGCATCGGTCATGATGATGATGCGATGGTAGCGGGCGGCATCTCCGTTGTAGTCGTCCCCGATATTCGTACCGATGGCCGTGATGAGGCTTGAAATGGTATCGCTCGACAGGGCTCGGTTAAGGCCGGCGCGCTCGACATTCAGAATCTTGCCGCGCAAGGGCAAGATGGCCTGATACTTACGGTCGCGAGCCTGCTTTGCCGATCCACCTGCCGAGTCGCCCTCGACAATGAAGATTTCAGACAATGCCGGGTCTTTGCTCGAGCAGTCGGCAAGCTTGCCGGGCATGCTGAAGCTGTCGAGCACACCTTTGCGACGAGTCATCTCACGCGCTTTGCGCGCGGCTTCGCGCGCCTTGAGGGCCTGGGTCGCCTTGCCGATGATTCGCTTCGCGGGCGCCGGGTTCTCCTCGAGAAACTCCGCGAGGCCCTTGGTCACCGCCCCTTGGACAAGGCCGCGAATCTCCGTGTTTCCAAGCTTCGTTTTCGTCTGACCCTCGAACTGGGGATCGTGCAGCTTCACGCTGATAATGGCCGCAAGACCCTCGCGCGTGTCGTCGCCGGAAAGGTTGCTGTCCTTCTCTTTCAGGATTCCGTGCGTGCGCGCGTAATCGTTGATCGTGCGCGTCAGGGCGTTCTTGAAGCCGTCGAGGTGAGTACCGCCCTCGTGGGTGTTAATGTTGTTGGCGAACGCCAAGATGCCGTTCGAGGAGTAGCTGCTCGACCACTGCATGGCAATTTCGACCGTGCCATCGTCGCTTTCCGCCTCGAAATAGATCGGTTTGTTGAGGGTTTCTTTTCCTTCGTTGATGTAATTGACGAAGTCCACAATGCCGCCTGCAAACTGGAACGTTTCGCTTTTCGGCTTGCCGCTTCCGTCAAGATCGCGCTCGTCGGTCAGCTCAATATGAAGGCCCTTGTTCAAGAAGGCCATCTCGCGAAAACGCTGCGCAAGCGTGCTGTAGTCGTAGACGAGCGTCTCGGTAAACACTTCGGGGTCGGGCCAAAACGTGGTCTTGGTTCCCGTTCCCTCCGCATCTCCGATGCGGCGGAGCTTTTCCACCGTTTTGCCGCGCTCAAACGCGATAAAATACAGCCCGCCGTCACGCTTGACCTCAACTTCGAGACGAGTGGAAAGGGCGTTGACGCAGGAAACGCCGACGCCATGGAGGCCGCCGGAGACTTTGTAGCCCTCGCCGCCGAACTTGCCGCCCGCGTGAAGGATGGTAAGAACGACTTCAACCGTAGGAATTTTTTCCTTTGGATGTTCGTCAATAGGAATACCGCGGCCGTTGTCTACAACCGTAATGGAGTTGTCCTCGTGAATGGTCACGTCGATCTTCGTGCAGAATCCGGCCAGAGCCTCGTCGACAGAGTTGTCGACGACCTCATAGACCAGATGGTGAAGACCACGCGGACCAGTGGAGCCAATGTACATGCCAGGACGTTTGCGGACCGCTTCCAGGCCCTCGAGCACCTGGATATCCGAACCATCGTAATGGCCGGGGTTTTTCTGTGCCACGTGCGTACTCCTTTTCTGGTTCTGTTGACGGGCTAGGGGTTGACGGAAAACTTCCCGCACCGCGCGGGCAAACACGCTGCGACTGCAGGCGAAATCCGTTTTCCAGCAATCTATAAATTCTACCATAAACCGCTGTTTCATAGATTCATTAAACAGCGCGTTTGAGATGCTTCACATCCCCTACAAGGCTCGATTATTGCTTTTTCTTTTTTCTATGCCAGATTTCCACTCCAAATCGGAAATCATCGCTTTCAAAAGCGATTTGCGAAGACGTTCGTCGGAAATGAGCGAACACTGCTCCTCCAACTCAGCCTTCCTTTCTTCGGGAAGCGGAACCCGAACAGCAGGCTCCACGTAAAACGGATCGCCGCCTTGGTCTCGGAATGGATAATTCTGCTTGTACCTGCCGCGGGAAATGAGAATTTTGAACTCTTCGATTTCCTCGTTGAATTTCTGCAGGAATTTAAGCTTGATCAATTCCCTTCGCGCATTGAGCTCGGCAGCGAACATGCTGTCGTCGACATAGACGATGAGCGTCTTTTCGTCGCCCTCGCGAACGATGTAGACAGCGTTCGTGTGGTCGAGAAAAACGGGATCCACGGCCTCACGCCACATCTGCTTCACCTTGTTCGCCCGCGCGGCCTTCGCGGCAAGCTCGCTCGAGGCCGCCGTCGACCTGAGGCTATTCTGCAGAACGGAAGAAAACGACTTCATCGAGCTCACCGCAACCCGCCTTTCAGCTCCACGACGCTGGCTGCGCCCAGCGCGGCCTCTTCGAAAAAAGAAGTATCGGTGGTTGTCACGAACACCTGGGATCCCTTCGAGACAAGGGCCATGAGGGCGGCGCGACGTGAGGCATCAAGCTCGCTCATGACGTCGTCCAGAAGCAGGACAGGGGGAACCCCGAGCATTTCCTCCACAATCCCGACCTCGGCAATCTTCCACGCCAAGACCAGGGAGCGCTGCTGCCCTTGAGACGCAAACATCGATGCATTACGACCGTCGATGAAGAATTCCACGTGGTCGGCATGAGGGCCCACGACGCTTCTTCGACGCGCGCGCTCCTCTGTTCCTCGGCGTTGCATGGCCCGGCGAAGCGAAACCTCCGCCGATTCCCTATCGTAATGAAGACCCAAGGGTTGCACTCGCGACGCCTGCTTGACATGTTCTTCTTCCCAGGAGGGGACATACACCGCCTCTATATGCTCGGCACCGCCCGCAATCGCCTCGTAGGCGGACGCCATTCGCTTCGCCAGGTTCGAAACCAGGGCCTGGCGATACAGAAACAGCTGCAATGCCGTTGGAGCAAGCATGTCATTCACGGATTCCAGAAGAAGAGCCGGCGCCTCATCACGAAGAAGCGCGTTTTTATGCTTGACCAGTTTCTCGTAATCCCGCTTGATAACGCGGTGGTTCCGAGAAAGTTGGCACCCAACGAGATCGAGCGCGGCACGGCGGGCCGATTGGGTCCCTTTCACGAGAAAAAGGTCGTCGGGAGAAAACGTCACCGACGGCAATATGCCCTGGAGGTCTTGGACGGCCTTTTTCTTGCCGTTCACGGCATAGGAACGCACCCCGGGTCTGACCTCGAGAGAGATGGAAAGATCGCGCGTGTCGGAGACGAAGCGGGCGCGAAGGCGCGCCCGCTGCTTGCCCCAGCGTATCAAATCGGCAGAACGTGGGTTTCTGAAAGAACCGCATGCCGTCAGAAGCTGCATCCCCTCGATAGCGTTCGTTTTCCCCGCGGCGTTAGGTCCGACAAGTACCGTTGTGCCTGCAAGGTTATCCAGCTCGAAAGACGCGTAGCTTCGAAAGTCTTCGAATCGTACCGTGTCTATATGAAGACCCATGGACGCATACCTTACGCAATGCGAACAGGCATGACCAGATATAGAAATTTGTCCTCACCAGCCGCTTTGAAGATGCCAGGCTTCAAGGGAGATTGCGTCTCAAGGAACACCTGCGGCGTAGAAATCGACATCAACCCGTCAAGAACGTACTGATGGTTGAACGCGATCTGGGTGCTTTCGCCGTCCACCTCGCAAGGCAGAATTTCTTCCGCCGACCCGACATCCTGCGACGTTGTGTTGATGATGGCGTTTTTCGTCGCTTCGTTGATGTCGAATTTGATAGGGGAGGAAAGACTGCTTACCAGGCCTACGCGCTTAACCGCCGTAATGAGATCTTGCGTGGCAAAGCACGATTTCGTCACGTACGTTGCGGGGATGAGCTGCTTGTAGTTGGGGAAGTTGCCTTCGATTCTCCTGTTGATGAAAACCATGCTCTGATAGGTAAGCACGACCTGGTTTTCCGAAAGGCCGATTTCAATGGAGTCTCCGATTTTAGGAAGAGAAGCTACTTCCTGCAAAAAGGCTCCGGAAACAATGGCTTCGAATCCTTCTTCTATTCCTTGCACTTCGGTTTCAGATACCGCAAGACGATAAGAGTCGGTTGCGACCATTTTCAGCGATTGTTCGCTTGTAGAGATGAGAACGCCCGTAAGAACTGCGCGGCTCTGATCTTTCGAAACGACCTTCGCAACGCGTTTAATCATATGGCAGAACGTGTCGAAGGGAACGCTGATACGGTTGTCTACATCGACGACAGGGAATTCGGGGAAGTCGTTCGGGTCGAGAGTCTTAAGAACGAAGGAGGATTTATCGCACGATACCGATACCGTGCCTTCCTGGGTTTCGAATCCCACGGCGGCTTCGGGGAGCTGTTTGACAATATCGAGCAGAAGTTTCTCGGGAATAACGATGGATCCCTCTTCCTCAATGAGTGCAGGGACAGTGTATCGGATCGAACGTTCCAGGTCCGTCGTCTGCATGACGAGATTCGATTCTTGCGCCTTGACGTAGACACCCGAGAGCACTGGAAGCGTCGAACGGGAAGATGCCGCTTTCGATACGATTGTCAGGGCATTGAGCAGCTCGCTCTTGTTTATGTTGAATCTCACGCCTCTATCCCTTCTATCAGTAAAGGTAAAGTAATTAGAATAGTAGTAATAATAAGGGCGGTGGAATTGGGGAAAAATCCGAATAACGCCATGTCACCGTGCTTTTTTATCGGATGAATATCTGTACCGAGTATTGCACACGATCCCACCGGAATTATTGCCTATATTATCATTCCACGGCATTGCACGATCTTTACCTTAGTTTTCCCGTATGTTCTTAATGATCAATTCGAGTTCTTCCTGGAGGTCCCTGCTCTTCGTGAGCTTCTCTTCCACTTGCCCGACCGAATACATGACGGAGGAGTGGTCTCGGTCGAATTTCTTCCCGATGTCGTTGTAGGGGATATCGAGCATTTGGCGGCACAGGTACATGGCAACCTGGCGTGCGTAAGCGATGTTGCGCGATCTTTTCTTTCCTACCAGATCGGCGTGGCTGACTTTATAGTAGCGTTCCACCTCGTGCTGAATCGAACCCACGTCGAGACGCTTCATGGCACCCGACGAGAAGTGGTTTTCCAGCAAGGAGCGGACGTCGGCAAGGGAGATGTCCGGGTTGTCGAAGTATGTGATTTGAGAGATGACCTTCGTCACGGCGCTTTTAAGCTCGCGAACGTTCGAGCTGGAGATTTCCGCTATGTACATCTGTATGTCTTCGGGAACGTACAGGTCGTAGGCGTTCTCGGAGGTTCGATATTCCTCGATAAAGCCCTTGATGATTCCCAGCTTCGTTTCGACCTCCGGCGGTTGGATGTCATACGTTCCGCCGGAGTTGAATCGGCTTGTGTAGCGCTCGTCAATGTCGATCATCTTCGGTGCGCGGTCTGCCGAGAGGACCACCTGTTTTCCCATGTCGGTGAGCTTGTTGAAAAGCTGGAAGACAATATCGACCGTTGCCGATTTTCCTTGGAAGTACTGGACGTCGTCGATGAGGAGGACGTCGGCATCGAGATAGCGGTTCTGGAAATTCTGATAGCTGTCCTTATTCTTGTCATGCGCCGCAACGGCTGCGGTGTAGTCAGAGAGGAACTCAGCCGAGTCGATGTAGACGACATGCATATGCTCGTTCGTGGTGAGGATGTAGTTTTGAATGGCGCGAAGTAGATGCGTTTTCCCAAGGCCGCTTCGCCCGTAGATAAAGAGGGGGTTGAGGTTTTTCTTCCCAGGCTCTTCAGCTACGGCGACGGCCATGGAGTAGGCGAGCCTGTTCGAATTTCCCACAACGAAGGTCTCGAACGTAAGGGACGATGCGAGCGCGGAGTTGACGCCGCGTTTTCCCTGCTCACGATTTGTATTTTGCTGGTCTTCCCGCGAACCTTCCATGCGTTCCGGCTTGGCGATATTCGCATTTTCCATCATGAATTCTTCGAACGAGGAGTCTTCCTCGGGCATGAAAGACGGCATGCGATCGACCGGGTTGGTCTGTTCGGCGGCGTGGTTTTGTGCGGGCGAAATGCTCTCCTGCGCCGCGACGGTTTGATTCGCGTTGTTCGCGGCGGGAGATTCTGGCGTTGGCACGTAGGTCGGTGCGGGCGCGGCGGGCTGCTCGGCCGTGGGTTGTGCTTGCGGCGCGTACGGGGTCGGGGACGTCGTTGCGTCGACCGGGGGAGTTGCGAATATGGGCTGGGCAGGCTGAGGCGCGGCGTTTTGGGGCGCAGGGGCCGAAGGGTACGGAGCATGGGGCGCGGCGGGCGGAACGGTTTGTGCGGGCGCTGCCTGCGCGGTGACGAGGGGCTGTCCTGCGGTGGGGTCTACCTCTATCTCGACAAGGTAGTCTATGCCGAACAGGTCTTTGAGAGCCTGCTGTATGGTGGTAAGGAACCTTCTCTCCACCTGGTCTTTTATGAATGCGGTATCGGCGGTTACGATCAAAAACCCGTCGGATATGGCCTGGGGTTGGAGGCGGCCGAAGAAAGCGTCGACCTGGATGGCGTTGACCGTGTCGTAACTTTTCACCTGGGCGCAGACGAGCTGCCAGGTTTCGTAGAGGTTGCTGGAGTCTACCATGGTTGCACTTTCTCTTTCGTTCGATAGAGGCTGCTTCGTCGTCTTGTTTAACGAAATAGCCGTGTCGTATATGCGTAATGCCGCTGTCTTCTTGCTGTAGGTGCGGCGTACCTTGTCTAGAGGGGTTAAAACAGGTCTTCCGCAATGCCCAGGCCAAAGTCGGTCAGGCATCTCATCTTCCCGACCGATTCCACAAGCCCGGCCTCCTCGAGGTTCCCGAGGATTCGGTGCGCGGTGCTAGGGCTTAGGCCGAGATCGTTTTTGATGTCCGTGAGCCTCAGAGATCCTTCTTGCATGAGGAGGCGGAGGATGTCCTTCTCTCGGTCGGTGAGACGCGGGGTCGAGTCGTTACGCTGGGGCGTGCTCGTGTGACGTTTCGATGGGCTGCGGTCCTGACCAGGTGCGACGCTTATGGTGACGACCGCTCCCGCCCTGAGGTTGTCTTCTATGGTAATGCGCCCATGGGAGAAGGAGAGGTATTCCTTGACAAGGGGCAACCCGCTTCCCACCCCTCGAATGTATCGTTTCATGGGGTCTGTGGCGGAAGAGAACCCCGGCATCTGGGCTTTCTCTTTCTGGGGAATGCCCGGGCCTTGGTCGGAGAACCTGATGGTGTTTCCTCCGTCATATATGGAAACGACGATTTCGCAGAATCGGGCATGAATGAAGTTCTCGCTTACTTCTCTGATAACGGTGTAGGGGATGGACCCGCCCGTTTGCTGCGCCTGCGTGTAGATTGTGGAGGCAAGGCTCTCGATGAATTCCGCTGTTGTGTTCGGTGCAATCTCGGTAACACGTGGTGCGCTGCGGAAATCGTCGTAGCATGCGATGCGCGCGGAAGTGAGTGCATGGGAAAAATCGTCGCTCAACGAGCCGACGGTTTCTGGAGCGTCTTGCGGTGTGTTTGATGTGGGTTCCAACGCTTTTCCATTTAATTCCGAAGTTTTCATCATTTTCCGACGATTCCAGGAAGCGAGATAGTTTTCCCCGAATCGGTTTTCCCCATTTTACGGATTGTGGAAAACTTTTCCAAGGGGCATTTCGAGGGTACGTGGAAAATTTCAAGCAGTATCACCCCGCCTTTTATAAGTTTTCAACATTTTATTCAACCATTGTGGAAAGTCAGGAATCATTCTTGAAAAGTTGATTGAAAACAGTGGGCAACGCTTCTAAAAATGAGGAAAACCCTGCGGGCTGCTTTGTCGAGAAGGGAAAATTCCATGTTTTTAAACTGGAAAAAGCCTGGAAAAGCGTGGCAGTTCTGAAAAATGGCAAAAAGCAGAAACATTGAAGCTATTTTGTATAATGCCTGTTCAGATAGGTATAAGATTGCATACTGCCTTTTTTCACAAGGATATTTTCCATACGGAAAGAACAGTGTGGAATGTTTTCCAGAGACTTTTCAACCGCGAATTCCTGGGATTATGCCACTTTTCAACGTTTTCAACATTTCGAAGATGGCGCTCATGGAAGAAGAAGCCTCCAGCTAGAGGGACGGGAAAGACCGGTCCGTGGCTCTTCATGGAGTAACGGGGATATTGTTTTCAAAAAGGGTTTACTTTTCGGTTGCGCGCGGTACAATCATACGGCTATTCACTAATGGACTATCAAATGCTGACCGTGAAAGGGAGACGATATGAAGCGCACTTACCAGCCGAATAAGCGCAAGCGCGCCAAGTGCCACGGTTTCCGTGCTCGCATGGCTACCAAAGGTGGTCGTGCTGTCTTGGCCGCTCGTCGTGCTAAGGGCCGCAAGCGTCTTTGCGTGTAGAAGAAAGGCATCGGTGTGAAATCGACCATAAAGTCGAGCGCCGATATCTCGCTTCTTTTCTCGCAAGGAAAAAGATTCAGCACGCCTTTTCTTACGGTGATTGTGCTGAAGCAAAACAATCAACACGACCATGAACTACTTCATGGTCGTGTTGCTTTTATTGCGGGTAAAAAGTCGGGAGGTGCCGTCTGGCGCAATGGCGCAAAAAGGCGCATGCGTGCTCTCGCCTATGATTTCGGGGGGCCGTGGGAAGGCTACGACGTGGTATTTCTGGCCCGTGCACCCATCTTGAAGGCTTCTTATAGTAAAGTGAGCAAAGCGTGTGAAAAGGCCTTAGCAAAGGCCGGAATCGTTCAGTCTGCTTCGTGATAATGCTCCGGGCGGATATGAGAAGGTTGCATATGTCTTTGAAATCGGTGTTTTGCTTCATGGGCACGTTGCCGTCGAGGGCTGCCCTTGGGCTCATCATGTTCTATCGCTCTGCAATCTCCCCGCTCTTCCCGGCATGTTGTCGCTATATTCCCACGTGTTCAGAATACGGCATGATCGCGATCCGAAGATTCGGGTTCATCAAGGGAGGCTGGCTGACTATCAAGCGGATTTGCAGGTGTCATCCTTTTCATCCTGGCGGGTATGACCCTGTACCTGACGAATTGTAGAAAGGAACCGTATGTGGGACGCGTTTAAAGATTGGATATTCAGCTGTATCCAATTCTTCTCCAACTTTGTGGGCGACTGGGGCTTGGCCATTATCATCATCACGGTCATCTTCCGCCTTATCGTTGCTCCGATCATGCACAAGCAGATCAAGTCGAGCTTCCAGATGCAAAAGATTCAGCCTCTTATCAAGGAAGTTCAGACGAAGTTCTCCAACGATCCCGTTCGCATGAACGAGGAGATGCAGAAGCTGTACGCCGAGACGAAGTTCAACCCTTTGGCGGGCTGTCTCCCCATGCTTCTTCAAATGCCGATCTTCTTGGCTATGTTTCAGACCTTGCGCGAGCTTGGTGGCCGTCAGACTGGTACGAGCTACACTTTTTACGGGATGGTTCCGGATTTGACGCTGACCCCGTCTGAAATGTTCTCTCACGGCATCGCGGCGTTTTTCCCGTACCTCGTCCTCATGCTGGTGTTCGCCCTGGCAACGTTCTTGCCGATGATCCTCCAGAACATCCACAACGATAGCGCCCAGCGCAATCAGATGCTCATCATGGGCGGCATCATGACCTTGATGATGCTTTGGATTTCGTGGGGTTCTCCTGCCGGCGTTTTGCTGTTCTGGGGCACCTCGTCTGTTATCGGCATTCTTCAGAACCAGATCACCATGCGTATGATGAAAAAAGCTGAAGCTGCTAAAGAGGCGGAAATGATCGACGTGAAGCCGGTCAAGGTCAACGTGGAGCGCAAGCAGAAGAAGAAGCGCCCCACCAAGAAGCGTTAAATGAAACAGGGCGCGTTCTCTTGAGGAGGATGTGCTGTTGATGGAAGGAAGGACGCGTTATGACCGAAGAGGATATCGTGGCCGTAGAAGGCGTCGAAGAAGATTCCGAACAGGAAATTCAGGCAGACAGCTCTCATACCGAAATGGTGGAGCTTACCGAAGAGGAGCTTGACCGCGTGGCGGACACCGCCATAGACGCGCTGCAGGGCATCCTGAAGCACTTCGATGTCGGAGAGGTCACTATCGACGAGTACGAAGGCGATGAAGGCGAGCTGATTCTCGACATTACCGGCGACAATCTGGCCATCTTGATTGGTCGCCATGGAAAGACGCTCGATGCTCTCCAGTTCATCATCTCTGCCATTACGACGCGCACGCTTGGGTTCCGCTATCCCGTCGTGGTTGACGTGGAAGGCTACAAAAATCGTCAGCGCCAGAAGCTCGAGTCCATTGCACGCTCGGCAGCGAACCGCGCGGCGTCTCAGCATCGCAACGTTAAACTTCGTCCGATGACCCCCTATGAGCGCCGCATTGTTCATTTGACTTTGCGCGACTTCGACGACGTGGAAACCGCCTCCGAAGGGGAGGGAAGCGCCCGTCACGTGGTGGTTATCCCTCGTTAGCGTAAAGCGTGCGAGTCTGCAAAAGCCCGATTGCGGGTTTGAGCCTTCTGGGGGCTTGCCAACAACGAAGATGAAGCCGGGTCGGATAGATGTATCCGACCCGGCTTTCTTTGTTGGCATGCCTTCTTCGCGTACAATAAGCCAATCGACTGTATATATGAGAGGTGAACATGGGCCGTTTAGCCGAATTGATGAAGGGATACCACGGCATTGAGGTGAAGGAAGACCGTGAGCGTTTGCTCATGGACGACCTTCATGCGATCATGGATGTGAATAAGACCATGAATCTAACCCGGATTCTTTCCGAAGAGGGCGGTATCGTCTTGCACCTCGAAGACAGTTTAACGGGGCTTCCTTACATCGGCGACGCACCCGAGGGTCTTTATGCCGATCTGGGAACGGGCGGCGGGTTTCCGGGCATCCCCCTTTGCATCATGACGGGCCGCAAGACCCTTCTTGTCGATTCGGTCAAGAAGAAGGTCGCCGCGCTTGATGGTGTTGCGGGCAATCTTGGTCTCGGGGACCTTATCGATGTGTACGCAGGGAGGATTGAGGACCTCGCCAAGGAGAGGAAAGGGCAGTTTTCCGTACTGACGGCACGAGCATTGAGCTCTCTTCCGTCTTTGATGGAGCTTGCCTCTCCGCTTCTGAAGAAGGGAGGCCGCCTTATCTGCTATAAGGCTCAGCCTACCGGCGAAGAGATCGAGAATGCGCTGGGAATCCAAGAGATTGTAGGGCTTCGTTTGGAGTGCGATCAGACGTTTCGCCTCAGCGATGATTCGACCCGAAGGATTTTTGTTTTCGAGAAAACAGGAGCTCCTCGGATAAAGCTTCCTCGAAGAATCGGCCTTGCCCAGAAAGATCCTCTACGTCCTCGGTCATAATCGGGCCGTTGTGGCGGATTGGGGTTCGGGGTGGATTTGTTTCACGCAGCGGACCGGGCGGGCTCTTAAGCAATGCGCCGGTCTGGCAGGATTGCATTCGGCTGTCCCTCGTATCATGTAACAATGGGTGATACAAAAATGCCAGATATTATTCTATTCGACATAATACTCGTCGAATAGAAGAGGAAGATGCTTGCCTCATGCACTTGGTTGGGCATGAGGCAAGCTCCGATAAAGCTATCTTTTCGATGCGCAAGTTTCGTTTTTGGCGGAAGTTTCACGTGAAACATTCTCTTAGGTCGTGGCTTGCGCATCGCCCTTTTGCCAAAAAATCCCGAATCGGGTATTTTTGGCAAAAGGGCGAACACGGGCGCGAGCCTGGTGCCAACGTTGAGATGTTGTCGCCGCCGGTTCGATTTCGTTCGCGTGTCTCGCGTAAAGAAAATACGCATACAGATGCTTATTGCAATGCGTCGGCTTGCAGCACGCTATAATAACGAGATTAGCCGCTCGGCTTTTCATGGTGATTAGAGTGTTTCACGTGAAACACCCCGCTATTACAGATGCGTATATATATCGGTAGGGCGAGCCTGTGCCGTTGTCGTTGAGGAGGATCTTGTGGGACTATTTGATGGTTTTAAGCGTCAGGTCAATCATCATGAAGCCCAATTGACGCCATCTTCCGAGAATCGAATGGAGGAGCGTTTTATAGACCCTGAAAAAGTCGAGGTAATAGAGCGCGAAGTAGACGATGTTTCACGTGAAACATCGTCCGACGTATCTCCCGAACCTCGTCAGAGCGACCCGGTATTTGTTGCCACGCCTCTCAAAACGTATGCCGACAAGAAGCCTGTCAAGCACGTTGTAGGGGCTACGAAGGTCATTGCCATTCTGAATCAAAAGGGCGGCGTTGGGAAATCGACGACGACGATCAATCTGGGTGCCGCTTTGGGAGAGCTGGGTAAGCAGGTTCTTCTTATAGACCTCGATCCGCAGGGGAATACTTCGAGCGGTTTGGGCATAGAGAAGAACAAGCTCGAACAGTGCGTATACGACGTCCTTCTTGGGGAAGCCGCCTTGACCGACGTTATCATCCCCGACGTCTGCGAGGGGCTCGACGTAGCTCCTGCGACAATTAATCTTGCGGGAGCGGAAGTAGAGCTTGTCTCCGAGATGGCTCGAGAAAATCGCCTCAAAGAGGCCATCGGCGCGATTCGCGGCAAGTATGATTACGTGTTCATCGATTGCCCGCCGTCACTGGGTCTCCTGACGGTCAATGCCCTTGTTGCTGCCGATAAGCTGCTCATCCCCATCCAATGTGAGTTCTACGCTCTCGAGGGTGTTACGAAGCTTCTTGATTCTATGAAGAGGGTTAAGACTTACCTTAATCCTAGTCTGGATATATTCGGTGTTCTTTTGACGATGTATGACGGACGTACGACCCTGTCGAAACAGGTTGCGAACGAGGTGCGAGGCTTTTTCGACAAGATAGTATTCGACGTTGTCATTCCTCGTTCGGTCAAGGTTTCCGAAGCTCCTAGTTTTGGGCTTCCTATAACGGAATACGACACGACAGGGAAGGGCGCCGAGGCCTACAGAACCCTTGCTAAGGAAGTGATACAGCGTGGCTAAGAACACTCGAAGCGGTCTCGGTCGCGGTCTCAACTCTTTGATGGGCGGCTATGAGGCGCCGGCCGAAGCTTCTTCTCGCAAGAAGAGCGAGCAGTTGGAGAATCTTTCCTCCGAAGCTGCTCCCGAGGTGAAGAAAGCGGTCGAGGAGCTCCCTCGCCGCAGCGTCGAGCGAGAGGTGATCAGGGAGGAGAACCTCACGCAAGAGGATCGGGCTGTTATAGACCGGGAAAAGAGGAAATTTTCTGCGCCAACGAAAGCAAGCGATCCTCTCGGTGTGAAAATAGCGGTCAAGGACGTCATAGCGAAGAAGGAACTTATCGAGGAAGACGACGGCGTCACAATCAAGGGGGTCGTAGAACGCATAGCCAATCCCGAAGCGGCAGCTCGGTATTCCGCGGAAACCTCCGCATCTTCGTCTCCGTCCTTTGCGGAGCGAATGGAGGCTCGCGTATCGGCGGTATCTACCTCGTCTGCCGAAGAGACCGGCCATGTACGAGCGACCGACGAAGTGGACATCGACAAGATTCACCCCAACCCAACCCAGCCTCGGATGCATTTCAACCAAGACGAACTCGAGGAGCTTTCTGCTTCGATCGAGAAAGATGGGCTGTTGCAGCCTATTCTCGTGCGAGAAGCCGAGGATGGCTATGAGATCATTGCGGGTGAGCGCCGTTGGCAAGCGTGCAAGCTCGTAGGGTTGAAAAAGGTTCCTGTCAGGATAAAAGAAGCGGATGACTTGAAGGTCCTGGAGCTGGCTCTTATCGAGAACCTTCAGCGTAGTGATTTGAACCCCATCGAAGAAGCGTATAGCTACAAAAGGATGATGGAGCGCAGCGGCCGCACCCAGTCAGAGGTTGCATCGGCGGTTTCGAAGGGGCGTTCGACTATTGCGAATGCTCTGCGTCTGCTCGACCTTCCGGAAGAGGCCCAGCAGCTCCTTTTCGAGGAGAAAATCACGGCAGGTCATGCTCGCGCTATTCTTTCGGTACAGACGCCGGCCAATCGCTTGAAGCTGACCGAAAAACTGAAGAACGAGAAGATTTCGGTACGAGAGGCCGAATCCATCGCCCGTCTTATGGTGGGGAGGGAAAACGCCGCCACAAAGCCGCCGAAGCCTCCGGCGCCCAAAGCGTACAAGACAACCGCGCGTTCTCTTGGGGAGAAACTTCATACGAAGGTGAAGATTAGATCTGTGAACGGAAAGAACAAGATAGAAATCGAATTCAAGGACGAAGACGATCTCCAGCGTCTTTTCGAAATCATGAACGGATCTGAGCAATAAGAGCGCAGTCCGCCTGCCAGCTCGAAGATAGAGGCCTCGCTCGTCATGAAGGAGCGAGGCCTTTTGCAACGAATCGAACATATGTGATGAGATAGGAAGGGTTATCGCCAATGGGGGAAGAAATCAAATCGTATTCCTACGAAGGCATTAAAAAGCTTCTTGCTAGATTAGGTCAGCCTCAGTTCAGAGCGAAGCAAATCGTGCAATGGCTGTATCAGAAAGGTGCTTCGTCGTACGACGAGATGAGCAACATACCCGCAAGTCTCAAGGAGGTGCTGGAAAAGGAAGCCCCGCTGCATCCGCCGGTGATATCCGATAAACGGGTCTCTTCGGACGGCACAAGAAAATACATCATTCGATTCCATGATGGCGCCGAAACGGAAATGGTGGGCATACCCTCGAAGGATCGCCTTACCGTTTGCTTTTCTACGCAAGTCGGATGCCCTATGGGCTGCACGTTTTGCGCAACGGGGAAAGAGGGTTTCACGAGGAACCTTCTTCCCGGGGAAATGGTCGACCAGGTGATGCTTGTTCAGGAAGATTTCGGCGAACGAGTATCCAACGTGGTTGGCATGGGTCAGGGGGAGCCTCTCCTCAATTACGACAACGTGCTTGCTGCTTTGCGATTCCTGAACTCTCCCGACGGATTGAATATCGGAGCTCGCCGTATCACCATTTCCACGTGCGGTCTTTTGCAGGGTATAGATCAGTTCGCAAGAGAGCCGGAACAGTTCACGTTGGCTATATCGCTGCATTCCGCCATTCAGGAAACCCGAGACGATATCATGCCTGCCCTGATGAATCAGAAGCTCCCTGCGCTTAAGAGGGCGGTGCAGAGATACCAGGAGGAATCGGGAAGGCGCGTGACGTACGAATATGTCATGATCAACGGCGTGAACGATGACGCGGAGCATCTCAAGGCTCTCGTTCATTTTTGCAGAGGTACGCTATGTCATGTGAACTTGATTCCCGTTAATGGAGTTGAGGGTACGGGATACGCTCCGAGTGCATCGGATGCTTCTGCTCTGTTCCTGAAGGAACTTACGAGCAAAGGGATTGAAGCGACGATTCGTCAGTCAAGAGGTGCCGATATAGCGGGCGCTTGCGGGCAGTTAAAGAACGCGAAGTAGGAATTACAATCCGCGTATTCGGCAAAAAAGAAGACGACCCGGAATAAATTCGGGTCGTCTTTAGCTTCCATGGTAGGAAAGGGGGACTACAGAGCCTCTGCGGCTTTCTTGTAGCCAGCCTTGTGAGCGCCCTCGAACTTGGCGGTCATCTCAAAGAAGTGAGCGATGTCCTCGAAGCCTTCTTCGCGAGCGGTCTTGGCGAATTCGGGATACATGCTCTCCTCTTCGTACTGCTCGCCTGCAGCAGCGCTCTCGAGGTTCTCCTTGACGCCACCGAACATGCCGAGGTAGACAGCCTCAGCAAGTGCGTGGGCGGTTTCTTCCGCCATGGGGCGGTCGAAGGCGGCAGCAGCTTCGGTTTCGCCGGCCTCTTCAGCGATGTGCTTCCAGAGGGTGTACTTGCGGTTTGCCTGAGACTCGCCTGCGAAAGCGGCTGCAAGATTCTCGGCGGTCTTGGTGCCGGTTACATCAGCGGGCTGGTACTCGGAAAATGCCGCCTGGCCTGCATGGCACATGGAGCATTCCTCGGGGGCGGAGCCGACGTGGAGGTAACCGCATACTTTGCAACGATAGATTTTCATGAAGACCTCTTTACCTATGATGAGTTTGCGCTGTTAAAGCAAAATAAATGATACTGCTTCGATGCGTTCTGTCAACGAAGCCCAACGAGCGTACATCGTTGGTATATATTATGGCTTCCTAGAGGCGAAGCTTTTAGAACGGGCTGAGATTTGTAGGTTTGTTACAGTAAGGAATGACATGGCATATTCTGGGAATCCGAAAGACTACTCGGTTGCGGTTTTGTATGGAGGAACCAGCGGCGAGCGAGAGGTCTCTCTTAATTCGGGCGCATGCTGTGGGGAGGCTCTGAAGGAGTTGGGCTTTTCCGTCACGATGATCGATCCTGCGTCTCGCGATGATTTGAAGAAGCTTGTTGAAGAGGAGTTCGACGTTGCGTTCTTGGCCCTTCACGGCAAAGGAGGGGAGGACGGAACGCTGCAGGGATTTCTCGAGACGCTTGGAATTCCTTACACGGGTTCGGGCATACTCTCGAGCGCCATTGCCGTCAATAAGGCGAAGTCGAAGGAATGTTACGAAGATGCGGGCTTGCGTGTAGCCGCGTCTGTTGTCGTCGGCCGAAACGACGTTCTTGATTCGGAGGATTTGAAGGAAATCGAGGAGACGTGTGGAATCCCATGCGTTGTGAAGCCCACGACGGAGGGAAGCTCCTTGGGCATGACCATCGTTCGCGATGCATCCCAGATTCAGCCGGCACTTGACGTCGCATTCCAGGTGGACGACGAGGCAATGGTGGAACAATTCATAGAAGGCATCGAGCTTACGGTTGGCGTCGTGGGCAACGATAGCTACGAAGCTCTTCCCGTCATCCAAATTGTCCCGAACGACGATGAGTTCTACAACTACCATGCGAAGTATGCTGCTGGCGGAAGCACCCACTTGTGTCCTGCTCCGCTTGACGAAGACACTACGCAGAAGGTTCAGGACATGGCAATTGCGGCCCATGCGGTTCTTGGATGTCGTGGTATTTCCCGAACCGACATAATGCTGGATAAAGAAGGGGATTGCTGGATTCTCGAGACGAATACCTTGCCGGGTATGACGAAGACCTCTTTGATTCCCGATGCCGCTCGTGTTGTCGGCATGGATTTCCCCCGGGTTTGTGAAAAGCTCATCGAGCTTGCTCTTTCTTAAGGGGTTGGCAGAGGCTTGGTTCCAAGGCGCGGTTCAAACCGCGCCTTTTTTAGCGCTAAAAGATGCCCATGCAATGCAGAAACCATAGAATACATGCACCAACGCCCAGGATGAATGCCCAGCTTATGATGTAGCATCCGATATTCTTGCTTCTTCCAAGATCGAGCACTTTGTCGTGGACGCTCCTATGATCTTTCAGTATCACGCTCGATACTTCGTTGTCGGGTATTTTCACCTTGTTCGAAGGCTTCCAGCTTGACGGGTCTTTTGCAATTTCTTCAGCTGACCGAGCGCTTAGAGAAGGGTCGGGCCGCAGGCCTCGAGCGGCTTCTCGGGCGAATGATGACGCAAACGAGCGAAACGATTCGGCATGCTTTGGCGAATAGGCCATAATCGCAACCTGTCCCCAATAGGCGTTTCCCCCGAGGGCTTCGCTATAGGCAGTGAAGCTGAGGACATAGGTTATCTCCCAGTCTTTAGCCTGCAGGACGGCAAGCGTGTGCGACATGTTCTGGTCGAGAAATCCAATGGCCTGTCCGTAAGGGTTCACGAGCCAAGCTTGGCGATGCTTGTGCTCGTCGAGCCTCCATTCGATGGATCCCCTGTCTCCCACTGCATTATCGGGGCCTGCGAGTGCCGCGCCGCTGCGCTTATCTTTTGTCTGAAATGTGGCATACGTGCCGAAATAGATGTCGGACGCGTTGAGAGGCGCCATGATATTCCTTTCGTGGTAGGCTTACTGTCTACGGTTGATTGAAAGATGAGGACATGAGAACATGAGTGTATACGACTTCGTATCCCAGGGTACTCCAGATGATATCGTCGAGCGCTATGCAGCTTTGAAAAACGATGCGGAAACCTCCGATTTTGGCGCTCTCGATCGCAATGTCGTCATCCTCGATACCGAGACGACGGGCTTCTCGCAAAATCATGACGAACTTACGCAGATAGCCGCCGCCCGCCTTGAGTGCGGTGTTGTGACCGAGTGGTTCGTAACGTTCGTTAATCCAGGGAAGCATATACCCGACGAAGTGGCTCGTTTGACTGATATTCACGACGAAGATGTAGCAGATGCCCCTCTTCCTGACGAGGCGCGTGCCCGTTTGGTCGAGTTTATTGGCGATGCGACCGTGGTGGCTCATAACGCCGCTTTCGATAAGGGCTTCGCGACGAAGACGCCATCCGGCTATCCTCTTCTTGAGAATCTTTGGGTCGATTCGCTCGATCTGGCGCGCATTGCGCTTCCTCGCCTGAAATCGCACAGGCTTATAGACCTGGTAAAGGCGTTCGATGCTCCTCTTTCGACGCATCGCGCCGATGCCGATGTCGAGGCATTATGCGCCGTGTATAGGATCCTGCTTGCCGCCATCCAGGCTATGCCTCTCGATCTTGTTGAATACATCGCAAAGCTCGCTCCTGTCGAAGAATGGCCGACGGGAGCGGTATTCGGCTTCATGGCGAGCCATATGGCCGCGCTCGAGGAGGCGAAGACGGGCCCCGGAATCCAGAGGAAGAGCTACCCGCTTACCATCAGGGGGCTTCGTTCTGCGCGTTTTGCGAAGAAGGCCGCTCGAGACTCGCGAGAAGGCGGGCCTTCGTGTTCCGAGGCGAAAGGCGAGCTTCTTGCCGCTTACGATACGGACGCGTCTTCGACTCGGCTTAGGGAAGACGGCGTTTTGGAGTTTCCCGATGTATGTGAGGTGGAAGAGGCGTTTTCTTCCCAAGGCATCGTGGGCGGGCTTTACGAAGGCTACGAACCGCGGGCTGAGCAGAATGTCATGGCATCGCAGGTTCTCAGGTCTTTTTCGACGGGAAGGAACCTTGTCGTGGAGGCGGGGACCGGCGTGGGAAAGTCCATGGCATACCTTCTCCCGAGCGCTCTTCTCGCATTGAGGAACAATACCGCCGTGGGCGTTGCCACGAAGACGAATGCGCTTCTCGACCAAATCGTGTACAAAGAGCTTCCTCTGCTGAACGAAGGATTGAAGCAGCAGGGTTTCGGAGCGCTTGAATATGTGGCCCTTAAGGGGTTTTCTCACTACCCCTGTCTTCGACTGGTCGATAAATTGATGAACGACGGAGCCTCGAGCGTCATGGTTATGGGGAAGCAGGTGAGTCAGGCACCCTCCATTGCCGCGCTGCTCTCTTTCGTTGAACAGACGGAATATGACGATATGGACGGGTTGAAGCTCGATTTCAAAACGCTGCCTCGATACGCGTTCACCACGACGTCGAGGGATTGCCTGAAGAGGAAGTGCCCCTACTACGGCACGTATTGCTTCGTGCACGGTCTGAGGAAGAAAGCCGAAACGGCGCATATTGTGGTGACGAACCATTCTTTGTTCTTCTGCGATGTGGCTGCCGATGGGGGCCTGCTTCCCGATATTCGTTTCTGGGTTATAGACGAGGCCCACGGCGCAGAGGCGGAAGCGCGTCGCGCCCTTGCCGTCACCCTTGATGCGGCGGAGATGGTGCGTCTTGCGAACAGGCTTGCTTCCGACGAGGCGAGGCGAAATCCGTTCGTTCGCGTCGAACGCCGTGCTCCGCTCGATTCTGGCTCCCAGCCCGAAGCGAGCACTCTGTTCTATGCATTGACGGAGAAAGCCCGAGCCCGCGGCAAGGTGTTCGGCGAATGCGCGATCGAATTCGCCCATCATATGAAAGACCTTGTTGGCTGCGATACCAACAAGAGCAATAAAAGCTACGAAACCATAGAGCTATGGATCAACGACGATGTTCGCAGCGACGAAAGGTTTCAAACGCTTCGTGGCTTTGCGAAGGATTTCCGCGAAGCCGCCGAGAAGCTGATAACCTCCGGAAACGAACTCGTCGCTTTTCTCGACGGAGTGGATGGAGCTGCCGATTGCCAGCGTGACATTGCCACGATCGTCATAGATGCGAAGGAGATGCTCCAGTCGAGCGAGCTTATCATGGAGACGGCCGATCCGAAATTCGTGTATTCGGCGAAGCTGTCGAAAAAGCCCGAGCGAGTTTCCGAGGCTCTCCAGGCGCAAATCATCGATGTCGGGCAGATGTTGAGGGAAACGCTGTACGAGAAAACCGAGAGTATCGCCTATGCAAGCGCGACGATAACCATCGGGAAGGACTTCAAGAACTTCATCGGCTCCATGGGTCTCAACTCGAGCGAATCGTCCCAGACCGACACCTGTCTTTTAGGGTCGAGCTACGATTACGATGCCAATATGCAGGTTCTCGTGATAAACGACATACCCGAGCCAAACCAGCCGGGGTATCTCGAATCCCTCCAGAGGCTTCTCGCTCAAGCCCATGTGGCGCAGCAAGGAAGCATGCTCACTTTGTTTACCAACCGCAGGGAGATGGAAGCCTGCTTCGACGCGGTGGACCCCGTCATGAAAGAGAGCGGGCTGAGGTTGGTATGCCAGAAATGGGGTGTTTCGACCAAGGGCCTTCGCGACGATTTCCTGAAAGACGAACACCTCTCGCTCTTTGCGCTGAAGAGCTTCTGGGAGGGGTTCGACGCTCCGGGGGCAACCTTGAAAAGCGTTGTCATACCGAAGCTTCCTTTCGCAAAGCCTACGGACCCCCTGTCGTGCGAACGTGCTCTTCGCGATCAGTCGGCATGGTCTCATTACACGCTTCCTCAGGCTGTTATAGAAATAAAGCAGGCGGCGGGAAGGCTCATCAGGTCGTCCACGGATAAGGGTGTTCTCGTTCTTGCCGATAGGAGGCTTCTGACGAAAGGGTATGGAAAGGTATTTTTGAATTCGCTGCCGTCACGTACCATTCGTTTTTGCAGCATTGACGAAGCAGTGGAGGTATTGCGCGGGAACAGGGCGTAGGAAAAGCACCTCGCCCTTAGCGACGGAGGCGAAATGCCTTGGTCGTGAAAACATGCGTTCGAGGGCAGAGCAAAGGAGGCGAAGTGGCGCGCAAGGAAAAGGGAAGCACCCATCTTTTCAAAGACATGGCCACGAGCCTTCATATTAAAAAGAACACGGCGGGCAGATCGAACGAGATCTCCCTGTCGGTCCTCGACGGGTTGAAGAGTCAAGCGGACGACAGATTGGGGGAGGCCGACCAGAAAGTCCGCTTGGGAGACTTGTCTATATTTACGGTTTCTCCGAAGAAGGAGAAGAAAGCCTCCTTTATAGACAGGCCCTCTTCAAGCTCGGCCGATTCTTCCCATCAAGGCGCTTCCCGTATTGCGCAGGAAAGTAAGCGCGCCGCAAAGCGAAAAGAGGAAGGAAAAGCTTCTTCGGGCGAGAAGGGCGACACGACCCGCCCTCGTTCCTTCGTTCCGGAGCTTCCGAAGAGAGACGCATCGGCGAATACGCGCAAAGAGAGAATGCGCGAGCGTGCCCTGGCGGATCCCGATGCCGAAATCAAGAGAAGAAAGAGAGCGCGCAGGATACGCCGCGCAATCGTTGCGACGCTTGTGTCTTCTGTGTCGGTTGCCGCATTGGCCATCGGCGGCCTGTATGTCACGAGGGAATATCAGGAATATACGAGAAGCATGGGCTTGCTTGACAAGGCGTTTACGGAGATATCCAGAGCGGACGAACTTGTCATCGAGATGGACGAGATCGTGACCCAAGAAGTTACCGAGGCATCTCGTGACGAAATGGCGTCGGTCGGGCAGGGGATGGAGGATGCCGAGCTTCATCTTAAGGCGGCCACTGCCTTTGCCGAGGAAGTCACGGCGGACATGGCGTCCCAAGAAAGCAAGGATGCGGCTGCAAAGGTGGTCGAATCGGCGGATGCGAGAAGAGCCATGATGCAGCACGCCGAAGTTCTCATGAAGGCAGACATCGAGGCCCTAGAAGCGGTTTCGGTGGCCGAAGAGGCCTGGAATGTCGTAGAGGAAGCGAATGGCTTGATGCAGGAGGCCGCAGCGCTGGTTTCTGATACGACGGTGGAGAACACGAGAGAATCGCAGGCGAAAAGCGAGCAGGCCACAGAGCTTCTCGAGGGGGCTTCGGCGAAGCTTGACGAAGCGTCGGGCCTGTACCCCGAGGCCGACTTCTCCGTTTTGAGGGAATACATTGCAAAGCGCATAGAGCAGAATGGATTCGCGGTGCAAAGCGACCAGGCTATCTATGTGCAAGACAAGGCAACGGCGGAATCGTTCAATGAGGAGTACAATCGGGCTGATACCGAGGCCGTCGATTTGGCGTCGCGTCTCCCGGAAAAGCCCGCACAGCCGATTCTCGACGCTTTTCAGGAAAACGTTGAAGAGGAGAGAGCTCTCTATTTCGAGGCTCGTCAACGGGCTGCTGAATCGGATGCGTTTATTAGGGAATATCTAGGAGAGCCAATCGGATAAGTTATACTGTCCTGCGAATATGCCCATATTCGAGTTGATATCGACATTAAGAAGGTCAGTATGAGCACACCTATAGACCATATCGCCTACCTCTCCCAGGAGGTCGGGCCTCGTCCAGCAGGCACGGAGGAAGAGCAGCAGGCGGCTCTCTATATCACGGAGCGCTTCCAGAAGGAATCTCATTTGCCGGTGGAAATAGAGGATTTCACCTGCAATGCGAATCCTCTCATGCCTAAGTTGATTTGTTACGCCGTCACGATCGTGGCGACGATTCTTGCTCTGTTCGTTCCTGTTCTTGCGATTCCGGCGGTCGTTGCGGCTGTGCTCTCTGCGGCGATATATATTGCAGAATCGTTCGACAAGCCCGTGCTCTCTCAGCTTTTCATGAAAGGCGTAAGTCAGAACGTTGTCGCGAAATACGAGCCGGCGAACGATTCTGAGGGATCTGGAACGCGCCGCCGCAAGGTCATCCTGGTGGCGAACTACGATAGCGGCAAGGTTCGCCATGATCTCTCTGGCTTTTTGGTCGGTTTCCAGAAACCTCTCCAGTACACGGTCATGGGCTCCATGTGCCTCCTTCCCCTGATTCTGCTTATGCGTCAGGTTCTTTTCAACGGGGAGGGAATTGCCAGCACGGTTCTCATGGCTTTGTCCTTGATTCTTGCTGTTGTCGTAGCTGTTCCTGCGGTTTTTTCTATCATGGAGAAGATGGCGGCATATAACGAAGGCGCGAATGCGAACGCAGCCGGTATTGCGGTCATGCTCGAAGTTGCTCGTCGTATCAGCGATGGGGAAGCGACGTCTGAGTCCGCGGGGGAAGGCGTTATGCACGGCGAAGAGGAGGCGTATGCCGCAGGAGTCGTTCCGGATGGGGCGACCATTTCCTATGAATACGGAACCTCCGATGGTCGACGCGCAGAGCGTGTCCATGATATATCGGACAATTTGGCCCAGGCGAAGGAGGGCCCGATTGGTGCGGCGACCGACGAAGAGGTATCTCGTTCGCGCAAAGAAACTCGCAGCGCTTTGTCGAGTGCGCCTGTTGATACCCTCGCTGCCGCTGCCGCCAAGGCCGCGGAGCTTCATGAGGCGGCTCAGGCGGCCGAAGCTGCCGAACGCGCTCGCAAGGAGGCTGAAGAGCTTGCGGCTGCGTACGAGCTCGAACAAGAGCGCATTCGCGAAGAGGAAAGGGCTAAAGCGCTCGAAGAAGCTGCCAAGAAGCCTGCGCCCAACGTGCCTGATTGGTATTTGAAGGCTACGGAAAAAGCTCGCAAGAACTATCCGCAGAATCTTGTCGCGAGCGATTCTTCGTATCGTTCTCGCTATGCGGTTCGCCCTGAAGAGCCGCAGGTGGTTGGAATAGAGGAAGCCCCCGAAGAGCCCGTGGGTGAAATCGAGGAGATTCTCGGGTCGGCTGCCCCTGTTCCTTATGTCGATGATTTCGTAGAGTCCCGCACGTTCGACGGTGAAAATCAACCGGCGATTCAGGGAAAAGAACTTCCCGAGAACGTTGTCGAGCCCTCTGGGGAGGCCGGCTCTGAAGAAGAGAATGCCGCACCCGCCGAATCCGATAACGATGCAGTTCAGAAGGATTCCTCTGCCGAGGGGGATGCGCATGAAGGCGCCGACGCCGCAGATGGCCATCAGGGCTCCGTCGTCGATGGGGCCTTGCAGGCCGACGCAACCGTGCAGGCCGTTGAAGAGCCATCCGATTCGTTCGATTTCGGAGATGACGGCCATCAGTCTATGGGCGTGATGTCGGTGGATGCGTTCTTGGAAGAAGAAACTTCGGTCCAGGATGCCCAAGATGGAAAACGGGGCGAGGATCCCCAGGATCTTCCTGTGCTTGATTTTTCGAATACGGGACGCACGGCGGCGATGCCCCCCGTCGAAGGGGCTGGGGTCGGCCAAAGGGACGAAAGCGTTGCCTTCTCTGCGGCGGATGGGTCGCGCACTACGGCGATGCCTGCCGTTTCGGATGCCGGAAATCTTGACCTTGACGCGCTGCGCATGGTTGCGGAGGGGCTGGATAACGGCTCCGAAGCCGTTCGGATTTCCGAAGATACCGCAGCGGTGAACCCTCAGGTTATGTATTACAATCCGCCGGAGGATCGCTCTCAAGAACTTCGCGATCGCGCCCGCAAGGAAAGGGCAGTCGTCACGCTTACCGCGGACGAGATGGAAGATATGGCTGTCAGCGTGAGCGAGGCCGAGCCTATGGCTTCCGCTGCGCAGGTCGTCTCAGTCGCTTCTTCGCGCATGTCCGACTCTGTGGCAGCATCCGAGGGCGCTAGCGTTCTTTCTCAGGAGACGGCTGCGGAAATCAGCAGCGAGCCTTCCGCTCCTAACGTTGCGCAGGAGGCTGTCTCGGTTGCTTCTGAGGCGACAGCGGCCCTCCCTGCTGTCGGCGGTCTTGAACCGAAGGGCGAACCTTCCGCCGCCAAGGCCGAGCGCCGCATTCCTTCCATTCCCTCCATCGACCAGGCTCCAGGCAGGGTCGTAATACCGAGGATTCCCAAGGTCGATCTTCCGAGCATTGTTTTGCCTCCGGTTTCGGCTCCCGAGCCGAGGCCTATTTCGTTTGACGATCTTCGTCAGCGCGCACCTTTGGCAAGCGTTGCCGAATCGAACGGGCAAGAGGCTGCCAAGAATCTTCTTTCGACCACGCTTCCTTCCATCGAAGGGGCTCCTTCGTTCAGCCGGGAAGAGACCGCGACGAAGGCTCAGCCTCAGAACAACAGCGTGAGCGTGACGGGTTCGTTTGCCGCTATTGGGGCTATCGGGGCGGAGCCTGTGGGGGATGAGCTTCTCGAGAACGTCGATCCTGACGACATCTATGTCGATGATGCGGATGATTCCGTGTTCGAGGAAGAGTTCACCGAAACGGGTGCGTTCGCTGGTCCTGGGTATGTCGAGATGCCTCAGTCGCGTGTTGGGAAGTTCTTCGGCAAGTTCCGTCGCAAGAAGGAAAAGAAAGAAGAGAGCGCCCATGAATGGCTTGGCGTAGACGAGGACTTTGACGCTCGTTCGGCCGGCAAGGCGCGCGGAAGCTGGGAAAGCTTCCGCGAGGACGACGACGAGTGGCAGGGTGGAGCGTTCGGCAGCTTGAAGGCTCGTTTGCCTAAGAATGATCAGGACGAGGAGGGAACGGCGGAGGCTTCCCGAGGCTCCGAGCATCGCCAAAGTGTTCCCGCGGTATCCTCGGATGCGTTTGCGGCCGCTCTCGCTGCAGCAAACGCCGCTGCTGAAGCTTCGGGCAACCCTGTCGTTTCGGAGGATGTGCATCAGCCCCATGAGGAGGATATCCAGGAGATCTATTCCTTCGCGGCGGGGGACATCAACACCGAAGTGTGGTTTGTCGCCCTCGGTTCCGATTTGGCGGGCAATGGAGGCATCAAGGCATTCTTGGCCGATCATGCTTCCGATATGCGTGGCGCTGTTATCGTGAACCTCGAGGCGCTTGGCGCGGGAACCCTGTCTTATCTCGAAAGAGAAGGCGCTATCAAGCAGGTGTCTTGCTCGCCGCGTATGAAGAGGTTCATACGAAAGGCCTCTCAGGCATCCGGAGTTGACATCCGTGCCGAGAGGGTGGATTGGCGCGAGAGTCCTGCAAGCTATGCTCAGAAGCATCGCATGCAGGCCATGACGCTGGTTGGCATGGACGGAAAGAAGCCTGCGTATTATGCTGAGGCGGACGATATTCTGGAGAATATTGACGCCGAGGCTCTCAATAGAAGCGCGAATGTCGTCGTGGAGCTCCTTAAGAACATCTAGGCGAAAGCCGCATCGGTAAAAAACGATGCGGCTTTTTTCATACGTATGAACCCCGTGTTTGTTGGGTTTTGGGATAAGTTGAATTTGGTAAATACGTTATGATGACATTTCCCGCAGGGGTGGCGTTTTGTCTGGCTGTTTCTGCGGCATTTCGTACTACGTTTGGAGGCAACCATGGCTATTGAGGCATACTGCGTGAAGTGCAAGGCAAAGAAGGTCATGCAGGATCCCGTCGAGGGAACCACGAAAAACGGCAAGCCCATCACGAAGGGTAAATGCCCCGATTGCGGCACCACCATCTGCCGCATTGGTGCCGCCAAGTAAAGGCTTCTCAGCACTGTATAGCAAGCATGAAAAGGCCCGAGCTTCATCGATGAAGCTCGGGCCTTTGTCTTGTCGGCTATTGCGTTCGCCGAACGGGCTACTCGGGCGTGCCGTCGCCGAACAAGAGCTCACGCTCTGGTCCGGTGAGAGCGGCGCGTGCCTGGTCGCGCAGGTTGTTCATACCGCTGAGGAATTGGCGGTACATGACGAGGGTTAGATAGCGGCCTTTGGGGGTAAGGGTGAGCTCGTTTTCGTCATCGGTGGCGAATGCTTTATTAAGGCGCATGTACGACGTCTCCGCAGGAAGACCGCGTTCTACGCTACAGCCAAAATCGCGTTCGAACTGCTTCTTATCGAGCCTGAGATCGTAGAGCTGTAGCAAGAACCTGTATCGCATCAGGTCGTGCTTTCCCAGCTTGGTTTTTCCCATGACGGACATCGATCCGCTTGAAACGGCGCTGTTGTAATCTGCGATGCTGAAGTTGTTGACGTAGAGGCATCCGTCAAGGTGGCTGATGCTGCCGCTTCCTATGGCCGGATACTCTTCGTAGGAAACCGCGTATTCGTCAACCTCAACATGGTTGCTGCATCCGCAAGGCTTAGCGCTGCTGCCCAGCCTGTTGAATGTCCAGAGCGTTCTTCTGTCGAATTGAGGGTCGGCCCCGCCCGTCAACTGTTCATCGATTATGTTGTAGAAGGTGTATTCACGGTTGTAATCGACCTTGCCAAGGGTTGAAGACATTTTCCTCGTCGTGGCCGACGAAACATACAACGGCGAGAAAGTTACCTGGTCGCAGGCGCACGCCTTGATGGTCTCGATATCGTTGAGCAGCGAATCCTCCGTCTGCGAGGGGAAGTTGAAAATCATGTCGACGTTGAAGTCATCGAAGTACGAAGACGCTTCGCCGATGCGCTCGAAGATTTCTTCACCGCTGCCGTATTTCTCGTAGCGGTCCATCTGCTTCAAGAGGTCGTTGTCGAAGCTCTGGACGCCGACCGAAAGGCGTTGAACGCGACCTTTGAGCTTGTCGAGATACGGCTTGGTCAGGTGGTTGGGGTTCGTCTCAGAAGACACTTCTTTTATGTTGAAGTTCTCGCGGGCGAGGTCGAGGGTTTCGCACAGCTCGTCAATCATGATTGTAGGCGTGCCTCCTCCGACGTAAATACTTTCGAAGTCGTAGCCGAGGTCTTTGAGCATGAGCATCTCTTTGCGCATGTTTTCGAAATAAGGGGCTGCGACTTCTTTTTTGAATGGGTATCGATTGAAGCTGCAGTATGGGCACAGTCGTTCGCAGAACGGTACATGCATATAGAGCATGTACCGTTGGTTTGGCTTTGCTTCTGGCATTGTGGAATCGTCGGTGATGTTCAAAGCAAGGTGCTTCTTCGTCATGGATTTGACGATGGAAGTTAGCATGCGCTCCGAAAGCACGGTGTCTCCTTTTCGTTACGGGCTGTCGACGCATCATGATAGACTCATCTGCTGTATATGCGGTGATATTTTTTAGGAGCTTTGTCTTTTTACGGATAAACTTCAGCCGTTTGCCCGTTTTCTCGAAGGGTGAGAGGCTTCCTATGTGCGACGTCCCGTAGGGGCGTCGATGCGGCTTCATTTGAAGCGAAGGTGAACTCGGCGATGTTTTCCGCTGACAAGGTGTCTCGATGCGCTATACTATCTAACGCTTTCATGCGGGTGTGGCCAAGTGGTAAGGCAAAAGCTTCCCAAGCTTTCATTCGCGGGTTCGAGTCCCGTCACCCGCTCCAGGTATATGCAAGCCGCCGATGGGTTTCCGTCGGCGGCTTTTTTTGTTTCGTGGGGAATGCTCTTCGAGCCTTGTTGTCGCACGATCTGCCTACGTCGTGTCGAATGGGGCAGGTGGGTTTTAGCTCTATGCTTTATGCCTCCGACTTTTGCGTCCTCGTTCTCAGGTTCCACTTCAAGAGAACGCGCGCTGTTTTTAAGCGTGGGCGATATTCGGCAGTCTTAGATCGTGGTCTTCGGTAGGAACGGATGCAACATGCTGCTCGTCGAAAGCCGCTCCTATGATTGCGGCATCGCTCCTTGTTTTAGAGAGGAAGGAATCGTAATTCCCTCCGCCGTATCCGAGTCTCATCAGCGAATCGTCGAATGCAACCATGGGAATTACGGCGAAGTCCACCTCTTCAGGAAATACCGCAGGATAGTTTTTTACGGCCGCGTCGTTCGTTGTATAAGCCCTGATGGGACTTATGATGAAAGGGACTTCTCGGGCGCGGTGCTGTTCGCAGGAAACAGATCGCATAATCATTGAGGGGCGTACAGGCGGTTTGTTGCGCTCCGGTTTGCCCCGCTGTTGACTGCCTTGCTCGTCTTCGTCTTGTTGCTCGGCTTTGCTCATGCAGGGGAAGGCCACGCGTGCGCCGCATTCGTAGGCGTATTCGATGAAACCTTCCAGATCGACCTCGCTGTTCATTGCGGCGTACACAGCGACAGTCGGGTGAGCCTTGGTAGCGCAGACGCGCTTGAATTCTTCGGCAATATGCTGGCAGACGCATTTGGACTTCGTACGCCTTGCTTTTTCGGGGATGGCGTCTCTGCGCGCAATGACTTCGCGGCGCAGGGCTCGCTTTCTTTCGAGGATGTCTTCAGGTTTACACACGGCGGCAATCTTCTCCAGGGTAATCTCTTACAGAATGGATACGGGCTCTTCATCCTTGACGCATACGAGCGGAATGCGTGATCTGAGCAATGCCACCCAGGATGCCAGCGCTATGGACATGAAAACCACAATGAGAATGGCAATGCCCATGACAAAGTTCGTCCAAGGAAGTGCTGCAAGCGCCATGCCAATGGCTCCGATTCCCGTGCGAATGCAATTCATCAGGGCGGAGGCCGACCCCGCATCGCGCTTCTGCTGCTCGAGCAGGATGTTCATGCAGTAAGGACGGGTGCACGACTCAGCCATGGCAAAAGCGACGAAGCATGCGCAGAACGCATGGGAGCTGTTCTGGCCCACGAGCATCATTGCGATGCCCATGGCGCCTGCAAACGCCAGCATGATGGTGGTGAAGCGAATGACCGAAACGCGCCGCGATGCCGCGATCCAGATGAAGGGACCGGCAGCCATGAGGATGGCGGCCACGGCGAAAAAGAGGCTGTAACCTACTTCGCCGACGCCGAAGAAGTCGACATAAATATACGACCCCACGGCGATATATCCCATGAAAGGTATTTCGAAAAGGCTGGTCAGAAGCAGAAAAGACATAAAACCAGGGTTTTTGCCAACGACGACTAGCTGTTTCATGGTTTGCAAGAAATTGCCGTCGGAACGTTCGTTTTCAGAAAGAGTTTCCTTGAAGGCGAGGGACAGGCCGAAGCAGGCCACTCCTACGATCGAAAGAATGAGAAACGTCGCCCTCCAGTCGGCAACAGCCAAAACGCCCGCTCCGATAACGGGGGCTGTGGCAGGACCGACAACAAAAAGCACCTGGATGACAGAGAGAATCTTTTCGCGGTAGTACGTCTGAAACGAGTCCTTGACGACGGCCGTGCATACCGCGCTTATGGATCCGGCACCTAGGGCTTGGATGACGCGAAATGCGATGAGGAGTTCGATCGAGGAGGCAATCGCGCATGCGGCCGATCCGACGGTGTAGAGGCCTACGCCCGCAAGAAGCACGGTCTTTCTGCCGTATTTGTCGCTCAAAGGGCCGAAGAACAGCATTCCTAACGCGAAAAAGACGTAGTAGCCGACCAGCGTCATGTTCACCATGGATACGTCGGTGTTGAAATACTGCGCCATGCCAGGAACGGCAGGCGTGTACATGTCGAGGGAAAGGGGGGTTATGAGCGAGGAGGCGACGAGCAGGATAATGAGTCCAGCGGCGCCGAGTCTCGGTTGGGGCTGTACAAGCCAATCTCTGATAGACAATGCCATGGTGTTGCTTTCCGTTGTGTGCTGCAGGGATGGAACGAATTCCGAGGCGATATTGGCATTCCGAAGACGGGTTTTGCGGGCGAATACCGCTTGATATGCAAGTGTACAGCACGCCGGGTAAAAAAATGAGTTTTATTACTTGACGGTCGATATATTCTTGGCTAATATAAACGAACTGCATGAGACATGCGCCGTTACCTCAGCTGGATAGAGGGACTGACTACGAATCAGTACGTCGGGGGTTCGAATCCCTCACGGCGCACCACTTGCGCTTCAAGCCCGCATAGCGGGCTTTTTTTTATCTCGACTGATGCTTGGGTCTTCTGGCTTTGCAAACTTTTTCGGTTATGAGCTCGAAAGAGCGTCCATGTCGGTGAAAATGCCGCCTTTCCCTTCTTGTCTGAAATCCCATCCTTTTTTGACCCGGTTTTTGCAAGTTTTCAATGCACTTGCCACACGGGCGGGTTCATAGCCGAAAAACTTTCCATTTTTTTGGTCCTCGCTTGCTCCCTCGAGGCAAGGAGTTGGTTCGGTTCTGCTGGGTGGACGTTCGAGGCGGAGACGCAAGCGGGGGTCGGGACGAAGGTTCAAGACGGCCCTCATGACCGAAGGCTTGCGATGAGTGCTTCGATGAATCTGAAAGCAAGGGGTTCGTGATGAGGGTCGCTTCTCGGGGTTGTCAGAAAAATGTTTTGACAGGGTCGGTCAAAGCTGCTATTCTTATCGGGCTGCTTAAAGATGCGCCGTTACCTCAGCTGGATAGAGGGACTGACTACGAATCAGTACGTCGGGGGTTCGAATCCCTCACGGCGCACCACTTTTCTTTAGAAGAGGGGCAGTTGCGGCGCGTAAGCGCCTTTTTTATTTTCTAGGGGTTTCCTAGTGCTCACGAGGAGAAAAGGTTCGACTTGAAGGTTCGAAAACACAACAACCGCTGATCAGCCTTTGCCTCGTCGCTCCCATGCGCACGGCTAAAGGCCGATTGCGCACGAAGGGGAGCTATGTTCTATCTGTCTAACATGCTCGGGCGACCCGTGTATGATTCTACGGGTGAAAAGCTCGGCACGGTATCTGACCTCGCCATTTCTACGGGCGAGGTTTTTCCACGCATCACCTCGCTTGCATTTAAGGGGCCTGGTCGCACGCCCTTTATGATTAGCTGGCGCAAATACGTCGAAGATTTCACCGAAGACGAGGTTCGTCTTAACACCGAGTCTTACAACATTCGCTTCAGCTACCTCCAGCCCACTGAGGTTCTTCTTGCTCGCGATTTGCTCGACCAGCAGATCGTTGATACGCAGGGCTTGAAAATCGTTCGCGTAAACGACCTGAAGCTTTCTCCGTCCGGGTCGCAGATGCGGCTTTTAGGTGCCGAAGTTGGCGTGAGGGGCATTTTGCGCGGTCTGCACCCGCTGCTTGAAAAAGCCGTGGTTTCGGGCGCGAAGCTTCTCAATAGGAAAATCGAAGAGAAAATCATCGCCTGGAACTACATGGACCTGCTTGACCGAGACCTGTCGAAGGTGAAGCTTTCCGTGACCCACAAGCGCCTTGACGAGCTGCATCCTGCCGACGTTGCGGACATTCTCGAACAACTCGACCCCAAGCAGCGTGCAGAGGTGTTCAACCATCTCGACGATGCGCGCTCTGCCGAGGTTATCGCCGAGTTGGAAGACGAATTCCAGGCCGAGACGCTTGACGACATGGAAGATAGCGAAGTCTCTGGTCTGCTCGGTCAGATGGACCCGGACGACGCGGCCGACATCATCCGCGATCTTCCCTATGAGAAGGCCGAGACCCTGTTGCGTCTTATGGGCGTGGAGGATGCCGCTGAGATCCGCCGCTTGCTCGGATATCGCGAAAATACCGCGGGCGGCATGATGACCACGCGTTTCGTGGCTTTGAGCGAAGACGATACGGTGGGCGAGGCAATCGAGACGCTTCGTCATCTGGACGAAGATTTCCCCACGGTTCACTACGTGTATGTGCTTGAGGAAGACAGCGAAAAGCTCGTTGGTGTCATGTCCATGCGCACGTTGGTTCTGGCGCATAATGACACGCGTCTGGGCGACGTCATGTACACCGACATCATCAGCGTTCCTCCCGATGAGGATGAAGAAGAAGTTGCATCGGATATTTCGAAGTACGACTTGGTTGCTCTTCCGGTAGTTGACGAAGGCGGCCATATGCTCGGTCTGGTTACGGTCGACGATGCGCTCGATGTCATCGAGGAAAGCACCGAAACGGAGAAGACCACCAACCTCTGGATGAAGGTTGCCCTTGCCATTGCGGGAGGCGTCATGTTCTTGGCGCTTTACACCGCGGTCATCATGCGTCTCATGGAGGTGGGCTAATGGCTGCCATCAAGAAGGGCGCGTCGTACGACGAAGTCATGCAGGCTGTCGCTGAAGGCGATCAGGATGCCATCGAGGTGGCATCGTCCGGCGGCTTGGCGTCGAGCGAAGAGCGCGGAGAAACCGCGAAGAAGCGGGCGAAGATTCTCCTCATCTTGGGGGCCATGGGCCCTGGGGTCGTGAGCGCCATGGCGGGCAACGATGCCGGCGGCATATCGACATATTCTACGGCGGGTGCCGATTTCGGCTATGCAACGCTCTGGGTCATTCCTGTCATGTGCGTTCTTCTCATGGTCGTTCAGATGACGGCTGCACGTATGGGAGCAGTCACCGGCAAGGGGTTCGCTGCTCTTATTCGCGAACGTTTCGGCATTCGCCTTACCGCGCTTGCCATGGGCGCGCTGCTTATTGGCAACGTGGCTACAACGTTCAGCGAGTTTGCTGGTATTGCCAGCGGCATGGAGCTGTTCGGCATTCCCCGCCTTGCTAGCGTACCGGTGGCGGCGCTTGTGGTGTGGCTTCTTGTGGTCAAAGGCAGCTATAAAAGCGTGGAAAAGATTTTCCTCGCTGTTTCGCTGGTGTTCGTAACGTATGTTGTAGCGGCGTTTTTGGCTGGTCCGAACTGGGGAGATGTCGCGCAGGCGACGGTTATTCCGCAGATTCCCGCAGACACTCATTTTGTATCGCTCGTTATTGCCATGATTGGTACCACTATTGCGCCGTGGATGATGTTTTTCACGCAGAGCAACGTTGTGGACAAGGGCATCACGGATGACCGCCAGGAAATGATGCTGCAGAAGGTGGACGTGGCCACGGGAACCATTGTCGCGTGTCTGGTGGCGTGGTTCATCATCATTACAACGGGTGCCGTGTTGTACCCGCAAGGCATTGCCATCGATTCTGCGGCCGATGCGGCCAACGCATTGGCTCCTTTTGCTGGCGAATATGCGCAAATCCTTTTCGCGGCGGGCCTGACGGCGGCAAGCTTTCTAGCGGCCTGCGTGCTTCCTCTTACGACATCCTTTGTCATCTGCGAGGCGTTCGGCTGGGAAGCGGGCGTTGATTTCACCTGGAAAGAAGCCCCTATGTTCAAGGGCATCTTCACGTCGGTCATCGTCTTCTCCGCTGTCGTGGTGCTTATTCCCAACCTCGATCTTATGGGAATCATGCTTACTGCCCAGTTCATCAACGGCGTAATTCTGCCCGTTCTCCTGGTCTTCATGGCGCTTATTGCTGCGGACAAGCGCATCATGGGCTCGTTTGTCAGCAAATGGGGCGGGAAAATTGTCATCTGGGCTACTGTTGCCATTGTAACGGTTCTTACCGTGGCGCTTTTGGTTATGCAAATTCTGGGAATTTAGCGGAAGGTCCTGCCGTTCACGTGCTTCTTTAGACTCCCTGTGGGCGCCTTCGCCTCTCCGATGCGTTTGCTTCGTACAATGCAATGATGTTCGCGCGCTTTAACGCATGCGGCCGCGTTTCGCCTTTGCATTTGATTGCGCGTCAACGAAAGAACAGTTCTACGGAATCGGACCAATGAAGGAGGTCGTCGACATGGGCAGGGTTTTCAACTTCTCTGCAGGCCCCGCGGTACTGCCTGAAGAAGTTCTGCGCGAAGCCGCCGAAGAAATGCTGGATTACAAGGGTTGCGGCATGTCAGTCATGGAGATGAGCCACCGATCTAAGATGTTTGATGAAATCATCACGACGGCCGAGCAGGATTTGCGCGATTTGATGGGAATTCCCGACAACTATCGCGTGCTGTTCCTGCAGGGTGGTGCGTCCACTCAGTTCGCCATGATTCCCATGAATCTCATGAAAACCGGCAAGGCCGATTACATCGTGTCCGGCTCTTGGTCGAAGAAGGCGTGGAAAGAGGCGCAGATTTTCGGCGAAGCACGTTGCTTGGCGAGTTCCGACGATGAGAACTTCTCCTACGTCCCCGACGTCAAGACCATCGAGGTCAACGATGACGCCGATTATGTCTACATTTGCCAGAACGAGACCATCTACGGCACGCTCTATCGCGAGCTTCCCGATACCAAAGGCAAGCCGCTGGTGGCGGATGTCTCTTCTTGTTTTCTCTCTGAGCCGATCGACGTAGAGCGTTACGGCGTCATTTACGGCGGCGTCCAGAAGAATGTCGGTCCTGCAGGCGTATGCATTGTCATCATTCGTGAAGACCTTATCCCCGAGGAAAAGCTTCCCGGCGTGCCTACTATGATGCAGTACAAGACCCACGCAGATGCAAAGAGCCTGTACAACACGCCGCCGTGCTATGGCATTTATATCTGCGGTCTTGTGTTCAAATGGCTTAAGGCCCAGGGCGGCCTTGAGGCCATGAAGAAGCGCAACGAAGAAAAGGCGCAGCTGCTGTACGACTTCCTTGACCAGAGCAAGCTGTTTAAGGGCACAGCGCGCAAGGAAGACCGCTCTATCATGAACGTTCCGTTCGTTACGGGCAATGCCGATCTTGACGCGAAGTTTGTTGCCGAAGCCAAGGAAGCCGGGATCGAGAGCGTCAAGGGGCACCGTAGCGTTGGCGGCATGCGCGCCAGCATCTACAACGCCATGCCTCGCGAAGGCGTAGAGGCCCTGGTTGCCTTCATGGAAAAATTCGAGAAAGAAAACCTGTAATGATGCTGCGCCGTTCAAAAGAGCGGCGCAGATGTTTTGCGGGGAGGGCGCTTTAACATTCGTCTTCATTTCGTCCGATAGGGGAGGAACACCATGTACAAAGTACATTGCTTGAACAATATCTCGGCCGAGGGTCTTGCCGTCTTGAGCGCCGATTACGAATTGACTGACAGCGTGGAAGAGGCCGACGCCATTTTGGTTCGCAGCGCCGATATGCATGAGATGGAGCTTCCTGCGAACTTGAAGGTCATTGCACGCGCCGGTGCTGGCGTGAACAATATTCCGCTGCAGAAATGCGCAGACGCCGGCATCGCGGTCTTCAATACTCCTGGCGCCAATGCGAATGCCGTCAAGGAGCTCGTGCTTGCAGGCATGCTCCTTGCCGCACGCGACATTGTCGGCGGCATCGAGTGGGTTAAGGCCAATGCCGAAGACCCCAACGTTGGAAAAGCTGCGGAAAAGGCCAAGAAGGCATTTGCCGGCGGAGAGATTTTCGGAAAGACGCTCGGCGTGATCGGCCTGGGTGCAATTGGCGCTAAGGTTGTAGCCGCTGCCGAGGCGCTTGGCATGAAGGTTGTCGGCTATGACCCCTTCGTCAACGCAGAGCGTGCTGCAGCTATTTCGGCCGATATGACGTTCGTCACTGACCTTTCCGAGCTGTATCCTGCATGCGACTACATCACCATTCACGTGCCCGCGCTGAAAGACACGATAGGCATGGTCGACGCGGCTGCTATTGCGCAGATGAAGGAGGGCGTCGTATTCCTGAACTTCTCGCGCGACACCCTGGTTAACGACGCGGACATGGCCGCTGCGCTCGCCGAAGGCAAAGTCGCTCGTTACGTGACCGACTTCGCCAATCCTGCGGTTGCGGCCATGGAGCGCGCCATCGTTCTGCCGCATCTGGGCGCCTCCACCAAAGAGGCGGAGGACAACTGCGCCAAAATGGCGGCGCAGTCCGTCATGGATTACCTAGAGAACGGCTGCACTGTCCATAAGGTGAACTAAGCAAGAATCGTCTCTATGCGTTGACCTGATAGTTTGTCGGCGGTTTGTGTGGCTCCTCGAGTATCGCGCAAGCCGCCGATGTGTATGACGAAGGGAATTTGTCTATGCGAATTCATCCGTTCAAGGCCGTCCGCCCCGCCGACGGCGTGGCTTGCGAGGTGGCAGCGTTGCCGTACGACGTATACAATCGCGCTGAAGCTGCAGCTGCCGTTGCCGGCAAACCGCTTTCTTTCCTGAACATCGACCGCCCTGAAACCCAATTTGACCCCGAGATGGATATGTATGCCGATGAGGTGTATGAAAAGGGCCGCGATTTGCTGCGCGAGCGCATTGCCGACGGCACGTTCGTGCGCGAGGATGCTCCGTGTCTTTTCCTCTACGAGCTTGTCATGGACGGGCGCAGCCAGGTTGGCGTTGTGACGTGTTGCGCGGTCGACGAATACGAGAACGGAACCATCAAGAAGCACGAAAACACGCTTGAGAAGAAAGAGCGCGACCGCATTCGTCATATCGATGCACTCGATGCTCAGACCGGACCCATCTTTCTTACCTACCGTGATAGTACGACGGTTGACGCTTTGGTGAACGATGTTCGTACCGAAGCCCCCCTGTACGACTTTGTTTCCGAGGACGGCATTGCGCATCGTGTATGGCGTATAGCCGACCCCGAGAAGGTCAACGCGCTGGTCGAGGCATTTGTCGACGTTCCTGCGGCCTATATCGCCGACGGCCACCATCGTGCCGCTTCCGCTGTGAAGGTGAGCCGCGCTCGTCGCGCGGCATGCTCCGATCGCACGGGCGATGAGGAGTTCAATTATTTCCTATCGGTGCTTTTCCCGGCAGGTCAGCTTGCCATCCTGCCGTACAATCGCGTCGTTCGCGACCTGAATGGCCTTACGGTCGAGGAATTCCTGAATAAGCTCCAGGAGAAATACGAGATACTTCACGTTCAGGAGCCGCAGCTCGAGCCCATCGAAAAGGGTGCTATGGGCATGTACCTGCAGGGCCGTTGGTACGGATTGGGAATTCGCCCCGAGTTCGAAAGCGACGATCCTGTGGGCGGCCTGGACGCGTCGCTGCTGCAAGACCATGTGCTTTCTCCCATTCTTGGGATAGAGGATCCGCGTACGAGCGGGCGTATCGAATTCGTCGGCGGTATTCGAGGCCTGGGCGAACTCGAGCGCAAGGTGAAAGCGTACGATGCGGAGGGAGGCCCTGCGGTTGCGTTCGCCATGTTCCCGACCGCTATCGAAGAGTTGCTTGCCGTGGCTGACGCGGGCATGCTTATGCCTCCTAAATCCACGTGGTTCGAGCCGAAGCTTCGCAGCGGTTTGTTTATTCATGAGCTTTCGTAACCGATGGCAAACGAACTGATCGTTGTGCTGGAATAAGCTCCGTTTCGTTCGGGGGAGCGTCTTGTGAAGGTCCCTTTGCCGTTCGGGGCTTTCGTCTGGTAACAAGTTTGTACGGAAGTGCCGCGTCTGCTTTTCGGGCGCGGCACTTTCGCATACTATAGTGATTTGCGCAAAGGACGCTTTGAAGAATCGTTGCTTCGGCTCGCCCTGAGGCTTCGGTTCGCCTGCTGTTGCAGGTGTCAAATGCTGACGTGCGCTCTATGCCTTGAAGGGATTCATGCATGAAAGGAACACCATGAAAGACTCCTTGCCCCTGTATAGGGATTTCTCGTCCATCCATGCCGTCGATCCGGAATATTATTCTGCAAAGTACGATGTGAAGCGCGGTTTGCGCAACGCCGATGGCACGGGCGTGCTGGCAGGCGTCACCAACATTTCCAACGTGCATGGCTATGTCGTGTCCGAGGGCGATAAGGTGCCCGATCGCGGCCGTCTTTCTTATCGTGGCTACAGCATCAACGACCTGGTGGACCATGCGGTTCAAGAGGACAGGTTCGGCTTTGAAGAAACCGCATACCTGCTCATGGCCGGTTCTTTGCCTACGGCCGAGGAATTCGCTCAGTTCAAGGCTCTTATCGACGAGCAGCGCGATTTGCCTGACGGCTTTACTGCGAACTACATCATGAAGCCGCCTACGCGCGACGTTATGAACTGCCTGGCTCGTTCGGTTCTCCAGCTTTACGCCTTCGATCCGAATGCTGAAGATCGCTCCGCAGAGCATGAGGTAGACACGTCTATTGCGCTGCTTTCGCGTTTGCCGCGCATCATGGTGCTCGCATACCATGTCATGCGTGACAAGTTCCACGGCGATTCCATGTTCATTCATCATTTCGTCGAAGGACAGAGTACCGCAGAGACCATCCTTTCTATGCTGCGTCCCGACCGTTCCTTCACGGACGCCGAAGCGAAGATGCTCGACATCATGCTGATGCTTCATGCCGAGCATGGCGGCGGCAACAATTCCACGTTTACCTGCCGTGCACTGACCAGCGCCGATACTGATCCGTATTCGGCATACGCGGGAGCCATCGGGAGCCTGAAGGGCGCTCGCCATGGTGGTGCCAACAACCGCACGCTCATGATGACCGACGATATCAAGGCGCATGTGGCTGACATTACCGACGAGGGGCAAGTGGCCGATTATCTGCGTAAAATTGTCAAGAAGGAAGCGTACGATCGCACGGGCCTGATTTACGGCATGGGTCATGCCGTGTATACCTTGTCCGACCCGCGTGCTGAGCTATGCCACAAGTATGCCGAAAAGCTGGTTGCCGGCACCGATTTCGAACCTGAGTTCCGCTTGCTTGAAATCATCGAGCGTCTCACTCCGGAGTTGCTGGCCGAAGCGGGCAAGAGCAAGGACATTTGCGCGAACGTGGACCTCTACAGCGGCTGCGTGTACAGCGCGCTTGGCATTCCTCGCGAGATGCTCACCCCCATTTTCGCCTGCGCCCGCATGGCCGGCTGGAGCGCTCATCGTTTCGAAGAAATAGTATCGGGCAAACGCATCATGCGCCCTGCTTACAAAAAGACGGGATGTCCGCGCGAATACGTGGCCATGGCCGATCGCTAGGGCTCAAGGTTCTTTACGGCTGGGCGGCCGTCGTCGGTAGTTTTCGATGGCGGCCGTTTGTTTTGCGCCCGGCCGCAAGACGGCCCTCTTCTCAAAAGCAGGAGGATTTTGTAGAACGGCTTCCGTGACGTACCGGATTTCAATTGCAATGAAACTACGCACGAAAGGTGAGGCATGCTTTCCCTCAACACGACGCTCGACGAGCTCAAACTTTCTGGTATCCGTCGATTCGCCGCCATGGCAAAAGAGACGCCCGGCTGCATTTCTCTTACGCTTGGAGAGCCGGATGCGGATACGTCCGACGAGATCAAGGCCGAGGTTGCCGCCGACCTTGCTGCCGGGTTCACCCATTATCCCCCGAACAACGGATACGATTTTCTGCGCAACGCATTGAGCAAGCACATGGCCTTGTTTGGCAAGCATTACGAGCAGCATGAAATCATTGTGACGTGCGGCGCCACCGAAGCGCTCTTCGTCGCTCTGACAAGCGTTCTTAATCCCGGCGACGAGGTCATTGTGCCTACGCCTGCCTTCACGCTCTATGAGTCCATCATTACGCTCAACCGTGCGACGCCTGTTCTTATGGATACGAGCGACGCGCTGTTTCAGATTACCGACGAAATGCTGGAATCGGTGGCTTCGCAGCGCACAAAGGCCATCGTTATAACGTCTCCGAACAACCCCACAGGTTGCATTTTGAGCGAAGAGAGCCTTGCTGCGGTCGCCCGCTTCGCAAAGAAGCATGACGCGTTCGTTGTTTGCGACGATGTGTACGGGCAGTTGGTGTACGAAGAAGGGTACAAGAGCTTTGCCGTGGAGCACTCCCAGCTGCGCGATCGGGTCATTGTGTGCGACAGCTTCTCCAAGCCGTATGCCATGACTGGCTGGCGACTCGGATGGGTTGCGGCGGATGAGTCTCTTTTGTCTCAGATGGCGAAGGTGCACCAATATATGGTCTCGTCTGTGCCTGCATTCGTCCAGTATGCTGCTGTGCGCGCTCTTGAAGAAAGTGTTGCGCCGGCTCGCGGAGTGTATAGTGAGCGTCGCGATGTGGTGTTGCGTCGCTTGGACGAGATGGGACTCGAAACCGTCCGCCCTGCGGGTGCGTTCTATGCGTTTCCCTCCATTCGGGAATTCGGCATGTCTTCCGAGGAATTCTGCACGCGTCTTATAAAGGAAGCTCGCGTCGCGCTGGTTCCCGGAGTATTCTTCGGGGCCGAAGGGTTTGTGCGTCTGTCGTATTGCTGCTCTATGGAGGACATTGTGCAGGGCCTCGATCGACTCGAGGGGTTCGTGAGCGGGCTGCGTGCATAAGTGTGGCTGACAGACGGAAGGCGATGCTCTTCCGATGTTTCACGTGAAACATTTGCGCTTGCGCTCTCAGTCCTGGGAGAGGGGCTCTTTGAATCGCTCGAGCGTATTCGAGTGAACGTATTGATTGGCATCTCTCATCCATTTCATTTCGACAGTATGTATTTTTCGCAGGGTTTACGCTCTGGTCGTACAATGAAGACATGCTGTTTCCGACGCGCCGTTGTGCGCGAGCGAACGAAAGGCGTTTTATGTCTGAAAAGAAGAATATTCTGGTCACTGGCGGTGCCGGATTCATCGGAAGCCACACGTGCATCGAATTGCTCGAAGCTGGCTACGGCGTTGTTGTTGTAGACGATCTCTCTAATTCCAGCGAGGTCGCTCTCGATCGTGTCCGTTCGATTGTGGCCGATTCTGTCGCGGCGGGCAAGGCTCCTGCGGATGCCGTGGATGATTTGAAGTTTTACGAGCTGAACATTCTCGATCGCGACGCCTTGTCTGCTGTGTTCGACGAGAATAAGATCGATGCCGTTATTCACTTTGCTGGCTACAAGGCTGTCGGCGAAAGCGTGGAAAAGCCGCTCGAGTATTACCACAACAACCTCACGGGTACGTTTGTGTTGTGCGACGTGATGCGCGAGCATGGCTGCAAGTCCATCGTGTTTTCCAGCTCTGCAACGGTGTATGGCGAGCCAGAGAGCGTGCCCCTGTCCGAGTCTGCGGAGAAAAAGCCTGCTACCAATCCTTATGGCTGGACGAAATGGATGATTGAGCAAATTCTGACCGACCTGCATACCTCAGACCCCGAATGGGACGTTGTTCTTCTTCGCTATTTCAACCCCATCGGTGCTCATGAGAGCGGCTTGATTGGCGAAGACCCCAAGGGCATTCCGAACAATCTCGTTCCCTACGTCGCTCAGGTGGCGGTTGGCAAGCTTGCTGCGGTGCGCGTGTTCGGCGATGATTATCCGACGCCCGACGGCACAGGCGTACGCGACTATATTCATGTCGTTGACCTGGCTCGCGGCCACGTTGCCGCTCTGAAGTGGATGGCTGGCAAGACGGGTGTCGAGGTGGTAAACCTTGGCACGGGCAAAGGGTCGAGCGTCCTCGATGTCGTTCATGCGTTTGAGCGTGCGTGCGGCAAGGAACTTCCTTATGAAATTCAGCCGCGCCGCGCGGGGGACATCGCCACGAATTACGCAGATCCGGCGAAGGCGAAAAGCCTGCTTGGCTGGGAGGCGGAGTACGACCTTGACCGCATGTGCGAGGACTCTTGGCGCTGGCAGTCGAACAATCCGAATGGGTATGCGGAGTAGACCGCAAGAGTTCGCAAGATTGCAACGGGGCGGTGAGTTCTTCTCCCGCCCCGTTGCGGTTGAAGCACCGCTTCGTTTTTTCGCGCGGGATAAACCGCAACGAGACAGCAACGATGTGCCGCTTTGCAGTTATGCTGCGATATAGTTTACATGCTTAACAATCATGTAAATATTTACATCGTAAAGAAAGCGAGCCTTCATGCTCGAGCTCAAGAACATCACGAAAGACTATGTTTCGGGCGATGCTACGGTGCATGCCCTGAAGGGCATCAGTCTGCAATTTCGCGATAGCGAATTCGTCGCCATTCTCGGTCAGTCCGGCTGCGGCAAAACCACCATGCTCAACATCGTCGGCGGCCTTGACCGCTACACGTCGGGAGACCTGGTCATCAACGGCGTTTCCACCAAAGAATACAAGGGCCGCGACTGGGACTCGTACCGAAACCACAGCGTAGGCTTCGTGTTTCAGAGCTACAACCTCATTCCTCACCAGGATGTGCTTTCCAATGTCGAGTTGGCATTGACGCTTTCGGGGGTTTCGAAATCCGAGCGTCGTGCGCGTGCCATCGCCGCTCTTGAACAGGTGGGGTTGGGCGACCAGTTGCATAAGAAGCCCAATCAGATGTCTGGTGGGCAGATGCAACGCGTTGCCATTGCGCGCGCCTTGGTGAATGACCCTTCGATCGTACTGGCGGACGAACCTACCGGAGCGCTCGACTCGGAAACAAGCGTGCAGGTCATGGAGATTCTCAAGAACGTGGCCAAAGACCGCCTCGTTGTCATGGTCACGCACAATCCCGAGCTCGCTGACGACTACGCAGACCGTATTGTTCGCTTCAAAGACGGCATGGTTGTTGGCGACAGCGATCCGTATGAGCCCACTTCCGTAGAACGTCAGGCGGCCCGTGCCCGAGCGGGCCATGCGCGCCGCACGTCTATGAATCCACTTACGGCGCTTTCGCTTTCGCTCAACAATCTCCTGACCAAAAAGGGCCGCACGCTCCTGACGGCGTTTGCAGGATCTATCGGCATCATAGGCATTGCCTTGATCCTTTCGCTTTCAAACGGCGTGAACGATTACATTGCCAAGGTCGAGCAAGACACGCTTTCAAGCTATCCGCTCACTATCGCAAAGCAAAGCTATGACCTTACGAGTATGCTGGCGGGAGACGCCGGCTCAACGGACGATTCTGCATCGGACGCTACGGCGGCGAATGACAACGATTCGTCGCAAGAGAGCGATCAGCAGGGCTCCATTCAAGTCTTTACCATGCTTAAAGATATGTTTGCGAGCGTGAAGTCGAACGATATGAAAAGCTTCAAGGCGTTTCTTGACGAAGGTGGCAACGGCATAAGCTCCGAAGTCAGCGCTATCCAGTACGATTATGGCATCACCCCGCTCGTCTATCGTGCCGATACGACAGACGGGGCCGTTCAGCTTTCGCCGAATTCCATGACCACGGCCATGACGGGCGGCGCTTCGAGCGGGGCTATGGCTGGAACGGGCATGGGAGCCACCACTTCGTTCAATGAAATGATTGACAACAGGGAATTGCTCGACGAGCAATACAATGTCGTCGCCGGGCGCTGGGCGGAATCGGCCGACGAATGTGTGCTCGTTTTGTCCTCAAGCGGGAAGGTCAGCGATTACACGCTGTATAGCATTGGCGTGCTCGATCCTGCGGAGCTCGACGATCTGGTGGATAGCACCATGAACGCCTCCGGCGAAATAGAGGTGCCGGAGACTGAAGTAAATTTCACGTACGAAGACGCGTTGAACACGAGCTTCAAGGTCTTGAGCCCTTCCGATTCTTATCGCAAGAACGAAGAAACGGGCGGATGGACGAACATGGAGGACGACGCCGATTTTATGCGTGAGAGGGTCGAGAGCGGTCTTGACCTTAAAATTGTCGGTGTGGTGCAGCCCGATCCTGCGGCAAAATCCGCCGCACTAACCCAGGGAATCGCTTATACGCATGATTTGTCCATTGCCCTTATGGATCGCGCCGCATCGTCCGAAATTGTGAAGCAGCAGCTTGGCGCCCCTGACACCGATGTGTTTACGGGCAAATCGTTCGACACCTTGCAGGAAGAAGCGAAGGAAGGTGTTGACCTGGCCAATCTCTTTACCGTCGACCAGGCCGCCATCGCGAATGCATTCAAGTTCGACCAGAGCAAGCTTGGCGCTGGTCTTGATTTGTTAGGCTTCGATTTCGCGGGGGTCGATTTAAGCGGCGTAAGCATAGACCTTTCCGGAGCGGCGGATTCCGTAGATGTCTCTTCCCTTATTTCCCAGGCTCCGACTCCTGATTTTTCGAGCATCTTGGGAGGGTTGCAGGACGACCCCGTGCTTCAGCCCGACCAGCTTGAGCAAGTGACCAAATTCAGCGGCGACTACGTGCAGGGATTCATGACGTGGCTTGCGGCCAATGGCGATGGGATATCTCCGAACGATCCGGAATTCGGGCAGAAGATTGTAGCGAAATTCCAAGAGTACGCGGCAACGTCCGAAGCGCAGGCAATTATTGCGAAGGTTGTAGACATTGCCGGTCAGCCCGTTGCGGATCGATTGCAGGGAGTTGCTCAAGAATACGTATCGGGTCAGCTTGCTCCTTACATGCAAAGCGTGTTCACGGGAATTATGAGCCAGGTGAGCACCCAGATAGGCGCTGCCGTGTCCACTCAGCTTCAAAGCAGTCTTGCTTCCGCCATGACGCAGATGGCATCGCAGATTGGGCCGCAGCTTTCGCAGACTCTTGCCTCGAATATGCAGAACGCTTTCACGGTTGACGCGGCGGCGTTTGCCAACGCTATCCAGTTCAACATGGATGCCGAAGACCTGACGTCGCTTATGACGAATTATGCGAATGCGAGCAAGCTCACGTACGACAACAACCTGATTACCTTGGGCTATGCGGATGAAAACGATCCGCAATCGGTCAAGATTTTCCCGGTTGATTTCGAGGCGAAAGAGCGCGTGATTGCGAGCATCGACGAATACAACAGCCAGATGGAGGCGGCCGGCGAAGACGACAAGGTTATCCTGTACACCGACTACATGGGTGTTCTCATGGGTAGCGTGACCGATATCATCGACATGATTTCGCTGGTGCTCATTGCCTTCGTCAGCATTTCGCTGGTGGTGAGTTCCATCATGATCGGCATCATCACGTATATCAGCGTTCTGGAACGTACGAAGGAGATTGGCATCTTGCGTGCCATTGGCGCCTCGAAGGGCGATGTGTCGCGCGTGTTCAATGCGGAGACGTTCATCATCGGCCTCGCTGCGGGCGTCCTCGGCATTGGCATCACGATGCTGCTCAATATCCCGATGAATATCGTGATAGAGCAGCTTTCCGGTGTGCAGAGCATGGCGGCGGTTCCTCCGGCTGCGGCTGTCATTCTCATTGTGATCTCTGTGGTCTTGACGTTAGTCGGCGGCATCATTCCCAGCCGCATGGCTTCGAAGAAAGACCCCGTGACGGCATTGAGGACCGAGTAAGGAATGCCTCGGTCGTTATGATTGCGCAACCTTAATGGGTGTCCATGTCGTCCTCCAGCCTTTTCCGTGCCTATTGTCGCTCCAGCGCCGTTGACGCTAGTCAGAGGCGCTGTTCGCAGCCGCACGGTATCAAGAAGGATTCGCAACGGCGTTGGGGAACTAAACGTATCTTGAATACAACGCGGCTTCTTTTGCTGCGGTAATTGCGGTTGATGCGCCAAGACGCACGGGCGTCCCCATAGTGCGCTCTGTTGGTTTGGCGCAGCCCGCCCGCGCCGCGCTCCGCGCTGCAGGTGACTCTGCTTGTGGATTCTCCGTTTTTCGAGAGGGATGCAACCCGCGCCCAATGGACGCGCCGCGCCCAAACCCGCGCCCAATGGACGCGCCGCGCCCAAGCCCGCGCCCAATGGACGCGCCGCGCCTAAACCCAAAGTATCCTGCGTTGTTTTGGGCTTGGCCTCTTTTTCTTGAATGGGATGAGACTGCTAGAATGCTTTCGACGACTCTTGCTTTGTATTTTTCTGGAGGGCTGAGATGGGCTTCCTAAGTGACGCTGGCGAATTGGATGATCTGCGTGAAGGTCAATATCTAGAATTCAAAGAGGCTGCTTTCAGTCTGCCTAGGGATATGTGGGAAACCTACTCTGCTTTTGCAAACGCAGAAGGTGGGGAAATTGTTCTTGGCGTGCGTGAAGATAAGGAGTCGCATCGTTTTTATCTTGATGGAGTCCCTAACCCAGACGACCTAATTGCGGAATTCTGGAGCACCGTAAGAAACAAACAAAAAGTAGAGCGCGATGTCATGCTGTTTGATGGCGTGGAAACTGTGCGGGCCAACGGCGTTGACTTGGTAGTCGTGAGTGTCCCTCGGGCGGAGAGAGGAGAAAAGCCTGTAAGGGTCTACGATAGGTCGGAAAAAAGTTTCGTCGCCTATGTCCGACGCGGCCCAGGGGATTTCAAAGCGACTGACTCCGATATCTCCCTGATGAGGTACGACGGCATTCCTGGGGCTGACAGAAAGGCATTGAGCCAATTCGGCATGGACTGTTTCGACCAAGAAACGGTTGCTCGCTACCGCAGCATCTATGCAAGTAGCAAGCCGAAGAGCCCGTGGAACCAGGATTCCACGGAGGATTTTTTGTACCACATCGGGGCGCTTGCAAAGGGAAGGGATTCGTCTCTCCATCCCACCCAGGCGGGTCTTCTGGCGTTTGGATACGAATACGAGATCACAAACTATCTACCTCAATACCTGCTGGATTACAGGGAGGAAACTTCGGGCAATCTTCGCTGGGACGACAGGGTGGTGTCCCAGAGCGGTGATTGGAGCGGCAACCTTGTCGATTTTTACTTGTCGGTCTCTGACAGGCTGAATCGCTATTTCAAGATGCCCTACTCGACAGACGAGACAGGAACGAGGCATGGTTCTCGCAATGTCGTAACAGAGGCCGCGAATGAGGCCGTGGTGAACGCTTTGGTTCATGCATACTATGGAGAGAAAAGCGAGGTGCGTATCGTACTGAAGAGCGATTCTCTTGTTGTCGTCAATTCGGGCAGTATGCTTATCGACAGGGATATCGCTATTGCCGGTGGGGCGTCCGAGACAAGGAACCCTACTCTCATGAGGATTTTTAGCTTCATAGGAGCAAGCGACCGGGCGGGAAGCGGGCTGTTTGATATTTGGCTGACTTGGCAGAAGGTATTCGGAAGAGAACCTGTTTTGAGCGAATCCCACGCTCCTTCTATGGTGAAAATAGAACTTCCCTTACTTGGGAACGCTATGAATAAAGTAAAGGAAGAAAGAAACGGCAGGGAAGTGACAGCTCGCGTAAGCGATGACGATCTTCTTAATGTAATCGCCTCTTCGTTGCATGGAATGTTGGCGAAGGATGTGAGAGACGCAACGGGAATGTCTGAGAGATCGGCTCAGGAACGGGTCAAAGCGCTGGCGGACGAGGGGAAGCTGAGAAAAGTAAAAGAAGGTCGTTCTTTCAGGTATTTCGTGCGAGAGTAGAACGCTGTTTCGTTTGGCCTTGCACCAGAGTGTGCTTGCGTCCGCCGAACGTGTCGATCCCGAAGCCGCACCTGCGAGTGCGGCTTCGGGCGTTATGGCTACACGGTCCTAATCGGTGACCATGTCGTCATCCCATTCCTCGTCGTCATCGTCTTCCCAGTCCTCTTCGTCCGCATCGCTTTTCCCGTCCGACGCGCCCCAGACCCGGTAATCGCCGAATCGTATATTCAAGGTCCAGTAAAAATTGCCGGCGTAGTATTTCGTCCAGGCTTTGTATATACGCACGCCTCTTTTGACGCTGTCGGTTTTCGTGTCGTACACATCTCCTGTTTGCGCGATTTCGTGATATGCGGCGAACTGGTCGGACGTTGACTTTTTAGAATTGAGCTTCACTATATGCTGGTGGGCCTGGCTCTCCGACGCATCGACCTTCGCCTCCCTGTTGCTCCCCAGGTTGTACGACCAGCTTCCGAAGCTTTTGCTCAGGGGAATTTTAAGGGAGCCAAACTCCTCCGAGAGGTTCTTCGGACCGGTGTATCCCTCTTGTCCGCTGCGAGCTTTAAGGCGCTTGCCCATGTCGACGAACTGGGCTTCGCTTATGACGGTGTCGAGCTTGTCTATGTTCACACGGCCAATATTGCGGCTTTTCAGCACGGCGTCGTAATCCATGCCTGAGTGATTTGCTACGGAGCTTACGGCGATCATGCCTGTCTTGTTGCTGCTTTCGGTGGCAAAAACGCTTTTGGTGACAAGATTCAGCACGCCTCCGTCGGCGCGTGCGTGGGTGCGAGAGGAGAGCTTGGATTCAGACACCAGCTTGCCCGTTTCGTCCACTTCGCCCGATATAATTTCGCCGACCTTGCCTGCCTGCTTGGCGAGCGTTTTCTGGGCGCTTTCAATGGCTCTCACGCTGCTTTCGTCTCCGGCCGCCTTCGCATCTGCCAGCTCTACGTTCAACTCGCACATCGAAGCGGTGTAGCCGTTGATGTATGCCGCTCCGACATAGGCAAGGAACTGCTTGCGGGCGTCGAATGTCTGCGGCTCCCAGTTGTAGTACGTGTCGACGTAGTCGAAGTACAGGCTGCCGATTCCGTTTGCGCTTATGGCAGCGTTGCCTGTAATGAGATCGCCAAGCCCCTTGGTAAGGGCAATGGTTTCGGTGCCATGGCGTTGCGAGTAGGCGCGCGTCGACTCGGCAAGAAGACGAAGCTCCTTCTGATCGGCTTCGCTCAGTTCGGCAAACGAAGAGGCCCCGCTTTTGACGTCTACTTTTCCGAGGGCGTTACGGACCAAGAGGGCGATCCCGTCATCTTCGCCCAGAATGCCGGTATACGAGGAGAGCTGGGCTACCGCCGTTCGGTAGGCGCTGCGCGACTCGAAGGATTCGAGCTGCATATTGAGCTGGCTCACGCCGCCCTCAAGTGCGTTGAGGCTTTCTTGCATGGTATCAAGCCTGCTCATGACATCGGCGAGCGTGTATTGCGGCGGAGAGGAGATGTCTACCATCTTGGAGACGAATCCCAGCACGCTTCCAACGCCGCTGAACACTTCGGTAAAGTCTTCATTGGCTATGGCTTTGGCGAAAGATCCTGCGGCATTAAGCGCCTCTTGAGCGGCGGAAAGGGCCTTCGAGGCCACTTCCGCATCGGTGAATCCTCCGTCGCGGGTAAGGGTTTGATATTCGTCGTCGGTAAGCGCAGGGGCACTTGCGTTGGAAAGAGGCACGCCCCACTGGTTGGATGCGTTTGAGTCGCCAAGCTTGACTGCACACGAAGAGAACACCCAGTCAGACCGTGCGGCGGTTTCTTGGAGGTGGTTCAAGGGGTTGCCGCATTGGTCTTCATCTTCCAGGAGGGCCCAGAATGCGTCCGCTTCTCTCGCGGAGCCTTCGTTGCTCGATGCATCGAGGGTCGTTTCGAAGGTGAAGGAATTCTGGCTGGTGACGTGGATGCTGCCTTGGTCGACAATGGATGGCCCGTTGGCAATGTTCCCGGAATCGTCCGTCGAAACTTCGAACACGTCCAGGTCGGACTCTGTCCCAGCAAGGTTGACCTCTCCGCCGTCTACGGTTTCAACAATTGCTTCGCAGACAAGGGTCACCGGTCCTTCTGCTACGTCCGCGTGTGCGTCCTGTATGCAAATGCGTGAGAAGAACGTGGCGTCGGCGTATTCGAGCGCCGTGGTTTCGTAGCCATATTCGGGAGCGCGCGAAACGTCGTCTGAAACGGCGATGAGTTCGCCGCAATTGGTTGCTGCCGCATCGATGCGCACTCCGCCTTCGGTAAGGGCGGCGTCAAGCGTTTCGAGCTGGTCTTCGGGAGACGAGCCTGGTACGGAAAAGCTCAGAAGCGCCTCGTGGCCGCCTTCTGTGCAATCTGCATTTTGCACAGTTATCGCAGGGTTGGAGGGAAGGGAGAAATCGGCCGCTTTCACGGTGGCAGAGAATTCTGCGCAGTCTATATGGACGGGTATGAGGAAGAGCGACGAGTTTTCGTCCCATCCCTCGGTTGCTTCGTCGGCGTCGGCAAGGGCTGCCTGCGGGGCTTCAACGGGTATGACGCCAAAGCCTTCGGAGACCTCTTCTGCGAAGGCCGCAGCGGCTGCATGGATGCTTCCGTCGGCGCCATCGTCGGCGGCGAGGCCTTCGATGACGAGGTCTGCTTGCGTATCGGATGTGCGGGACGCTTCGGTGACCGTGCAGTCCGCCAAAGCCTCGCCCAATGAGAAGGCCGCGGCGTCTAGGTCTGCTGCGAAAACCTTGTCGGAGGTGATGGAGACATGGGCTTTTGTCGCATCATGAGCGACGTAGGTTTCCGTTGAAAGCCACGCGGTGGAGGGGTACGCGCTTTCAGGAACTTCATCGGCGGAAGAGATGATTAACGAAACGCCGATCTCGACGGGCGTTCCGTTCATATCGATTTCGACGGAGGAATATCCCTTCGTTGCGGGAGTTGCTTCATCGGCATAAGAGCTCTGTGGAAATACTGGCGTCAGACCCGTGGCCAGGGCGGCCATGAGCAGTACGCACATGGTGCCTGAAGCCGTCTTATGGGCACGTCCGCGTCGGCGTATGGCGAAAAGTATGCCAGCTGCTGCCACGAGGCCGATGATCGCGATAATCGCCGCTTTGGTGAAGAGGTCGTCGTTCGTTTTCGCGAAAGACGACGAAGGCGCGCTGGGTTCTTGGTAAGGATTGGCGTTTGCGTTTTCGACTGATGTTACGACGAGTTCGGCGGTGATGGAGTCGCCCGCATCGAGCGATTCGGCGGAGGTGCTTTGGTCGCCTTTCACAATGACGGCCTGATCGGGAAGAACGAATTCGAGGTTCGCTCCGTGAATTGTCGTGGGGCTATCATTGGTTCCGGTGGCGTGTATGCGTATATATCCGGGATTTTCTGGATCGTGTTCGGCATCGATGGACACGTGCGGAGTCCATAAAACATCGCCTTCACCAGAGGGCTCCTGATCGCTCGCCCAGGCAAAAACAGGATGGGCCGCGAGCATGGCAGCGCATGTCAGCGTTATCAGGGCGAATATGCATAGTGTTCGGAATGTGACAAGGGGCTTGCGGTGCTCCTCTCGTGCGTCTGCGCTATGGAATGACATAAGGGCCTCCTGTTGAACGAACATGCTCAGATTATATTGTCTGTTCGCTGGGATGGAGGCGGAAGTGTTTTGATTGCAGGGCGATAGTTGGAAGTTACGAACATTCAGAAGCGGGATCATTGGCTTTGCCTTTTCCCGAATCGTCTTGTCTTTTTTCTGCCAATCAAGACAAGCGCCCGTTGCGCATGCCACGCAACGGGCGCTTGTTCGTATTCGATGGTGCCCCCGGGCCGATTCGAACGGCCGACACCCGCTTTAGGAGAGCGGTGCTCTATCCCCTGAGCTACGGAGGCGTATGCAGCGTTCTATTTTACCATGGCACCGTGTTCTTGCCGCGAAGGCATTGAATTTTCATGACCTTTTATGATGACCTTTTATGCGGCGGTTGGCTGCAGGCGCGAGTCCCTTCAGCGGTTAGCCTCTCGTAACAACGAACATTCGTCCTTCGTCATCGACAAGATAGGCTGCAAGGATTGCCTCATGCGTGCGTACGAACTCGACGGCTGCGTCTTTGCCAAGGGCAAGCAGTGTCGTCGAATATCCTTCGGCATCAAGCGATGTGCGGGCGACAACCGTGGCTCCTGCAAGGTCGGTCTGTACGGGATAACCCGTTTTCGGATCGAGGATGTGGTGGTATGCGCGTTCATTGTGCATGAAGTAGCGTTCGTACGTTCCGCTGGTGACGGCGGAGGCGTTTTCCAACGGAACGGCGCCAAGGATGCTGCCGCTTTCCCGCGAAGCCCTCGGGTCTTGTATTCCGACGCGCCACGGATCGCCCTGGGGTTTCGACCCGTGGGCAAGCACGTTTCCACCGAGGTTGATTACATAAGAGGAGAGACCGTTGTCTTGCAGCAGTTCGCCCAGGTCGTCAGCGATGTATCCTTTGGCGGTTCCTCCCACGTCAACGGATGCCCTCGGGTCTGCTATACGTGCAGAGAAGCGTGGTCTGCGGCAGATATCATTGCGAGGATTGAGCTCTTCGCGTATGCCGAGTTTAATCGTGCGCCAATCCACATGGGTCAGTGCTTCGGCGATGTCTTTTTCGTCAGGAATTACGCCCCGATGAAAATCCCACAGGCGCACGACAGACCCCATGGTTATGTCGAAAACCCCGCCGCTTTCCTCGCAGTAGTGTAACGAATGCTGCAGAAGTTCGTACGTTTCCTTGCAGATTTCAACCCATGCTCCGTCGGCGTTGTTGAGTCGCGAGATATCCGACCGCGAAAGCGTTCTGCTGTACCTGTTCTCGAAAAAACGGCATCGGTCGCGTGCGGCCTCGAAAACGCCGCGAAGATCTTCGGCGCGGCGGGCGTCGGCATCTTTCCGAGAGTCGTCTGCGTCGCAGGTCGTGATATCGAAGCTGTTCCGAAGGAACTCTTCGTTGCCGGCTTTGGCGGCGCTGTTCTTTCGGCGGATTTCTTTGTTATGGATGCTTGCCGTATACGCCTGCAGCGTGACCACGGTGTTGAAGGCGTAGAACGTGGCGGTGCACAGCCCTGCTTCGTTCGGGCCTTCGAAGACGAATTTGTCAGCGAGGGGTATTTCGTCCGTTGTCTGTTCGCTCATAAGAACCCCTATGCAGTGGTCGGTTTGATTTATGTGGCGGCTGGGTCGGGAAAGCTCTATGCGGTGGTCCGGTCGGTCGGAAAAAGCGCTTTTCCTGCCTGGCTTGCTCGGTTGCGGGCGCGCGGTCGGGCCGGTCGACCGCGCGCAGCGGCAATCTTACGGGATACGCACCAGTTTTTTATACGTTTCCAACCCGCTTACCAGTACGTTCTCGTCGAAATTGAATGTGTCAGCATGCAGGGGGATGCCCGTTCCCGTTCCAAGCAGCAAAAACACGCCGGGAAGATGCCTCTGGTAGAAGGCGAAATCTTCGGCAATCAGCAGAGGCTCGGGAAGCTCCGTCATATCGGGAAGGTGCGACGCGGCGAGTTCGAAAAGCTCGGGATTGTTGACGACGGGCGGGTATCCCTCGGTGAAATCCACGTCGACCGTACATCCCGCATTGGCTGCCATGTCCTGGGCGAGTTTTGCCAGGTCGGCCTTGGCACGAACGGTCATTTCGTCCGAATAGGTGCGCAAGCTTCCTTCGATATAGGTGCGGGAAGAGATGACGTTGCGCGCCTGGCCGCTCTGCATGAATCCGCATTTGAAAAGACAGCGCTCTTCCTTGGCCCGCTCGGTCATGTAATCGTACGCCCCGAGCACGAAGCGCATGCCCGCCTCGAGCGAATCGGCGCCGTCGGAGGCTTTGGCGATATGGGTCGCCTTTCCGTGGAAGGTGAACGTCGCCTCGCTCGTTGCCGCGAGCAGTGCGCCCGGTCGGCTCGCGATGCAGCCTGCCGGCAAGTCCGGCCACAGGTGGTAGCCGAACATGCGGTCGACACGGTAGCGTTCGAACACGCCTGATTTGCAGATGATGTCCGCGCCTCCTGTAGTTTCTTCTGCTGGCTGAAACACCAGAAGCACGTTGCGCGGCAGCTCGTCGAAGGTTTCTGCGAGGTGGTTGGCCAGCCCGAGCACCATGGACATGTGGCCGTCATGCCCGCATGCGTGCATCATGCCTTCGTGGTGCGAGGTGAACGACACGCCTGTTTTTTCCGTCACCGGCAAAGCGTCCATGTCGGAGCGAATGCCCGTGGTGTACTCGGCGCCCCTGTTGAAGAATGCGCATACGGTGCTTTTGCAGGGGGAGAAAACCTCGCACGACCCTTCGCCGTGTTTCGCAACCATGGTATCGCGAACGCGCTCCAGCTCGGCGGTGACGTATGCGACGGTTTCAGGTATGTCGAAGTCGACTTCGGGAATTTGGTGAAGGTCCCGACGAAAGCGGGTAAGCATTTCGAGTTCGTTCGCATGGGTTTTGGCTGTCATGCAGGCCCCTTTCGTTGGGCGGAGGAACGGTTTCTGAGAGCAGTATGACAAAATTTCTTGCAAGGTGTGCGCTGCGGTCGGGAATCCATGCTATTTCGTGCGTTTGTGCACGCAAAATGCACGCATCGACGAAATAGCATGGCTGCCGGCCTCCTTCTTTCTCGGAGGAATCGGACGCAAGCCTCTGGCCTGGTGTTTTAAATGGCGCCACCGAGGAGGCGCGCCGGACGTAGGGCCGAATCCATGCTATCTCGTCAAAAGGTGCGTTTCGGCTGCGCAAGCGGACGATTCAGTATGGATGAAGCAGCCCCGGCCGCACAAACGAACTGCCCCCGCGCCCTCGCGCAACTTAGAGGCTCGTCCTTCCCGCATTGCGGACGCGTATCCCCTTATTTGGAGCGCTCGCGGGCGGCGCCATAAATGGAGTCGAAAGCTTTCGCAGCCCGAAAAGTGCCCCAATATCCAAATGCCACGCCGTTCTTTATTTCTTATGCGCTTGCGCAATCGCTCTTGACTATCGCACACTAAAGCGGTAGTTTCGTTAAATCGATAGAGGCGCGGGCAAGATGAGCCTTGGCAAAGCCGGCAGGCGTTTGATGCCAGGGGGAGGTGCGCTCGCCGAACTTATGCGTCAGGCATGGCGCGTGGGTGGGCTTGCGGGGAATACCCTCAAGACTGTCCGCAGCAACGCTGCGGGTGCGCTATCTTGCTGATTTGCCATACGTCATGTATCGCCAGTAAGGCAGCGCCTTGCTGGCGTTTTTCGTAAGTAGAGACAGGCCGCTTTGGCGGTGGAGCAAAGAAGCAGGAAGGCGTCTTCAATGGAGAAAAAGCCGTTTGCCACTAAGGATCAGCTTGAGGCCATAGCGGCCCAATATCCCACGCCGTTTCACCTCTATGACGAAGCGGGCATTCGACGCAATATGGAAGCGTTGCGCGATGCTTTTTCGTGGAACGAAGGCTACAAGGAGTACTTTGCCGTCAAAGCGACGCCCAACCCGTTCCTCATCAAGCTTCTGCACGAATACGGCTGCGGGTGCGATTGTTCTTCCTACACGGAGCTCATGCTCTCCGACGCGTGCGGCATTCGCGGGCATGACATCATGTTCTCTTCCAACGAAACCCCCGCGGCCGATTACCAATTGGCAGACGAATTGGGTGCAATCATCAACCTCGACGACATCACGCATATTGACTTCCTGGAAGAAACCATCGGCCATATCCCCGAAACCATCAGCTGCCGATACAATCCAGGCGGGCTTTTCGAAATCAGCAACGGCATCATGGACAATCCGGGCGATGCGAAATACGGCATGACCACCGAACAGCTCTATGAGGCTTTCCGGACCCTGAAGGCGAAGGGAGCCAAGGAGTTCGGCATTCATGCGTTCCTCTGCAGCAACACGGTCACCAACGATTACTACCCGGCGCTTGCGAAGGTTCTCTTCGAGCTTGCCGTCGATTTGCAGCGCGAGACGGGAGCGCATATCAAGTTCATCAACCTCTCGGGCGGCATCGGCATTCCGTACAGCCCCGACCAAGAGCCCAACGACATTCGCATCATTGGTGAAGGCGTGCGCAAGGTCTACGAAGAGGTGCTGGTGCCGGCTGGTATGGGGGATATCGCCCTGTTCACCGAGCTTGGCCGATTCATGCTGGGTCCTTACGGATGTCTGGTCACGCGTGCTATCCACGAGAAGCATATCCACAAGGAGTATATCGGCGTGGACGCGTGCGCGGTCAACCTGATGCGTCCTGCGATATACGGCGCATACCACCACATCACGGTTGCGGGCAAGGAAGACGCCTTGTGCGACCATGTGTACGACGTGGTGGGCGGCTTGTGCGAAAACAGCGACAAGTTCGCCATAGATCGCAAGCTTCCCCAGGTGGAGGTGGGTGATCTGTTGGTCATTCACGATACGGGTGCGCATGGCCACTCTATGGGCTACAACTACAACGGAAAGCTTCGTTCGGCCGAGATTCTCCTTCGCGAGGACGGCGCAACGCAGCTCATTCGTCGCGCGGAAACGCCGGCGGACTATTTTGCCACGCTCGATTGCTTCGACGAGTTTTCCGGCCTGTCGAAACGCAGTTAACAATTCGGCACGCACGGGCAACGTTTTAGTCCGTTGCCCGCGGAACACGCTCATAAGCAAAGAAGTGCAAACGAAAGGAACCGCATCATGGGAAAGAGCTTGAAAGGCCTGCAGGGTTCTATCGTGGCCCTGGTAACTCCGTTCGCCGAAGATGGCAGCGTCGATTTCGACGCGCTTGCCCGTCTGATTGATTTCCATCTCGAGAGCGGCACCGACGCCATCCTGGTGCTCGGCACCACGGGAGAATCCTCAACGATGTCTCATGAAGAAGACGATGCGGTGTGCGAATTCACCGTCAAGCGCGTGGCTGGTCGCGTGCCTGTTATTGCCGGCAGCGGCTCTAACACCACGCAGACCATGCTCGAAAAAAGCCTGAGCTATCAAAATCTTGGCGTCGATGGTCTTTTGTTGATCACGCCGTATTACAACAAAAGCAACGAAGAGGGGATCTACCAACACTTCAAGACCGTCCTCGACGCCGTGGACGTTCCGTGCATCCTCTACAACGTGCCCGGCCGCACAGGCTGCTCCATCTCCCCGCGCAATGTCGGGCGCCTCGCCAAGCATCCCAACGCTTTCGGCATCAAGGAGGCTTCGGGCAGCATTTCGTATGCAACCAAGATTGCCCGTTTCCTGTCCGACGACTTCGTCATGTTCTCCGGCAACGACGACATCGTGGTGCCGTTGATGTCCCTGGGCGCGAAAGGCGTCATCTCCGTATGGGCGAACGTCATGCCGCGCGAGGTTCACGAAATGACCTGGAATTACCTCGAAGGACGCCACGACGAGGCGTTGGCCGAGCAGCTTCGTTGCCTTGATCTTATCGATGCGCTGTTCTGTGAGGTCAATCCCATTCCCGTAAAGGGCGCTCTCGAGATGATGGGCATGGGCAAGGCCGTCTACCGCCTGCCTCTGTGCGAGCTTTCCGAAGCCGGTAAGGTTCGCGTCGCCGAAGCTCTGAAAGGGGTTGGTCTGGTTGACTAGGGTTATGATCGTAGGAAACGGCCGCATGGGCACCATCATTCGCGAGCTTGTAGAGGCGGACGAATCGTGCGAACTTGCAGGAATTGTCGGCATCGAGACCATGGACACGCTTGCCGAGAGGGCTCCCGAGGCGGACGTGGTGATCGATTTCTCCCATAAGGACATGCTGCCGCATGTGGAGGCGTACGTGCATCGTACGAATGCTGCCCTCGTTTCTGGCACAACGGGCTATGACGAAGACGAAATGGCGCGCGTTCGTGCGCTCGGTGAGGGCGTCCCTGTCATTCACAGCGCGAATTACTCGCTTGGCGTCGCGGTGCTGCGCCGTCTTGCCGCCGAGGCTGCGGCGGCGTTGGACGGGTTCGATATCGAAATCGTCGAAACGCACCATAACCAGAAAGTGGATGCTCCGAGCGGAACGGCGAAGCTTCTGCTCGACGCCGTGAATCCCGCCGGCGAATTCGACCCTGTATATGGACGCGAAGGCATGTGCGGCAAGCGCCCCGCCAAAGAAATCGGCGTACATGCCCTGCGTGGCGGCACGGTCGCCGGCACGCACACGGTGCACTTCTTCGGTCAGGACGAAGAAGTCGCGCTGACTCATCGTGCGACAAGTCGTAGAATCTTCGCGGCAGGAGCCGTGTCCGCCGCGAAGAAGATCGTTTCGCGCGAAGCGGGCTTCTATTCGTTCGACGAGCTGATGTTCGGCTAGTCGCTTCGTTTGTTTTCGACACCCCTATTGGCGTGCGCCGTCCGTCTGCGCGTCCATGGCTTTCAGCGGAGGGGTGCGCCTGCTTGAGCGTCAACGTCCTCTGCGGACGGAGTCGTTCGCCTGCCAATACTTTTAGCGGCGTGCGTCGATTGCGGCGTGCGTCGATTGCGGCGTGCGTCTTGGATTCGCTCATATCGAAAGAAAGGTTCATCGTGAACGCAGAAGAGATCATCAATTTCATTGCAACCTCCGAGAAAAAGACTCCGGTCAAGCTGTATGTCCGAGAAAAGCCTGGTCAGAAAATCGATTATGCCGCTAACGCGACCAAAGGCCAGGTGAAGGTTTTTGGAAGCCGCAAAGGCAAGATCGTTTTCGGGGACTGGGCCGATTTGCAGCCGGTTCTTGAGGAGAACGCCGACCGCATCGACTACTACGAAGTCGAAAACGACTGCCGCAATTCAGCTGTGCCGCTGCTGGACAAAAAGGCTGTCAATGCCCGAATCGAGCCGGGCGCCATCATCCGCGATCAGGTGGAAATTGGCGACAACGCCGTCATCATGATGGGTGCCGTCATCAACATCGGCGCGGTGATTGGCGAGGGAACCATGATCGACATGGGCTGCGTTTTGGGTGGCCGCGCAATTGTGGGCAACCATTGCCACATCGGCGCCGGAACCGTGCTTGCCGGCGTGGTCGAGCCCGCAAGCGCAACGCCGGTTATCGTGGAAGACAACGTCATGATGGGCGCAAATGCGGTGGTGCTCGAAGGCGTTCGCGTAGGCGAGGGCGCCGTTGTCGCAGCTGGAGCCGTCGTGGTGAGCGACGTTCCCGCAGGCGCTGTTGTCGCGGGCGTTCCTGCGAAAATCATCAAGATGAAGGATGAGAAGACCGAGTCTAAGACGGCATTGGTAGACGCTCTGCGTACGCTGTAGGGCGCTAGCGAGTCGCGAACGTGCAGCGGTCTTTGAGGATGCGGGGTGCATGGGGAAATTCCTGTGTACCCCGTTTGTGCGCAGCTGCTTCATTTTGGCATGGTTGGTGCGGCTCTTGAAGCAGTTGCTGTCTTTGCTTGGAACTATTCTCGTTTGAAGTGTAATTCATATCGAAAGAAACGCTTACCACGGCGAAATACGAAATCAGCGAAAAAAGGCAGCGCAGGCGCTGGCGTGGTAGGATTCGACAGGCATTGGCGTAACCTTGGACTCATCCGCGGCGTAGAAACGCTTGTGTTACGTTCGGCTCCGCTTTTCGGTGCGGGGAATAGTCTGTGATTCGATGGGGCTGATACCGAAGTTAAAGCTCGCGATTGGCCGTTTATGCCAGGGCCGTTCGCGCACAGCGTCGCCGATACTTTGGTCTGTGTGGACTCTCTCGATCGGTTTGACCCCTCCTCTCTTGACGGGTTTGCGGACGGGGTCGTCGAGGTTCTTCGCCACAGCAAGCATGCTGCAAGGTTGGGGAGATTGGATTTCATACGGGAAGGCCTTGAGGAGAATGTACGCGCGGTCATCTAAACGTCGCGAATCTTGATTCCGCGTATTGGCCACGGGCGATGGGGCCGTGCTGGAACCGACGCTTTGTCGGGGGCCTGCCGCCCTACGTCTCGGAACGGTGTTCTGCCAATTCATTACGGCTTACGGGGTATAGTCCGGCGAGCGAATGCCTACTCATAGGCTTCATCGTCGGGCATCGCCGCTTATGGGGGCTTGCGCCCATGCCTCATGTAGCCGCAAGAAAAGAGGTTTCCTGCTAATCGGTTTCTGTTCGTCCTGCACCCGACCCAGCAAAGTGACGAACGATGTGGGGCCATCCTATCGTTGGAGGTGAGTAGAAACGGCTCTATCCCATCTTTGTAGCATGTGCGGACTCCAGCCTGAGCCTTCAAGGCCCAGGCTGGAGTCCTGTCATTAATGGCTTCAGCCTGCCCTCTGCGCCGTAGGCGCGAGAGGCTACAAACCACCCGCTATGCGGGTGGACGGCACAGGGCTTTACAAAGCCACCCTCCTGCCGGATATCGACGATTGTTCAGGCCGTCAAGAATCCGAGTCAGGAAGGTGGTGGTCGGCCATGGCTCAGAAAGCCTACAGCCTGTCGCGCACGAAGTGGATGTGCAAGCACCGCATCGTGTTCACACCGAAGTATAGGCGCAAAGTCATCTACAACGAGCTGAGAAAGGACATCGGGGAGATCCTCCGCAAGCTGTGCGGGTACAAGGGGATCGAGGCCATCGAGGGCCACCTGATGCCCGACCACGTGCACATGCTGGTAGCGATACCCCCGAAGTACAGCGTCTCGAGCGTGATGGGGTACCTGAAGGGGAAGAGCTCGCTGATGATATTCGACAAGCACGCGAACCTGAAATACAAGTACGGCAACCGCAAGTTCTGGGCCGAGGGCTACTACGTCTCGACCGTCGGCCTGAACGAGGCGACTATCGCGAAGTACATCCGGGAGCAGGAGGCGGCGGACATCGCCCTGGACAGGCTGAGCGTCAAGGAGTACGAGGACCCCTTCTCGGCGAAGGGGCACAAGAAAAGCTAGTCCGCCGACGCGGCTCGCCGGTTTGACCGGCTTGTCGCGAGTCAACGGCAGTCAGGCTTTCACCCCTAGGGTTATACCCTAAGAGCAAACCACCCCTTTGAGGGGTGGTTTTTGATTGGCGCTCATATCTAGATTCTGATGGTATGTTTGCGATAAAATGCGTACACGCATCTTGCCCGTTCAACAAGTAGGACCTACTGCTTGTCCGCGATGGCGGCGGTATGTCATACGGCAGGAGCCGGACATCTGGAGCACGGCAATATTCGTTTGCACGTATGTCTGCCAACGTAATCGTCAAGATTGCATGTGATGAAAGCTCAGTTGCGGCGACTGGTGAGCTTTGGTGCATTGGTTTTCGACTCCGTAACGAGCGTATTAGTCATGAGACACGGGTGCCAGCCAAAGTGAGGCCCCCTTTTCCGTTTAGGTGGTGTGTAGGATGGCTAACGAACAATACGAAATCGTATTTCGATCAGAGCAAAGTGCTGGGGGGGTGTTTCGGATGGGAAGAAGGCTGTCCCATCTTTGTTGAAGCGGTTCAAGTCTCACGTGATAGCGATAGAGACGTTGCTTTTCTCCAGGTAAGAGTCTGCAATGTAGGCGCTCGATGCATTCATTCAATCGAAATCTTAGGAAAAATACTGAGACTAGATGGTTCTGTTGATGATGTGGGCGGCGTAAGCTGCGATATCGACATCAGCCCAGGCGATAGCAAACCGCTAAAAGCCCTCGAGCTTCCTTATTCTGATGTGCAGGGAGCGTCCGTGCGGATTATCGAAGCTGACAATTGGTCTAGCGCGTCCGTGCCGAGTCCAATCGGGAAATTAAAATCAATATCGCTTTCGTCAGATGCGAAGAATGAACGCGATATCGAGCTGCAAGAGAACAGCATTAAGAGCTCTCACGAGTATTGTTTCGAAGATAAGGGAGCCTGGTGGAGATGTAGTTGCGGCGAAATCAATCTTGGTGAGCGCGCTAATTGCTGGGCTTGTGGTGTAGACAAGGAATTCATAGCCTCTCTTTCGGACGAGGGGTCTTTGCTATCCAAGGCGAAGGAGCGCAAGGGCGCTGAGGCCGAAAAGAAAGCAAGGTTCGATAAGGTCAAAAAGAAAGTCGGCAAGCTGGCTGCCATTATTAGTGTCGTAGTTGCAGCATTGGTTGCGGCTTGGTTTGTATTGATTAGTCCCGCAATAGAGAATTCGAGCAAGCAGGCTTCGTATGATCAAGCGCAGGTCGCTCTCGATTCGGGTGACTATGCAACTGCATACAGCGGCTTTAGCGCGCTGGAAGGGTTCAATGATAGCTCCGAGAAAGCAAAGCAGGTACTTTCTGCTATGCCCAGGTATTGGGAAGCAGTAAAAATGTTGAACATAGATACCGAGACCGCATCTCTCAACTTAGAGAATCAAGGCCTGACTTATAGAAATCCCAGTAAGACCTGGAAAGGAAAGCCACCTGAGCTTCCGTCGGACTTGCCCACACCATCTAGTGTTGCCGTGGGTTTTGTCACGATTGACGGACCGGGACAGTTAACCCAGGTAGACCCTGCTTCAACTCAGCCTACGGGATATGCCGTTAATTTCTTCTATGACTCAGGTCAGCCGAAGGCTGATTCGGACATTATTGCAGGGCTCAGGGATAGCTTAGGTCTGACGAATCAATTGTGCGAAGGCTGGCAAGTAGGTGGTAGCTACGGCGCAGCTGGCCTTTGTGAGGTTGGTGGTGAAAAGGCGTTTTGGCAGATTTTCTACTACGTTAATGCGGACAATTCAATACGCCGGATAGGTGTCTTTGTCGGCCAAGAGGGCGGCATCGTAACGGATGACGATGTAAAGGCGTTGTTTATGAGCGATGCCGGTGTGATACCGAATCTATTCAGCATGGTGCAGCTCTACAACATGGAGAGCGAAGAACGCACTTCGTTATTAACGCAATGTATAGAAACAAATGTGTATTCGACCAACGGCGACGGCGAGTGTAAGATGTGGGGAGGAGTGCCATTTGGCGGCCAACTTCCTGACGGAATGCAATTTGCTCCCCCAACCTCAAGTCTCGCCGGTAATCCCCCGGTAAGTTATCGTATCGTTGCGCTTCTTGACTCATACTCGCGTTCTCCAAGCCTATCCGGAAGTGCGGGCTCAAGCTTTGACTCTTTGCATTCCCAGTCCTTCATTCTTGCTCCCGAGGGCATGGGCGAATTGCAAGTAGCAGAAGCCATAGCAAGTCATTCCGGCCTCAAAGATGTTGTTACATCTGTAGAAACGGATGGCCTGGGTAGACTGTTTGGCAAGTGCACTTTAAACGGTAAAGAAGGGGTATGGGAAATTAGTGTTGAAACTTACGATGACAGCGGAAAGCTTTTTGTCAACGGATGGGCAAAGCCGCTAAGCCTTTACCTGAAGCATTGTCCCGATGATGTGTCTTACGAAAGATTGGTTGAAAAATACCAACATAATCCAACAATAAGTTAATTTACTGCGCGTCTGCCAGGAACAATTAGCTCATTTTTCCTGGCAGATTTATTACTTGAACACCATGGCTAGGAGTTCAAATGACTTTAACAAAGTGCTCTGATTGCGGAGTAGACGTATCAGACAAGACCGTAATCTGCCCCAAATGCGGCCGCCCGCTTAAAAGCATGATAAGCACCGACGGCGAATTATTGCCGGAAATTGGTCATTCATCCAAAAACAAGAGCGACTCAGGTGGGGAATCATCGAGAAATAGCGTCGATCATGCAAGTTGCGTCAAAAAATCTGTTGGCGTTATTGCCTTAGTCCTGGCAATTGTCTTTACGGGCGCTCTCGTGATTCAACAGGTCGGCAATCAACAGGAGCAGCAATCTGGCGAATCGGTAGAAAGTTCTTCCGTGGCAGCTTCCGATAAAGGCCCGGCAATAGGAAAATGGAAACTGATAAGACAGTCGACTGATGGTGGCTACACGATTGTCAACGCGCCTTTAGAAGAAGCAGATAGTTACGTAGTTGTTAACGAATCGGGTTCTACGATTTTCTATCTACAAGGCAAAGGGTATCCCGGCACTTGGGCATACGATTCATTTTCTAAGACATACACAATGACTTACGGCAATAGAGTCTACAAAGGGATGTACATTGAGCCGGAGGATTTTGGTATGCCTGTCGGTCCGAATGAGAGTGTAAGTGACCGCAAGACTGTCGAAACGATAATTAATGGATATGGCGGCGTCGAGCTATTTGCAATGATTGGAACAGGTGAAATGAGAAACTACTTGAACTACTTTACCAAATAGCTCAAGGCGCAGTGATGTATGACTGTCTGCCGTCAAGAGCCCATACGTACAGATTGACAACGAGGAATACTGCTGATTTTTTGCTCGAGGATTCAAGCGATTTTCTGGGCGCCTTAAGCTGCATAATCTAGCGATGGTCGGTACTCTATCGTGCTTATCCGTTCAGGGTGTTTCATTTTGCGGTCCTCTATTGTGGGAATCGTTACATCAATCAATTCTGCTGCCGAATTCTTCGAAGGTTGCACTAGTCCAATTGCGATAGCAATAGTAGAAGAGTTCGTTTTCCGCCTATCGAAGAAGACCTTTCAGGTAGCGTTATCGAGCGAACGCGCCTTCTTGGACATGAACCCAGTGATGCCGTGTTTATCGTAAGGCCTTATCCGGTCGGGCCGACAGTGATGGCACCCGAATCCGTGATAGCCTCCGCAGCCCGGACTAACGTTGGGCCGGCAGAGTTCGCATTAGGGGTCGCGAACAGACGACAGGATATTATCTCTCCGTCGAGCAATCGATGATGGCTGAGGGGAGCACTTGCATTCCAGCAACGTGAGCTGCGTTATGTCCGTGGGCCATAGTCTATTGGGCTTGTCTGCATAGAGGTCGCGTTCAGTTTCACTGTCAGGATGTTCGCTGATCCTATCTCCGCAGGAGTCGTAGGCGCGTTTCTTTTGTTACGGATGGCGATTGGGCTTTCTTCGCGCATGAGCTTTCTCATTACTCTTTCTGATATATGGGCAGCCCAAGACTATCGGCTCTGGCCCGAAGGCCACGCTGCTCTGCTCGAAGATGCCGCGCATCCGAAGGCGTGCATCTGCAGGGGAATCAAGGCGCAGGGTGGTAGGAGTTTCGGGTGATACGGAGCCTGATGTGTAGCTCGGAGGCATTGGGTCTATTTTTTCATGGCATCGATTGCCACTGTCTTCTTTGGGTTGCTCAGACTAGAGACGCTGGGGTTTTTGGCTCTTCAATGGTTTGTTTGGAGGTGGTGTTATTAAGCTTCAAATCGGTATATATCTTCTTGAGCTGGTCTTTGCCATCGGGTTGATTCGTTGAATCGACGTGTGGTGCTAAGATTGTTTCTTTCTCGTCATAATCGAGAGTTTGCTTCTTTGGCGGCATTCGTCGCAGATGCTGCAGATTGCGGTGGCAGGGGTTTTGTGGCACTTATATAGGAGTCAGTGAGGTTGAGGTGTGTATGCTTTTGGCTCCTCTTTCTATCGTTCCTCCAACGTTTGCAGCGTCTTTGCGCTAGCGGCTTAATCTTGCGAGATGCCCTAATACAAGAGTCTCCATGCCTATCAGGAGCTTTCGGGCCTTTTTCTTCACAGGCAATTGCGTGTTCAGGAGGTCCTCCGCCTCTTCATTTCGCCAAACCCGTTATCATCGGGCAGTCGATGGGCGGATACGTAGGCCAGGTCTATGCCCAGCTATTTCCGGATGAAATGAGCGGATTCGTCTCAATCGATTCGGCACCTCTGCAACGGGAGTACATGACGGCTCTGGAAATATGGGCTCTCAAGACGGTCGAGCCTATCTACCGTTGGTATCCGTGGAAATCGCTGCTGAAAACCGGGACGAACGGTGTCGCCGCATCCGATTACGGCAGGAGCCTGATGCGCGACATGATGATGGCCTACGACGGTGACCAAGGGCGATATGCCAAACTGGCCGGCCATGGATACAAGATGCTGGCCGAAGCGATCGAGGCCGACCTGCCCTATGCCATCACTTGTCCGGCGCTGCTGGTCTGCGGCGAAAAGGACCGCGCCGGCTCGTGCGTTCGATACAACCGCGAGTGGCACAAGCGGACCGGGCTCCCTATCGAGTGGATATCAGGTGCAGGACATAATTCGAACACGGACAAGCCTCATCTTGTCAATCGGGCGATAGAGGAGTTCATCGCCCGACTGCAGGAGGAACGCGCCGAATAGGCGGGCTCCGTCAACTTCCAAGTTGGGTGGAAATCCATGCTATTTCGTGCGTTTGTGCACGCGAAATGCACGCATCGACGAAATAGTACGGACGCGACAGGCGTGTAGGAGCGAAGCGAGCCTGCGACCTGGGGTTTCTCAAGCTCTCGTGTGAATGCGCGCCGACTTTCCGGGCCGAATCCATGCTATTTCGTCGAAAGGTGCGCTTGGGCTGCACGAACGGACGATTTAGCATGGACGGATGGGCCTCGACGCGCGAAAGCGCGAAATAGCATGGCCAGGCGGCGGGCTCGGCCGGCCGGCCCACGCAACCGGTCGGCTCGGGCGAGGCCAGTCCACGCGAGCGACCCGGCTCACGCAAGCAGATGCTTCAGTATGGGTTTCCGCTCCGGCCGAGGAAACACTGCTACTCTGCTTCCTGGGATTTCGTCTGATACAGCGAGATGATTTCGTCGCGGTTGTGCACGTTGCATTTTCGGTAGATGCTGCGCAGGTGCGACTTCACCGTAGATTCGCTGATGAAAAGCTCGTTTTCAATGTAGCGCATGCCGCGCCCGGCAATCCAAAGGGCAAGTACGTCCTGCTCTCGCGGGGAGATGTCGTATTGCGCTGCGAAGTGCCCCATGAACCCGTTCGTTGTCTCTTCCGGAGTTTCGTCTGCGGTCGTAACCTCATCGGGGTCGTCCTTCTCGGAATCTTCTGCGGCGGAAAATCTGCGAGTATCGTTCTCTTCGAGGTCTACGTCCAAGACCAGTTGCCCTTCGCTAAAAGCGAATCCGACGCCCAGAATAATCAAGACGATGGCAAGGGCAAAGAATGCGCTACCCTGCGCAGCAAGAAGCGGTGCAGCCATCTGCCCTAGAGCATTGCCCATGCATTCGGCAACCCAGCCGACGGCGAAAACGACATGGGGGACGACGGGCGTCTTCTTCGCCCAGAGCGAAAGCATGGTCCACGTCATGACTTCGCAAACGATAATGGCGTAGAACACAAGTGACGATGTGATTCCCACCGACGATGCCAGCAGAAAAACCACGCCGGCAAATCCCGCAAGCAGAATTTTATAAAGGATAGACGGGTCAAGATGACGCTTTGCCAAAAGGGCGCTTCCAATGAAGAACGCGGTGATGCAAAGAGGGACGACCAATGAGACGGGGGAGACTGCCGCGCTGAATTTCTCGAATTCGGGCGCGAGCGCGGCTATGGAGCGCACGATGAAGAAGGTAATCGAAAGACCGAGAAGCGTTCTCAGCGGCACGGCAGCGGAAAGCACTTCGCGCAAGGTGCGTCCAGACATGCTCTGTTGAAGGTCGCCTTCGGGCTTTCCCGGAAGAAGGGCGACCGAGAGAAGAGGCAGGGCCGAGGTAATGAGACTCGCCACCTCGCGCGGGCACGAAAGAATACCCCAGCAGGCGAACGCCGCAATGCTTACCGCGCATCCTGCCAGTACGATAATGGCGCGAGGGTTCAGCCGCGCAAACGTATCGAACCATGCCATGATGAGGGTGATGGCGAAAAAACCTGACAGGATCAGCCCGCTGACATGAAGGGCGGCAATATGGGCGGGTGCTGGATGCGTGCACATGAACGTGCCGGCGCAGACAAGCGCTCCCGCCAGCATGACGAAGGGAGTTCGTCCCGAAATGGAGGGGAATCTCTTGAAAAGGAAGATGCTGCTCAGACATGCCACAAGCCCTGGAAGCATGGATGTTGCGACGGTGTAAGGAGCTTGAGGCGCGTTGAACGCTGCCGAAGAGAGCAGGACGACGGCCCAGATGCATGTGCAGGCGTAGCCTACGGCAAAGCGAATATGCCGAGGAGCCAGCCCCGGTATGTGCGAATCTATCAATGGTCCCCCTCCAGAACTCGTTCGCCGTATTATCGCATAACAAGCACTTTCCCCCCGAAGATCCAACCATCATGGTTGATGCGTGTGGTCAGGCAATTCGGCATTTCCGATTTTTCTACAACCAAGGCGCTTCGGATGCGGCTTTGCCCCACGCCAGGAATACGCCGCCTTTTCGTCCGACGATTCGGATTCAACCATTGCGGTTGGTGTGCTTTTTGCTTGTCGACGGCACAATGTCCTCATCGGATATCCGCAACGATGCGTCCAGCGCAGGCCGGCGGCGTGACATTCGTGCGTCTTGTGTAGCGCGGTCGAACAAGGTCGTCTTGCTTTTTGGCGCATCGTTCGGTTGTTGAAAGAGGAGGGAATCATGTTGAACGAAACCAAGGGAATCAGCCGTCGTAATTTCTTGTCCGGCGCGGCGCTTGCGGGCGCGGCGCTTGCGGGCGGCGCGGCATTGACGGGATGCGCTCCCAGCGCATCGTCTTCCAAGGAGGAAGAGACCTCCGCATCTTCTTCGACGTCTGCCGCCACGGTTGGCTACGACGGCACGGGCGCAATGCCTTGGCTTGGTGAAGCCCCTGAAATCGCCGACGCCGATGTTGAGGAAGAGCTTGAGGCTGACGTTGTTGTCGTGGGTCTTGGCTGCTCTGGCGTTCCTGCCGCTCGTGCTGCAGCAGAGCAGGGTGCCAAGCTTGTATGCCTCGAGGCTTCGCCCAAGCTCAATAGCGTCGCAAGCGACCTCGCCGTTCTCGGCGGGGCTACCCAGGAGAAATGGGGCCGCGGCGATGGCTTCCTCGACAAGAAGATGATTGCCAACATGCATATGACCGAGTGCAGCCATCATAGCAACTACAGCATCATCAATCGTTGGTGTGACGAATCCGGCGCAGCTCTCGACTGGTTTATCGAGCCGAGCGCAAATCTCTACATCACCGAGGAAAGCTACTCCGAAGTTCCCGAAGAAAGCCAGGCGAACTATCTCTACCCGTACTTCGTTCCTATGCTGGAATCGTACGACTACACCAAAGAGGAAATGCCCTGCTATCCTACCTCGGTAGGCTTTAGCAGCCTTGCCACCGTCATGGCCGACAATCTGCAGGTCGCAATCGATGCAGGTGCTGACGTTCGCTACAACACCAAGGGCGTCAAGCTGATTACCGATGACTCTGGTTCTGTCGCGGGCATTTACGCCCAGGCGGCGGGCTCCGATAAATACATCAAGATCAATGCGAAAAGCGTGATTCTGGCAACCGGCGACTATCTTGCCAACGAAGAGATGATGAAGTTCTATGCGCCCCAGTGCGTCGAGAACGGCATCCAGATTCTCAGCTTGGACATGGACGCCGACGGCAATTACACCAACGTCGGAGACGGCCACAAGATGGGCGTTTGGGCCGGTGCTGCCATCGAGCAGTGGCATGCGCCGATGATTCACCACATGGGCGGCGGCGCAGGCGCTGATGGTCGCGGCGTTATCGGCAATAACGGCTTTTTGTGGCTGAACCTGCATGGCAAGCGTTTCATGAACGAAGACATCGCTGGCCAGCAGCTCGAGAACCAGGTCGAGCTCCAACCGCAGCGCAAGGCGTACCAGTTCTTCGATGCTTCCTGGCCCGAACAGCTGCAGTATTTCCCCGCTGCTCACGGCGTTGCGTGCATCTATCGCGAAGAGGCTCTGCCCGAATACACCGCCGCCGGTCTACGCATCAACGTTCGCACCGCTGCGGACATCGACACCGCGGTCGAAGAGGGCCGTTGCCTGAAGGCTGACACCATCGAAGAGCTTCTCGGTATGATCGAGGGCATGGACGTCGAAACCGCCAAGGCTTCCATCGAGCGTTATAACGAGCTGGCGAAGGCGGGCGCAGATGCCGACTTCGGCAAGAGCTCCCAGCGTCTGTTCGCCCTGGAAAACGGTCCGTTCTACGCGGCCGAGTGCGGTTGCGCACTTACCCTGGGCAACCTGGGCGGTCTTGAGTCCGATGAGGAATGCCATGTCTACAACACCGACCGCGAAATCATCAAGGGCCTGTATGTGTGCGGCGCTCCCCAGGGCGGACGCTTCAACGTGCAGTATCCCATTTCCCTCAAGGGCCTCAGCTCTTCCATGTGCGTGACGTACGGCAAGATTGCCGGCGAAAACGCTGCAGCCGGCAAGTAGGCTTCTGCAAGAGACTATTCGCAACAAGCGCTCCTGCGATCCCTTCCCTTCAACGCGGGGCGTCTTGGTTATCAGCACGTTTTGACGTGCGCCCGTAAAGAAGCGACGGCTGACTCGGCCGTCGCTTCTTCGTACTCGTCCTTGTGTAGCGCCTTGTGTCGACGTGTTCTTGAGGGTCGTTCGGGGGGGGGTGTTTAATACAACAGGTTCGGTGTGCTGGCTACCGGGTCTATTGTCATTCAGGAAAGCGCTTATTTCAGTGTAGTTTCGAAGGGGCGTACCACTTTCTAGGCCTGCTCGCGGTCTTTGTGGTATGCTTCAAGCACTTTGGAGGAATGGCCGAGTGGTTGAAGGCACTTGTCTTGAAAACAAGCAGGGCGAAAGCTCTCGTGGGTTCAAATCCTACTTCCTCCGCCAAATGCTCAACCCGCCCCTCATGGGCGGGTTTTCTTTTCTATATATAGAGTACGTTCCCTTTGTGTATTGGATGCGTCTTGCGCGGTTCACGCCCCGTATATGGAGGAAATATGGAGAGCGAAACCGGCCCTTGCGCAGGGGGCGGGGGGCGCGTAATATACAACCTCGCCGCTTGACGCGGCAGCCCTCCGAAGGGAGGGCGGGGACCTTGAAAACCGGATACTGTGGAACAGGAATTAGGAACAGCCATACACCCCTCCTCGGAGGGGGTCGATTCCGATGAAGGATAGACAATAAACGGACCGGGACGATCTCACAGAACACGACGCCCCCTCGGGGGCGCTTTTCGAACGGAGAGTTTGATCCTGGCTCAGGATGAACGCTGGCGGCGTGCCTAACACATGCAAGTCGAACGGTTAAGGCGCCTTC
>NZ_JH815198.1:1750368-1804830 GCF_000296445.1 Slackia piriformis YIT 12062 | reverse complement strand
CAATGGCCGGTACAGCGGGCTGCGACGCCGCGAGGCGGAGCGAATCCCACAAAGCCGGCCCCAGTTCGGACCGCAGGCTGCAACCCGCCTGCGCGAAGCCGGAGTTGCTAGTAATCGCGGATCAGCATGCCGCGGTGAATACGTTCCCGGGCCTTGTACACACCGCCCGTCACACCACCCGAGTCGTCTGCACCCGAAGCCGCCGGCCGAACCCGCAAGGGGCGGAGGCGTCGAAGGTGTGGAGGGTGAGGGGGGTGAAGTCGTAACAAGGTAGCCGTACCGGAAGGTGCGGCTGGATCACCTCCTTTCTAGGGAGACCCTAGTTCCAGAGAAAGTCCCCGACGACGCCGGTCCGGCGCCGGGGCAGGCTCCTCCCCCGTTCCCAGCATCCGGCTTCCAGGGCACCCCTGGGGCACCTTGACAGCCGCATAGCGTTTGAGAGAGACGAATCTCTGATTGCGCAACCACGAATCAGAAACGTGAAGCTGCATGCAAAGACCATCTTTAGGATGAGAGTCTTCGCCGGCTTCCGCAAAGAGGTGGTCGCATCGAGATCGCGAATAGACTAGACAATGGAATCTACCCAGATTCCTCGGTCGCCCCGGAAGGGGCGCACCGAGCGACTCATATTTTCTCATGACCTACTACATCATGAGCCTTCAGGTCTAATCTCCGGGCGGGGCGCGTCCCCGCTCGGGAGCAAGATACCGAGGGCGCACGGCGGATGCCTTGGCATCGGAAGTCGACGAAGGGCGCGGCAAGCTGCGATAAGCCCCGGGGAGGCGCAAACGGCCTTCGATCCGGGGATTCCCGAATGGGGGAACCCGCCAGGGGCCATGCCCTGGCACCCCCGCCCGAACACATAGGGCGGAGGGAGGCAACCGGGGGAACTGAAACATCTAAGTACCCCGAGGAGGAGAAATCAAACGAGATTGCGCGAGTAGCGGCGAGCGAAAGCGCACCCAGCCCAAACCCGCGTACGCGTTACAGCCCGGAGGCGCTGCGACGCGGGGGTCGCGGGCCCGCACCGCCCGGGGCTTCGGAGCCCGGGGCGCGGTGACAAAGGGGAGCGGGAGCGGAACGGCCCGGACAGGCCGGCGAGACAGGGTGAAGGCCCCGTACGCGAACCCCCTCCCCCCGCGCGATGCGGGGCCCGAGTAGCGCCGGACACGTGAAATCCGGCGCGAAGCAGGGGGGACCACCCTCCAAGGCTGAATACTCTCCGATGACCGATAGCGAACCAGTACCGTGAGGGAAAGGTGAAAAGCACCCCGAGAGGGGAGTGAAACAGTACCTGAAACCGTGCGCCCACAAGCAGTCGGAGCGGACAATGCGTTCCGTGACGGCGTGCCTTTTGTAGAATGAGCCTGCGAGTCGCGGCGCGCGGCGAGGTTAAGGACTACCGAGCCGCAGCGAAAGCGAGTCTGAACAGGGCGTTCAGTCGCGCGCCGCGGACGCGAAGCCGGGTGAGCTATCCATGGGCAGGCTGAAGCGGGGGTAAGACCCCGTGGAGGGCCGAACCCACTTCGGTTGAAAACGGAGGGGATGACCCGTGGATAGGGGTGAAAGGCCAATCAAACCCGGAGATATCTCGTTCTCCCCGAAATAGCTTTAGGGCTAGCCTCGGGCGTTAAATGGCGGAGGTAGAGCACTGGACCGGCGAGGGGGCCTCACCGCCTACCGACCCAGACCAAACTCCGAATGCCGCCATTCGAAAGCCCGGGAGTCAGAGCATGTGGGCTAAGCTGTGTGCTCGAGAGGGAAACAGCCCAGACCGCCCGCTAAGGCCCCCAAGTCCGTGCTGAGTGGCAAAGGATGTGCGTTTGCCTAGACAACCAGGATGTTGGCTTAGAAGCAGCCATGCATTTAAAGAGTGCGTAACAGCTCACTGGTCGAGTGGACATGCGCCGACAATTCACGGGGCTAAGCACGGCGCCGAAGCGGCGGACCGTATACATTACGATGGTAGGGGAGCTTTCCGCGCAGGGCGGAAGCCGGAGGGGCGACCCCCGGTGGACCGCGCGGAAGTGAGGATGCAGGCATGAGTAGCGAGAGCAGGGCGAGAAACCCTGCCGCCGCAAGCCTAAGGTTTCCTGGGCGAGGCTAATCCCCCCAGGGTCAGTCGGGAGCTAAGGCGAGGCCGGGAGGCGTAGCCGATGCGCAACGGGCGGACATTCCCGTACCGCCGGGGCGGCGCTTACGACCGATGGGGCGACGGAGAAGGGTAGCCGGGCGGGGTTCTGGACGTCCCCGTGAAAGCGCGTAGGGCGCGAGGCAGGCAAATCCGCCTCGCATCAGGCCCGAGACGCGAGACGAAGCTTCGAGCGAAGCCGGCGATCCCACGCTTCCGAGAAAAACCCCTAGGCAGGCGCCCCGGCGCCCGTACCAAAACCGACACAGGTGGGCGGGTAGAACATACCGAGGCGATCGGGTGAACCATGGTCAAGGAACTCGGCATAATGGCCCCGTAACTTAGGGAGAAGGGGCGCCCCCCGCGGTGAAGGAGCGAGCCTCCGGAGCGGCGGGGGGCCGCAGCGAAACGGCCCAAGCGACTGTTTATCAAAAACACAGGACTCTGCCAAGCCGCAAGGCGACGTATAGGGTCTGACGCCTGCCCGGTGCCGGAAGGTCACGGGGAACCGTCAGCCGAAAGGCGAAGCGGCGAACCTAAGCCCCGGTAAACGGCGGCCGTAACTATAACGGTCCTAAGGTAGCGAAATTCCTTGTCGGGTAAGTTCCGACCTGCACGAACGGCGTAACGATTTGGGCGCTGTCTCGACCATGGACCCGGCGAAATTGCACTATTCGTGAAGATGCGAATTACCCGCGGAAGGACGGAAAGACCCCGTGAACCTTTACTGCAGCTTGGCATTGGCCGACGGCGCGTCGCGTAGAGGATAGGCAGGAGCCCGCGAAGCGGGGGCGCAAGCCCCCGTGGAGGCGACCTTGGAATACTGCCCCCGGCGCGTCGGCGGCCTAACCCCGACCCGTGCACCCGGGCGGGGGACCGTGCCAGGCGGGTAGTTTGACTGGGGCGGTCGCCTCCCAAAGAGTAACGGAGGCGCGCGCAAGGTTGGCTCAGGGCGGTCGGCAATCGCCCGCAGAGCGCAAGAGTGCAAGCCAGCCTGACTGCGAGGCCCACAAGCCGAGCAGGGACGAAAGTCGGCTCTAGTGATCCGGCGGCCCAGAGTGGAATGGCCGTCGCTCAACGGATAAAAGGTACTCCGGGGATAACAGGCTGATCTTGCCCAAGAGTCCACATCGACGGCAAGGTTTGGCACCTCGATGTCGGCTCATCGCATCCTGGGGCTGAAGTCGGTCCCAAGGGTACGGCTGTTCGCCGTTTAAAGCGGTACGCGAGCTGGGTTCAGAACGTCGTGAGACAGTTCGGTCCCTATCCTCCGTGGGCGCAGGAGAATTGAGGAGGTCTACCCCTAGTACGAGAGGACCGGGGCGGACGGGCCTCTGGTGTCCCGGTTGTCGACCAACGGCACGGCCGGCTAGCCACGCCCGGAACGGATAACCGCTGAAAGCATCTAAGCGGGAAGCCGTCTCCGAGATGAGTTCTCCCTCCGGTAAGGGCCCTCGTAGACCACGAGGTCGATAGGCCGCAGCTGCAAGCGCCGCGAGGCGTTCAGGCGAGCGGTACTAATAGCCCGAGCTCTTGCTTCCCGACCCCGGATGCCCGGGGCGGGCGGTCTCGAGAGGAGGAACGTCTCCCGAACGACGCTATGCGGCCGCCAGGGCGCCCGTGGGGTCCCGGACGCGCAGGGGGCGCCCTGCGCGAGCGCGGCCACGGAGGCGGGGATCGCCCGATCCCATCCCGAACTCGGCAGCTAAGCCCGCCATCGCCCAAAGTACTGCGGAGCAAGTCCGCGGGAGGACGGGACGCCGCGCTCGCGCAGGGCGCGTCCGCCCCCATCGGGGGCAGGGCGCGCGCAGGGGAGGGGCCGCAGGGCCCCTTCCGCGCTTCCAGGGGGCCTCGCGGCCCCCTTTCCTTTTTCCGCGGGGCCTTGAGCCTTTTTTGTGATGCCGATCAGGCGTGCATTTATTCCATCTCTTTCTACAGCTGTATACTGGGTCGATATGTATTCGGCAAAGATCATGGGGGTTTCAAACCTTTGACGCGATGCTTTAAAGAGTGGTCTGTTTCTTTTCTTGTGGATGCCGGGAAGCCTCTGGTGACAAGGAAGCCTCTGGCGATAATGGGTTAAGCATGCTGAGACATGAGCTTTGGTGGAGCCCGGTGTTAACGGGGCGTGGTTTCCGACAAGATGCGTTTGGAAAATGGAAGCAGGATGCGCTCAAGAGACGAAAATGCGCATCCTGCTTATCTATCTATCAGGGGGGATGATGCGGCTACGGCGATGCTTACGGGCTGCCGTAGCCGCTCGGTTTGCTTACTTTTGTGCGTCGGCGCCATGCCGCTCGAGGTATTTCGACATTGAGTAATGCGCGATATCGGACAGGTTTATAACACCCACAAGCGCTCCGTTCTCGGTGATAGGGACTTTTTTGAGATGGTTTTCGCCAAGAACGCGGCATACTTCGCGCATATCGGTGTGTATGTCGACGGAAATCACGCCCCTATGGGCTATCTCCAACACGCTTTGGCTCATGATCTTATCAGTCTTCACGTCGAAATCGTCGCTACTCAGGTTTGTCAGCTCGATAAGCGCCACGGGGTCGGTATACGTTGTGCGTCGTTTCGAGAGGCATCGCGCTATGTCTCCGTCAGAAACGAAGCCCACGGCCTTTCCTTTTGCATTGACAATAGGGGCCGCGCTTATGCGCTTTTCAACGAGTAGCTGCACGGCATCGAAGACGGACGCTGTTTCGGGCAGTGTGAAGACGTCGCGTTTCATGAGGGATTCAAGAAGCGTGCGGCGTTCGTTGCGGGGGTCGCACGCTGCGGCATCTCCCGGTTTGTCTTTGACCCATCCTATGGTCATGATAAGCCCTGCAAGGCACAGAATGCCGCTCGCGAAAAATGCAGCATTTACGCCGAAGATGCCCGCATGCAGCGCATCTGTGCTGCTTGACGCCATCCCCGTTGCGGCCGTTGAAACTGAGACAAGAACGGCTGTGCCAAGAGATCCAGCAACCTGGCGAAGCGTGTTGTTGACCGAGGTTCCGTGATTGATTACGTCGTTATCGAGTGCGTTCATGGCCCATGTGGTGATGGGCATGTTAACAAGCGACATGGAGAACATGCGGGCCGTATATACGACGGCAAGGAAGATGAGGCCTGTCGAGTCGCCGAGGAACGCGAACATGAACGTGGTGGCGGTAAGCAGCGTCATGCCGACGAGGCTCAGTGCGCGGGGGCCGTGCGTATCGAAGAGGCGGCCGGCAATGGGTCCCATGATTCCCATGAGAATGGCGCCAGGCATAAGCAGCAAGCCCGAAACGGTTGCGGAATATCCCAGATACGTTTGCAGATAGATGGGCATGAGGATGCCTGCAGCAAGAAGCGATCCCTGAACAAGCATGCCAATGACCGTACCGATGAGGAATTTTCTGTTCTCGAGAACGCGCACCTGAAGCATAGGAGAATCCATGCGCAGTTGTCGCCTAAAGAAAAAGACAAGGACAACAACGCCTACGAGCGTGATGGCGATATCGATCGGATTGAGCCCGAACGAGCCGATGCTCGACAGGCCGTAGAGAAGAGACCCGAATCCTGCGGTCGATTGGAAAAGCGAGATTGTATCGAGCGTTGCGTCCTTGCTTGTCATGCTCGTTCGCTCGAGAGTGAAAATACTCGCGAGAATCACCAAGAGAGAAAGCGCGACGATAATCCAGAACAAGACGTGCCAGTTGTACGCATCGATGATGAAGCCAGCGGCGCTCGGTCCGAATGCCGGAGCGAAGGCGATGACGATACCGAAAAGACCGCTTGCGAAGCCACGTTTTTCAGGCGGGAAAGTCAGCATGATGACCGTCATGACCATGGGCATGAGAATGCCTGCGCCTGCTGCCTGCAAGAGGCGTCCTGCGAGAAGGATGATGAAGTTGGGACCCCATCCGGCACAAGCACTGCCTGCGGAAAAGATAAGCATGGCCACGATGAATAGATTGCGCGTGGAGTAACGGTCGGTGAGATAGGCGGTGACGGGAATCATGATGGCGTTGACCAGGGTGAAGCCGGTGGTGAGCCATTGCGCGGTCGATGCGCTTACGGACATTTCCGCCATGATGGACGGAAGTGCCGGCGTGACAAGGGTCTGGTTGAGCACGGTGATGAATGTTCCGAAGATAAGGACGACCAGCGTCGCTTTCTGTTTACTCGTCAATTTCAAATGGTACCTCGTTTCCTCTGTGCGTGCCTGGTCTCGTTGCCGAAGGGGGCGGCTGTTCGCTAGGGCCGGTGCGTGGCTTTTTCGCATGGTTGGTTCTGGCGTTTTGCGTGCCGAATGGCGGTCGGTTCGGATGGCGCCATGAGAGCGGGCGCCCCCTGTTTTGATTACGTGGTTCAGTATACGTTTCTGACATTGCCAAATTATTAAGGTGCTAAATAACTACATGTTTGGAATCTCGCATCGAGCGCGAGGCTCGTTCGTGCTCGGGGCGGTCTTTGCGTTCGAGAGCGCCACGCGCGCGAGGTGGATTCACACTCGGGGCGAGCTTTCGCTTGAGAGCGCTGCACGCCTGGACTGTGCGGCTGGATGTGTGGGTCTCGCGTCTAAAACAGAGTGCATGGCGCGTCTTTGTCGTTTCGTCAACGCTCGAAATGCGAAGGGCTTCATTTCGTATAATCATAAGAACGAAAAGATGTATGAAAGGCAGGATGCGTGCAAGAAAAATGCATAAAGGAAGCCAGTGCGCGCGATAGAGGTCCAGATGATGTTTCTCTTGGCGGCTCTGAGTGCGTCTCGGATGCTGACGCGCTCGACAAGCTGTACATGGAGGCGGCCCTTGCGCAGGCGCGCCGTGCGGCGGAGGCGGGAGAGGTGCCTATAGGGGCCGTTGTGGTGTGCCAAGGTGAAATTATCGCCGAGGCATGCAATCATCGCGAAGCCGACCACGATCCTTCGGCGCATGCGGAATTTTCGGCCATGGTGCAAGCTTCGCGTGAGCTTGAACGCTGGCGGTTGTCGGATTGCACGGTGTATGTGACCCTGGAGCCGTGCATCATGTGCGCGGGCCTTATGCACCAAGCGCGCATTGGCCGCTGTGTGTACGGCGCTTCCGATCCGAAAGCGGGGGCTCTCGGCACGCTGTACGCTGTCAACGAAGACAATAGGCTCAATCATACCTTCGAGGTGACCTCGGGGGTTTTAGGCGACGAATGCGCGCAGATTCTCAAGGATTTCTTTGCGCGCCGTCGGACGGAGAAAAACATGAGCGGGAGGAAGCTATGAGCGATGTGGTAACGGTGTTTTCGCCGGCTAAGGTTAATTTGCATCTTGCGATAGGCGAAAGGCGCTCCGACGGATATCATGGCGCTCGCTCCGTCATGCATGCGCTTTCTTTGCACGATACGCTTACGGTGCGTCGGGAATGCGTTTCTGGATCGGACGATTTTTCGGTGCAGGTCAGATGCGTCGCGCACGAAGGCGTCGAACCGCTTGAGATTTCCTCCGAGGATAATATTGTTTACAAGGCGCTCATGAAGGCCGCGGATGCGTTCGACCGTGGACGTGGGGAAACGGTGGATGTTGTCATCGACAAACATATTCCACATGCGGCGGGCCTGGGAGGCGGGTCGTCCAACGCTGCGGCTGCGCTGTTGGCGGCATGCCGCCTATGGGGTGTCGACCCCGAATCCCGGGAGGTCTTCGACATTGCGGCGGGCATCGGAGCGGATGTGCCGTTCTTCTTGCGTGGCGGATGCGCCGTCTTGGGCGACAGGGGAGACGTGTTTGAGCGTGAACTTGTTCCCATGAAAGGCGCCCTGGTGCTGATTCGCCCGAATGCGGGGGTTTCCACAGCGGCGGCTTACCGTGCGTTTGACGAAGACCCTGCGCCTGTTTCTTCGTCTGCGCTTGAAAACGAGCGAAACGCGCAGTCCGCTGAAGACTTGCAGCTGTTTAATAACCTTGCCTCTGCGTCGGAGCGCGTCCTTCCCGAGCTTGTCCGCGTGCGCGAATGGCTTGGCGCTCAGCAAGGGGTTATCAAGGATGAAAGGACTGGGGAGCCGTGCGTGCTTTTGTCAGGAAGCGGTTCTGCCACGTTCTGCCTGTGCGAGTCGATGGCTGCTGCCTATGGCATTGTTTCCGCTGCGAAGCTTGAGGGCTGGTGGGCTCGCAGTTGTACGTTTGTATCCGCCGGTGCGCGCATCATGGAGAAAAACTCATCGGTTTGCGCTACGAATTTGGGAGCCTCGCAAAGAATTTGGTAGGCTTTGCTCGAATCGGCTATAGAAAGGGAAGATATGACCGTTCTTATTATCGTCGTCATCGTTGTTGTTCTTGCGGTTGCGCTGATCGTTCTTTATAACAACCTGGTCAAGCTGCGCAACATGGTCGATAACGCCTGGTCTCAGATCGATGTGCAAATGCAGCGCAGGCTCGACCTTATTCCGAACCTGGTGGAGACCGTCAAGGGATACGCGGCGCATGAGTCGGGCACGCTTGAGAAGGTGACCGCCGCGCGCTCGGCGGTGAGCACGGCATCGACTCCCGGCGAGAAGATGGCTGCAGATAATATCCTGACGGGCACGCTCAAAAGCCTCTTTGCCGTGTCCGAGGCGTATCCGGATTTGAAGGCGAATGCCAACTTCCAGCAGCTGCAGTCCGAGCTTTCCGCCACTGAAGATAAAATCAGCTACATGCGCCAGAGCTATAACGATACGGTGATGAAGTACAACACCGCCATCCAGACGTTTCCTGCGGTAGTCTTCGCCAGCATGTTCGGCTTCAAGGCGCGCGAGAGCTTCGATGCCGTCGCGGGTGCCGAGGTTGCCCCCAAGGTTCAGTTCTGAGGTTTCGGGCGCCGTGCGAGAAGCGCGATGCCGGAGTGAAGTAGACCTATTCTGAAATCGCTCGGTCTCGAAAAAAACTCGAGGTCGGGCGATTCGTTTAGAATCCGAGGCCGGCGAATTGGGGACGCGATTCCAGGATTTAGTGGAGAAACAAAACGAACCCCACCTGTGATGCAGATGGGGTTCGTGTAGCTACGTCTGGCGGAGAGCTGGGGATTCGAACCCCAGATACCCTTTTGGGGTATACTCACTTAGCAGGCGAGCACCTTCGGCCTCTCGGTCAGCTCTCCGAAAAAACGTGTAGGAAGCATAATAACGGTATAGCAAACGAAAAGCAAGGATACTTGATGGGCTCCACTACGACAAATTCACAACATAGCTTTCGCGGCGCCCGAGCTGCGTTCGCGTCTTTGGCGGTACTGTGCGCTCTGTGCGTCGCTCTTTTCGCGGCTCCCCAAGACGCCCAGGCGAAAAGCTATACGTGTCCGAGCGTCATAATCGACGCGACGGTTCAGCCGGACGGCTCCTTGTCCGTTGTCGAAACCAGGACGTTCGATTTCGACGGGACGTTTTCCGCCGTGTGGTGGAACTTCGATTCCATGCCTTCGGAGGAGTGCGAGCTTTCGGTGGCTTCGGTGGAGGTTGTGTCTCGCGAGGGCGAATCGGCCGATGCTTCTTCGGCGGAAAGCATAAGCCTTCCCGAGGTCGCTTTCGAGCGTTCCTGGAGAGAAGAGGGAGGCCCGAGCGAGCCTTCGTACTCGCTTGATGAGGACTACCGCACCGTGTATGTGTTCGACGACGTAAGCGATGAGAGCGTCGATGTGACGCTGCGTTACAGCATTACGAATTTTGTGCAGGTCTACGATGATGTCGCCGAGCTGTATTGGCAGTACATAGGGCACGGGTGGAGCGTGAAAAGCAGCCATGTTGTAGCGACCGTGCGCTTGCCCGTACCTGCGGGAGCATCGGCGGCGGCGGGAAGCGACGTGCGCGCATGGGCCCACGGTCCGCTTGATGGAACGTTGACGGTGGGCAATGGCGGGACGATTTCCATGACGGTTCCGTCCGTCGATGCGGGCGGTTACGCGGAGGTACGTGCGACGTTTCCCCGTCAGTGGATTTCGGCGGCCTCTGCGCATTCCCCTGTCTTTCACACGGGAACTCGGCTTGATACGGTCTTGGCGGAAGAGGAGCGCCTCGCTAACCAGGCGAACGCCGACCGCATCAAATCCCTCCTGTTCATCGTGGTATGCCTCATCGTTTCCGCTGCGGTTATTGTCTGGGCCCTTGTCATATTCTTCCGCCATGGGCGCGAGTACAAGCCCGAATTCACCGATACGTATTGGCGCGATGTGCCCGAGCGGGGAATTCACCCGGCGGTCATCGGGCGCCTTTGGCGCTGGAACGGCCAAAGTGACCAGGATTTCACGGCCACGCTCATGCACCTTTCCTGCATCGGCGCCATTCGAATCGATGCAGGAAGCTACGAACAGCCGAAGTCGTTCGGCGGCACGCGCACGGTGAACGATTACTACATCACTCGTCTTGCCGGGTGGGAGGAAAAAGTCGCCGGAAACCGCGTGGACAAGCGAGCTATGGACTTGCTCTTCAAGCGCATAGCCCCAGGGGCAGATGCCCTGTGGTTCGGCACGATCGCCCAATATGGGTCTGACCATCCCGAAGCGTTCGTGAACGAAATGAACGAATGGCAGGGCGCGCTGAGTGCCGAAGTGAACTCTTACGACTTTTTCGAGGCGAAGGGCGAGCGCTATCGCGGCATCATGCTGGGTGTTGCGGGCCTGGCCGTATTGGGAGGATTTGCGTGGGCATGGTTCTCGGGCAATTTCATTCCGCTGATTGCGGCCGCTCCCACCGTCGTTGTCTTGGTCGTCATAAGCACCGTGATGTCTCGGCGCAGCAAACGCGCAGTTGAGATTCACGCCAAATCGGAGGCGTTGAAGAGGTGGCTGAAGGACTTCAGCGCACTTGACGAGCGTCTTCCTACCGACGTGAAGGTGTGGGGCGAAATGATGGTGTATGCCTATCTCTTCGGTGTGGCGAAAGAGGCGCTTAACGCATTGCGCATGCGTATGCCTCAGATTATGGAAGATGAGCAGTTCGTTCCCGTGTACTACTGGATGATGCCCCACTATTACGGCGGCTCCGCAGCCTCTTCCATGGGAAGCCCCGCCGACATGTTCGCTACGATGCAGTCGAACACGCTGACTACTGCCAAAGAAGCCATAAGTGCGGCTTCGGGGTCGTTTTCGAGCGGCAGCGGCATAGGCGGCGGATTCTCCGGCGGCGGAGGCTTTTCCGGCGGAGGCTTCGGAGGCGGTGGAGGAGGCGCCCGTTAGCACGATGCCGGTTTCGCTCGCCGCCTGCGTCGGTTGCGGCAAATCTCGTCTTCTTGGCACTCGTGCCGACGGCGGGTTGGCGCTCTGCATCGCAGGTCTTTTGAGCGCTTTTTGCGGGGTGCGTGTCGGCGAATCGCCATGGACGCTATACTTTCGTTGGTACATTTGGGCGGCGGTTGCCGCCGGATGCGTGATAGGAGAAAGCAATGTCTTGCGACCATAAGAATCCCGTCGTCGGAATCATCATGGGCAGCGACAGCGACATGCCCGCCATGGAGGCGTGCATGAAGCAGCTGGATGAATTCCACGTTCCCTATGAGGTGAAGGTTGCCTCTGCGCACCGCAAGCCGCTCGAGGTGCATGAATGGGCGGAATCCGCCGAAGAGCGCGGCATCCGCGTGATCATTGCGGCTGCAGGCAAAGCGGCTCATCTTGGCGGTGTCGTTGCGGCCTATACGCCGCTGCCGGTTATTACTGTCCCCATGAAGACGAGCGATTTGGGCGGTCTTGACTCCCTGCTTTCCATGGTGCAGATGCCCTCTGGCGTTCCGGTGGCCTGCGTTGCCATCAACGGTGCGAAAAACGCCGCCATCCTTGCCGTGCAGATGCTGGGCACCGGATGCGAAGGCGCTCGTCAGAAAATCAAGGATTTTAAGGCGTCCATGGCGCAGTAGCTTTCGGGCCCTGTATTTCAAGTGCGATTTAGGCCGCTGGAGTGTTTGTGCTTCAGCGGCCTTTTCTTTTGCATACAATAGACGAGTTGTCGTTTAGGGTCGCAAGCTGCGGCGAATCGGCCTGCAGACGACAGGGTTCTTACGTTGTTAGCGAGGGTTCTCATGGCGAAGAGACTGCTCATGGGCAATGAGGCGTTTGCGCACGCGGCACTCGAATCGGGCGTCGGCGTTGTTGCGGGATATCCGGGCACGCCTTCGAGCGAAGTGATAGAGACCATTGCCGCGCGTGTGGCGGACGGGTCGGCCCAAGGTGCGCACGTTGAATGGTCGACTAACGAAAAGGCGGCCCTCGAAGTTGTGGCGGGCGCTTCCTACGCGGGCGCTCGTACGCTGTTCACATGCAAGCAGGTGGGTCTCAACGTGGCGAGCGATCCGCTGATGAGCCTGAATTACGTTGGGGTCAAAGGCGGATGCGTTCTGTTTGTCGCTGACGATCCCGGTCCCATATCTTCCCAGACCGAGCAGGATACGCGCCGATTTGCGTCGTTCGCGAAGGTTCCCGTGTTCGATCCCGCGGATGTCGAGCAAGGGTTCGCCATGATGAAGGCTGCCTTTGACCTTTCGGAGCGCTATAGCGCGCCCGTTATCGTTCGTCCCACGACGCGCGTGTGTCACTCATCCACGTTTCTCGACGTACGGGACCGCACGGATGCGCGTCCTGCTGACGGCTTTGTGAAAGACGATAGCAAATGGGTCATTTTCCCCGCCCGCGCATATCGCGGTCATTTGGAGATACAGGAGCGTCTTGCGTGTATCGAAGAGGAATTCTCGGGGAATTCGTCGTCTTGTTCATCGGAGCACGAAGACTTGTCGCTGTTCAACCCCGTGATCGAATGCGGCGATGCTCCCAGGTTCGGCATTGTATGCGGCGGCGTGTCCACTGCGTATGCTCTTGAGGCGCTGGAATTTCTTTCGCAGCGTGCGGCTTTGCCGTCCTATAGGTTCATGCAGATAGGAACGCCGTTTCCGTTCCCCGACAAGGCGGCCTCGGCGTTTCTCGAAGGCCTCGAGCGCGTCATTGTGTTTGAAGAGCTCGACCATGTGATCGAAGACGAGCTTGTGCGCCTTGTGGGTTTGCGCGCCATGCAGGGGCTTTCTCCCACGCGCGTATGCGGCCGTCGCAGCGGAGATGCTCGCGCCGCGGGCGAAAACTCCGTCGAAGACATTTTCGAGCGCCTCGAACGCTTTTTTGCCCGTGCCGAGCTCGAGGAGGAGGGGCTTAGCGGCCTCGATTTGGAAGCCGCCATCGAAGAGCAGGTTGCCCCTCTTTCGGAGGCTCAGCCCGCAAGCGTCGATCTTCCCGTTCGCCCGCCGGTTCTTTGCGCCGGATGTCCTCATCGTGGAGCGTTTTATGCCGCCAAGCAGGCTCTCAGGAAAATGCGCGCACGCGGCGTGTTCTCGGGTGATATCGGATGCTATACGCTCGGCAACGCCGCACCGCTTGACGCGGTGGACACGTGCCTGTGCATGGGAGCGGGCATCACCATGGCGCAAGGCCTGGGAATCGTGGAGCCTGACGTTCGCCAGATTGCCTTCGTGGGTGATTCCACGTTTTTCGCAAGCGGCTTGACAGGCGTTGCGAACGCCGTATACAACCAGCACGACATCACTGTGTGCGTCCTGGACAATTCGACCACAGCCATGACGGGTGGGCAACCCCATCCTGGCATCGGGCGCACGCTCATGGGAGCGCAGTCGGAGCCGCTTTCAATCGAGGCTGCGCTTGAGGCTCTCGGGGTTGCGTGCATCGAGCATGCGAACCCGCATCGTTTCGAAGAAAGCGTTTCGGCGGTGATGTGCGCTGTGAAGCACGTCGGTCCTTCGGCCGTTATTTTCAGGGCCCCGTGCGTCAACCTGATCAAGTCCGAGGCGCCAGTTTCCATAGATGCTGAGGGCTGCACGGGCTGCAGGAAGTGCATCACTTCGATCGGGTGTCCGGCTATCGGCTTCGACGGCACAAAGGCCTATATCGATGAAACGCTCTGCGTCGGCTGCGGCTTGTGCGTTCAGGTGTGCCCGTTCGACGTGATCAAACAAAACTAACGCAGGTCTTGGCGGACGCTTTGATGGATGCTCCGCCGAGCCGACAGCCAAACGGCTCGTTCGAGGCGTTGCTTCGGGCCAGCTTTCGAAAGGGGAGGCAATGAAGAACATCGTGCTTACCGGCATCGGCGGCCAAGGAACTGTGCTTGCCGCGAAGGTGCTCGCCCAGGCGGCCCAGTCGAAAGGATGGCATGTGCGTACGGCTGAAACCATAGGCATGGCCCAACGTGGCGGCAGCGTGGTTTCTCACGTGCGTATGGGAGACGAAGGCGAGCGCGTTGCCTCTCCGCTTGTGTCGCGCGGTCAGGCCGATGTGTTGATTTCCTTCGAGCCGGGGGAGGGCGCTCGCATGTGCGGCGTGCTTAAGCCCGAAGGCGCCCTTGTGACCGCATCGCGCGTTGTGCAGCCGGTGACGGCGTCGTTGTCGAAAGCGGCGTACGAAGCCAACAGCGTTCTTCGCGCCTTGGTTGCCCGCGAGGGGGGCACGGTTATTGTCGACGAGCGCCCCATCCTCGAAGAGGTCGGCAATGCGAAGTGCCTCAATATGATTCTGCTCGCCTCGGCGGTTGCCACGGGGGCGCTGGATCTGTCTCTCGACGAATTGAAGGGTGCGGTACGCGCCTGCGTGAAGCTGCGCTTCGCGGAAATGAACATGCGTGCCATAGATGTTGCCTATCGAAACATGCACTAAACGTCGCTGATCGCGTATTTCCAGCGGCTTTACGCCGATGCGAAGAAGGGGAGATTCGTATGGGTTTGTTTACGAGGAAGAAAAAAAAGAGCCTCTTTTCATAAAGGCGCAAGACCTCGCGTCGATTATCAAGTCCGACTACGGGGAGGGCTATGCTTTTTCTCTTGCTGAGGTAAGGCTTGATGGCGCGTCTCATGTTCTTGGGTCTTATGTTCTGCCAGATTGCGAGGAATGCCGGGAGAACATTCGTTTTGCATTCGATGGCGCAACATACGACACGTATGAAGAATTTGCTTCCAATGCGGCCATGGGTGGTGTGCCTCTGGGCGAATCGGAGGCTGTGCTTGAAGTTGTGAAGGCGGGAATCATAGACGGTGATGCGGTTCTTAAGACCCCCTGGGGCGATACGCGCCTGGCAAAAAAGGCCATCAAGCGATAATCGAATGATTTTTCGCATTGTCGGGAAAACGGTGGAGCAGTCGAAGTCGCGGCGCAAGGCTTTCTAAGGCCATGCGCCGTTCGTCGCTTCCCCTCTTTCGCGGCGCAAGGTGATTTTGAATAAAATACAATTATGAACTGGGAAAATGCAAAGATTACCCTGGCAGGGTAATAGCCAATAATGCGTTTTACCCCCACACTGCCGTCAAGGTTTCAGTTGAATCAGACACGGACAGGAGGGGGACATGACCGAGCAGGACAAGCAGGGCGCTTTCGGCGGCGAGGCCGAAAGCGGTCGCGTTTCCGATACGCAGCATACGTCGCAGCCTGCGGCCAAGATGACCCGAAAGAACAAATTGATCGTCGTGGGAGTGGTCGCGGCGGTGCTCGTGGCGGCGGGCGCGGGATTTTGGGTGTGGCACGAGCAGCCCAGCTTCTGCAATGCCATTTGCCACAGCCCCATGGACAAGTATGTCGAAACCTATTATGGAGGCGATCCGGGCAAGCTTGTGACCGCTCACGCCGAAGCGGGAGACGCATGTCTCGACTGCCATGAGGCGGAAATCACCACGCAGGTTTCCGAGGTCATGGCGTGGGTTTCCGACAGTTATCCCATGGGCGAAGACGGCCTGCTTGCCACGGGCAAGGAATTCGCCACCGAAGAGTTCTGCACGAACGGCGACTGCCACAATATGACCGACGTCGTGAACGCCACGTGGGGCTTTGCCGGAAACGACGAGAAGTACAACCCGCATTCCAGCCATCAGGACAACAATCTCGAATGCGGCGATTGCCACAAGGTCCACGAGACCAGCACCCTGTATTGCGCAAAATGCCACGACATGAATCTTCCTGAAGGGTGGGAGGCCACGAATGAATAACGTTGCAGGGATTTCGCGCCGCAACCTCTTCAAGGCTGCCGGCGTCACCGCGATTGCCGCTGCCGCGGCGGGAACGCTTACGGGATGCGGCAAAGGGTATGTAAACGACGCCGAGGACAAGAATCTGACGACTCAGGCTCCTGTAGGACCGAGCTGGCTTGGCTCCGCTCCCGAAATCGCGGAGTCCGATATCACCGAGACGATCGACACCGAAGTCGTCGTGGTGGGATGCCGCACGGGCGGTCTGCCCGCAGTCATCTCTGCGGCCGAAAACGGCGCCAAAGTACTCGGTATCGAGCAGATGAGCGCCATAGCTACGCCGCGCGAGGACTTGGGCGCGATCAACTCCCGTTACCAGCTTGCAGCCTTCGAGGAGTTTCCGCAGTTTGAAATCGACAAGATGGAGGCCATGGAGGATATCGTCCGCTATGCGAACGGCTTCGTGAACTACGACCTCATCAAACTGTGGGCTGACGAATCGGGCGCGATGATCGACTGGATCGCCGATATCGTAGAGCGCAACGGCGAGTTCAAGATGTGGTTCGAGGGCTCCATCGGAACTGAGAATACTGGCGCGCGCGATAAGGCATGGGCAACGGGTCATAGCCCCGAAAAGCTTACTGACGACGAGGCCGTGACGTTTGGCACCTGCCTGCGCGATTATGCGATCGAGCTGGGCGCCGAGTTCCGCTACGACACCATGCTGGTGAAATGCGAACAGAATTCGGACGGCCGCGTGACGGGCGTGATCTGCCAGGATGGAAACGACCTTCATTACATTCGTGTCAATGCCAGCAAGGGCGTTATCCTGGCAACGGGCGGCTATGTATCCAATACTGAGATGGTGGAGGCGCGCCAGGCCTGGAACAACCGACTGAAGATCAACGTCCCTGTGGGCGGCAGCTGCACGGGGGACGGCATCAAGGCGGCCATGTGGTGCGGCGCCTCTATCGACCCGCTGGGTTGTGCCGTCACCTTCAATCGTGCATGCTGCAAGCCCGACGAGGTTGCGGGAAGCGACCTGAAGGGCAAATGGTTCTGGTTTGGCGAGCAGCCGTTCTTGAAGGTGAACCTCAACGGCAAGCGCTTCTGCAACGAAAGCGGCCCGTACGACTATATGCTGCATTCCGCCTACATGCAGCCGTACCATACCTACGTCGACATCTGGGATTCTGATTATGTCGAGCAGGTCAAGCAGCTCAACGAAGTCGGGTGCTGCCGTTTGTACCCATTCGATAACGGCGCGCCGTCCAACATGCCCGTATCGCTGATGGGGAAGAAGTTCGAAGAGCTCGAGGAGGCCGGCTACATCCAGAAGGCCGACACCATGGAAGAGCTTGCCGAAAAGCTGAACCTTCCCGTCGAGGCGACGGTTGAGACGTGGAACCGCTACAACATGTTCGCCGAACAGGGCAAAGACGAAGACTACAACAAGGAGCCTTATCGTCTGATCTCTCTGACTCACCCGCCGTATTACGGCGTGCGCACGGGTTCGTGGTTCCTGGCGACGATTGACGGCATCAGCATCAACACCGACATGCACGCCGTCGACGAGGCCGGCAAGCAGATCGAGGGCTTGTTCATGGTCGGAAACGACTCGGGCGGGTTCTTCTCGGTGAGCTATCCCAACCTTATGACGGGTCTTGCCGCAGGTCGCACGATGACGTTCGGCCGCCGCGCCGGCATGCTGGCCGCTCAGGGCAAATAGCGGCTCGGACGCGTTTGATTGATATTCGGGCTTTTCGGCCGGAGGCGCTGCTTTGTGCGCCTCCGGCGTTCTTGTGTCTGCGGGGTAGGCTACAATGAGTCGCTACGAATATGACGATGGGTGGGGTATGACTGCGTTTATGGATCGCGAGCAAGCGGCCGCACGAGCCGAAAGCGAAAAAGACCCGAGTGGGCTTGCGCGGGGCGACGCTTCGGTCTGTCTTGATTCGAAAGAAAAGGCCGTATTCGTGCGTTCGGCGCTTGCCCTCGCCCTTCTGCTGCTTTCGTCGTCGGCCATGAACACGGCGGTCTTCCCCCTGTTCGACGGCGTTTTCACGTATGCGAGAGATGTGTCCGTGTTCGCGAACGCCGTTTTCCTGGTTGCCGTTGGCCTGTGGGCGTCTTTTTCTCCTGGCCGTCTTCGAGCGAATGCGGCAAATACGTCGGCGTTTGTTCTGTTCCTGATCGGAGGCATCCTGCTTCCTGTTGCCTTGGTTTTGGAAAGCGCTGCGCTTCTGGTTGTGTCGTCATGCGTCCTTGCTGTGGCTCGCGGGTGGGCCTCGCTTTGCGTGGGGCTGTTTCTTTCCCGGCTGTCGGCCGATCGCATTGTCCCTGCGGTGGTTATGGCTTTTCTGGCGTATTGCATTGTCGATATGGCGCTGTGGTTCGTGCCCGGATTTGCGGGGGTGTTCGCGTTCATCGTCTGCGCGCCGGTGGCGCTGGCCCTTTCTCTCAAGGAGTCGCGCGATGTCATGGAGGCGGCCTGTGCGGGCGGGGCGCCTGCGGATATGGCCATCACGCAGCCGTCCTCGTTTTTGCCGTTGGCGGGAACGTTCTTCGTCTGTCTTTTCCTGTTCAGAATTGCTTTTGGCTACTCCCTGCGCTTTTTCGAGCACGGCGGGGTGCCGCTGCCGGGGTTTGTCGGGGCGGTTCCCGTTGTTTTCCTTGCTGCAGCGGTTGTCGTGTTTTCCCGTGGTCGATTCTTGCCCGATTTGGCAACGCAGCTCTCGGTTCTTCTCGTGTTGGCCGGCTTTTTCGTGGCGTCGAGCTTCGGGGCCGCTTCGGCCGAGGTGAGCGTTGGTTTGCTGTCCGCCGGCAACACGCTGTTCGACATGGTTGCATGGAGCGTTCTTGCCGCCGTTGCCATGAGAAATGTTCACGGCTCGATGGCCGTTGTTGCGTGGGGTCGCGGCGTGTCGGGAATCGGCACAATCGTCGGAGCGGCGTTTGGCGTGTGGTCGACAAAGGCCTTCGCGGATAACGAGCACGCGGCAATCCTCGTTGCCGGCGCCTTCGTTCTTTTTTTCGTCGGCTATGCCCTGATAGGGTTGAAGAATTTCAGCTTCGCAGGGGCCATAGAAGGGGTGGTGCCTTTGGTGGAGGAGCCTGAGGCGAAGACCCCCGAGAAAGAGTTCGAAGAACGGTGCGCCGCAATTGGCGATCGCTGCGGCCTTACGCCCCGCGAGCGCGAGGTGTTTGTCATGCTGGCTCGCGGCCGCAACAGGGAGTACATCCAGGAGCAGCTTGTGGTGTCGCGCAATACGGTGAAAGCACACGTGAAGCACGTGTACGCGAAGCTTGGGATTCATACGCACCAAGAGCTTCTGGACATGGTGGAGGGTAATTGGCTCTGATGGGCGTCTCGGGCTTTTGGCTTGGTTCGGGCGAACGTCTGCATTCGGGCCGCTTGCTCCGCATTCTCGCTGTTGTGAGAATGCCCCTTGCTACTACGGCGCTTTAGCGTACAATAGCGATATGACTCTGTGTGGACATATCTTTCCTTTCGAAGCCGCGCGCACTGCGACGGCTGGTCGATGGCTTTAGCTTCAAGCCTCGTTCGCGAGCTTGAAGCGCCCTCTTTTCCGTCTCTTTCTGGAATCGCGCCTTCTTTAACACGGCTGTTTCGCGGGCTTTGCTGCGCCGCGTTTCTTATGTAACGGCTGAAAACTGCGCGGTTTCGCATTTGCCAAACGAAAGGATTCGATATGCAATTCACCGCCGAACAATTCGATCTTCTCAAAAAGCAGCTGAACGGACTGAAGGAGCGGTCGCCTTTCTACGCCCGTAAGTTCGAGGGCATTGATATGGCCGACGTCCAAACCCAGGCGGACTTCGAGAAGCTTCCCTTCTCGGAAAAGGCCGATTTGCGTGAAGCGTATCCGCTGGGGATCCAGGCGGTTCCCGACGAAGAGGTGGTGCGCATCCATTCTTCAAGCGGAACCACGGGCACGCCGGTCATCATCCCTTACACCCAGCAGGACGTGCTTGATTGGGCGGAGATGTTCGCTCGCTGCTACGAGACCGCGGGCATTACCAATAAAGACCGCATTCAAATCACGCCGGGTTACGGTTTGTGGACGGCCGGCATTGGCTTTCAGCTCGGCGCCGAACGTCTGGGAGCCATGGCCATTCCCATGGGCCCTGGCAACACCGAGAAGCAACTCAAGATGATGCAGGATCTGGGAAGCACGGTCATCACGGCCACGAGCTCGTATGCGCTGCTGCTTGCCGAGGAAATAAACAAACGCGGCTTGCGCGATCAGCTAAAGCTGAAGAAGGGCGTCATCGGGTCCGAGCGCTGGGGAGACAAGATGCGCGCTCGCATCTCCGATGAGCTGGGCGTGGAAATCTTCGACATCTATGGCCTTACGGAAATATACGGCCCGGGCATCGGCATTTCGTGCTCGGCGCATAGCGGCATGCATATCTGGAGCGATTTCATCTACGCGGAGGTCATCGACCCGAAGACGGGCGAAGTGTTGCCCGACGGCGAGGTAGGAGAGCTGGTGCTCACCACGCTGCGCAAGCAGGGTGCGCCGCTTATCCGCTACCGCACGCACGACCTTACGCGCATCATCCCGGGCGATTGTCCATGCGGCCTGAATCATCCGCGCATCGATACGCTGGTGGGTCGTACCGACGATATGGTGAAGGTGAAGGGGTGCAATATGTTCCCCGCGCAGATAGAAGAAGTCATCAAATTCACCGAAGGTACCAGTTCGGAGTATCAGGTCATGATCGAGGCCATCAACGGTCGCGACGTGCTGACCGTGCTCTTCGAGACGCCGCTCGAAGGCGAGGAGAAGACGCGCTGCGAAGAGCAGCTTGCCGCCATCTTCAAGGCGAAGATCGGCTGCACGCCCGAGGCGAAGGGCGTGCCCATGGGAGAGCTTCCTCGTTCGGAGAAAAAGACCAAGCGCATCTTCGACAGTCGTTACTAAACGAACGGGTCGCCGGGGGACAAACTCGGCGACCCGTTGCTTTTCGTGCGAAGTCGCTATAAGGGCGCGCCGGGCTCTTGCTTGCCTTCCTGTTCGTCTTTAAGGGCTCGCGGGTCGAAGGAATCAACCAGGTCCGCCAGTTCTTGCTTGCGGTGTATGTCGAGCTTCGTGTAGATGCGCTTGCTGTGCGTTCGGATGGTGTTTTCTGAAACGAGAAGCGTTTCTGCAATGCGGGCCACGGTATTGCCGCGCGCGATAAGCTCCATGACCTCCGCTTCGCGGTCCGAGAGCTTGTAGTGCTTCTTTACAAGGGCGCATTGCTTAGAAACGCGGTCTTGATAGCCGCGGCCCTCGATTTTGTCCTCTGCGCTTGCGCTCGGTCGCTTGCGTTTTGCAGGGGCCGCCGCTGTAGGAATGAGTTCGATGCGTTCGGCGCGTGCACGGTTTGGCGAGAGAGCCTGTTTGAAGCCTCCTTGTCCAATGAAGTACACAAGGGCAAGGAGGTATACGGAAAGCAGCGCTATGGACGTAAGAGGCTGCAGACCCAGTTCGCTGAGGCCTCCGACGAAAATCCCCATGATATAGCCGACGTCGTGGAGCATGTACACGATTCCGCCGAAGAATCCGTAGATGAAGACAGGATTGATGCCGCGCTCCCTCGACGCCTGGGCGCATTGGATCATCATGAGGATGATTGCGCAGTCATACAGCGCATACAAAGCGCCGGCGAAGGGCGCTACGTAGTCTTTGCCCAAGAAGGGAAGAAGCACGAATGCGCTGATGACGAAAGGAAACAGCACGCGGAAGGCGGAGGAGACGCTAAGCTGGAGGGATTTCCTTTGCCAGGTAGCGGCAAACGCTATACCCGCGATAAACATGCTTGCCATGGAGAAGATGTTCACATTGGCGCCGACTTCGGGGGTCTCTACGGCGATGGAACGGATGACGCCGCATGAAAGCGCGAACGCACCGATGCAGAAGGCGCTACGCCAGTAGTCCTTGATCGCTTGGAGATAAATACCCGGATGCTCGCGCGGAAGGTCTTCGAACATGGGCTGGTTTAAATCCGTATTGCGGCTTGTGACAAGGATGGCAAGCGCGAACAGGGGCATGAAGACAAGGGGAATGAGGAATACCGTTACGGCGATGGGAATGATGTAGAGCGCGAAGTATATGATGGGCGCGAACAGCGTTGCCATGATGAGGTCGCGATTGCCCACCTCGGGTTTTTGCGATGCGAACAAACGCTGCCATGCCATGTAGAACCCGGCCGATCCGAACCCTATGAGAGCGCCGCCGGCTATGGCGAGCTTGAGCGCTTCGTCGTCGATGTAAACGGCGGCTATAAGGCAGCACCATCCCAGAAAGTACGGTAACCCCGCCGCCCATACAAGGAATTTGCGCGCGGGTCCGGGAAGAAAATAGACGCCCAGGGTGCTTGCGAAATAGCTGACGGCGAAGATGAGTGACTGCGCAAGGAAGAAGGACACGACGAAGGTTTGCGTCTGTATCTCCATGGGAAGAAACGGAAAGACCCCTCCCCAGACTGCCGTTGCGTTCACGGCGAGAAAGAGGGCGTAGCCCAGGTTGCTCGCGTTGGGAAGATACTGAGAATATCGCTTTGAAAGAGACACGGCGCGTCCTGTTCGTCGTTGAAATCCGATAGGCGAAGTCTAGCTAAATCGTTCACGCGCCAAGGCGCGTGTGAGCGCGATTTTAGGCAAATATGTGACATTTTACGAATGAATGACGTTAAATGACATGTTGTATGTGACATCACACGGCGCTTTTCGGGGGCATACTCGAGGAGTGTTTTCGCCGGTTTCGAGCAGGATGCAAAGGCGGGAAGCGAGTTCGTCTTTCAATCCTGCGCCGCCACGTTTTGCTTGCAGGCTCGTGATGCGAAGTCGTGCTGTTGCTGCGAGTCTCGTTGCGGCTTTGCGCGAAGTCCGGTGTTGTATCGAGGTTTGGAAAAAGGGGGAGAAATGTCCACGAACACGCATGCCGTGAGCCGTCGTTCGTTCTTGAAGACGACGGGCGCTCTTGGCGCTCTGGCCGTGGCCGCCGGCGGCGCTGCGAGCGCCGATGCCATGTTTGGCGAGGTTCCTGCTGCGTTTGCTGACGCGCAGGAGAAGATCACCTGGGGCCATTGTGCAATCAATTGCCCGGGTCGATGCTCGCTGAAGTTTCATGTGAAAGACGACGAGGTTGCCTGGGTCGACACCTTCACAAGCAAGGATGCCGGTTTCGACGACCCCCAGCCGCGCGCTTGCCTGCGCGGTCGCACGTATCGTCGCTGGCTGGCGCACCCCGATCGCTTGAGCTATCCCATGAAGCGCGTCGGCAAGCGCGGCGAGGGCAAATTCGAGCGCATCAGCTGGGAGGAGGCCATCGACACGGCCGCTTCCAAGCTCAAGGAGGTCATTGACACCTATGGCAACGAAGCCGTGTACGTTCCGTATGCCACGGGCGTTTCTGCTTCTACCTCTCGTCCGTTCAACCGCATGCTCAGCTTGGTCGGCGGATACCTGAACTTCTATAACAGCTATTCCACGGCACAGATTTCCTGCATCACTCCGTATATGTATGGCAGCAAGCAGTCCAGTGGTTCCACGCTTTCAACCGCTGAAGATGCCGAACTCATTCTGCTGTTTGGCTCGAGCCCCGTGGAGACGCGCCAGGGCGGCGCGGTATCGCATTATGACTGGGCTCATTTGCGTGAGAAGACCAATGCGAAAATCTATATCATCGACCCTCGCATGAACGATTCAGTCATGGGTCATTCTGATACGTGGCTGCCGATCAACCCCGGCACCGATGCGGCGCTTGTTGCGGGTATCGCTCACTACCTGATCGAGCACGACATGGTCGATCTAGACTTTTTGCACACCTACTGCGTGGGCTATGACGAAGAGACCATGCCTGAGGCGTATAAGGGAAAGAACCTTTCCTACTACGACTACATCATGGGTGCGGGCTACGATAAGGTCGAAAAGACCCCTGCATGGGCCGCGAAGATCACGGGCATTCCCGTGGAGACCATCGAAAAGCTCGCATACGAAGTGGGCACCACCAAGCCGCTGTACGTGAATCAGGGCTGGGGTCCGCAGCGCCGCTCGAACGGCGAGTGGACTTCGTGGGCCATCATGGCGTTGCCGTGTCTGGTCGGCCAGATTGGCCTTGAGGGCACCAGCAACGGCACGCGCGAGGGCTCCAATTCCATTTCCTTGTCGAGCCTTCCCAAGGGCACCAACCCCGTGAAGAAGAGCATCCCGTGCTTCCTGTTCACCGACGCTATCGACCACGGTCCCGAGATGACGGCGAAAAACGCCGGCGTTAAGGGCGGCGACAAGCTGGAAGTGGGCATCAAGTACATGATTAACTATGCTGGCAACTGTCTCACCAACCAGCATTCCGACATCAATAAGGCCCACGACATCCTTTCCGATGAAAGCAAGTGCGAATTCATCCTGGGCGTCGATACCGTTATGTGCGACTCCTTGAAATATGCCGACATCATTCTGCCCGACCTCTTCCGCTTCGAGCAGGTTTCCATGATTGGCACCGGTGGCGATAACGCCTACATGATTGCAGGCCAGCCGTGCACTTCTCCGAAGTTCGAGCGCAAGACCGCATACGAGATGGCTACGCTCATGGCCGAAAAGCTTGGCGTGAAAGACGAGTTCACCGAAGGCAAGACCGAGGAGGAATGGATCGTCGAGCTGTATGAGCAGTCTCGTGAGAAAGATCCCGAGCTGCCGACGTATGAACAGGCCATGGAGCAAGGTGTGTACGTTCGCCCCGGCAAAAAGAAAGTCTCCATGGAGAAATTCCGCACCGACCCTGTGGCCAATGCGCTCGACACCCCTTCGGGCAAGATCGAAATTTTCTCCGAAAAGCTGCTTCAGTTCACCGATGGCTGGGAGCTTCAGGACGGAGACACGCTTGCAGGCATGGATACGCTGCCCGCCATTCCCGTGTACATTCCCGAGTGGTTCGGCGTTGAGTCCACCACCGAGGAGTTCCCTCTTGCTTTGACCGGATTCCATTATCGCGGTCGCATCCACTCCTCCTGGGGCTTTATCGAGGACCTCAAAGAGGTCAATCCTCAGGAAGCCTGGATTAACCCGCTGGATGCGCAGGAGCGCGGCATCTCCCAGGGCGACACGATTCGCGTGAAAAACCAGTTCGGCGTCATCGAGCTTCTGGCCAAGGTCACGCCGCGTGTGGTTCCCGGCACGGTCGCGGTGTCTCAGGGCGCATGGCATGATGCCGACATGTTCGGCGACGCCGAGCGTGTGGATAAGGGCGGCAGCATCAACACGCTTACCACCCAGCGTCCTTCTCCGCTGTCGAAGGGCAACCCGCAGCACACCAATATCTGCCAGGTCGAAAAGGTTTCCGCGTAAGCGGGCCGTGTGACGAGGAAGGATTGAGATATGACTCAGTATGCGTTCCACTTCGACGCGACGCGCTGCACCGGCTGCAAGACCTGTGAGTTTTCCTGCAAGGACTACAAGGACCTCGGCCTGGGCGTTGCATACCGTAAGGTGTATGAATGCGCAGGCGGCGAAACGCTGCGCGATGCCGACGGTTGCTTCAAGACGACGTGCTTCAGCTACCCGGTTTCCATTTCGTGCAATCACTGCGACAACCCGGCCTGCACGGAGGTGTGCCCCACGGGCGCTATGCATAAAGACGAAGATACCGGACTTGTGAGCGTCGACGAAGGCAAGTGCATCGGCTGCGGATACTGCCACATGGCCTGTCCGTACAATTCCCCGAAGGTCGATCGCGAAAAGGGCCATTCGGTCAAATGCGACGGCTGTGCGGAGCGCATTGCCGCCGGCGAAAGCCCTGTATGCGTAGAGGCCTGCCCGGCGCGCGCCCTTGCGTTCGGCACGGTCGAAGACATGGAGAAGCTCGGTGAACGTGCGAACATCGCTCCGTTGCCGGAGGCTTCGCTGACCACCCCGAACCTGTTTGTAAAGGCGTGCGCCGACGCGCAGCCTTCCGACAGCCGCGCAGGCAAGATTGTGAACCCCTTGGAGGTGCTCTAACATGGAAACCGCTTTGAACGAATTGCCTTTGGCGATTTTCACGACGCTTGCACCGATGGGCGCGGGCGCGTTCGCCGTCCTTGCTGCGGCTTTTTGCACCATGAACCTCGATGACGTCAAGATCAAGGCCATCGACCGCTTTTCCCTCATCCCCCTCGGTTTGATCGCGGTCGGCTTCATCGCCTCGTTCTTCCACCTTGCGTCGCCCCTGAAGGCCTACGGTGTCTTTTCGGGAATCGGCCATTCTCCGCTTTCTAACGAAATCGCGGTCGGTATGGTCTTTTTCGTCGCCGCCATCGTGTACGTGGCGCTTGGGTTTGCCGGCAAGCTCTCTGCTTCCGCCCGTAAACCTTTCGCCCTGGTTGTCGCCGTGCTGGCACTGGTGTTCTCTCTGTTTACCGGTCTTGCCTACATGATGCCCACCATTCCCTCCTGGGATTCTCCCCTCGTTTCCCTCGAGATGGTCGGTTCTGCTCTTCTTGGCGGCGCCCTGCTGGCGCTGGTGGTGCTTGCTTTGGCGAAAGCGTTCGACGGCGTTGACGGCCATGTGATGAAGTCCGTGGCGTTTTTGGCGGGCGTGATCGGTTTCGTCGCCGTTGCCGTTGCTCTGGTCGGTCACTTCGACATGCTCGGCGAGCTGTGGAGCCCCGCTGTTGCAGGCGTTTCTCTGGCCGAGGCCGTCGTGCCGTTTTTGTGGGCGGCTGCGGTATGCGGCGTCGTCGGCGTTGCATGCCTGGGCGTTGCCTCTTTTGGCAAGAGCGTCCTGGTTCCCGCCGGTGTTGGCGCAGTTGCTTCGCTGGTCGGTATTTTCCTGGTCCGATTCGCATTTTATGCGGTTTGGATGTCCATAGGCCTGTAAGAAAGGCTGTATGATGCGAAGGGGCGGCTCCATCGTCGCCCCTTTATTTTTTGGCGCATTGCGCGAAAGGATGCTTCAAATATGTTCGACCGTTACGACGAGGTGGCTTTTGTGGGCGCGACCCTCGGCCCGCTTTTCGCCACCGACCCCGCCGATGCTTCTTCTGCGTGCCACGTGGCGACATTCGCCGCATTGGATGTGGATGCGGCTGCTGCGGAGTGGCCCTTTGTCGCCGAAGAGCGTGCGCGCAAGTCGCTCGCAGCTATGCGCGAAGGCGCGGAAGACGCCGATAGCGAAGCGTTGGTTTGGGAATATCGCAGGCTTTTCGTGGGACCTGGCGCCATGCCCGTGCCGCCCTGGGGCTCCGTGTATACGGACCGGGAATGCGTGGTTTTCGGCGAGGCCACGTTGGCTCTGCGCTCGTGGATGAGGCGAAACGGCATTGCTCGCCAAGGAGCTGAAAAGACCCCCGAAGACCATATAGGCCTTATGTTGCTGCTTATGGCGTGGATTGCGGGCCATAAGCCTGAACTGCTTGAAGAATATCTTCGAGACCATCTTTTGACATGGTCCTCTCATATGCTCGAAGAGCTCGAGGGCGCGGCGCAGCATCCGTTCTATCGCGGCTTGGCGCAGTTGACGAGGGAGTCGCTTGAAGGTATTGCCGCCGAGATGGGCATTCAGGTGGAGTACCCGAGGTTCTATCGATAGGAGCAGGTATGTCTCTTGGGTTCAGCATGGCCCTTGATGAGATTACGCTGGTGCTATTCACCACGCTTGCTCCGACGGGTGCCATGGCATGCGTGATTATGGCGGCAGTGCTGGTTTTCGCCCCGTTGGGAGAGTCCGAACGCACGCGCGTCAATCGTGCGCTGTGCATTCCTCTCATAGTGGCCATGGTGGGTCTCATTGCTTCGGCAACCCATCTGGGAAGTCCCGCAAACGCGCTCTACGTGCTTCTTGGCGTGGGGCGCTCTCCTTTGTCGAACGAGGTTTTTTGCGCGGGTCTGTTTTTGGCCTCTTGCGGGCTGTACTGGCTGTTTTGCTTCACGGAGAAGCAGTACGTGCGCGTGCAAAAGGCGTGGTGCGCTGCCGTCGCGCTCGCCGGCCTTGTGTGCATCGGAGCCATAGCCATGGCGTATGACGCCTCGACCATTGTTACGTGGCACACCTGGCACGTTCCGCTCAACGTGTGGTTTTCTGCTTTTGCGGGAGGCCCCTTGCTTGCCATGCTGGGATTGCGTGCTGCTCGCGCCGTGTGCCTGCATACGAAGGCGAGCGGTATCCTCGTTGCCGGATCTCTTATCGCCCTGGTTGCGAACGTGGCGTGTCTTGTTATGCAGAACGCAAGCCTCGGAGGCATGTGGAACGGCTACGGCACAGCACTCGATCTGGTGCCCATGTATCCCGCTATGATCGCCTGGTATGCGGTCGCGGGCCTTACGGCTATCGGCTGTGCGGCATGGCCTTTGCGCGGTCGCGATCTTCCGAGCGTAGCGCGCCTGACGCTGTGCTGTGCGCTGTTTTTCGCCGGACTTTTTGTGGTTCGCTTCGGCTTCTACATGATGCACATGACGTACGGTTTGGGCGTGTAGCCTTATCGGATGTTGTCGAAGTAATCGCGAAACTCCACGCTATGCCGGCTTTGGGGACACATGAAGCGGTGCGCTGCCAAGAAGTACTCGTCGGTCATGCTTGCCAGGTAGTCGACGGCAACTTGGTGAGGAGATTCTGCGCGATAGGGCCGTTCGTCTTCGTAAAGGTTCCTCTGGCGTTCGATGCGTTCGATGAAATGCTTGAACACCGGTGCGCTTTCGTCGTGCGCAGCCAGGTTAGACAGGATCGTCTCGTAAAGCTCCTCGAACATGGGCGTGATTTCGTTTTCATAGGTTTCGGCCTGCTTGTCGGAAAGATAGATACGCTCGTAGTTTTCAGCCTTGGCGGTTTTCAGACTGCGAAACGCCTCTTCGCTCATGGCTATGCGATCGCGCATATAGCTGTGCTCCACGATATCCACCGTGAGGTTGTTGATGATTTCGGCATTTTGCACTCCCAGCACGCCGCCCGAAAATGATTCGTCTGTGGCTATGGAACCGACGCCCATGGCGTCTTGGCGGTCTTTGCCCACGTAGGCGATCATGTCGGAAATGCGCACCACGCATCCTTCCAGCGTGGAGGGTCGCAGGCTAGCTATGGTTTGCTCGTCTACGTAGCATGATTCCAGCAGGTCATCGAACGCATCGAAGTCGCGCGTTTTCCCTAGAAGAAACTCGCGCTGGCTGCTTTCCCCGTTGTGGCAGAGGATGCCGTCGAGGACTTGCAGCGTGACGTTGCGGGCGTACAGGGAGTCGAGCACGCGCACGGAGTGCACGTTATGGTTGAAGAAGCGCCCCGTATCGGCGTGGTAGAGGCCGTTGAGAATGCGTTCCCCCACATGGCCGAAGGGGGTGTGACCCAAATCGTGCCCGAGAGCTATGGCTTCGGTGAGGTCTTCGTTCAGGCCGAGCATGCGCGAAATGGTGCGCGCCGTGCGGGCAACCAGCTGCACATGCAGCCCGCGACGGCTTATGTCGTCGTTGCGCACGAAGCTGAATACCTGGGTTTTTCCCGCGTAGCGGTTGTAGGGCGCCACGTGCAGTATTTTGTCAATATCGCGCACGAAGGCGGGACGGTGTAGCCGGGGCGACGTATCGCGGCGGGGATTGCGGCGAAGGGCCTGCGCCTCGTTTGTGCGATAGGGGTTGGTGCGGCCTTCGGCGCGGTCTTCTTCGTAGCGCTCGATGAATTCTTTGCTGAAATTACAGTATGCCATGGCTGCTTCTTTCGGACTGTTGTGCGAGGCGGGTTGGTTGCGAATCGCAGAAATGGGCGGCCGCGCTCGTGCGGGGTGGCGCGGACTATCGATGCAAGTATAAGGCTCGGTTGTCTGTGGCCTTCCATTCTTTTCGCTGTGTTTTGCTGCAGTGGTGCCGCGAAAAGAATTTGCGTGGCACCACGATCGCGACGAAAAGATAATTGCCACATGACTTGTGACGAGGTTCGGAGAAGGACCCCTTCGTCTCGCGCGACGAAGGGGTCGGAAAAGCAGCAAGCAAAGCAGGGTTGGGCCCGCAGAGGGAGGGGGGATGCGGGCCCGGGATGAGTGTCGTTAGATGGCGCGACCTGCCAGGTTGCCGGTGAAAATAGCATCGGCGATGTTGTAGGGCTCTGCGCAATCGCCAACAGCGTACGTCTCTCCAACGGAGATTCCGTCAAGCAGCGACGAATTGGGCAGCATGTCCATGGCTTCGATTACGGTATCGCATGCGATGGATTCGGTTGCTCCGGCCTCGCTTGTTATGGTGACGGCTCCATCTCCTATTTCGTTGATGGTCGCATTCGGCCACAGCCTCATGCCTCGTGCGTAAAGCATGGGCATGACAAACGTTTTGACCCAATTGGATTGTCCCTTGTCGACTTTTTCGATGGGGTCCGGCGTCACCATTGAAACGCGCTTGCCCTGGGCCTGCAGATTCAAGGCGGCGTCAATTGCCTGAGCGTTGCTTCCGACGATTACTACGTTTTCCCCTATGGTTGCCGTTAGGAAATCCTCGATAGCAACGATGCTGGTCTTTTCTGTCCCTTCCATTCCCAGGGTATCGCGCAGACCACCGCATGCGAGGACGAGCGCATCGGGCTTTTCGCTTTCGATAAACGCGGCGTCGACTTCGTGCTCGGTTACGAGCTTTACTCCGCTAACCTCAAGCTGTTTTTCCATATAAGACCGCAGAGCATCAAGGTTCTCGTGGGGCCCTTTGACCGTTGAAGCGAATTCCAGCATGCCCCCTACGGAACTCTTCTTTTCGTAAAGGGTTACGTTGTGGCCGCGCAGGGCTGCAATGCGTGCGGCTTCCATGCCTGCCGGACCGGCGCCAACGACCATGACGTTTTTTGTCGTTTCTGCGGCGGGGAGGTCGAATCCTTCGGGCATGCTTTCACGGAATGCATGCTGGGTGCATGCATTGACGCGGCAGTGCTCGTAGGTGTTGCCCTCTTTGTCAACGTCGAAATGGCAATGCATGCACCTGGTGCAGGGGGCAATTTCGTCGAGGCGCCCTTCTTTGAGCTTCGTGACGTATTCGGGGTCAACGGTAAGAGGACGGTTCATGATGAGGAAATCAGCTTTGCCGTCCTTGAGGGCGTTTTCGAAAAAGTCGGGCGCATGCGCCGGGTCCATATAGGTAACAGTTCCAACCGGCACGTTTACGGCTTCTTTGATTTCGGCGGCCACATCAAGCATCATTCCGCAGCCGGAGTGGTTGCCGATTATCTTGCCTTCCCAGTGGCGGGAGAAATCGAATTGCGTACCGTAGCTTGTCGTGCCATCGATGCCGTATCCCGTGAAGTAAAGGTCGCTCGCGAATTCGCATACGTGCTGGCTGGTGGGTCCTAGGCGAACATGGAAGCTGTTGGCGCCTGCCTCCTCCATGAGCTTGCACATAGCCTTATTCTCTGCAACGGTGGTGTAAAGGGCGCTGTCGCCGATTGTTCCGTCGTTTTCCTCTATTCCGTTGATGAGGACTTGGACGGGGAAATCGTTGCCGCATTCCGCTTTAATTGCCTTGATGGTTTCGCAGATGAAACGGGTTCTGTTTTCGAAGTTCTGAGGGCCGTATTCGTCGTCGCGTGTGTTGCGCATGCGGGAAAGGAACGATTGGCCGATGTTGTTTCCGGCGGCGTTGATTTCGCATGCGTCAAAGCCAAGCTCCTTGAGACGTTTGACGAACGTGACCGTATCCTGCTCGAGCAGCTTAATCTCTTCTTGCGTCATGTCGGCCGCAACTGCAGAGGCAAACGACCCAGAGGCAATTTGCTTCGTGCCGCTGAAATTGATGCCCATGCAGGAAATCTGATATCCGGCGTAGCTGCCTTCTTCGTGAATCGCCTGCACGATTTCCGCCAAAGGCGACTCGTCAATAGGGGTCGATCGAGCGGAAGGGAAATGCTTGTATTTGTCTACGAAGTCCTCAACCCATACCATCTCGACGCCGCCCTTGGCGAAATTGCGATAATATGCGGCGGCTTCTTCGGGGTTTGCTGCCGTATCCGATCCAGCGGCAGATTTGACCATGCGATGCGATAGTTGAAGAGGACCGAAAGACCACGATGAGAACAGCGTCGCAAGGTCTCCCGTGTTTGAGGTGTAGTCGTAGTCTTGGGGATTGAGCCCGTTGTTGACGACCGTCTCCTGGTCGCTAGCATCTCCCGATGAAGGCTTGGCGGCCTGCGTCGGGGCGCATCCCGTCAAGCCTGCGAGCGCGGAAGCCGAAAGCGCCGTTGCTGCCATTCCTCCTAAGAAGTTTCGGCGGGATAGGGCCGGAACCCTTCTTGTATCTGTTGTACCCATGTTCTCTCCCTCCTGTGGATGCTGGTACGTCGATGCCTTAATCCTAGGGAGAAAGCTGCGGGCGCATATCGCATCAACAATGTATTCGGGGCGAATCACATCATTGATGTGGTGGCCTTGTATCCTATAATCGATACCTTGTATGGCATGGGCGTATGTGATGGAGGCTGATATTGTGGTGAAGGGTAGGGGAAGCGCGTCGTCCGTTTCCGCCGTTATGCTTCTTGCATTCGGGATCCTTTCCTTTCGTGTTGCCGCGTGGGTAATTTATCGAAGCGAGCTTGCCTACATCACCAATGACGGATACGTAATCGCTCGGATTTTCCAGATGCTCGTCGTTGTCTTGCTGATGGTCTCTATGAGGAACCGGATTCCGTCAAAGAGGGTTTTCATCGGAGGCATGGTGCTGGCCACTGTGGCCACGGTCGTTGCGAGTGCCGTGGTAATCTTCGGGTCGAACGGAGTGCTGCCCCCTTCTTGGGGAATGGCAGCTTGCGGGCTCCACGGGGCTGCGAGTGCGTTTTTCTTTCTTGGATGGGGAGTGTGTGCGTGCATCGAGCCGCCTTCTAGGTCCGCTTTGTCAATATCCCTCGCATTTGTTCTGTACGGCTTAGTTACCTTGTTTTTGAGCTTCGTTCCTTTAGGGTTTGTAGAGGGAGTGGCGTTGTTGTCCCCCTTGCTCTGCTGCGCGCTTATCGTGATAGCTCTGAAAGGGAGGCTGGAAAAGATACCGTGCGGGCGCGCATCATTGCGTCGAGATTTGGACACGCCGTCGCGGATGCTTCTTGGGGTAATGCTGGCTTGTTGCGTGATATGCGCCGTAGTGGATGTCATGGTGCCAGAGTCGTCCGACCCTTCGCTGTACTCGTTCAACGCATTCTGGCCCGTGCTGTACGCGGTTATTTTCGGCGTGTTTTTCGTCTGGTTCGTTCTGATGAAGAAAAAAGAACCAGATGCGTTATGGCCGATGTTCACGTTCGTTCTTTCGGTGGGACTGTTCGGCTTCTCGTCCTTCTTCTTCATTGACACATTTGTTGCGGGTCAGTTTATGAGGGCGAGCGCTGATTGCATAATCGTGTTCTCGTGGGTTGTCGTGGCGTGCGTGGTATACCGTAAAAAACTTCAACCGATTTTTTATTTCGGTCTTTCAATCATTATCTATTCAAACACGGCTCCGTTTCCGAAAGCCGCCTTTGATGCTTTGTTTCCGCAGGTTGATTTTGGTGCCGGCAGCCTGGTTGCTATTGCGCTCGCATTTGTTATGGCGGTTGCCCTTGTCGGGTGCACCGTCTTTCTTTCCGCAGTGAGAAAGCCTTCCGCATTGCCGAAATCGTCCCAACCTCCGAAAGCGGAATGTTCGAGTCTTGAATGGATGAAAGAATCGTACGGATTGACGTTGAGGGAAATAGAAGTTGTTGACTTGCTGACGCGCGGATACACGATGCCGCAGACGGGCGAGCGGTTGTTCATATCCCATGACACGGTTCGCTCCCATGTGAAAAGCATATACAAAAAGCTTGGCGTTCACAGCAAGGGAGAGCTCATAGATATAGTGGCTCAAGGAGGCGTCAGATAGCCGAAGGTCGCTTGAGTGGTGAAGACGTGCCGTGGGACGCGAATGTTGGATCGCCCCATTGGGTTGCAGGGGATGCGGGGGAAATGGGGCGCTTGATGACGCGGCGCAGGCTTTCGGAGCCGCCGTTGGGGCGGTGGTTGTAGCCGCGTGTGGTGTGCGATTCTGATGCCCGGCCGCCCTTGTGGCCATAAACCTTTTTGATAATGAAAACACCTTGGAGAGAGCTCGCCAAGCGATTCTGGTAGAATCTCGAACGCTGGCGAGTTTTACGCAAGAGCCCGTCCGCTCGTTTTCGTTTTCAAGCCATGCGCCCATAGCGCCTCTATATAGATAGGAACAACGATGTTCGACCAGGAAAAGATCCAGCAAGCAACACGTCTTTTGCTTGAAGGAATCGGCGAGGACCCGCAGCGCGAAGGCCTTCTTGAGACTCCCGCTCGCGTAGCTCGCATGTACGAGGAAATCTGCGGCGGCATGAACCAAGACCCTGCCGAGTACTTGTCCACCACATTCGAGGTGTCTGATGGCGGCATGGTGGTTGAACGCGATATCCCGTTCCATTCCCTGTGCGAGCATCATCTTCTTCCGTTTGTGGGCAAGGCGCATATTGCCTACATGCCAAACGGTCGAGTGACGGGGCTTTCCAAGCTTGCCCGCACGGTGGAGGTGTATGCGCGCCGCCTGCAGCTGCAGGAGCGACTGACCGCGCAGGTCGCCGACGCGCTGATGAAGGAACTCGACGCTAAGGGCGCCCTCGTCATGATCGAGGCGGAGCACATGTGCATGTCCATGCGTGGCGTGCAGAAGCCGGGCACCCAGACGGTGACGCTGGTCAAACGCGGCGTGTTTGAGACCGACTCTCAGCTTGTGGACGATTTCTTCCGCATGGTGCGGAGGTAGCGCGATGAATGCGGCGACGAAGTCCTCGGATAGCGACTGCGCGGCGGATAAGGGCACGGACGCGCTGACGATGCGGCATTTGAATGGCCGCCACGTAGCGGACGAGGGAGCGAGTGCATCGGTGCAGCGCCCGAGCGGCGGATTTGCGGTGGATGCGCGAATGGAGACAGTTGAGGCGGTTCGCTCCCATCCTCTCTATCAAGAACATCTTGCTCGTCTGGCCGAGCTTGAGCGGGACAGGGCGTTTTGCCGGCATGGCATAGGCCACCTGCTTGACACGGCGCGCATCGCTTGGATTTTCAACTTGGAATACAACCTGGGTTTTCGCAAAGAAGTGGTCTACGCCGCCGCATTGATGCACGATATAGGCAAAGACGAACAGTACGAACGCGGCATTCCTCACGAAGAGGCGAGCGCGCGTATCGCGCGTGAAATCCTAGACGACATGGGCGCGGCGTTTGACGAGGCGGAGCGTGACGCGATAGTGACGGCAATACACGAGCACCGTCGACTTCCCGAAGGGGCGTCTCTTTTGGGTACGATGCTCTACGATGCCGACAAGGCTTCGCGCACGTGTTTTGCATGCTCTATGCGTGAGGACTGCTCGTGGTCTTCCGAGAAAATGAACTTGTCGGTACGCGTGTAAGGAGTGGCGTTATGGATTGCATTTGCATCAAGGACCTGCAGGTTCACGCGAACCACGGCGTCTTGCCCGAGGAAAATGCGCTCGGCCAGCGTTTCGTGATTTCTGCGACGCTTTTTGTCGACCTTCGTCGTGCCGGGGAAAGCGACGCCATTGCTGATTCGGTGAACTATGCGGACGTGTGCCACCTGATTGATCGCTATACGCGCGAAAACACGTTTGATCTGCTGGAGCGCTTGGCGCAGGGCCTTTGCGACGAAATACTGGCCGTGCATCCTTTGGTGGAGCGCGTTCGACTTGAGGTGAAAAAGCCGTGGGCGCCGATCGGCCTTCCGTTGGATTATGTTTCAGTATGCATGGAGCGCTCTCGCTAGTGTGGGGCGTTAGCTTTTGGAGGAGCGTCCTCCGCGCTACGTCGCGCCCTTTCTCGAGGCGCTAGCCTTCTCGCAAACCGCAGCCCTCTCCGAGCTTATCCCTTTCACGAGGTTGGCCCTCTCGCGGGGTCGGCCCTTCCACGAGGTTGGCCCCCTCGCGGGGTCGGCCCCCTCGAGAGGCTTAGCTACCCCTCTTGCGACGCTCTCATTTCCTCCTCTACGACTTCCTCAATGGGAATCCGTCGCTTTTTCAGAGGCAAGGCCTCGCTTATCACAATGCCCGCTCCGATGAGCGTAAATCCGATGACCATGAACGTGGTCACAATTTCATGCAGGAACAGAATAGAGAACAGCACGCCGAAGACGCTTTCGGTGGCAAGCAGGAGCGCCGCAGGGGCGGGAGGCACGTGCGCGAGACCGATGTTTTGCAGCGTGAGCGAGAGACAGGATGCGAACAGCGCCAGGTAGAGAATGCTGCCCAGCAGTTCGGGATTGCCAAGGGCCGCGGTATCGAGGGGCCCGTCAATCGCGAATGCTATGGCAGATCCGAGGATTCCCGCCACTATGAACTGCACGACGGTAAGGGTGATCGGGTCGCGTCCTACGGAAAGCTTTGCCATGAACGCAATATGCAAGCCCACGAACAGTGCGGAAAGCAGCGTGATGGCTTCTCCGAAGCCGAACGAGAACGACTCGAAGCCGTCGGCAAACGAGACGAATCCGACGCCGACCACGCAGAGCGCCATAGCCACGATGTTGTAAATCGTGGGCTTGATGCGTGAGATGGCCCAGGCAAGAAACGGCACAAAGGCACAATAGGTTCCGGTGAGAAACGCACTCTTCGCTGCCGTGGTGTCGGTAAGGCCCGCGGTGTTGAACACAAACTGTGCAGCGACGAACAGGCCAAGGAATGCGCCCGCCCCCAAGGTGTCTCTGTCAAGGTTTTTGCGGACGCTTTTCCAGCATGCGATAGCAAGCACGACGCCTGCTATGGAGAATCGCAGGCCCACAAGCCACAGAGGAGAGAACGTATCCACGGCGTCTTTGATGACGACGGTACCAAGCCCCCAAATGGCTGCAGCAAGCACCAGCATGCATTTATATACCCACAGCGGGATATGACGATGCTGACGTTTTTTCGGCCGATGGGCGGTGCTGCCCGCATCCTCCCGAAGACACGCTTTATTGGCGGCGTGTTCTGTTATGCGCGGGGCGTTGTCTTGAGGGGGCTCCGAATTGGGGCATGCCACATTGGCAGGGTGTCCTGCTGCACGCAGTGCATCGACCCCTTCGGGGGCAACGATTCGATTGGTATGTACGGCGTCTTTGTTCATGGCGCCATCGTATCGAAGGATGCACGGTTCGTCTATGGGCTGCTTCGCCCGAAGTTTCGCGTTTCTCGCGGTCCTTCCGTCCCCCTTGGTCAAAGAGGTTGCGTATGGGGAAGATTTGCGGTGGTTTCGTCGTTCCGTGGTCAAAGAGGGTCTGTATGGGGAAAGTCGCAAACCGTTCACAGACCGAAAAGCGCCGTTCGCGGAGCATGGAAGGGAAGATGCGGAACGTTTTCCGAAAAGGTGAAGGCTCGATTTACGAAGTTCCAGGTCAGAAGGTTGCGAATTGTAGGCCTCTTTTGCATCGTGCTGCCGCTCTTCTCCATATTCACCCCATTTGACCACGGGCGGCTCGCGACGTCGTTCGTTTTCCCCATATTGATGCTGTTTGGCCAAGACTCGCGTACCGTGCGCAGACGCGACGTGCCATGCCGCGCGTTGCGCCACATGTGTGGCATGGCACGCGATGCGGGCGCGTGAAGCGCCGAAAGCGAGATCCGAGCCAGGGTTTGACGTGTTGACCGGGCCTTGAATCTGGCACGTCCAGCAGGAGCTGGGCGTCAGCTTGCGATGAATGGCTGCCTCCGAATTATCATGCATGGCGATAATTGCACCCAAAAAAGAAAACGCGACCAAAGGGTCGCGTTTTCAAAATGAAGCATAATGTGCGGCACGAAGGAGCAAGCGGAGTTAGGACTTGGAGGTTTCCTCTGGATCGGTTACGCCGGCGTTGCCGTTTCCGTTTCCAGAACCATCAGAATTGTCGTTGCCGTTTCCGTTTCCAGAACCATCAGAATTGTCGTTGCCATTCCCGTTGCCATTGCCGCCGTTTGACGAGGGGCCCGTGGATACCGTGATGGTGATCGTGTCGCCTTTCTTGCCGGTACCGGTCTGGCTTTGGCTGATGACCGTTCCTTTTTCGACGGAATTGCTCGAGGTTTCAGAGACGTTGTAGCGGAACCCTGCTTCCGCAAGCGCGCTTTGCGCCTGAGATTGGGTCATGCCTACAACGTTCGGGATGTTGATGGCCTTCTTATCGGGGTCTTGCCCCTTCGAAACGGTGATGGTGACCGTTTCTCCCTTGCCGAGCTTGCCGCCATTAGGGGTCTGACTCATGACCTCGCCCTCGGCGTATTCGTCGCTGTAGCTACCCGTGGCGACGCTTACCGTGAAGCCCGCCTTCTCAAGAGTGCTCTTGGCGCTTGCCTGGTCGTAGCCCACGACGTTGGGAACCTCGATATCTTCGGGGCCGGTGGAGATCCAGTATTTGACCGTGGTGCCCTTGTCAGCCTCTTTGCCTGCTGCGGGATCTTGCTTGCTTACCGTGTCGGCATCGGCTTCGGAGACTTCGTTGCCTGCGTATTGCGGCGTGTATCCAGCGTCTTTAATGGCCTTTTCCGCCTGTTCGGCCGTCATGCCGCTCAGGTCGGGAATGCTGCCCTTCTCCACGCCCTTTGAGATGACAATGTTGACCTTGCCACCTTTCTCGAGCGCGCTGTCTGCCTCGGGGTCCTGCTTGCACACGCGTCCTGCAACAACGTCGGCGCTGTATTCCTCAGTCACGTCTCCGACGACATAGCCTGCGGCCTCGATCGCCTGTACGGCTGAATCTTGCGTTTGGCCCACGACGTTGGGCACTTTGGCCTCGCCGCCACCAAGCAATGCCATGGCAACGGCTGCGATGGCGATGATGCCCGCAATGAGACCGACGACGATGCCGACGGTCTTCTTGCGCGACTTTTTCTCCGAATCGTCGTCCATGCGGAAGTTCGTTGCCTGCTGCATGGGGCCAGAGTTGCCCGGGGTAAGCGGCTGCATGACCGCCGTGCCTCCCTCGGTACCCATGACCGCGGGAGCGGCGCCCATGACGCTGGTCGGTGCCGAGGCCGCGCTTGCGCCTGCAAGGTTGAGCGGACGGCCCATGAGGAAGTCATCCAGGGCGTGCTTCATATCGCGCACGGTCTGGAAGCGGTTGGCGGGGTTTTTCTCCATGGCCTTCATGATGATGGCCTCAAGGTCGGGGCTGATGTCGGGCTTCACTTGGCTCGGCGGCAGCGGCGCCTCGTTGACCTGGCGCATGGCGACGCTCACGGCATCGGGGCCGTCAAAGGGGAGCTGCCCGGTTGCGGCTTCGTAGAGCACGCAGCCGAGGGAGTACATGTCGCTTGCGCCGTCGAGCTCTTTGCCCTGAGCCTGCTCGGGAGAGATATAGTGGGCGGTACCGAGCACGCTGGAGGTCTTGGCTTTCACGCTGTTTTTGGCGCGCGCGATGCCGAAGTCCATGACCTTCACGTTGCCGTCGGGCTGCACCATGATGTTTTGCGGCTTGATGTCGCGGTGCATGATGTCTTGGCCGTGGGCGACGGAAAGCGCCTGACAGACCTGGCTGCCGATTTCAGCCACCTTGCGTTGGTTGATGGCGCCACGTTGCTGAACGGCGGTCTTCAGGTCGGTGCCGCGCACGTATTCCATGACGATGAAATACGTACCGCCATCCTGGCCCCAGTCGTATACGTTGACGATGTAGGGGCTCTGCAGGTTTGCTGCCGAAGCTGCTTCCTGTTTGAAGCGGGCGGTGAATTCGGGGTCTGCTGCATATTGCGGCAGCATGACCTTAACTGCCACCGTGCGGCCGAGGACCTGGTCTTGTGCTTTATATACCTCGGCCATGCCTCCTATACCGATGCGTTCGGTAATCTTGTACCGCTCGTTGAACACCCTTCCTATCACGTTTCTCTCCTCTATGTCCGTCTCGTTGCCTATTTGCTCCATTTAAACTGTGTTCCGGCTCCGAAGCGCGCATGCGCATGGTGATCGGTAAAACAGCAATCGTACCTCACTTAGAGCAGCCCCTGCACTTGAAGCGCCGATTCAAGCACTTTTTTGGCGCGGGGACTTGCCAGTCCAGCCTCGTCGTTGCCGTGGACACCTTCCTCGATCGCAACGGCCACTACGACGCTGGGATTGTCTGCGGGCGCGAAGCCCACAAACCAGCTGTCGTTGTATTCCTTGTTCGTCTCGGCGGTACCGGTCTTGCCGGCCACTTCGACGCCGTTGATGGCGGCTTCGTAGCCGGTGCCGTTTTCCACGACTCCAATCATCATATCGGTGATCGAGTCGGCGGTCTGCTTGCTCATAACGGTTCCATAGGCTTTTGCGCTGGCGGTGAACGAGCGCTCGCCCTTGGAATTGTAGACTCCCTCTACGAAATACGGGGTTTCGAGCACGCCGTCGTTGGCGATGGCGGAAGCCACCATGGCCATCTGCATAACGGTTGCCTGCGGACCTGCCGGGCTTTCGTGCTGGCCGACGGGCTGGCCGCAAGCCGCCCATGCCGTCTCCCACTCGGTCATTTCCTCGGGATCGGGCATGAGGCTGGTGTAGAGCGGCAGCTCGAAATCGTCGATAGACTTGTTGAAGCCGAACTTTTCGGCGGTTTCAACCAGGAGATCCGAGCCTACCTTCTCGGCGCCCAGCGCGCCAAAGGCCGTGTTGGAGGAAACCTCCGTTGCACGCTTGAGCGTGATGGTTCCGTAGCCGATGTCGTTCGCATTGGAAAGCTCTCCGTTGCCGATGGTGGCAAACGCGGGGGACTCAACTTGCGTATTCTCGGTTGCAAGGCCTTTTTCGAGCAGTGCCGTAAGCGTGACGAGCTTGAAGGTTGAACCCGGCGCATACAGCGCGTTGGTTGCGCGGTTGATAAGGGCGCCGCCCGAAGAATCGGACCCGCTCGATGCTGCGGCAAGCAGCGATTCGACGTCTGCGTTGGAGTATGTAGGCGAGCTAGCCAGAGCCAGCACGGCACCCGTGTTGGGGTCCATCACGACGACTGCTCCCTTGTAGCCTTCCAGCACCTCTTCGGCGGCCTGCTGAATCTTGGAGTTCAGGGTAAGTGCTACGTCGTTGCCCGGCGTGTTGATGCCAGCGAGGTAGTTCACCACGTCAGACCAGCTCGCGAAGTTCTCCTGGCCTTTGAGCGTGTCGTTCATGGATTGCTCGATGCCTGAGAGGCCGTACTGCTGGGAGTAATAGCCAACGACATGGCTTGCCAGGCTGCCCTGCGGATACGTGCGGACGTAGGTCCCGTCTTCTTGTTGGACGCTTTCCGCCAAGACCACACCGTCGTAGGTGCTAATGGAGCCGCGCTCCGTTTTGGCTTCTCTGTACAGCGTGTGGTTGTTGCCAGGGTAGCTTTGGTATTCGTCCGCCATGAACACCATGACGTAGGTGAGGTTGGCGACCAGCAGGGCGAACAGCAGGGCGAAGGCCACCATGGTGGACGTGAGACGGCGGCCAAGGGCGACGCGGCCCAGAACGCTCGAATCGTTCGCTCCGCGCGTTGCGCCATGTGCGCCGATGGCGCGCATGCGTCCCGTGCCGTCTTTCATTTCGGAATTGATGCCCGTGCCCTCGTCGCCGCAGCGCAGCAGCAGTCCGATGCCGATGAAGCTTGCCAGAAGCGAGGAGCCGCCCTGACTGATGAAGGGAAGCGTGAGACCGGTCAAGGGGATGAGGCGGGTTACGCCGCCGACGATGATGAAGGCCTGCAGCACGATGGTTACGGTAACGCCGACTGCGACAAACGAGCTCACGTCGCTTTTCGCGCGCGCCGCTGTTGCGAAGCCGCGTATGGCAAGGCACAAGAACAGCAGCAGCACGGCCGCACCGCCCAGAAGGCCGGTTTCTTCGGCGATGGCGGCGAAGATGAAGTCGGACTCCACGACGGGGATGTTTTCAGCAAGGCCGTTGCCCACGCCAACGCCCAGCATACCGCCGTCGGCCAGCGAATAGATGGACTGGCAGAGCTGGTAGCCCGTATTCATAGCGTCGGAGAAGGGGTCGAGCCAGGTGTTCACGCGAATTTGAATGTGGCCAAACGCTGCATATAGGATGACGCAGCCGAGGGCCGCCAGGCCAAAGCCCACGACGAGGAACATCTTCTTGCCGCTTGCGATGTAGAGCATAGTGAGGAAGAGCACGAAGCACACAAGCGCGCTGCCGAGGTCTTTCTCGAACACGGCGATGGAGAACGAGATGCCCCACATGACGAGTAGCGGTCCGAGCGTTGTGGCGTCGGGCAGGTAGAAGCGGCCTACGCGCACGGTGAATACCGAAAGCATCTCGCGGTTTTGTGCCAGATAGGACGCTAGGAAGATGACGATGCACACCTTGGCGATTTCGCCCGGCTGGAAGCTGAAGCCTCCGATTTTGATCCAGATGCGGCTGCCAAGAACCTCTTGGCCTATGCCGGGAAGCATAGGCATGAGCAGCAGCACGATGCCTACAATCATGAACGTGTATTTATAGCGTGCAAGCTTATCGAGGTTGCGAACTATGGCCAGGGTGGCAACCATGAGGACAATTCCCAGGAAAAGCCACATGACCTGGCGTATTGCCAGGTCGGGAGCTAACCTTGTGACAAACGCGATGCCAATGCCGGACAGGCCGAATACGATGGGCATGATGGCCGGATCGGCGTTTTTCGCGAAGAAGCGCGTGGCGATATGCGCAACGATGAAGGCCCCGAACAGGCCGAGGGGCACCGCCAGCGTTTCGAACGAGAGGGCCGTGTCTTGCTTCACCAGCACCATCGAGAAGAGCAGGATGACAAACGGTGCCGCAAGGCATAGGAGCAAAAGCTCCGTATTACGACGTGTCATTGTTCGTCACCGCCTTCGTTTTCCTGAGTGCGTTCAGAGGTCGTAGAGGCCTCTTTCTGGGAATCGGTCGTTTTTTCGTCGGTCGTCGATGCGGAAGAATCCTTGTCTTTTTCGTTCTCGCCCTCGGGCGTGGCGGACTGCTTATGTTCTTCGATCTGCTTTTTCCAGGTTTCGACAAGCGCATCCGCATCTGCGACGGAATCTACGCGTATCCCGTCTTTCAGGCGCTCGGAAACATTGGCGGGGATGTTGTCCAATTCTTCGACGGCAAGTCCGGTATCGTGGTCGAACGTGGAAAGCGGGATGCCCATGACGGCCCCCGGCATTCCTCGGTACACCGTGACGTTTCCGTCTTGCTCGCCCAGAAACGCGGTATGGTTCAGATACGCCAGAGAGCCGCCGATGCCGCCCGCAAGTACTAGAACGAGGGCGATGGCTGCAATGATGGCGCCGATTCTTCCCTTGATCGTCTCTTTCTTGATAATGGCTTCGGCGTTCGAGGGGGCGTCGACCACGATGGCGGTCACGTTGTCGTGCCCGCCTGCCGTGATGGCCTCGTTGACGAGTGCAGCGGCGCAGCGCTGGGGGTCTTTCACGCGGGCCAGGATGCTTTCAAGTAAAGGGTCATCGACCATGCCCGATAGTCCGTCGGAGCACAAAAGCAGGCGGTCGCCCGCGCTGACGTTCATTTCGTATATGTCGGGAAGCGTCGAAGGGTCGCTGCCCAAGGCGCGCGTTATGACGCTGCGCTGCGGATGGGTCTTGGCTTCTTCGGGCGTGATCTGGCCTGAATCGATGAGGTCGGCCATAAGGGAATGGTCGCGGGTGATGCGCTGCAGGCTTCCTTCGTGTAGGAGATAGGCTCGCGAGTCGCCAACCTGGGCGATGACCAGTCGTTTTCCGGAGAGCATAGCGGCGGTCATGGTGGTGCCCATGCCTTTACGGCCGATGCCTTCGTGAACGGCGCGAATGATGGCGTGGTTTGCTGCGACAACGGCGCGTGCCAGGTTGTCTCCATCGGGGGTGTCGGGGGCGTTCGCCACAAGCGCTTGAATGGCTATTTCGCTGGCGACCTCTCCCGCGGCGTGCCCGCCCATGCCGTCGGCAACGGCATAAAGGGGAGGGTTCACGGCAAGGCTGTCTTCGTTATGCTCGCGCACCAGGCCCACGTCAGTGCGCGAGCCGTAAGAGGGAAGGGCGCCCTTGGCGTGCCTTCCCCGAATGTGCTTATGTTCTTTTTCGGCAGCCACTATTCGTACCTCACGCGGATGGCGACGTCGCCAACGTTGACGACGTCGTTGTTCTTCAGCACGGTAGGCTCGGTGATGCGGCGGCCGTTGACTGCGGTACCGTTGGTGGAGCCGAGGTCTTCGACGAAGAGGTTAGCCCCCATGATGCTGAATCGAGCATGACGGGCCGAAACGTAGCTTGCGCCAATGACGATGTCTGCACCAGGAGCGCGGCCGACGATGATGGGGCCGCGAACGGACATTTTCACGCCACGAAGCTCCTTGGGGCCGCGCTCTACCGAGATGCCCCAGCTCTTTTCTTTCTTACGCTGTCCTTTGACCAGACCGATGCCCGTTTTCATGAGGGCGAACAGGAACAGGTACAGTAGCGCGACGAAAAGGAGGCGTCCCGCAAGAAGAATGACGTCGATCACGAATTGCTCCTATCGCATGGAAAACACGAACTCGGTCATGCCGAGCGTGATGCGGTCGCCGTCGGCAAGGCCGCGTCGGGTGATGGGCATGCCGTTGACCAGGGTTCCGTTGGTTGATCCGAGGTCGGTGACAACCCAGACGCCCTGAGGCTCGAAGGCAATCTGCGCATGCTGACGACTTACGTTGAGGTCGTTCAGGATGATGTCGTTGCTGGTTTCGCGGCCGATGAGGATTCGGCTTGTAGCCAGGTCGTACGAACGGTTGGATGCGATGTCGATAAGGTGCGCGCGCACAGCGCCTGCATGAGGCACGGCGTTCGCTTGGGCTGCTCCGGCCGTGAATGCGACCGTGTGGGGCGCGGCACCGTATACGGGCGCGGGCGCGGCTTGCTGCATATTGGGGTATGCCCCGTAAGGGCGGCCCTGCTGCGCGTAGGCATATGCGTTGCTCGGTTGCATGCCCATGCCCATCGGGGGGTATGCAGGGTTCGGCGTGGGGTACGCTCCTATACCCTGGGGAGCGTAGCCGTACTGCTGGGCAGGGAATTCGGGTTGGACGGCGGCGGCATGTTCCGGACGGTGGGGGTTGTGCTGGCGGGCTGCGCCGGCTTCCACGCCAGGTGCCGCGTTCGCGTTGGATGCAGCTCCGTGAATCCCCTCATCCTGGGGGGCATCGGGAGAAGAGTCCGCCTTTTCTTCGCCGGTGACGTTCGGTGCGGCCGCGGCTTGCTCCTGATCGCTTTCGTCCGCCTTGCGATAGTCTTCGAAGTTCTTGCTATCGAAGGTGTATTCGCCGTAGTTAAGCGAGTAGTCTATTTCGTTTTCAGGAACGTAGGGCAGCGGGGGTTTCGCTGCAGGTTGCGGCTGAACGGGTTGCGCCGCCGGTATTCCCTCGCCGAAAATCTGCTGACCATAATCGCCGCCGGCGCTTGGCGCGAAGGGGTCTGCGGCCTGGGGCTGCTGAATGGGAGGGACCTGCATCGGCTGAGGCTGGGCAGGGCGCTGCTGCGCATAGGCGGGATTGCCGTATGCGGCGGCCTGAGGGACAGGCGCGGGCTTTGCGCCGCCCATGCCGTAACGCTGCATTTCCTCGGCGCGAAGCTGCTCCACGATCGGGGCGCTTACCACTTCGGCGATGATGTCGAACTTGCCATGCTTCAGGCCGTCGTCCACGATGAAGCGAACCAGAGGATGACCGTCCATGGCCAAGCCGTCTGCGCTTGCGGTTGCGGCGAGGCGGGTCTCGCATTCGCCTGCCAAGGTGGGATAGAAGCCGAAGAGGCGCTGGTCGTCGTCAGGATTGACAAGGACGGTGTAGAGCGTGGGCGCATATTGCTTGCCGGCGCTGACCACCTTTTCGCGGCGCATCTGCTTTTCGGCTTTTTTCATAATCTGAACGGGGGAGATGGGCGATTTCTGCATCTTGCCGGCGGCACCTTCGAAGGTGTCCTCCATCTTTCCCTCGAACTTAGAGAAGAATCCCATGGCGACTCAAGCCTTTCTGCGGTTATGGTTCGTGAGCTCAAGACATATATAATAATCAACCTATTGTAAATGAAAGGCTGCATGGCGTGCAAAATCTTATCTTGAACAGATATCGTCCGCTCGAGATTGCGGGCAGCGGCGGGTTCGCGACGGTGCAGGTTGCATGGGATACGCGCATCCAGCGTCGCGTGGCCATCAAGTGTCTCCGTCTTGACACGTTCGGGCAGGCAGCAACGCCTTCTACGCCCCGCGATATCCCAGGTCTTGACGAGGCGCGTACGGCGGCCATGCTGTCCGACTCGCACATCGTCGGCGTGTACGATTTCGAGATAGAAGGCCCCATGGCCTACCTTATCATGGAATATGTCGACGGCGTGACGCTGACCGAGCTCATGCGCGAAGAGGGCGGTGCGCTTTCCCTCGACGTGGTGACCTGCGTGTTCGAAGCCGTAGCCCATGCGCTCGAGGTCGCTCACGACAATCAGGTTCTGCACTTGGACATCAAGCCCGACAACGTGCTCATAAACAGGCAGGGTCAGGTGAAGGTGACCGATTTCGGCCTGGCTCAGCTTTCCCACGAGGCCGGATTCGGCCAGGCGTCGGGAGGAACCATAGGATACATGCCCCTCGAGCAGATGCGTCTTGAGGCGCCCGACGTGCGCACCGACGAATGGGCCCTTGCTTCGCTGACGTATCAGATGCTCACGGGATACAATCCCTTTCTCGCGCGCGACCTCGCTTCGGCCCAGCGCGCGATTGAAGATGCCGAGATAGTCATTCCCTCTCTCGCCCGCGGCGACGTGGACGAAGAAGTGGACGAAGCCGTCTTCGGCGCATTGGCAATCGATCGGGAAGACCGGTTCGAGTCCGTTTCGCTGTTTGCCGATGCGATGATGCCTCATCTGGGCAGTGCTCGCAGGGGCGCTCGAGAGCTTGCGGCCATCGTGGGGGAAGCGTGCGATGACGAAGAGGAAATCGAGGATGGCACCGAGGCCATGCCCGCCGTCGTGCGCGCCCGCACGGGTCTTGCCGAGCGCCTGCACGGCGGCGCAGGGGAGGTCATCGGCGGCATTTGGTCGGCTCTCGCATGCGGGGCGTCGGTCCGGATCGGCCTGTCCCATGCCGATTTGGCGTCGCTGTTCGGGGGTTCGGCCGATGTGGGCGCGTGGGCCATGGCTATCTCCGTGGCGGTGATCGGCGGCTTGTTCCCCCGCATTGGCGCCGTGCTTGCGTTTGTTTCGCTTGCTGCCGGCATGGCGGCAAGCGGCTCATACGTGGTTGCCGCTTTGTTCGCCGTGGTTGCTGCGGCGTGGTTTTTTACGTGCGGGCGCTTGAGCAAGGCGGCGGCGGTTGCCGGCTCTTCGGTTGCGGCGCTCTCTCTGATGGGGGCCTTGTCGGTTCTTCCTTTGCTTTCAGGGCTGTGTCTGCGTGTGCGAGATGCGCTTGGTACGACGCTGTTCGGCATCGTGGCGGCCCTCTTGCTTTCGTATTGCGGCATGGGGTCGTTCACGGGCGGCGGGTTGTTTGTGCCAGGGTCGCTTGCGGGCGGCGCGGAGCAGGGAGTCATTGCCCAGCTGTCTAATCCTTCAGTGTGGGCTGTGGCCGTATCCTGGCTTGCCGCGGCGATGGCGGGCGCTTTGCTTTGTTCGCGCGGCGGCAGGGCGCTGCCTGCGCTCGGCATGGCTTTGTCTGCGGCAATCTTGGTGTTCGGGCTGATGGCGCGCGCTTTTATTGAAAGCGGACTTGCTTCTTGGGTGCCCGACCCAGCCGATATTGCCGTGGTGATCGTATTTGGGCTTGCGGCGGCGGGAATTGCCGCATGGCTTGGCGCCCCTGCGCGCTCCAGCTTGCTTCGGACGAGCCCAAACAGGTTTGAACAGATTCCATCGGAAGGATACACGCGTGATTGACGATAATCTTCAAAACGGCCCAGGGGCAAGCAGCGGAGATGCCAAAAGCGCAGGTGTTGGCGGCAACAATGCGGCCGCCGGCGGCAATGGCGGATCGGCCGAAGGCGCGCGCGTGGTCGGCGAATCGCGCCGCGTCATCGACGACGCTCAGCTCAAGCGCATGATGAAAGCGTCTAAAGGCACGTTCTTCCAGCGGAACGCATACCAGGCGGTCACGCTGGCGTTGATTGCGATCAATGTGGTCGTGTACGCTGTTGAAGTGTTTCTGTCGGGGTTCAGCTTCGACATCTCTTCGCGGGTGCTCGTTGGCATGGGGGCAATGTATCCGCCGCTCGTGCAGTCGGCGGCTGACCTGTATAGATTCGTCACGCCCATGTTTTTGCACCTCGACCTGATGCATCTTGCCTTCAACATGGTGGCGCTCTACAGCGTGGGCGCTTTGCTCGAACAGGTGTTGGGCAAGGCGAACTTCGTGCTGCTGTACTTCATTGGCGGCATCACCGGTAATGCTGTCTCGTATCTTGTCGGCATGGCCGACGGCGGGATGACGGTGTCGGCCGGCGCGTCCACGAGCGTGTTCGGCCTGTTCGTGGCGACGGCGCTTTTGGGCGTGCTGCATCGCGAAGGTCGCGAATTCTTCGCCGAATACAGCAAGGGCATGTGGGGCGTGATTGCGGCCAACGTGGCGTATTCGTTCTTGGTGCCGGGCATTTCTATCAGCGGTCATTTGGGCGGCGCGCTCGGCGGAGCCATCGCCATGCTCATGGTGCCCGAGCCTGGGCTGCGTGTGCCCAATGCCGTGCGCATTGTAGTGGCGGTTGCCTGGGTGGCGTTTTTGGGATGGATGCTGGTGAGCAACGGGTTGATTTTCGCCTAAGGGTTCCGTTTACGCACTGTGCGGTATCAAAGAGAGGGAGGCCTCATGAACTATCGTCGTTTGGGCAAGACCGATTTGATGGTGAGCGAAATAGGCTTTGGCGCCGAATGGATGGAAGACAAGCCGGTCGAAGAAGTGGTGGAGATTACGCACCGCTTCGCCGCCGCAGGCGTGAATATATTGGATTGTTGGATGCCGAATCCTGAGGTCAGAAGCGCGTTGGGAGAGGGCATTAAAGGACAGCGCGACCACTGGATCGTTCAGGGCCATATTGGGGCGACGTGGCAGGACGGCCAGTATGTTCGCACGCGCGACATGGACAAGGTTCGTCCGGCGTTTGAGGATTTGCTTGCGCGTTTGGGAACCGACCATGTGGAGCTTGGCATGATTCACTACGTGGACGACGTGGAGGAATTCAAGCGGGTCGTCAACGGCGAGTTCATGGCTTACGTGCGCGAATTGAAGGCGACGGGCGCGATTGGGCATGTGGGCCTTTCGACGCACAACCCGGACGTGGCGCTGCTTGCCGCTTGTCAGGGCGAGATTGAAGCTATCATGTTCAGCGTAAATCCAGCCTTCGATATGATGCCCGCTTCCGAAAACCTCGATGACATGTTCGGCGAATACGATGAGGAGCTTGAGGGTATGGAGCCCGTTCGTGCCGAGCTGTACGCGACGTGCGAGCGCGAAGACGTGGGGATAACGGTGATGAAAGGCTATGCCGGCGGTCGTCTTCTTTCCGCGGAGACGTCTCCGTTCGGCGTGGCACTTACGTCCGTGCAGTGCATTCATTACGCGCTGACGCGCCCCGCTGCCGCTAGCGTCATGGTGGGCGTGACGACGTTGGAGCACGTTGACGATGCGCTCGCTTACGAGCAATCAAGCGAAGAGGAGCGCGACTATGCGAGCGTGCTTGCCGGCGCCCCGCGCCACGCTTATTACGGGCAGTGCACCTACTGCGGGCATTGCGCGCCGTGCGTTTCGGGCATCAACATTGCGCTGGTGAACAAGTTCTACGACCTTGCTGTCATGCAGGACGAGGTGCCGGCATCCGTGCAAGCGCACTATGAGGCGTTGGGCGAGACGGCATCTTCGTGCATTGCGTGCGAGGAATGCGAGGCGCGCTGCCCCTTCGGCGTGCCTATTGCCAGGCGCATGGCGCAGGCCGAAGAGCTGTTCGGGCGCTAGCGCGGAGTTGCGCTTTGGAATTGGGCTGTCGGCCTTTGGGTATTGTAGTCCGACGATGCGGGCTGGCGTTGCGCGCGGTGGCATCATGTGCGGCCATGACGGGTGTCGCGTACGCTTATTAGCGTAAAGACGCGCTTCATTGCGGGCGTTTTCCCTGAACGTTGTTCGAAATGCTAGAGTCTACGGCGCCGTTAATTTGGTGTATGGCGATGCGCTGCTTGTAGCCAAGAGCGCCGCAGGGCGTTTTCCGCTGTCATGCCGGCGGTCAATTTGGTGTGGTTGTGCGACTTCTTGCACGAGCACGGCGTTTTTTTATCGAGTTTTGCACGATACGTACCAACGGGACGACGCGACAAACGCTGCACATACAAATTAATCTACGAATTGAAAGAATCTGTTGATTAATTTGATGTTCATAGCGTTGCCTTATTGAAAAATGCGCGCCCGTTGATACGTTTCGGGTGTTTTTCGAGTCCGGAACGCTGTCGAGCTGCATTTGGATGCAAGGTGTGGGGCTAACTGCTCAAAATTTGCTCTCGGCGTCTTGCTCGTCGATTCGCCATGAACTCGGAAAGGGTTGTGATGCTGGGCATTCTTCTGATGAATACGGGTACGCCCGACGATCCGACGCCTGAGGCCATAAGGCCGTACTTGAAGGAATTTCTTTCCGACCGCAATGTCGTGGATATGCCGGCGTTTCTGTGGCAGCCTATTTTGAATCTTTTCGTCCTGCCGAATCGCCCGAAGAAAACCGCCGCTCGCTACCAGGCGTTTTGGACCCCCCAGGGCAGCCCTTTCATGTTGGAATCTCAAAAGCAATGCGAAGAGCTGGAAAGGCGAATTGGGGAACTGCTCGGCGAGACCGTCGCGGTGCGGCTGGGAATGCGCTACGGGAATCCCTCCATCGAAGCAGGGCTGCATGAATTGCGCGACGCCGGGGCCGATTGTATCGTGGGCCTGCCGCTGTATCCGCAGCATACACGCGCGTGCGCGGGCACGTGCCATGAGGAATTCTGTCGACAGATGGGGCGTATCGCTCCAGGGGACGACCAGTGGACTTTCATCGACGAATATTGGAACGCCCCTGGGTATATAGAGGCGCTGGCCAAATCGGTTCTTCGCTCGTGGCTTCCTCGAGCCTTGCCGTCTTCGAAGCTGGTCGTTTCGTTTCATTCGGTTCCCATCTCGTTCGCAAAGCGCGGAGACACTTACGTTGAAACGACGCGAAAGACTGCGGAACGTTTGGCAGGGGTTCTTGGCATGGATGACGAAGACGTGCTGGTGACGTATCAATCGCGGTTCGACAATAGGAAATGGCAGGGCCCCATGCTGGTTCCCGAGCTGGAGCGCTTGGCATGCGATGGCGTGGATGACGTTGCTGTGGTCTGCCCCGGCTTTGCCGTGGATTGCATCGAAACGTCGTTCGAGGTGGCCGAAGAGGCTGCCGATGCGTATTATGCGGCCGCACGTGCTGCCGGCCTTGCTGATGCCCATTTTACATACATTCCTGCCCTTGGCGCCGACGATGCCTGCATGGACGCGCTGGCCCATCTTGTTGCCAGGTATTCCTAGCTTTTTGAATCACGGCAAGCAGGAAAGCAATTCGGGCCGTCACAGCCGAAAGACTGCGGCGGCCCGAAGGGGAGGGCTGTGTTCGAGCGCCGCGAGGCCTATTGACGCGCGGACCCAACGAAGCGACGTCTCGGTTGAGTGCTTACCATTCTCCGGCGGGAAGCTTCTTGCCCAGCAGGTATCCGAATGTCGTGCATGCGCCGCCAAGGTTGATTCCTGGCACCTTGTAGTCGTAGACATCGCCGTACATGTCTCCGACTACCGTACTCACGCCGTGCAAACCGGGGATGGGGTCGTTGTTCGAATCATATACATGAGCGAAGGCGGCGCGGGGTGATGCGTTCTTACGGGGCCGATGGTGCCGGGCTGGCGGCGAGCCGAGGCGTTTTCGATTCCGACGATAATGGGGTCACGTTCGCCGACGTTCCGTCATGCGGATCTCTTGCGGAAAGATTCGGGCTGACCGAGCGCGAAGCGGAAATCCTGGAGTTGGTTGCTATGGGGCGTAGCGCTCAATATATTGCTGACGATTTGACAATCTCCTACAACACGGTGCGGACGCATATCAAACACGTGTATGAAAAGTTGAACATCCATTCGAAACAGGAGCTGATTGACCTTGTGCGCTTTGGGGCGTGACGGTACGGGGCGGTTTGATGCATCTGTACTTTTGCGCTTCACTTGACTTGGAGTTGGCTTACAGTGTTTCAATGCGCATGGACGAGCGAAGTTGCTTGTGGTTTGAAGCATCGATGAAGGGCCGATCATGAAAATCGCCGAAGTGAGCAAACGCTACGATATTTCTGCAGATACGCTGCGTTATTACGAGCGCGTGGGGTTGCTGCGTCATGTTCCGCGGAATGCGTCGGGGATTCGCGATTATGACGAAACGAGCTGCAACGCCGTCGAGTTTTTGAAATGCATGCGTTCGGCGGGCGTCTCGATCGAGGCGTTGATTGAATACATGGATTTGCTCGAGGAAGGGGATCAGACGGCTCCCGCAAGAAAGACTTTGCTCGAAGAACAGCGCGAACTGGTTCGCGAGCGTATTGCCGCTCTGCAGGCGGGCCTCGATCGCCTTGATTATAAGATCTCTCATTACGAAACGGTGATTCGCGAAGCCGAGAAGGGAATGCGTCGCTAGATGAGTGAAATTTTAACCTGGGAAAACGCTGCATCTTCTCTCAATCCGCGTCTTTGTTACGGTCTTGCATTTTCGGGAGGGTGCGATTCGTCGTTTTTGCTGGCGGCCCTTGTGCATGCTGGAATAGATGTGAAGGCCTATATGGTGATGACGGCGTTTCAGGCTCCGTTCGAGCTTGATGACGCGCAGCGCGTTGCGGAAGAAATCGGCGCGGAGTTCGAACTGATTCGGGCGGATATCCTTTCGCATGACGAAGTGTGCACTAATCCGCCTGACCGATGCTACTGGTGCAAACGGTTTATTTTCGGGACGATCCTTGATGCAATGGAGCGCGACGGTCGCAAGATTCTGCTCGATGGAACAAATGCATCCGATGACCCTTCTCGACGTCCTGGTTTTCGCGCCTTGGCGGAATTGGGTGTTGTTTCGCCGTTGAGGGATGCAGGCTTTAGCAAGGATTGCGTAAGAGCTGCGTCAAGGTTGATGGGACTTTCAACGGCAAACAAGCCAAATTTTTCTTGTTTTGCGACGAGGGTTCCCGCAGGAAACCGAATTGACCAGGCTGCTCTCGACCGGGTTGAAGAATCGCTTGGTTTGGGATAGGTTTGCTCAAACAATCGAGAAGGAATGGTATGGAGAAACGCGATTTACAACATCTTTTCGAGAGGGTGGCGGCGGGCGAGATGAGTCCGGCCGATGCTACGGCGCGCGTTCAGACCGAGCCGTTTCGTGATTTGGGCTATGCCAAGATAGACACACAGCGCGGCATTCGCCAGGGCGTTTCCGAGGTGGTGTACGGGGCCGGAAAAAGCGCCGCGCAAATTGCCGGAATCATACAGGCGCTTCGTTCGTCCGGCCAGCGTCGTGTTATGGCAACGCGTGTCGATCGCGCCAAGGCCGATGAGGTTGCATCGCTGCTTTCCGAAAGGGATGCTGCCGAGTTCGTATACCACGAAGACGCCGAGATGGTTGTGGTGGGAGGCGCTCCCGATCCCGATGGCAACGGATACGTGGTGGTTGCCGCCGCAGGCACAAGCGACCTGCGCGTTTCGGAAGAGGCGGCCCTTACGGCGGAGATGATGGGAAGTCGGGTTGTTCGTCTGTACGACGTGGGCGTGGCGGGCATTCATAGGCTGCTTGCCCACGCCGATGAAATAGCGCGCGCCCGGGCAATCGTGGCGGTTGCGGGAATGGAGGGCGCTCTTCCCAGCGTGATAGGGGGGATGGCATCGTGCCCCGTGATTGCGGTGCCGACAAGCGTTGGCTACGGCGCATCGTTCGGGGGAGTGACAGCCTTGCTCGCAATGCTGAATTCCTGCGCGAGCGGGGTTTCCGTGGTGAATATCGACAACGGATTTGGCGGTGGTTACCAGGCGGCCCTCATCGACCATGCTTGATGCTGGATTGTTGCAGGACCGACGAAGGGTCTCTTGCCAAGATCAATGAAGACCGTTTCGGTCGGTAAGGGCAAGCGGATTTACGTTGTGTTGGAGAGGCCTGGTAGACGGCAAGAATTCTGAGAGAGAAACGAAGGAGTGCGAGCGGTGCAAACGCTGTATCTGGAGTGCAATTCGGGCATAAGCGGAGACATGGTGGTAGGAGCTCTTCTCGATCTTGGGGCGAACGAGGAAAAACTCGAGGCTGTTTTGCGGAGCTTGCCCGTAGAGGGATTCGACGTGAGGGTATCGCGGGTGTCCAAAGCGGGGCTTGATGCGTGCGATTTTGCGGTGCTTCTGGACGAAGCGCACGAAAACCACGATCACGATATGGCGTATCTGCACGGCGAGGGCGATAATCTCCACGACCACGACCACGACCACGACCACGACCACGACC
>NZ_JH815198.1:993113-1750273 GCF_000296445.1 Slackia piriformis YIT 12062 | reverse complement strand
CCACGACCACGACCACGACCACGACCACGACCACGACCACGACCACCGCGGTCTTGCCGAAATCTCCGCCGTCATAGAATCGGCCGACCTTTCCGAGCGCGCGCGATGCACAGCGCTGCGCATCTTCGACATTCTTGCCAAAGCCGAGGCCCAGGCTCATGGCGTGCCCATTGATCAGGTTCATTTCCACGAAGTAGGTGCGGTCGATTCTATCGTGGACATCGTCGCGGCGGCGATATGCCTTGACGATTTGGGAATAGACGATGTCGTAATCACGGGGCTCGTCGAGGGCTGCGGCACCGTGCGCTGTCAGCATGGCGTTTTGCCCATTCCCGTTCCAGCGGTTGCGAACATCGTTGCAAACGAGGGGCTGCCCATAAGCATCTCGTCGGTGCGCGGCGAGCTTGTTACCCCTACAGGCGCCGCCATCGCTGCGGCGGTGCGTACGAAATCGGCTCTCCCCGAGCGTTTCGTTATCAAAAAAGTCGGCATAGGCGCGGGCAAGCGTTCCTATGAGCGACCGAGCCTGGTGCGTGCCATGCTGATTGAAGAAGCTGGCACATCCGCCAGCTCTGCTGATGTGGCAACGCCGCACGGCGGTCCGTTCGTGTGGAAGCTTGAGACCGAAGTGGACGATTGCTCTGGTGAAGCGCTCGGGTACGCGATGGAGTGTCTATTCGCGGCAGGTGCGCGCGAGGCGCATTACGCCCCCGTGTTCATGAAGAAAAATCGTCCCGCATATCAGATTCAGGTTTTGTGCGCCGAAGAGGACATTGCCGTGCTTGAGCAGGTGCTCTTCGAGGAGACGACTACCATCGGCGTCCGTCGCACCCCCATGCAGCGCACCGTTCTTCCGCGAGAAATTGTGCCGATCGAGACGGCATTTGGCCCTATGCGCGCAAAGCGGGTTGTTCTCCCGGACGGTGCCGTGCGTTTGTACCCCGAATACGAGGATGTCGCGCGAGTGTCGCGCGAGCGCAAAGTGGCGTATCAGGAAGTGTATCGCGAAGCGCTCTGTTCCTGCTCAGCCGCTTCTTCGAGCTCGCTTTCGTAGAGCCAGACCCGTTTGTCGACAGGTGTTTTCTGCGGGTCTTCCTTCGAGACGCCCGTTTCTTCGCGCGCCTTCTCGAAGATCTCTTCGAGAAGGGCTATCAACGGGGATTGGTCTTCTTCCATGACATAGCAGACGCCGCTTTCAATTATGTAGACGCCGTTGTTCCCTGAAGATTTATCTTGAACGCCTTCGGCGCGTTGGCTCGCCTGCGGTACTCCGGGGTCAAAATAGCAGATTGTCGGATATCACGGGTTCGTGTGCGGGCTCGTCATTCCCGTTTTCGGTTAGGCTTGGGGTCTCTCGCGCAAGAATGAGTATGAGGGCCGCTACACAGACTAGGGCGAACAACTCCGCTATTCCAATGGCGACCTTCGATGGTTTTGTCAGGTTTTCCATGGCGGCCTCTGTTTGTAGGGGTGCCCAGGCGTGTAAAGTGGCTTTATGATAACAGCCCATCTTCGATGAGGAGCGGCCTTTCTGGCAAGCGATCGCCTCGACGGCGGCTCTCGGATGGGCGTTCTTGTGCGGCGGAATCACAAAATGGCGAAGGAGGGCGGCGTGCGTAGCAAAGAGCTGGCGGATTTTGCCGGCGTCACCGTTCGTGCACTTCGTCATTATCATCAGATGGGGCTTCTGCCCGAGCCTCCGCGTTCAGCGAATGGATACCGTTCGTATAGCGCGGGCGATATTGTGCGCGTGCTCCGCATTAAGCGCATGACTTCTTTGGGAATGTCGTTGCAGCAAGTTGGCGAAATGCTCGAGGGGGAAGGCGCTGACGAAGATCTTTCGTTTACGGAGACGCTTGATGCCCTTGATGCGGAGTTGACGCAGGAGATTGAGCGCCTGCAAGAGAAGCGTCGTGTTTTGGCGATGCTTCGAGAGCGTAATCTCGATCCGGACGTTCCCCTCGCATTCGGCGACCACGTTGCGCGCCTTCGTGACGCGGGCGCGAGTCAGCATTTGGTGGAAATGGAGCGTTCGGGCTTGCTCCTCGTCGACCGTTTTTTCGCATCCGGCTCCGAAGAAGCAGAAGCGGTTTCGCGTTTTTTCTCCCTTATCGCAGAGACGGATTCCGTGGAGACATACGTGTCGCTGAACGAAAGGATGCTTGCTCTTTCACCTGCTTCGTCTGAAGAAGAGCGTGAGAAGCTGGCCGACGAGTTTGTCAGATTCATGCTTCCCATTCTGATGGAGGGGAAAAGGCTGTATGGCTGGGAGCTTGGCGTCGATTCTGTTTTAGCGATGTCGAGCGCATGTGATTCGGGCGATTTTCACGCGGAGGGAGCTGGTTTTTCTCCATCGTTTCCTTCTTCTGAGTCTCAAGATCTTGATACGCTTATGGATATGTACGATCGCGAAACGTTGAATGAGGCGCAGGTCGAGGTGAACGACAGGGTCGTCAAGGGGCTTTTGGCTGCACTGGGGGGTTAGCAGGGCTGTTGTTGCGCGGCGCATGCACCGCTTGCGGGCGTCTGCATTGCCCCTCTTTCTGGGGGGTCGCTTTGCTGCGCGAGTGCATCCGTTGATTGTGGTGGCTTCGTGAATGAGGTCCGTCGCCAATTGCATATGTTGACTATGACGCAACGTCATAGTTTTTCATGGGGTTCGAACAATCAAAGGACTCTTCTTCTGAAAGGGAGCAACCCCATGAGAAAACTTCGCGCTACGCTACCGTTTGTCGCATCGAGCTCTTTTTCGCTGCTTGGCAACTCGATTGCTGGCGTCGTCCTCCCGCTGGTACTTCTTGCAAAAACCGGGGACGCGCTTGCGGCGGGGGCCCTGGCCATCATATGCGCAATACCCCAAGTGCTTGCGGGGGTGTTCGGCGGCGCGTTGCTCGACCGCTTCAACAGGAGGGACCTTTCGGTTGTTTCCGACCTTATCTCGGCGGCTTCGATTGCTGCCTTGCCGATTATCGATGCAACCGTGGGCCTGTCGTTTGGGTGGTTCGTGGTCTGCGGTATTGTTGGCGCCGTGGGGGATATCCCCGGCATGACCGCACGCGACACACTTCTTCCCACTGTAATCGAGCACGACAAGCTTGACCTGCAGCGTTTCATGGGGGTTTCGCAATCCATCGACAACCTTGTGGTCATTGTCGGTCCCGCGATAGCCTCGATGGGCATGGGCTTTCTCGGCGCGGCGAACACGCTGTGGCTGACGGCGGCTCTTTCGTTCGTCGCTGCCATGACCACGCTGTTCGTTCCTCGCGCCGTGGGCGTCCCCCCGAAGGCGGGACATATACAGGGGGCTGGCCTTGTGCGCACCGCCGTCCAATCCACTAAGGAAGGTATGCGCGTGTTGTTTAAGAGCGATGCCGTGTTGCGTGCGTCGGTGGTTCTGGGCATGCTGATCGTCATTGTGATGGGGAGCTATCAGGGCATGGTCTTGCCGGTGTTTTTCACGCAGGAAAACGCCCCAACACTTCTGGGCTATGTGCTTTCGGCCATGTCCGTGGGCGCGTTGGTCGGTTCGCTCGGTTATGCGAAGTTTGCGTATGCCATGAAGCGCCGTACGTGGTATGCGGTTTCTTTCGTCGGCATGGCGATCGGCGTTGCGGCGCTTGGCTCGCTTGCTTCGTACGGGGTTATTTTGGCGGGAGCGGCCATGCTCGGCTTGTTCTCCGGCCCGGTGTCCGCTCTGTTCGGGTACTTCGTCTACGGCTTGATTCCCGACGAGCACCGCGGCGCCGCGCTGGGCACGCAGAACTCCATGCTTCTGGTTGTCGCCCCGATTGCTGTGTTTGCGACGTCCATCGTCATCGAAATTGTTGGCGTGGGAATGACTTCGCTTGTGCTGGCGCTTGGCTGGATCTTTCTGACCGCGTATGCGCTGGCGATGAAAGCCATGCGCGAGATTTAGTCCGGCATGGCGTTTCCGAGTTTGGCGGGAGGGTGAACGTATCGCAAAACAAACGAAACGTATCAAACGAGCCGTACGACGGCAGTGTTTATGACTCGTTTGACCTGAGATAATACCCTATAGTATAGAAATCGTAGAATAATCAACAATGAATACTAGTGTCTGCATTGGCGGGTTGATACACTTCGTGCATTTTGCGAGTCCGAAGGTCTTGGTTGGTGCATTTTAGGCTTGGCAAGTGTTGCCGAAAGCGAATTGCACAAGAAAACGCGGTGGGCGCAAGCGAAATCTGGCTGCGATACGGGCTCGCAGCCAGATTCGGGGAGGGTGATATCGGTTTTACTGCCAGCGCCCCTCGGTTCCGACGCAGGCATTCGGTGGCAGCAGGGTCGAGCTGCCGCCACCGAAGATGCCTATGCCTTGAGGTATTCAGCGGCGTGCTTCATAGCCAAGCGGCCGGAGTTGATCGCCCACGAAGCCTGGCTACCGGGCGCGGTGGCAACGTCGTAGGAATCGCCGTACAGGCTGCCGGTGTCGCATCCGCCCACATAAAGGCCGGGGATGACGTTGTTGTCATTGTCGAGCGCTTCGGCGTTTTCGGAAATCTCAAGACCGCCAACGGTGGTGTAGTAGCCATCGGCGACTTCCAGGATATAGAAGGGCCCCTCTTCGACGGGGCAGAGGTATTCTGCCGCCTTGCCGAAGTCGTCGTCGGCTCCGGCCTTACAGTATGCGTTGTAGGTGTCCACCGTTTCCTGCAGCGCAGCGGCATCGAGCCCGACCGATTCGGCCAGTTCCTTGATGCTGTCAGCCTTATGGCACGAATCGAGGCTTTCGAGCTGCTGGCGCGCTTCGGACATGGGAACGCCCGGGGTGCCGAAGGTGAACACGGTGCCGTACGGCCCGTTTTCCTCCCAGGATTTAGCTACGGGTTCCCATGTTCCCACGGCGTATGCGGATGAGTTCATCGCGTATGTAAATGCCGTCGAGTCGCAGTACCAATCGGTGAAAAAGGCGTTCAGGCGCATTCAAGCGGAGGAAAACGGAAATGTGCTTCTGGGATCATCCTTGGGAATCATAGGTTTTCTGGGCAGGGGCTTTTTTGAGGGCTTTGAATCCGATAACCCAGGGATAACGCTTCATTGCACGGAAATGAACGACATCCAGTGCGACGAGCATCTTCTCGAGGAAGATTTCGGGCTGGCGTTTTCCCTTGCTCCGTATCACTGCGATTTCGAGACGGTGGAGCTGTATTCGACGCCCGTGTGTCTTTGGGTCAACGAAGAAGACGAGCTTGGGAAGAAGGAGGTCATTTCTCTTTCCGACCTTGATGGGCGTTCGCTCGCCATGCCTGGCATCGGTTTCAAATGTTATTCAAACATCCTTGATCGATGCCGCGTGCAAGGCGTAACACCCAAGACCGTCCTGCAGTCGTCGGAGATGTTTTGGCTCTATAATTTCGCCTACGAAGGGCGAGGCCTTGCCTTCAGCGCGGAGCATCTCGGTCAATTGCCGTTTTTCTCCGAGCGGGGCGTTCGCTGCATTCCCCTTGAGGGGGTACGTGGCGTTTCGGGATTTCGTCGCTGCCGAAGCATCGGTTCACGGAACCCGAGCGGCTTTTCAGGAAATACTGCATCGAGTACTTCGCCAGTCTTTCGAAGGATGACTCTGGCGTGAGATAACGCTTCTGGGTGGCTGGTGTGTTTGGAGGTTCAAGCGTCTGGAAACGATGCGCTCCAAATGCAATTGGCGATGATTCAATGAGATGATATTTGCCATACTGGAAAGGTCGTTGTATTCGTTTCGCCGAAAGTAACCGATGGCGTGCGGCGGTATGCGGGCGCTGAGAGGAAGGAGCCAGGATGTCAGTCTCGTTCTCAACGGATGATCGCGAAGAAGTCGCTCTGGCTGAGCTTTCGCTCGACGATGCTCAAAAGGCCGAAAGAGGAATAGCTCTCGCGTCGTCGGTTGTGGCCTACAAAGACCTGATGATGACGTATTCTTGTGCGGCTAAAATCGTGCGGACGAAGTTTGAGATTCTTGACGAAGAATTCAGGATGCGCCGCCTGCGCAACCCCATACACTCCATCGACACGCGCTTGAAAAGCACGGCGAGCATCATGGACAAGCTTCGCGCGAAGGGTCTAGAACCTACGGAGGAAAACATCATCGAGCACGTGCGCGACGTAGCGGGCGTGCGCGTCGTCTGCTCGTACGTGGACGACATATACATGCTGGCCGAAGCGGTCGGGCGTCTTTCGGGGATTGAGGTCCTAGAAACGAAGGATTACATATCCCATCCGAAGCCAAGCGGATACCGATCGCTTCATCTGGTGCTTGACGTGCCGGTTTCTTTTTCCGATTACGAGCAGAAGGTGAAGGTGGAGGTGCAGATTCGCACCATCGCCATGGATTTCTGGGCAAGCTTGGAGCATCAGCTTCAATACAAGCGCGGCCTTGCCGACGAAGACGGCCTTGTCGCCGAGCTTGCGCGCTGCGCTTCCGATATTGCGCGCACGGACGAAAGCATGATGGAAATACGCCGCAGAATAGAGGCGGAGGCTGACATGGACGGCCTGGACGTCCTTGCCGAACACGTGCGAAGGCTCGATCGGCCGTTTTAGGTTTTGCGGGCAGCGCATCGTCTTGCATCCGTACGCGGCGGCGCCTTCGGTGAAGATACCTCGTTTCTTACGCGATGCGCTCGATTTGCCGCAGGTGCGGTCTGCTTCCTGCGCTATGATGCCAGCGAAAAAAGATGACAAAGCGGGATTTCGCGCGGCGGACAGATTCGCTCGTGCCGCATCCCGCGCCAGAGGTGATAGCATGCCGCGTTTCTTTCCCAATTCTACACTGGTCTTTTCCGGCTTAGGGTATGGCCCGGACGGCCCTTACCTGCAGATGAACGACCTTGGGGCGAAAAAGCAGATGCGCCTTCCTGTGCTAGGGCGCACGTTTACCATGAGAAAACTCCCTCAGCGATACTGCATAGGCCCTTTCGACCTGAAGACGTATGAATCTTCCGCGTGCGATTTGGCGGCGGAGCTTCCCGACGAATCCACGTACAAAGACGATATGTGCCCGGCGTGTCGCGAAAAAACGGGCTTCAATCCCGCGTTCTACAACGCGGAAAGCATCTCGCCCCAGCAGCGTGCTTACAACCTGACGCCGCATTTCGTGTACATGGCGTACTTCTCGCCGGCGCATCTAAAAGTGGGCATTTCTTCAGAGACGCGTGGCATAGAGCGCCTGCTTGAGCAGGGCGCGCGCGTCGCCGGCATTCTTAAACGCTATCCCAATGCGGACGAAGCTCGAGCCCTGGAGGCGCATCTTTGCTCGCAGGACGGCATCCTGGAAACCATGCGCCTCGGTACGAAGAACAAATTGCTCAGCGAACCCTTCGACGCGCAAGCCGCAATGGAATGCGTGTATGAAACGGCGCGCCGCTTCGACATAGAGCCCGAATGCGGCGTGCTCGATTTGACGCCGTATTATTTCGGCAAGGTCGACGCGATTCCCGATCTTATTCAAGTTCCCGACGGAAGCCCTGAAGATGTTTGCGGGGGCCTCTGCGTCGGCATGATCGGCGGAACGCTCGCATTTGAGCAAGAGGGCAATGTATTCGTTGTCCCGGTGAAGGATTGGGAGACGCACGCGGTCGAAATCACCGTGGGCGAGGTGCTGTGCGAATACGAATACGAGCCGCAGCAGATGGGATTGTGGTAATGACGCGCGAAAACATGACGCTTGATGCGCTTGGGCAGGGTAAGGATGCGATCATTGCTTCGGTCGAATGCGAAGAGGCTTCGCTGCGCAAGCATATTCTGGATATGGGTCTCACGCCGGGAACCGAAGTGACGTTTGTCAAGTGCGCCCCTATGGGCGATCCCATGGAGGTGCGCCTTCGCGGTTACGAGCTTACGCTTCGCAAGGAAGACGCCGCCCATATTTACGTGCGCGACGTGCATGACGCGCACGATGTCCGCCGCGTTAATCCGGGCCAGACACAGACCGACCATCCCGGCAAGGGCGAGTCGCGTTCTTTTCGTCCTCGGGCTACAGGTCGCGTCCATGCGGACGACGCCCCGCTCACCTTTGCGCTTGCCGGTAATCAGAACTGCGGCAAAACCACGCTGTTCAACCAGCTGACGGGCTCGAACCAGCATGTGGGCAACTTTCCCGGCGTAACGGTCAGCCGCAAGGACGGCGCTATCCGCAAGCACGAAAACGCAATGGTAACCGATCTTCCGGGTATCTACTCGCTTTCTCCCTACACGGGCGAGGAAGTGGTGACGCGCGAATTTCTGCTGCGCGACAAACCCGACGGAATCATCAACATCGTCGATGCGACAAATATAGAACGCAACCTCTATCTGACGCTGCAGCTCATTGACCTGGATATTCCCATGGTGCTGGCGCTCAATATGATGGACGAAGTGAGCGCGAACGGCGGCACGATTGATATCAACGCGCTCGAGCGCGAGCTCGGAATTCCCGTGGTGCCCATTTCCGCCTCGAAAGGGGAAGGCATCGACGAGCTGGTGGAGCATGCGCTTCATGTCGCCCGCTTCGACGAACGTCCTGGCCGTCAAGACTTTTGCCGTCCCGACGCGGCCGACGGCGGTGCGCTGCACCGATGCATCCACGGTATTTCAGAGCTTGTCGAAGACCACGCTTCACGCATGAAGGTGCCCCTGCGTTTCGCCGCGACCAAGCTTGTCGAAGGCGATGCCCTGGTGCTTGAATCGTTGCATTTCGACGAAAACGAGAAAGACGCGATCGAGCGCATCATCGTTCAAATGGAGGAAGAAGGCGGAACCGATCGCATGGCGGCTCTTGCCGATATGCGCTTCCGCTTCATCGAGGACGCGTGTGACGCCACGGTGGTCAAGCCCGCGGTAAGCCGCGAGCACAAGCGCAGCATGGCGATCGACCGTGTGCTTACGGGCAAATTCACGGCCTTGCCCGTGTTTGTGCTGATCATGGCTGTGGTGTTCTGGCTGACGTTCGGCGTGTTCGGGGAGATTCTCAGCGGCTGGATGGATGCCGCCGTATCGTGGGTCACCGACCTCGTTGATGCGGGGCTTTCCGCCTGGGGTGTTAACGAAGTGGTGCATTCCCTGGTGATCGACGGTGCGTTCGCGGGCGTTGGGAGTGTCTTGAGCTTCCTGCCTATTATCGTGGTGCTGTTCTTTTTCCTGTCGTTGCTTGAAGATTCTGGCTACATGGCGCGTGTGGCATTCGTGATGGACAAGCTGCTGCGCAAGATCGGCCTTTCGGGCAGAAGCTTCGTCCCTATGCTGATTGGCTTCGGATGCTCGGTGCCCGCCATCATGGCGACGCGCACGCTTCCGTCTGAGCATGACCGCAAGATGACGATCATGCTGACGCCGTTTATGAGCTGTTCGGCGAAGCTTCCTATCTACGCCCTGTTCACAGCGGTGTTTTTCCCCGAGCATGCAGCGCTTGTGATGGTGCTGCTGTACGTGATGGGCATGGTTGTGGGCGTGCTTGTGGCGCTGGTGCTCAAGCGCACGGCGTTTAAGGGCGATCCCGTGCCGTTCGTCATGGAGCTTCCCAGCTACCGCCTGCCTTCTCTTGGTAACATGGGTCGCTTGGTATGGGACAAGGCGAAAGACTTCATCACGCGCGCGTTTACGATTATCTTTTTGGCATCGGTTGTCATCTGGTTCCTGCAGACGTTTGACATGCGCCTGAACGTGGTCGAGAACTCTGCGGATAGTCTGCTTGCCGCGCTCGGCGGGCTGATTTCTCCTGTGTTTGCCCCGCTCGGTTTTGCTGATTGGCGTGCGTCCACGGCGCTTGTCACGGGCTTTATCGCCAAGGAAAGCGTGGTCAGCACCCTGACCGTTCTGTTGGGCAGCGCTTCTGCCATTACAAGCCTGTTCACGCCGCTGACGGCGTTTGCCTTCCTGACGTTTGCGCTGCTCTATACGCCGTGCGTTGCCGCTATTGCTGCGGTGAAAAACGAGCTCGGCATGAAGAGCGCTCTTATCGTGGCCGCCATGCAGTGCGGTGTGGCGTGGGTTGCAGCGTTCGTTGTGCGCATGGTCGGCATGGCTCTCGGTTTGGGGTAGGAGTTCGCAGTCGGTTTTGTTCGCCACAATCCTGGCCATAGTATGGTCTTGCTCATGAAAGAAGAGTGACGCGCTTGTCTCCGAAAGGGGGTGGGCGCGTTTTGCTGTAGAGCATCAGGAATGCAACGGTCGTCGCATTGTTGCAGCGGTACAAGCCCCCATGGGTATAATGAGGAAAACTAGGGGCTTTTCGACGCTGCCCAAGCTCTGTGTCGCATGTATTTCGCGGTGCTGCAAAAGCAAAGGTTTGCGCCGTCTTGCCTTGGTGCAGGCAATAGGATACGGAGCGTGCTGCCATGGCTTTTGTCGAATTTCGCGATGTGCGCAAGGTGTATACCATGGGCGAGGTGAAGGTGGCGGCCGTCGACGGCATGACCTTCGACATCGAACAGGGCGAACTCGTCGTGGTTGTGGGCCCGTCCGGATCCGGCAAAACCACGCTGCTCAACATGCTCGGCGGCATGGACTCGTGCACGTCCGGCTCTATCAAGCTCGACGGACGCGAAATCAGCCAGTTCAGCGCGAAGGAACTCACCGACTATCGCCGTTACGACATCGGCTTCGTTTTTCAGTTCTACAACCTGGTGCAAAATCTTACCGCGCTTGAAAACGTGGAGCTGGCATCCCAGATTTGCAAAGACCCTCTTCCTGCCGCCGATGTGCTGGCCCAGGTGGGGCTTGCGCATCGTATGGACAATTTTCCGGCGCAGCTTTCTGGCGGCGAGCAGCAGCGCGTGGCCATTGCGCGCGCGTTGGCGAAAAATCCCAAGCTTCTGCTCTGCGACGAGCCTACGGGCGCGCTCGACTACAAAACGGGCAAGGCCATTCTGAAATTGCTGCAGGACACCTGTGTGCAAACTGGGCGCACCGTTGTCTTGATCACGCACAATTCCGCATTCACGGCAATTGCCAATCGCGTCATTCATATCAAGGAGGGCAAGGTGGAGGCCATGGAACTCAACGATCATCCTATTTCCGCCGAAACCGTGGAGTGGTAAGCCATGAAAAACGCGTTTAGCAAAGGCGTCTTGCGCTCCATAACCCATTCTCTCGGACGTTTTCTTGCCATTGCGATTATAGCGGCGCTCGGCACGGGGTTTTATGCCGGCCTGCGTATGACCGGTCCCGACATGCGTCTTGCCGCCGATCAGTATTTCGATGCGACGCACATGGCTGATTTGCGTGTGGTATCGACGCTGGGTCTAAGCGACGAAAGTCTGGATATGCTTCGAGACGTGGAAGGCGTGGAGGATGTCATGCCGGCACGCGAGGTGGATGTGCTGGCCACGGTCGAAGACGTTCAGTACACCATGCGCGTGCAGTCGTTTGACACGGCGGCGGCTCGCGCGTCCGACACGTCGGACGGCGTTCATGCATATTCGGATGACGCGTCCTACCTTAACAGGCCTATTCTCGTTTCGGGCTCGTGGCCCGAAGGTCCGAACGAATGCGTGCTCATGGCCGATGTGGTCATGGACGGTTCGGTGGCGGCGGGCGATACGGTCACCGTGCTTGAGGGCACGCAGGACGTTGACGAGACGCTATCGACGCGCACATACACGGTAACGGGTTTCGTTCGCAGTTCGTATTATGTCTCGCCGACAAGCTTGGGGACGACCTCGCTTGGCAGCGGCGCTCTTGACCAGGTCATGTTCGTGGGCGACGAGGGCTTTGCCTCCAATGCGCCCTACACCGAAGCGTTCATTTCGGTGGCAGGCGCGACTGACGAGGCGGCGGGAAGCGACGCTTATCAGGCGAAAGTAGATGAAGTTGCGCAGCGCATAGAAGAGTGCGGCCTTGCGGCGGCTCGTCTTGATGAAGTGAAATCCGAAGCTCAGAAGGAGCTCGACCAGCAGCGTGCAGATTACGAAACGCAAAAGGCGGATGCTGAAGCGCAGCTCGCCGACGGCAGGACCGAGCTTGACAACGCTGCAGCCCAACTTGAAGACGCTGCGGCCCAATTGAGCAGCGGTCAGGCGGAGCTTGATAACGCCGCCGCGACAATCGCGGCGAGCGAAAAAGAGCTCGCCGACGGCCAGGCTGCCTACGACACTGGCGCCGCTGAGCTTGCCGGGCAACGAGCGTCCGCCGAAGCGCAGCTTGCTTCTGCCCAGGCGCAGATAGACGATGCCCAGGCGCAATACGACCAGGCCATGGCAACGCGCGAAGAGCTTTCGAGCCAACTCTCCCAGGCGCAATCGGGTCTTGACCAGGTGAATGCCGCCATCGATGCGAACATGCCGGCAATCGACCAGGGAATCGCGCGCGCCAAGCGCATCGTTGACGGGGCGAAGGAAAACATCGACAAGCTTGACCCTTCCGATCCCGAATACGACAAGAAGCTCGCCGCTTTACAATCGTGGCTTGCGTTCGGCGAGCAGACGCTCTCTGAGCTGCAGGGGCAGAAGGACGCGCTTCTTTCCCAACAGGCGCAGTTTGATGACGCTGTTGCACAGCTTACGGCGGGTATCGCGCAAATCGATGCCCAGACCGCTGGCGTGCCGGAGCAGCTTTCCGCTGCGCGCGACGAATTGGCGGCGCAGCGCGTTGCTGCCGAAGAAGCCTTCGCTACGGCGCAGTCCCGGCTTGACGGTGCAGCCTCTCAGCTCGCAAGCGGCCGCTCGCAGCTTGATGCGGGGAAACAGTCGTATGCGGCGGGCGCTGCCGAGCTTGAAAGCGGCAAGGCCGAATACGCTTCGGGTCTGGAGTCTTACGAAGAGGGTAGGGCGGAATACGACGAGAAGGCGGCGGATGCCGCGGCGCAGTTCGCCGATGCCGAGACGAAGCTTGCAGACGCGCAGGCGGAAATCGACGCGCTTGAAGCGCCGGAGATCATGGTGCTCGACCGTACGAAGAACATCGGAGCGGAAAGCTTCGTTTCCGATGCGGGGCGTATAGACCGCATTGCCATGGTGTTCCCGTTCATCTTCTTCTTGGTGGCGGCGTTGGTGTCTTTGACCACCATGACGCGCATGGTGGAAGAAGAGCGCGTGCTCATTGGCACGTACAAAGCGCTGGGCTACAGCAAGGCCCGTATCACGTCGAAGTATCTGATTTACGCGGTTGTGGCTAGCGGCGTGGGCGCGGCGGTCGGCATTGTGGCGCTGTCGCTCTTCCTGCCGTATTTCATCATGAATGCGTACTCCATCATCTACGCGGTTCCCGTTCGTCCGACGCCGATCGATCCTGGCATGGCGCTGCTTTCCGCCGGGTTGGGCGTGGGTATAACGGTGGCGGCAACGTGCTTCGCGGCCGCGTCCACGCTGCGGGAGACCCCGGCGGCGCTTATGCTCCCGCGCGCGCCGAAGGCGGGCAAGCGCATTCTTCTCGAGCGCGTCAAGCTGCTGTGGAGCCGCATGTCGTTTTCCTGGAAGGTTACGGCGCGCAATATCTTCCGCTACAAGCGGCGCTTCTTCATGGCCGTCATAGGCATTGCCGGCTGCACGGCGCTGCTTTTGACGGGTCTGGGGTTGCAAAACGCCATCAACGATATCATCGACAAGCAATTCGGAGAAATCTATCACTACAACATGGTGGTGCGCGAGGCGGATGACGTTTCGCAGGAAGACGCCTCGGCCGTCGGCGGCATTCTTGCCGACACCGGTCTTGAATCGGCCCATGCGGCGGCCCACACCGAGAATATGCTGGCGGCTCGCGTGGACGACCCCAACGGAGAACAGCAGCGTTTCGAGCTGATCGTCCCTGAGGACCCCCAGCAGTTCTCCGAGTATGTAACCATGCGCGAGCGCGTGGGGCACGACCCGCTGAGCCTCGATGGCGAAGGCGTTGTCATAAGCGAGAAGCTGGCGAACGAGCTGGGGCTTTCTACGGGCGAAACCATGCTGCTCTTCGACGAGGATGCTGTAGGAAACGCCACGGGCGAAGGTCGCGAGGTGCGTGTTTCGGGCATTATGGAAAACTATGTGAGCCAGTATGCGTTTGCAACGCCCGAGGCCTTTGGCAAAATATCGGACGAAGCGCCGGCGTTTACTACGTTGTTTGTGAAGGCGACCGAAGACGAAACCCAGCGTGCTGCGCTTTCCGACGAACTTTTGGCAATAGACGGCGTGAAGACCGTGGGATTCAATGATGAAACCATCGAGTCGTACCGCACCATGCTCAAGAGCGTCGACGCGGTGGTCGTAGTGCTGGTGGTTGCGGCGGCGGCGCTTGCGTTCGTGGTGCTGTACAACCTCACGAATATCAACATCACCGAGCGTCAGCGCGAGATTGCCACGCTTAAGGTGCTTGGCTTCAATGCGCGCGAAGTAAACGCCTATATCTATCGCGAGACGCTTTTGCTTTCGGCGATAGGCGCACTGGTGGGCTGCGTGCTGGGCATTTTCATGGAAGGCTTCGTGGTGGTGACGGCCGAGGTGGACCAGGTGATGTTCGGTCGTGAGATTCATGCATTGAGCTTCGTTACAGCGTTTGTGCTTACCATGCTCTTCTCGGTGCTGGTAACGCTGTTCATGCGCAAGAAGCTCTCGGATATCGACATGGTAGAAAGCCTGAAGTCGGTGGAATAAGGCAGGGGAAAGGTTGCTATGAATATTCGGTCGTGCTACTTCGGGCAGACGGCTCAGCAAATCGTTACTGACTATTTCTCGTGGCTGAACAGGACTCGCGGTCTTGCAATTGCAGCGGCTGTGGTGCTTGGCGTGGTTGCTATCGCGCTCGTTTTCCTCGAGTGTATGGTCGGTTATTTCGTGTGTCTTGCCGCGATTCTTGCGACAGCTTGGATGCTCAGGGCGAAGATCGGCAGAAGGTTTCGAGGTCTGCTCGACATTCTGGGCTTCGATTGCGACGCCGAGAAATACCGCGAGGTTATCGAGGGCGTAGCGCAGCGCGATAAAAGACAGCGTTCGAAGGGCACATGCTTAACCGAGTTGGCTCTGGCGCATTATCACGCGAATCGCCCGATGGATGCCTTGCGGCTTCTGTCCGAGGTGTCGTTCAAGTCCGAGAAAAACATCCTATGGGTGCGTACGTACAACGTCGAAGCCATTGCGCGCAATGCCGTAGGAGACATTGCCGGCCGCGATGCAGCACTTGAGCGTATTGCGGCGTTTCGTGCCGGCACGGGCATCAATTCGGCGAAGCGTGCGGTCATTGACGACATTTTGCTCGGGCTGAACGTGCAGTTTCGTCCTGCCCAACAGTGGGGACCGGCTGATCTTGATTGCATGCGAAAGAATGCGGCACTTGCCGATTCTCGCTTGACCTGGATTTCTTGGAAAATCTGCGAAGCGGAATACCAGCTTGTGCATGGGGATGCGCAGGAGGCGGCTCTTCTTCTTGGCGAGGTCGTTGAAGGTCCGGTCACGCCGCGTGCTGCCGCCAACATAGAGCGTCTTCGCGCGTTGATGTAGTCGATTTCTGGCATTCGTGCTGTTTTCGCATAGGCGTGCTTCTTTGCCCTGAGGCGGTTCGTTTCTGCGCTTTGCAAAGCAGAACGATGTTTCAAAGTGCACATCGTTTTCTTAAATAGTGCATATTATTGGATCTTTTATCCACCTATTCATGTATTTCAGCGAAAAATATGGCACAATTCAATGCGCAAACATTGATGCGTATTCGCTTCGCGCGAAACATTGGCTCTGAGAAGGGGCGGCTCATGACGGTCGAGCAGAAATACTTGGACAAGGCGGATGTTCTCATAGAGGCGCTTCCTTACATCCGTCGCTTTCATGACAAGGTTATCGTGGTGAAATATGGCGGCGCCGCCATGGTCGATGATGGTGTCATGCGTCGCGTCATGGGCGATATTGTTCTTTTGAAGCTTGTCGGCTTCAAGCCCATCGTGGTACACGGCGGCGGCAAGGAAATCAATCGCTGGCTCGAGCGCATAGGCATAGAGCCTCATTTCGAGAACGGCCTACGCGTGACTGACGAGCCCACCATGGAAATGGCGGAGATGGTCCTGTACAAGGTCAACAAAGAGCTCGTGTCCATGGCGGAATCCTTCGGCGTTAAGGCCATTGGCGTAAGCGGCAAAGACGGCGCTCTTATGAGGGTCAACAAGGCGTATCCCGATGGCGAGGACCTCGGGTACGTGGGAAATATTGACTCCGTTCGCCCCGAGATGCTCGAAGGGTTCCTTGAAGACGACTACATTCCCATTGTCTGTCCGATCGGGCTTGGTGAGGAATTTCATTCCTACAACATCAACGCCGATGTTGCGGCATGCGCTATTGCAAAGGCCATGCATGCCGAAAAACTCGCGTTTCTTTCGGATATCGAAGGTGTTTATCGCGATCCGAAAGACCCGTCAACGCTGATTTCGGAGCTGCATGCCAGCGAGGCGCGCCAGCTGATCGAGGACGGCACGGTGGGTGGCGGCATGGTTCCCAAACTGCAGGGATGCATCGATGCCGTAGAAAACGGCGTTACCAGGGTTCATATTCTCGACGGGCGCATTCGCCACTGCCTGCTTCTGGAGATCTTCACAAATAAGGGCGTTGGCTCCTCGGTCATCGGGGACAACACGCCGAAGTTCCATAGCTAGTTCTGGTCCGATTTTTCGGCTGTATAAAGAACGAAATGCCACCGTCGTGTGCGGAGGCGTTTCGTTCTTTGCGGGTTTCTATGCTGCATCCAATGAGGATGCGTAGCGTCTATGCAAAAGGCTTTCTATGGACATGAGGGCAATGCCGGTCCAAACGAGCGCGAAGCATACGCCGTGTGCGAGCGTGAATGCTTCGCCGAAAAACGTTACGGCCAAAACGAGCGCGATGGTGGGGCTGACGTATTGCAGGAAGCCGATGATGACCATGGGCACTCGGTTTGCCGCCGCCGAATACAGCAGCAGGGGGATGGCTGTCAGCACTCCCGCGAAGACCATCAAAAACATCTTAAGCGGCTCGTAGGTTACGGCCATGGCGTCGGGCGTTGCGGGCACGAGCGCCCAAAGCGCGGGCATGAGCGTTCCCGCCCCGAAAATGATGCCGCCCATGATGCCGGTGAGCACCGATTCTATCGCCATGCCGGGAAGGGCCGGGTAGCCGGCCTTTTTCTTGACGGCTCCGTAGGCGGAAAACGTGAGGGCCAATGCGAAAGAAATCCAGATGGCGCCGCCGTTAACGGCGATGAAGAACGTGACTCCGCATGCTGCAAGGCCAAACGCGACCTTCTGCATGCGCGTGAGGCTCTCGTGAAATACGATAAGCCCGAAAAGGATGTTGAACAAAGGGCAGAGGTAATAGCCTATGCTCGTTTCCAGCAAATGTCCGCTGTTGGCGGCCCAAATGTAGACGCCCCAATTAGCGGAAGTCAGAACGCCCGATGTGATGAACGTACGCAAGGCGCGCGGGTCGCGCATGAGGTATAGGAACTTCGTGCGCTTGACGAATGAACACAGAAGAACGATGAAGACGCACGACCATACCATGCGGCACGTGAGAACCAGAAGCGCGCTTTCGCCCGAAAGAAGGCGCCAGTACAAGCACATGAACCCCCACATGACCTGGCAGCCAAGCGCTTCGAGGAAGCCGGTTCTGTCGAGACGTTCCACGCTGGTTCCTTGCGGATTCGAAGGGGCGTTTTCGACATGTGATGCATGGGCCATGGTTCCTCGATGCTTGCGGGCGGTTGTTGTCGATCGCCATTATAAAACGACTGCGCTTATCGAAAGCGAATCGCCTCCTCTTTCTTGGACGGTTGGAAATAGGAGGCGATTCGGGGTGCGGCCAGGGGGATTGTTGCGTATGGGCGTGTTCGCGCGGGCTTAGGAATGTCTTGTTTCCTGGTAGATTTCGCGAAGGCGGGGGATGAAGTTGGCGGCAAAGTTCTTCTTGCTGCCGTTATTGCGGTTTTTGACGTAGGCGAATCCGATGATGGAGAACACGATTGCGCCGCACATGTTGACGAAGATGTCCGCCATGGAATCATGGATGCCGATATCGAGGTAGCCGTTGGGGATAACAACCGTTTCGCCCGAGGCTGTAGTTATCGTAGTGCTAACGATGTCTCCCACATGGATGGCAACATTGGAATTCGTGGGGTCGAGCGTTACCGAGCTGAAGGCGGCCACGATCGTGTCTTTCTGCATGTCAAAGCCCACGAAGGTGTCCATCGTGTATTCGAAAAGTTCCCAAAGCGCACCGATGGTCATGGAAAAGCAGAAAGCCGTGATGGCCATGTAGATTGGCGTAAGCTGCAAGCGCGATGCCTGGCTGCGGTTGAGGATGTCGGCCAAGGCGAATCCGATGCCTGCGGCAAGAAAGCCCCAAAGCGTATGGAGCATGGTGTCCCAGAAGGGGATCTTTACGTAGAAGGCGTCTATTTCTCCGAGAATTTCTGCAGCGAAGATGAAAAAGAGAATGATTCCTTCAAGGACGTTGGGGATTTCTATCTGCAATTTTCGTTCGAGGAAATCGGGTATTGCGAAAAGAACGAGGACAAGGATACACAGGAGCGCGTATTCGTACCTTGCTTCGAAAATCGACCGGATAGCCACGACGACAACGACGATGCGCAGTACCAGATAAATGCCGAACAGCCAGGGTTGGTTCTGTGCGGTTTTTTTCGCTCCGGAAAAGTAGCGGGCAAGTGCGTTCATGGGATAACTCTCTCGTGATGGGGCTTTTCGCCCTCGTGCTTGCGTACGCGTCGCTCTATGGAAGCGAGCGGGATATGGGCAAGTATAACGAAGAGCCGCCGTGTTTCGGTTGCAGATAGGCGAGACGTTGCGCTCCCGATGTAAACCGTCGCAATTCGAGAGCGCGGGTGCGTGCTTTGAGCACGACGTGGGGCGGCATGTTTGGAGCGCGACGTGAGGCGGCGTGCATTCGTGCGAAATGCACGCACGAAGCGGGCAAGCGCCTACGCCTTGTCTTCGCGAAGAAGATTCGTGCAAAGCTCGACGAATCTTTTCGTTGCGTCGGACGGTGTAAAGGCATGCAGAAGGGCGCCGCGCGCGTCGCAGAAGCTTGCGAAGTCCACAAGGGCGCATATGTCTTGCCATCGGTCATCCGACTGGGCGAGTTCGACCAGGTCTATGCTCCCTCCGATGTGCTGCACGACTTCTGATTCCTCGTCGTAAATATCATCTATGGGGACAAGCTCCAGATGAAGGGACGAGTCGAGCTCGTGGATTCGGGGCCAAAGATCGAGGGTTATTCGCGCGGGGCACAGCACCGATACGCCGAGGCGAACCGTGGTGCCTCCGAAGGCTTCTTGCTCCTTGGCGCGTCTTAGCATTCCTTCGGTCTGTCGCATGAGGGCTCGGGCGTCTTCGACGACGGATGCGCCGGCGGGCGTGAGAAAGACACCTCTTCTCGTACGGTTGAAAAGCACGACATCGTATTCGTGCTCGAAAGTTTCGATGCGTTTTGCAAGAGCGGGGGTCGATACGCCGAGGCGCTTTGCCGCCTTTGAAAAGCTTCCGCTTTCTGCTGCGGCAACGATGGAATCAAGCCGTCGGTCGTACACGAGTCACCCCTTTCTTCAAAATGCACTTTTCCACAAAGTATCAACTAATTCTTAATAACAAGATCCTGTTTTCCTTTAAACATATGGAGTATAGCGGAAAAACTGTTTTGATTTAGTTAATACTCAAAGAGAGAAGAGGCAACGATTCCAGAGTTGTTTTTGCATGACGATAGGGAGAAACGCGCAAAAAAGCCCGCCGGTTTCCGTGTGTTGCTAGAAACCGGCGGGCTTGATGTTTGACGAAAGCTGTGATTGTGGAAAGAAACGTACGAGGGTTTTGTTGAATTGTGGAAAATTGCGGGTGGGCTGCAGGTCCGATTCGGAATGCCTACATCCCGCGCGACATGACTATCTTTCCCGTTCGGGTGAGCTGTTTTATGCCGTACGCTTGGAAGAGATCCTCGAGAGCTCCGAGTTTGCTCGCATCCCCTGTTGCCTCGATGGTAAGCGATGTCTTGCCGACGTCGACCACTTTGGCGCGGAAAAGGTTCGCAATTTCGATGACCTCGTGGCGCCGTTCGGCGGGGGCGCACACTTTGAACAGGGCGAGCTCGCGTTCGATGGCGTCTTCGTCGGTGAGGTCGTGAATCTTGTATACGCTCACTAGCTTGTTCAGCTGCTTGGTAATTTGCTCGAATCCTACTTCGTCAGCGTCTACGATGATGGTCATGCGCGACATGGTGACATTTTCAGTAGGGGCGACGGTGAGGGATTCTATGTTGAATCCTCGACGCGAGATGAGGCCTATCACGCGCGAGAGCACACCAGATTTGTTTTCAACGAGGATGGAGAGGATATGCTTCATCGTTCATTGCCTGCTTTCTTGTGCGCCGAGGTTGAATGAGCCGCGTCATCCTCGGTTGGGCGCACGCCTCCGATGGTGAGGTCGATCGCGTCGATGATGTCGTTGATGGCGGCGCCGGGAGCAACCATGGGATAGACGTTCTGGTCGGCAGAAATGCAAATGTCGAGCAGATACGGGCCTTTGGAAGACAGCATGCGATCGAGGGCGGGCGAGACTTCCTCGGGAGATTCGATGCGTTCTGCTTGCCATCCGTATGCGTCGGCGAGTTTCACAAAGTCGGGGTTGGGGTCAAGAATCGTGGAAGAGTATCGCTCGTGATAGAACAGCTTTTGCCACTGATGCACCATGCCGAGCGCTCGATTGTCCATGAGGGCAACCTTGACAGGAACGTTGTTGATGGCGGCGGTTGCCATTTCTTGGCTGTTCATCTGAAAACTGCCGTCGCCCGCCACGCAGACAACCTGCGCATCGGGGCATCCGATTTGGGCGCCGATGGCGGCGGGGAATCCGAACCCCATGGTTCCAAGTCCGCCGCTTGAGAGGAACGTGCGCGCATGTTCGCGGCGAATGCGCTGGTGCGCCCACATTTGATGCTGCCCCACTTCGGTGGTGACTATCGAGGTGTCGGGGTCGAGTTTCTGAGAAAGCTGGTCGAGGACGACTTCGGGGATGATTTGACCGGGAGAATCGTTCGGGTCATCGTGGGAAAAGGGCCATCGTTCGCGCCATTCGTCGCATTGCTCGAACCATGGCGAGCCGACGGGGTCGATTTGCATTTTGGCGAGCTGTTCGTTTATATCGGCAAGGACGATCTGGGCGTCGCCGACGATGGGGACTTGCGATTCGCGGACTTTTCCGATTTCTGCTGGATCGATGTCGATATGGATGACGTTTGCGTGCGGGGCGAACTCGGAAAGCTTGCCGGTAACGCGGTCGGAAAAGCGCGCTCCTACGCATATGAGCAAATCGCACTTGGTTATGGCCATGTTTGCGTATTTCGAGCCATGCATGCCTACGGGGCCGAGATTGAGCGGGCTGCTTGAAGGAAAAGCTCCTTTGCCCAGAAGGGTGCATACGACGGGGATTCTCATCGATTCAGCAAGCTCTTTCAGTTCGGCGCATGCGTGGGACGAAACGATGCCGCCGCCGACGTAGAGCAAGGGACGCTTGGAATCTCTGATAAGGCTGCATGCTTGCTTGACCTGCTTGGCGTTTCCCTTGTAAGTGGGTCGGTAGCTTGGGAGGTTGACGCCGTCGGGGTAGTTAAACACCATGTCCGAGCCTGCGAGGTCGCTGGGGATGTCGATAAGAACGGGCCCTGGTCGGCCGGTCGAGGCTATATAGAACGCTTCTCGGAAGGTTTTGGTCAGATCGTCGGTTGATTGCAGCAGGAAGCTATGCTTGACCACGGGCATGGTGATGCCCACAATGTCGGATTCCTGGAACGAATCGGTGCCTATGACGCCGCGCGTGACCTGGCCGCTGATCACGACCAAAGGGATAGAATCCATGTATGCAGTGGCTATTCCCGTGACGGTATTCGTAGCGCCCGGGCCGCTGGTGACCAGCACAACGCCCACTTTGCCGGTTGCGCGCGCGTAGCCGTCTGCCATATGCGTGGCGCCTTGCTCGTGGCGCGCGAGCACGTGGCGAATTTTCCTGCTGTCATAGAGGGCGTCGTAAATCTTAATGGCCTGACCGCCCGGATAACCGAAGACGGTATCGACTCCCTCTGCTTCGAGCGAGGCTATGACGGCCTGCGCGCCGGTCATGACGGTGCCCTGCTTATCGGTGTTGCTGCCCGGGCCGAACGGCTTGCCCGCTATGGCGCGCGCTTTGCGGGCAAGCTGGTCGTGCTGGGTTTCTGGTTTCATGGAAGATGCGCCCCCTTATCTGCGCGCCCGAGGGAGCCCAGGGCGCTTATCGAGGGTTCGCATGGGCCTGCCCGGATGGGCCGTCTTGCTCGCCCTGTTTTGCATTTGTCGAATGGTGCAGATTATAGGGCCGTTTTGCGGGGAGGGTGTCGCTATCGTGCTTTATTTCGATAAAGTGCCTGATTTGACAGTTGTAATAGTCTTGTCGAGCTAAGGGCGCGAGACAGCGTTAGCTCGACGAGGTTGGGCCGGAGCCTTTTGGTCCGGCCCAATCGGTCTATTGTTCTTTGACGGGGTATTGCATCATCTCGTCTATGGTGATGAAAGAGAACCCTTGTTCCTTGAGGTACGGCAGGGCGATGCGCAATGCCTCTACGGTTTGCGAGCGATCGCCGCCTCCGTCGTGCATGAGGATGATGTCTCCGGGCGTGGCGTTTTTAAGCTGATTTGCGACGGCGGAGGCTCCAGGGCGCTTCCAGTCGAGCGTATCGATGTCCCAGCCGATATCGGCCACGATAATATCTTCAAGGTTCTGCCATACTTCAAGGGGGAAGTTTCCGCCTGGTGCGCGCATGACTTTGCTGGCGTCTTTCCCCGTCGCATCGGCAATGGCCTGCATGCCCCGCACGATTTCGTCGCGCTGCTCATCGCGCGACATGAAAGAAAGGTTGACCCCTTGTCCGCTTCCCGAGGCGTGGTCCCAGGAGTGGGTGCATACTTGGTGGCCTTCATCGGACTCTCGTTTGACCAGTTCAACGCCCGGTCCCGCTATGCGCTCGCCGACGGTGAAAAACGTCGCCTTCGCTTCATTATCTCTCAGGATGTCAAGAATAGCCGCCGTGTGGTCTTCCCATGGACCGTCGTCGAAGGTGAGGGCTATGACCTTTTCGCCTCCTGTATCGGGGTAGGCGCGTTGATAGATGCGGTTTTCGCCTTCTTCCTTCGTTTCGACGATGACCTCCTTGCCCGAGGTTTCGCCGGTTTTGACAACGGCAAGACCCTGCGTGCCTTGCGCGGTGATGGCGTGAATGGGACCGTTGCCCAGTTCTGCAGCGTTAGGGCCGATGGCTTTATCTTCCGTTCGGGAAGGTTCTTCCGTATCGACTCCGTCGAAGAGCGTGAGCACGTCGCCGTCAGCAAGGGCTGCGGAGGGGTCGGTTGCTTCCTGACCGTTGATGGTCGCCGTGAACGGCGTTCCGCCACCTTGCGTGATGACCTCCCCGGTTATATCGACGAGGTTTCCCGGCGTGATGGGGGTTCCGCTTTCGTCGAGAACTGTCTGCAGGGTGCGCTCGCCCTTGATTTCCAAAGCGGAGCCATTGACGGATACGGTGATGGGCGTCATGCGCTTGAATGCAGAAAAGCCGAAAACGCCGACGGCGACAAGAGCCGTTGCTCCTGCGGCTATGAAAAGGCGTCTTGAAATGCGTGGATTGAGAAACGGCCTCTCGTCCCAAAGAGGCTGATATCCTTGGGGAGGCGTGTCGGGGGCATGCTGCTTGCCTTCTGATTGCCCGAACCGATGGGCCTGCGTCTGCTCTGCCGCATGGTTGTGGTCCGCGCTATCCACGTCGAGTTCATGTTTGGGGATTTTCGGCGCAGGCGCTGTTTTTCGGGACTGCGTTCCATGAACGCGGCGACTTTGGGATACGGAAGGCCGGCTATGTCGGCTGCCCGTTTGTGCTGTATTCGATTCCTGGCGATAGGTGGGGTGCGGTTTCGCCCCGTGCTCAGTGCTCATGGATGCCTTTCGTGTACGTTTTTCGGTAGGTTTCGACATCATGCTTATACGAACAACCAGTCTATCGCATAGCACGAAACCTGAAAGGCGTTTTAAGAAAACGTCAACTCCTTCACGGCTTTACCATCTATTGCCATGTAATGCGTATCATTTTTTTGGACAATAACGTCGAAGAGACGTCATCCGGAACGTGCGAAATATGGGCATTTTCCCCAAAAGCTTGCCGACTTCGTTGCAAAGCGTGTGTCGCAGGGCATAATGTTTTTCATGAAAAAACGAAAGAATACCTCCAATCAAGAGAATACGCCGGCTTTCGTGCCCCAGAGTGCGGCTTTGTCGCGCGGTTCCGCTTCGCGCATGCGTAATTCGATGGTTCCTGCGTCGGCCTATTCTTCCGCTCAGTCCTACGGTAGGGACGCCTACATTTCCAAAAAGTCCAAAAAAGGGAAAAAACCGCTCATTGCATGCGCGGTGATCATGGCTTTGCTGCTTATAGCGGGCGGCGTTGCCTTTGGCGGCGTTGTCTACATGAACAGCATTTCTGACAAGCTGCATGCGAACGTGACGGAAGAGCTGACCAACGCGCTTTCCGCCGAAGAGACGGTTCCCGGAGAGCCGTTTTATATGCTCATCTTGGGCGTTGACCGCTCTGAAGAGCGTGTTGAAAGCGGAGAGTACGGCGACACCTATCGAAGCGACTCGATGATTCTGACCCGTGTCGACCCTCGGCAAAAAACGGTTACTCTCGTTTCCATCGAGCGTGATACGTATGTGAACATCGAAGGGCACGGCCCTAACAAAATCAATGCGTCCGCCGCATTGGGGGGGTCTCCTCTTGTGGTCGACACCATTTCGAAATTTGCCGGCGTGCCCATTTCTCATTACGTGGAGATAGACTTCGACGGGTTCAAGGCCGCAGTCGATGCTCTTGGCGGCATTGACGTGGATGTTCCCGTTACCATTGATGACGATGATGCGGGCGGTTACGTCGAGGCGGGCCAGCAAACGCTCAATGGCGACCAGGCTCTCATCCTGTGTCGCAGCCGCCATACGTATGACGAATACGGCAGCGGAGACTATTACCGCATGGCGAACCAGCGCATGGTCATGGGAGCCATTGCCAAGAAGATTCTCGCTTCGGACGTCGTCACCATGGCGAACACCATCAATGCTATGGCTGACTACATCACGACCGATATGGACGTGCAATCCATCGTCTCTGTTGCGACGGAGATGCACGGCATGGATGTCGAAGAGGATATGTATTCGGCGATGAACCCCACCACCCCAACGTATGTAAATGACGTGTGGTACGAGTACTGCGATCTTGCCGCATGGCGGGAAATGATGGGTCGTGTCGATGCGGGCCTACCGCCTTACGCCGATGAAGAACGCAACGCCAACACGGGCGGAACGCTCGACGGCAAAGTCACGGGCGTGCAAGAGCTGGGGACGGATGCTTCCGCCACCGGAACGAGCGCCACCGAATCGGGCGTCACGGAAAGCCTCGATGCATACGGCACGGAGGGTTCCTATTAATCTTCTTGGCAATATCTTGTGGTTTTCTTCCGAGATGGTCAACATCATGTGTTCCAAAGGCGGCTTTACGGCCGCCTTTTCTATGTAATCCCATGTGAAACGTGCTTTTTATCGTGTAGATTCATCAGTTTAAGGGCGCATTTTTTCATTTTTAAGATGTCGTTAGGATACGATGCATATGTGCATATAGATATGCGCACATGAATCGATTAGATGGGGCGTACCCTTTTACGATGCGTTTGCCGCAACGCCGCGGGCGATGCTGCGGTCGTGCGCTTTCGCGCGTGTACGTCGCTGCATGATCGAGGAAAAATCGAACAGCTAGGAGATTATCCCCATGGCACGAAGGCCCAGTTCTTACGATTCGCTCCCCTCGAGCGAACCGTTGCGCCGCTCTCGCACCGACCGTCAGGACGATGCGGATTTCTCGCCAAGGCCGCGCGACGTTTCGTCGTATTCTCGAAGCGCTTACACCAGGGACTCTCACGCGCAATGCGAGCCTGCTACGACGGATTCCGCGTATTCGCGTCGTTCCGCACGTGACGAGTATGCTCGTACGCGTGCGAAGAAGAGTCGTAGGAAAAAGGTTCTCATCGGCGTCGTGTCTGTTCTTGCGGCGCTCATTATCGGCGGAGGCGCCGCTGCCCTTGCGTACGTTGGCGTATTGAACGGCAAGCTCACGGGTGACATCGGCGACGATCTGGCTTCCGTCTTGGATAACAGCAAAGCGGCGAGCGATCCGTTCTATATCCTTCTCATGGGCGTCGACCGTTCTCAGGAACGAGAGGGAAGCGCCGAGTACGGGGATTCCTTTCGAAGCGACTCCATGATTCTTGCGCGCGTCGATCCCCAGGAAAAGAAAATGACGCTTATCTCGATCGTGCGTGATACGTACGTGAATATCGATGGGTATGGGGAGAATAAAATCAACGCTGCGCATGCGCTTGGCGGCCCTGCGTTGACGGTGAAGACCGTTTCCGAGTTTGCAGGCGTTCCCATCTCGCATTACGCGGAAATAGACTTCGACGGATTCAAGGCCGCGGTCGATGCGCTTGGAGGCATCGACGTGGATGTTCCCATGGAAATCGACGACGAGGATGCTGGCGGCTATGTTGCCGCGGGCCCTCAGACTTTGAGCGGCGACGAGGCGCTTATTCTCTGTCGAGCTCGCCACGCCTATGACGAGATAGGCGCCGGCGACTTCTACCGTGCGGCGAACCAGCGCATGGTCATGGGCGCAGTGGCAAAGAAGCTGCTCGAATCCGATCCGGCCACCATCGCCACGACGGTTGCATCGCTTTGCGATTACATTGACACCGACATGAGCGTGACCGATATCGTGAACACGGCTGTCGCCATGAAGGGGATGGACACGTCGACCGATATCTACTCGACCATGAACCCTACGATTTCCTCCTACGAAAACGGCGTATGGTACGAGTACAGCAACAACGAAGCGTGGTCCGCCATGATGAAGCGCGTCGACGCGGGAGAGCCGCCTACGGTGGACGCTTCCGACTCGGCTAATAACGGAGGCGTGACCGATGGCTCTATCGACCCAGAAGTCATTGCCCAGAATGTTTTGAGCGGCGATGAGTCATCCAATGGCGTCACGGGCTCTATCGTCGTTCGCAACGGAAGCGGCGTCAGCGGCGTTGCGGCGGATGCGTCGAGCGTTCTTTCGAACCGCGGCTATGATATCTCGTCCGTCGGGGATGCCGATTCCTACGACTACACGAATACCATCGTCGTGTATGACGATTCGGCGAATGCCTCTTCTGCGCGCGCCATCGCCGAAAGCCTCGGTGCAGGATCGGCTGTTCAGAACGACGGCACGTACCTGTTCGACGGGGATTATCTCGTCATCATCGGCTCGGATTATTAAAAGGCGGAGTCGGGCGGTCCATCGGTTGCCTGCCGGATGTTCGGCGCCGTCTTTGGCGCTCATCGTTAGGGTTTTGCAAGCTTTCCGTTATGCTCGCGTTGTCGTTTCAAAAGCGGCCTGTGGCTATAATCGTCATAGGCCGCTTTTTAGAGCGAAAAGAGGAAGAAATGACTGATCAAAATACCACCACCCCTTCGGCGTCGCAGAAGCAAAACGAACCCTCGGTCGAACAGGTTTTCACGCCGGCCGTTGACGCCTTCCAGGGCAGCGCCCCTCAGGTTCCGAACGCAGGCGCCGCACCACAGGCAGCGCCCTTTTCTTCGGCGGGCGGTTCGTCGCCGCAAGCCGCTCCTGTTCCTCCTGCTGGCAATGTGCCTCCGCAATCCGGATTCGTCCCCCCGACGGCGGGAATGCCCCCTCAGCCTGGGTGCGCTCCTGGCCCCCAGAACATTCCGGGACTGCCCCTCGTTCATCTGACGGGAGGCATGAAGTTCGGATGGGCCGTCGTGGGATTTCTCATGGGGCCGGTCGCCATCCTGCTCGCCTGGCTTACGAACGCCCATAATTTCCCTGAGGCGAAAAAGGATGCGATCAAGTTCTCCCTGTTCGGCTTTTTGGCGCAGTTCCTTATCTGGTTTGTGCTCATCGCGCTTTTCGGGTGCGCTACGTGCGCCGCAGTGACATCCGCATTCACTTCGTATCCGTACTATTATTAATCGATAGAAAACGACAAGAGGCCGGGGCTTGGGCTCCGGCCTTTCTTGTGTAAGAGCAGTTTCTGCCTTTTTCGCTACGAAGGTATCGGCTTTTCATGCGGGTAGGGGGCGGCAAAGAGCGTGGCGCGAAAGAGCCTCGAAGCTTCCATTGACATATCGTGTTTTCTTGCTCGGTGTTTCCGTATCGTTGAACCCCGCTTCGTGCGGAGTGATAAACTCCCATGCCGATATCTAACGTACGAGAGGGCTTGCATGAACGCGGATTCGCTTGCTTCGAGGCAGCGGCAAGACGGCTGCTACTGCGAAGAGGACATAGAGAAGATATTGTTCGATCGCGAGGCGATCGAGCGTCGTGTGCGCGAAATGGGCCGTCAGATTACGGAAGATTACCGAGAGTGCGCGCAGTGCCAAGGAGGAGAGGGAAAGCCTCGGCTTCTTGTGGTGAGCGTTCTTCGCGGAGCCGCCATCTTCATGGGGGACCTTGTTCGCGAAATCAACCTTCCGCTCGAGATGGACTACATGGCCGTTTCTTCTTACGGCGCTTCCGCCAAAAGCTCTGGGGTTGTGCGCATTCTCAAAGATATTTCGTCGCAGATCGAAGGAAGGCATGTGCTTGTGGCAGAAGACGTGCTCGACTCAGGTCTGACATTGAAGTATCTTCTTCATGTTCTGGAATCGCGCAATCCCGCATCCATCCAGGTTGCGACTCTGCTGCGCAAGGCCAATCCGCGGCAGGCGGACGTCGAGTGTGCGTATGTCGGCTTCGAATGTCCGGATGATTTCATTGTCGGCTATGGCCTCGACTATGCGGAACATTATCGAAACCTGCCTTATATCGGCATTCTGAAACCCGAGATATATCAAGGAAAATAATGAGCGAAACTCCTCAGAAAAACGAAACCAAGACCGCGCCCGACCACACGCCGAGCGCACCCCAGCAGCCTTCCGGAAACGAGGCGCCCAACGTCCCCGAGCATCGCGCTCCTCAGGCTCCTGCGGCGCAGCCTACGGCACCCCGTTTTGATCAGGGGAAGCCTTCCGATTCCCACCAGGAGCCCGCAAGGCCCCAGTCTCCCTTTGCCGCGAAGGGCCGCAAAGAGGGAGAGGCCCCGTTCGGCCTCGATCCGAAGGATGCCAAGCAGCTCATGTCCAAACCCCCGCAACGAATTAGCATCATCTCGGCCTTGCTGTTCCTCCTGGTGGCGTTTTTCGTCGGCAGCCAGATGATGAATCTCATGAACACGAAGGAAACCGACGCGCTTATCACGTCGGAGTTCGTCCAGGCCGTAGAACAAGACCGCGTGAAGAACGTGGTCTACGATGCGGGCAATTACACGGTTTCCGGATCGTATTACCCTGCCGCTACAGCGGGGTCGACCGCGTCGGATGCGTACAACGCCGCCATCGAGGCGCTCGATGCCAAGACCGAAAGCCTTCTTGGCCCCGGGTCTGCCCAGGTGGAGACCACCGAGCTCAGCGAACAAACGCTGGGAACGGAGCGTAAGTACACCTCCACATATGTCGGCCAGGACTCCCTTATGCAGCTCTTGTCGGCCCATCCCGACATTCAATACCAGGTCAAGCTGCCGGATGGATTCATGGATGCCCTCCTGAGCCTGCTTCCCATGCTTTTGCTCGTGGGCCTCATGATTTTCTTCTTCGTTCAGATGAACAAGGCCAATAACTCGCAGATGTCTTTCGGCAAAGCGAAAGCGAAAAAGACCGTCGAGGAGCGCCCTGATGTTCGCTTCGACGACGTGGCTGGCGAAGACGAGGCGGTAGAAGAGCTGCAGGAAATCAAGGACTTCCTGGTCAATCCCGGTAAATACCAGTCCCTCGGTGCGAAGATTCCGCGCGGCTGCCTTCTCGTGGGCCCTCCGGGCACGGGCAAGACGCTGCTCGCACGCGCTGTTGCGGGCGAAGCCAACGTTCCGTTCTTTAGCATTTCCGGCTCTGAGTTTGTCGAGATGTTCGTCGGCGTGGGCGCGAGCCGTGTTCGCAGCCTGTTCGAACAGGCGAAAGAGGCGGCGCCGTCCATCATCTTCATCGACGAGATCGACGCTGTCGGTCGTCAGCGTGGTACGGGCCTTGGCGGCGGCCATGATGAACGCGAGCAGACCCTCAACCAGCTGCTCGTTGAAATGGATGGCTTCGAGAAAAACGACGCCGTGGTGCTCATTGCCGCAACGAACCGCGTTGACGTCTTGGACCCCGCGTTGCTTCGTCCCGGTCGTTTCGACCGCCAGATCGTGGTGGATGCTCCGGACGTGCGCGGCCGTGAAAAGATTCTTCAGGTCCATGCGAAGAACAAGCCGATCGGCCCTGATGTCGACCTTCCTCGCATCGCCAAGCTGACGAGCGGCATGACTGGCGCTGATCTGATGAACCTCATGAATGAAGCGGCGCTTCTTACGGCTCGTCGCAACAAGACCGCAATCGGCATGGCGGAAGTCAATGAATCCATGGAACGCCTGATGGCCGGTCCCGAGCGCAAGAACCGCGTCATGAACGACAAGACTCGTCGTGTCATTGCGTATCACGAGTCGGGACATGCGCTTGTGGGTCATCTGCTGCCCAACGCCGATCCCGTGCATAAGATCACCATTGTTCCGCGCGGCATGGCTCTGGGCTACACCATGTCCATTCCCGATGAAGACAAGTTCCTGGTGAGCCGCAACGAAATGTACGACGACCTCGCTGTGTTTTTGGGCGGCCGCGTGGCGGAGGAAATCTTCTGCGGAGACATCACTACCGGCGCTTCGAACGACCTCGAACGCGCTACCAAGCAGGCCCGCAAGATGGTCACGAGCTACGGTATGTCCGACGCACTTGGCCAGCAGACTTTCGGCCAGCCGAACCACGAAGTGTTCTTGGGTCGCGACATGGGCAACACGCAGGACTATTCTCCGGAAACCGCCCAGCGCATCGATGAAGAGGTTGCGCGTCTCATGAAGCAGGCGCACGATACGGCTTACGCCATCCTTTCCGAGCGCAAAGAGCAGATGGAATTGATGGCGCACGTTCTTATGGAGCGCGAAACCGTCGATGGCGAAGCGTGCGAGGCTCTGCTTGAGGATAGGTGGGAAGAGTATCTTGCCAAAGAGCAGGAGGAGAATCGCCTTCGCGCCGCTGCGGAAGAGGCCGCCAAGGCCGAGGCCGCTGCGAAGCTTGCCGCCGAAGCCGCCGCTGTGCAGATGCCCGGCGTAGGGTCGGCAACGGCTTCTACGGCCGCTCCCGAGCAGGGCGACGTAGTTTTGACTGGCGATTTGCCGAAGGCTCCTACGGTGTATGATCCCGTCGACGGCTCCGAAACGCATCAGGCTCGCGATCGGGCGGAGCGTACGGACACTCATGACGCCTCATAAAGGAAGGACCGCAGCTCAATGATGTGGCAATGCTCTTCATACAGCTTTGATTCCAGGATGCCCGTTGTTATGGGCATCCTTAACGTCACTCCCGATTCGTTTTCGGACGGCGGGCAGCATAACGATTTCGATTCTGCCTTGGCACACGCTCGTGCAATGCTCGAGGCGGGTGCCAAGATTATCGACGTGGGCGGGGAGTCTACCCGTCCAGGCTCTGTCGCCGTATCCGTGGAAGAAGAACTCTCGCGTACCGTCGATATCGTACGCGCCCTGGCTGAAGAGGGCGTGTGCGTCAGCATCGATACGCGTCATGCCGAGGTTGCACGCGCTTGCGTGGAGGCCGGCGCAGCCATCATCAACGACGTTTCGGGCTTTCGCGATCCCGCTATGGTCGAGGTGGCCGCATCGTGCGATGCGGGCTGCGTCATCATGCACATGAAGGGCGAGCCTGCGACCATGCAGGAGAACCCGACGTACGACGATGTAGTGGCAGAGGTGAAGGAGTATCTCGCCGCCCAGGCAGCCATGCTTGAAGCGGCTGGAGTTTCCCGCAGGCGCATATGCCTCGATCCGGGTCCTGGATTCGGTAAAACCCCTTCGCAGACCCTCGAGCTCATGCGCAATTTCCACGAATTCTCTCGTCTAGGGTATCCCACCATGTGCGCCGTATCGCGCAAGCGTTATATCGGAGAGGCGTACGGAATCGCTGATGCCGGCGAGCGCGATGCCGCCTCCGCCGCCGAAGCCCTTATGGCGTGTGAGCTGGGCGCATCGGTGGTGCGCGCCCATAATGTCGAGGAGACGATGAAGTCGCTCGCCGACCTGAGGCCGTATGCTTTGATCGCACTCGGTTCGAATGTCGCGCTTGTCGCGAATCCGGGCGAAGAGACGGAGGGCAAGATAGCCAATCTCCAGCAAGCCATCACGGGCCTGTGCTCTATCCCCGATACACAAATCGTAGACATATCCAGCTTTTACGAAAGCGAGCCCGCGTATTACGAAGACCAGGACACCTTCGTCAACGCCATGGTGCTTGTGCGCACGGGCGTTCCGCCGAAAGAGCTCCTTCAATACTTGCATGCCATCGAAAACAGCCTTGGTCGCGTGCGAGAGATTCCCAACGGACCCCGTACGCTCGACCTCGATATCGTTGACTACCAAATGTATGTGGTCGATAAAGAAGAACTCACGTTGCCGCACCCTCGCGCAACGGAGCGTGATTTCGTAGTGAAGCCGTTGCTCGAGCTTCTGCCCGAGCATGTGCTTGCCGACGGCACGAAGGTTGTTTCGGGCGAAGCTCTCTATGGTGAGGCCCATGCAATTTAGCATCACAACGAAAGATATCACGGAGTCCACGAACGACGACGCGTGGGAGCTTGCAAGGCAAGGGGCTCCTACGGGTACGGTGGTTGCGGCGCGCAAGCAGCGTGCCGGCCGCGGGCAATGGGGCCGCGTGTGGATGAGTCCCGAAGGCGGGCTGTATTTCTCGCTGATTATGCGTCCGAACACTCCTGAGCGGCAATGGCCTGCCTATAGCCGTCTTTTCGCAGAAGCGGTTGCTTCCGTGCTGCGCGAAGAGTGCGGCGTGAGCGATAAAGAGATCCGCGTGAAGGCTCCCAACGATGTCATATGCGATCAGGGGAAGCTTTGCGGCATATCGCTTGAATCCCGAAGTGGCGTAATTGTGGTGGGTGTTGGCGTAAATGTCTTTCACTCGGATCGCCCCATTCTGACCGATGGCCGCAACGAGCCTGCATATGTGTGCGATGTCGCCGAGGACTATATTGCTCCTTCGTATCGGGCGATTGACGAGCTGTTGCAGCGTATCCTGAACGCCTTTGCGGTTGTTGTGGAAGCTCCTCTAAAGTAGCTTTTCGCAATCCGTCTACGTCGTTACAATAAATTGTTTGCGTTTAAGCGAAATTTGTAACGGCGAAAAGGCGGTTCGAGCATATGAATCATACAATCGAAGAGAAAAACGGCGCACCCGAAGAGGTCTCTGGCTCCTCATCGGGTGCGCCGTTGCATCATGGCGCGAAGGCGGGCGAGCAGAATGCGGTATCCGACCGCGTGAACAGGATGGGTACCGGTAGCATACCCAAGCTTGTTGTGGAGTTCGCCATTCCCGCCATCTTGGGCATGGTGGTGAACGGCGCGTACAATCTTATCGACTCGGTCTTTCTGGGGCATGGTGCCGGTGAGATGGGTTTGTCGGCCATCACCGTCGCATCCCCGACCATGACCATATTCCTTGCGCTTGCGATGCTCATCGGCGCAGGCGGCAATGCCCTTTGCGCGCTTCGTCTTGGCGAAGGAAAGCACGATGAAGCCGAGCATATCCTTGGCAATACGGCAACGCTGGGCGTTATCGTAAGCGTGGCGCTTGCGGTGCTGGCGCATATTCCCTTCGTCGTGGAGCCGCTGCTGGACCTTTCTTCTGCCACCGAGGCGGTCCGCCCCTATGCGCGCGAGTTCATTCAGATCATCAGCCTTGGCTGCGTTTTCCAGGTAGTCGGCATGGGTCTGAACAACTTCATCCGCACGACGGGAGCCCCGAATCGAGCTCTGGTCACGATGCTTATCGGCGCGATCGGTTGCACGATTTTCAATGCCATCTTCGTGCTGTGGTTCGGCTGGGGCGTTGCGGGTAGCGCATGGGCAACCGTGTGCGGTCAGGCGGTCAGCTGTGCAACGGTTATCTGGTATTTCACGAAAACACCTGGGGTGCCCTTGCGCCTGCGTCGTCGTTATTTCCCCGTCAAGGCGAAGTTGACGCGCAGCATCCTTTCTTTGGGTGCCGCGTCGTTTTCCGTGCAGGCAGCCGGCGCCATCGTCGGTTTTCTTATCAATTTCATGCTGGTCAAATACGGCGCTCTCGATCCCATCGGTGCGGATAACGCGCTTGCTTCGGTCGGCGTGGTGCAGCGTATTGGCATGTTCGTCATCCTTCCTTTGATCGGCGTCTCCATAGCCATCCAGCCCTTGCTTGGCTTCAACTACGGTGCGAAGCTGTGGAATCGCGTGAAGACCACGCTTAACGTGGGTGTTGTGGGCGCGACGGTCATGGGCACGGTCATGTGGGCGCTCATCATGGCGTTCGCTCCGCAGATTGTGGGCTTTTTCGGCATCAAGGACCCGACGCTCGTCGACTTCACGGCGTTTGCCTTGCGTGTCGATTTGATTTTCCTTCCGCTGATCGGCTTCCAGGTAGTCGGCTCGAACTACTTCCAGGCAACGGGTCAGCCCATGAAGAGCATCATTTTGTCACTGACCCGCCAGATCTTGTTCCTGGTGCCGTTGCTGTTCCTGCTTCCCGAAGTGCTTCCCTCCATCGCTCCGATGCTCGACTCTCTGGATGCGGTATATTTCGCCGTCCCCATTGCCGACGTCATCGCTGCGGTCACGGTGCTTGTTTTCGTTATCGTGGAACTTCGCAAGCTGAAGAATCGCGCGGCAGACCCGAAGGGAGAGAAGGCTCATGCCTAAAGGCGAATCGGAAGCAACGGCCGCTTCGACGTCGGAAAAAGCCCCGTGCGCCAACGTGACTCCCAAGCTCGAACTGCGCCATGTAAGCCAACGCTACACGGGAGCGCGCGGGGAGACGCTTGCGCTTGACGGGATGGATTTGTGTGTCGCTCCCGGCGAATCCGTAGCGATTCTCGGCCCTTCAGGGTGCGGCAAATCGACGAGCCTTCTTGCGGCGTGCGGCCTGCAGCGTCCTACCGGCGGAAGCGTCTTCGTCGATGGCGAGCCCGTGGAATCTCCGCGCCTCGAAACGGCGTTGATTCTGCAGGATTTCGGCTTGATGCCGTGGAAGACGGTCGAGCAGAACGCCGCTTTGGGTTTGCAGGTGCGCCGCCTTCCTAAGAAAGAGCGTATGAAGCGCGCCCATGATGCCCTTCGTCGCGTAGGGTTGGGAGATTTTTTCAGGTCGTATCCTGCGGAACTGTCCGGAGGCATGCGGCAGCGCCTTGCCATGGCTCGGGCTCTTGCGTGCGATATCGATCTTCTGCTCATGGACGAGCCTCTGTCGGCGCTCGATGCGCTTCTGCGCGAGGAAATGCAGAACATGCTGAAGCGCTGCTGGATCGATCAGGGTTACGCGCAGGTCCTGGTGACGCATTCGATCGAGGAGGCGGTCTTTCTCGGACAGCGCGTTGTCGTCATGTCGGCTCGTCCGGGCAGAATTGTCTACGAGCTTGCGAACGGGGAGATGGTCGATCCTTCATGGCGCGACGACCCTCTGTATTTTGAGCGCTGTCGCCTTCTTCGCGATGTGCTTCGTTCGAAGGAAGGAGTCCTCGATGCGTAAGGAATTCGTTCGCAAGGTGCTCGGCTATGTTCTCGCTATCGTTTTCATTCTTGCAGGTTGGGAGCTTACGGCTCTTGCGGTGAACAATGCCGCTTTGCCGGGCCCCTTCGAGGCCGTTCCTATGGTCGGGCTGTACTTCGGCGACCTGTGGCCGGCGTTTCTGGTGAGTTTGTATCGCGTGGTTGTCGCAATGCTGATCGGCACGGTTCTTGCTATCCCTCTGGGCTTGGTTTGCGGCCGTTCGCCGCGCGTGGACGCGGTGTTTGCGCCCATTCTGTATTTCCTCTATCCGCTTCCGAAGGTCGTGCTGCTTCCTGTCCTGGTAGTCCTCATGGGCCTCGCCGACGCCCCGAAGATTGCGCTTATCGCCTTGACCATCTTCTTCCAGGTCTTGGTTACGGTGCGCGATGCGGCGCAAAGCGTGCCCGAGGAAAGCGTCGTCTCCATGCGGTCGCTTGGGGCAGGGAGGTTCGACGTGTATCGCCATGTTATTGTTCCAGCCACGCTTCCGGAGCTCTTCACGGCTCTGCGTATCTCGAGTGGAACCGCGGTCGCCATCTTGTTTTTCGCGGAAAGCCTCGCCGGCTCCACGGGACTTGGGTACTTCATCGTCGACGCATGGGCGTTGCTTGCGTATCCGAAGATGTTTGCAGGCATTATCGCCATGGCGTTGCTCGGGGTGATTTTGTACGAGTTGTTCGATATCGCAGAGCGCCGTTTGACGCGTTGGCGCCGCGTGCGGGTGTAGCGTGTCATGCGTTGCCTTACAAAGCCTGGTTCCGATTCGATCGGCGCCAGGCTTTCTTGTTTTCGGGAAGGTTTGTAGCAGAAAATGGCCGTCGGCAGAAGAAAAACACTAAACTTCTTGGTTTAGTGTTGACGGGGGCGGGGTTAAATGACTAGCATCTAAGCCGTATTGAACAGTTGACGCTTTTGCGTAATTGTACAAATTAAAGACTTGAACAGGCCTTTTCGGAGGTTTTTTTCGTATAGTCGATGCGCTGAAGGGGGAAGATGGCGTGCTGCGACGTGTTTGCAACGGCATATTTGCGGCTGTGTTTGCCGTGGCGCTGCTCCTTCTTATTGCGTTTGCCGGCGTGCGATTGGTGGGTCTTACGCCCTATGCGGTACTGAGCGGCAGTATGGAGCCGCAGTATCCGGTTGGTTCTCTTATTTACGTACACAATGCATCGCCCGAGCAAGTTCAGGTGGGTGATGCCATCACCTTCAGCCTGGATTCCGGCACCCTTGTCACGCACCAGGTGTATGACATCGATGCCGAAGCGGGGCTTTTCTACACGCAGGGAGTGGCCAACGTGGATGAATCGGGGGCGACTGTCCATGACGCCGCCCCGGTTCCGTTTTCCCATCTGGTGGGAGTTCCTCAATTCTGCATACCATTTCTTGGCTATGTGAACGTGTGGTTCACATCCGGCCCTGGCTTTTTCGTGGTCATTTCCCTTGCGGGTGTGTTCATGGCGCTTTCCATCGTCCTTGAGTTGCATGAAGGACGAAGCAGACGCAATGAACGCGAGCGTTCGGGATACGCCGGCCATGGCGCCCATGCGCGTCGCTAGTCCGCAATAGAAATGGTAGACAGGAAAGGAAAGCCCCGCCGAATGCGGGGCTTTCTTCGTGTAGGGCCTTGTGTCTTGCGCGAGAGAAAGGAGCAAGGGTATGGAAAACACGAAGAAGAAAACAGGCCTCATAGTGGCGCTGGTGCTGTGCGTGGCACTGGCTGTCGTCGGTGGCGTCATGGCGTGGTACAACTCCCAGAGCCAGCTGACCAACACCTTTACGACGGGCAACATCAAGCCGCCGACTACCGACCCCGATCAGCCTTTGACGCCGCTCGATCCCAACACGCCGCCGGAGCAGGGCGGTAACAAGGGCCAGGTTAGTGGCAACATCGTCGAGGACAAGTGGATCCCCAATTCTGCCATCACCCCCGGTTCCGTTGTGGACAAGAACCCCAACATCGGCTTGGCTCCCGAGTCTGACGACGCCTACGTGTTCGTGTATGTGAAGAACAACCTGGGCGAAGGCACCACGTTTGCTATCGACACGGCGAAGTGGGCGCCTGTTAAGGACAACGTCGTTGACGATGCCAACACGAACGACAACGTCTACAAGGGCGGCCTGTTCATGTACACCAACGGCACTTCCGATCCCGCACTGCTGGTTGCTGCTGACAAGGGCGGCAATGACGTGTGGACCGGCGAACTCTTCAAGAGCGTCACTGCTGCCGATAATGCCAGCATTCAGGACCAGGGCACCATTGTGGTGAGCGCGTATCTGGCCGGCGGCCTGAAGGACGGCGCTCAGCTTACTGCAAACGACGCTAAGGCAGCTGCCATTACGTGGGCTGCTCATCCCGCTGGCCCCGTGGTGAAATAACGTTTCAATATTTCACCGTTTCGCACAAGCGGCTTGAAACGCTAGCAATCAGCTGCTTGTGCGCTGCGTCTTTGCAGGCCTCCCAAGGATTTGGCGGTTTGCAGGGCGAGATGAAGTAGGTTCTGGGCGGCGGGCCTTGCGCCTGCCGCCCGAGGATCGCCCTTTGCATTGAAGGGCGCCTCGAAGGAGGGGGTTTGTCGGATGGTCGACGAATCGACGAAACAAAATGGCACATTAAAAGAAGGCAGCGCTGGGCAGCAAAGCAATGCCCAAGATTGCGGCAAGGCATCTTCCCGCGAATGCAGCACGTGCGCCCAAGAGGCGCCTTCTTGCGTTTCAGGGGGAAGCGCGTCGGCCGATGCAGGCGCGTCAGGCGCAGCCGCAGGCGGTGGCGACGCACCGAGCGTTTCGGGCGTCGCGCGCACGCGCAATCTGTGCATTGCCTGCGCCGCGGCTCTTGTTGCCGTGCTGTTGGCCATGCAAACCATCTCCTTCGTGGCGCGCTCTACCGACGCGCACAACATGGTGGTGTTCGGCGGCGTTGGCGTTGAGGTGGTGGAAACCACGATTGACGCTTCGAACGCCGAGGTTGTTGTCCCTGACGGAGCGAACGAGGACATCTCTAACGATGGCACGTGTAGCCGCATTGTGCGCGTGCGCAACACGCAAGACCACCCGGTGTTCACGCGCGTTTCCCTTTCCATGACCGGCACTGACACGCAAGGGACCAGTGTCCCCGCCGACGACGTGGTGTCGTATGAATTCGGCGACGGTTCGTGGAAGGCGGGCGGCGACGGCTGGTACTACTACGATGCCGTGCTGGAGCCGGGCCAGACAACCCCGCCGCTCATTACGGGGCTTGTTTTCGATATGCAACAGGTGCACGACCGCTATAGAGGCGGCACGCTCAAGCTCGATATCAACGCCGTAGGCGTTCAGAGCGAGAACAACGCCGCAAGCGCCCTTGATGCCGAGGGCTGGCCGCAAGGGGGTAATTAGGAATGGAAGCGAAGATGCGCGAAACACATACGAATGCAGTGAAAAGGCTCGTCCGCAAGGCGGCGGCCTCTTCTCTTGCGGCTTTGCTCGCCGTGACCATGTGCCCCTTGATGCCGAGCGCGGCGTTTGCCGACGAAGCGGAAAATTCCGAACCTGCAGAGCAAACAGCCCCTAATTATACCGCAACCGATGAGGCGGCTGCGGTATCGGCCAGTGCCGACGAATCCACAGAAGCGGGTGCTCTTGCTGCGGATGCAACGGAAACGGGCGCTTCTGATGCGAGCGCTGCCGAAGTTGAATCTTTTTCTACGACGGCTGACGTTGCTGCCGACGCTGCGAGCCTTCAGGTCGATTCTGCTTCCGCGGGCGCTACCGAGGCAATTCCCAGCGATGCCATTCGCATTGTCGATTTTCCCGACCTTCTAACCGCTGTTTTGGCTTCGCGTACCCAGGACACCGCCGGCAAATACTACTATCTCGATTTGCAGGATGCTCCTGGCGGTGTTTTGGATCTGAGCACCGATCAGGTGGACCAGATCATCGGCCAGCTGGGTTCGCTTACGTTTGGCAGCAAAGACAATCCGTTCAAGGGCACGTTTGACGGTAACGGCTATACCATCAAGGGGCTTAATTACCAGCGTGACCTGTGGGTGCCCAAGCCCGATACGGGCTTGTTCGCCTGGACGGATGGCGCCACCATCAAGAACATCAACTTCGAAGATGCCTACGTGGGCGCCGACTATCGTGGCGGCGTCATTGTGGGCTACGGCAAAAACACCCGCATTGAGCACGTGAAACTTGTCAACTGCACCTCGTCGGTCACGCCGGCAAACAATGCCGTGTCGCTCATCACCAACGCGGGCCTCGCCGGCGGCATGGTAGCGGGCGAGCTTGACGGCTGCAAGCTGTATGACGTGGAAGTGCAAGGCGGTCGTGTGGTCAACAACTCGACAGTGGCGGTTTCAGGACTTGGCGGCGAAGGCTTGTATTTGGGTGCTATTGTCGGCATTGCCAAGAACAGCACCGTCGAATACAGCCGCGTTACGCCTGTTCGCAGCATTGGTGCCAATGGCGTTACGGTCGAATATACCTATACCGAAGTGAAAAACAGCTACGACGTCGCAGTTGGCGCTGTTGCCGGCCAAGCAGTCTACGCGGGAGGTATCGTGGGCGGTCTGTACTCGGATGGTCCCGATGCCCGCGCTGCTCTTGTCGACTGCTTTTCCACGGCTGAGTGCCATACGTATGCTGGCACCTATGTAAGCGTCGGCGCCGGCAACGTCGGCTACGTGGGTGGTCTTGCTGCACGTACCGACAACACGGTGTATCTGGTGCGTTGCCATTATGCGGGCAATCTGTATTCAGAGCTCTACAACGCGCTGCTTGTTATTCCCATCATTCAGAGAAATCTGTATCTCGGCGGTCTTATTGAGTGGGATAACGATGGGCTTGCTGTCATTTCTGACTGCTACTTCAACAGAACCCGTTCAAACACGCCGGGAACAAACAAAGATATCCCCGCAGTGGGCATTGGCAAACGCTACGCCGGACCTTCGTTTGGGGAACAGAGCGATACGACCTATATCGATCGCTCCTTCTGGGAGTGGCATGACTATGATTTCGAGGGCGGCAAGATTCGCAAGACCCCTTCGTTGGGCGGTGCGGAGCATGTGAACAAGTGGGTCATGGACTACGACTTGGGCATGCCGGTGCATGGCGACTCCGTGAAGGCGACGCTCGATTACCCGGGCGCAGGCGAAGTGACGATCGGCACATCTGACGTGCTTGCCACGCAGACGTCCCAGTCAACTGCGAATCCGTACGACTTTGCGGTGCAAGGTTTTGTTTCCAACGACATAGACATGGACTTTACGGCCACAACGAACGCGGTGGGTCCGGACACCACACCCCTGGTGAGCGATGCTGCGAACAACCTGGGATATCGGTTCAAGGGCTGGTACAGAGAACCTCGTGTGACGGTCAACCACATCGACGAATCTCATACGTTTTTCGACCCCATTGTGAGCGATGGAACTAAATGCGCGTCGACGGACGCGGCATACATCGCAAAAAACACCGGGTCTGGCATGACGGATGGCTTTGCCGGTGATGACTTGTTTGTGGCGTACTATCAGGGCCACGTGCTGTTCCATGACGTGCTAGGCAACGTGATTGAACTTGATGGTACGGCAAACACGTCTACTGGCGATGACTGGTATAACCACGAAGCCGCGCTTCCTTCCTGCGCGGAGCCCGCCATCGACCGCAGCAACGGTGTTTCGGCCAGCGCGAAGCTCATTGGCTGGACAACGGAAAAGAATCCCGACACCGGCGGCGGCTGGCCGGCGGTTACGTCGACGGCTTTGGGTGACATGAAGAACAACGGGCACTTCTTTGTTGCGGGCGACCCTGTTTTGCAACCTATGGATTTGTATCCGGTGTATTCGGATTATTCCACCAATATCATTACGGTGTTTGAGGGCAACGAACAGGATGCGCTTGACGACCCCACGTTGCGTGACGGCGTCGGCCGCACCGACGTGAGCGTGGACGGCGATCGGTTCACCATCAGCGCGTCGGGTGCTCAGCCGGACGGGTCTCTTCCTGCAGGGTATCGCTTCCGCGGTTGGTTCGAGACGGACGAGACGGGCAAAGAGTGGCTGGTAAGCACAAATCCCAGCTACACGTTGCCTGCCGATGCAGATCTTACCCACGAGCACCACTACATTGCGCGCTTTTCCTATCGCGTGCAGGCATGGCTGCCGACGGAACGTCCCAAGCATCCGAATGAATACTGCTACAGCGATTACTATGCGAACGACAAATACACGGGCGTGGGCCTGTATGCAACAGCGTGGCTTCCTTATGAGGCAACGGGGTCCGAGGTTGCAGCGGCTTTTGTACCACCGTCTGTGCGCGATACTTTCCATCGCTGGACTGATCATGCAAATATGAAGAACTACGCCGCGTATAAAGACGACTTCATCGTGAACTACGATGAATTGTGCGCGATGGTGGGCGCCCCCGAGCTGCCCGATATAGCAACGTCTTTTGCGGGCCTTATCGAGCCGATAGATATCGATGCCATTGTGACGTATGCGTCCGGTACCCCATATGATGTTGTGACGTTCACGGACTTCCCGGCCTCGACGGAGAAATACGATTTGCGGTTTTACGCGCAGCGCGGCCAGATTGACGTGACGGCACGTCCGGGGTATCGCATCAGCGGCATCATCCGCTTTACGACGGCGATTGATACTCTCGATACAACGAGCAAACACGGTCACAACGATATATCCAAGCTGGAATGGAACGGTCGCAATGCAACGTGGGACGACATTGGTCAGGTGTACGACACGGATGCTCAAAACGTCTATCTGCTGAAAGCGTCGGCGGATGTGAACTTCCTCGACAAGGATGGCAACCTTATTTTGACGCCCGATTCGCCGAAGAATCTCAACGATGTCTTCACCAGCCCGAACGAACCTGCAGCCTTCCCGAACGAAGCTACTGTCACGCGAAAGTGCGACTCGTTGCTGTTCAACCCTGCGGGAACGGCCACGCAGGCGGAGGCTTCGTTGACCATGCTTGAGGCTTCTCCGTTTGGCAGCCGCTCGGTGCCGGTTGGACTAGGCGCGGTTGAAACCTCTTTGGATCCGGCTGTTGCGGGCGGCGCGCCCGCCGATCCGGTGACGGGCGATACGTCAGGTCGTTTCATCTGCGTTGATGGCGTGTATTACGGATTTTTGGGTTGGGTTTGCTCTGAAGACCTCACGTCCGATGAGCTGAGCCATGCCTTTGTGAACGGTGCTCCTACGCTGGGTTCTCACGGATATGTGGCAACGTCTGCCGCCAATGCGGAGCCGTACCTGCTCACCGAACATTATCACGTTAAGCATGCCATGACTGTTGAGCCGGTGTATGCGAAGTTCGACATTGACACCACGACCAATATCGCTCGTGCCGGCGTACCGGCGGGTTCGGAAATCAACATTCCTCAAGATCCGTCCTATGCGGTGCAGAAAAACAGCGACGGTACGTTCTCGGCGGCTTTGGCGGCCGATATCGCAACGAAGGTCACCAACGGCTCCGACGAGTTGTACAAGCTTGTATCCCTTACGGTTGAACGCGAAGACGGGCATGTGGAGACCGTAGAGCCTACGGCTGCAGCGGCGAACGAATTCCTCTATACGCTTAAACCCGGTGAGCACTACACGTTCGTTGCGAACTACGAGCCTCTTCCCGTGGTATTCCATACAAGCGAAGGCATGACGCAGACTGTCGTGCATACCAAGGGGGACGTGTTGGGCGATGCGCCGAGCGGATCTCCGTCTTTCAACATGGACTCTATCGATTCGGCCGTGACCGACCGCGTTGTTTTCGTGGGCTGGACCGAGACGCGTCCTGCAAACGGAGGTGAGTATGTCATTGACTCGGCGGATGCCCCTGCGAAGCTTGTGAGCAAGAAGACGATTGTGGATCATCCTATGGAGTTGTTTGCGGTGTATCGCGCGGCGAACGTGGGCGTGCAGTCCAATATCGATAGAGTTATAGGTTCGGACCCTGCAGCTCTTGCGGCGGTGCGCACCATTGAGCGCGAGTTTTCCAAGGATCAGCAGACCGGCCAGCAAAGCACCTGCAGCAAAGATGCGACGCTTATGCTTCATGCGTTCGACTACCCGGGATATGAGTTTGAGGGCTGGTATGCCGACTATCAAAGTGATGCCAACCCTGGCACGCTCGTAAGTGCCGCCTCGCGCTACGTTCTTACGGATGCGGGCCTTTATCAGGGAAAACTCTATACTGCCGTGTATAAGCAGGTACACGAGGTGAGGTATCACGGCATAGACGGCGACGTGCTGTTTACTGCTAAGGTGCCAAGCGATTCGGGTCGTAGTTTCGTCGAGACGGTGGAGGTTGACGGCAAGCAGCAGGAGACCATCATCGATGCGCAGGCGTGGACGCTTATTGCCGATCAGCTCGCGTCCAAGTCTGCTGAACCCAGTGCGCAGGTGAACCTGCTTTTCAAAGAATGGCATTGGGTCAAGAGCGACGGGACTTCGGTTTCGTGGGATAGCTTCTACACGGCTCCGATTGCCGAGAGCATGGACTTGTACCCGATCGTCTATCAGGTAGATTCCAAGGATGCTTCAGGTACTCCGAACACGTCTGATTTGTGGTGGGTCATCGACTCGTCCAGTACAGCAGGACAGCCCGTTAAGGCGTATTTTAAGAACGGCTATGACCAGGACAAGCTGACCGTCCATGTTTCGAAAGCCACCTATGCGCCTACTGGCGTTGATGGGGCGACGGAAGCGGTTGAGACACCTGTGGAGGGCGTGAACGTGGGCTTGTTCGTGTCGCCCGTGTCTGTAGAGCCGTTGGTTGATGCCACCGACGCGCAGGGCGATGCCGTGTTTACGTTCGGCGCTTCGACGCTCACGATTGCGAAGACCACCAAGGATTCCGGAGCTGCGGGAAGGACGTTCTCGTTTACGGTGACCAATGTTGTTACGCAAGAGCACCATGACGTGAACGTTCAGGTGTCCGATACGCCTGATGGCGATGGCTTGTATACGGGTTCCGTAACACTGGACGTGCCTCTGGGCCGCTACCTTGTAACCGAGGACGAGTCGTGGGCATGGCGCTACACCCCGGCGATTTCAATTGCTCCCAGCTCGGGCACTGCGTCAGTAGACGGCGGATTTGACGTTGCCGGGCCTGTTACGGTGACGTGTGAGAACACGCTGGCCAATAGCAAGTGGTTCGACGACGACGCTCGCGCCAAGAACGTGTTCGCGCCGCAAAACGCAGCTGCTAATCAGGGGAAGATGACGGAGGACGAGGCATGATGAAGGGTAGAGGAACCGACTTCCGTATTCCGCGTGGATCGGACGCGTGCCGCAAGGGTTCTTGCGGCGCAAGGGGCGCGCATGCATCTTCCGAGGCGCATGGCGGATACGCTGCCTTCAAGGCTGCACATGGCGGTCGGGCGCAGGCGCGCTTTGGCGCAAACGCCTTTGACTTTCAAGCGCCGTTTGGCGACTCGCCTCGTTCTGCTGACGAGCTGCGCGGTCTTGTTCGCAAATCGCGCCGCATGCGTCGCGCGGCCGTTGTTGCCGCGCTGTGCGTGGCGCTTGCCGGCGCAGGAGGCGTTTTTGCGTGGTACTGCCAAACGTCGGGCATCACGAACATTTTCAGCAAAGGTGCGGTTGAAGTGGGCATTGGCGAAACCTTCGATCCCGCTGCGGGCGAGAAGCGCAATGTGCAGGTGAGCGTCCCCGGCAACAACTCGACCGTGCCCGCATACGTGCGCGCCCAGGTTGACGTGTACTGGGAAGACGCCCAGGGCAATCGCCTGTGGGAGGCTCCCGTAGAGAAGAAGTCCGACCCTGCCGCGTATGATTACGAGTTGGTTTGGGGCACGTTTGACGGAGCAGGCCCCACATGGGTAACGGGCAATGACGGCCTGTATTACTGGACTCAGCCTGTGAACCCCGGCGAAAACACCGGCGATATCATCGCTTCGTGCATTGAAACCCGTCGCCACACCGACGGGCGCACGCTGGTGGTCGATATTGCCGTGCAGGCCGTTCAGTCGCAGCCAGCAGGGGCGTTTGCCGATTGGGCTGCACAGAGCGGCTTGGTTGTAAACGGGGACGGTTCTATTGGGTTTGCTCAAGCGGAAGGTGGTGTTGCCTGATGAGCCGCGTGTTATGGAAGATTCTCGCGGCGGCATCCGCCGTTGCGCTGGCTGCGTCGTGTGCTGTCGGAGCCATGGCGTATGCCGCAATGCTGACGGACCAGCCCACGTTGGTATACGACGGTGCCGCCAAGTCGTTTACGTATAGAAACGTGAAAGGAAGCGACCTGTTCTCTTCCTTCAAAGGCGTTATGCCCGGCGATGAGCTCAGCCAGGATTTCGTCATTGAGGGCGTCAACATTGCCGAGCCAACGTCGATCTATGCGCAGGCGTCATATGAGGAATCCCAGACGGCGGGCATAGAGGATGTCTCCATTGAAGCTCGCTTCGGCGACGGCGTGGAAGCAGAGGGAACCCTTGGGGAAGAAAACGGCATGCAGGACCCCGTTCGTATTGCCGTGCTTTCAAGCGATGCGACAATACCGGGAAGCGTGACCATGCGCGTGCCCACGTCGCTTTCGAACGATACGGCCTATACGTCCCATGAGCTTACGTGGACTTTCATTGCCCAGGAAGATGGTAGCGTCAGCGGGGGAGAAGGCTCTGGCGGCGGTGCGGGCGACGGTTCTTATGGCGGAAATTCGTCCAGCTACGTTTCTGCGAATTCCGGAACCCTTGCCAAGACGTCGGATGAAACCTCGTCCGTTGTTGCGGCCGCCTTGCTCTGCGCGCTTGTCTCGTTCGGCGTTTTGCTGTTTTCGCTGCGCCGTATGCGCGCATAAGTTCGCCCTTCGTGCGGTTTTGTCTGGGCGGTGCCGTTGCGTGCCTTATCCCGGCTGCGTTTTCACGCGGGCACGTTTGCGTGGCAGCTGTGTCGCTTTTGCCGCGTTGCATACGTGCGCGGGTTTTGCGGGTGCGTCGATTAGACGATGCACCCGCATTCTTTTTTGAAGGCGGCCCTTCAAGGGCCTTTCCTAAGAAAGCTCTTTCATGGGGCGCGCCCTTAGGGGCGTGAGCCCGAAGGCGAGCTTGTTGATCAGGGCAGAATATGCGCTTGGTTCAAGCTTTTCGCCGTGAACGAGAATCTCGAAAACGCCGGCGTCTTTGTACCCGTATCCGGACGCGGCAAAACCGTGGCTCAGGTAGAACTTGCGCTTGGCGGCTCTCTCGGCGTTGTTGGCTGCTTTGAGGCTGTGCGCTTCAACGTCTACGACAAGCGTTGTCTCGGCATAGCGCGACTTCAGACTTTCCACAATCTGCTCGCTGTAGTCGGCATTGTGCGCTTCGGAGGACGCGGCAAGGTAGTAGACGTATGCGCCTTCGTCGGTCGATCCAACGACGGAGAAGCCGCAGTAGGTGCTGCCTTCGTAGTAGGCGGTCATGTCCATGCCCTTCATGACCGAGCGCAGCTTCAATGCGAAAAACGGAATGCGGCGTTCGATTGAATAGGCGGTTTCGAAAAGCTTCTTCGTCTTGCGGGACGCTTCTCCGAAAAAGGGCATCTTTTTGGCTTCGATCACGTGGTTCTCCTTGTGTGTCTGAAATAAAGCGGAACTGCCTGTGTTTGCGCACGATAGGCGGTTTGGGCGCGGTTTGCATGCGCAAAGGCGCGTGTGCTTGAGCTGCAGTATATGCCATGTGCGGGTTTGGGCGCTTTGCGGCGTGAGGGGCCCGCACTTGCGTTGCATTTGGGCGGCGGTCAAAAGGGGTTTGCGGCTACATCACGTGCTCGTGAATGCTGGGAAGGGCGACGATGAAGCATGCGCCGCCTTCGGCGCGGTTGAACGCTTCGATGGTTCCGTCGTGCGCGTCGACGATGCTCTTTGCAATAGCGAGGCCGAGTCCGGTGCCTCCGGTGTTGCGCGCGCGGGAGTTGTCGCCGCGGTAGAACCGCGTGAACAAAAGCTTGGGGTCGACGTTGCCGAACCCGGGTCCATCGTCGAGCACGCTCACGATCGATTGCTCCGCAAGACCTTCCAGCTTGATCGTGACATGGCCGCCTTTGCCGATGAATCGGCATGCGTTGGCGACGAGGTTGTAGATGACTTGCTGCAGGCGTTCTCGGACGCCGAGGACATCGGGGGCCTCTCCGACGATTTCTATTGTGCCGTCGCGTTCCTCGACGAGAGGAGAGAGGGCGTCGGCCACGTCTTCGGCGATGGCATGAAGGTTCACGCGCTGCATCATGACCGGGTTCGTTCCCTCTTCGATATGCTGAAGAGTGAGTAGCTCGTTCGCCATGTGGGAAAGACGCTCGGATTCGCTGATGATGGTGTGGCAGAAGCGCTCCCGCAAGGCTTGCGGCATATCGGGGTCCATGAGCGTTTCGGCGTTGCCTCGAATTGCCGTCAAGGGCGTGCGCAGCTCATGCGCGACATCGCTAATGAACTGGGTCTGGCGCTTCTGTTGCACGGCGAGGTCGCTCATTTTGGTCTTCGTCTGTTCGCTCAGAGCGGAGAAGTCTTGGGCGAGCAGGTCTGATTCGTATAGTTTTCCATCGGGCGCTATGACGACGCTTGCATCGCCGTCAAGAAGGGCTTTTGCGTTCTTGTGGAGCGAGGCGAGGGGGTCTGCCATGTAATGGCCGATGACGAGGCTCACGATAAAAGCGAACGTAGTGCCGGCGAACATCAGCCAGATCAGCAGCCCCAGGTGCTCGAAGCCCACGAACGCCACGGCAATAAGCATGGCAAGGGCGCCCGCCAGGGCGAAAATCCCCGTAAGGATGGAGAAGTATGTCTGTAGGCGTTTCACTCTATGTTATGCACGCAGGCGATATCCGTATCCGCGCACGGTTTCTATAATGGCGGGGTCGAACCCGGCGGCGGAAAGCTTGTCGCGCAGGCGTTTGATGTGGGTGTCGACCGTCTTCGTCTCCGTGATGTACTCCCAGCCCCAGGCTTCGCGCAGCAAGTCTTCGCGCGTGACGACCTTGCCCGCGTCCTTCATAAGGGCGGCGAGCAATTCGAATTCGCGCGGGGTCAGGTCGATGGGGCCGTTTTCGCCCGTTGCCGTATGGCGGTCTTCGTCGAGCGTGATACCGGACGCGGTGAGCGCGGTGGATTCCTGCTGAGCGTCCATGGAGCCGCGGCGCAGAAGCGCACGCACGCGTGCGATAAGCTCGCGCACGCCAAACGGCTTGGCAAGATAATCGTCGCCTCCGATTTCGAGGCCGACGACCTTATCGAGCTCGGTGTCTCGAGCCGAAAGGAACAGAACGGGGGCGTTCGTCTTGCTGCGCAGTCGGCGGCAGAGCTCGTAGCCGTCCATGCCGGGGAGCATGATATCAAGGACGAACAGGTCGTAATGCTTGTGCATGGCGGCCTGAAGGCCCTCTTCGCCGTTCGAGGCCACGTCGACCTTGAAGCCTTCTTTCATAAGGCTGTAGGAAACGAAGTCGGTGATGGATTGTTCGTCGTCTACGACGAGGATGGATTCTGCTTCTTCGTTCATGTCGTTCCTTTCGTCGAGATGGCCTGGGCATCTCGTCGTGCTTCGGGAATCGATGCATTTTGCGTCGGCTCGGTGACTTTTATCATATCATGCATGAGAAATGATGCCGCACTGTAGCGCAAGAGTTGCCTTTGCGTTGCGCACGCGTTGACGAATGTTAAGTTTTCAATGATGAGCTTCGCTCTTGATTGCTAGCGTCGCGTGTTACTGACGCGACATAGCGGAAAGCACCATGTCGATTGCCTCTTGTTTCGAATGGATGTTCATTTTTGCGTAGATACGCTTTGTGTATCCTTTAACCGTATTGCGAGCAAGGTACAGCTCGTTGCATATGAACGATACATCACGTCCGCGTGCAAGAAGAGATAGAATCTCGGTTTCCCTTTTCGTCAATCCGTGTTTTTTGGCAATAAGCTCACAGGCGATATTGTACTCTCGCTCTGAGCCTCCGTCGAATGCTGCCGCCCGCAGCAGGGCGCTCTCTTCGTCGTGTTTTTTGATTTCGCTTTGCTGTTCTTCGATGATATGCTTGTAGGAGCGACAGCGGTTTTCGAATTCAACGTGGATGGCATTCGTCCTCCATGTACGAACGATGAATGCTGTCGAACCGATTGCACAGGCGATCCATGCTACTTCTCGCGCCGCGATGCCGCTGCCGCTTGTAGCTCCAAGGGCGCCGGGGAGGTAGAGGCCGGAGAAAAACAGCAAATGCGATATTGCGTAAGCGCTCGCTATGCACGCTATGGCCGCGCGCGGCATGGCTGAAAGACGGTCGATGAATAACGAAAAGAGCAAAAGGCCCGTTATTTGAAAAAAGGCGGAAAAAAATAGTACGGTTGCACTGCCGGGCAGTAGACATGCGACGGCGGATGCCGCTACGACCCACTCGGAGACGGCTCCGTAATCGCGGCGCCTGCTGATTATCACCCAAGCGATGAAGCAGAGAGCTCCGATGGGGGCGCCGATGGCGGAAGCTACTTCCGATGCCGTTTCTCCTTCTGCGCCGCGAGAGAGAGCCATAAGTGCGCCGTAGGCCAGGGAGGCGATTAGGTATCCTGTGCAGGGGGCGAGCCAATCTGTTTTTCCGAGGCTTAGAAAGCTTTTTATTGAAGCCTCCGTTTTTCCGTTTTCCGAAAAAAGCCTGCTTGAATCGACGCGCAAGGCGCATGTTGCTGATGCCACGGTCAGGATGCATGCGGGAACGACACCTGCGTCGAAGAAAATGGAAACGCCCAGAAAAAGGCATTCGCCTACCAGGGCTTGCCATCCTTGGACGATGGCTTGGTGGCGTTCCGTGAATTCGGTCAGGAGGGCAAACCAAAACATCATAGTGGGGGCAAGCCCCATTCCGCAAAGTATGCCTGCGGGAACGGACGTTTCCACATTGCTGCCAAGAATGGCGGGTGCGCATAGGCCGCAGAGAAGTCCCACGTACCCTATTGCCACGCCTGCCATGCCGATTCTTCTTGGAATCTTAAGCACGAAGACGGCTATGGCTGCGAGCGAGAGGCATTCTGCCGGCCGAGCATACATATTGTAGGTTCGCAGCCATTCCGTTGATGCCCAGGGTGCAAGTGCGTCGGGGAAAAAGCAAATGACATTTACGCAGCAAAGCATCGAAAAGCCTATGACAATGCGGGCGTGGTTGCCTTTCATTTTTCCGCCTCTCGTTTTTGCGCATTCTGACTTCACTTGCAAGGCTATCACAGCGGTACTTGGTGTGGCGCGTGCGTTTATTCGTCCAGGGCCAAAACCCCACCGTAGGGGTCTAGTGTCAAATGCCTGATAAAGCCATGATTTTTTTCGTACGAAATGATAGCTTCCCTCGGGGCTGTCATCAGGAGGAGGAGAACCCATGGCCGTTTCAAGAAGAGGATTTGTTGGCGCCACTCTTGCAGGCGCGTTTGCAGCATGCGGGCTTGCAGCGTGCTCGCCGTCGGTGTCCAGCAGCGGAAAGGAATCCGCATCGAATGATGCTGTCGATTGGAAGTCAAGACTCGATGTCATGCTTTCAAGTGCGCTGCCCGGCAATACGTCTGAGGATGTGGACGTTCAAGAAACCCAGGACTACGATGTCGTGGTTGTAGGTGCCGGATGCTCGGGCACCAATACCGCCGTGCGTGCTGCGCAGGCGGGGCTTAGGGTCGCCATCGTGGAGAAAACCTCCCATCTTGGCGGCGCAAGCCTGAAATCGTGGGCTCCGTCTGTTCCGAACAGCTCTTTCGCTAAGGCTGCTGGTGTGACTACCGATACCGAGCCGATTATCCAAAGCTGGATTGCCGATTCGCATTGGCGCGTGGATGCGGCCGCGATTCGCCAGCTGGTCAACTCCTCATCGGCTGCTGTCGATTGGATGGCTGAACTCGGGTGGAATTTCACCTATTTAGGCATGGGGGCCGATATTACCGCGCTTCCCGAATATGACGAGCGCGGGCCGCTTTTTGACGCCATGGTGGAAGAATTCGTCAAACCTGAGGGGGCGCTGTTCTTCGAAACCACTGCAAAGCGCTTGGTTAAAAACGAAGACGGCTCGATTGGTGGTGTAGTAGTTGTCGACAATCAGGGCCGCGGCATGCAACTAAATGCGCGCGCCGTGGTTATTGCGACGGGCGGCTACGGGGCAAATGCTGCTATGGTGAAGGCGGCTTTCGGTTTCGAGGGCGTGTTCGCAGGCTTGCCTCAGAATATTGGAGAAGGCCTTGAGATGGCATGGCATGCAGGCGCGTGCAAGCCGCAGAACTTCGGCGGTCAAATGCTGCACCAGACGTTGGCGCGTGCAACCGATTCTCTGCTGTCGTCGTTCGACGATTTTCCCGCCAAGTACCCTATGATTCTTTCCTACGTGGCCAACGTGCTCAATGTGGGGCCGACGGGCAAGCGTTTCCGTAGCGAGTCGCTTGTGCTGGACGCGGTTCCTGCTGCTAACTCGAGCGCTTATCAGGGGTCGTTTCATTACGTAATCGTGTCCAAGTCCATGATGGACACGCTTGAGGCACAGGGTCTTACCGGCTTGGGTGTTGATTACTCGCCTGGTCTGCCTCCTGAGTACAAGCCTGTTTATGACCTGGATACGCCCTGGGAGGGGATTACGGACGTATTCGACCGGATGGTCGAGGATGGAAAAGGGTACAAGGGCGACACCGCCGAAGACTTGGCGCGTGCTGCAGGCATGGACGCTGAAATCTTTTCCGCCCAGCTGGCATCCTATGACGCTTCTTGCGAAGCGGGGGTTGACGAGCAGTACGGCAAGCCTGCGGCATATCTGAAGAAGCTCGGCGAGGGGCCGTATTATGCGATTATCGCCGAAGAAAACAACCTCTGTTCGTGGGGAGGGCTGCTTGTAAATACCGATTATCAGGTGCTCGACGATGCGAAGCTGCCGATTAAGGGCCTGTATGCAGTCGGAAACGAAGCGGGCGGAAACTTGTACAACGACACCTATGTCGGATTTGGCTATGGGATGGCTAATACGATTACGTCGGGATATCTATGTGGTACAAAGCTTGGGGAAGCCCTGTCGTAGGACAGCGGTTTTTTGAGCCTGCATGCTGGGTTCTTCTTGTCGTAACTCGCTTTGTTTCTGCACTACCGTCGTATTGGGTTCGTCCAATACGGCGGTTTTTTTGTTGGGCTTGCGTACTGCGTCTCGGATCAATTGCGTGCGGCAGGGCCTTTGCATGTTCTTTTTGCTTAGGCGTTCTTCGTTTTCGGGGTACCGATTCTGGAGAGGATAGGGGCGTTCGTCAAAGTTTCACTTGCCAAGCGCTGATGGCGGGTAGAATGAATTTCATTCGTTAATCTCCATCGAGCAGGAAAGGAAGGGCCCGACGTGTTGTCAGACATTGAAATTGCCCAGTCCGTAACCCCCGAGCACATTTCCGCCATTGCGGAGCGTGCCGGCGTCCCCGAAAAGTATCTTGAAATGTACGGCTCATACAAGGCCAAGGTAGATTACAACTTGCTGCTCGATGAAAAGCATGAGCCCGGCAAGCTTATCCTGGTGACCGCCATCAATCCCACGCCCGCAGGCGAAGGCAAAACCACCACGACGGTCGGTCTGGCCGACGGCATGCGCAAGATCGGCAAAAACGTGGTTGTTGCCCTGCGCGAGCCTTCGCTTGGCCCCGTGTTCGGCATCAAGGGCGGCGCTGCAGGCGGCGGCTGGGCCCAGGTCGTTCCCATGGAGGACATCAACCTTCACTTCACAGGAGACTTCCACGCCATCGGCGCTGCGAACAACCTGCTTGCCGCTATGATCGACAACCATATCCACCAGGGCAACGAGCTCGGGTTCGACGTGCGCAAGATCACGTGGAAGCGCGCGGTTGACATGAACGATCGTCAGCTGCGCAATATTGTCTGCGGCATGGGCGGCAAGGCCCACGGCGTGCCGCGCGAGGACGGCTTCGACATCACGGTTGCCTCTGAAATCATGGCTATCTTCTGCCTGGCCACCAGCATCACCGATCTTAAAGAGCGCCTTGCGCGCATCGTGGTCGGCTACACGCGCGACGATCAGCCTATCACCGCGGGTCAGCTGAACGCCGAAGGCGCCATGACCGCATTGCTCAAAGACGCCCTGAAGCCCAATCTCGTACAGACGCTCGAAGGAACCCCCGCATTCGTGCATGGCGGCCCCTTCGCAAACATCGCTCACGGCTGCAACTCCATCATGGCGACTCGCATGGCTATGGCTCTGGGCGATTACTGCATCACTGAGGCCGGCTTCGGCGCAGACCTTGGTGCCGAGAAGTTCCTCGACATCAAATGCCGCCTTGCGGATTTGAAGCCCGATGCCGTCGTCGTTGTTGCCACCGTTCGCGCGCTTAAGAACCATGGCGGCGTTGCCAAGGCCGATCTCAACGAAGAGAATCTCGAAGCTCTCGAGGCCGGTCTTCCCAACTTGCTGCAGCATGTGGAAAACATCACGAAGGTCTACAAGCTTCCTTGCGTCGTTGCCATCAACGCGTTCCCGACCGATACCAAGGCAGAGCTCGACCTGGTCGAGGCCAAGTGCAAAGAGCTCGGCGTCAACGTGGCTCTGTCCGAGGTGTGGGCGAAAGGCGGCGAAGGCGGCATGGCTTTGGCGGAAGAGGTCGTGCGCTTGTGCGAAGAGCCGAACGATTTCAGCTTCGCCTACGAGGACGACCTGTCGATTGCCGAGAAGATCAAGGTCATCGCTCAGCGCGTCTATCATGCCGACGGCGTTGATTTTACGCCTGCTGCAAAAAAGGAGATTGCGCAGCTTGAGGCGCTCGGTTTCGCCCATATGCCTGTTTGCATGGCGAAGACCCAGTACAGCTTCTCCGACGACCAGACGAAGCTCGGCGCTCCGCGCGGTTTCCGCATCACGGTGCGCAAGGCGAAGGTTTCTGCCGGTGCTGGCTTCATCGTCGCTTTGACGGGCGATATCATGACCATGCCCGGTCTTCCGAAGCGTCCTGCCGCCGAAAGGATCGACGTAGACGAAACGGGCAAGATTTCCGGCCTGTTCTAAGAGGAATCGTCCGTTTGGGCGAATAACGTGTAAAGTGCGGTGCGCCGGCTGAAGAGCCGGCGCACTGTTTTATTCTTGCCGATGGTCGGCGGTGCTTCCGACCATCGGTGGCTGAGTATTTTGATTTTTCGCAGAGGAGTCTCGGTGATAGATACGAAATTCACGGACGATCTTGCAAGCAAGGCGCCTGTTCCGGGCGGCGGCGGGGCATCGGCTTATGCCGGCGCGCTTGCGGCGGCGCTTGGTTCCATGGTCGCCAACCTCACAATCGGCAAACCCAAGTTCGCCGACCGCGAACAGGTTTTGCAAGAAACCCTTGCCAGGCTTGACGCCTATCGCAGCGAGTTGATTTCCTTGATTGAGGGTGATGCCGAGGCGTTTTCGAAGCTTGCCGCGTGTTGGAAGATGCCGAAGGGGACGGAGGAAGAGCGGGCCTGCCGCTCGCGCGCGGAGCAGGAAGCCCTGCACGCCGCATGCGAAGTCCCGCTTTCCATTATGCGCGTGTGCGCCCGAGTTGTCGAAGCGGACGAATACCTTGTGCTCAATTCGGCGAAGCTTGCCCTGTCCGACGTGGGAGCTTCTGCGGTGCTTGCGAAAGCAGCGCTTGAGGCCGCGTCATTGAACGTGTTCATCAATACGGGTCTTATGGAGGATAGCGCCAAGGCTCTTGCGTACGAAGAGGAAGCGAACGGACTGATAGAGAAAACCGCCCCCGCGGCCGACAAAGTGCATGCTGCGGTGCGCGAAAGCATTGTCCGGGTGAGATAGGTTCGTAGAAACTGGGTGTAGAGGAGAAAAGAATGCCTCGAATTCTTGCAGGCAAGCCGATTATCGACGCATTGAAGGAGGACGGCCTAAAGCGCGTTGCCGCACTGAAAGATCGCGGCATCGACCCTGTGTTGGCCATCGTACGCATCGGAGCTCGTCCGGACGACCTGTCCTATGAAAGAACCGCTATCAAACGGGCGGAAGCTCTGGGCATCGGTGTGCGCTTGTTTCAGCTCTATGAGGACGCTGGTCAGGATGCGCTGATGAAAGCCATTGGCGAGATAAATGCCGACCAGGGCATTCACGGGTGCTTGATGTTTCGTCCTCTTCCGGCGGGCTATGACGAAGAGGCGGCGTGCGAAGCGCTTGACCCGCGCAAAGATGTCGACGGTATTGGCCGCGCGGCATTGGCGCGCGTGTTCACGGGTCGCGGCGAAGGCTTCGCTCCCTGTACGGCGGCGGCATGTCTTGAGATGCTTGACGGCTACGGCATAGCTATCGAGGGAAAGCATGTTGTCGTAGTGGGCCGCAGTCTGGTGATTGGGCGTCCCGTGGCCATGATGCTGCTCGAGCGCAACGCCACGGTGACCGTGTGCCATTCGCGCACGGAAAACCTGCCTGCCGTTGTGAAAGCCGCCGATATCGTAGTGTTGGCTACGGGTCGTGCCAGGGCGTATGACAAAACGTATTTTTCGCCCGGGCAGATCGTGCTCGACGTGGGCATCAACATGGATGAGGATGGGGATTTGTGCGGTGACGCCGATTTCGATTCCGCAGAGGGCGTCCTTGGCGACGAAGGGGCCATCACGCCGGTTCCTCGCGGCATCGGCGGCGTGACCACGAGCGTGTTGATGAAGCATGTGATCGAGGCGGCGCAACGCTGCGAATGCTAGAACCGCGGAGAAGAACAGAAAAGAACTGAGGAGGCGGACGCATCGGCGTCCGCTTTTTTTGCTGCAGACCGAACTTTACTTCGATCTGACTCCCCCTTGACGTGCGTTTGATAACGGCTTCCTAAAGTACTGCGTGGCGTTTGTTCGCAATGAAACGAATCTTCGATGAAAGGAATGCCGAACAATGAAAGCTAAGAAACTCCTTGCACTCGCCCTGTCTTGCGTGTGCGCTCTCGGTGCGTTTGCCCTGGCAGGATGCTCGGGCGGAAGCAACGCTTCTTCCGACGGGTCCGGCTCTTCCACGGGCGGGGCAATCTCTGTCATCTCTCGCGAGGATGGCTCCGGCACGCGCGGGGCGTTCACCGAGCTCTTCGAGATTGAGGATGCTGACGGCAACGACGCAACCACCACTTCTGCCGTCGTCACCAACTCCACGTCGGTCATGATGACTACGGTTGCCGGCGATTCGAGCTCCATCGGCTACATCTCCTTGGGATCTTTGAACGACACGGTGAAGGCCGTCGAGATCGACGGCGTTGCTCCGAGCGCCGATGGCGTGAAGGACGGTTCTTACAAGGTTGCACGTCCGTTTAACGTCGTTGCTGGCCAGAGCCTTTCCGATGTTGCCCAGGACTTCCTCAACTTTATCATGAGCTCTGACGGTCAGGCTGTCGTGAGCGAAGAGAACTACGTCTCCGTGGCAGACGACGCTCAGCCCTACACCGCTTCCGGCAAGTCCGGCAAGGTTGTTGTTGCCGGCTCTTCTTCCGTGACCCCCGTCATGGAGAAGCTCGCCGAGGCATATCAGGCTCTGAATCCCGATGTCAACATCGAAGTCCAGCAGTCCGACTCCTCCACCGGCGTCCAGTCTGCCATCGACGGCACCTGCGACCTCGGCATGGCCTCTCGCGAGTTGAAGGACTCCGAAACCTCCCAGGGCGTCAAGCCGGTTGTCATCGCCATGGACGGCATCGCGGTTGTTGTCAACAACGATTCCGCCGTCAACGGCCTGACCTCCGAGCAGGTCAAGGGTATCTTCACCGGTGAAATCACCGACTGGTCCAACGTCGCATAGCGATTACACGTTATGAAAGGCATCAAAGAGTCTCTCGCGAAGGTGCTTTTCACGGCTGCTGCGGGGGTTTCGATCCTCGCAGTAGCCTTGATATGCGTCTTCCTCTTCGCAAGCGGTGTGCCCGCTATTGGAAAAATCGGCGTGGTCGAGTTCCTTACGGGAACTGTATGGCGTCCGGCAAGCGAGACGTTCGGCATCCTGCCGATGATTCTGGGCAGCATCTACGCAACGCTCGGAGCGCTTGTCATCGGCGTTCCGACGGGTCTTTTCTGTGCCGTGTATCTTTCTCGGTTTGCCAGCCCTCGCGTTAAGCGCATCGTGACGCCCGGCGTTGAGCTTCTCGCCGGCATTCCCTCGGTTATCTACGGCTTCTTCGGTCTTGTGGTGCTCGTGCCGCTTATTCGCCAACTCTTTCACGTGCAAGTCATGAGCCTGCTTGCCGCATCCATCATCTTGGGCGTGATGATTCTTCCCACCATCATCACGGTTGCTCGCAATGCGCTCGATGCGGTTCCTGACAGCTACTACGAAGGCGCGCTCGCGCTTGGAGCCGATCACGAACGAAGCGTGTTTCGCGTCCTGGTTCCCGCTGCGGGGTCGGGCATCATGGCGGGTGTCGTTTTGGGCATCGGCCGCGCTATCGGCGAGACGATGGCGGTGGTCATGATCGCCGGCAACCAGGTCCAGATTCCCAGCAGCATTCTTGAGGGCGTGCGTACGCTTACGACCAACATCGTCATGGAGATGGGCTATGCGGCCGACTTGCATCGTGAGGCGCTCATCGCGACCGCTGTGGTCCTGTTCGTGTTCGTGCTTATCATCAATCTTGCTTTTGCCGCTTTGAATGCGAGGTCTAAGAAGTAATGAATAACGTCTCTTCGTCTGCTGCGCGCAAGCCGCATAAGAGAAAGTCATCCGTCTTCTTGAACCTTCTCGTGCACTGCGCTGCAATTCTCACGGTTGCCGTGCTCGTGGTAATCGTCGGTTACATTCTCGTTATGGGCGTTCCGAATCTAAGGCCGGAACTGTTCTCCGTCGAATACAACTCGGAGAACGTCTCTATGCTTCCGTCCCTGGTCAACACCTTGCTTGCTGTTCTTCTGACGCTGGTCATCGCCGTGCCTCTTGGCGTCATGGCAGCGATATTTCTCGTGGAGTACACCACGCGAGGCAACAAGTTCGTCAAGGTGGTGCGCGTTACCGCCGAGACTCTCGCAGGTATTCCGTCCATCGTGTACGGCTTGTTCGGCATGCTCTTCTTCGTGACGTTTTTGAAATGGGGCCTTTCGCTTCTTTCGGGCTGCTTGACGCTTGCGATCATGGTGCTTCCCACCATCATGCGTACGACCGAGGAGGCTTTGCGCGCCGTACCCGACTCGTATCGCGAGGGAAGTTTCGGTCTTGGGGCCGGTCGTTTGCGCACGGTGCTTTCGGTCGTGCTTCCTCCCGCTATGCCGGGAATCCTGGGCGGCATCATTCTTTCAATCGGCCGTATTGTCGGAGAGTCGGCTGCGCTGATCTTCACGGCAGGAACGGTTGCTGCCATTCCCATGGGCGTGTTCGATTCCGCCCGCACGATGTCTGTGCATATGTATGTGCTTTCGTGCGAAGGCCTCCATATCGACGCAACCTATGCAACGGCCGTTGTTTTGCTGATCATTGTGGTCCTCATCAACGCATTGGCCTCGTTTGCCGCAAAGCGCATCACGAAGGCTTAGAAAGGAATCTCACGTGAGTGAAATCATCACCGACCAAAAGACGCTTGTCGCAGAGGGCGGCATCGAGGTCGCGCCGACGAAAATCGCCGTGAACAATCTCGACCTGTTCTATGGCGACTTCCATGCGCTGCATGGCGTGAACATGGACATTCCCGCGAACAAGATCACGGCTTTCATTGGACCGTCCGGTTGCGGAAAGTCAACGCTGCTGCGCACGCTCAACCGCATGAACGACCTGGTCGAGGGGTGCCGCATTGAAGGCGAGGTGAATCTCGACGGAGAAAATATCTACGCCAAGGGAACCGATGTGAACCTGCTGCGCCGTCGAGTGGGCATGGTGTTTCAGAAGCCCAATCCGTTTCCGATGAGCGTTTTCGACAATGTCGCCTTCGGCCCGCGCACTCATGGCATCAAGGACAAGGCGAAGCTTGAGGAAATCGTCGAAAACGCCTTGCGAAAGGCCGCGATTTGGGACGAGCTGAAAGACCGTCTCAAGAAGAGCGCGCTCGGCCTTTCGGGAGGTCAGCAACAGCGATTGTGCATTGCTCGTGCCCTGGCGGTCGAGCCCGAGGTGCTTCTGATGGACGAAGCCACGAGCGCGCTCGACCCCTTGTCCACCGGCCGTATCGAGGACTTGGCTATCGAATTGAAGAAGGATTACACGGTCGTCATGGTGACCCACAACATGCAGCAGGCCGCACGCATCTCCGATATGTGCGCGTTTTTCCTGCTGGGCGACCTGGTTGAATACGGCGACACGCAAACGCTGTTCAGCCATCCGGTCGATAAGCGCACCGACGATTACATTACGGGAAGGTTTGGCTGATACTCATGCGCGATGTGTTTCAACAGCAGCTTGCGCTGCTCGACGCCCAGCTGCTGGTCATGGCGTCTTCCATGCAGGATGCGGTTTCTGACGCCATCAAGGTCATGGAGGACCGCAGCGATGATCTGGCAAAGAAGGTCATAGACGGAGACGATGACATCGACCGTCAAGAGCGGGAGATCGAGAGCCTGTGTCTGAAGCTGCTTCTGACGCAGCAGCCCGTGGCAGGCGATTTGCGCCGTGTTTCGGCGGGTTTGAAGATGGTCGGCGATATCGAACGCATCGCAGACCAGGCGGCGGATATCTGCGAGACTTCCATATCCGCCGACGAGGCTTTCGACGCACGCCTTGCCGTTCATTTGCGCCGCATGGGCGAGTGCGCTTGTGATATGGTGCATGATGCCGTGGAGGCGTTTGTCGAGCAGGACCTGGAGAAAGCGCGTGCGGTCGTCGGTCGCGACGATGAAGTGGACGCATTGTTCGATGCGGTCAAAACGGGCGTGATTACGACAATCCAGGAAGGGTCTGGTTCGGCGAACGGTCTCATTGGCGCTCTTATGGTGGCGAAATATCTTGAACGAATCGGCGACCATGCCCAAAATGTTGCTGAGTGGGTAGGATACTCCCTCACGGGATACTACAAAGGAGACCTGATCGGATGATCTACTATCTCGAGGATGACGAGCAAATCCGCAATCTTACGCTCTACACGCTTGCGCAGACCGGGCATGAAACGCAGGGTTTTTCCTGCGCTGCGGAGCTGTACGAGGCCATCGAGCGCGCGGTTCCCGATCTTTTCATCCTCGATGTGATGCTTCCTGGTGAGGACGGCATTTCCGTTCTTAAGAAGCTTCGCGCATGCGACGATACGGCCGACGTTCCCGTGATGATGCTTACGGCGAAATCGACCGAGTTCGATACGGTTACGGGGCTTGATGCCGGCGCAGACGACTATCTGGCGAAGCCTTTTGGCATGATGGAGCTGCTTTCGCGCGTGAATGCTTTGCTGCGTCGCGCCCGCCGCAACGAAGAGCGGGCGCGCCAGGCTGCAGATCTAGCTCGTGCCGAGGCCGAGTCGTCTCGTTCGTCAGACTCCGAGGTATCGCGCGACAAGGAAATTCTCGAAATCGGGCCTATCCGCCTCGATGCCGCACGTTATCTCGTCTCTGTAGGTGGCGATGAGGTTCGTTTGACTCACAAGGAGTTCGAGACGCTTCGTTTCCTCATGAGCAATTGCGGCATGGTGGTTTCGCGCAATCAGCTTCTTGTTCAGGTATGGGGCTATGAAGTGGCGGGGGAGACGCGCACGGTTGACGCGCATATCCAGACTCTGCGAAAGAAAATTGGCGAAATCGACCAAGAGGCTGCGTCGCTTATCGAGACGGTTCGCGGCGTCGGATACCGTATGAAAGGCTAGGTGCGAGTCGTTTGAGCTCTTTGCGTCAAGACGAGTCGAGCTTCAATGCAATAACCGAGGGCGGCGAGCGGACCCGAAAGGCTCCTCGCCGTTCTCTTTCTCGGAGCATTTCGCATACGGTCATGGTCGCTACGGCGTCATTGGCGGTTGTATGCGCGGTGCTTTTCGCGCTTGTGTTTTATCTCGTCCTCGATCGCCAGGCCGTAAGCGATCTCAAGACGGAATGCGAAAGCCTCGCGGACACGCTTGATGCGCAGATCGATGGCGATACTGACGCCAAGACCGTCCTTCAGCGTCATGCGAACATCGTCGTACCCGGAACGCGTGTGACCTTGATCGATCGCAACGGCGATGTGTTATTCGACACCGCGGCCGACGTTGCCAGCCTCGATAATCATGCGCTCCGCCCTGAGGTCATAGAGGCCATGGAGGAGGGGGAAGGCGAAGCGGGCCGTTATTCGGAAACGCTTGGCGAGGAAACCCTCTATCATTCCGTGCGTCTTGAAGAGGGGTCTGTTTTGCGTTTGGCGAAAACGCATTCGAGCGTGTGGGGCATCATGTCTGCCATGCTGGTTCCCTATCTTGTGGTGCTTTTTGCTACGGTCGGCATATCTCTTCTTGTGGGATGGGTCATATCGCGCAAGGTCACTTCCGAGCTTTCTGCGGTCGACCTTGACCACCCGCACGGCGCCAATGTGCCCGAAGAGCTCGTTCCCCTGATCAACCGCCTTGACGAGCAGCGCAAGCGCCTCGATGCGCAGGTGGCGGAGCGCCGCCGCTTCACGGGCAACGTATCTCATGAGCTCAAGACGCCGCTCACGGTTGTTTCCGGGTATGCCGAGATCATCGAGCGCGGCATTGCTCGTCCTGAGGATGTGAAGCAGTTTGCCGGGCACATTTACGAAGAAGCCCAGCATATGAAGTCTATGGTCGACGAGCTTTTGACGCTTTCCCGTCTCGACGACGCTGAGGCGGAAGATATGCGTATCGACATGGATCAGAGCGTCTCGCTGGTCGAGGTTGCCCGCAACGTTTCGGTCAGGCTGGCGTCTGCGGCTCGTCGTCGGGGGATTACGGTGGGCCTGAACGTTTTCGAAGGGGACGGTTCGGGAGACGTCAAGGTTGTGGGGAATGCGCGTATAATCGAAGAGATGCTGCGCAACCTCATGGAAAACGCCATTCGATACAACGTCGATGGGGGAAAGGTCGATGTGTGCGTGGGACGAAACGCGCAAGGCCTTGCGTTCGTTCGCGTTGCCGATACCGGCATGGGTATTCCCGAGGACATGCGCGAGAAAGTGTTCGAGCGATTCTTCTGCGTGGACGAAAGTCGTTCGAAGGAAACGGGCGGCAGCGGGCTTGGTCTGGCTATCGTCAAGCATGCGGCGCAGTTGCATGGCGCATCGGTCTCTATTTCCGAGAATAAGCCGCGCGGCAGCGTGTTCGAGGTTCTCTTCCAGCGCTAAGGTGTCTGCTTTGCGAAAATCTTTTTCGTTTGTCCGTTTTTGAAGCCTATCTCCCCGCATCATGCTCGGCTACACTGATCCCTATTGGTAAATGCGGGTGAAAGGTAGGGTCGTGAGGCTTCTCGAAGAGCGTATTCAGCGCGACGGCGTGGTGAAGGCCGAAGGCGTGTTGAAGGTCGATAGTTTTCTGAATCATCAGATGGACATCTCGTTGTTCAACGAAATGGGCGCAGAGCTCAAACGTCTTTTCGCCGACGCTCCCATCAACAAGATTCTGACCATCGAGGCTTCGGGCATCGGCATTGCCGCAATCGTGGCGCAGCATTTTGGCGTGCCGGTGGTGTTTGCCAAGAAGGCACAGAGCATCAACCTTGATGGCGAGATGTACACGACGCGCATCCAAAGCTTCACGCACGGCAAGATTTTCAACGTGATTGTGTCCAAGAAATACATCGGCCCCGAAGATCACGTGCTGATTATCGATGACTTCCTTGCGAACGGCTGCGCACTCGACGGACTGATTGAGATTGTCGAGTCTGCGGGTGCCACCGTCGAAGGCATCGGCATCGCCATCGAAAAGGGCTTTCAGCCCGGCGGCAAGAGCCTGCGCGAGCGCGGGTATCGCCTTGAGTCCTTGGCCATTGTGGATGCGATGGACCCTGAAACGGGCAAGTTGGTCTTCCGCGAGCAGAATGACGCGGCGGCTTCTTGCGCCGATTTCGGCGGCGTCATCGAATGCGAAGCGGACGATATCGCCAATGCATGCGCTGCCGCGAAGACCTCTTCCAATGCCGCATCCGCCTGCGGCGGTTCCGGTGCGAACGCGGAGAGGTAGCCATGGCTTTCAAGGGATTTTCGAAGGGCAAGGCATTCGACCATGCAAGCCTGTTTCAGCTTGATGGCAGCATACCTATTCTGAGGGCTATTCCGTACGGTGTTCAGCATATTTTGGCGATGTTCGTGGCAAACCTTGCCCCGATCATGATCGTGGCGGCGGCGGCCGGCTTGAGTGACGTTCAAACGAGCTCACTTATCCAGGGGGCCATGCTCATCGCCGGCATCGGCACTCTAATCCAGTTGTTCCCTCTGTGGCGTATCGGCAGCGGGCTGCCGATTGTCATGGGCATTAGCTTCACGTTCGTGACGGTGCTGTGCGGCATCGTTGCCACGTATGGCTATAACGTCGCGATCGGCGCCATCATCGTGGGCGGTATCCTCGAGGGCGTTCTGGGCCTTTTCGCGAAGTATTGGCGCAGGCTCATTTCGCCTATCGTTGCCGCCGTGGTGGTTACCTCCATCGGGTTTTCGCTGCTCAACGTTGGTGCCGCATCGTTCGGCGGCGGCACGGGAGCTGCCGATTTCGGCTCGCCGCGTAACTTGCTGCTGGGGTCGATCGCCTTGGTGTCATGCCTGATTTTCCAGGTGCTCGCAAAGGGCAAGACCAAGCAGCTTTCGGTTCTGTTCGGCCTGATTGTGGGCTATGTGGCGGCAATTTTTCTGGGGGCGGTCGATTTCTCGGCGTTTCAGAATCTGCAGCTTTTCGCAGCTCCTTCCCTCATGCCGTTCGCGCCCGAGTTCAACCTCGCCGCCATCGTTTCGGTGACCGTTATTTTCCTGGTGTCTGCCACAGAAACCATCGGTGACACTTCGGCCGTTTCGCTGGTTGGCCTCGGCCGCGATGTGAAAGAGCGCGAGCTTTCCGGTTCTATTGCCTGCGACGGCTTCACCAGTGCACTTTCCGGCTGCTTGGGTTGTTTGCCCGTGACATCGTTCTCTCAGAACGTAGGTCTTGTTGCCATGACGAAGGTCGTCAATCGCAAAGCCATCGCCACCGGCGCGGTCATCATGATGCTGTGCGCGTTTTTGCCCGTGGTCAGCGCGATGTTCCAATCTCTGCCTGAGGCCGTTTTGGGCGGGTGCACCATCATGATGTTCGGCAACATCATCGTGAGCGGCTTTCAGATGGTTGCGCGCGCCGGGTTCTCTCAGCGCAATATTCTCATCGCGGCGCTTTCGCTTTCCATCGGCATCGGGTTTACCCAGGTGTCCGACATTTTCGTCATATTCCCCGAGCTTGTGCGCAGCGTGTTCGCCGATAACTGCGTGGCAGGCGTGTTCCTTGTTGCCGTAATTGCCAACCTGGTTCTGCCGAAAAACATTGCTATCGACGGGGCTCAGATCGAGGGCGAGACGCGTCAGTCAGAGCTTGACTCCGAGAAGTCCGGCGAAGGCGAGGAGGCGGCTTTCGAGCCGCTTTCGGCCGATGCGGTGTTCGTCGAAAACGAGAAGACGAGCTCCCATTCAGCAAGCTAGGATGCGCACTCGTCTAGCTGGTTAGACGCGTGCGTCCAGCTAGCTCGGGCTTGAGCCCAGCCGGCCAAAGCGTGTGCAGGGGTCGTCGTCTTGGGCGGCGGAGCGGTTCGCATTGATGAAGCCATATATAGAAAGATGCCGCTTGGGATTGCAGACCGAGCGGCATCTTTGCGTTTGCCGTAGCGGCCGCGGGTTTGCTTGCGAACCCGCGGCCGTCTCTTCAACGGCGGAGCAGGCATGTCGGCGGCAGAGCAGGTCTATCGGCGATGAATCCATGCTATTTCGTCGTTTTGTGCACGCGTTTTGGCAGTATCGCCGAAATAGCATGGATTTTATCAATCGGTCGATGGGCGCATTATGGCGAGCTTAAAGAAACACCTGGTCAGAGAGTTGTAGCAGAGATGTCTTTCTCGACTGAGGGCTCGGGCCTGTACTATTTCGTCATTGCGTGCATTTCTGGTGCGCAAAACGCCAAGATAGTATTGATTGAACGGTAGCCCGCCTTTGCAGAGGTCGAAGATACGCTCGAGAGCGGCATCGTCCGCAGGTAGCGACGTTTCAATCGTTATGCACGGGTCCTCTCGGACGGGTCTGTTGGCGAGGGGTCTTGGGTGGCCGTCGCTAGCTGTCCCGGGCGCGCTCCGTTGCCAGCACGGGTCCTCGGGTGGTCTGTGGGTGGCGTGCAGACGGAGCTTGCGGCTGCGGCTGTTTCGTGCCAATCCGGCAACGCGGTTTTTCGCGGGAAGCTTCCTGAAAGAAAAACGAGTAAAATAACAAGGACATGCCCAAAAAGAGAGAGGATGGGTGTAATGTCCAACACGGATTTCATGACCGAAGTTGACCGGTTCATCGACGAAAACTGGGAAGAAATCGTCGAGGAAATCGCAAGGCTTGTCTCCGTTCCGAGCGTGGCCGATTTCGATCGTGCGACCCCTGAGGACCCAAGTGGTCCCGAGGCGCATGACGGTTTGCGCGCTGCGGTGGATTTGGCGCAGCGACTCGGCTTTGACGCCAGAGACGACGCGGGCCAGATCGGCATAGCCGATCTCAAAGGTGAAAGCGACACCATGCTTGGCATGATCTGCCATTCCGACGTGGTTGCTCCTGGTGTCGGCTGGACGCTCGACCCCTGGACGCTTCTGCGCAAGGATGGATTTTTGCTTGGACGCGGCGTTTTGGACGACAAGGGCCCGCTTGTCGCTGCGCTGTACTGCATGAAGTTTTTCAAAGACAAGGGCGAGAAACTTCCGTACACGTTGCGCATGCTTATCGGCACCAACGAGGAAACGGGTACTATGCGCGATGTCGCGTACTATCTGGAGAACTATCCCGCCCCTGCATTCACGTTTACGCCGGATGATATGTTCCCTGTTTGCTACGGGGAAAAAGGCGGCTTTGACGGCCTGATTTGCTCGAAGCAATTCACCGGCGGCAATATTATTGACTTCACCACCGGCGAGGCTTCTACCAATGCCGTACCGAGCCAGGCAACCCTGGTTGTCCGCGCCGACGCCGAGGCTCTTCCTGCGGCGGACAATATCGACATCTATGCCGAGGGCGATTACGCCATGCTCGTGGCGACCGGTCGCGGCGGCCACGCATCCATGCCCGCCGGCACGGTGAATGCCATAGACCTGCTGGTGAAATACGCGCTCGCAAACAATCTGTGCACGGAAGAGGAAAACGTCTTCTTGCGCATGATAGGCCGCATCATGGATTCCACGGACGGCAGCTCTGTAGGAATCGACACGTGCGACGGCTTCTTCGACCCCCTTACCTGTATCGCAGGAACCATTCACTTCGAAGAAGGTCGCCTGAAGCTGACCATCGACATTCGATTCCCCACGTCTACGAGCAAAGAAGACCTTCTGGCGAAACTCGTCCCCGTTGTTGAGGAAGGCGAGGCGACCATCGAGAACACCCTGCTCATGGAGCCTTTCTTGATGAAGCCCGATAGCCCTGCCATCGTTGCTCTTGTGGAGTCGTACCGCGAGGCTACGGGCCTCGACGGCGAACCGTTCACCATCGGTGGCGGCACGTATGCTCGCGAATTCCCGTGCGCTGCCAGCTTTGGGCCCGAAGACCCCCATGACGAATATCCCGAATGGGTTGGCCCGATGCATGGCGCAGACGAAGGCGTTTCCGAAGAAAGCCTGAAACGTGCAATGCGCGTTTACATTCTTACGATCAAGCGCCTGATGGAAATGGATCTTTTGGCGCTGAGCGAATAGCCGCAACTGGATCGGTTGTTTTTACGTCGAGCTTCGTTTATAATCCATCTCCGCGCCCGAGTGGCGGAATGGCAGACGCGGCGGTCTCAAAAACCGTTGTCTTTGACGTGCGAGTTCGACTCTCGCCTCGGGCACCATCTGCATTATTCGAACCCGTTGAAGCAGCGATGCTCGGCGGGTTCGTTGTTTTTCGTCCGCATTTCGTACTGGGCTGCTTTGCTCAGGAAAAGGAGGGGGTCATGGATCGAGGCGTTGCGATGAAGCGGAGTGAATCTATTGCGTTCAGCGGGTTGTCCATAGCTTTGCTGACGGTGTGTTCGTGGGTGAGCATTCCTTTCGGTCCGGTGCCGTTTACTCTGCAGACCATGATGCTTGCGTTCATCGTCGTGCTCTTCCCTGCGCGTGAGGCTTTGATGAGCGTTTTCGGCTACCTGATTATCGGCGCAATAGGTGTTCCGGTGTTTTCCGGAATGACGGGCGGCCTCGGAGCCATCATGGGACCGACGGGCGGATTTCTGATGGGCTTCGGCGTGGGCACGGCCCTTGTGGCGCTTCTGTCGTCGCGCTGGAAAGAGCCGGAAGGCAAGCTTGCGGCCACCATGCGCGAGGCTTCTTTCGCGGTGATTTTGCTTCTGTGCTCGTATGCGTGCGGTTGGGTGCAGTTCATGACAGTTACCGGAATGGAGCCTCTTGCGGCGTTCGCGGTGAGCATCGCCCCATTCATCGTGCTCGATGTTGTGAAGATGTCCGTCGGCGTAAGCCTTGCACACATGCTTAAAGTTGCAGTTCCGGCATTGCGCCGCAAGAAAATCTAAAAAAGCCTGAAGGCGCCGGCGAAAAGTCGGCGCTTTTTGCATGGGTTCCTTGCGCCGGTCGTCCGCTATAAGATTCTTGATTATGTGCGCAATCGTGCGGATTGGCGCGTCTTCTTCTGGCCTGCGTTGTAGAATTCACAAGATTGCAGCATGCGCCGCCGCGATGCACGGAGGCGCATGCTGTATTTTGCGGCGGTTCTTCTCTTGCGCGCGGGCCGCATTCGGCATCGCGGCCTGCGCGTAGGGGATGCGTGCACGTGTAGAAGCGCGTGTGTTATAGAAGAAAGATTCGGGGGTTTCGTCAATGGCTCAGGGGGCATATGTTCTTGCGTTCGATACGGCAAACGAGGTGGTCGCCGTAGGCGTCGGCCGTGTTGGCGTGCAGGACGAAGGCAGCTGCGCGTTCGTGCTGGCTCCTTGCTCGCAAGAAGGGATTGTGGCAACGAAGGAAGTTGCGGCGCATAGGGCGAGCAACACCGTTTTGCTGCACGAGGTTGATGCGCTTTTGGCGGAATCGGGCGTTTCGAAAGAGGAAATTGCGGCGGTGGTGTGCGGCCGCGGCCCCGGAAGCTTCACGGGCGTGCGCATCTGCATGGCAACGGCGAAGGGAATGGCTTCGGCGCTTGAGGTGCCGCTGCTTGGTGTATCGACCCTTGACGCCGTTGCATGGAATGCGTGGGCAAGCGGGGTGCGTGGCAGGGTTTTGGTTGCGGCCGACGCCATGCGCAAAGAGGTGTATCCCGTTCTTTTCGACATAGACGATCAAGGCGTGCGACGTTTGACAACCGATACGGTGGTCAAAGCCGCAGATGCGCCGTCGTGGGTGTCGGAAGCCTTGCAGACGTTTGGTGCAAACCAGGACCAGGGCAGCGCGCTTGATGCTATTTTGGGTGATGCGCTTGTGAAATACGCCGATATCTTCGAGCCGCTTGGCGCTCTTGCAGATGAATCGCTGTGGGCGGTAAGCGGCCGTGGCCTGCTTCTTGCCGAGCGTGCAGGGGGTAATCCCGCCACGTTGCTGCCCGTGTATACGCGTCTTTCCGACGCGGAGGAAAACGAGCGCATTCGTTTGGCGAAAGAGGACGGTGGTAAAAACCTCCGAACGGGAGTGCAGCTGTTCGAGGGGTCTCAGGATGCAGCTCCTCTTTCGTATAGGCCGCTCGATGCAGCCCATGCGCCCGATGTTGCCGCTCTTGAATCTGTCGTCATGGGAAGCGACGCGTGGAAGGCGTCTCTCGTCGCAGACGAGCTTCCCCGCAAAGACCGCACCTGGTGGGCTGCTTTCGACGGCAATGTGCTTGCGGGCTACTGCGGTGGATGGATCGTCGACGGACAGGTGCAGATTCTTAAAATAGCCACCGATCCGGCGTATCGCCGTCGCGGCATTGCGGCCGAGCTCCTTGCGTTGGTCGCCTCCGATGCACGCAATTTGGGCGCAACCGAAATGACCCTGGAGGTTCGTGCGTCGAATGCCGACGCACAGACGTTTTACGAGCGCATGGGGCTGCGCAATATAGGAACGCGCCCCCATTACTATAGCGACCGCGAAGACGCCGTCATCATGTCTGGTCCTCTGCCCGAGGCGCGCCGTGATGTTGCGGGCATGCGTTTGCATGTGGACGATGTGGCCCAGCAACCGGCGAACGCTTGCGAAGCGGATTCTCCCCGTAAAGCCGACTCCTCTTGCGAGGCGGATTCTTCGGGTGCGGCGAACCGCTCGCATCCGCTGATTCTTGCCATTGAGAGCTCGTGCGACGAAACCGCGGCGTCTGTCGTTGATGGCAACGGTGTCCTTCGTTCGGACGTGGTGGCTTCTCAGATTGACTTTCATGCGCGTTTCGGCGGCGTGGTTCCCGAGATTGCAAGCCGCAAACACATCGAGGCCATCTGCGGCGTATGCGACGAATGTCTTGATTCGGCGGCTCGAAGCCTGGGTACAAGCCGCCTTCGTTGGCGTGACCTCGATGCCGTTGCGGTTACGTATGCGCCTGGCCTGGTGGGGGCGCTCGTCGTGGGCGTTGCGTTCGCAAAGGGCGCTGCATGGGGCGCCGATATTCCGCTTATTGCCGTGAACCATCTTGAGGGGCATCTGTATGCGAACAAAATCGCGACACCCGATATTCAGCCTCCCATGGTGGTATCGCTTGTGTCGGGCGGGCATACCATGCTCGTGCACGTGAAGGATTGGGGCGAGTACGTCACCATGGGCTCCACAATCGATGATGCGGTGGGCGAGGCGTTCGATAAGGTGGCCAAGGCTCTTGGCCTGGGATATCCGGGTGGCCCGATTATCAGCAAGCTTGCTGCTAAGGGCAATCCCAAAGCGATTGGCTTTCCGCGTGCGCTCATGCATTCGGGCGATCTGCGCTTCAGCCTGTCGGGGCTGAAAACCGCGGTGACCATCTATATCCAGAAAGAGCAGCAGGCTGGCCGCGAGCTCAACATGCCTGACATTGCCGCAAGCTTCCAGCAGGCCGTGGTGGACGTGCAGGTGAAAAAAGCCATGGTCGCGCTTGACGAAACGGGCGCGAGGGAGTTTTGCGTGGGCGGCGGCGTATCCGCAAACCCGGGACTTCGCGCCGCGTACGAGAAGGCGTGCAAGAAACGCGGCGTGCGTTTGTCCATGCCGCCGCTTTCGGCCTGCGGCGACCAGGCGGCTATGATCGCGCTTGTGGCGCACGATCGCTACAAGCAGGGCAAGTTCGAAGACTGGTCTCTCGATGTGAAAGCGCATGCGCCGCTCGACGAGGCTTACTAGTTGCGTCGGCCTGTCGGCCGACGCAACGGAGTCGTCCGGCTACGGACGGACGGGGCGGCGCATTCGGCGCTCCAGGCGGGTCTTACGTACCGAAGTACGCTACGCCTCGCCTTCACGCCGACTGCATCCGCCCCGCCCGCCTTCGCCTGCGCTTCGGCGACCTGAAGGGATTTGCTTCTCAAGCCCTTCCAACCCAGGGCGCGCACGAAGCCTTGCCCGCGCCCGTTCTTATAGCAATCTAAACGCCAGGCTGTTCACGGCTTTTTGCTGCGCCTGCAAAGGAAATCCCCTGAATTCCGTGTAGTAGCCAAGTGCGCGGTCCTGGCTCGGTTCAAGACCTCCCGTATCGGCGGGGCGCACTCCGTCGCCGGTGCGGACAAAATTGCTCGGTTGCCACGACCAGCTGCCCGTTTCCTCTCCGTTTTCGTCCGTGTCGGGTGTGTACCTTGCTCCGCTTTCTATCTGATAGAACATCACATCGAGCGGGCTTTTTACCTTGCACGTGCAATCGGCCAGGGAAAGAAGCGTTCTGAGTCCTTTTGGCGTGCGATCCTTGGCGGAAAACCAGTCGCGCAAAAGCGAGAGAAGCGAGTTCAGCAGCACGATCTCCGCAAGTGTATAGTCGTTGGACGCTCGCAGCCCGTGTTTGTCGATTTCGATGGAGCTGCTATGTTCCAGGAGCGCTGCGGCGTATTCCACGTCGCTTTCGCCAAGAGACGCATGGGGGTCAAGCTTAATGGTTCCGTTGTGGGACATCAGGTAATTGTGCGTTTTGCTTAGGAGTCCGTATGCCGCACTGGCCGAAAGGCGTTCCTGCTCAGAGCGTTGAGGGGCGGGTTCGGGCATCTCGCTTGGCTCTCCCTGCTCAATGTCGAAGTCGAGTTCGCCGTTGCGCGCTGTGAGCGTGACGGACGCTACAGGATGCGTGTTTGCCAGAGCGCGCCAGAGCGCGCCGAAGAATACGTCGTTGATCTGCTGATTGATGGAACGCGCTCCATAGTGGGCCTCGAGCGCGTTTTCCACCAGCGCATCCTCGGCTGCGGGATCGATGGAAAAGCGTGCGCCCGCAGGAAGCATGCGGGCGTATTCGTTTTGCTTGTTGCGTCTGACGATCTCGCGCAGCGCCTCTTCGTTCAAAGCCGCAAGGAAACGCACTGTGGAAAGACGTCCCGCCATCTCGCGCGGCATGCCCCATGTTTCGACGTCTTCCAAAGAGACGCGCTCGCGCAAGCCGTCTTCCGAGAGGTCGTTCTCGGAGGGGGCGTTTTCTGAGGCGGAGCTGAACCCGATGGTCGAACGCGAGATGCCGATGCGCGACGCGATGATGTCCTCGATGCCGGTGAACGCGCCCGCCATCACGAAAATGCAGCGGTCGCAATCGAGAGCGTAGGGCGTTCCGTTGCGGGAGTCGTCCGACCCTTCGAGGATGCCGCCTTCAAGCGGCTTGAGCAGGTCGTAGATGGCTGTGCCTTCGCGGCTGGTATGGGTTTGGGCGAACAGCTTGTCCACCTCGTCGACGAAGATGAGGATGTTGCGATCGGGGTTTTCGTCGAGCGCCGCGCATGCCCTGACCCACTGTTTGCCGAATGAGTCGCCTATATACCCGGCGGCCGACATGCTGCTCGCGTCTATCTGTTGGAAGAGCAGGCCCGATGTTTTCGCGAACGTCTTGAGCAAGTGCGATTTGCCCGAAGCCGTCGGGCCCACGATAAGCGCCGAGCCGACGTTGGGAAGCGAGAGAGCGTCAATGCCTTGCTCGTGGATGATGCGCGATCGCGCGCATGCGGCGTCGGCGAATGTGCACAGCCAGTCGACTGCCTCGTCTTGGCCGATGACGGTCTTTTTTACCTCGGCCGCAATTTCGGCGAGACTCTTGTCGTTTCCTCCGTACATGCGATCGTCCTTTCCTCGCGTGCGGATTTTCGTTTGCCGAATCGTAGCACTTGTGCTACGATTCGGCTGCTCGCCGTTCTTGGGTGAGCTTTTCGTCTCCATCGTCGAAAGGATTTATGCAGGTGTAGTCGTCTTTCCTGTAGGAAATAGCTTGTTCGCATAGCGCGTTCGTCACGGCATGGCCGTCATGCGTTCTGCGTTTCTGCATCAAGCGGCTTTGTAGCCGCGGTTTTTTGCATACCTGCATTCTTTCAACGTAAGGAGAACTTCCATGGGTTTTTCTTCCCAACCGCTTCCGGGCAATTCCGCCGAATCGCGCCTGAGCGCATCCGGCCGTCCACTTTCCAGAAATTGGCTCGCAATCATTGCTTTCATCTGGGCGGGCCAGGCCGTTTCCATGTTTACGAGCTATGCGGCAAGCTTCGCCGCCGTGTGGTACGTTACCGAAACCACGGGCAGTGCCATTCTTCTCTCTGTCATGAGCATTTGCGCCTATCTGCCGCAGGGCATTCTTTCGCCGTATGGCGGCGTGATCGCCGATCGCTACAATCGCAAGGCGGTCATTATCGCGGCGGATATGGCGGTCGGGCTGGTGTCGTTTGTGCTTGGCGTGCTCATTCTGCTCGATGACGTAAGCATTGCTGCGATCATGCTCATGGTAATCGCTCGCAGCGTTGGCCAGGCGTTTCACGGGCCCGCCATGATGGCGGCTATGCCTATGCTTGTGCCTGAAAAGCATCTTCTGCGCATCAATACGCTCGATATGATGCTCATGAGCGTGGCGGGCATCGTGTCTCCGGCGCTTGGCATCATGCTCTACGAGGGCGTGGGCTTTCATGCGGTCATGTTCCTCGACTTCGTGGGCGCTGCGCTTGCGTGCCTCGCGCTGGTCAAGGCGAGCATCCCTTCCGTTCGCGATTGCGCGGCTTCATGCGAGAAGCGCCATCCGCTGGTCGAGATGAAAGAGGGCTGGAGCGCGCTGCGGGTGAATCGCGGACTGTTCCTGTTAATCGTGCTGATCACGCTGGGCATGGTGAGCTTCGGGCCGATGGGCTCGCTCTATCCGCTCATGACCTACGACCACTTCGGCGGCGACGGCTTCATGGTTGCTGTGGCCGAGGCTACGTTTGCGGGCGGTTTGTTTGTCGGGTCGCTTATCATTATGGCGTGGGGCGGCGGCAAGCGTCTGGCGTTGCTTTTGGCCGCATCATGCGTGGCATTCGGTGTTCTTGCCGCAGCATCGGGCCTGCTTTCCCCTACGATGTTTTGGGTGTTCGCTGTGCTGTGCGCGGCTATGGGCATGGTGTGCGCTTGGTTCAACGGTCCCACGGTCACGTTGGTGCAGCGTAATGTGCCCGAAGAGAAGATGGGCCGCGCGCTCGGTTTCGTCACGGCCGCCATGGGCTTGGCGTCCCCTGTCGGCATTGCTCTGGGTGGTATGGCGGCCGAAGCCATTGGCGTGGCGTCATTCTTCGTGGTTGACGGCGTTATCTGCGCGATTATCGGCGTGGTGCTTTATCTCCCGAAAAGCGTCCGTGCTCTCGACGAACCTTCTGCTGAATAATCATGTGCTGCTGCGGATTTGCGATGGAGCCGATCCGCAGCTGGTTTTTCATGCGGCAGGGTCGGCAGTGCGCCGGCGCCGCCTCCCGGTGCGGCTCCCGCCGCCTTCGATTTCGCGTCCGCATCTCGGCGCCGTGCATAAGGTGGGCTTGGCGCAATGGAGTGCCGGCGGCATTTGCCGGTTGGATGCATCTTTGCGCGAATGCTAAGATGCCAAAAGGCGTATCTTGCTTTGCCGCGTGCTTGTTCTTGGAGGGGCAATGGACGAATTGGTCGTATGGTTTACCGAGCGAATTGTTGCCAGCGGCGGCGTTGTCCCTGCGTTCATCGATTATTTTGCGGTTGTTGTGGGCGTGGTTACGGGCGCTATGTTTGCATGCGACCGAAAGCTCGATATTGTCGGAACCGTGGTGTGCGGCCTGTTCACGGCATACGGCGGCGGCGTGCTGCGCGACTTTCTCCTGCAGGATGAAGGCGTGTATTTCATGTCGCATCCGTACCTATTTCTTCTTTGCGTCTTTCTCTGCGTCTTCGTGTTCTACTTCCGCGGTCTTTTCCGACATCTTCCTTCGACGATTTTTCTGTGCGACACCCTTTCGGTCGCGCTTTATGCGGTTGCCGGCGCAAGCAAGGCTTTCGACTGCGGGAGCGGCTTTATCATGTCCATTGTCTTGGGCGCCATCGTCGGCGTGGGCGGCGGTGCCATTCGCGATTCGTTCGTCGGAGAGGTACCGGGGATCTTCCGATCGAGCAACTTCTACGCCGTGGCGGCGATCGGCGGTTCGTTCACGTATGTGTTGCTGGTCCAATTCGGCTCCGATCCGGCGGGCGCTGCGATTCTCTGCGTTGCCGTCGTGCTGGCGCTGCGCTATCTGAGCGTGTTCTTTGACTGGAGAACCGGCGACGACCCCATTGATTTGACTCCGTATGTCTCGCGTCCCTTGAAAAGCTTTGGCTACATCGTGCGCGGCTTGTTCTTGGGCGGTGGCAAAAAGGAACGCCGGCATTACGTCCGTTCGTTCAAAATGAAGAGTTTGTCCTCCGAAAAGGCTCAACGACGGTATGACCATGAAGAAGGGGATGCCGGTTCGGAGGGGCGCACGGAAAGCGAAGCGGGTTCCAACGACCCGTTAGCGTTCATGCGGTGATTTTTATCAGCCTTGAAAGCGGCGACGGGCACGGAGAATATATCCGATTCGTGACAGATCGGCGTAAGAGTTTTCCGAGGGGGCGTATTACCGCGCTGTCGGGTATTATGATGTGTTGCAATCGGGCAACGACGTTGCCTTTTCCGGAAGTCGTACAGCGACTTCCGATGAGACCCTTTGTAACCGTCTTGAAAGGAGAGAGTCTCACCTATGCCTGTTGGCCTAAGTTTGCTTCTTGTTCTGTTTTTTCTTTTGATGAACGCGTTTTTCGTCGTGGCCGAGTTTTCGCTTGTTCGCGTGCGCAAGTCGCAGGTGGATATGCTGGTTGAAGAGGGCCGGCCCGGCTCGAAATACGCTCAGTTGATTGCCAACAACGTCAACGCCTACCTATCGGCATGCCAGTTGGGCATTACGCTTGCTTCGCTTGCTCTCGGCTGGTTGGGCGAGCCTGCCGTTTCGGCTTTGTTCCATCCGCTGTTCACATTGCTCGGCGTGCCCGACAGCGTGAATTTCGCGGTGTCGGTGGCGATCGGCTTCTGCCTGGTCACTGCGTTGCATATCGTGGTGGGCGAGCTCATTCCCAAGTCTTTGGCTATTTTCAGCACCGAGAAATACGCTCTGTTCACGGCGGCTCCGCTGGTGTGGTTCTACCGTCTTACGTTCCCGATCATGTGGCTGTTCAATAGCATCACCAACGGCGTGGTGCGCCTGATGGGTCACGATCCGGCTGACGAGCACGATGTCTATACCGAAGAGGAGATTCGTCTGCTGATTGACGAAAGCACCGAAAACGGCCTGATCGATTCCGAGCAGAATGAGTTCGTGGACAATATCTTCGATATTGCGGACAAAGATGTCGAAGCCATTATGACGCCGCGTCCCGACATGGTGTGTCTGGGCCTCGAGGATTCGCTCGAAGAGAATCTGCGCGTGGTCGAAGAGCATAAGTTCACGCGATTCCCTGTGTATCGCAAAGATAAGGACGACATCGTCGGCTTCGTGCATATCAAGGACCTGTATCGTCTGGATGAGCATGCCACCATGGCGGACATCCGCATTCGCCGCATCGTCGCCGCTCCTGAGAGCATGCCGGTTGTTAAGCTGCTCCAGCTGCTGAAGAAGGAGAAGACGAAGATTGCCATCGTCGTCGACGAGCATGGCGGCACGTCTGGCGTTGTCACCATGGGCGATATTTTCGAGGAGATCATCGGCGATTACGACGACGAATACGTGCACAGCAACAACGAGACGTTGACCGAGGTGTCCGACGGGCATTATCTGACGACGGGCGCATGCTCAATCGACGATTTCGCCGAAACCGTCGGGTTCGATTCCGACGACTTCCCTGAGTACGAAACATTGGGCGGTCTTTTGCTTGAATCGTTCGACCGAATCCCCGATGTGGGCGATGAGACCACCTATTTCGAGGGCAATACCACGGTGCGTTTCATCGTGCGCTCCATGGAAGCCCGTCGCATCGGCCAGGTCGAGTTCTGGGTGAGCGTCGAAGAGCCTGACGACGAAAAGGAGTAGCGGGCTCGCTGCGCCGCGCTGCGTTCCTGCGTGCGAAAATTCAATACTGCTGACGAAAGGACGGCACCCCGGAGTGCCGTCCTTTTTTGCGTCATGGGGCCTTCGAGGTGCTCGAATGGGCGCCGTCAGGTGGTTCTGTTCGTGCGGAGCAAGTTGTGCATGGTCTGTTCGCCGTGTTTCCATGCGCGCATGAAAGCTTTTTCGTTTCGTGGGCGTCTTCCGTTCGGGGACCGATATGGGGCATCTTTCGATTTCGCGCTCTATTCTGGTGGATCAATTGTGAATTTCTGATAAAATTTGCAGCTTGGAATGTAAGGGATTCAACGAAAAACAAGAAAGGGGGCTCTGCATGAACGGAGAACTGATGGATTCCCTAATCGCAATCACGGGTCAAATCAGCGATTTCATGTACACCTACATCCTGGTGTTCCTGCTTGTCTTCTGCGCGGTTTATTTCACCATCCGCACGAAGGGCGTACAAATTCGCTATATCAAGGATATGTTCACCCAGCTTACGGAGAAAAGGCACGTAGAAGGCAAGAAGTCCATTTCGTCGTTCCAGGCGCTCATGGTTTCTACCGCTTCCCGCGTCGGTACGGGCAATATCGCCGGTATCGCCACGGCGGTTGCCACGGGCGGTCCTGGTGCCGTGTTCTGGATGTGGGTTATGGCCTTGGCGGGCGCCGCGTCGGCGTTTGTCGAATCCACACTCGCGCAGATCTGGAAGGTGCGTGGCAAAGAGGGCGAGTTCCGCGGCGGTCCCGCATACTACATCGAGCAGGCTCTCGGTAAGCGCTGGGTTGGTGTGCTGTTCGCCATTTTGCTCATCATCTGCTATGCATACGGCTTTAACGGCCTGCAGGCTTTCAACATGGCAAGTGCGCTTGAGTACTACATTCCCGATTACGCCACGAACGGCGCAGCGGTTGCTCTGGGCATTGTCCTCGTTGTCATGACGGCGTTCGTCATTTTCGGCGGTTCCAAGCGCATTAGCATCATCACCTCCATCGTGGTGCCCGTCATGGCTCTTGCTTATATCGGTCTTGGTTTGTTCATCACGTTCACCAACCTCGACCAGTTGCCGGCCGTTTTCGCCTACATTGGCGAATCCGCTTTCGACTTCCAGTCGATCTTCGGTGGCTTCGCGGGTTCGGTTGTCGTTCTTGGCATTAAGCGCGGCCTGTTCTCCAATGAGGCAGGTATGGGTTCCGCCCCGAACGCCGCTGCAACTGCAAGCGTCTCTCACCCCGTCAAGCAGGGTCTGGTGCAGAGCCTTTCCGTCTACATTGACACGCTGATCGTGTGCACCTGCTCCGCTTTCATGGTCCTGATTTTCTATGTACAGTCCGGTGGAACCTTTGGCGAGCTCAACGGCATGCCTCTCGTGCAGATGGCCGTCAATTCCGCTGTGGGCGAGATGGGCATTCACTTCGTTACGTTCGCGATTTTCGCCTTCGCGTTCTCGAGCTTGATCGGCAACTACTTCTATGCGGAAAGCAACATTCGCTTCATCAAGAACAGCCCTGTTCTTCTGACCGTCTTCCGCATCACTTGCTTGGTTGCCATCATGGTGGGCTGCCTGAACAACTTCACGCTGGCATGGAACTTCGCCGACATCACCATGGGCTTCATGGCCATCGTCAACCTTATTGCCATCCTGCTGCTGGGCAAGTGGGCTTTCAAGGCGCTTGACGATTACACGGCGCAGAGGAAGCTTGGCAAAGACCCCGTCTTCGTGGCTGACAGCATTGAAGGTATGCCCGCAACGCAGTGCTGGCATATTGGTAGCGACGATTTGAAGGATGTCGGTCCCCAGCCTGTAAAAGAATACTTCGAGGAAGCGATCGACGCCGACGGAGATTCTTTCGAGCCGGTTAAATAACGTCAGGGTTTCTGCGGCTGGGCGTTCCAAATGCGCCATGCTGCATGAAAGCCGCGTTCAATAAGCCCGATGCAACACCGGGCGAGGGCTCAAAGCCTTTTGGCGCAACGTGCCCCCATTTCTCCGAAACGAGAAATGGGGGTTTCTTTGTATTGGGGTGCATGCGACGAAGCGGCTTGCTGCAGGCCTTACGAGGAGTTATGCAAAATCGGATTATGGATGCGATGCCGTTTTTCCGAAGGCATGGTAGGGTTCGCTCGTTTAAAGAAAGGTGGACCGACATGGCAAGAATAGTTTTGCCGCTGTATCGACCCCGTTACATCCCGACGGGCGAAGAAGTGGCCGTGTTTGAAATGAGCAAGGGAACGATTAAGGCGCATTTGCTGGGGAAGGAATGCCCCCAAACGGTGGGAAGCTTCGTGGAGCTTGCCCAGAAGGGATTCTACGACGACCTCAATTTCTACGGCAGGGTCGAAGGCGATGTCGTGGTGGGCGGCTGCCCTATAACGCGTCCTTTGAATCCGCATCGCGTTCGAATGGCCGTGCGCGAACAGTTGCGCGGGGTTCATCCAGGAATCGGAAACTGCGGATATCGAATTGCCGACGAATGGGAGGGTAATCCCCTCAACCATCACGTCTTCGGGTCGCTTTCGTTGACGCATCGGATGGAGCCCGATTCCGGGTGCTGCCAATTCTTCTTTTCGCTGGCGCCGCGACCCGATTATGACGAGAAGTTCACCATGTTCGGAACGGTGGTGGAAGGCATCGAAGTCGTTCAGCAGCTTCAGATCGGCGATCCTATCAAGCGCGTTTTCATAGAAGGTGCGCATGAGCTTCCCTGCGACGACGAGGAAATTCTGGAAGCGGACCGAATTCAGCAAGATGATGCTGACGCGGCCGTTCAAGAGGCTACGGCTGCGGCTCGGGAAAGCGCGGAAAGCGAGCTTTCCGAAGAAGCGCTTGAACGCATATGCAGTCAAACGCGCGATGCAATCATCGATGACGAGCTGCATCAGCAGGCCCTGGCCATAGCGGGTCTTCGTCGAATGATGGCGAAGAAGAAGATCATGTAGCAATCGTGTGCAAGAAATCGGAAAGCGCCCCTGCGTCCGGCTTGGCCAATACGCAGGGGCGCTTGTCGTTGCGGGCTTATGCCTTCTTCTCCCATGCCTCCACCATGTCGATGAGGTCTTGTTGTTTGTGGATGCCCGTCTTCCGGTAGATTTTCTCGATGTGCGACCGTGCTGTGTTTTGGGCTATGTGCAGGTCGCGAGCAACAATAGCGAGCGTTCTTCCGCGTGCGAGAAAAACCAAAACTTCGCTTTCCCGCGGCGTGAGGCCGTAGGTCTGCGCTATGGCATGACAGGCTTTCTCAAGAGGAGGCGCATCGGGCTCCTCGGGGGGGGGGTATCATCCTTGGCTTTTTTCTGCAGTAGCATTCCCAGAGCGCTTTCGGGAAGTACGAGAAACGCCGTTATTGCCAGAAACGTCGTAGCGATGATGGCGACGCCTGCTGTTTCGATGGAGCCGTTTTGCAACGACGGGGCAATAGCAAACTGTCCCACGGCGTATCCGCCGGCCATACCGGCGAATGTGCAGCCGATTCCCATGCCGAACGCACGATACGCCGACTGCCCTTTTCGTTGGGCTATGCCGCTGAAGAGCACCCACGACAGAAGGTCGAAGAGTTCGTATCCAATGCAAACGCGCGCAATTGATACGGCGGCGTGCTGGTCGTAGAACAGCGCCACAACGGTGAGCCCGAATGCCATGAGGGGCAAAGAGAGTCTATAGACCAAAAGAATGTCGAAGTGTTTCTTTCGAAGTATTCCCACTATGGCGATAAACAAGACTCCGACAACAACCAGGGAGAACGTGGCGCTTCCTCCAAGCGGCGCGAATGGGTCGTTTCCGGTGACGGGCATTGCGTCGAAGATGCGAACAAGAAACGCAAAAGCTGCGGCGGAGAATATGAGGCGCATGGTGGGCTCGCCATGCGTTGGCTGCGTTTGATTTTGAGGCTCTTCCTCTTGACATGCGGCCTGTATGCGGGGGTGCAAGGTTGCGAATTCTCGAGTGGTTTCAAGTGCAAGAAGGCAAAGCGATGCAACCGGCATGACGATAAGGACGAAAGCGCTTAGCTCGGTCGATATGACGGCAAGGGTTGTTCCTGTGACGATCGCTGCCGTCGGAGTGCAGGCGAGCGCGAATTTCGGGTCGTGGCGAGTGAAGCACGTGCCCCAGGCAGCCTGAAGAAGGGCCGCTCCGGCTCCCCCTGCCATGAGGGCGACGGTCATGAGGGATGTGGAATGAAAGCACGCAGCCGCCGTCATGAAAGCGCAGGATAGCGCGACGCATGCGACGAGCGCGAGGGAAAAGACGGACGCTTTTTCTCGGAAAACGGTTTTTTGCCATCCGCTGCGGCGCACAAGAATGCGGCGAGCGCGCCTGCAGCGAGAAAATGCCAATTGATTCCCGATGGCTCGCTCGTTGCAACGCCCGCCGAAAGGCAGAAGACAATCCAGGCTCTGCAAAGGCCGAATCCTACCGTAGTGATGGCCCCGCTTGTAAGCAGCTCATCGTGACCGCGCTTGTTCGAAGACCGCACGGTTTCCTCCTGATGCGACATGGGTACTCCTCCATGATATCCGTACGAAATTCTATCCCATGACGAGTTCGCACTCTACAGCATGGAGGATGGTATAGGTGGCATCGGGGCTGCTCGGCTTCGTTTCGCATGGGGGATTGGGAATCCCATATAGAGGTATCAACCTGGTAAAACGCATTTTTTCGAAAAATCACATCCATCATATGCTGCGTTTGCGACGAGGGCTCTTTATGGTCTGTTCCGTTGGACGTCTTGCCCGGAAAGGGCATCGCTTAGAAGCGACTTTGTCCAGGAACAAGGAGGAAACATGGAGAACAAAGGACTTTCGCGTCGTTCCTTTCTGAAGGGTGCTGCCGTTACGGGTGCCGCACTTGCTGGAACGGCTGGTCTGGCGGGCTGCGCTTCGGGTTCTTCGGCTGCGGGCAATCCGCTTGCAGAAATCCAGAAGCCGGAAAACGCCATGCCTGAATCGTGGGATGCGGAAACCGACATTGTCGTGGTCGGCTACGGCGGAGCGGGCATGTGGGCCTCGCTGATCGGCTCCGACGAAGGCGCGTCGAGCGTTGTCGTGTTGGAGAAAGCTCCCGTCGAAGGCGGCGGAAACAGCCGCATCAACAACGGCGAATGGACCGTTATCAAGGATGTAGAGAAGTTCAAGGAATACTGCAAGGCGTTCGGCCATGGCCAGATCGAAGAAGAGATGACCGACGCGTATACGGAAGAGGCTCAGCGCCATACCGAGTATGCGGATAAGTACGGCATGACCTACGAGGTGGCAGAGCAGGCTTTGGCGGGAACCATCCCCGAGTATTGGTTCCTCGATGATGGCGCCTATGCTGGAATCATCGGCGTTGCCGACGTCGAGGGCTTCGGCATGACGACCTTCCATGAGCTCGAAGCAAAGCGCGCCGAGCTTGGCTTGCCCGTCGAGTTTCAGTTCGACTGCCACGATGAGCATTTGATTCAGAATCCCGAGACGCGCGACATCGTCGGCGTTCGCTACATTCAGGGTGACACCGAAAAGACCATCAAGGCTAAGAAGGGTGTCATTTTGACTTGCGGCGGCTTCGAGTTTAACGAAGAGCTCAAGAGCAAGTACCTCAAGATCTACCCCTTCAAGTTCGAAGGCTGGAAGTGGAACACCGGCGATGGTATCCGCATGGTCGAAGAGGTCGGCGCGAAGCTGTGGCACATGGACATGGTCATTTCCACCACGGCCATGTGGACGCGCGATCCCGAATACGACTTCGCTATCTTCGCACCCCCGCAGTCCGATGCATTCTTCAACGTGAACCGCCTTGGCAAGCGCTTCCAGAACGAAAGCAAGACCGGCGGCACGGCACACAATGGCTGGCATACGCTCATGTCCTTCAGCGACGCCATCGACGATTACGATCGAATTTCCACCTGGACTATTTTCGACCAGAAAGGTATCGACGGCGGCCCGATGGGTACGCAGCAGGGCGGCTTCTTCGAATGCGGAAACTACGCCACCGACTTTCCCGACGAATTGCGCGCATGGGACGGCTGGTTCGATGACAACCAGGTCGAGATCGAGCGCGGCTGGGTTTTGAAGGGCGACACCCTTGAAGAGCTTGGCCAGAAGATCAAGGAGTTCGATAGCTGGATGGACATTGACGCGCTGAAGGCGACGTTCGACGAATACCAGGGCTTCTGCGATGCCGGCATGGATGCTCGCTTCGATCGCGAACTGACGGCCGAGAACAAGCTGAGCGAATCTGGTCCGTATTACGCCATTTCCATCTATCCCGGTTCCTGCTCTACGCTGGGCGGCCCGAAGAAGAAGAATGCCAATGCCCAGGTGGTAGACCCCGCGGGTAACGTCATTCCTCGTTTGTACGCCGCAGGTTGCTTCGGCAATTTCCAGGCTCACAGCTATGGCATCACGGGCGGCAACAACTCCGAGAACATGGTATGGGGTCGTATCGCAGGCCGCCATTGCGCAGGCCTGGAGCCGTGGGACGCAAAATAGCAGTCTTTCGCAAGCGAGACTTGCGTTGACGTTGCCGGTATCGCTCCCTCCCTCCTATGCGATACGCGGCATATGCAAGCCCGGCCGGTTTTGCCGGCCGGGCTTTTCGGTATGAAGAAGGAAGTTCCTTATGACCAATGTAACAAACACAATGTGGAATAGAATCTTGGTCGCAGGCGTCGTTTTCGCCGCAGTAGCTTTGATGGCGGCATTGATTTTCGCCCTTGCGGGTTGCGCTCCAAAACAAGTGAGCGAGCCGAAGCAGGAGACGGACCCTATGGCAAACGTGGTGTTCGAGTGGAAAGACGATGCCGATTGTGCTGCATGCCATAAAAACGAAGAGGCCATGATGGCCGATGCTTCTTGCGCACAAGCAAACTTGCATGCCGACCTCGAGTGCTTCCAGTGCCACACCGACACCTCCAAGCTTGCGGAGGTCCATAACGGCGTGACATACGGTCAAACCGTTCCCGAGGAGGCAACGCTGGAGACGGTTGACGCGGCAACATGCCAGGATCCGGAGTGTCATGGCACTATGGAAGAGATGGCCGAGCTCACCAAGGACAGCACGGCGCTTGTGGACGAGAAGGGCAAAGTGCAAAATCCGCACGAATTCACGAGCGGAGAGCAGCATGACGCCAATCAGCCCCAGTGCACCGACTGCCACAAGATTCACTCCGAAGAGCTAGAGAAGGATGCCATGATGTGGTGTGCACAATGCCATCACAAGGGTGTCTTCCAGTGCGGAACGTGCCACGAGCTGCGTCAGCGCGCGGTGTCGTAGCCAAGCTTGCATTCGCAAAAAAGCGCGCCAGGCGGGAGGGGTGCCTGGCGCGCATGCGAATGGTTGGCGCTTGGAGGGCGTCAACTTCCGAGGAGTCGTTTACTCGAAATCAAGCTTGCTGACGACCGTGTCCTTGGCGATGGCCTGGCCGACCAGTTCGCCGAAAGTGACGCAGCGGCCGTGGCTGACGCCGGGGAAGTGCACCTGGTAATCGTCGCCGAAGAAATCGCCCTGAACGTTGCCGATGGCATACAGACCCTTGATGACCTGGTCGTCTTCGGTAAGAACCTGGGACTCTGCGTTGACGTGCAGGCCGAACGGGATGGTCAGCAGGCTGCAAACGTTCTTCGTGGCGTAGAACGGAGCGGTCTGGACGGGCGCGAGGAAGTTTGCAGGAACGCCGAAGTCGATATCCTCGCCATTTGCGGCAAGCTCGTTGTAGCGCTCAATGGTTGCCTTGAGGTTGTCGGCGGGAACGCCGATTTTCTCGGCGAGCTCTTCGATGGTGTTTGCTTTGACGAGAGTGCCTTTCTGCTCCCAGTCGGCCATGACGTCTTCCACGCCGTCCATGAAGCGATCGTAACGGGTTGCCTGCTGTTTTTGAACGTACGTGGGGTAGTCGGCGTCGAACAGCGACCAGGCAACGTTGCCCGGAGTGTTCATGCGGGCGTTGGTCAGCATGGGCTCGAACGGCATTTCGGCACCGTAGCGCTTGCCTTCGGAATCCACGGCAAGCCAGCACATGATGAACGAAGTCAGGTTCAGCGTGAGGGAGTCGGCGGTGAACTGGTGAATCATCGGGGCAGCGGTGCTCTTCTGGATTGCGGCACCTGCCCAGCAGCCCATGAGGATGCCGTCGCCGGTATTGCAGCCTTCGGGGGTGTAGGTGTTAGCGTCTGCGCGGTTGGCGATGGGGGCAAATACGTCGATCATCTCCTGGTTGCCGCCGATATCGCCCGTTGCCAGGATGACTGCCTTGGCGCCGTCATACTGGATATTCTTGCCGTCTTTCGTAGATGCGATAACGCCCGTGATGCCGCTTTCGGCGTCGCCAACAAGCTGCTCGGCATGGGTGTCGAAGATGAATTCAGCGCCGTTTTCGACGGCGGAGTCGTAGAGCATTTCGCCGAGGGTCCAGTTGACGGTCTTGCCGTCGCCGCGTACGTCGTAGGTCTCGTCGCCGCGAACGAAGGACACGGCGTCGGGATAGACGCGCCATTGGCCATCAAGCTGATCCCAGCCGTCGTATTTGGCGGTGCCGGAAAGTGCATGGGTCATGCTGACGCTAATGGGCTCGCCGAGCTTTTCGAGGTAGTCGAAAACTTCGCCGGAGCGGCTTGCCCAGACGGAGATGAGCTCATAGTTGGTTTTCTGGCGCGAGTCCGTATGAAGCTGGCGGGCGGGAATGTGCCAGTCGATGTCGAAGCCTTCGCTCTTGTGGAAGTTGCTTCCGATGTTGCCCACGTCAACGCCGCGGATGGAAATGCCCGTCGAGCGCTCGATGACGGTGACTTTGGCGCCGCTGCGTGCGGCGGATTCGGCGGCAGAGATGCCCGCGAGGCCCGCGCCGACGATGACGATGTCATAGCTCTTCGTTTCTGCGATGTCGGTAATGGGCTCGGGCTTTACTTCCCACGTGTGCTTGGCTTCTCCGCTCGTCGTCGAATCGACGTTGCCGTCAGAGCCGGAATCGGACGAAGCGGGGCTGCAAGAAGTGAGTGCTGCTCCTGCTGCGGCGACTGCGCCCGTGGCGAATGCTTCCTTGAGGAAATTCCTGCGATCGAGTTCCATGGTGTCCTCCCTTTCCTTGTGCGCGATGCTTTTGGCGCATCGCGAATCTTGCTCGAGAATGCAGGGTTTTTCCGGGATGGACAACGCGTGATTCGCTTGATTTTATTCTTCTAATTCGCTGCTAGTGAGACGTTTCTTTTCCTCATGTGATTCAGGTGATGTGACGGAAAATGCCAGGTCAATGAATTGCTGCCTGTCATGAACCTCCGTTTTCTGGTAAATGTGGCGCACATGGGTGCCCACGGTGTTCTCGGATATGCCAAGCATGTCGGCAATGCGCGGTTGCGTGCGGCCTTGCGCAAGGAGCACGGCGATTTCTTTTTCGCGTGCGGTGAAACGCATCTCGTCGCCCCATTGAGCAAGCCGTTCCTCTATTGTCTTTTCGGGCGAAGGAACCGATATGGGAAGTGGAGGCTGTGCGTTTCTAAGAAGGACTCGCGATTCGTCGCTGCTGATAAGCAAAACGGTGGCGATGACTACGAGGTATCCAACGAAGGTGGTCTCTTGGGACGCGAGCTGCCCCTGTGATTCCTGCATCATGGAAAGCGCGAGGGCTATGCCGCAGCCGAATGCCGCACAAAGACTTGCAAAAAGACGTATTACGGCATTGGTGCGAAGCATGTTTTTCGATTGCGTGCGGGCTATGTGGGAAAAGGCCACCCAGGTGAACAGGTCAAAAGCGGTGTAGCCGGCAATAATGAGCATGCCCGAAACAAGGAAATTCCCTCCGCGAAAAGTATGCCTGTGCGATGCGGGGGGCGGCCGCTTTTGGATTGAAAGCGTGCGTATCGAGCCAATTGGCGACGGTGCTCGATCGTGCCTGCTGCGCTTTCCGATCGCGCCCCTGCTGCCTATGCTTCGGAGTCAAGATCCACGGTCTCTATGAGGGATATGATTTCTTGCTTGCTGTGGACGTCTAGCACAAGGTAGAGCTTTTTGGTGTGCGTGCGCACAGTGTTTTCCGAGATGAAAAACCTCTTTGCGATGGAGGGGATATCGTATCCGTGCGAAAAAAGCACCAGAATCTCGTGTTGGCGTTCCGTGAGCTTGTATTGCTCCGCCAAAATGGCGCACTGCCTTTCTGCTCGGTCCTCGATATCTCGATGTGGCTGTTCGGCTTGCGTGTCAGGTGATTGGAGGGGCGTTGCCTCGTGGCGAGATTTTCTTGAAACGAGAAACATGACGATAGAGAGTAGGTAAACGAGCAAAAAGGCTGCTGCCATAGGCAGTGTGTCGTTAGGAATCGAGCTTTGCCCCAGAACGAAGGACACGCCGTCTCCGACAAAACGCGAAGCATAGGTTACGAAAGCGAATAACGCATACAGGCCGATAAGTCCCTCGTGTTTCTCTTCGGATATTTCTATGCACGATATCATCATGACAATGGAGAAGAAGGTGAATCCGAACGATGCCGCGAAGGATGCTGCTTGCTTCATTTCGTCCGAAACGAAGGGGAAGAAAAAGAGGGCTGTGACAAATAGGGGGAAGACGAGATAGTAGGCTCTTTTTATGGTGATGGCCTTGTCGAATGCAAACCACGCAACTCCAAGCACGATAGCCGACAGGACGTTTGCCCCATGGACAATGAATCCTCTTCCCATGAGGTTGCTGCCTTCGTTCGGCATTGCTCCGTCTATGACCGGGGAAATGACGCCGATTGCGAGGATGCAAAGAAGAAGCCCTGCGTACTCTTTGAGGCTTTTCGCATTAAGCGCGAAGGGGAGGTTTTCCTGCTTTTCGGGAATGGCTTTCAGACAGAAATACATCGTGGCGATGCTTCCGAATGCGAGAACCATGATGGCGAAAAGCGTCAACGAATTGTCGGCTGTTGCGAAAAAAGCAAAAGATGCCGCCGAGAGGACAGAGCCCGCAAGAATGCATAGCTTCCTTTGGCGGTCGCCCATGCGGGAGAACACCGTTTCCCAGCAGACAAAGCAGCACGTTGTTCCCACGCCGACGCATCCTCCGCTCAAGAAGAGCAGTGGCAGATTCTCGCTTCCTAGAAAACCAAGTAGACAGATCAAGCCGCAGGCGACAAATCCAACGGCTCCAGCGAGGGGTGGGTGTTTCGCCTTGTTTTTCGAGGCCGCAATTACGAAGACAAGAAAGGCCGCCGTATTGCTAAGCGCCAAAGGCAGGCTCCATGCTTTGTCGGCATGGGCGCCCATGACGAATTCGGGGAGGTATGAAAACCCCCAAAGCGAAAATGAATTCATGGCAAGAAAGCAGGCGAATCCTATCGAGGCCGCAACGATGGGCGCCCGTGCGTTGATCTTCAAGCGATTCTCCTTATCTGCTTATCTTTGAAACTTCGACATACGATAGTTTACCTGGGAGGATGACAAAATCACCCAATCTGTGTGAAACGCTTTTCGTTCATGCGTCCTATTGTTTTGGCCGTAAGCAGGAGCGCCTTCACGCAAGGGGCGTTCAGGCTCGCGTATCCGATTCTAAGGAGGGAATGGAAATGGAGCTGACGCGAAGGAATTTTCTCAAAGGGGCTTTGGCGGGCGGTGCCATGGCAGGGGCGAGCGCCGCTCTCGCTTCGTGCGCACCGCAAGGTTCGGGCGAGGTGGCAAGCGATTCGGCGGCATCGGCAATGACGGCGGAATCGTATGCCGATACGAAATGGAGCTTCGAGATTGCTCCCGATCCCGTTTCGGAAGATGAAATCGCCGAAACGATTACACGCGATATCGTAATCGTCGGAGCCGGCATGGCGGGCTTGTGCACCGCGTGCGCCGCTGCTGAAAAAGGGGCGGATGTCATCGTGTTCTCCGCGTCGAGCAAGCCCATCAGCCGTGGCGGATCGAATCATGCGGTAGGGTCGAAATATCAGAAGGAGAAGGGCATCGACTACACGCCCGAAGCTGCCCGAAAGATTGTCAAGGCCGAACAGACGGCGGGAACCTATTTCATGGACAAGAAGAAATGGGAGCGTTGGATCAACAACTCCGCCGAGTCGATTGACTGGACGATAGACCTCATGGAGGCGAAAGGGCTCAAGACCTCGCTAGAACCGGGATTCCCCGACCCCGATGGCGTGATAGAGATTCCTCCCGCGTCGCATAATTTCTTCAACGACGAACAGCCTTTCGGCGCTCTGTACGGCGCTCCCTTGCAGGCGCAAGCCTATGCGGACACGTTTACGGATGATTTTGGCGGAACGATAGACTACAACGTGGTTGCAAAGTACCTCATCAGGGAGGACGATAACAAAGGTCGCGTTTCTGCCGTTGTCGCTCAGCGCGAGGACGGTTCGTATGTGAAGTACGTCGCCAACAAGGCGGTTGTTCTTGCCACGGGCGATTTTTCCAAGAACCCCGATATGATGGCGAAGTACTGCCCGTTTGCTTGGGAGCATTTCAAAGATACGCTTTCCACGGGCGAAGTCGACTACGATGCCGAGCTGGTGTATTCGGGATTGATGCCGGGCGACGGCCAGAAGATGGGCCTTTGGGTGGGCGCGGCATGGCAGAAATGCCAGCCGAATCCGCCTATGATTAACGGTGGAGCAGCAGGTCCTTCGCACGGTGTGATTTCCAATTTCTGGGGCATTAACATGGACATCCATGGCGAGCGTTATATGAACGAAGTGACGAATTTCGCTTATGGCGCCATGGCCGTTTTGCAGCTCCCCCAGAAGACCGCGTATTCCGTGTGGGACAAAGCGTATGCGTATACGGAAGAGCAGTGGGAGCCGTTTGGAACCTGCATCGATCTGGTGAACGGCATCGTGCCCGCTACTCCCGAAGAAGAGATAGCAAGCTGGGATAAAAACGTCGACGACCCCTCGAGCGGCATCGGAACAGGCGCTGCATATTATCGTGCCGACACCATCGAAGAGCTTCTTGCCCAGATGGAAGGCATAGACGTCGAGGCGGCGAAGGCGACGATCGAGCGATACAACAAATATGCCGAACAGGGGCTCGACGAAGAATTCCATGTGAATCCCGAGTGCCTGCACCCCATTTCCACGCCTCCTTTCTACGGAGCGAAAATCACGGGTGCGACGTTTTTGACGGTATGCGGCGGCTTGCGCACCGACGAGCATATGCGCGTATGCGACGCTGACGACAATCCCATAGAAGGTCTGTACAACACAGGCATTATGACAGGCGATTTCTATGCCAATAGCTACAACTTCGTCATGCCCGGTCAAAACCTTGGCGCTGTGTGCGGAACCCTTTCGTACCTGCTGGGTCGCGACCTCGCGGAACTCTAGCCTATTATGCCCTCCCCAAAGCGTGCCCTGCTGTGCGTATCTGCGCATTGCGGGGCACGTTTTGTATTGGAGCTCGATTGTCTTAAGCGTTATGGAATCGTGTTTGGGCGGCCGTGCGGAACGGCTTGGTCCCGAAAGCAACAAAGACGCCGTCCGAGGGAGGGCGACGGCGTCTTTTGGAAAAATGCCCGAAAGAGACGAAGAATGGCGTTTGCTGGTGTTTTACGAACAGCGGAATGCGTTCTTTCAGGCAGCGAGTTGTCTAAGCGGAGCGCGCGAGGCCGTGCCATCGCGCGCTCCGAAACCAGTTCGCGCTTAGATGCCCTGCGCGGCGTTTTTGCCGGCGAGGCGACCGAAGCTCATCGCGGTGCCCAGGCTGATGCCTGCCACGACGACGGGGTATTCCACCAGGAAGCGGCGGCCCATGGTGTTGCCCGCCACGTAAAGGCCGGGAATGATCTTGTCTTCGGTGTCGAGCGCGTGCATGTCAAGGTCGCAGTTGATGCCGCCGCAAAGCACCAGCATGCCGGCGCTTGCGAACTTGCAAGCGTAAAACGGCGGGTTCTCCACGGGGAACATACGCTTGGACATCTTGCCGAAGTCCTCGTCAAGGCCTGCATGGCACAGCTCGTTGTAGCGTTCGATCTCGGCCTTTGCCACATCGGCGGGAAGACCCATCTGGGAGATGAGGTCGTCGATCGTGTCGGCCTTGATGGTGACGGCCTCTTCGACCATCTGGTCGGTGGTGTAGCCCAGTCCGAAGCCTGCGAGCACGGTGGGATACTGGTCAACCTGGTCGGCGGGGATGTAATGGTTCACATAGCCGTGTCCGTCGGGCATGTCCTTAATCTGCTCGGGCCACTTCGCATCGAAGATCTGCCAAGACTTCACGCCTGCCTCGCGGTCTTCGGCGCTTTCGGCCAAAGGCTGGCGGCTCAGCTGGTCGGCGATGTTCTGGCCGGGCACGTCCTCGTTCATGAAGCGCTTGCCCTCCATGTTGAGCTGCAGGTAGCCGTCGACGCCCAGGGCGCCACCCATGTGATGGGTCATGGGAGCGTGGGGGCCGAGTTCCATTTTGGCGCCCGCCCACATGCACATGAGGTGGCCGTCGCCGGTGTTGCAGATGGTGCCTGCGGCGTCGCTGTTGCCGTAGAAGCTCACGAACTCGTCGGCCCAAGGAATGTAGTAGCGGCGCATCTCCATGTTGTTGCCGTAGTCGCCCGTGGTCACGACGACGGATTTGCAGTTGATTTTGGTGTAGGCTCCGTCGGCGTCGTGAACGTAGATGCCTGCGATCGCGCCGCTTTCGTCCTTAATGAGCTGCTCGCCCCAGGTGCTGAACATGGTCTCGACGTTGCCCGTGGCGGCTGCGGCGTCCTGCGCGGCCTGGCATGCCCACTGCATGTTGGGGTTCGTGGTGATGGTGCCGTGGAAGTAGGGGTAGTACTCCTCTTTCCAGTCGTAGCCTTCAAGCGCGGGGAAGCACTTGGGGCGGATGTAGTTCGGCTTGTCGGTTGCCTGGTTGGCCGCCGTGGTGGGCAGGACCTCGTAATCGGCGCCCTCGATGAACCAGTCGAAGTCCTCGCCGGAGTGGTCGTACCAATAGCCCAAAAACTTCGGGTCGGGGCGGAAGGCCATGTCTTTCATCAGCTCGTTGACGATATCTTCCTTCGGTGCCCATTCGATGCCTAGGTCTTTCTGAATTTTGGAGCTGACCACGCCGAAGTCGCCTGCCATGGAGACTACGGAGTAGTTCTCTTCCGCCTGCTTTTCGACGACGATGACCTTGGCGCCTTCTTCCGCCGCCGCCTTTGCGGCTGCAGAGCCAGCAAGGCCGTAGCCTACGACGACAACGTCGCAATCCTTTTTTCCTTGACTTCGCCCGGAACTGCCGGAGCGGTCAGGAAGGACGGCTCGAAGGCCATGACGTCTCCGCCTGCGTTGCCTGCCGCGCCGGCGGCTTCGTCTGCCGCTTTTTCGCCGTTGCCGCTCGGCGCGCAGCCGGCGAGTCCTGCGCCGGCGACGGCTGCGGTCATGGCTCCCAGGCCTAAGAAGGCACGGCGGCTCATGTCTTGCTTCATGTTTCCCTCCTCTGTGTTGCCGCTTTTGGAAAGCGGCGTGCTTTCGCCCCGGGTTAGGGGGCGCTTTCAGCACGATGCGCAGCCGTGTGCTCGATGGGGCGCAAGGCCCCGCCAAGACCATCCTGCCGTTGAGCGGATTGTGCGGCCGATGCATCTGCGTTGATTCGAAAGATAGACCCTCATCTGCGCATATGCGCCACCTTATGCGGGTAGAGTTTTGAAGGCCTAGATGCCCTACCCGCAGCGAGTAGGGCGCAGTTCGGCGCTTGCGGTATACTTTTGGACACATTGAAGGGGGATTATGGAACGCGTACGCGATTTATGCGCAGGTTTCACGGCGCGCGAGCGTTTGCTATTCGGCGGCTATGCGCTGTACCTTGCCTTCGGATATATGGCGTTTGAGTCGTCGACGCTTCTTGCCTCGGGCGGTTTGGATGCCGCGTTCTCCTCCTCGCTTTTTCTTATTTCGGTTATCGTCGCGCGCGTGGTGGTGTATGTGTGCGGGGCGCTTGCATACCGCAGGCGCAATCTTGTCACTGTGCCGTGCGTTGTAGCATCGTGCGTCGCAGGCGCGCTGGGGTTCGTCGTCCTGGGCATGCTCGTGCAGTTTTCCGGCGTGCTGCCTCTTGACGGAGTGCTGTCCTGGCTTGCTCTCTGCGGCGGCGCTCTTGGCGTGGGCGGCTCTCTTCTCGGCATCCTGTGGATTCGCTTCGCTACGTCTTTTTCGCTTCGCTCGGTTTATCTGTTCGCCATGATTTCGAACCTGACCAGTCTGGTCGTGTATTTTCTTGCCATGTCGGCGCCTGCTGCTTTCCACGTCCCCCTTTGCGGCCTGCTCTTTGCGGCATCGGCGTGGTGTTCCTGGCGTTGTCTTGTTTTGCGTCCCGAAAAAGAGCAGCGCTACGAAAAGGCTGCGTTTTCTCAGGCATGGCGTATCTTGTGGAGGCCTGTGCTGAGTACGTCGGTTCTTGCATTTATGGCTGGATTCATGCTGCAAGTGGCAATGTTGCATCCTATTCCTTTGAATGTGTTTCAGGGGACATCGCTCATAACCCAGTTTGCGGTCGTTTTGGTTTTGCTCGTGCCGGCGCTTCTGGTGAAGAAGGCTTTCGCGCTCGAATCGGTCTACAAAGCCGCCTTGCCTCTTTCTGCTGCAGGATTTTTGCTGCTGCCGGTTATTTGGAACGGGGTCGAAGGACTGGCGAACGCATGTGCTCAACTGGGGATACTCGTGGCGGGTATCATTCTGTGGTGCATGGTGGCCGATGCGGCTCGTGTGTGCAAGGTGTCAAGCACGCCGTTGTTTTCCGTCTGCATGCTGTGCGTGTCGCTTGCCCAGCTGGCGGGCACGCTGTTCGGGTTTTTCCGGGCGGAATACCTGCAGCCGGGAGATATAGCGTCGACGGCCGTCGCGCTTGCGGCGCTGTATGCAGTGTTCATGATTTCGACGTTTTTATTCAAAGATAGAAGGTTCAAAGACGGGTCCGACCGGGCGGACGCGAGCGCCGAGGACTCGTTTGCCGCATCCGGCTTGGACGTTTCTTCGACTTCGAGAGAGCAGGCTGCGGCGTTATCGGCCGAGCTTTTGCGCGAAGAACGCGAAGCGGCCCTTGATGCTCGGTGCGCGCACATCGCTGAGCGAGCTGCTTTTACGCCGCGCGAACGCGAGGTCTTCGCCTTGGTGGCGCGCGGTAAAACGAATGCGGCGGTGGCCGAAGAGCTGGTGATGTCTGAGAACACGGTTAAATTCCACCTTAAAAGTATCTATCAGAAACTAGGTATCCATTCAAAAGCGGAAGTCATGAAGCTGATTGAGAACAATGATGAGTAGCGATACTCGCTTGGTGCGCTGTGCGCGAGCCGATGGACGAATACGCCTCTTTCGAGCGAAGCTTTCATTGTCAGAACCCGTACAACATGCCTGCTGCGGCCAGTTCGTTGAATAGCACGAATCGGCCGAGGAAGGCGGCTGCGGCAATTCCGAAAAACACAACCGTTGCGCCGCTTCGTCGTGGGCGGGCGCTCGTGCAGTCCCTATTTCGTTGGAGGGCCGTGCGAGCTGTGCGTCTTCGAAAGGCGCTGTCTTGCATGAGACGTGCGGCCGCCAGGGCGATTGCGAATCCAATGCAGCCTCCTAGCGTATTCATGACGAGGTCATCTATGTCGAACGTGCGGTTGCTCAAAAGCTGGCTCGTTTCGATGGCAAGGGAAAAGGCAAAGCTTCCCGCGGCCGTCTTTGCAAGGTTCATTGCCGTTCGCTTGCAGGCGCTTGCTCGCTTTTTCGTAAGGAAGTCATGCGGCGCTCTTCTGCCGAGAGCCCTGCCGAAAAAGCATCCAAAGGGAACGAAAAGTGCTGCGTTGAGCAGAAGCTGGGTTGGGTCTGCCCCGTTGACGAAGGGAACGAGATTGTATTGGTTCCGACTTCCGAATCCTCGCAGAAGCCCGTCATGAATGGTTCCTGCTCCTGTTATATGAAGCACTGCGGCTATATAGAGAGCGAAGGTGCCGTAGGTCAAGACTGCGGCCGATGTGGGGAGCTGCTTGGCTTTTCGGGAAAGAATCGCCGCGGTTATGGCGGCGGGCGCAAGTTCCGTCGCCAGTTCGTAGAGCAAGATCAGGGCATCGTTCGGAAAAGGGAGGATGTTGTTCATGCGTATGTCTCCTTATCGTGCGCTGTAGGCCCATAAGTTCGCGCATTGGTTGAGGACGTCTTGGGCATCCCAGCTTCGGCTGCTGCGTTCGGGGCTGTTGGGGTCGTGGACGATGAGATTTTCCGCTTCGTCGACGCCTGCTATGACGATGAAATGGCCGACGGTGGTGAAGTCCCCTGGTAGCACGGATGCTATGACGGGCCTGCCCTCGCGCAGGGCGGCAGTGAGCACGCTTGCGTCGGCGGGAAGTTCTTCTGCTGAAAGTCCCAGCATGGCGGCCCCTTCGGTCATGAAGCTCCAGGCAGTCATTCCCGAGTCTACGAATCCGTTTGCCTCGGAAAACGCCGCCATGGAGGCGGGGTCGTAGTCGGTTTTGCCCGTCAGGCCCGCATACACCATGGTCATGCAGGTCGGTCCGCAGCCGGCGGTGGCCACGTCGGACCCTGCGTACGCTTCGTTCGCCCATGCGGGGTCGGTTTGGTAAAGGTGAGGAATCGTTCCGCGCTTCCATGCGCTTTTCTCCGTGCTCGACGATGGCGCGCCTTGTTGTCCTGAGCCGAAGATGCGAAAGCTCTCTTCGAGGGTGCTTTGAACGCTGGGCAATGCCAAGCATGCGGCAAGAGCGAACGCGATGGCGAAAAAGAGAGCGAACAGCCAGCCTGTACGGGGCTGCTTGACGGGAGCCGGTCGCGGAGCAGGGACGGGCGCGGCGTATCGGCTGCGAAAAGGCGCGGGCTTTCTTGCGTCAAGGGTTGTGCGGCGCATAATGCGCTCCTTTCATGCGTTGGTTTCGGCTCTGCCGTGCATGCTAAGAGCGACGTGCCTTAATGGTCTTGCAAGGCATGGTCACAGATCGGGTTCGTTTCTTAATCTTTCCTTAAAGCGGTCAAGAGCCGCTTTGGGCTATAGGGCGCCAATGGTAGGATTTCGGGAAAACGAAGGCCTGGCATGCGGTCCCGGCCTGGTGTAGGACCGTATTGGAGAGGGCGGGCATGCAGCAGTTGCGAAGCGGAGAAGCCAATGGGGCCGTCGCGCCTCGTCGACGTATCTTGATATGCGACGACGAGTGCGAAATTGCCGATATGGTGGCAAGCCTGATGGAGCGCGAAGGCTTTTCTTGCAGGGCATGCTACGACCCCCGCAAAGCGCTCGAGATGATGAAGGAAAATCCTTTTGACCTGGTGATTCTTGATATTATGATGCCTGGCATGGACGGCTACGAGCTCGCACGTCGCATCAGGGCATTTTCGAACGTGCCGCTGATTTTTCTTTCCGCCAAAGACGAAGAGATAGATTCCGTACTCGGTTTTGCCGTCGGTGCCGACGATTATGTGACCAAGCCGTTCCGTCCGCGCGAGCTCGGTATGCGCGTGCGGGCTTGTCTTCGTCGTGCGCTCGCGTCCGCTTCGCCCGCGCCGAGCGGCTTGCTGAGCATGCGCGGCATCGAGCTCGACCCTCGATCCCACGAGGCGTCGCTTCATGGCAAACCCCTTTCTCTCACGCCGAAAGAGTTCGAGCTTTTGCGGGTTTTGATGGAGGCGGGAGGCGAGCCCCGCTCTGCGGCCGAGCTGTTCGAGTGCGTCTGGGGCGAACAGGCCGATGCCGCAGCGTCGAACACGGTTATGGTGCATGTGCGTCATGTGCGCCAGAAGCTTGCGGCCATCGATTCGTCGTTCGATTTCATCGTCACGGTGTGGGGCGTTGGCTATCGCATGAATGCCGAATAGCGGCAGCGTGATAAGCCGCCGAGCTCTTCATGTTTCGTCGAAAGGAAATGTCTGCATGAAAAGGCAGTCGGGCTATCGTAGTGAACAACTTCGCACGTTGAGCGGCGGTTTCGTTCGCAGGGTGGCCGTCGGCCTGATTGCCTGGACCGTGTTTTTTGCCGTTTGGCTTGCGGCGGTCGACGCCTTTATTGCCCCGCGCGCTGCGGATGCTATCTCTTCGGCGTGCCCGTGGCGGTCGGTTTCGGCGGAAGAGGCGGGGCTGGAAGATACCGTATGGTTCGAAGGGTCGCTCGAGCGGACGCGCATCACGATGATTTCGTGCTATGCCGCCATGCTGACGGAGGACCGGACGCTCTATGGCGAGGCGTCTGCGGACGCGCGCGGCACAGCGGATGCCCTTGCGGCTGGGCGGGGTGAAGCGGCCGGCGCGGATGGTGCCGTCGAGTCCGACGCCGCTGCGGCCGTTTCTGGCAACTCTGCTGACGAAGAAATCGCACTGCAGGATTCGACTGCGGCAGCCGACGGCGCAGAATCGGATGGGATGGGTTTCAATTCTGGGGCAACTCACGAATTCCGCTCGTCTTCTTCGTCGGATGACGCTATTGTGACCGAGGCCCTTGAATCCTTGGATGAATCCGCCGAAAACGCTCTGTTCGAAGAGGCCTGTTCGGCGCTTGAAACGTCGCCTTCGGCTGTGCGTGTGGAATCCCCCCGGTCTCAGGAGCAATCGAGGCAAATGTGGAACGAAATCTACTATGCCGACGGCCATATGGAATACAGGGATTTGCAGGTCTACGATTTCGTGCGTTCCTTGCGGCTTCCCGCGGCGATGCTTGTGTACTTGGCGGGTGCCTCTGTGGTTGTCGGGTTCGCGCTTTCGTGGTTGACGCGGTGTTTCGGAAGCCTTTTCGACGCCATGGAGGTGCTATTCTCGAAGCGAAGCGACGGACCGGAGCTTCCTCGCGAGCTTGCGCCCACGGCGCGTGCGCTTGCCGACTTGCGGCGTGCGCGCGACGATGCCGAGCAAGCGGCGCTTGCGGCCGAGCAGCGCAAAAACGAATTAGTGGCCTATCTTGCTCACGATATCCGCACGCCGCTCACGTCGATCGTCGGCTATCTTACCCTGCTTGCCGAAGCCCCCGATATGCCGGAGACCCAGCGTGCCCGTTATGCGCAGGTCGCGCTCGACCGATCGTATCGTCTTGAGGCGATGATGGAGGAGTTTTTCGAGATTACGCGCTACAACCTAAGCTCTATTCCCATCGAGCGCCAGCACTTTGACGCCGCTCTTCTATGCCGCCAGGTGGCGGATGAATTCTACCCGTCCGCCCAGGCGCGTTCGATCGATATCGAGGTGCGAACCGAGGAGCCGCTCGAATGCTTCGCCGATGCGGAGAAGGTGTCGCGCGTGCTGAACAATCTGCTGAAAAATGCCGTTGCCTATGCGGATGGGGAGTCGACTGTCGTGGTGAGCGCTCGTCGCGAGGAGGCGCTGGCGAGCGATGCCGATGGTAATAGGGATGCAAAAAGCGCGGCTCTTGTGGTTGAAGTAGAAAATCAGGGTCGCGAAATCAGCCCCGAGCGCCTGCAGGCCATCTTCGAGAAATTCTATCGCGAAGATGGAGCTCGTTCCACGCAGGGCGGGGGTGCGGGGCTCGGCCTGGCTATCGCGCGTGAGATTGCTCGAGCGCACGGGGGAGAGTTGACGGCACGAAGCGTCGAGGGGCGCACGACGTTCACGCTGCGCATTCCCGCATAGGATTTATTTGTTGCTTTTCGCAATCCACTGGCGAACGTATTCGATGAATGCCTTCGTCGCCATGGAGGCGAGACCGTGCGAGCGCACAGCCAAGGCAAGCTCTCGATGCATAGGGATCTCAAGTTCTACGCGAGCGAGCTCGAAGGGGGCGCTCTCAAGAACAAGCTGGGGGAACATGCTGAAGCCGAAGCCTTTGTTCACCATTCCCATCACGGCTTGGTCGTTGTCCATGACGAAACGCGTGCGGGGGGCTACTTCGTGGCGCGCGAATACGGCATCGAACTCGGTGTGGTCATCGCTGCTTCTTACTTTTATGTAAGGCTCGGTTGCCAGGGATTCTTTAGGAAAGAACGGGGCATGGGCGAGGGGGTGGTTGGGCGGGAGTACCACGTATACGGGGTCCTGCGCCAGCGGGATGGTGAAGAAATCGAGTTTTGCCGGCAATATGACGAAGCAGCAGTCGAACTCTCCGCGCCATGTGGCTTCTTCCATCTCGTTCTGGCTTTCGTAGGTCACAAGTTCGTAGTCTATATTGGGATGGTCGTTGAGAAACATTTCCATGATGCCGGGAAGCCACTGCACGGCAATGCTGCCGAAGGAGGCGACGCGCAGACTTCCGTATTCAACGCTGCGAAGTTCTTCGAGGCGGGTCTGCAGCGCCTGCTCGCTTGCGCACACGTCTTGTATCCAGGGGAGGAGGTTGCGTCCGTCGGCCGTGAGGCGCGCTCCGGAGTGGTCGCGTGTGAAAAGGGCGGTTCCCATCTCCTGCTCAAGCGAGCTCATCATGTAGCTGACACCCGCCTGGGTGTAGCCCAGGATTTCGGCGGTTTTTTTGAAACTGCCTGTTTTCGCGACGGTGACGAACGCTTCGTATTTCTGATTCGGCATGAGCTCTCCTGCTTTGCGCGCGGTTGTGCGCCTTGTGCCTGCACGCATAAGAATAGGTATAAGGAAATCCTAATTATTTATAAGATACACTCATTTTACTTTTATTGAATATGTAATTACTATGCACTTGTCGGGAGTTCAGACAGGCATGGCGACCGTCTGCTGAACCTGCATCCCGAATCCGACACCCATGGCGCGCGGCCGCGAGGCGCCGCATCTCAGCGACCTTCACGGCTGCGCGCATCCGGACTTCCGATTGATTGGACGTCCGTCAGGTGCGGATGTTGATAACCTTCTTCTTCGCGTTGATTTTCGCGAATTGGAACAAGGTGGGGCGCAACCTCTCTCTTGGCTTTCTCTTCCCCATACCGAAGCCTCGCCGCCTCACTTTTGATTTCGCATGCGACACCCTTCTCGGCCACCTCGTGCCCGTTTGCCGAGAAAGGTGTCGCTTTTTTTTGTGCCGTTATTGCCGGGCGGCTCTGCGTTCGGTCTACGACTCGTCTCATTCTGCGATTGCTCTCCTCGTTCCAAATCTTTTTATGTGTGATAGTTGCGAAAAGAAAGTTTATATTTTTAAGAAACCAACAATCTATAGCCCCAGTTCAGCTTGCAGGTACTTTAGATAGAATACAGAAAACATCCATACTTCCTTAAAAAAAGTCTTGACTTAATTTTTCAACGTGATTAAATTATTCGTTTGCGTATTTACGCCTGTATAGTCTATTTCCCTAACGGAAGGAAGACCTGTGGCCAAAGCAGAAAATTGCGCTCCCACCAGCCTTTACAGGGAACGTCGCAGCTTTGCGAAGATTCCCGACGTCATGGATGTCCCTAATTTGATTTCCATCCAGACGGACAGCTTCAAGTGGTTCATGGAAGAAGGAATCACCGAGGCTTTCAACGACGTGTGCCCCATCGAAAACGCAACGAAAGATATGTGCGTTGAGCTTGGCGCTCACAAATTCGGCGACCCCAAATACACGGTCGACGAATGCAAAGAGAAGGACGTGTCGTTCCAGGCTCCTCTGTTCGCTCAGATTCGCTTCATCAATCGCGAAACCGGCGAAATCAAGGAGCAGGAAGTCTTCATGGGCGATTTCCCGCTCATGACCCCGCGCGGCACCTTCATCATCAACGGTACCGAGCGCGTTGTCGTTTCTCAGCTGGTTCGCTCTCCCGGCGTGTACTTCAGCTCCGAGCGCGATAAGACTTCTGACAAAACTATTTTCGGCGCAAAGGTCATTCCTTCCCGCGGTGCTTGGCTCGAATTCGAGACTGACAAGCGCGACATTCTTTCTGTGCGCATCGATCGCAAGCGTAAGCAGCCGGCCACGCTGCTTCTGCGCGCTCTTGGCATTGCGGAAACCCGCGAGGAAATCGTCGAGGTCCTCGGCAGCTCCGAGATGGTTCTGCGCACCCTCGACCGCGACCCCGCAACCACGAAAGACGAAGCCCTCATTGAGCTGTACAAGCGCTTCCGCCCCGGTGAGCCGCCGACGATCGACTCCGCGCGTACGCTGCTCGACGGCTTGTTCTTCAACCCCCAGCGTTATGACCTCGCAAAGGTCGGTCGCTACAAGGCGAATAAAAAGCTCGGCTTCGATCCCGATTTCGACTCCTCTACGCTGACCGAGGATGACATCATCGCAACCATGCGCTACATCGTTGCTTTGCACGAGGGCGAAGAAGGCTTTGCTGTCGACGATATCGACCACTTCGGCAACCGTCGCATCCGCACGGTGGGCGAGCTCATCCAGAACCAGTTCCGCATCGGTCTTTCCCGCATGGAGCGCGTCGTGCGCGAGCGCATGAGCATGCAGGAGCCCGACGAGATCACTCCGCAGTCTCTGGTCAATATTCGTCCGATTGTCGCCTCCATCAAGGAGTTCTTCGGATCTTCTCAGCTCTCCCAGTTCATGGACCAGGCAAACCCCGCTGCGGGCATCACGCACAAGCGCCGCTTGTCCGCACTTGGCCCGGGCGGTCTGTCCCGCGAGCGTGCAGGCTTCGAGGTTCGAGACGTTCATAACTCCCACTACGGCCGCATGTGCCCGATCGAGACTCCTGAAGGCCCGAACATCGGTCTTATCGGCTCGTTGGCAACCTATGCCCGCGTGAACAGCTACGGCTTCATCGAGACCCCGTATCGCCGCGTCGTGGACGGCAAGGTTACCGACGAAGTAGACTACCTGACTGCGGATGAAGAGGAAAACTACGCAATCGCCCAGGCGAACGAGCTGTTCGACCAGGAGACCCGCGAGTTCGGTCGCACGGTCGACGGCGTGTTCGTGCCTGCCGAGAAGGTTCTCTGCCGCACGCGCGACGCCGCTGGCGTTTTCGGCGAGCCCGACGAGGTCGTTCCCGAGGCCGTGAACTACATGGACGTTTCCCCGCGTCAGATGACCTCTGTCGCAACGTCTCTCATTCCCTTCCTCGAGCACGACGACGCGAACCGCGCGCTCATGGGTTCGAACATGCAGCGTCAGGCTGTGCCTCTGCTGCGTCCCCATGCTCCGCTGGTCGGCACGGGCATCGAGCATCGCATCGCTGTTGACTCCGGCGAGGTTTTGGTCGCCCAGAACCCCGGCGTCGTCGACTACGTGGACGGCTCCACCATCATCATCCGCAACGACGAGGGCGAATTCGACGAGTATCTGGTTCCGAAGTTCCAGCGCTCCAACCAGTCCGGCTGCATCAACCATAAGCCCATCGTACGCAAGGGCGACGAGGTCCATGCGGGCGATGTCCTGGCGGACGGTCCTAGCTGCGACCACGCAGAGCTCGCGCTGGGCCAGAACCTCATGGTTGCCTACATGACCTGGGAAGGCTTCAACTACGAGGACGCTATCATCGTGTCCGAGCGCGTGGTTGCCGAAGACCTCCTCACGTCTATCCATATTTCCGAATACGAAATCGACGCGCGCGATACCAAGCTCGGCCCCGAGGAAATCACCCGCGAGATTCCGAATATCTCCGAGGATATGATCTCCGACCTGGATGCCGACGGCATCATCCGCGTTGGCGCTGAGGTCTTCCCGGGCGATGTCTTGGTGGGCAAGGTCACCCCGAAGGGTGAGACCGAGCTGACTGCAGAAGAGCGCTTGCTGCGCGCCATTTTCGGCGAGAAGGCTCGCGAGGTTCGCGACACGTCTCTGAAGGTTCCCCACGGCGCAGGCGGCCGCGTTGTCGGCATCTATCGCTTCAGCCGCGAGGCCGGAGACGAGCTTGCTCCGGGCGTCAACGAGCTCGTTCGCGTCTACATCGCGCAGAAGCGTAAGGTCCAGCAGGGCGACAAGCTGTCCGGTCGTCACGGCAACAAGGGTGTTATCTCCCGCGTTCTGCCCGTCGAGGACATGCCGTACCTCGCTGACGGCACGCCGATCGACGTCATGCTGAACCCCCTGGGCGTTCCTTCCCGTATGAATGTCGGTCAGCTGCTCGAGTGCCACCTTGGCTGGGCTGCGAAATGGGGCTTCTCTGACGACGAGAACGCCACCGCCGCCGTCGAGGGCCCGACCTATGTCGCAACCCCTGTCTTCGACGGTGCGACCGAGCCCGAGATCGTGGACGTCATTCAGAAGGCGAACGAGAACCTCATCAAGCTCAACCACGAGAAGTACGGCGATAAGGCGCGCGACGAGTTCGTCCCGCAGCTTTCTGTCACCGGCAAGACCACGCTTTACGACGGCCGTACTGGCGAGCCGTTCCGCGAGCAGATTACCGTTGGCTTCCCGTACATCCTGAAACTGGGCCACATGGTCGACGACAAGATCCATGCCCGTTCGACCGGCCCTTACAGCTTGATCACCCAGCAGCCTCTGGGCGGCAAAGCTCAGTTCGGCGGCCAGCGCTTCGGCGAGATGGAGGTGTGGGCGCTGTATGCCTACGGCGCATCCAACGTCTTGCAGGAGATTTTGACCATCAAGTCCGACGACACGGCGGGTCGCGTCAAGGCGTACGAGGCCATCGTGAAGGGCGACAACATCGACGATGCCGAGGTCCCCGAGTCCTTCAAGGTTCTTATGAAGGAAATGAAGTCTCTGGGTCTTAACGTCGAGATGGTCGCTCAGGACCAGCACACGATCAACTTCGATGCTGCCGACATGGAGACGAGGGGCCACGTCAACGCCGTTCAGTCGATGATGGAGGCCGATGCGGCCAAGACCGAGGCAGAAGAAGGGGATGCCCTCAAGGACATCGCTGCCGACCTGCGTTCCCTGATGGACGATGACCTTCTGGGCGGCGCCGACGCCGATGTGGAAAGCCTCATCGGCACCCAGAGCGCTACCGATACCGAAACCGGCGAAGGAGAAGAGCGATAAATGAGCGAATTCGACGTTAACAATTTCGACGCCCTGCGTATTTCCCTCGCCAGCGCCGAGGATATCCGCGGCTGGTCTCACGGCGAGGTGAAAAAGGCCGAGACGATCAACTACCGTACGCTCAAGCCTGAAAAAGACGGTTTGTTCTGCGAGAAGATCTTCGGCCCCACCAAAGACTGGGAGTGCGCCTGCGGCAAATACAAGCGCGTGCGCTTCAAGGGCATCGTCTGCGAGCGATGCGGCGTTGAGGTGACCCGCAGCAAGGTTCGCCGCGAGCGCATGGGCCATATCGAGCTCGCCGCTCCCGTGAGCCACATCTGGTATTTCAAAGGCTCCCCGTCCCGTCTGGGCTACCTGCTCGACATTGCTCCTAAGGAGCTCGAGAAGGTGCTGTACTTCGCATCTTCCATCGTGACGTGGGTCGACGAAGAGGCGCGCGAAGAAGACGTGGAGGAGCTGCGTGACGAGCTTGCGGCAGACCTCGAAGAGCTGGACGCCGAGCGCGACCGCCTCATCGAGGCCACCCGTCGCCTTTCAACCGAATATGTTCCCGAGGACGACGAGTTCATCGATGAAATCGACGAAGACGAGCGCATGAGCCCCGAGGAGGTCGACGAGGAAATCGCCGATATCTACGAGGAGTTCAGCGAGCGTAAGGCGCTTCGTTCCGAGGCTTTCGATACGTTCTTGAAGATCGTTCCGAAGCAGCTCGTTCCCGATGAGGCGCTGTATCGCGAGATGCGCCTCAACTACAGCGACTACTTCCAGGGCGGCATGGGCGCAGAGGCTGTGCGCGATCTGCTTGATGCCATGGACCTGGAGAAAGTGGCCGAAGAGCTCAAAGAGACCATCGAAACGGGCAAGGGCCAGAAGCGCGCCAAGGCCATCAAACGCCTGAAGGTCGTCGACGCATTCTTGAAGTCCGACAACAGCCCGTCCGACATGATTCTCGACGTTATCCCGGTCATTCCGCCGGATCTTCGTCCTATGGTCCAGCTCGACGGCGGCCGTTTCGCGACGTCCGACCTCAACGACCTGTACCGTCGCGTCATCAACCGCAATAACCGCTTGAAGCGACTGCTCGACCTCGGTGCCCCCGAAATCATCGTGAACAACGAGAAGCGTATGCTCCAGGAGGCTGTGGACTCCCTGTTCGACAACGGCCGTCGCGGCCGTCCTGTCACCGGTCCTGGCAATCGTCCGCTGAAGTCGCTCTCTGACATGCTCAAGGGCAAGCAGGGCCGTTTCCGTCAGAACCTGCTCGGCAAGCGTGTCGACTATTCCGGCCGTTCGGTTATCGTCGTCGGCCCGAACCTGAAGCTGCATCAGTGCGGTCTGCCTCAGCAGATGGCCTTGGAGCTGTTCAAGCCCTTCGTCATGAAGCGCTTGGTCGAGCTTGAATACGCTGCGAATATCAAAGCCGCAAAGCGCGCTGTCGACCGCGGTGCGAGCTACGTGTGGGATGTTCTGGAAGAGGTCATCGTCGACCATCCCGTTCTGCTCAACCGCGCACCAACCCTGCATCGTCTGGGCATCCAGGCATTCGAGCCGGTGCTTGTCGAAGGCAAGGCCATCAAGCTGCATCCGCTGGTCTGCACCGCGTTTAACGCTGACTTTGACGGCGACCAGATGGCTGTGCATGTGCCTTTGGGCAATGAGGCCCAGGCCGAGGCGCGCGTGCTCATGCTGTCCTCCAACAACATCAAGAGCCCTGCCCATGGTCGCCCGCTGACCATTCCTACGCAGGACATGATCATCGGCCTGTATTACCTCACGGCCGTGCGCGATGGCTTCCCGGGCGAAGGCCGCGTGTTCATCGACTTTGACGACGCGCTCAACGCCTACGACGCCCGCGCCGATCTGGACCTGCAGGCCAAGATTTTCGTTCGCTTGACCCAGGACACCCAGGTCGCAACCTCTTACGGCGTGTTCGAGGACCACAAGGCGGGCGAGCGCATCGAGACCAGCGTCGGCCGCATCACGTTCAACGCGGTGCTGCCCGACGACCATCCGTTCATCAACTACGAGATGAACAAGAAGGAAATCGGCCGCCTGATCGAAGACTGCAGCAACCGCTACAGCCTCTCCGAGATGCCTGCCATCCTGGACGGCCTCAAAGACGCAGGCTTCCACTACGCGACGCGCGCAGGCATCACCGTGTCCGTCTTCGACGCCACGGTGCCGCCGAACAAGGCCGAGCTGCTTGCCGCCGCCGACGAAAAGGTCGCTGCGATCGACGAAGACTACGAGATGGGCCTCATGAGCCCCGAGGAGCGTCATAAGCAGGTTATCGACATCTGGAACGAGACGGCCGACAAGGTCGGCGACGCCATGGCGGAGAACTTCGACAAGTTCAACCCCATCTACATGATGGCGTTCTCCGGCGCTCGAGGTAACATCAAGCAGATTCGTCAGCTTGCGGGTATGCGTGGTCTGATGGGCAACACGAAGGGTGGCACTATCGACCGCCCGGTTAAGTCCAACTTCCGCGAGGGCCTTTCCGTTCTGGAGTACTTCATCTCCACGCACGGCACGCGTAAGGGTATGACCGACACCGCGCTGCGTACGGCAGACTCGGGCTATCTGACCCGTCGCCTTGTCGACGTTGCGCAGGACGTTATCGTTCGTGAAATCGATTGCGGCACGCACGAGGGCGTTCCTTATCCGCTGCATAACGAAAAGGGAGAGCTGGACGAGAACCTGATCGGCCGCTGCCTCGTCGCTGACGCGGGCGACTTCAAAGAGGGCGAATACCTGTCTTCCATGGAAGACCTCAAGGCTCTCGAGGCCGCAGGCGTGGAAGAGGTCGTCATCCGCACGGTCATGACCTGCCATGCAGAGCACGGCGTATGCCAGAAGTGCTACGGCTGGGACCTTGCCACCGCTCGTCCGGTCAATATCGGCACGGCTGTCGGCGTTATCGCGGCTCAGTCCATCGGCGAGCCCGGCACGCAGCTGACCATGCGTACGTTCCACGCCGGCGGCGTTGCGGGCGACGACATCACCCACGGTCTTCCGCGTGTTACCGAGCTGTTCGAAGCCCGCAAGCCTAAGGGTCTGGCTGTTCTTGCCGAAATCGGCGGTACGCTGCAGGTTTCGTCCGACAAGACCACCAAGACGCTCACGGTACACGACCAGGAAGGCAACTTCCGTGAGTACGTTGTCTCCGCGCGTGCCCAGCTGCTTCCCGGCATTTTCGACGGCTGCCAGGTCAAGCCTGGCCAGCAGCTTACGAAGGGCTCCGTCAACCCGCATGACCTGCTGCGTCTGACCGACCCCAACACCACGCTGCGCTACATCGTGTCCGAGGTCCAGGACGTGTACGTCTCCCAGGGCGTAGACATTAACGACAAGCACATAGAGGTCATTGCGCGCCAGATGCTGCGCAAAGAGGTCGTCATGGACGCTGGCGATTCCGAGCTTCTGCCTGGTCGCCAGGTCAATCGTCACGAGTTCGAGCGCATCGCAAACGAGCTCATCGCGGAAGGCAAGCAGCCTCCTGTGGGCCAGCCTTTGCTGCTCGGCATCACGAAGGCGTCTTTGGCAACCGACTCGTTCTTGTCCGCAGCTTCGTTCCAGGAGACCACCAAGGTTCTCACCGACGCTGCGATTGAGGGCAAGACCGACGTGCTGTCCGGCCTGAAGGAAAACGTCATCATCGGCAAGCCGATTCCCGCCGGCACGGGCCTGTCCCGCTACCACCAGGTCGGCCTGACCTACAAGGGCCAGTCCGTCAATGGTGAAATCGAGGAGCAGCTGCCTGACTTCGCGCCCTCCGAGCTGCGTGAGATCGAAAGCCTGTTGCCTCAGCCTCAGGATTGGTCGCTCGACGAGAACTACATGAACGGCTATTCCAGCTACTTCGGCGGCAGCAGCTTCCGTGGCGGACATACCCCGCAGCTCTCCGACGAAGACGCGCGTCTGTACCTCTACGACGACCTTGGTGTGTCCCAGCGTTGGGCCAACAAGTTCAGCGAGGCTGGAATCGACACGGTCGCCGACCTCGTCGGCTACACCGAAAACGAGCTGCTTCGCATCGAGGGCATCGGCGCGAAGGCGCTCGAAGAGCTTAAGGCCGGCCTCAAAGAGCACGAGCTTGGATACCTGCTCGAAGACGACCTGTCTGCTTCGAGCGATGACATGAGCCAGCTGCTCGACATGGTCTTCAGCCCCGACGACACCATCCTCATCGGCGGCGACCAGTCTGCGACGTACAGCAACGACGGCGAAGAGATGCTCGGCGAGGCATTGCCCTCTCGCAGCTATCATCGCGATCTGAGCGAGCTTGATGCGCTGCTTGGCGGTCTTGGCGATTTGGGCTTCGGAGAGACCTCTGAAGACTCCGAGTCCGAAGGCGGCGAGGAAGGCGAAGACGAGGAATAGGCTAGTCCTGCTCTGAATTGCCTGACGCAGCGTTTGAGCATGCTTTCAAAGGCGGCAACCACGCAGGTTGCCGCCTTTTTGTATGTACTTGAGGGTTTGACCGTTTGCGCGGGGCGTGGGCTTTCGTTCGTGAGCCTTGTGGTAGGGTAGGAAAGAGAAACAAGCCAGCAGACCCTTTCGTCATGGGTATCGCGGAAAGTGCGGGGTCTGCGCAGCGAAGGAGCATGCAGCATGGGAACGGAGCAGCAAATCACGGAGCGAATTAAGGAGCTCGCTGCCGCCACGGAAGAGACCATCATCGCCGATAGGCGCTATTTTCACGCCCATCCTGAGCTTTCGAGCAAGGAAGTGAGCACGGCGGGCACCATCTGCGCACGTCTTGCGCGTATGGGCATTCCTTACGAGCGCGTGGCGAAAACAGGAATCATCGCCACCATCGCCGGCACGGCCGACGACGCTTACGACGCGCAGGGCAATCCGAAAAAACGCGTTGCTCTTCGCGCTGATATCGACGCATTGCCCGTTCTTGAACGCACGGGTCTTCCTTATGAATCGAAGAATACTGGCGTCATGCATGCATGCGGTCACGATTGCCATATCGCCATGTTGCTTGGCGCGGCGCGTATCCTCGTGCAGATGCGTGACCAAATCCATGGCGAAGTGCGCCTGATATTTCAGCCTGCCGAGGAAATTTCCATCGGTTCTCGCATGATGATCAAAGCAGGCGCCCTTGACGGCGTCGACGGAATTTTCGGCATGCATATCTGGAGCGAAATAGAGGCGGGTCTGATTTCTGCCGACCCCGGTCAGCGCATGGCCAACACTGATTGGTTCCGTGTGGACATCGAAGGCGTGAGCGCCCACGGGTCCATGCCCCATAAAGGAGTCGACGCCGTGGTGGTTGCCGCCGAGCTTGTCGTTGCGCTCCAGGTCCTGGTCAGCCGCGACATCTCTCCGTTCGAGCCGTTGGTCGTCACGGTAGGCGAGGTCCATGGCGGCGAAGCGCGCAACATCATGGCGGGTTCGGCGTATTTGACGGGCACCGTGCGTACGTGGAGCAAAAAGACGCGCGAGGCCATGCCCGATCGGCTAAGGCGTTTGATCGATCGCTCGGCCAAGGCTTTCGGCGCCACGGCCAAGTTGACATACGAAGCGGGCAATGCCGGCCTTTCCAATGACAAGAAGAGTGCCGAACGTGCGCAGGTAAGCGTCAAGAAACTCTTCGGCGAAGAGGCCCTGGCTGATTACCAGGGCACGCTTGCGGGCGAGGATTTCGCGGAATACCTCGAGCGAGTTCCGGGAGCATTCGTCTTTTTGGGCTGCCGCAACCCCAAGATGGACGCCGTGCATGCGCAGCATAGTTGCTATTACCGCATTGACGAAAGCGTGCTCGCAAAAGGGTCTATGCTCTCAACGCAATACGCGGTCGATTTCCTGGCTGAATAGCGCAGCGAACGGAACAATTATCGGTCGGCAGCGACGCGTGATTTCGCTGCTGTCGGCCGTTTTGCCTGAGCCTCCTTGCTGGCGACCGCATTTTAATTTGTGCATGCTTTCGCACGCTAAAGCATCTTTCAACGGTTACAATAATCGATTATTGAAAAGAGGATGTTTTCGCAGCACGCATTGAAGCGTCAGCCTTCTACGGCGCTTCAATGCGACAATCGGGCGTAGTCGAAGGAGTCGAGCATGACCGATCTTACGAAGAAGTACGGCACGATGGTCTTTTCGGAGCACGTGATGAAGCAGCGTCTTCCTTCGGATACGTACAAGAAGCTGTCCAAAACCATCAAAGAGGGCAAGCCGCTCGATCTTGACGTGGCGAATTCCGTCGCGCATACCATGAAGGAATGGGCCATCGAGCACGGGGCAACGCATTTCGCGCATTGGTTCCAGCCTTTGACGGGAATCACGTCCGAAAAGCACGATGCGTTCCTCGACCCGGTCGGCGACGGCACGGCTATCACGAAATTCTCCGGCAAAGAACTCATCCAAGGCGAGCCCGACGCGTCGAGCTTTCCCAATGGTGGTCTGCGTGCAACGTTCGAGGCGCGCGGATATTCCGCATGGGATCCCACGAGCTATGCGTTCATCAAGGACGAAGTGCTCTGCATTCCCACGGCGTTTTGCTCTTATACCGGCGAAGCGCTCGATAAGAAAACGCCTCTTCTGCGCTCTATGGCCGCCATCGATGAGCAAGCGAAGCGCGTGCTCGCCTTCTTCGGAAAGAAGCCTGCCAAGGTTACGGTCAACGTCGGCACCGAGCAGGAGTACTTCCTTATCTCTGAGAAGGACTACGCCCAGCGTCAAGACCTGGTGATGTGCGGCCGCACGCTCTTCGGCGCGCCGCCGTGCAAGGGCCAAGAGCTCGACGAGCATTATTTCGGCGCCATTCGCCCCACGGTGAACGATTTTATGAAGGAGCTCGACGACGTGCTGTGGGGCTTCGCCGTGGCCGCGAAGACGAAGCATAACGAAGTCGCTCCTGCTCAGCACGAGCTCGCGCCCGTGTTCTGCAACGCGAACAGGGCCATTGACGAAAACCTTCTTACCATGGAGATGATGAAGCTGCTGGCAAGCCACCACGGCCTTGTGTGCCTTCAGCATGAAAAACCTTTCGAGGGAATCAACGGTTCCGGCAAGCACAACAACTGGTCCATCGGTTCCGAGGACGAAAACCTCCTTGATCCGGGCGATACCCCTGAAGAAAATCTCCAGTTCTTGGTGTTTTTGACCTGCGTCATTTCTGCCGTGGACGATTACCAGGATCTTCTCCGCATGAGCGTTGCGTCATGCGGCAATGACCATCGCCTTGGCGCGCACGAGGCGCCTCCGGCGATTATTTCAATCTTTTTGGGCGATGAGCTCTCCGATATCATCGACGCTTTGGCCGAAGGCCATGAAGCGGGCCACGCGTCGCGCGAGTCTCTCGATTTCGGCGTGGCGGTTCTTCCTACGTTCGACCGCGACACCACCGATCGTAACCGCACGAGCCCCTTCGCCTTTACGGGCAACAAATTCGAATTCCGCATGCCCGGCTCTGCCGTTAACGTTGCGGATGCGAACACTATGCTCGACACGGCGGTCGCAAAGGCCCTGAAGGATTTCGCGGATGCGATGGACGAGCGTGGAGACGCCTCCTTCGAATCGGCCGCAATAGCCTACATTCGCAAAAGCCTTGCCGCCCACAAGCGCATTCTGTTTTCGGGGGATGGGTACTCGGAGGAATGGCACGAAGAAGCCGTTCGTCGCGGCCTGTGCAATTTCCCCACGACGGCGGATGCGCTGCCGGCCTTCGTCGAGCAGAAGAACATAGATCTGCTTGCGGGCATGGGCGTGCTTTCCGAGACGGAGGTGCGAAGCCGCTACGAGGTCAAGCTCGAGAAGTATAACAAGCTCATGAATATCGAGGCGACCACGATGGAGCGCATGGCGCGACGTACGTATCTGCCCGTCATCAGCGCGTATGCGACAAAGATCGCCAAGGGCATCACTACGGTTACCAGCGCCATGCCGGCTGCGGAGATGTCGCACGAACGACGCGAGCTCTCCACGCTTCTTGACGGCGTCGATGCGATCTACGAAGGCATCGACAACCTCGCCGACCTCCATCGTAAGGCAAAGGCTTTCGAATGCGCGCAGGACCAGGCGAATTGCTATGCGCACGAGGTTTCTCCCGCGATGGACCGTTTGCGCGAAGCGGTCGACGCAATGGAGCCGATTGTCGCCCGCGAGTACTGGCCTGTTCCTACGTATGACGACCTGCTGTTCTACGTGTAAGGCGTAGCGGCTTATAAACAAGCGCCCCTTTTCGACCCCTTCGGTTTCTGAATGCAGAAATCGAAGGGCGTTTCCGAGGAGGGGCGCATTGCGTTACGCAGGGGTGGATGCTATCGTTCGATTCCTGCGATAATACGGAAGTGACGGGCAATGCGCCTGGGAAAGAAGGAGTCGTGCAACAGACGAATTCGAGCGAAGACTGCCTCTGCCGAGAGCCGATGTATGCTCAAGAGACTTCCCAAAACGAAGCATTGACGGAAAAGGCTGGGTGTTCGCCGAGCAAGGGCGCGTCCGTTTCGACTTCGACTGCTTCCGAAGAAGTAGACCGTGCTGTTCTTCATGGCGAATCATCCAAGAAGAGTTTCGAAGGAAGAGAGCTCTCATCAATAAATGGCCTCGCTTTGGGACTCTGTCTCGGCGTTGCCTTCGGCATTATTTTCGACAGCCTGGCGATCGGCATAGGATTAGGCCTTGCCCTGGGCGCCGCCTTCGACGCCCTCAAGGGAAAGATTGGAAAATAATCAACCAAATCTCTCGACGTGCGTTTCTTGCACGGAGCGGTCTTGATTTCCATCGACGCTGCCGTATGCGGTTGCTCGAGATAGGCTTGCCGGCAGGCTCGCGAAGTCCATTTAAGGAGAAGAGCAAGGCTTTCTTTCTTCGCCGAGCAGTAGCAGCGGTATTCGAGACAGCTGTTTTCGCGGCGAACTTTATCGAGCAAGCCGCTGTCGAGGACGTCTTTCAAAAAGGCGTTGCGCATTCCGGGCTTGACGGTATAACGGACATGCAGCACGCAATTGCCCATGAGCAGCTCCTTTTCTCGCGCTGAAAATCTCGAAAATCCGCCTTGAGCATAGCGCGAAGGGATGAGCGTCTGGTTTACATCGGGTAAAACGCCTTGAACGCAAGGTAAAGGGCGCACAGCAAGGCGAGAAACGCCGCATTCGCCACGGCAAACTCCTTCAGGAACGTAGATAGTCGGGTTTCCGGGGTGTGAAGGTAGAGCCTCATTGCTATCAAGCTTGCGAGAGAAGCGATAGGCGTTCCGAGTCCTCCCAGGTCGACGCCAAGCAAAAGAGCAGGCCAATTGGAGGTGAATTCCGAAAGCAGAACGGCTGCGGGAACATTGCTTATGACCTGGCTTGCTGCGAGGGCAACGGCAAAGGGAGCCGCGTTCATGGCCGACCCAAGCGTTGTCTGGACAAAGGGGATGGACGACATGTTTCCCGAGAAGACGAAAAAGCAAAGGAACGTCGCAAGCAGTCCGTAATCGATTTTTCTATATATACCTCGGTCGAATAGAAGAAGGGCAAGCAACGTGACGGGGAAAAGAACCGAATAAGGAAGGATTCGGACAGCTGCGGCAAGGCAAAGAAGAAAAAGGGCGGAATGGAGCAGCGCCCTGCTTCGTCGAATCGGCTCGCTTCCAAAAGAAACGGACACGTGGACGTTTTCTCTGGGAAAAGTCAGGCAAACGACCGCAAGAACGAAGAGCGTTGCAAGCGCGAAGGGGAGAAGGGCGAGGAAGAACTGCAGGAAGGGCGTTTGGAACGTCGTATATATAAAAAGATTCTGAGGGTTGCCAACAGGCGTGACCATGCCGCCGATATTGGCGGCGACGGCCTGAAGGACGACGATTCGTGGGAGATGGCGTTTTTTGTCCGTGATGCTGAGGGTAAGAATGGCGAATGGAACAAATGCCAACAGCGCGACATCGTTCGTCACAACCATGGCGGCGAAGAAGGGGAGGGCAACAAGAAGGAAGCTAAGCTGCCTGAATCCAGAGACCCTCGAGAGAAGACAATGCGCGCTGCGGGAAAGCACGCCGGCGTTCTGAAGGCCCGCCGTTGCGCCCATCAGGCAAAACAGAAGAACAATAACGCGAAGGTCGACCGATGAGGCGAAATTATGTCCTGCGGGAACGAAGAAAGAGGAGACAAGCGCGCAGATGAAGGCGATGCAGAGGACCGCTTCATTTCTGCAGAAAGAGGCAATTGTTCTAAGGATGTGTGATTTCATATCTTTAGTATACGTTGAAGGAAGAGCGGACGCCTTCACTTTCGAAAGCATGTCTTTCAGGTTGTTCAGCCGCGGGGCGGGCCGTGCCCGCGGCCGATGGCGTACCGCGGCTCGCGCCCCGTATATGGAGGAAATATGGAGAGCGAAACCGGCCCTTGCGCAGGGGGCGGGGGGCGCGTAATATACAACCTCGCCGCTTGACGCGGCAGCCCTCCGAAGGGAGGGCGGGGACCTTGAAAACCGGATACTGTGGAACAGGAATTAGGAACAGCCATACACCCCTCCTCGGAGGGGGTCGATTCCGATGAAGGATAGACAATAAACGGACCGGGACGATCTCACAGAACACGACGCCCCCCCGGGGGCGCTTTTCGAACGGAGAGTTTGATCCTGGCTCAGGATGAACGCTGGCGGCGTGCCTAACACATGCAAGTCGAACGGTTAAGGCGCCTTCGGGCGCGCATAGAGTGGCGAACGGGTGAGTAACACGTGACCAACCTGCCCCCTCCTCCGGGACAACCTCGGGAAACCGAGGCTAATACCGGATGGTCCCGCCGGGCCGCATGGCCGGGCGGGGAAAGCCCAGGCGGGAGGGGATGGGGTCGCGGCCCATCAGGTAGTAGGCGGGGTGACGGCCCACCTAGCTGACGACGGGTAGCCGCGCTGAGAGGCGGACCGGCCACATTGGGACTGAGACACGGCCCAGACTCCTACGGGAGGCAGCAGTGGGGAATTTTGCGCAATGGGGGAAACCCTGACGCAGCAACGCCGCGTGCGGGACGAAGGCCTTCGGGTCGTAAACCGCTTTCAGCAGGGAAGAAGAATGACGGTACCTGCAGAAGAAGCCCCGGCTAACTACGTGCCAGCAGCCGCGGTAATACGTAGGGGGCGAGCGTTATCCGGATTCATTGGGCGTAAAGCGCGCGTAGGCGTCCCTTCAAGCGGCACCGTCGAAGCCGGGGGCTCAACCCCCGGAAGCGGGCCGAACTGGGGGGATCGAGTGCGGTAGGGGAAGGCGGAATTCCCGGTGTAGCGGTGAAATGCGCAGATATCGGGAAGAACACCGACGGCGAAGGCAGCCTTCTGGGCCGCCACTGACGCTGAGGCGCGAAAGCTGGGGGAGCGAACAGGATTAGATACCCTGGTAGTCCCAGCCGTAAACGATGGGCGCTAGGTGTGGGGGGAGATGTCCCTCCGTGCCGCAGCCAACGCATTAAGCGCCCCGCCTGGGGAGTACGGCCGCAAGGCTAAAACTCAAAGGAATTGACGGGGGCCCGCACAAGCAGCGGAGCATGTGGCTTAATTCGAAGCAACGCGAAGAACCTTACCAGGGCTTGACATCACCGTGAGCCGCCGGAGACGGCGGGGCCGAAAGGAGCGGTGACAGGTGGTGCATGGCTGTCGTCAGCTCGTGTCGTGAGATGTTGGGTTAAGTCCCGCAACGAGCGCAACCCCCGCCGCGTGTTGCCAGCATTGAGTTGGGCACTCGCGCGGGACTGCCGGCGTCAAGCCGGAGGAAGGTGGGGACGACGTCAAGTCATCATGCCCCTCATGCCCTGGGCTGCACACGTGCTACAATGGCCGGTACAGCGGGCTGCGACGCCGCGAGGCGGAGCGAATCCCACAAAGCCGGCCCCAGTTCGGACCGCAGGCTGCAACCCGCCTGCGCGAAGCCGGAGTTGCTAGTAATCGCGGATCAGCATGCCGCGGTGAATACGTTCCCGGGCCTTGTACACACCGCCCGTCACACCACCCGAGTCGTCTGCACCCGAAGCCGCCGGCCGAACCCGCAAGGGGCGGAGGCGTCGAAGGTGTGGAGGGTGAGGGGGGTGAAGTCGTAACAAGGTAGCCGTACCGGAAGGTGCGGCTGGATCACCTCCTTTCTAGGGAGACCCTAGTTCCAGAGAAAGTCCCCGACGACGCCGGTCCGGCGCCGGGGCAGGCTCCTCCCCCGTTCCCAGCATCCGGCTTCCAGGGCACCCCTGGGGCACCTTGACAGCCGCATAGCGTTTGAGAGAGACGAATCTCTGATTGCGCAACCACGAATCAGAAACGTGAAGCTGCATGCAAAGACCATCTTTAGGATGAGAGTCTTCGCCGGCTTCCGCAAAGAGGTGGTCGCATCGAGATCGCGAATAGACTAGACAATGGAATCTACCCAGATTCCTCGGTCGCCCCGGAAGGGGCGCACCGAGCGACTCATATTTTCTCATGACCTACTACATCATGAGCCTTCAGGTCTAATCTCCGGGCGGGGCGCGTCCCCGCTCGGGAGCAAGATACCGAGGGCGCACGGCGGATGCCTTGGCATCGGAAGTCGACGAAGGGCGCGGCAAGCTGCGATAAGCCCCGGGGAGGCGCAAACGGCCTTCGATCCGGGGATTCCCGAATGGGGGAACCCGCCAGGGGCCATGCCCTGGCACCCCCGCCCGAACACATAGGGCGGAGGGAGGCAACCGGGGGAACTGAAACATCTAAGTACCCCGAGGAGGAGAAATCAAACGAGATTGCGCGAGTAGCGGCGAGCGAAAGCGCACCCAGCCCAAACCCGCGTACGCGTTACAGCCCGGAGGCGCTGCGACGCGGGGGTCGCGGGCCCGCACCGCCCGGGGCTTCGGAGCCCGGGGCGCGGTGACAAAGGGGAGAGGGAGCGGAACGGCCCGGACAGGCCGGCGAGACAGGGTGAAGGCCCCGTACGCGAACCCCCTCCCCCCGCGCGATGCGGGGCCCGAGTAGCGCCGGACACGTGAAATCCGGCGCGAAGCAGGGGGGACCACCCTCCAAGGCTGAATACTCTCCGATGACCGATAGCGAACCAGTACCGTGAGGGAAAGGTGAAAAGCACCCCGAGAGGGGAGTGAAACAGTACCTGAAACCGTGCGCCCACAAGCAGTCGGAGCGGACAATGCGTTCCGTGACGGCGTGCCTTTTGTAGAATGAGCCTGCGAGTCGCGGCGCGCGGCGAGGTTAAGGACTACCGAGCCGCAGCGAAAGCGAGTCTGAACAGGGCGTTCAGTCGCGCGCCGCGGACGCGAAGCCGGGTGAGCTATCCATGGGCAGGCTGAAGCGGGGGTAAGACCCCGTGGAGGGCCGAACCCACTTCGGTTGAAAACGGAGGGGATGACCCGTGGATAGGGGTGAAAGGCCAATCAAACCCGGAGATATCTCGTTCTCCCCGAAATAGCTTTAGGGCTAGCCTCGGGCGTTAAATGGCGGAGGTAGAGCACTGGACCGGCGAGGGGGCCTCACCGCCTACCGACCCAGACCAAACTCCGAATGCCGCCATTCGAAAGCCCGGGAGTCAGAGCATGTGGGCTAAGCTGTGTGCTCGAGAGGGAAACAGCCCAGACCGCCCGCTAAGGCCCCCAAGTCCGTGCTGAGTGGCAAAGGATGTGCGTTTGCCTAGACAACCAGGATGTTGGCTTAGAAGCAGCCATGCATTTAAAGAGTGCGTAACAGCTCACTGGTCAAGTGGACATGCGCCGACAATTCACGGGGCTAAGCACGGCGCCGAAGCGGCGGACCGTATACATTACGATGGTAGGGGAGCTTTCCGCGCAGGGCGGAAGCCGGAGGGGCGACCCCCGGTGGACCGCGCGGAAGTGAGGATGCAGGCATGAGTAGCGAGAGCAGGGCGAGAAACCCTGCCGCCGCAAGCCTAAGGTTTCCTGGGCGAGGCTAATCCCCCCAGGGTCAGTCGGGAGCTAAGGCGAGGCCGGGAGGCGTAGCCGATGCGCAACGGGCGGACATTCCCGTACCGCCGGGGCGGCGCTTACGACCGATGGGGCGACGGAGAAGGGTAGCCGGGCGGGGTTCTGGACGTCCCCGTGAAAGCGCGTAGGGCGCGAGGCAGGCAAATCCGCCTCGCATCAGGCCCGAGACGCGAGACGAAGCTTCGAGCGAAGCCGGCGATCCCACGCTTCCGAGAAAAACCCCTAGGCAGGCGCCCCGGCGCCCGTACCAAAACCGACACAGGTGGGCGGGTAGAACATACCGAGGCGATCGGGTGAACCATGGTCAAGGAACTCGGCATAATGGCCCCGTAACTTAGGGAGAAGGGGCGCCCCCCGCGGTGAAGGAGCGAGCCTCCGGAGCGGCGGGGGGCCGCAGCGAAACGGCCCAAGCGACTGTTTATCAAAAACACAGGACTCTGCCAAGCCGCAAGGCGACGTATAGGGTCTGACGCCTGCCCGGTGCCGGAAGGTCACGGGGAACCGTCAGCCGAAAGGCGAAGCGGCGAACCTAAGCCCCGGTAAACGGCGGCCGTAACTATAACGGTCCTAAGGTAGCGAAATTCCTTGTCGGGTAAGTTCCGACCTGCACGAACGGCGTAACGATTTGGGCGCTGTCTCGACCATGGACCCGGCGAAATTGCACTATTCGTGAAGATGCGAATTACCCGCGGAAGGACGGAAAGACCCCGTGAACCTTTACTGCAGCTTGGCATTGGCCGACGGCGCGTCGCGTAGAGGATAGGCAGGAGCCCGCGAAGCGGGGGCGCAAGCCCCCGTGGAGGCGACCTTGGAATACTGCCCCCGGCGCGTCGGCGGCCTAACCCCGACCCGTGCACCCGGGCGGGGGACCGTGCCAGGCGGGTAGTTTGACTGGGGCGGTCGCCTCCCAAAGAGTAACGGAGGCGCGCGCAAGGTTGGCTCAGGGCGGTCGGCAATCGCCCGCAGAGCGCAAGAGTGCAAGCCAGCCTGACTGCGAGGCCCACAAGCCGAGCAGGGACGAAAGTCGGCTCTAGTGATCCGGCGGCCCAGAGTGGAATGGCCGTCGCTCAACGGATAAAAGGTACTCCGGGGATAACAGGCTGATCTTGCCCAAGAGTCCACATCGACGGCAAGGTTTGGCACCTCGATGTCGGCTCATCGCATCCTGGGGCTGAAGTCGGTCCCAAGGGTACGGCTGTTCGCCGTTTAAAGCGGTACGCGAGCTGGGTTCAGAACGTCGTGAGACAGTTCGGTCCCTATCCTCCGTGGGCGCAGGAGAATTGAGGAGGTCTACCCCTAGTACGAGAGGACCGGGGCGGACGGGCCTCTGGTGTCCCGGTTGTCGACCAACGGCACGGCCGGCTAGCCACGCCCGGAACGGATAACCGCTGAAAGCATCTAAGCGGGAAGCCGTCTCCGAGATGAGTTCTCCCTCCGGTAAGGGCCCTCGTAGACCACGAGGTCGATAGGCCGCAGCTGCAAGCGCCGCGAGGCGTTCAGGCGAGCGGTACTAATAGCCCGAGCTCTTGCTTCCCGACCCCGGATGCCCGGGGCGGGCGGTCTCGAGAGGAGGAACGTCTCCCGAACGACGCTATGCGGCCGCCAGGGCGCCCGTGGGGTCCCGGACGCGCAGGGGGCGCCCTGCGCGAGCGCGGCCACGGAGGCGGGGATCGCCCGATCCCATCCCGAACTCGGCAGCTAAGCCCGCCATCGCCCAAAGTACTGCGGAGCAAGTCCGCGGGAGGACGGGACGCCGCGCTCGCGCAGGGCGCGTCCGCCCCCATCGGGGGCAGGGCGCGCGCAGGGGAGGGGCCGCAGGGTCCCTTCCGCGCTTCCAGGGGGCCGCGAGGCCCCCTTTCCTTTTTTATGTTGAATCGCAGCCAGCACAGGCTTTTTGCATGCTTGAGGACTGGATATCACGCTTGTTGACGCTATTGGTGCCAGGTCATCATTTCTTGTTTACAGATTGTCTTACGATATACAGCCGACGTCTCGCTCTTTGTCGAGACGTTTTTCTGTATAGGGCGGTATTGGTTTGCAAATTCGCAAGATGAACAGGCATTACTGCTCTTTACCACCTTTTCAAGAGACGAATTTGAATTATCCATGCATTCCTCCCCTCTGTTGGGCATGAACCCGTATTTCTCTGAAACACTCCATCAAAGTGGAGTACAATAGCGTAGTGAGAGAGATTGAAAGTGGGTGGGATATGAGCAACCTGCGTACGCCGGAGGTCGAGGACCTTCTTGAGGTTCTTAGCTCTATGACAGACAAGGACGCGCTGTACGCCTTGTTTGAAGACCTTTTTACTATTCGCGAGATTAAAGAGACCTCGCAGCGTTTGTCTGTTGCGCGTCTTTTGGACGACGGAAAGCCGTATACCGCGATTGCGGAAGCTACGGGTGCATCGGCAACGACCATAGCACGTGTCTCGAAGGCATTGAACTACGGGAGCGGCGGATATCGTCATGCGCTTGACGTGCTATCCGGATCGGCCGAAGACTGATATTTCAAACCCTGCAAATGCGGGGTTTTTTATGCCCAATTTTCATTCTTGCGATAAGCTTCTAAGCTAATCGGTTTTACGCTCGTCCAAGACTCTTTGGTCGGCACGATAGAAGGAGCAGGAATGTCTCATCCCATCCCGTCCATGGATGAATGGCTTCGCGAGGCGAAGCTTGATCCCGATGCCCCTATGGTGGGCATGTATCTCACGCATAACGGCGTAGTGCGAGCGACCCCGAAGAAGCAAGTGCGCGCCGTCTCGGAGGAAGAGGCCGCTCAGGGTGCTTCGCTTGGAGAAGTGGTCTCGATTGATTTCTCTTATGATGCTCAAGGTCTTGAAGACGCCATTGCTGAGGCTCGTACGTGGCCGGGCGTATACTATGTTCGCGTATGGCTGAATGAGGGCGTGCTCGAGGTGGGGGATTCTCTCATGTACGTGCTTATCGGCGCGGACATTCGTCCTCATGCTGTGGATGCGCTGCAGCGTTTGGTCGGTCATATTAAAAACAATCTTGTGGTGGAAAAGGAACGTTATTCCGCATAGCGATACTTCGGAATAGATCGTTTTGCTCCGAGGGGCGATATGTCGGTGCTTCGAATGCGTTTCGTGAATGCATGCGTCTTTGAGCGCGGCTCACGAATCTATCATGGGAATGGTGTCGCCTGTTCGCGGGGCGGCTTGTGAATAATCGCGTTCGTTATGCGATGGGCGTGAGTGCGTATAAGGGGAACTATGGAATTGGGATTCGACAAGCCTAGTCCGGCAATTTCTTTTGTGGGGAGGCATAATTCGGGAAAAACCACGCTTATCGTCAAAGTAATCTCTGAGCTTGTTTCTCGGGGCTTGAATATCGGCTCCATCAAGCATCACGGGCATCCAGACTTCGATATCGATTATCCGGGGAAAGATTCATATCGTCATCGTGAAGCGGGCTCGTGCGATGTCGTCGTCATCTCTCCCGCTCGCATGGCTCGTATTACCGAGATATATGACGAGCCATCGTGCGACGAGGTGGTTGCTTCTATGCCAAATCATGATTTGGTGATTGTGGAAGGATATCGTCAGAGCGGACTTCCTGTCATCGAAGTGCTTCGCCAGGGCAACGAAAGAGACATACCGGCGGCAGAGCAGCTTTGCACTGAAGGTCATGTTCGAGGTGTCGTCCCCGTTGCTGTCGTCACCGATATGGAATCGGTTGTGTCTTATGCGAAGAGCGAGGCGATTCCTTGCTTCGATATCGACGACGTGCAAGGTGTTGCCGATTTCCTCCAGAATCGGTATGCCCGCCCGAAGCTTACGGTGGCTATTCAGGCCGGCGGCGAGTCGCGTCGCATGGGCCAGAGCAAGGCGACGGTGCCGTTCCTTGGGCGGCCTTTGATCGAACGTATCGTTGAACGCGTTGCTCCCGTCGCGGATGAGATTGTGATCACAACCAATGAAGCGGAGAATCTCGCGTTTCTCGATACTCTTGACCTCTGCTGCGACCTTCGCTTGGTTCCCGACGTGTACGAGGAGCGCGGCGCACTGCGGGGTCTGTATTCCGCGCTGAGCGCGGCATCGAATCCTTGCGTTGCGGTTGTGGCGTGCGACATGGTGTTCGCGTCGGCGCCGTTGATAGCCCATGAGGCCGTTGCCATGCAAATGCGCCGGGCCGATGCCGTGGTGCCGTGCAACAGGTTTGGCTTCGAGCCGTTCCACGCGGTGTACAGGGCGGATGCTTGCCTTCCTGCCATTTCCGATGCTATAGCTCAAAGAAAGGTTCGAGCTCGGGACTTTTACGAGTGCATCAATCTAAGCCGCTTCGGGCGAGAAGATATAGAAAAAGCCGCTCCTGGAGGAGGATGCTTCGCTAACGTGAACACGCCCGAAGAACTTGCGCGCATGGAGCGCTCGATTCAGGAAAACGGAGATAGGTAGTCATGCCTTCAGTTATGGACATGGTCGAGATCATGGAGAGGCTTGAAAGCAAAGCGCTCCATGTCGACCCCGCGCACTGCGTGAAAATACGGAACAGAAACGCTTCATGTTCGCGTTGCGCCGACGCGTGCCCTTCGGGTGCTATTGCGCTGCATGACAATGCCTTAGACATAGACAGCGAGAAATGCATGGCATGCGGAGCCTGCGCTTCGGCGTGCCCTACGAACGCAATCAGCTTCATGAAGCCGACTGACGAAGAGCTTGATAGCGCCGTGGACGAATCTGCTCAGGCGCTCGAGGGCGATGCGGTGGTCGTGTGCGCTCGCGTAGCCTCGCACCGCGCGGCCGACGTTGAAGCGACGGCAACTGTGCCGTGCGTTTCGAGGCTCGATACGCAAGCTCTGGTGGGCGCGTGCGCAAGAAACGACGCTTCTCTTGTCGTAGTGGACGGCGGGTGCAAGACGTGTAAGTATCGGTTCGCGAGCCGCCAGTTCGACATCTCCCAAAAAGAGGCGAATGAGCTTCTGTCGGCATGGGATGTTCCTTTTCGCATCGAACGAACCCAGCAAGTTCCTCTTCGGGCTGCTGCCAAAGACGCATCGCAGGGCGTCGGCGGTGTCTCCCGCCGTGGGTTCTTCACGGAAATGAAGGCTTCCGCCAAAGATATCGCAGTGGAAGCCGTCAATGTGACCGTCGAAAGCGAGCTTGGCATTCGTCGGAAGGGCCCCGATTCGCTTCGCGATATATTGAAGGTCGACAACGACGGAAACATGCCTCGCATTGCTCCCGCAAGGCACGATGCCCTTATGGAGTATCTTTTCGAAATGGGGGAGCCGAGGGAGGGCTCTTCTGTGAAGACCAGGCTTTGGGGCAAGGTTGATATCGACGAAACCCTCTGCACGCGTTGCGGAATGTGTGCTACGTTCTGTCCGACGGGGGCTCTCTCGAAGGTTTTCGGAGAAGAGGACGGGAAAAAGAGGCCTTCGATAGAAGGAATTGAGTTCCGCCTTGCCGATTGCGTGCAGTGCCGTCTATGCGAAGACTCCTGCATGCAGAAGGCGCTTCGTGTGTCCGATGAGATTCCTTGCGATCTCATTCTTGATCTTGAGCCAAGGCTGTTCAAGGGAGAGGCTCGAAAGGCCGGATCCGCCATGCGGGGCTTGTTCGGAAATTAATCAGATCGAATGACGCTTCTTTTCTTGCGGGGCTTGCCGCAGGACAAGAGGCGTCTTTTGATGAGGGCGAGCGTTCGGTGAAGGCTCTAAGGCTGCCTGTTCTTCAGGATTTCCTCGAGCTGCTTTTCCGCGTAGAGAGCAACACGTTGTTGCAGCTCGTCATAAGCATGAAGGAGCAGGGCTCCTTCGGAGGTGAGGATTGAACCGTGCGCGCCGTTGCGCTCGAGGAGCTGGATGCCGAATGAGGCCTCGGTGTGTTTCATGATCCTCCAGGCTTTGCTGTAGGCCATGTTCATCTCTTTTGCCGCCCTGTTCAACGAGCCCCATTGCTCCACGCCGCGACAGAGCTGAGCGACGCCGCTTCCGAATACGGCGCTGTCTTGTCTGCTTTGGGATTGCAAGCTGAGCTTGATGCGCGGGGCTATGCGGGCGATATCCATGCGTCCTCCTAGACGGCCGGTTGGGTCAAATTTCGTATGACTTCAGCACTTTCTCATCCAAGCGGGCAGAGCTGCTGAACGCAGAGTCGAAGTCCGTGATTCCATCAATCATAACGCATGGCGCACGTGCTCTTGGGATTCGCTTTGCGAATGACGAATCGATCTTGCTTTGCGTGCGGTTCCTTTAATCTTGACCGAGAATTATTCTTATGAGAGAATAATTCAATCGAATAGGGAGGGGCTGTGGAGAATTCTTCCAAGACGCTCCCGTTGGCTTGGGCAGGAGGCTTCAATGCGGTTGTGGAAAAAGATATCGATGACTTTCGCCACGGCAGCGGCTTTGACCGCGCTCGTGGCTCTTATCGGTTGCTCAGGGGGATCGAACGCGGCTGACGAAAAGGCGGACGCCGCCGCAGAGGGTGCTTCGGAGCCCGTGCAGCTGCAGATTTTCGCGGCGAATTCGCTTTCGAAGGCGCTTGATGAAGTGCAGAGCCTCTATACGCAGAACAATCCCGACGTGACGTTTGCCGATACGCAGTACAAGGCTTCTGGCGAATTGGTCGAAATGCTGAAGGCGGGTTCTTCTGCGGACATCTTCATTTCGGCTTCCAAGGGGACGATGGACAATGCCGTCGATGGCGGATTCATTGACGAAGGAACGCGCTTCGATATGTTCACGAACGACCTTGTTATGGTGACGGGCGAGAGCAATACCGACATTCCCGAGGGCTTGACGCTTGAAGAGGCCGTATCGGGCGATTACACCATTTGCGTGGGCGACGAGTCTGTTCCTGCGGGCAATTATGCATGCCAGTCTCTGTACACGGTTGGTGCGTATTCTGACGAATCCGGTAAAGGCGGCGAGTTCACCGGCGCTATCGCCGACAAGGTGGTGCTCGACACGTCCGTGGGCAACGTATGCAAGCATGCCGAATCGGGCGACGTCGACATCGCGTTTGTCTACAGCTCGGACGTGTATCGTTTCGGCGGCGTGAAGGTTCTTTCCACCGTTCCCGCCGATACGCACAAGGCAATCGTGTATCCTGCGGCTATCACGGCGGGAAGCGAAAACGCCGAAGCTTCGAAAGCGTTTTTGGATTGGGCGGTAAGCGATCCTGCCGCCTTGGAGATTTGGCAGAAATGGGGCTTTGAGCTTGCCTAGACGCGCACTACAAGCACTGACGGCATTTGTTATGGGCATCGCATTGGCGGTGCCCATTTCGGCATATGCCCAAGAACCCGATTTCGCGGCGTACGAATCGGCCGTTTCGGACGTTGTCGCGGACGAAGGCGGGCTTGCGTCGATTCCCGTGGATGCTTCGGGAATCGAAATCGATCCCGAGGGGGAGGATGCGCTTGCGAACGGAGCGCCCTTCGACGTCGCCGGTTTCTCGCGTGCGCAAAAAGGGAGCAATCGCGCTATCGACGGCGCCTATCAGGGGTATTCCTATCTCCAGGGTGACGCCCGAAACGACGTATGCCTCGTGGCAGTCGACGGCTATGCGGTGCTCTACGTGGATTCTGGAGCGCTCGAGGAGAGAATCGGTTCGGGTGATCGTGACGCAGGCTTGTCCTGGGTGGTGGCGTATCTTCAAAAGCTTGACGCCGAGGCGGCAAGCGGTTCGGCTCGGCTTAAGCCGGAGACGCCGGTGTATGTGACCGCCGATGAATCGTTCGACCTTGAGGGCGAAGGCCTTCGCTTCCTCTTCAACCAGGAATACACATCCGGCGCATTCTACACCAGCGTGATAGGAATCGACGGCTCCGATGTGACGGATTCGGCTTCCGCTTCGTATGCCGAGCTTCGCTACGCGGACTTTCTCGATTTTGCCGCATGGGAAGAGGGAACGTTCGTCGAAGAATCTTCTGCCATGGATAAAGCCGGCCAATTTCTTGCAAAGCTCGATTGGAGCCCCTTGTGGGTGACGCTGAAAACGACGGGTACGGCGATCGTCCTTGTGTTTGTACTGGGTCTTCTTGCGGCATGGTGGAGCCTCCGTATTCCTTCAAGAGCGCAGGATATCGCCGACTCCATCTTCACCATTCCCATGGTTTTGCCGCCGACGGTGTGCGGCTTCGTACTGTTGCTTCTTTTGGGCAACAACACGGCGCTCGGCCGCTGGTTCATCGACATAGGCTTTCCGCTCATCTTCAGCTGGCCTGCCACGGTGCTTGCCGCGGTGGTGGTTTCGTTTCCGCTCATGTATAGAAGCGCCCGCGGCGCGTTCGAGGGCATAGACCGCAACATGCTCGATGCCGCTCGCACGCTGGGCTGGAGCGAGGGGCGCATCTTCTTCAAGCTTATGCTGCCTTTGGCATGGTCGTCCATTGCGGCTGGCACGGTGCTTGCCTTTGCACGCGCGTTGGGAGAGTTTGGAGCGACGCTGTTTCTTGCGGGAAACTACGTGGGAATCACGCGAACCATTCCCATCGCCATCTATTTCGAATGGATGAACGGAAACACCGATGTTGCCTTGTTCTGGACGGCGGTTATCATCGCGTTCAGTTTCCTGGTGATATTGTTCATAAACCTTTGGAGCCGGCGAACCACGCGCTATCGCTCGCGTCGGCAGGAGGAGTAGGGCATGAGCCTTGAGGTTGACATCAAGAAGGACATGGGGTCGTTCAAGCTCGATGTCTCATTTTGCGCAGGTGATGAGACGCTGGGATTTCTCGGCGCATCGGGCTGCGGTAAATCCCTGACGCTGCGCTGCATCGCAGGCATCGAGAAGCCCGATGAAGGCCGTATCGTCGTGAACGGCGTGACGTTTTTCGAAAAAGAGGCAGGTAGGCGCGCTCGCGTCGATTTAACGCCGCAGCAGCGAAAAACGGCGCTCTTGTTTCAAAGCTACATGCTTTTCCCGAACATGACTGTCGAGCAGAACGTGGCTGCGGGCATGGAACGGAGTCTTGCCGAGTCTGAGAAGAATCGTATTGTGGGCGAGCAGTTGAAGCGTTTCGGCCTGATCGGGATGGAAAAGCGCTTTCCCGCCCAGCTTTCGGGAGGCCAACAGCAGCGCGTTGCCCTTGCCCGCATGCTTGCTGCCCGCCCGGGGATCCTCATGCTGGACGAGCCGTTTTCGGCGCTCGATGCCCATCTGAAAAGCTCGCTCGAGCAAAACCTGATCGGGCTGTTCGAGGAGTATCGAGGGACCATTCTCTATGTAAGCCATGACATCGACGAAGCATACCGGTTCTGCGACCGCATTGCTGTTGTGGACAATGGGCGTATATGCGAAATCGGGCCGAAGCATCGCGTGGTGCACCATCCCGAGAGCCTTGCCGCGGTGAAACTGTCGGGGTGCAAGAATACGACGCCTGCGCGTTACGTGGACGATCATACGGTTGAGCTGCCCGATTGGGGCATCAGGCTTGTAAGCGAAACCCCCGTGCCTCGCGACGTTCGCTGGTTCGGCGTGCGCGCGTTCTTCCTGCGGCGTGCTGAAAAGCCGGGGCCGAACGTGTTTCGCGTTCGGGCCGATCGCGTGAGCGACTCGCGCTTTGAGCGCACGGTCATGCTTTCGTTTCTCGATGCGGCCGATAGCCCTCGCTTGAAACACGATATGGCCGAAGAGGATGCGACCATGAAGTTTCTCAAGATTCATGTGCAGTGGAAGGTGGACAAGCTCGCGGTGCCCGAGTCCCAGCTGCCTTGTGAGGGCGACGAGCTTCTTATAGAAATCCCCTCCGAAAGCATGTATCTGGTTTCGCGATAACCGTGCGGCAAACGGGTTCTTTGCCGCACTATCCTTTATACTGTAGCGAGAATATAGAGGAGAGGGATTTCATGAAGGATTCTCACGGTAGGACCATCGATTATCTGCGCATCTCGCTCACTGATCGTTGCAATCTTCGCTGTATATACTGCATGCCCGAAGAGGGGGTTTCTGCCCTTTCGCACAAGGACATTCTTTCGCTCGAAGAGATAGAGCGCCTTGTGTCCGTTGCGGCGGGCATAGGCATCAAGCGATTGCGCCTCACCGGTGGCGAACCCCTGGTCCGTCTGGGCGTTGCCGATTTGATTCGCGGTCTGAATCGCATTCCCGGCATTGAGAGCATCGCGCTTACGACCAACGGTATTCTCTTGCCGAAAATGGCCGACGAGCTCAAGTCGGCTGGGCTTTCGCGTGTGAATATTTCGCTCGATACGCTCGACCCGGCCCAATACGCGGCCATCACACGACGGGATAAATTCGACGAGGCAATGGCGGGTATCGATGCGGCGCTCGAGGCGGGCTTTGACCCCGTGAAGCTGAACTCGGTGGTGGTGCGCTCGCTTGACCAGGATGTATTCGGTTTTGCCCGCATGTCGATCGATCGCCCACTGCATGTGCGCTTCATTGAATACATGCCCGTGGGCGAAAGCGCCGGGTCGTGCGGCTGCGGCTGGGGCAAAGAAGATGTTATCGAAAGCGAAGAGCTTTTCGGCATGATAAACGAACAGGCCGTCGCGTCCGGTCTTGGAGAGCTTAAGCCTGCTGGGAGCCGCAAGCCTGCTGGCTGGGGTCCTGCGCGTTACTTCGAGTTCGAGGGTGCGAAGGGCACGGTCGGCTTCATTTCTCCGCTTTCGCGCCATTTTTGCAGCGAATGCAATCGCCTTCGTTTGACGGCGGATGGCAAAATTCGTCCGTGCCTTTTCTCTGACGAAGAATTCGACGTGCGTGCCGCATTGCGTTCGGGCGAAGGAGACAAGGCGGTGCGTGACGTGCTCTTGAGGGCGCTTGGCGCAAAGCCAGACGAGCATCATGACAAGGTGGGAACCGAACGCAATATGAGCCAGATCGGCGGATAGGAGTATTGATGGCGGAACAGCAGCTTACCCATATTGACGAAGCCGGCGACGTTCGCATGGTTGACGTTTCCCAGAAGGCCGACACCGAACGCGTTGCGGTGGCTGAGGGCTTTATTGCCATGCGCCCTGAAACGCTTGAGCTCATCACGTCGGGCGCGGCGGCGAAGGGCGACGTGCTTGCGTGCGCCCGCGTGGCGGGGGTGATGGCAGCGAAGAAGACGAGCGAGCTTATTCCTATGTGCCATCCGCTTAATATCACGAAGGCGAAAGTGTCGTGCGAACCCGTGCGCGAAGGCCAGCGCGAGGATGGGTTGGTGGGCATTCACGTGGTCACCACGTGCGGCGTGACCGGCAAGACTGGCATCGAGATGGAGGCGCTGACCGCTGCGAGCGTGGCGTGCCTGACCGTGTACGACATGTGCAAGGCCGTCGATCGCGGCATGGAGATTATGGACGTTCGTCTGTTGAAGAAAGACGGCGGGAAAACAGGACTCTGGGAGCGCTCGCAGGGGCGCGAGTAAATCGCCCACTGCGCTACCGCCCCTCTTCGAGGGGCTATGCGCTTCGTTCTGCGTTTTCGGTTTTTTTAAATAAAGGAAGAGCGAGAAACGCAAGCGATTTTCTCGCGCCCCTGCTCGCTTGGGCCTTTTGGTTGACCTGCGGGGCGGGGAAAACGCTTCGCTCTTCCCCTTTCTGGTCTGATCTTTATACGCAAAAGGAGCCCGATCGGGCTCCTTTTGCGTTGCATGCGATCTCTTAGTGGCCGCCGCCTTGTTTCATGAGGGCGGCATGAGGGAGGACGTCGGCGATGGCTTCCCAGTTTTCACGGGCGGCTTTTTCGCTGCCGGGGAAGTTGATGACCACGCTGCCTTCGCGCTCCATGCAGACTCCGCGGGAGAGCATGGCGCGCGGGGTGATGAGCATGCTGTGGGCGCGCATGGCCTCGGCGATGCCGGGTACGTTGCGCTTGCATACGTCGATGGTTGCTTCGGGGGTGACGTCACGCGGGGAAAGGCCGCTGCCGCCGCAGGTCAGAACGAAGTCGGCATGCAAATCTTCGATGGCGTGCAAAAGCGCTCCGGAAATGAACGGGCGCTCGTCTTCTACGACAACGTGTTCAAGGCATACCCAGCCGCGCTCGGCGATAAGCTCTTTGAGGGCAGCGCCCGCCGTATCGGTTTCGAGGGTGCGAGTGTCTGAGCATGTGATGATAGCGAACGTGGGCGTTGGTTCGGTGTATTCGGAAGACATGGCGTTCCTTTCGTATTAATTGGTTTGGAGCGGCAACGGTGTTTGTGCTGCGTGGCGGCTCCGGCTGAGGCTTTTAGACGGTTTGATGCGGCAACGTTACACGATGGCCTCTTCGGGCACGTCGAGAAGGATGCACTCCACCAAGTCTCCTTCGTTTACGGGGTCAAGGCCTTCGGGAATGACGGCGATGCAGTTGCTGCGCTGTATGACGCCGAAAAGCCCCGAGCTCTGGTTTTTCGCGGGCGTGACTTCGAGCACGCCGTCCTCGTTGCGCGCAATGGTGGCTCGCTCGAAAATGCGGCGCGGGTCCTTCTTCTTTTTGCCGCGGGTGATGCGGGCCTGTACGTGCGGATGCTCGAGCGCGGAGTATCCCTGCATGGCGCGAAGTGCGGGACGAATGATAAGCGAGAATCCCATGTAGGCCGCCGCGGGGTTTCCAGGCAGGCCAAAGACCGGCGTGCCGTCGACGATGCCGAAGGTCTGCGCTTTGCCGGGTCGCATGTTGACGGTGGTCATGTAGAGGGTGCCTAGGCGCTCCACGACGGGTTTGATGAAGTCGAAGTCGCCGTTGGACGCACCGCCGGTGGTCACCACGAAGTCATACGTCTTGCAGGCTTCCTTTACGGCTTGCGCCAGGGCGTCTTCATCGTCAGGCACGATGGGCAGCATGTCGCATGCTGCTCCCGCCGCATGCGCGCATGCGGCCATGGCGTAGCCGTTCGAGTTGCGGATATGGCCGGGGCCGGGCTTTTCGGAAGGTTCGACGAGCTCGCTGCCGATGGGAATGACCGCAATGCGGGGCCGGCGATAGACGCTTGCTTCGAGGGCTCCGCATCCAGCTAGAAAACCAATGCCTGCGGGGTTGATGATCTCGCCGGCACGAACGATAACCTCGCCTTCCTTGGCCTCTTCGCCTGCTTCTCGGATGTTTGCACGTGCTGCGGGCACGGAGGCGAAGCGGACGCGGCTTCCGGTTTTGCCGTCTCCGGTCACATTCTCGACGATTTCGTATTTCACGACCGCGTCGGCATCGGCCGGGAGCGCGGCGCCTGTCATGATGCGCACGCATTGGCCCGCTTCGATGCTGCCTTCGTATGTGGCCCCTGCGGGCACTTCGGCAATTACGTCGAGCTCGACGGGCAGGTCGGCTTCGTTGCTGGGAAAGTCGGCAAGGCGTACGGCGAAGCCGTCCATGGCCGCATGCGCAAAGGGGCTAACATCCATATCGCTCGTGATATCCTCGGCAGCTACGCGTCCTGACGCTTCGATGAGAGGCACGGTTTCGGCGGGGATGCGGGTTGTGTGGGAGAGGACGAGCTCTTGTGCTTCTTCAAGGGAAATCATTCGGGGAATTTCGGTCATGGATACTCCAATCGTTTTACGCGGGCGGCTGTGTGAAAAGCATCATGGTTTACTGCGCGCTGCACGCCGCGGACGGCGTTGCTTGGGCGCAGGCGAACGGTTCGAGGGCGGTCTAGTATGCGCTCTGCCCCTGCGTGTCCCAGGTGATGCACGCCCAGGATATGACGCGAAGGACGTCGAGGCAGAGAATGCCTTCGGGCAGGCCTTTTTTGTCGGGCTTGCCGGCATCGGGGTTTTCGACGATGTGCTCGGCGAGCCATTGCGAAAGGCGATCTTTGGCGATGGCCTTCTCTTCGTCAGAAAGCGGGGTGCCGCATCGTTCTATCATGCGGGAGAAGTCGCAAAGCGCCTCCTCATGGGAGTCGAACGTGTCTTTGCGCGTGGAATATAGATAGTCGACGCGAGGTTCGAATCCTTTTTGGGCAAGGGTTCCGAAAGCATACAGATAGTCCTTCGTGGGCGATACGGGAACGCCGATGGCGGAAAGTATGCGAGCGTCTACGTAAGGGGCTGTTCCGGTGGTCATGGTGATGCAGCAGTGGCGGCGCGCGATACGCGTGAGTTTGTCGAGCGCTTCGTCGAGGCGGGGGACGGTCATGGAGCGCGAGGCTATGGCGACGTCTACCATATTGTCCGCTAATCCGAAATGGGACCAGGTATCTTCCCATCTCATCTTGATGGCGTCGATGCGCACATCGTGCATGCGTGCATTTTCGGAGAGCTTCTCCAGCATCCCGTCGCTGAAATCGGCGGCAAGAACGCTGTGTCCTTGCTGAGCAAGAAGGACGTCTATGGTTCCCGTACCGCAGCCCATGTCGAAGACGGATTCGCCGGGCAGTATTCCGGCCTTCTTGATGAATTCTTCGGCGTAGGCGTTTTTTGCGTCCTTATTGTCGTAGCGGGCAGAGCGCTTGTTCCAGCCTTGGGCATCCGTCGGCTTCGGGCGCGTTTGCTGGATGAATTCCCATTCCTTTTCGAAATCGAGCATAAGGGGCCTTTCGCCGTGGGTATTATTCTCATATATGATAACGCGAAGGGCGGGTTTCGTTGCGCCCGTTTCTGGGTGCTTTCCCTTTTCGTGTGCCTTTATTTTGCCCGTAGTTTGCGTGGTACAATTGAAAAGCTTGTAGGTATTTTTAATAGCAGGCTTATTCTCAGAAGGTCTGCGGCTCGAACGAAAGGGAAGAACCCCATGCAACCACGTGAAGAATTGACGCAGCTCATAGGCGCTGCCCTGGATGCGGCAATTGCATCCGGAAAACTTCAGATGGAAAAAGCCCCCGAAATCACGCTCGAGCGACCCCGAGATGAGGGCCATGGCGACTGGGCATGCACGGCGGCAATGCGCTGCGCGAAAGAGGCCAAGCGCAATCCTCGCGAAATTGCACAGGATATCGTCGACGCCCTTCCTGAGAACATCCTGGTGAACAAAGTCGAAATTGCAGGTCCCGGCTTTATCAACTTCTACCTGAACAACAACGCGCTGCAGGATGTGGTTTCCAAGGTTCGTTCCGAAAAGGGCGATTACGGCCGTGGCACGGTTCCCGAGGGCAAGCGCAAGATCAACATCGAGTATATTTCCGCAAACCCCACCGGTCCTATGCATGTAGGCCATGGTCGCTGGGCCGCGCTTGGTTCCGCTACGGCGAATCTGATGCGCCATGCGGGTTATGACGTGTTCGAGGAGTTCTATATCAACGACCACGGCGTGCAGATGGACAAATTCGGTCTGTCTATTGCGGCGCGCTACCTTCAGCAGCTCGGCCACGAAGACGCTGAGGTTCCCGAGGGCGGTTACAACGGCCTCTACGTCAATGACATCGCCAAGGAAATCATCGACCGCGACGGCAACAAGTGGGAAAACGCCGACGAACATGAGCGCATGGTGGAATTCCGCGAGTATGGCTACGCTTACATCATGAAGATGTTCCGCGATATCACGACTCGCTTCGGCAACCACTTCGAACGTTGGCAGTCCGAGCGCGAGATGTATATTCCCTCTGACGAGTTCAATGGCCAGAGCCCCTTTGATTTCTGCCTGGGTAAACTGCGCGACAAGGGCGACATCTATGACGCCGAAGATGCGGTGTGGTTCCGCTCTTCCAAATACGGCGACGAAAAGGACCGCGTTGTTCGCAAGGCTGACGGCGACTACACGTACTTCGCCTCCGACGTTGCGTATCATTACTGGAAGAAAATGCGCGGGTTCGATCACCTGATCGACATCTGGGGCGCCGACCATCACGGCTACATCGCCCGCGTTGCGGCCGTTTTGTCGGCCATGGGCTATCCCGGCGCGCTTGAGGTCATGCTCGGCCAGCTGGTCAACCTGTTCCGCGACGGCAAGCCTGTGCGTATGTCCAAGCGTACCGGAGAGATGATCACGTTCGAAGAGCTCATCGACGAAGTGGGCATTGATGCAACGCGTTACTACATGCTCAGCCGTTCGAGCGAGCAGCCTATCGACTTCGACATCGATGTGGCGAAGAAGCAAGACGCCTCCAACCCGGTTTATTACGACCAGTATGCCCATGCTCGCATTTGCAAGCTGCTGCGCGACGCTTCCGGCCACTCGGGCGAAGAGAACCTGGATATGGACGCCGTTGCTGCCGAGTGCATTCCTTCAGACGTCGATTTGAGCGTGCTCACCGACCCGTCCGAGTTCGCCCTTATGCGCAAGATGAGCGAGTTCGGCGACCTGATCAGCCTTGCCGCCCGCGACCGCGCTCCGTTCCGTCTGACGCATTATGCGCAGGATCTGGCAAGCCTGTTCCATCAGTTCTATACGAACTGCCCGGTGCTCAAGGTTGAGGACGAAAACCTCAAGAACGCCCGTTTGGCCCTTTGCGACGCTACGCGTATCGTCATGTCCACCACGCTGGGTATTCTGGGTATTTCTTCGCCGCAGCGTATGTAATGATCGCCTGACGTGCGTTTTCGAAAAAGATAATGTCTTTGCCGGGTTCCGATGCGTCGGAGCCCGGTTTTTTATCATGAGGGGGATGGGTATGAAGCTGATACAACTCGATAAGGAGAACTTCGACGAGCTGGTTACAAATTCCGATAAGCCTGCGATCGTGGAATTCTTCAGCCCCGGATGCGGTCCGTGCAACGCGCTCGCAATGCTTCTCGAAGAGGTGGCCGATATGCATCCAGAGGTGCGCTTCGCCGCTATGGATACCGTTCGTTTTCCTGATGTCGCCTGGGCGTTCGATGTCATGGCGGCGCCGACTACGGTGAAATTCGTCGAGGGGCGAATGGTCACTTCGGTGGCAGGCTACGTTCCTCGAGAGCGCATAGAGGAGCTTTTGCTCGAGTAATTGCCGGGTCGAATACAGGGCGGCTTGCGTTGCGGCTCAATGCGCCGCCGCAGCGATGTTCAGCGCCGCTGTGGTTCTTCGTCCTTCTGCCCTTTGAGTTCGGCTTTGTTTTCGGCGACGTCCAATACGATATCGATCATGTCTTGCCGATCACGTACGCCCAGTTTCGTGTAAATGTGGGCCACGTGGGACTTCACGGTGTTCTCCGCCAAAACGAGCTCTTCTTGAATGTAGGTTCGCGTGCGGCCTTGCGCCAAAAGCACAAGGATTTCGCTTTCGCGTGGTGACAGCTTATAGGCTTCGGACACTTCGGCGCAGCGTTTTTCTAGCGCATCCATCACGTTCGTCGCAGAAGGAGAAGGCTCGTTTTCGCCTTCTCGTTTATTCCAGCTGTAATGCATCGACGCCATGGCGAGTACGTAGATGACGACGATGACAATAAGGTTTTCAACGGCGTCCGCATTGCCGAGGAAAAGCACCCATGCGATAGATCCTGCGGAATACAGCGATGCCCCTATGCCTATGACTCGATACGAAGGCGTTGCGGAGATGTCCAGAAGAATGGAGACGACGGCCCAGAACATAAGATGGGAAAACGAATCGTTGAGCCTCATCAGGGTGTCGAGCAGCGCGGGGTCGGCATGAGGGTCTCCTGCAAGAATCATCGACACGGAAAGCGTGATGATGATGGTCACGAAAGACGGCTGAAAGCGCAGTCGCAGCGACCAATTCGCCGTGCGTCCGAGGGCGGCGTATGAAAAGACGGCGAGGCCCGCGGCATAGCCGAGCCAAAGCAACGGGTTCGATGTCATAGAGGGCTCTCCATCGGCATCCATGTGCCCTTCTCCCCAAAGCCCCACGAAGCTCAGGCTTCGCACGGTCGCAAGCAGCAGAGAAGCCGCTGCTATGAGGATGAGCGCGCTGCTCGTGTCGCTTCGTCCTTCGGCTGCGGAAGGGGTGCGCGGCCGCGAGGGGATTCCAAATACCGTACGTCCGCTGCCCTTCTCGCTGCTTCGCTGTTTAAGTGCGGCGTGGCGGGCGCATTGGAAAAGCGCTGCGGACAGGATGGGCATCAAAACGACGATGGACACCTGTAGTTCGGCATGCAGGGAATGCTCCACGAATGCGACGAGCATGGGTTCGACGATAAGGGAAAACGCCAAGCAGGCGATGGTACAGGAATAGGTTTGCGTTCGTGCAAGAAGCAGGACGAATCGGGCGGTAAGCCAGAAGTATCCTATGCCGAATAACAAAAGTCCGCCTATGGAGAGAACGGCGGGGGAGAAAGCGCTTTGGCTTGAGGCGATGGCGAAACACGCCGTTCCCATGCAGGCAAGAAGCGCTACGGCAGGCCACAGGGATGCGTCAACCTCGCGCGCTTTTCTCGGCAAAACGGTGAAAACCACGCTCATGACGAGGATGCCCATAAGAAAGAATGCGCGTGGATTCACGGGAACGTCCAGGCTTGCAAGGGCGTTGGTGAAGCCGGGCGTATGCCCTGCGAGCGTACACCACGTCAGGTTCACGGTAAGGCCGACGGCGGCGAAAAGCGCGCAAAAGCCGGCATCCTTGAAAGATGCGAGCATTTCCCCTCCCCTGGTTGTGCAACGAGGCCCGAAGACGCGCCTTTTCGATGCGAGGCGTTTTCGATGTGTGCAACATTGTCCGTTAAAACGGCGGAGCTGTCTATCGCGTCCTTTCGAGCGAAAGCTCGAAAGGACGCTTTTCTCGCATCAACCAAAACGGGCTATGTCCTCTACCAGGCATTTAGCGCGGATGTGTTGATGCGCGCGCGTATAGCGCAGCGGTATTGTCCTGTGCGTAAGGCGGGCTTTGGAAAGCCCGGAGGGGGCGACGGCGGGTTCGTTTTCGACAGGGCGAAGCGAGCCAGCTGTCGCGAAAAGAGAAGGGGGAATGATGAAGAAGGTGACGAAGCGTGGCGCCATGGTGACAGGCATCGCGGCAGTGCTCGCAGCGTCGGCTCTCATAGTGCCTGCTTTTGCTGCTGACTCGGCTTCCACTGCGGACGAGATCGTCCGAGGCGGAGAGCCGGACGGCGACGTTCAGTATCCTGGCAAGGAATACATCGTCGAAAACTACGAGAAGTGGGACCAGATCGCTGAGGACTACGCGCCTGAAGTTCGCCAGCTTCCCAACGGCAAACTGGTGCAGCGTACGCCGAGCGAGTACGAGTGCCCGCATTGGATGCAGCAAAGCTGGACCATTTCGTACAACACGTACTATCTCGACGCCGACAAGAAGGGGTGCAACTCCTGCCATGCCGACCTCAACGAGATGATTATGGGCATGGAATACCGTCATGCAGTGCTTCCTAACAAAGATCTCGAAACGTACAGCGATGTCGAACAGTGCATCACCTGCCATCGCGACAACGGCGATGAGTTTGGCCGCTTGATACACGGCATCCATTTCAACAGCCGTAATACCGAGAAGTTCTCCGAAGGTCTCAACGGCACGTGCGATTCCTGTCACAGCGCTACGGGCAACGGCGAGGGCCTTCAGCTGTGGGAGAACGTGAAGTACGAGGCGCTCGGCGATAGCATTACGACGGTCGAAAACGTCGAGGGAACATTCAATTTCACGCAGGACAAGGTTCAGGGCATGGACGATCTGTATAGCTATGATTTCGTTCACGGCTACTACGACCACATGCGCTACGCCTGCAGCGAGGCGGCTCTCAATCTTGAGCTTCCGCAGAGCATGATGGACGAATGGGAAATCACCATCGAGGGTAATGTGCCCAATCCCTACACCGCAAAGCTCGTTGATCTAATCAAAGAGGCCGAAGAGGCCGGCGTCGTGGTGACCAAGCCTTCCAAGATGGTCTGCGAGCTCAACCCCATCGGTGGCGGCGGCATCGGCCAGACTGAAATCACGGGCATTCCTGTAAGCTGGCTTATCGAGCGTGCGGGCGGCATGACCGAGGGGACGAATTCTGTCCGCTGCGTGCGTGCCGACGGCTCCTCCAAGAGCGGTATTGACGTCGCCAAGCTCGAAGACAATTATCTGGTCTACAAAATGGGCGGCGAATACCTTGATGCCCGTCGTGGCTTCCCCTGCACCAACTGGGTTGAAGGCTATGACGCGCAGATTTTCAGCAAGCAGCTTTCTGGCTACATGGTTTCTTCCGACGTCATGGACGAGCGAGTATGCGGTCAGGTGAACCAGGAGGATGCGCATGTGAACCGCCCGAACGCAACGATCTGCGGAACTCCCGAGGGCGTCATTATCGAGACGGGCAAGCCCTATACCTTCCAGGGTTACGTGGACGCGTTCGACCATAAGGTCAAAAGCATCGAATTCTCCATGGACCACGGCGAAACGTGGACAACCTACGACCTCGGGGACACCGATGTGAATCGTTGGATCTGGTGGACGTTCGAGTGGACCCCGCCCGAGCATGGCGCATATTGCCTAAGCGTGCGCGCCACCACTGAAGAGGGCGAAGTGAGCTATCGCGAGCACGAAGTCATGGTGAACGCGAAGGACGAGTTACCGGCAGAAGACAAGGTCATCAAGGCCGGCGGTCCCGATTCCGATCTGCCCTTGATGTTCTCGACCGGCCTTGAGAACGAAGCATAGAGCGAAGGAGCGTTTTCTTATGAACAAGAAGAAAGCAATGGCTGCAGGAGCGGCTGGTGGCGCCCTTCTGCTGGGAATGACCGGCGTTGCCGTGGCGGCGGGCGGTCCTGCGATCCTGGACGGTTCGGATGCCCCCGAGGGCGCGACGCACGAAAACAACGGGTATCAGATTGATTCCCATACGTTGATGCTCGAGGAGAGCGACTATACCAAGATTGCCAACAAGGAGGGCGCGTTCTTTTTCAACCAGGACGGCGTGACCCCTAATGACGAGTTGTTCAACGTGTTCGGCACGGCCATCACCTCGATGTGTTCCAAGCCCGCTAACGAGCTTATGGCGGGAGAGCCCGCCGAAGGCGTGGCGACGTATTATGTCAACGTCGGCGGCAATATCAAGGAAAACTTCTCCGTGAACCTCGAAGATATGGAGGACGAATCCGAGGAGCAGACCATGGTGTGCTCGTGCGCGACAGGCGCGCCGTTCGGCCAGGCCGCTGTGGTGGGCGTTCCGCTTGCAGCCGTGATTGATATGGCCGACCTGGAAGACGGCGTGAACACGGTGACTGCCTACGGCGTTGACGGCTTCGGCCAGGCGCTGCCTTTGCAGTACTGCCTCGACCGCGACGCGCTGCTGGTCTACGAGGTTAACGGCGAAAAACTCCAGAGCGAAGCCGGCCCTTCCGCCCAGCTGTGGATGCCCGAAACCGTGGCACGTTACTTCACGCGCAACGTTGTCGACATCAAACTGACTGCCGAAGAGCGGGTGCCCGATGTGCAATCTGTCGATCCTGCGTATCGCAACAAGATTGAAATCATGAACAGCGCCGACGGCTGCGTGTTCTTCGCCGGCAACTCCATTACGTTCGAGGGCGTGGCGGACGATCTGGGCAGCCCCATCGAGGCGATCGAATTCTCCTTCGACGGCGGCGAAACCTGGACCGAGTGCCCCACCGAAGGCGCTACCGCCGACAAATGGGTGAACTGGCAGTTCGAGACTTCGTTCGAAGAAGCAGGCGAGTATCAGCTCACCGTTCGCGCTCGCACGACTGACGGAGTGGTCTCTCCGCTCGAAGCGAGCCTTTCGTTCGAGGTTCTGTAACCTTTCGGGCGGTTCTTGCCGAAGCTGGGCATGCTGAAGACGAAATCGCGGCTCTGCTCTTGATTTGTCTTCGCATATTCTCGTACGCCCGCGCGGGCGACGCCCCCTCCTTTTCGTCGCCAAGAGCGCTTGCGGCCCCTTTTGCTATCCGTGCGAAAGGGGCCGTTTGTCGTTCGCGGACGATTACGCCTGCTCTACGACGTCATAAAGGCTTCGCCGATCGCTTACTCCGAGTTTACGGTAGATGTTGCTCACATGGTGCTTCGCGGTTCCTTGCGCAATGACCAGCTCGTTGCATACGTCTTGTACGGTGCGTCCGCGCACAAGCAGACCGAGTACCTCGGCTTCGCGCGACGTCAGGCCGGCGGACTTCACTATCGCGTCGCAACGCTGCGAGAGCGTGGGTCTTTCGTCGTCGAGCGACGTACGCGGGGTTTCGTAGCATTGCTGCAGGTCGGTCTGCGTGAATAAAAGCGTTCCTGCGATGGCGAGCACCCCCAGGCACAGTGCGGCAAGGGTAATAAACGAGGCGTCCCAGGCCATGTGCGGCATCATGGTTGCTCCGGCAACCGACCCGAGGAGCGTTCCGCTGCGCGATACGAATACGGCGGTTCCGAAAATGCGCGTAGTGGGGATTTTGCACCGAAACGCCAGGTCGGTCGATGCAAGCATCAAGAACATGTCAAGGCAGTAGATTCCCATGGCAATGAGGCCGTTGCCTATGAAGGCGAACGACGGTGGCAGCGCTATGAGGGCCATCAGCCCCGCCGCCATGGCGGGTATGACGGGGCGATAGAGCGCGGCGGTTTCGGACGGCGGTGCGCTGAGGGTGAGATTAAGAGCGAACGCCCCTATGGCGATGCCAGCCACGAACATAGTCATGCCCATGAAGTTTCCCGAAGAAGCGTTTGCGGCGACGTGAGGAACGATGTTTTGGCTGATTCCCCACACCATGCTGAGAACCAGCATGAACGCGATGGCTTTTATGGAGGAGACCCTGTTGATTGTATGAGGCGAAAGTCCTTGCATTCTTTTAGGCTCGCTTTCGCACGAATGAAGAATAGTCGCCGAAAGCAAAGGGAAGGTGCAGACCAGAAGACCTGCGAACGGATGGGGGAGGGCGAAGACGCCGAAGAAGAGCAGGAATGCGAATGCATAAGAGAGGTAGAGATGCCTTCCGACCCGCCCCGTTGCAAGCGTTCCCCAGAGCTCTCCCCACATCATGAGAAGCGATGCATTGCCGAAGGATATGCTTGTGAGCGAGAAGACCAGGGCGACAACTTCAAGGCTTGGGTCGCTGAGGTACGGTGCGAACATCAAGACGAGCGTGCCGAAGGCCATGGAGAAAGACGACCCCATGAGGTCGAACGGTCGCTTGGGACGCAAAGCGCTTTTCTCGCTTGCCGCCATGACGACAAGGTAGCCAAGCGTCGTGCACGCTATGGCGAGGGTCTTGAGAGAGATGCCCGAATGGGGCGTATCGTCGATGATGGCACTCGAACAGAAAGCGGCCATTTGCCACGCCTGCCAAAACCCGAGTCCGATTAGATGATGTCGCGCCAGGCTGCTCGTGTGCGCTGCGGGCTGTCCCATTACTTCCCCTCCTGTTTATTCGAATGCAGGCGATTATAGCGTTTTACCTGATGGATGCCATATGGTCCAATTCGGCCCATATGGCGAAATGGGTCGCAGCGCCGATTGGGCGCGGCAGCTGTCCGTGGCATGCTTCATCTGTCGACGCAAGAGGAGACAAAACAAAAAGGAATGCTCTTGCGGCGTACAAAATCCAAATACAGGAGGAGGGAATCATGAACGAAGGGATTTCGCGTCGTAATTTTTTGACCGGTGCGGCATTTGCCGGGGTTGCCGCAGCGGGCGCCGGGCTTGTCGGCTGCTCGCCTTCCCAGGGCGGCGGCGAAGGGACTTCTGGCTCCGAGACCGCTGCAACGGGCGAGGCTCGCTATGAGTGGGAAATTGCCCCGGAACCTATCACCGATATCGCAAAGACGGTCGATACCGACATCCTGGTTATCGGTGCAGGCCTTGCCGGTTGCGCAATGGCATGCTCTGCTGCCGAAAACGGCGGCAAGGTGACGGTTGTCGAGAAAACCTCGAGCTGGAATGGGCGCGGCGGCGGATTCGGCGCCATCAACTCGCGTTATATGGACGAGCTGGGCATCAAGGTTGACAAGGTGAACGCGAAGCAGCATTGGATCGCTCAGTGCGCAAGCCGTGCCAACGAAGACCTCATCGTCAAGTTCTTCAACAATTCCGAAGAGGCTAGCAACTGGCTGCTCGACAAGGTGGAGGCCATAGGCGGCAGCGCCATGGTGGGTGCGTTCTACAGCCACGACGACGTGTATGCCGAACAGCCCGGGTACCACATGCTCATTCTTCCCGAGGATAGCGGTCTTACTTCGACGGGTTTTGCCGGTGCTGAGATTCTGTACAACGGCGCCGTTGAGGCTGGTGCGGAGTTCGTGTTTGATTCTCCGGCGGTTCAGCTTGTCAAAGAAGGCGAGAAGGTGACCGGCTGCATTTGCGAGACGTCCGAGGGCTATGTGCAGTACAACGCGAGCAAGGGCGTGGTGCTGTGCACGGGCGATATCGGCGGCAATCTTGAGATGTGCAAAGCGTACGCTCCCATTTGCGTCGAATACGGCCAGCCGCGCAGCCAGTACACGCCAGTGGGCATGAACACGGGCGACGGTCACAAGATGGGCATGTGGGCCGGCGCGCAGCTGCAGGATCTTCCGTTCCCGACGATGATGCACCCGCAGGCGTTTTGCTGGTTCCACGGTCCGTTCTTGTTCGTGAACGACAACGGTGAGCGCTTTATGTGCGAAGACACGTGGGTTCAGGGCAAATCCCTGGCCATCAACCGTCAGCCCAATGGCGAGGCGTGGTCTATCTTCGATGCGAACTGGGAGACCGACTTGGTGGACGGCCTTCCGTATGGCGGCGGCATGTTCTGGGATAGCTTCCGCCCGTATGGTTCCGACCTGAGCCTGGCTCCCGAGTACTTCAAGACCCAGATTCCCACCTATATTGAAAGCGGCATGGCATATCAGGCGGACACGCTTGACGAGCTCGCCGAGAAGATCGGCTGCGACGCCGAGACGTTCAAGGCCACGGTTGAGCGTTACAACGGCATGTGCGAGGCGGGGGAAGACACGGACTATTACAAAAAGCCCGTGTTCCTGACGCCGGTCAAAGAAGGCCCGTTCTATGCGCTCAAGGTCGGTCCCGCGCTGCTTGCGGTTACGGGCGGCCTGAAGACCAACGTAGATTTCCAGTGCCTTGATGCCGAAGGAAAGCCCATTGAAGGCCTGTATGCGCTCGGCAACTGCCAAGGCGACATCACTGCGGTGGACTATCCGATCAACGTTGCCGGCAACAGCCACGGCCGCTGCATTACCTACGGCTATCTGCTCGGTCGAGACTTGGCGAAAGCGTAGGCGCAAGCGCGTGAATCAATTCTCGCAAACGCATACCCCCTCCCTTACGCGTTTGCTTTCACGAAAAGGGGCGAGCCGTTTGGCTCGCCCCTTCATTTGTTTGCCGATGGCGGTGATTGCCGCTGCGCGTTTCGATGAAGACGATGCATTTCTTATTCGGCTGCGTGTCCGAATTCCACTTGTTGGCAGTTAGCTTTGCGAGACTTTCTCCAAAACGCGATCCAGCGCTTCCACGAAGGCGTCCGCGTGCGATTTTTCGCAAATCAGGGGAGGAAGCAAACGCAGCGTGCGCGGGCCGGTTGCATTGAGGACGAACCCTTCGTCAAGCATGGCGGCAACGATATCGTGCGCGTCGGGCATTCCTTCTGCGAGGTCGCATCCGATCATGAGGCCTTTGCCGCGCACCTCGACCACGTGGTCAAGCGCGGAAAGGGCATCGGAAAGATACGCGCCCACTTCTTTGATTTTTTCGCGATAGCCGCCCTCGTCAAGCTCGGAAAGAACGGCATGGGCGGCGGCACAGGCGAGGGGGCTTCCGCCGAAGGTGGTGCCGTGGTCTCCTGGGCGGTATACGTCTGCGATTTCCGCCCGTGCGGCACAGGCGCCCATGGGTACGCCGCCCGCAATGCCCTTCGCCATGGTGAAGATGTCGGGGACAACGTCGAAGAGCTGGAAGGCGAAAGGTGCTCCGCAGCGGAAGACGCCCGTCTGTACTTCGTCGCAGATCATGAGCGCGTCGTTTTCAAGGGTGAGGCGTCGAACGGCCTGCATGAACGATTTCGTCATGGGGTGCACGCCGCTTTCGCCCTGAATGGGCTCGAGCATGACCGCGCAAATGTCCTTGCCGTGTTCGGCGAAGATGCGCTCGAGCTCGTCTTCGTTGTTCGGGGTGCAGGGGAGAAAGCCGCCGGGCAGGGGCTGGAAGTCATTCTGGAGGCGGTCCTGCATGGTTGCGGCAACCGTTTCAAGCGTGCGTCCGTGGAAGCTTCCCCTGAGGCAGACGATGGTGTTGGCGCTTTTGCCTGCGCGTTTCTGGCGAAGGCGAGCGAGCTTCATGGCGCATTCGTTGGCTTCGGCGCCGGAATTGGCGAAAAACGTCTTCCAGGCGACTTCCTTCCCCGATGCGGATTCGTCGGCACGTTCGGCGGCGTCGGCGCGTTCGTTGGCAAGTTTGTTGATGAGCTCGGCCACTTCGGCGCGATGTTCTACGTAGAAGTAGTTGGAAACATGCAGGAGATTTCCGGCCTGTTCCTGCAGCGTCTTCGTCAGAACGGGGTGGTTGTGGCCAAGGCTGCATACGGCAATGCCAGCGAGGAAATCGAGGTAGGTTTTACCGGTGGAATCGGTAAGCTCCATGCCCGAACCCTGTACGAATTCGACATTGTTGCGGGCAAAGGTGGACATGACGTAGCGGTCTTCGAGCTCTTTTACATGGGCGATCGATTGGGATGGCGCATTCATGGGGTTCTCCATTCTCTAGGGTCTGCCATACCTGATGGTGCGGGTGATAGGTCGGTGGTTGCGGGCGCGGCGTTGGCTAAGGGATACATGCGAGCAGCTCAAGGCCGGTGTTTTCGGGCAGGCCGCATACGATGTTGGCACATTGGACCGCCTGGGCCGATGCGCCTTTTCCAAGGTTGTCGATGGCGCACATGCACACGGCAACCTGCTCTTCCTCGTTGACCGATACGTTGACGTGCGCGCGGGCCGTTCCTTCGACCGACGCGGTTTTGGGCCACACGCCTTCGGGAAGCACGGAAACCAAAGCTTCGTCGGCATAGTGCTTTTCGTAGAGCGCGTGAAGATCGCGGGTTGTGGTCTGCTTCGCGAGGGGAATGTAGACCGTGGAAAGAAGTCCGCGGCGAAGCGGTGCGAGATGCGGCGTGAAAATGACATGCACCAGGCCACCGTCGTCAAGGCGCGGATGAAGGCGGGCGTAAGCCTGGGCTATTTCGGGTGCATGGCGATGATGGGGAAGCCCGTACGCTTCAACGGATTCGTCCGCGGAGCAGAAGTGGGTCTTTGCCGTGGCTTTGCGTCCGGCTCCGGTGACGCCGGATATGGCATCGATGATTACGGGGGATGCCTCCTGCGCAAGCCCTGCGTGCATGGCGGGCGCGGCGGCGAGGATGGATGCCGTGACGTAGCAGCCGGCGCACCCTACGACGACGGCATCCCCTTGGGCGTGTTCTTCGGCGAGGCGGACGAGCTCTGCGCGCATGGTTTCGGGTTGGCCGTACACGGCGTGTTCGAGGAGTTCCGGCGCGGTGTGGGTGGTTTTGTAGATGCTCTCGTAACGGTCCTTGTCGGAGAAGCGGAAGTCGGCGGAAAGGTCGACGACGGAAACGCCTGCTTCCGCAAGCCGTTGTGCATGCTGCATGCCAGCGGTGTGGGGAACGGCGGTAAACACTACGTCGCAGGAAAGCAGCGATTCGTCATCATGGGGTACGAGGGTTGTCTTGGGATAGGCGTGTTCAAGTGCTGGGTAAAGCTTGCCTATTTCGGTGCCCGCTTCGGCTCCTGCCGTAAGGGCGACCGCCTCAAAGACGGGATGCTGCGCGATCAGCCTGGCAAGCTCTGCTCCGGCGAATCCTGTTGCGCCGACGATTCCTACGCGTATGCTGTCCATCATGGCCTCCGTACCCCAGTGTATTCGTGACTATGCATTTTACAGCATTAAAATTCATAGTTATCCATTGAATTGGAGTAATGTCGGGCTCAAATACGCCTTTAGGCACTCTCCATGCGATCGATGATTTCCTGGCGCGAATGCAGGTCGGTTTTAGCGTAGACGTGCTTGATGTGCACGCGCACGGTTGCGGGCGTGATGAAAGGTCTTCGGCAATTGCCTGCTGGGTTTTGCCCAGGGCATAAAGCGCTATGACCTCGGCTTCACGGTCGGACAGGCCGAATTCTTCCTTTAGCTTTTCTGCATCGTGCAAGATGAGCTCCTTGCGCATGGAAGCGCTGCTGAGCTGCGTTCCTTTCAGGCCAAGGAGCTTTTCAAGGCGCTGCGTGTTTTCCTGCGCGGCTCCTGCGTCGCTGTATGCCGTTTTAAGAAGCCGGATGAACACGAACGGCGAGTCCCCGCGCCGCTTAAAAACGACGATAGAAGTAATTTCTCCGCTGTTTTTTGGTGGTGATGGCCGCCGTACCGCTGACTTTCGTCATGTAGCGGGCCGCATGGTAGCTTGTCGGGAAAGAGCAGACTAGGCGCTTTGGCGCCAGAGAGACCGGGCATCCCCCGGTCTCTCTGCATGTATGCAGTCAACAGGTTCGTGCATGCGGCCATCGGCTTCGACGGGTCGAGTCTGTGCTTGCGGGTGCTTCGTGTTTTCCGAGGACTTCGGGCCTTCTCGAGGCGCATCGGGCAGGCGGCTGCGAAATGTTGTCGTGCGTTTATGGTTTCTAAAAGAAACCGCATGTCATATGCGGAAAATGCACACATTTTTTCGTTAATTTTTATTGACGGGACGTTGGGTCATTTTTATACTGAAAAAGTTCGCTTTCAAAAGCCCCGTACTTGCTGCGCAAAAACAGGGCACAGCGCTTAAGGAAGTCCAGATCCGGCGGCGTTGGTTTGGCGTAGGAACCCGAACAGTCTTGTTGCCAGCACTTTTGAACTAGAACAAAGATTCTATTGGAGGATACAGTGAAGACGTATTACGCAAAGCCGCTTGAGGTTGAGCGCGAGTGGGTCGTTATCGACGCCACCGACCAGGTTCTGGGTCGTGTTGCCGCTAAGGCTGCCCATATTCTCAAGGGCAAGCATAAGCCGCAGTACACTCCCCATGTTGACACCGGCGACTTCGTCATCATCGTGAATGCTGACAAGATCCGCATGACGGGCACCAAGGCTACCAGCAAGGAATACTACCGTCACTCCGGTTTCCCCGGCGGCTTGAAGATGGAGACCTTCGCTGAGGCCATGCAGAAGCATCCCGAGCGCGTTATCGAGCATGCTGTCAAGGGCATGCTTCCCAAGAACACGCTTGGCCGCAAGCAGGGCAAGAAGCTGAAGGTGTACGTCGGTCCTGAGCATCCGCATGCAGCTCAGAAGCCTCGTGAGATCAAGATGGAGGAGAACTAACAATGGCAGGTGAAGCAATCTATTACGGCACTGGCCGTCGTAAGAACGCCGTTGCTCGCGTCCGCTTGGTCCCCGGCACCGGCAAGATCACGGTTAACGGCCGTGATGGTCAGGAGTACTTCGGCCGCGAAGCTCTCGTGAACTACGCTGCTGCTCCTTTCAAGGTCACCGACACCCAGGGTCACTTCGACGTCATCGCTCGTTGCAATGGCGGCGGCGTGTCCGGTCAGGCTGGCGCTCTTCGCCACGGCATCAGCCGTGCTTTGCTCGAGGCTGGCGAGTATCGCCCCGAGCTCAAGAAGGCAGGCTTCCTGACTCGTGACCCCCGTATGGTCGAGCGCAAGAAGTACGGCCTCAAGAAGGCTCGCAAGCGCCCGCAGTTCAGCAAGCGCTAAGCATTACATATATCTGTATGCTTCAGAAAGCCCGCTTCGGCGGGCTTTCTTTGTGCATGGAGTATTTTGGACAATTGCGCAACGATGCATAGGCTGGTCCTTTGTGGTGTCGGGACGGTATCGACCCCGCTTGAGGCCGGCTCGTCGATGCTGCAGCGAATAGAATCGAAAGAATACGCGCTACTGCATCCATCGGCCTTTCGGGCATGGATTGCATGCATGCGTGGTTTCGGAATGCGAAAGAAGGTTAATCGTGGCTGGGAAGACAAAGACGAAAAAAGAGGTGAAATTCCGTCACGGACTGCTCGCCTTCGCTCTGCTTGCGGCGGTCATGTTCGGATGCGTCGTAGGCCTGGGGTCGGAGCCGCAGATTCCCATGGTCGCGGGTTGTGCTATCGCGGGCGCTATCGCGATGTATTTGGGCAACAGTTGGGAGGAGGTTCTCAACGGCGCCATGAAGGGCGTTCTCGATGCCATGGAGGCTGTTCTTATCCTGATGTGTATCGGTATGCTCGTGGGTACGTGGATTCTCTCCGGCACCGTGCCGACCCTTATTTACTACGGGCTTAGCGTAATCAGCCCTGAGCTGTTTTTGCCTGTGGCATTTTTAGGAACGCTCCTGGTGGGCATCGTGCTGGGGTCGTGGGGCGCTGCCGGCACAATTGGCATTGCGTTCATGGGCATTGCCGCTGCGCTTGATATTCCGCTCGGCATGGCAGCGGGTGCCATCATCGCCGCTGCTTATGTGAGTGAAATTGCCTCGCCTCTGACGGACGGCCCAGTGCTGTGTGCGGCCATCGCCGACGTAAGCGTGTTCTCGCTGTGCAAAAAGTTCCTTCCCATCGTGATCGCGGTATGCCTCGTGAGCGTCGGGCTGTATTTCTTTATTGGCAGCACGCTAGGAACCGGCATGACGGAGGCAGGCGCGAGCCAAGTCGATGAGCTGCTTTCCGCGCTTGACCAGTCTTACGCGATCGGGCCTGTGACGTTGATTCCTCTCGTGGTTATGATCGCCTGCATCGTAATGCAGGTCCCTGCCATTCCTTCATTTTTGCTCGGTGTGCTTCTGGCCATTGTCGAAGCGGTGTTGTTGCAGGGGGCTGACCTGGGCGTTGCCGTGGCCGCAGCGAACACCGGCGTGGTGAGCGAGACGGGCTTCGAGGTGCTCGACAGCCTGTTCTCCACGGGAGGCATCGAAGAGATGCTGCCGACCATTTCCATCGTGATTCTGGTCATGGCCTATGTGGGTATCCTCCAGCATACGGGCCTCATGCAGTCGCTTATCGAGCCCATTACCTCGAGGCTTAAAAGCTTCGGGTCGCTTGCTGGGGCAACCGTCGCGAGCGGCGCCGCATTCAACGTGCTGCTTCCCGATCAATATCCGGCTATCGCGCTTTCGTGCAAGATGTACGGCGATGCGTTCAAGGAGCGCAAGGTGCCGGGCGAGGTATGGAGTAATATCGTGAATTCGAGCGCGGGAATCACTTCCGTTCTTGTTCCGTGGAACACCTGTTCAATCTACATGGTCACGATTCTCGGCGTGGCTTGCGTAGAATACTTGCCCTTCGCCTTCTTCTGCTATCTCTATCCTATTGCAGTCGCCATTGTGGCGGTTCTGCTCGGAAAACGTCTTGGCTGGACGGCTTGCGCCGAAAAGCCCGCGGCTTAGCCTCTTGCGTTCGGCGGCTCCGACGTCATGTTCGTCCGAAACCACCGGATATCTTTGGGAGCCTTCTTTCGATTTGCGAACGCGTCGCGGTGGCTTCAGAGCTCTGCTCAGGGTTTGTCGGGTCGTGTTTGTGCTTGCGCGTTAAATGGGTCGAGGCGTTTTGCGTTGGTTCGCTTCGTTTGCATGGTCAATGTGGCTGAGTATGGAGAAACGCGGACGCTCTTTTTGCGGCGCGTGGTCAAACGAGGGTGATATGGAGAATTCTTCCCTTGATTGCGAAGAACCGTCGTCGCTCTGAACAGGCAATATGCAATTGGCTGTTTTCAGGTCATCTTAGTTGAGCGCTTTTCGATGGGTAAACGGGCGTAATACGGCGGTGAACGGCAAGCATCTTTCGCCATATTAGGGGTTTTTGACCATGGATGCTAAACAGGACGGAACTACTTCGCCACATGATGCGTTTTTGGCCAATTCCGGAATCGATTGCTCATCGTCAAGAAGGGGGCTTTGCGAGAAACGAAGAAAGCCGCCACTGTGGCGGCTTTCTTGCATGCGGGATAATTCAGCGCGGGTGCGCGGGTGCGCGGGTGCGCGGGTGCGCGGGTGCGCGGGTGCGCGGGTGCGCGGGTGCGCGGGTGCGCGGGTGCGCGGGTGCGCGGGTGCGCGGGTGCGCGGGTGCGCGGGTGCGCGTTTCGCCGGGGGCTCTATTTCTCGTATGCCAAGTCGGCAGGAGTCCAATCGCGCAGAATGGGAATCATCTTGCGTGCGATATTCTTAGCACCCTCGAGGTCTTGTTCGCGGTAGTTGCCGCATTCAACTTCGGTTGCGCCGGGAACGTCGCCTTCGAAATCGGCGATGAAAGCCAGCATGTCGTTGATGAGATCGATGGCAACGGCAGGTTCCATATTGCGTACGAGGAAGTAGAATCCCGTGCGGCAGCCCATAGGTCCGACGTAAATCACCTGGTCGGACAGTTCCGTGCTGCGAACATAGGTGGCAAAGAGGTGCTCGAAGCTATGAATGGCCGCGTAGGGGAGATAGGTGCCGCAGTTCGGCTTCACCATGCGAATGTCGTAGGTGGTGATGTCGCCGTCGACGCGGGAGGTGTACATGCCCTCGACGAGTTTGGTGTGGTCTACCTGAAAGCTTGCAATCTGCTTCAATTCCATAGGGTGCTCCGTTTCGCGCTAAGAGGCCCCTTTGCGGGACGCTGCGTATCTTTTGGTCGTCGTACAGAATAGCGCACTCAGAGGGAAAGCGCGCGTTGCGGGGGCGTGTTGCCTCGCAACGGGGAGAAGCCGTGCATTGTGGGGCGTGTTGCCTCGCAACGGGGAGAAGCCGTGCATTGTGGGGCGTATTGCCTCGCAACGAGGAGAAGGCCATGTGTTGCGGGCGCGTATCGTCGGATGGCGAAGGGCGGGCGCGCTGCGGGGCAAACGGGAAGAGGAGCGTGTCGCTGAGCCGTTCGTTTGCGACGTTCGTGCATGTTATCCTGTTCGTCATGAAAACGAATCGAAATACACGCGGCGTTTTGCTGGCTCTCATCGGGGGCACGGGCTGGGGTTTTTCTGGCGCATGCTCTCAGTATCTTTTCGCTCAAAACGTCGATCCTTTATGGGCATCGGCGGTGGCTATGGCGGTTGCCGGTGCCGCTTTAATGCTTTATGCCGCAACGCGCAGAAGAGAATCGTTGCGCGCATTGTTCTCGAACCCGCGCTCCGTTGCTCGGCTGGTTCTGTTTTCCCTGGTAGGACTCACGCTTTGCAGGGTGACGTATTTGCTGGCCATTCAATATTCGAACGCGGGCACGGCAACGGTGCTGCAATACGTCGGCCCCGTTCTCATCGTTGTGGCGTCGTGTTTTTCAAAACGCCGTCCTCCAAGCGCGAAGGAGGCCGTTGCGGTTGCGTGCGTGGTGCTGGGAACGTATTTGCTTGCCACGCATGGCAACCCCTCGACCATGGCTTTATCTTTCGAGGGCGTGTTCTGGGGGCTGTCCGCCGCCGTCGCCGTGGCAATTTACTCCCTGCTTCCTGGGTCTCTCATGAAAGAATACGGGAGCGTGTCAGTTGTCGCATGCGGCCTGCTTTTGGGCGGAGTGGTGCTATACCTAGGTGCTGGCTGCTGGAACCGGGCTCCTGATCTTGACATTGCGGGGCTGCTCGCCATGTACGGCGGTCTGACGGGCGTCGGCACGCTCGTGGGATTCGCGGCATATTTGACGGCCATCAACGACATCGGCGCCGCTCGCGCAAGTCTTCTTGCAAGCGTCGAGACGGTTTCGGCAACGCTATGCGCGCTCTTGTGGCTGCGGACCGAATTTGTAGCGATGGACATGATCGGGTTCGTGCTAATCATGGCAACGGTCTTTCTTTTGGCGAAGAAAGGCGATGCAAGCCAAGGGAAGAAAGCCATTCGAGAGGGCGACAAAGACTCGCTGGAAGGGAAAGGGAGTTTCCAATGATGCAGCCTCCCCGTATTGCGGGCGGTATTCTTGCAACGGTGCTTGCCGCGGTGCTGTTTTTCGTCGTGGTGGGTATCTGCGCGCTGTTCCAGGGCGGCGTCATGTCCTATCTAGGGTTCGAATACGAATCCGTCGGCGCGTTCTTCCTCTTTTTCTTTTTGGGGTATCTGATTTGCACCCCGTTTGATTTCATTGTCGAGGCAATCCCCGTAGCGCTTTTCAAGATTGGCGCGTTGAAAAACGAAGGGGGCGTAGGCTTTTACGCGCTTCACACCGCCGCAGACGCGCTTTTCACGGCTGGCTGCCTTGCGGTGGTCGATGTCTTTATGGATTCCGTGTCTGCATCATGGGCGGCGCTTGCCGTCTCTTCGCTGGCGCTTGCGGTTGTCGATTCGTGGATAGATTACCGCTTCATGAAGCGGTTGTCCGATGCGGGCGAGATGGGCGCAGGCAACTAGCGAGCGCAAAGAAGAGGCGACCCCCGGCGCCTCGGTCTGCCCACGTTCGTCGGCGCGTGAACGCTCTTTTAGCCTGCAGTGGTAGAATGTAGGAGTTCATTCACCTGAAAGGAGCACTTCATGGCTCGACTTTTCGGAACCGACGGTGTGCGCGGCGTCGCAAACGTCGATTTGACGTGCGAACTCGCATACCGTTTGGGACAAGCTTCCGTTGCATTCATGGGCAAGACCATCGTGCTCGGCAAGGACACGCGCAAAAGCGGCGACATGCTGGAAGCGGCCGTTGTTGCGGGCATCACCAGCGCCGGTGGCGACGCTCTGCTTGCCGGAGTGATTCCCACGCCCGCCGTGGCGCTGCTTACGCGCGAGCTGCACGCCGACGGCGGCATCGTCATCTCCGCTTCTCACAATCCGCCGGAGTACAACGGCATTAAGTTCTTCGACGCTCAGGGTTTCAAACTGCCTGATGCCGTGGAAGACGAAATCGAGCAGTTTATCGCCGAAGGCGGTCTTGAAGGTGCGGTCGAGCGCGTGCTCAAGCAGGGAGAAGAAGCTTCCATGCCCGCAGGCGCCTTGGTAGGCGTTGCCGTGGAGGTCGAAGATGCCTGCGAGATGTATATCGATCACGTGGTGAATTCCATTCAGGCCCAAGGCATCGATTTTTCGGGGCTGCATGTGGCGCTTGATACTGGCCACGGCGCTTCGTCTCTTACCAGCGCAGAAGCGCTTCGCCGCCTAGGCGCCGAGGTGACGGTCATCAACGACGACTTCGATGGAAACGACATCAACGTCGAATGCGGATCGACCCACCTGGGTCCGTTGTCTGAGCTTATGGCGGAAAGCGGCGCCGACGTGGGCATTGCTCACGATGGCGATGCCGATCGCGTCATGATGCTTGCCGTTGACGGCACAGAGATTGACGGCGACATGATGGAGGCCGTGCTTGCCGTTGACCTGAAGAATCGCGGCTGCCTGCCGGGCAACGTCGCCGTTTCCACGGTCATGACCAATCTGGGCTTCGTGCATGCAATGCGCGAAGCGGGTATCGAGGTGCTTCAGACCAAGGTGGGCGATCGCTATGTGCTCGAAGCCATGCGCGAAGGCGGCTACGTCCTTGGCGGCGAGCAGTCGGGCCACATGATTTTGCTCGAGCACAATTCCACGGGCGACGGCCTTATGACGGCATGTCAGTTCCTGGCGGCGGTTCGTCGAAGCGAAAAGCCGGTCGAGGAGGCTATCAAGGTCATGACTCGCTTCCCCCAGACGCTGATTAACGTGCGCGTGAAGGACAAGCATGCGCTTGACGGCAACGAGGCAATCTGGGGCGCCGTGCGTACCGCCGAAGAGGCCATGGGGGATTCCGGCCGCGTGCTGGTTCGCACTAGCGGTACCGAACCTTTGGTGCGCGTCATGGTGGAGGCTGAAACGCAGGATGTGGCCGACGCCCATGCTCGTACCATCGCCGATGTGGTAGAGGCGCAGCTGGCGTAAATTCGTTTCGTATGTACAGAAGGCTGGTGCAACAGGATTGCGCCAGCCTTCTTCGTTAATTCAAGATGCGATTGTTGTCAGTCGGTGTTGCGGAGGTATTTCAGAAGCGCCCTGATGCCAAGGACAAGGGCTACAATGAGCAGCACTCCGATAACGAGGGGAATTGCGAAGACGGCAGAAGTGATTGCCAATTCGGGAAAGCCGAGCCCAAAAACTTTCATCATGGCTCCTTTCTATCCTGATATGCATATTGTACCAGCTCAAATGCGCCCCAAGGCGCTCTAGCAAGGTTTTCTGGCTATGAATGAATGGGCTTCGAAAGACGAAAGGGGCGGTATGCGAAAGATGCACGAAGAAGGTGGCAGGGGCGCTCAGGCGTTTGCCGCACCGGATTGCATCGAGGTGCGCGGCGCGCGGGTTCACAACCTGAAGAATATCGACGTCGATATTCCCCTGGGAAAGCTTGTGGGCATTGCGGGCGTTTCCGGCTCGGGCAAAAGCTCTCTTGCCTTGGGCGTGTTATACGCCGAAGGCTCGCGCCGCTACCTCGATGCGCTTTCCACGTACACACGTCGCCGTATCGCGCAAGATTCTCGTCCGCAGGTCGACGAAGTGCTGCACGTGCCCGCGGCCATTGCGCTTCGTCAACGCCCGGGCATTCCCGGCGTTCATTCCACGTTCGGCACCTCCACGGAGCTGTTGAATTATCTTCGCCTTCTGTTTTCGCGCGTAGCGGAGCACGTGTGTCCCCACGGCCATTACGTGCCGGCTTCGGTGAATGTGGCGCTTGAGAGGCCGCTTGCGTGTCCTGTCTGCGGCGCGGAGTTCTTCGGCCCTGGCGCCGAAGAACTAGCGTTCAACAGTGCGGGCGCCTGTTCTGCGTGCTCGGGCACAGGCGTGGTGCGCGAAGTGGACGAATCCACGTTGGTACCGGACGAATCGCTGAGTATCCAAGACGGCGCTGTGGCTTCGTGGCGTCAGCTCATGTGGTCTCTCATGCCGCAGGTGGCGCAGGAGATGGGCGTGCGCATAGACGTGCCGTTTCGCGAATTGACCGAGCAAGAGCGCGATATCGTATTTCACGGTCCTGCGGAGAAGCGCCACATTATCTACCAGTCTCCGAAAACGGGCCAAGTCGCCGAGCTCGATTTCACGTATTTCAACGCGGTCTATACCGTTGAAAATTCGCTTTCGAAGGCAAAGGACGAAAAAGGTCTTGCTCGCGTGGCGAAGTTCCTGAAAGAAGGCGTTTGTCCCGATTGCGGGGGAACGCGTCTTGCCGCCCGCGCCCGCGCGCCGCGTATTGGCGGCGTTACCTTGCCGCAGGCAAGCGCGATGGTGCTCGATGAACTTTCGGCATGGGCGGCTTCGGTTCCCGATGCGGTGCCCTCCGAAGTGCGCGATATGGCACGCGCGATCGTAGGCGAAATGGCCGAGCCCATGCGGCGCCTGCAGCAGCTGGGCTTGGGGTATTTGAGCCTTGATCGTGCAAGCTCATCGCTTTCGACGGGAGAGCGTCAGCGCGTACAGCTTGCTCGTGCCGTGCGGGGTCGTACAACGGGTGCGCTTTATGTTCTTGATGAGCCGTCCATAGGCTTGCACCCCTCGAACGTCGACGGTCTTTTGGGCGTGGTGGACGATCTTCTTGCCGACGGGAACTCCGTGGTGCTGGTCGACCATGACGTAAGGGTGCTTCGCCATGCCGACCATCTTGTGGAGATAGGCCCCGGATCGGGTGCGAACGGCGGTCACGTCATAGCGCAGGGGTCTCCGTCGGAGCTCATAGAGTGCCCTCGGTCTCGGACGGGCGCGTTTCTTTCGGGCGGCCGGCGCGTGCGTGTGCGCAATCGTGCGGAAAAGGCGACCATGTTCGACCTTGGCTGCATCGAGCTTTCGACGGGCAAGATGCACACGGTCAAGCCGCTTTCGGTGCGCATTCCTCGTGGACGCCTTGTGGCGGTGACGGGTGTTTCCGGCTCGGGGAAGACCACGCTGGTTCTCGAGGGGCTTGTGCCCGCGTTGCGCGCGGTCGCCGAAGGCGCGGCAATGCCGAAGCATGTAAGGAGCCTTGAGCCGGCTGGTATCGAGCGTGTTCATCTGATTGACGCGAGTCCTGTAGGGGCCAATGTGCGCTCGACCGTAGCGACGTATTCAGGCGTGCTTGACGATTTGCGCCGCGCGTACGCGAAAACGCCTGTGGCGCAGGAGCGAGGCCTTAAAATGGGCGCATTTTCCTACAATACGGGTTCGCTGCGTTGCGAAGTCTGTGATGGAACGGGTCAGGTTTCGCTTGACGTGCAGTTCCTTCCCGATGTGGACATGCCGTGTCCCTCGTGCGGAGGTTCGCGCTATGGCCGCGAGGCGTATGAGGTGAAGCGAACGGTTTCGGCGGGCCGGCTAAACGGCGCCTCAGACGTTGAGGTTGCCGGCGCTTCGTCTGAATCGGTCGCATGCGAACAGGAGGTATCCCTTCCTGAGCTTCTTGCCATGACGGTGGATGAAGCGTGCGGCTCTGTTGCGGGTTTGCGCAGCGTTAAGACCAAGCTCGACGTTCTGCACAATTTGGGGCTGGGATACCTCACGCTCGGCGAGGCGACGCCGGCGCTTTCGGGCGGCGAAGCGCAGCGCCTGAAGCTTGCGGGGGAGTTGACGCGCAGCCAGGACAATGCATTGTTTGTGTTCGACGAACCTACCATCGGGCTGCATCCTCTTGATGTGGAAGTGCTGTTGGACGTTTTGCAACGTCTGGTTGACGCCGGTGCCACCGTGGTGGTGATTGAGCACGACCTGGATATGATCACCAACGCCGATTACGTGATAGATCTAGGGCCTGGTGGTGGCGAGGACGGCGGTGAAGTTGTGGTGTGTGGCACGCCCGAAGACGTTGCATCGTGTGAGCGAAGCGTGACGGGGCGCTATATCAAAGAGGAGCTTGAGCTCTAGCGTGCTCGTGCGAAGCGCAGCGTTCGGTGCGTGCATGCAGGTTGGACGAGCAGGAGGGCTCCGTGTGGGGCGCGGTGTTTGGCGTGCGGATGCGGAGGACCTCGAAGGGGGTTTGGGTCCCGCGGCCGTGCGACGCGCCTCCCGTGACCCCCTTCGCTCTTTCTACCGCTTGCAGCAATCTTGAGCCTCTGGTGTTACGAATATTGATTAAGTAATACCCTTGCTTTATGGTGTTACGAGTTTTGAAAAAGTAACACTCTTGGGTGCGGAGCAAATCCGCGCCGCTCTTTCGAAGGAGAAGCCATGTCTGCACTTCCCACGAATATGACCCGCCGCCGTTTTGCGCAGCTGATTGCTGCCGGAGGTGCGAGCGTCGCATGCGCCGGCGTGCTTTCCGCATGCGGCGGCAACGGCGCCGACGGAAGCCCTTCTGCGAACGACGCGGGGGTAAAGAACCAGGTCATTGTTGCCATGAACATGAACAGCGAGCCGGCCGCCGGCTTCGACCCCTTTGTGTCGTGGGGCTGCGGCGAACACGTGCATGAGCCCTTGATCCAATCCACCCTCATCACCACGGATGCCAATCTCGAGTTCGTCAACGATCTTGCCACGGAGTATTACTGCGCAGACGATGGAATGACCTGGTATTTCACTATTCGTGACGACGCGAAGTTCACCGACGGAGAGCCTCTGAGCGCATCTGATGTGGCGTTCACCATCAACGGCATTATCGAATCCGAGGCGGCCGAGGCCGACCTTTCCATGGTCGAAAAGGCCGTGGCGACCGATGACACGCATGTGGAAATTACCATGACGAAGCCTTATAACGCGCTTCTGTACACGCTTGCCGTCGTGGGCATCGTGCCCGAGCATGCCCATGGGGAGGACTACGGCGCCAATCCGATCGGTTCGGGCCGCTATATGCTTGAGCAGTGGGATCGCGGCCAGCAGGTCATTCTCAAGGCGAACCCCGACTACTACGGCGAGGCCCCTAAGATGGAACGCGTCGTGGTGGTCTTCATGGAGGAAGATGCCGCTCTTGCTGCGGTGCGCGCCGGTCAGGTGGACATTGCCTACACGTCTGCCACCTACAGCGACCAGACAAGCGAAGGCTACGAGCTTTTTGCGTGCGAAACGGTCGATTCGCGTGGAATTTCTCTTCCGAGCATCGCTGCGGGGCAGACCAAGGCCGACGGAGCGAACGAATATCCTGCCGGCAACGACGTGACCTGCGATTTGACGGTTCGTCGAGCCATCAACTACGGTGTGGACAGGCAGGCTATGATTGACAACGTGCTCAACGGGTACGGCACACCGGCGTACAGCGTATGCGATTCGTCTCCGTGGGGAAGCCCCGATATGAAGGTCGAAACCGACGTCGAGGCTGCGAAAAAGCTGCTTGACGAAGCCGGATGGGCCTTGGGCGAAGACGGCATTCGTTCGAAAGACGGCGTTCGTGCGGCGTTCGACATGTATTACGCGTCGGACGACTCTGTTCGTCAGGCGTTGGCCGCCGAGTTCGCCGACCAGATGAAAGAGCTGGGCATCGAGGTGAGTATCAAGGGGGCAAGCTGGGACGACATCTATCCCCACGAGTTTGCCACGCCCATTCTGTGGGGCTGGGGGTCTAATGCGCCGACGGAGCTTTACGAGCTCACCTATTCGAAGGGCTGGGGCAACTACGCATGCTATGACAACGCCGAAATCGACAGTTATCTGGACGAAGCGCTCGCTGTTCCCTATATCGAAGATTCCTACGAACTGTTCCAGAAGGCGCAGTGGGACGGAACGCAGGGGGTTGCTCCTCAGGGCGCGGCTACGTGGGTGTGGCTTGCCAACGTGGACCATCTGTACTTCAAGCGCACAGGTCTCGAGGTTGCCGAGCAGAAGCCTCATCCGCACGGGCATGGCTGGAGCCTGGTGAACAACGTCGACCGGTGGAGCTGGGCGTAGCCATCGCGCGGCTTCGCACGAACGAAGAAAAGGTACAATAGCAACCCTATGCTCAAATTCATCGCTCGACATATCGTCAAATTCGTGCTGCTCATGCTTGCGGTAAGCGCGGTGGTGTTCATCCTGGTGAGCCTTTCGCCGATCGATCCGGTGCAGGCCAATGTTGGACAGGCTGCCTACGTGAGCATGAGCGAGGCGAAGCGCGCCCAGTTGGCGTCCTATTGGGGGGTCGACACCCCGCTGTGGGAGCGTTATGCGAACTGGTTGGTTGCGTTCGTCCAGGGCGACATGGGAACGTCGCTGCGGTTCAATGCGCCCGTTTCCGAGGTTGTTGCCGTGCGGTTTTTGAATTCATTTGCGCTCATGGCCGTCGCCTGGGCGGTAAGCGGCGTTCTCGGGTTTGCTCTTGGCGTTATAGCCGGCGTGTTCAAGGGGCGTTGGCCCGATCGCGTGGTGAAGGGGTATTGCTTCGTGCTTGCTTCCACGCCGACGTTTTGGCTTGGTCTTGTGGCCTTGATGGTATTTTCCGTATGGCTTGGGTGGTTCCCGCTGGGCTTCTCCGTTCCCATCGGCATGTCTGCTGCGGACGTGACACTTGCTGACGCCGTGCATCATATGGCACTTCCCGCGTTGGTGTTATCCGTGGTGGGCGTTGCCAACATCGCGTTGCATACGCGTGAAAAACTGGTCGACATCCTGGAGTCCGACTACATGCGGTTTGCCCGTGCGCGCGGTCTGAGCACGTGGGCGGCAGTCCGCCGTCACGGTCTGCGCAATTTGGCGCTTCCCGCTTTGACGCTGCAGTTTGCGTCTATTTCCGAAATATTCGGCGGTTCGGTCCTTGTGGAGCAGGTGTTTTCCTATCCTGGGCTCGGCCAAGCGGCCATCACGGCCGGTCTTGGCGGCGATGCCGCGCTGCTTGCCGGCATTGCCGTTGCATCGGCTGCGCTCGTGTTCGGAGGCAATTTGGCCGCGAACATTCTCTACGGCGTCATCGACCCTCGCATGAGGAAGGAGACGCGCCATGCTTAAAGAGCCTGCTGTTCAGGCCGCGGCCTCCCAGGGGGCTTTTTCGCTGCGCGGGGGGATGTTCGCGCAGCGCCCGTTGACCGAAGGCGTGCTGCTTCATGCTCCATGCGTGAAGTCTTCGAATCGCATGGCGACTCTTGTGAAATTTGCCATTGCCGTAGCGGTGCTTGCGTCAGTGGTCGTTGCCGGCGCTGTGCTGCAAGACGCGGCAAGCGCGACGGACTTCACGCAGAAGAATCTGGCGCCGAGCCTTGCTCACCCGTTTGGAACCGACTGGATGGGACGCGATATGCTGGTGCGCACCGTGGCGGGGCTTTCCACCAGCGTGTTGGTGGGGCTTCTGGCTGCGGGGGTCTCCTCGGTCATAGCCGTGGTGCTCGGAACGGCGGCCGCCCTGGGAGGAAAGCGCGTCGATGCCGCGGTGACCTGGCTCATCGACCTTATGATGGGCGTTCCTCACATTGTCTTGCTCATTTTGATCTCTTACGCGCTCGGCAAGGGCTTCTGGGGCGTTGCCGTGGGTGTCGCTATTACGCATTGGCCGAGTTTGGCGCGTGTGGTGCGTGCCGAAGTGCTGCAATGCAAGGAGGCGGACTTTGTGGCGATGGCTCGAAGGCTTGGGAAAAGCCCGGTTGCTATAGCCGTTCGTCACATGCTTCCGTATGTGTTTCCCCAGTATCTCGTGGGCTTGATCTTGCTGTTTCCCCATGCCATATTGCACGAAGCGTCTATTACGTTTCTGGGGTTCGGCCTTCCGCCCGAGCAGCCGGCCATCGGCATCATTCTCAGCGAATCTATGGGTTACCTTTCCGCCGGCATGTGGTGGCTCGCGGTGTTTCCGGGCTTGGCGCTGGTAGCCGTCGTGCTGCTGTTCGACATGGCAGGGTCCAGTTTGCGCACGCTTGTCGATCCCCATACGTCGCAGGAGTAGCTATGGTAGAGCAGAGCAACGAAAGCGCATTTGCGCACGAGCAGACCGACCATGCTTCGGCCGAGCTGCATCATCACCATAGCCACGCGACGGCTTCGAAGCATATCGGCGGGCATCATCTGCTCCAGGTGGAAAACCTCGGGGTTTCGTTTTCCATGTACGATTCGTCCGACAGGTGTTTTTTCCGGGCGAGGAAACGAACGGTCCAGGTCATTCACGACCTGAGCGTTTCGGTGCATGCGGGCGAGATTGTGGCTGTGGTGGGCGCGTCGGGTTCGGGCAAGACGCTTTTGGCCGATTCCGTTCTGGGCCTTTTCGAGCCGAATGCTACGGTGACGGGAACGATTTGGTTCGACGGACGGCAATGCGACGCGCGAGACCTCGAGCGCTTGCGCGGAAGAGGCATATCGCTGGTCCCCCAAAGCAGCGCGAACCTTGACCCCCTCATGAAAGTGGGCCGTCAGGTGCGCGGCGTGGCGAAAGACGCCGAAGATGCGAAAAGGCGCGCCGCCCTTCAGCGGGAGCTTTTCGCACGTTACGGTCTTGAGCCGCAGGTTGCCAATCTGTATCCGTTCGAGCTTTCGGGCGGTATGGTTCGACGTGTTCTTCTGTGCTGCGCGCTGGTGGACGAGCCGAAGCTCATCGTTGCGGACGAGCCGACGCCCGGGCTTGACCTCGACCTGGCCGTGAGAGCCTTAGACGACCTGCGGTCGTTCGCTGACGGGGGAGGCGGCGTCTTGCTGATCACGCACGACATCGAACTTGCGCTGCGCGTTGCTGACCGCGTGGCGGTGTTCAAGGACGGCACCGTGGTAGAAGAGACCGCCGTCGCAAATTTCGCTTCTCCGGATTTGCTTCGTCATCCTTTTACCAAGGAGCTTTGGCGCGCGTTGCCCGATCACGATTTCGACATCCCGAAAGGTGGTGGGACATGCTAGAGGCTCTCGATATTCGTTTCGCCTACCCAGGAGACAGACCGTTGTATGATGGATTCTCGCTCTCGGTGGACAAAGGGGAGCGCGTGGCGCTTTCTTCGCCGAGCGGTACGGGAAAGACCACGCTGTGCCGCATTCTTTCCGGCTATCTTCGCCCGCAGCAGGGCAGGGTGCTCGTAGACGGCGTTGCTTTGCCGAAGCGGGGAGCATGCCCCGTGCAGCTCATAGGCCAGCATCCCGAGCGCATGGTCGATCCGCGCATGCGCATGCGGGCCGTTTTGGAAGAGGCGGGCCCGGTGCGCAGCGACTTGTGCGAAGCTTTGGGCATTCGCGAGGAATGGATGCTTCGCCACCCGCATGAGCTTTCGGGCGGAGAGCTGCAGCGGTTCTGCATCGTTCGCGCCTTGGCATCGAATCCGCGATATCTCATCTGCGATGAAACGACCGCCATGCTCGACGCCGTGACGCAGGCCCAGGTGTGGCGTTTCCTCATGGAATACACGAGCGATCGGGAAATAGGCGTTTTGCTAGTCTCGCATTCTCCCGCGCTGCTGCGACGCGTGGCGACTCGCATGGTCGAGCTGTAGGGATATTCTTCGTTGTTTTTTCTCGTCAAGAACGCCCTGACGCGTTAAGATTGGCGATTGCTTCGCACGCCCGATCGTTTGCATGCCGGATCGTTTTTCGCGTATCCGATTGCTTTATGCGTTCGGTCGCATGCGCCGATTTTCGCGAAGCGCGTTCATTGCCGTCAGAAAGGACCGTCCCCATGCGCACCGCTCGCTCTCGTATGCCGAAAAGCTTTTCGCTCGAAGAGCGCCTTGCGGGATGCGCCCGGGCGGTGGAATCTCAGCCCGGTTCATGGGCCGGTTCGTGGCGCAGGTGGGCTCCTCAGGAGGAGCCTTTCGCCGAACGAGCCTTCCGCGAAAGGCCATACGAACATGTGTGCCTCGATTTAGGCTGCGGAAAAGGGGAGTATACGGTGGCATGCGCGAAGGCGAACCCCGACGTGCTGTTCATCGGGCTTGATATCGAAGGCGTGTGCGTGATGCGCGGCGCCGAGCGCGCTCTGGCCGAAGGCGTTTCGAACGCGGTGTTCGTGTTCGAGGAAGATCCCGACCTCGATCTTTCGACCATATTCGCTCCGGGCGAGCTTGATGCCATCCTGCTGAATTTCTCGACGCCGTTTCCCAAGAAGAAAAAAGCCCCGTTGCGTTTGACGTACGTGGATAGGCTCATGGCGTATCGCGCCGTGTTGGCCGAAGGAGGCATGGTGCGTTTGCGCACCGACAGCCAGCCGCTGCGCGATTTTTCTCTGACGCAGCTCGAGCTGGCGGGCTATGAGGTACGTTGGTGCACCGATGATGTGCGCGCGATGTTTCCGGAAGAACCTTGGAGCGGCTACGAAAACAAGCTGGTTGCCCAGGGCGCTACGGTATACGGCTTCGAGGCCACGCCGCGCATTCCGGGCCCTGACCCGGAGAGCATCGTGCAGACTGCTCCGTTGAGCCTGGTGAGCTATTTGCCCGAAGATATCGAGAGCTTGGAATACGTTCCCCACGGCATGCAAGGCTGCGTGGAGAACATGCGCGGCCGCCGCGCGAACAGACGTGCGAAGGGTCTTCCCGAATGGACGAGGCCGATTATCTGATTCGCGCGCTTTTTCTTGCGCGTTGCGTCATGTTTGAGCGCCGCTTCGCTTGATGGCGCCCATTGCCCATTTGTTTCCTGCGAATTGCGTGGGTCTTCGTCGTAGCTGCAAGGGCTTGGAGCTGACCTGCGGTATACTGCGCGTGTCTTATTGTCGATGCGAAGAAGGTTCTCGCATGAACGCTAAAGCTTTGATTCTTGCTGCGGGTGCAGGCACTCGCATGAAGTCGGAGAAGCCCAAGGTGGCACATGAGGTTTTGGGCAAGCCGCTTGTCCGCTGGGTCGTCGATGCGGCGCACGATGCCGGTATTTCCGACGTTATTTCCGTTCTTGGCCATATGAGCGAAAAGGTGGCTCCCTTGGTCGAGTCCGACACTCAAATCGTCATCCAGACGCAGCAGCTTGGCACGGGCGATGCCGTTAATGCCGCTCGTGAAGCCATGACCTGCGAAGACGGCTCTATTGCCGAGGGTTCTTTGGTTGTCCTCTCGGGCGACTGTCCTCTGATCACCCCTGAAACCATCTCTGCCCTTGTCGCCAAGCGCGAGCAGACGAACGCCGCCGTGGTGGTGCTCACCATGAAGATGGACGATCCTTTCGGGTATGGTCGCATTGTGCGCGAAGGCGAAGGCGATTCGGTTGCCCGCATCGTCGAGCAGAAGGACGCAACGCCTGAAGAGGCTTCCATCAACGAATGCAACGCCGGTTTCTACTGCTTCGATGCGCCGGCGCTTTTCGACGCGCTTTCCCGCATTACGAACGACAACGCGCAGGGCGAGTACTACCTTACCGACGTGCTTGAGATCTGCCGCAACGACGGCCGCGACGTGCTTGCCCTGGTCACCGACGATGCCGAAGAGGCCATGGGCGTTAATTCGCGCATCCAGCTCTCTCAGGCAAGTGTTGCCATGCAGCATCGCATCAACCAGCGTCACATGGCCGCCGGCGTTACCATGTGGGATCCTTCCACGGTATGGATCGGCCCCTACGTCAAGATAGAAAACGATGTCGAACTGTTGCCCATGACGTTTCTGATGGGAAAGACTTCCGTCGGTCGCGATAGCGTTATCGGTCCTAATACGCGCCTTACGGATACCGTGGTAGGCCGCGGCTGCCGCATTGACGAGACGGTCGCCGAAGACGCGCGTCTCGATGATCGCGCGACGTCCGGCCCCCGCGCATACCTGCGCCCCGGCACCCATCTGTGCGAGGGAGCCAAGGCGGGCACGCATGTGGAGATCAAGAAATCCACCATCGGTGCCGGCAGCAAGGTTCCGCACCTTTCTTATATCGGCGATACCACCATGGGATCGGGCGTCAATATTGGCGCGGGTTCCATCACCTGCAACTACGACGGCGTGAGCAAGCATGCCACGGTTATCGGAGACGACGTATTCGTCGGAAGCGATTCCATGCTGGTTGCTCCCGTGACCATCGGTGAAGGCGCCATCATCGGCGCGGCGTCGTGCATCACGCGCGATGTCGAGGCTGACGCTCTTGCGCTCGAACGTGCCGAGCAGCGTCAGATTCCGGGCTGGGCGTCCAAGCACATGGCGAAGCTGCGCGATAAAAAAGCCCAGGCGCAGCAGGCGAAAGCTGAATAAGTTCGCGCAATAGGGCATAATACGCTATACGTACACGCGCTCCTGTTCGCGCACTTGGCGGGCAGGAGCTTTTTTCGGCAGAGGTCTTGAGGAAAATAAGGAGCGATCATCCATGACCGAAATGAAGAAGAGCATAGCCGTTTTCAGCGGTTCCGTGAACCCTGAGCTTGCTGACCAGATTGCCAATGAGCTGGGAGTTTCCCTTGGCAATGTGAAGCTCGAGAAGTTCGCGAACGGCGAAATCTATGCGCGCTACCTTGAGAGCGTGCGCGGCGCCGATGTGTTCTTGATCCAGTCCGTCGCTGGTGCTCACATCAACGATGCGCTCATGGAGCTTCTGATCATGATTGATGCCGCCAAGCGCGCGTCCGCCCGTACCATCTCGGCCGTTATCACCCACTTCGGCTATGCGCGTCAGGACCGCAAGGCCGCACCGCGCGAGCCCATCACGGCGAAGCTCGTGGCCGACCTGCTTGAGACCGCCGGCGTGAACAACGTGATTACGATCGACCTTCATCAGGATGCTATCCAGGGCTTTTTCGACCGTCCGGTCAACCACATGACCGCTATGCCCATCTTTGTCGACTACTTCAAGAAGAAGGGCTTCGACCCCGAGAAGCTGTGCGTCGTTTCTCCCGACGTTGGACGTGCCAAGGCCGCCAAGAAGTTCCAGACCATGCTTGGCAGTGATATCGCGATCATGCACAAGGACCGTCCGCGTCACAACCAGGCGGAAATCACCGCTTTGATCGGCGATGTCACGGATAAAATCTGCATCCTCAACGACGATATGATCGATACGGCGGGCTCTCTTGTCGCCGCCGCCGAAACGCTGAAGGCGAAGGGCGCTGCGCAGGTCTTTGCATGCGCGACGCACGGCATCTTCAGCGGCCCGGCATATGAGCGCATTGCCAATTCCTGCATCGAAGAGGTCGTCGTCACCAACGTTATCCCCGTTCCTCTTGAGCGTCAGACGGGCAAGATCAAGGTTCTTTCCGTTGCTCCGTTGTTCGCAAAGACCATTCGCAACGTCTACGAGAACGGCTCTGTTGCATCTCTGTTCGAATAAGAGCATGCGCGCATGCGTGCGCGTTTGACGTTTTGCTATCAATCGGCCCGTCGCCTTGTGCAGCGGGCCTTTTGTATGGGAAGGTGATGGCGCGTCGAAGTAACGGGCTTGCAGGTGCACGGAAAACCTTTTGCGGCCATTTTCGCGGACAGGCTGCCTTGTCCGTGTCTTCGGGCCTCCTTCGTTGGCAGTCGTTTACGGGCGCTTGTTCTTGTGGGTAAGGAATCTATGCGGAAAGGTCGCGTATGAAAACCATCATGGATTATCTGGCGACCGAGTTCGCCACATTCGAAGAGGTGCCGTTTTGTGCGGTCGACGCGCTTGTTCTTTCCGAGTTCTGCATGGTGCGCATGGAGAAAGTTATGCCCCCCATGCGAGAAGAGAAGACGCTTGGTGGCATTGCTGCGGCACGTTTGCGCTCGGTTTTAGCGTCTCAGCGGGGCCTTCGGTTCAAAGACGCGCTTCTTGCCGAGTGCTACGACGAGATGTTCGTCGGCCTTGTTCCCCATAAGATCAAAGACCTCATGCTTGCCTTGGCGGCGAGTCCTCGGTTTCGCGATATGCATATGAGCGAATGCGCGAGCGTGTTCGACGAGAAGAACAACACGCAGTTTGCCGCGCTTTCGTTCTCGTATAAAAACAAATTCGCCTTTGTGGGGTTTCGCGGCACGGACTGCTCGTTTACGGGATGGCGCGAAGATTTCGATATGGCCTACATGGACCGCGTGCCCTCTCAGACGGGCGCGTTGCGGTACTTGGAAGCCGTTGCGTGCCGTCTGCCGAAGACGCTGTATGTCGGCGGTCATTCCAAGGGCGGAAACCTCGCCGTGTACGCCGCGGCGAAATGCAACGAGAAGACGCGCAGGCGCATCCGGCGCGTGTACTGCCTCGACGCTCCTGGTTTTCGCTCGGGCATGTTTTCCGAAAACGAACGTGCTGCGGTTGTTCCTCTGATAGAGCGCTATGTGCCGCGTGAGTCGTTGATCGGCATGCTCATGAAGCACGCTTCTCCGTATACCGTGGTGAAATCGAGTGCTTCCGGCGCTTGGCAGCACGATCCTTTCACATGGGGGATAGACGGCTTCGAATTCGAGACGTGCGACGAGCTTTCCCAATCGGCCCGGTTCGCGCACGACGTCTTGAACGATTGGCTTGCTCGCTACGATGACAAAGAGGCTCGCGTTATCGTGGACGCGATGTTTTCGGCCATGCGGGCGAGCGGGGCGCAGGATTTTGCCGAAATCATCCAGCCGGGGCCTAGGACTCTCGCGCTGCTGCGGGACGCTGCCAAAAACACCGACGAGAAGACGCGGGCTACGCTCATGGACGCTATCGGGGATCTGGCCGAGGTGGCGGCGCGCCGTGCATGGTATGGGCAGAAAAGATAAGGGCCGATTATGCGCGGATCGTTGCCAAGAAGGCTCAGCACGGGGTGCGTGTTTTGTGCATTTCGGGAAGCGCTGCGTGACGCATGGCACAATTCTTGTCGAAATACTGCAAGGAGGAATGCATGCGATTGATTGTTGGCCTGGGAAATCCCGGCGACGACTACGCCCATACGCGCCACAATGCTGGCTTCGATGCCATTGACGATTTGGCCGAGCAGCTTAGGGCTACATATTGGAAGACCGAATGCGGCGCTCTGACCGCAAAGGTGAAATACCGCGGTGAGGAGCTCATCTTGGCCAAGCCGCAAAGCTATATGAACGTTTCGGGCGGGCCGGTGAAGCAGCTGTGTGCTACATACAGAATAGCACCTGCCGACATCGTGGTCATACATGACGAGCTGGACATAGACCCCGGCACGGTTCGCGTCAAATTCGGTGGCGGCTTGGCGGGGCATAACGGCTTGAAGTCGATTGCTGACAAGCTTCAGACGAAGGATTGGACGCGTGTGCGCACAGGGATCGGTCGCCCTCCGGGACGCATGCCTGTTGCGGACTGGGTTTTGAGCCTTCCGAAAAAAGAGGCGCGCGATGATTTCGACCAGGCCACACATCTGGCGGCCGAAGCGGTGCTGTTCTTGTTGGAAAACGGCTTGGAGAAAACCCAGCAGCGCTTTAACTGATACAGCCCGCGTTACCTGTCTTCGTCTGCTTGGTGTGCCGAGGAAGACGGCGCTGAAAAGAGAACGAGAAAAAGGACAGCCGAAGCTGTCCTTTTTCATGGAGGGGTTGGTGTTTGCGCCGTGCCGCCTTGAATGCATGCAGTTGATACGGCGCTATCGCAAAACTTGGATAAGGCGGGATGCGCGATATAAAGAGGGAGGGGCGTGCATCCCGCGATTGGGAATGGCTCTTACAGGCCGGCCTTTGCCAGGGCGTCTTTGGTCGCGTCGATGATGGCGCGGCTCGACATGGTAGCGCCTGCGACGACGTCGACGTCGGCCGAGTTGGCCTCGACGATTGCGGAGGGAATCGTCTCGATGGCCGGCGTGCCGATGCCGGCGGTTTCATGATGCTCGACGACTTCGACGTTGGTGATGGTGGAGCCGTCCAGCGTCACCTTGACGAGCGCCTGGCCGCCCATGCCCGAATCGGAAGCGCCGACGTACTGGTTCGCCTCGGTCTTGACGCTTGCCGGGTCGGTTTCCACGGTGCTGCTGCCGCTGCCCTGCGTGTATTCGATTTCGGATTCCACGTTGACGGGCAAAGGAGGCAGCGGATCTTTCTGCGCTGCGGCGCCCTTGCCGGCGAGGCGGCCGAAGATCAGACATTCCGCCATGTTGCCGCCGCCGTTGTACTGATACGGGGTGATGCCGCCGAATTCGCCCGCGCTGTACAGATGGGGGATCGGCTCGCCGTCGATACCGATGACCTCGGCGTTACCGTTGCGGCGCGCGCCGCCCTGCGTGTTGAGGATGGCCTGGCGCAGCTCGATGGCGTAGTAGGGGCCGGTTTCCGAGAAGGGTCGCATGGATTCGGGGGCGCGGCGGAAGTCGGGGTCGAACCCGTCTTTGGCGGAACGGTTGAATCCGTCGATGGTCGACTGCAGCGCGCCTTCGCGGATGCCCAGCGCAGCTTCAAGTTCGGCGATGGTATTGGCGGTCACGAGCGTCTCGTCATAGCCCGCAAGGCCGTTCATCTTCTCGATGAGCTCGTTGTGCGCGCTGTCCCAAACCCACCAGGTGGTGTGTGGGCGCTTGATCATGACCCATTCGCCGTTCACGGGCATGTGTCCGTGACGGGCCACGGCGTCTTCGGTCATATAACGCTGGCCGTCGTCGCCGACCACCACGTAGCTGCCGCTGACCAGATACGGGTTGTTCATGACGCTACGCAGGGAATGCTCGGTCTCCTTGATGGGGAAGGACGCGCCGCCGAAATGGAAGCAGTTGCCCTCGTAGGCCTCCATGTGCCAGAAATCCGCGCCGACTTCGGAGGCGAGCTTGATGCCATCGCCCGTGTTGAAAAGCGTTCCGCTGACGGTGAACTTGGAAAGGCCCAGGTAGCTCTCGACCATCGTCTTGTTGTTCTCGAAGCCGCCGCAGCTCAAAACCACGCCGTTGAGCGCGCGCACGTTGACGGGCTCGCCGTCTTTTTCGACGGTCAGGCCGATGACGGCCTTGCTCACGGGATCTTGGAACAGGTGCGTGGCGGGCGCGTTGCACCAGACGTCGATCTTGTCGCTCATGCTGTCGATCTTCTTGCGGTAGGCCTTCCACAGATGCGAGAAGCCCTGCTCTTCGCGGTTGACGCTGATGAGGTCGAGCGCTTCGCCGCCTTCGATTTCGGGGTACTCGGGAAGGAAGTGCGCGATCAGCGGCTGCAGGCTGCAGTCGTCTTTCCAGTGCTGGAAGTTCTCTTCGGGCACGTCGAAGTCGTTAATCAGCATCTGCTTGGTCTCGGTGAGGCCCTGGCAGTAGGTTTCCAGCACGTCTTCGGGCAGGTCGTGTCCCGCCGCGAGGCCCGCGTAGTACTTCTTCATGGCCTCTTTGTCCTCGGAATACACGATGAGCTGGCCGCAATAGCGGGTGTTGCCGCCCTCGTTGCCGAGCGGGGCCTTGTCGATCAGAAGCACTCGGGCTCCCTCTTCGGCCGCATAGCGCGCGGCCACCGCGCCCGCGCCGCCGAAGCCGACCACCACGACGTCGTATTCGCCGTTCCACTCAATCGTGTCGGCGTAGGTCATGCCGTCTTTGGCAGCGCCGCCTCCGGAGCCGGCGCCTTTCGGAGCGCAACCTGCAAGCGCCCCTGCGCCTGCCATGGCGGCAAGGCCGACGACGGAGCCTTTGAGGAAGTTTCTGCGTGAATACTCTCCCATTGTTCCCTCCTGTGTTTGAATGCGGTATGCGTCGATACATCACGCGTCGATGCGTCGCGCTTCGCGGCGATTCGTCTTCGTGCAGGCTTTGACTCGCTTGCGTGGACGAAGCAGCGCAATTGCCCGCTCTTGCGGATTGGCGAACGCGCATCGACGCTGCTACCATAGCGTTGGCAAAAGGGGTCAATAATGAGTAACCTCTGCGGCGAAAGCGGTGCTTTATTACGCCGTTCGGGGGTTATTGGCCAATAACCCTGCGCCGCATTGCTCTTGAAAGCAAGCGTTTTGCCTGTTCAACGAATTTCGATGGGGGAATCGTGAAAAAGACGACGAAGGCGGCCACTATGCTGCATGCGCTTGATGCGCGAATGCGCGACGCTTCGCGCGACGGCCTTCTTGTGGGAATGGCGTGCAATTTCGCCTTCGTGACCCAGGTGTTTTTCGCTCCGGCGATGACGCATGTCACGCCGTTCATGCTTTCGTTTACCGACATGTCGTATGTATTCGGCGCCTTGTGTGCGGCGTTTTTGCTCGTGCGCTCTCGCGGCTCGTTGCCCCGCATGAGCATGCCGCTGCTTTGGGGGCTTTCGCTTGCCATGGCGGTTTTGTTCGCGCTGTACGGGCTTTTGATAACCGACGTGAACGACATAGCCTCGGTGAATTTCGCCACGAACGCGATGTTTCTTGTCGGCGGGGCGCTGTTTGGGGCATACCTTGCATACGTGATTCCCCTGTGGCTGCGGGTGTGTGCGGCCCACGACCCCGAAGAGATTGTGTGGACCATCCTGCTTGCTGGCGCGCTTGGATCGGTGCTCGTGTGGTTTTTGGGCGACATGGGTCCGGCGCGTCTTTTGGTGGCGTCGGACAGCATGCTTTTGCTGGGGACGTACATGCTTGGGAGGGCGGTTGCCGCCGCGCAGGAAAGCGTGTTTTCCCGGTCGGGGGAAAGCGATGGCGAGCAGAAGCTCCCCGTGCGTTTGTTCGCGGCCTGCTTTCTGATGGCCTTTGCGTTTGCAATTGCCATTTCGTCGGCGGAGTCTCGCGGAGCTTCGTCATCATATGCCACAGGTACGTTTTTCGCGCCCGTGCTGATTGCATGCGTCTGTTTGCTGGTGCTTCGCGGGCTTACGGTGTCTTCGCTTTTGAACATGGCCGTGCCCATCATCACCGCCGTGGTCATGTCTGTGTCGTTTTTCGGGGTTGAGCCCGTGCTGTCGTTCGATCTGGCCGTTGCGGGCATGTTCCTTTTTCTCGTCCACGCCGTCATGACGGTCCTGTTTTCCCTGTACGGTTCGTCGTCTGCTTCGTACCGGGCGTTTCTTGCCATTGCCGCCTCGTTTGCCGGCGGTTGCGTCGTGGGGCGTATTGGCTCGGCGTTCGCCGTTGCATGGGGTTCCGTTTCGTCGAATACCGTCATGTTTCTGTCCATTCTTGCGGTCATGGGCGCGCTTCTTCTATGTGTCAGGGCCGGCTCGTCGTCTGTGCATGAATCCGACGTGGACTTATGCGTCGCCCCGCTTGCCCGGCCTTCTGACGAGCTTCTTGTGCAAAGGCGCATTGATGCCGCAGCCGACCGGTGCGGCCTTGGCCGCCGTGAGAAAGAGACGCTTGAGCTTTTGCTTGCTGGCAAAACCGCGGCTGAAATTGCCGAAGCCATGGTTGTTGCGCCCGGCACGGCGAAATCGCACGTTTGCCACGTGTATCGAAAGCTCGGGGTTCACAGCCGCGCCGAGCTTTTCGACGAATTCGGCCTGAATTCGTGACGTCTTGCTCAAAGCGCCTGGTTTAAGCCGCGTCGGCAGCGTCTTCGCAAGCCAAGGAGCAAAGGCCCGGGCTCCGTTTCGCTCTGCGGTCCAAAACGTCTGCGGGTTCATCTGTGCAACCTCTGTTGCTGCATCTTGAAAGCGCGTCAAATGTGCGACAATGACACGTGAAAAAGAGTTCATGACCTAAGGCATGTGACATTATGACAGCGCAATTTCATGTGGCGTCGACCGACGAGACGCTTGTTTCATCTTTCCAGCAAGAATTCGGCTTGCCTCGCTTTATCGCCAAGACCATGGCGGCCCACGGTATCGAAAGCATCCAAGAGGCCGAAGCGTTTCTTTCGCCCGACCTTGCCCGCGATTGGCGCAATCCTTACGAAATTCCTGACATGGACCGAGCGGCCGACCGTCTTGAGGAGGCTGTTCGTTCAGGCCAGAAGATTCTCATCTTCGGCGATTTCGATCTTGATGGCATCTCGGCCACGACGGTGCTTACCCGGGGTTTGCGCGCGCTTGGCGCGAACGTTACGCCGCTTATTCCCAAGCGGTTCGAGGAAGGCTACGGCCTTACTTCTGCAGCCCTTGAGCGGGCGAAAGGGTACGACCCCGATCTTATTGTCACGGTGGACTGCGGCATCTCCTGCAAAGAGGAGGTGGAGGCGGTCAAGGCCGACGGAATAGACGTGGTGATCACCGACCATCACGAGCCCGGTTCCACGGTGCCCGAGGGGGTTCCCGTTGCCGACCCGAAATGCGATCCGAAATGCGAAAGCTCTATTCTTGCGGGCGTCGGTGTTGCTCTCAAGATGGTTCAGGTGCTCGGCGGTCGCCTCGGAAAGCCCCATCTGTGGCGTGATTACACCGATTTCGCCACCCTGGGAACGGTTGCAGACCTCATGCCTTTGCGTGGGGAGAACCGCGCCTTGGTGGCGGACGGCATAGAGAAAATGAACAAGCATCCTCGTCCTTGCATCGCCGCGCTCGTAGGCGTGTGCAACGTGGCGGGGAAACCGCTTTCCTCGACGAACCTTTCGTTTTCGCTTATTCCTCGCTTGAATGCGGCGGGGCGAATGGGCATTGCCGATCTAGCTCTTGAGCTTTTGATGACGGACGATTTCGAGGCCGCTCAGGCGAAAGCTGCAGAGCTGGACCGCGTCAACGACGAACGCCGCGCAATCGAGGCCGACCTTGCCGAAGAGGCACGCGCGAAGGCGGATGCCATCTACGACGGTCAGCGTGCGCTTGTCGTGGCAGGCGAGGGGTGGCACGAAGGAGTCAAGGGCATCGTCGCGTCCCGACTGGTCAATGCGTTCGGCGTTCCGTCTTTGCTCTTCACCATAGAGGACGGCGAAGCGCGCGGGTCGGGCCGAAGCGTCGGTCAGGTGAACCTGTTCAAGGCCGTCGAATCCGCATCCGACATTCTCACGCGTTTCGGGGGGCACGGAGCTGCGGTTGGAGTGACCCTTCCGGCCGATAAGCTTCCGGAGTTCTCCGAGCGATTGCGCGCATATATGGACGAGCTTCCCGAGGACAGCTTCCATCCGCTCATCGAGATCGACTCTATGGTCAATCTTTCGGAGCTCACGATTGAAAACGTCGAAGAGCTTGATCGTCTTGCTCCTTTCGGCCAGGAAAACCTGACGCCGCGCTACTTGGCCCGCAATGTTCGCCTTGCTAACTGCCGCGCAGTCGGCGCGGGAAAGAACCACCTCGCCTGCACGCTTACCGATGGGGCTTCGTCGGTCGATGCGATTATGTTTCATTGTGACGGGATCGATTCCCTCATGGCCTGCGGAAGCGTGGTGGACGCTGCATTCCAGGTGCAGATTGACGAATGGCGCGGTCGCAGGACGGTCAAGTGCATGCTCGACGCCATAGAGCCGGCTTGTCCATGCCCCGCGTTGCGCGCTTGTCTTCCGAGCGAGGATGTGGACTTCATCCAAGAGCTTTGCGAGGCAACGCAGGAAATGGAGGAAACCGCCGATTGCGGGTGCGCTTCCGAACGGTGCCGCCGCCGCGAGCAGTGGGAGGAGATCGCACGTCGCGAGCCTGAGGCCCTGACAGGAAGGCTGGTGGAGGCATGCATTGGGAAAAGGGCTCTGCATCCTTCTCAGGAACGTGCGCTGAAGTGCCTTGCCGAGGGCGTCAACACGCTTGCCGTCATGGGAACGGGACGCGGGAAATCGCTCATCTTTCAAATACATGCCGCACGCTGCGCCTTGAGCCAGGGCAAGGCGAGCATTCTGGTGTATCCGTTGCGCGCTCTCATCTCCGACCAGGAGTTTCATCTCAACGCGCTTTTCGAACAGTTCGGTCTTCGCGCGGCTGCCCTGACCGGTGAGACGCCTTCGGCTCAGCGCGGCGCGGTATACGAGGGGCTTTCCAGCGGGGGAATCGACGTGGTGCTCACCACGCCCGAGTACCTCGCGTGTCATGCGGACGATGTGTCCGCATGCGGGCGTATCGGCTTCATGGTTGTTGACGAAGCCCACCATATGGCGCAAGCGGGCGCTGGAAAGCGGCCGGCCTATGACGTCTTGGGCGCGTTTGCCCGCAAGCTCGCAGACCCCGTGGTTCTCGCCGTCACTGCAACGGCCCCGATTGATGTTGCCTCCTATATTGTGCAATCGCTCGGTATTCAGGCGGTCGTACGCGACGAAGCTGACCGGTGCAACCTCACTGTCGACGACCACCGAAGCCTGCGCGACAAGGATAGCTATCTTGCCCGCATCGTCGCATCGGGCGAGAAGACGATTGTCTATGTGAATTCTCGCATGGGGTCGGTCGACCTCACGCGTCATTTGCGCGCTATGGTCCCTCAGGTTGCTATGCAGGTCGGTTTTTACAATGCGGGACTTTCGCGAGATGAGCGTTTGCGCATAGAACGTCTTTTCCGCGAGAACGTCTTGCGCGTCCTGGTATGCACGTCGGCTTTCGGCGAGGGCATCGATATCCCCGACGTGCGCCATGTGGTTCTCTACGGCATGCCGTTTTCGGAGATAGAGTTCAATCAGATGAGCGGTCGCGCTGGTCGAAATGGCGGCGATGCAACGGTTCATCTGCTGTTCGGATCGCGCGATGCCGCTTCGAACAGGGGCGTGCTCAACCAGGGAACTCCTGAGCATGACGCCATGGCCCAGATATACCGCGAGCTGCGTCGCATGCAGCGAGAGGCTGCCCAGGGTGTCGCTGTCGGCTCGTCCGGAGCCTTCGTGCCGGTTCGCGGTCGGGAAAGCGCCGTTGCCGGCGATGAATCCCGGATGGAAAAAGACGTCGTGTCCGTTTCTACCCACGATGGCGATGTTTTCTTTACAATGACTACCGATGGGTTGGCGCATATATGCACGCAGCGTTCGCCCCATTTCCCGATAACGCCCGATATGTGCGCGTGCGGGCTCGCCGTCTTCGAAGAGCTTGGCCTCGTGCGTATGCGTTCATGCTCGTGCGCATGCGACCAGCGTTACGAGGTCCATGTGTGCGATTTCGGCGGGAAGGTGGAATTGGGCGATAGCGTGCGTTATCGCGAAGGCATGGGGGAGGCCGAAGCGTTTGCGCACTTTACCGAATGGGTGATGCGCAGTCCCGCATCGGTTCTGCGCGATCGCATTATTCGACCCATCCTGCCCGATGACATGCAAGGGGAAGGGGGACGCGATGTCCGATGAGAAAAACGCTTCGCAGGTCGGTGCTCCGATCGATCCTGTTCTCGCCAGGGCTTCGGGAGCGTGGGCCTTCGAGATATACGAGGGCGGCATAGCCCCTTCCGCGAAGCCTTCCGAGGCAAGGGCTCCCGAAGTGCGCTTTGCGAAGCTTCAGGGAGTTACGGCGGAGTACATCAACGAAGATGATCAGGCTCTGCTTGAGAAAGCGTATCGTTTTGCGAGCGAGGCTCACAAGGAGCAAAAGCGTAAAAGCGGCGAGCCGTTCATTGCCCACCCCATAGAAGTGGCGCTCATTCTTGCCGATTTGCGCATGGACGCCGACACGCTGTGTGCGGCTCTTCTTCACGACACGGTGGAAGATACGCCGACGACGGTCGAAGAAGTGTCCGAGCTGTTCAACCCGCAGGTCGCTCAGCTGGTGCAGGGCGTTACGAAGATTACGCGCATCGAGGTGGGAAGCCTGACCGATGAGCAGGCGGCAACCATTCGTAAGATGTTCGTCGCCATGAGCAAAGACATTCGCGTCATCGTCATCAAGCTTGCCGACCGCCTGCACAACATGCGTACGCTTTCGGCGCTCAAGGAAGATCGCCGTATCTTCAAGGCGCGCGAAACGCTTGAAATTTATGCCCCTATAGCCCATCGCCTTGGTATCGGCTCCATCAAGTGGGAGCTTGAAGACCTTTCGTTCTACTATCTCGATCCGGCGAAATTCGGTCAGATCAGCCGCATGGTGGCGGAAAGCCGTGTAGAGCGCGAGCGCTACCTTGCCGACGTCATAGAAACGCTTACGGGCGAGCTTACCAAAGTCAATATCACCGGCCACATTGCGGGGCGTCCGAAGCATCTGTACTCCATCTATCAGAAGATGACGAAGCGCGGCAAAGGCTTCTCCGAGATCTATGACCTGATTGCCGTGCGCGTTATCGTGAAGACGGTCAAGGACTGCTATTCAGTGCTCGGCGCCGTTCATGCGTTATGGCACCCTATGCCCGGCCGATTCAAAGACTATATCGCCATGCCGAAGCTCAACATGTATCAGAGCCTGCATACCACCGTCATCGGTCCGTCGGGCCGCCCGCTTGAGGTTCAGATCAGAACCGAGGAAATGCATCGCATGAGCGAATACGGCGTTGCCGCGCATTGGCGCTATAAGGAAAAGGGCAGCAAGGCCGACGAAGCGTTCGATCGTCAGATCGCCTGGCTGCGCCAGATGGTGGACTGGCAGGAGGAGACGAAGGATTCCCGCGAGTTCCTGAGCGATTTGAAGGTTGACTTGGCGCCTACGGAGGTCTTCGTGTTCACGCCCGCAGGCGATGTCATGAGCCTGCGCAGCGGCTCGACGCCGGTCGACTTCGCCTACAACGTTCATTCCGAAGTGGGCAACCACTGCGTAGGGGCGAAGGTCAACGGCGCGATCGTTCCGCTTTCTTATGAGCTTCAGATGGGCGATCGCGTGGAAATCCTCACGCAGAAGAGCGCTACGCCGTCGCGCGACTGGATCAAGATGGTCAAAACTCCGTCGGCGCGCAGCAAGCTCCGCAGCTATTTTTCCAAGGTGAGCCGAAGCGACGATCTCATTCAAGGCCGAGACAAGCTCGCTCGCGAGATGAAGAAGCATGGCTTCGGGCTTGGGTCCACATCGTCGGTGCGCGCTCAGAAATCCGTCGCTGAGCAGATGGGTTACAAAGACGTAGAGGACATGATGGTTGCCATAGGCGCGGGCAAAGAGACCGTGCTGCATGTGGCCAACCGTCTCCTGAAGATTCTCAACCCCCAGCCGGTCAACGACACGCCGAGCATTCCCATGATGAGCAGCGGCGTCATGCCTCCGCTTATCACGTCGGTCAAGCGCCCGAACGTGCGCAGGAAGGCCCATGCCTCGAATGGGGTTATTGTCGCCGGGTTGGAAAATGCCCCGGTGCGCCTTTCTCGCTGTTGCAATCCCGTTCCGGGTGACGCAATCATCGGTTTCGTTACGCGAGGTCGCGGCGTGTCCGTCCATCGGGCCGATTGCCCGAATGCGAAAGACCTCATGCGTGACCAGGGACGCTTGATCAAGGTTGAATGGGAAGCAACCGCGGAAACTACAAGTTCGTATCAAGTGGAGGTCTTTATCGAAGCCCTCGATCGCATGAACCTTTTGCGTGATATTATCAACACGTTGTCCGATACGGGCGTAAACGTGCTTGCGTCGAACACGGTGAGCCATTCCGACGGCATAGTCGAGATGCGGTATTTGTTCCAGGTCTCTCAGGTGTCGCACATAGAGAACATCCTGGAGTCTTTGCTCAGGATCGACGGCGTCTTCGACGCCAGGCGCATGCTTCCAGGAGATGCGGCTCATAAGAAGAAATAGAGGTCTGTGCGCCTGGCGCGCAGACGCGAAGCCACCCCGGCCGGTTTTCGGTCGGGGTTGTAATATGCTGGATGCGAAAGCGAAGTGCTTTCGCCGGTTGAAAGGAATGTTCGATGCGTGCGAACTGCAAGCGTGTCGTTACCGATTCGAACGGTTGCGTCCCGGTGACCATCCTCGTTATCGGAATGATGGATAATAACTGCTTCATCGTGTCTGACGGCCGCGACGAAGGGGCTCCGGCGCTCGTGGTCGATCCTGCGGGCGACCCTGAAGCCATCAAGAAGGCTCTTGGCTGGCTCGACCTTCAGTACATAGTTTGCACCCATGACCATAACGACCATCTGGTGGGCCTTCCCGCGCTCGCAAAGACGACGGGAGCGAAGGTTGTTTCGAGCGTTGCGGATTCCAAAATCATCGAACGCGGGCAAGGCGGCTATTTCGGAGACTGGGATGCTGTCGCCCCTGTTCACGTCGATCGCAAGGTTAAAGACGGAGAGACCATCAAGCTTGGCTCCCTCGAGCTCGAAGTTCTGCTTACCCCTGGTCACACCAAGGGAGGCATCTGCCTGTATCTGAAGGGGTTCGACGGCAAGCCCGGCATTCTCTTCTCGGGCGATACGTTGTTCCGCGGCGCGACGGGTCGCGTGGACTTCGAAGGCGGCAGCGAACGCGAAATGCGCGAAAGCCTTCGTACGAAGCTCGCTCCGCTTCCCGATTCGACCATTGTCTATCCCGGCCACGAAGGCTTGACGACGATCGGCATGGAGCGCCGTCGCGTCATCCAGGCTTTCTAGCGGGCTTAGACCTGGCGCATTCGTGTGATCGGAGGACCTTTTGAGCGTCGAGCTTGGAACTTTTGTCGCGGGGCTTATGTCTGACCCCCTCATGCTTGCGGTGACCCTTCTCAATATCGGCGTCATCGTAGTGAACGGAGCAACCGATGCCCCGAACGCTATTGCAACAGTGGTTTCCACTCGCTCTATGAAACCGCGCCCCGCCATCGTCATGGCGGCCGTGTGCAATTTCCTAGGTTTGCTGGTGGTGTCGCTTTTCACGAGCGCCGTCGCCAACACCATCTTCAAAATGGTCGATTTCGGCGGAGACAACCAGGCGGCCCTTGCCGCCCTAGCTGCCGCGATGGTGGCCATCATCGTCTGGGGCGCGGCTGCCTGGTTTTTCGGCATACCCACGTCGCAGAGTCATTCGCTTATCGCCGGCTTGACGGGTGCGGCTATAGCCGCGGTCGGCAGCTTCGACGCCATCAACTGGAATGAGTGGATGAAGGTTATCTATGGAATCCTTCTTTCCACGTTTCTGGGTTTCGGCATGGGATGGCTTACTGCGCGCCTTATCGCGCGACTTTGCAGAAGAGCTCCGCGCAATAAGGCGAACCAGGTCTTTCATTGGGGCCAGATAATCGCCGGCGCAGGCGTCGCCTTTATGCACGGTGCTCAGGACGGACAGAAGTTCATGAGCATCTTCATGCTTGGCATTGCGCTTACCGCCGGATTAGGACAGCCCGCTGAATTAGCGCTTCCCGTATGGCTGATGGTGCTCTGTGCGGTTAACATGGGCCTTGGCACGGCGATCGGCGGAGAGAGAATCATCAAAAACGTCGCCATGAACATGGTGAAACTCGAGGTTTACCAAGGCTTCGCGGCAAGCCTTTCTGCCACGTTGTGTCTCATGCTTGCCACGTTTACCGGCATGCCGGTTTCCACCACGCACGTGAAGACCACGGCCATCATGGGCGTTGGAGCGGCCAAGCGCAAAAGCGCCGTGAAATGGCAGGTTGCCATTGATATGGTGAAAACCTGGGTTCTGACATTTCCCGGGTGCGGTCTTATCGGTTTCTTAACGGCGGAGTTGTTCCTCCTGTTTGTATAAGAGGTTGCGCTTCGCTTCGTCCGAACTGTGCATGCGCGAAGCGCTCTGGGGAAGGCGCGGCTGTTGCCGCGCGAGCGAGAAAGGGCAGCGATGTCTCTCAAGCAGAAATTCAACTATTTCGACGCGTTCGAAAAGCAGGCCGATCTGGCATGCCGGGAGGCGGAGCTTCTTATTGAAATCATCGAGAACTTCACCACGTCTGACACGCTTCTGCCTGACATCGAACGTGCTCACGAAATCGAGCATGCCGCCGACAAGGTCTGCCATAGCATCTTCCAGGCTGTCAGCGTTGACTTCATCACGCCGATCGACCGAGAAGACATCATCTCTCTGACGCAGAGCATGGACGATATTCTTGACTACATGGAAGCGACCATCCAACGTTTCTACATGTTCAATCTCGCTTCCATGCACCCGCGCGCTATCGATTTTGCGCGCCTGCTGCTTAAGAGCTGCGAAGCCCTGAAGGTTGCCATGGGGGAATTCAGGAACTTCAAGAATTCCAAGAAGCTTCCTGCCCTTATCGTGAAGGTTGGCGATGCGGAAGAGGAGATGGATAGCCTCTTTTTCACGGCGATGCACGGTCTGTACAAGGAATCGCGAGAGGACGCTCTCGACATCTTCATCTGGGACAAGCTGTTCCAGCGCATGGAGAACACGGCAGACACGTGCGAGCGTGCATCCGACATTATGGACTCCATTATCATGAAGTACGCGTAAGGCGCTGCTTCGCTGGATATCTCGTACATGAGGTGCGCTTGAGGCCGCTGTTTCGAGGGATGGGTGCTTTTTCGAACGCGTTCAAAGCTGTCGCTGTTTTGCCGAATGGTTTCCGCTCGCGGTTTCTACCGTTGCAACAAATGCTCTACCGCCCAATCAAGCGCGACATCTCGTCGCGCTTTTTGATAGAGCATCCAGGTCTTTCCCGTAGCCGTAAGTTCTTCGAGAAGCTCTTTCTCTTTTCCGGGGGCAAGCTCTGTGAGCGTTGCGTCTATCTTGTCCTGGTCAACGGAAAGCCCTTGCTTGATGAATACAAGATCGAGCGCGATATCGGTTGAGAGTTCGTCGAAAGCTTCGTCATAAAGCTCGTCTTCGACTTCTTGGGGCTTTACGCGGTGGGCAATGCGGTACTCCCGATACGTCAGACCTTTGTCGGCGAGGTATTGCTGGAACTGCTCTTTCTTCAAAGCGAGGGCTTTGCGCAGCAGCCGATCGGGTATAGTGCCGTTGACCCGTGCGCGAAGTGTTTCCTGCACGAGGACTCGATCGGAAAGCGACGAGGTGCGACGCGCTCCGTCTTTTGCCGTTTTGGGACGCCTGCGGACAATGGGGGCTTCACAATCTATATCCATTGAGGGAACGGGGTAGACGCGGGCATGGAAAGAGAAAGACTCCTGTTCGCGCAAGGGCGAGTTGCTTTCGAGCTCGGGCGCGCCCATGAATAAAGGCGCCGTTTTCTCGAGGGCCGTCTCTGAGGCGCGCGCCATAATGGTTTCTTCGAGAAACTTTTGTATCTCACGTGCGGTGAGAAGCTCCTCGGTACGTTGTCGCACACGGCTTTCGTCGCATTTGAGAATACGAGCCATGCGCTTCCATGCGCCGGCTGCAAGACTGTCCACTTCCTCCGCCTCGAGACGTACGTCTATTTCGAAAGGGGAGGTTTGCCCCTCCATTGCGCTTATTTCCACGGAAGCCTCCTTGCATGCGAAACGCTTCATTCGACCAGAAGATGCCCTCATTGTGGCATAGGGCGCCCGACGTTCTGGTCGCAATGATTGTGCGGGAGAAAAAGAACAGAGGGAAAGGGCGGAGCATGCTTGCCGAAAGCGCCACGCGACTCGTTCATGCTGCGTGTCTGTTGGAAGTGCGGTATGCGGCAATCTGTCGGAGCATGCCACCGAAAGCGCATCGGGTGTTGTCTCCCTCGGGGAACGCCTGCCAAGGTGCGTCATACATGGCATCCATTGGAGTGCTTGTTGAGAGCGCATCGTGCGCCGCATCCATACTATTTAGGCGGTTTTTGCAGGGAAAATGCACGTTTTGCCTAGATAGTATGGATGCATTTCGGGTACTTGGGCGATCCTTGTGACAACAAGCCTGTGAACAGGGGTTTCATGTTTCGAAAAAAAACGCGGTCGACGATGTGCTTCGGAAATCCATACTATCTCGTATTCTCGTGCGTTTCGCGTGTCAAAAACCTACGAGATAGTATGGATGAACGTTGTTCAGGGGCCAGATGCTCGGAATCGGATAAAAGCGAGTCTTCGCGAAGACGCAAGGGAGGGGTTTTTCACGAGGGGTCTTGTGTGAGGGGTCTTGAATGGAGGGTAGGTCTTGCACGAAGGGGATTGCGCAAAGGGGCGCCTGGCGTGTGAAGGTTCGCTATGATGCGGCGCCGGTGCGTCGTTACGGCGTGGGCGCACCTCAGTATCGAGAGCGCGCCCACGCTGCGGAGGGTGGGTCTACGGTAGGAGGGTCGTCGTAGCCGGCAAATGCGCCGATGCGGGGCGAGCCGGCCGGCTGCGGCGACGGATGCGCTTGCGCGAAGCGCCGGCTGTCGCAGCGAAGGATACGCTTGCGAGAAACACCGGCTATTGCGGCAGCGGATGCGCCCGCGCGGTGTCATGGGTGCTGTCGGCACCGCGCGGATGTCGCCCGAAAAATGCTTCGGTATTCGGCGATGCTACTTCGCGGCCAGCGCCTTGCCGATCATACGTGCAAAGGTGACGGAGCATCCGCAGCAGTTGCCGGTGGACATATTCGGATACGTATGCGCGTAGTACGATCCCGAATCGACGCCCGTGACATAGAGGCCCTCGATCGCTTCGCCTCCGTCGTTTACGGCCTGGAAGTTCTCGTTGATGGTGATGCCGTCCAGGGTGCACAGCATGTAGCCGGAGGTGCGCACGCCGTAGAACGGAGCGGTACGGATAGCGGACAGACGGTGCGTGTCTTTGCCAAAATCGGGGTCAACGCCGGCATCGAAGTTTTCGTTCTGTCGCTCGACCGTCGCCTTAAGCGCATCGGCGGGGATGCCCAGGCCCTCGGCGAGTTCTTCGATGGTGTCGGCGACGACAATGTATCCGTCGTCGATCAGACCCTGGTTGAGGCCTTTGACGGCATCGAGCGTCATGTTGGTGGGAGCGCCGTTGACGCGTGCGCATCCGTGGATGTCGAACTGCTCGAGATACTGTTCGTAGTCCGAGTCCCAGATATCGACAACGGTATGGTGCGGTTGTGTCAGCGTGGCGTTGAGGATGTAATCGTACGGTGCGGCTTCGTTGGCGAAGCGCTCGCCGTTGAGATTGACCTTCAGCCACGGGTTGGAACCCATCCAGAACAAGGAGCCGACCGTGTCCGATCCGCCGAACTCGTCGGGCTTTACGGCAACGCGGTCGAAGACCATCGCGGTGTGGACCTCGTCCATGTGAGCGCCCGCCCACAGGCATGCCTTGATGCCGTCGCCCGTGGTGCCATCGATGGCAATGGAGAGGGAGTACTTGTCCATGGTCTGAGGCTGCAGGGCTTTGAGCATGTCTTCGTTGCGTGCGTAGCCGCCCGTGCACACCACCGTGCCTTTGCTTGCGTTGATTTTGATATAGCCGTCGGGTCCTTCGGCGATTGCGCCCGTTACTGCGCCGCTTTCGTCCTGGACAAGCTTGACCATGGGGGTGTTGAAGCGGAATTCGACGCCCTTGGATTCCGCGTAATCGCCCAGGACGATTTTGCCGTTGACAACGTCGGAAAGGCCGGCGAATTCAGTATCGGCGGGCCAGCTGGGAATATGGCCGGTAGCCCAGTGTTTGTACAGAGAGGGCTTGGCATCTTTCGCGCCCTCGAAGAAGAGCTCGAATCCTGCTTCTTCGAGACGGTCCTGATACCAGTCGATCGCCTCACCGGAGTTTTGCGCCCAGATGTGGTACAGGCGTGGGTTGCAGTAGTTGTCCGCGTAGCGGATCATGTCGTTGACGATTTCGTTTTCGTCGATCGTCTCGCCCGCCTCTTGCTGCAGTCGGCTGTTGAGTGCTCCGAGGTTGTCGCGCACGCCGCCGCCGATGGCGCCTTTTTCAAGGCAGACTACCTTTGCGCCTTCTTCGGCTGCGGAGCATGCGGCAAAAAGTCCTGACGTGCCTGCGCCGCAGACACTGACGTGCCTGCGCCGCAGACAAGGATTTCGGTGTCGATGGTTTCGACGATTTCGTCTTCGGCGATTTCCGGTGCGGAGCCGAGCCAGTCTTCGGCTGCGCCGCCTGCCTTAGGCGCGGTGGCAGGCTTTCCGGCGGAGCACCCGGCAAGGCCTGCTCCTGCGATAGCCGCCGTGGCGGCGCCAAGGCCCAAGAATGCGCGGCGAGACATGCCCTTGGTTTCGGTCTTCATGAAATTCCCTCCTTGTATGTCGTTTCTGCTTCGTATCCATATGCGGCGCGCTTGCGTTGCACAGCGGTGCAGCTGCGTTCGGCAAAAGACAGCGAGGCCGATGTTGCTGCGGACGCGGCCTTGCAGGTCGATACCGATACGGACGCGCCCTGCGGGCCGATGCTGGTGCGGACGCGGCCTTGCGGGTCGTGCAACGCGACGGCGTTTCACGGACGAAGCGTTCGAACGACGAAATCGTATGCCTCGTGTGCGAAAAACGCGTCGTACTACTCGGGTGAGATTTATCGAAATGTAATTTGAACTGGGAAAATGTAGTTGCGGTATGAGATGTTTTCGTACGCTTAGCCCGTACGTCGAGGAGTCTCTCCTGCTAGAATACCCTGCATGAATGCGCACTGTAAGGGAGGGTTTGGTGGGCAATATCATGCAGCGGGCCATGTTGGCCAAGGCTCGTGCGTGCGGGGGAGAGAACGGTCCGACTATGCTGTGCGCCTTGGCGCTCACGCTGACGTTTTCCGAATACTGGCTGCTGAATTACAGCGCCTTTCCGCTGTTCGACTTGATTTTCATATGGACGCGCGAAGTGAGCGCGTGTGTCGGAGGAGCGGCGCTTGCCGCTATCGCCGTATTGTCGTTTTGGAGGTCGCATCCTCTCGACGGCCGCATTTTCACATGGGGTGTCGTCTTCTTGATGGCGGTCGGCGGCGCGTTGTGCGTGGCGGGGACGTTGTGCGATTCGGTTTTTCTCACGGTTGCGGGCGCTTCGCTTGTAACTGTTGGGGGAGGACTTGCAAACATCTGCGTCGGTCTTGCCTGCACCGGTCTTACTTTGCGTCGTGCCGGCATCGTCGTCGTGTGGTCCTATGTCGCATCGTTTGTGCTTCGCGGTCTTTTCCGCATCCTGCCTCTCGAGGCAAATCTGGCGATGTTTTTGCTTTTTCCGATCGGGGCCGTTGCTTTGTCGGCGCGGCTTTCGCTGCGTGTGCGTGATTTTTCCAGCAGCGATTCTCCTGCTCAGATATCCATCACTTCGCCTGGTTCGTTCGTTCCGTTCGGCCATCAGGTGTTTATATCGCTGGTCGTCTTTCGATTTGTTTACGGCTATTCTCTGACTTTCGGCGAAGTCGATCGCGTACCCGTGGTTGCATTTTCGGCGTTGGCTGCGCTGTGTGCCGTTGCCGTGTGCGTGTTCGCCAGCAGCAAACCTCTTTCTTCCGATGGGTTGTTCCGCGTGTCGATTCTTGTCTCGGTGGCGGGTTTTCTCGTTCTCTCCATAACGGGCACTCCGCGCGACGCGCTTGCGAGCTCGCTGCTCTCTGCGGGGACGGGCATCTTCGAGATACTCATGTACTACGTGCTTATTGCAATCGGAGCGAAAAATCCAACGGGCGCTCTTTCCGTGTTTGCTTGGGGTAACGCAATGGCTTCGTGGGGAACCATCCTGGGGGCTGTGTTCGGAAGGGTGACGAACGAGGCGTATCGGACCGACGGCACGGTTCTTGCTATCATCTCGGCTGCTGTGGTTTTCGTTCTGGTTGCCTACGTGCTGTTCGTGCTCGGCACATTCAGCTTCTCGAAGACCATCGAGTCGGTTTTGCCGTCCGTCGACGTCAAGGTCGTCGAAGGAAAAGAAGAAGGCGGCGACGAAGGGTCGCTGGAAGAGCGCTGCGGCAGGCTTGCCACAGACGCATGCCTGACCGAGCGTGAGCGGGAGGTGTTTCTGCTCTTGGCGCACGGGCGCAATGCTCGCTATATCCAGGAGACCCTGGTCGTTTCGTACAATACGGTGAAGACTCACGTTTCGCACGTGTACGCAAAGCTTGGAGTGCATTCGCATCAGGAATTGATAGACCTTGTTGAATCGAAAGGATGAGTTTCGCAGGCCGACAAGTGGGTGCGATGAATCCTCCTGTGTCGGCGCCGGTCGGCATCCTATCGACGTTGCGTCGCCCGCTTTTGCTCGGTAGTTCGAGGCGCCGTTTTTATGTCGTCCATGCTCGACATTGTATCGGTGTCGTGCCTGCGTCGTGGGACAAAGTGCGGGAGCCTGCGTTTTTCGGGCTCGAAAGACGCACGGATTCGTTCCCTTGGGTTCGGAAAACGCATGGGTTCGCCCCTTCGGACTCGCAAAATGCACGAGCTCGCTCCCTCGGATTCGCAAAACGCACGAAGTGTATCAATGCGTTCCGAGCATTTCAGGATATAATCTATGAAAATAGACAAAGTATTGATAAATGTGGAATAACGTGAGGGAAATTGTGCTATGAGCTGCAGGCGCGCTGTAAATCGGGTACGTTTCGCGCATTTTGCGAGTTTCGCACGGCAGTTTGGTGCATTTTAATCTGCGTCTGAGCCTTTTCGGTGTGTTGACGGGGCGTGAACGGCGGCGGCAAGGGCGTGGACTATAATTCTCCGCATTATCCAGATGCGAAGGGACATTCCATGCTTTCATCTCACGATTCATCTTTCGATTTCGCGCCGGGTGTGCAGACGCACGGCTTCATCGTCCAATCAAGCGAACCCTTGTCGGAAATTGACGGGTTTGCGCATGTGATGAGGCACGAGAAAAGCGGCGCTCGGCTACTTTTCCTTCAGAACGAAGATGCCAATAAGGCATTTTCCATAGCGTTCAAAACACCGCCTGCGGATGACACGGGCGTCTTTCACATCTTGGAGCATTCGGTACTGTGCGGATCCGAGAAGTTTCCCGTTAAAGAGCCTTTCGTGGATTTGCTCAAAACGTCCATGCAGACGTTTCTTAATGCGTTGACGTTTCCCGATAAAACCATGTATCCGGTGGCCAGTACGAACGAACAGGACCTGATTAATCTCATCGACGTCTACATGGATGCGGTCTTGCATCCTGCGATTTATGGTAAGCGCGCCATCTTCGAGCAGGAAGGATGGCACTACGAGCTCGAAGAGGCCGAAGGCGAGGCTATCGCCGACGCTGCTGCTTTCGAGGGTGGGGCGGCCGCCGAGAATGGCGCGCCTGATAAGGTCGCCATCGAAAAAGACGCTTCAGGTGAGCGCCTGCGCTACAACGGCGTTGTTTTCAATGAAATGAAAGGTGCGCTATCCGATCCCGATAGCGTGCTCTACCACGCAGTGAACAGGGCTCTTTTCCCCGATACGTGCTACGCTTTCGAATCGGGCGGGCATCCGAGGGCCATCCCCCAGTTGACCTATGAGGGCTATCTGGATACCCACGCGCGCCACTATCGCCTGGACAATTCTTATATCGTGCTGTACGGAAACCTCGATGCCGACCGTATTCTGGGCTTTCTGGACGAAAACTACCTTTCGGTGTTCGAGCCGTGCAGTGATGCGGCGCCGAACGCCATTGGAACCCAGGAGCCGTGTGTGACGCTCGACGAAACGGTTCGGATGGAGACCGCTCCCGAAAACGCGGGTGTCGGACTGGCCTATGTCGTGGGCGAGGCGCGCGATTTCGAGCGCGTGCTGGCGTGCGACATCCTTCTTGATGCGCTGATGGGCGGCAACGAATCCCCTATCAAGCGCGCTATTCTCGATGCCGGTCTCGGCGGTGACGCCATGGCCTATCTTCTCGACTCGCAGGCGCAGCCTGTGGCGATGTTCCAGCTGCGCAATGCCAACGACGGCGCTGCGCGGCCGTTCATGGAGCTTGTTGAATCCGAGGTCCGTCGCCTGGTTCGTGACGGTATTCCCCGAGACGTGCTTGAGGCGTCGCTTGCGCAGATGTCTTTTGACCTGCGCGAACGCGACCGCGGCATGGCTGACGGCGTGCCCTTGGCCATGAATGCGCTTGCGGGTTGGCTGTATGACGAAGACATGCCCACGACATACTTGCGCTACGAAGACGCGCTTGCCCATATGCGCGCCGGTCTCGAGGGGCGCTATTTCGAAGACGTGCTCGAAGCGCTCGTATGCAAGAGCAACCATAAGGCCTTAGTCGAGCTTGTCCCTGAGAAAACCGAGGGCGATTCCGAAGAAGCCGCCGAACTTGCGACCAAGCTTGCACAGATGGACGAAGCGGACAAACAAGAAATTCGCGACGAGGTGGCTGCGCTGCGCGTAATGCAGGAAAGCCCCGATGCCCCCGAAGCCGTCGAAACCCTTCCGCGTCTGCACGTGAGCGATATAGGCCCCGCGAGTCCTGACCCCGAGATGCAGGTTTTTGCGGAGGGGCCCATCACGTGCCTGTTCCACAACGTGCCCACGCGCAAGATAAGCTACCTTTACCTATATTTCGGTATCGACGACCTTGCGTGGGAGGACGTACCGTACCTGAGCGTGCTTGGCATGCTTCTTTCGCGCCTCGATATCGAGCGCCATACTGCGGCCGATCTGGATGTCCTTATGCGCTTGCACCTGGGATCTCTGCGCTTTTTTGCCGATGCGTTCGTCGACGACGCCGACCCTTCGAGGGTGTCGCTCAAGATGACCGTCGCCACCAGCGCGCTTTCGGAAGAGCTCGAGCAGATGGCGTGCATCCCGCGCGAAATCTGGGAAACCACAAAGTTCGATGACGCCGACAAGATTCGCGATATCTTGGTGCAGCGCCGCATTGCCATGGAGCAGTCGTTTGCCAACGAAGGCCACGTGCGCGCGATGAACAGGCTTTCCTCGTACGAATTCAAATCGGGGGTTTTGAAAGAGGCCATGGGGGGCGTGGATTTCTACCGCTTCCTGTGCGATTTGATCGACAACTTCGACGAACGTTTCGACGCGTTGCAATCGCGTTTGCGAGACGTGTGCTCGCGTGTTTTCACGAAGCGCGATGTGGTGGCGAGCTTTACGGGATCGGAGGCTGACAGGGAGGCTTTCTTCCGTATGGCGGGTGATTTCGGCCTGCCTGGAGAGGCAAGGGCGTTCGACGGCAAGCCCTCTGTTCCCGCTTTCGGCGAGAAGATTCCCGATCCCGTAATGAGGCGCGAGGCGTTCATCGTGCCGAGCGACGTGTGCTATGTTGCCAAAGGCGCCGACGTGGGCAGCCTTGGAGCGTACGCGGGCGAATGGCAGGTGCTCGCAAGCGCGCTTTCATTCGACTACCTGTGGAACGAAGTGCGCGTGAAAGGCGGCGCGTACGGCGTGGGCTTCCGTCGTACGCCCGAAGGCTTCGGACGGTTCTACTCCTTCCGCGATCCAGCGGTCGACCCGACCATCGAACGTTTCGACGCGGCGGGTTCGTGGCTTGCGTCGTTTGACCCGAGCGAAGAAGAGATGGAGGGCTACATCGTAAGCACGGTGGCATCGCACGATGCTCCGGCGAAGCCGAGGCAGGTTGCCCGGCGCCAGGATGCCCAGTTCTTCTGCGAAAAGCCTGCGGGCTACCGCGAGCGGCTGCGGGCGGAAAAGCTGGCCACAACGCCGGAAAAGCTGCGTGCGTGCTCTGCGGTGCTCGACGAAGTTGCCCGACGTGGCAGCGTCTGCGTCTTCGGCGGGGAAGAGGTCGTGCACGCTTCGGCGGAGAAACTCGACGTTATCGAATTGATATAGGCTAAGACTGTTTATAGAAAGGGGCGCAATCGCTGCGCCCCTTTCTACGTTGCGGGTTCACGAAGTATTTGCAGGCCTGTGGCGTAGCGGCAAGCCGCAGGCGCTCCTGCGCGTTCGGGGGTCCTTTGGTGCGCATCCTGCCCGACGGGCATGCGACGCGCCGCGTCTTGCGTTGAAAGCGTGGCGCGTAGCGCGTATTCTCATCAGACTTCCCACGCAAGGTGCTACAATGTTGCGTTACGAATAACGCCACGTCGCAAAGGATGTCCATGCCTTACAATGCACCCGAGGGAACTGCCGACATGCTTCCCGCCGTCGCGCGCCTGTGGCGCTCAACGACGGAAACCGCGGCAAAGCTTTTTGCTGCGTATGGCTACGAGCCCATCGATACGCCTATCTTCGAGATGACCGAAGTGTTTACGCGCGGCATCGGCGAAGCAACCGATGTCGTGGGCAAAGAAATGTTCACTGTTCGCAGCGGCGAAAACTACAAACGCGCGCTTGCTGCCGGCTCCGACGAGGGCTTGAAGTCCAAGCAGAAGCTTTCTCTTCGCCCCGAAGGTACGGCCGGTGTGGTTCGTGCGGTGGTTCAGCATAATCTGGTCGAGCAGGGAGCGGCTCCGGCGAAGCTCTTCTATGCTGGTCCGATGTTTCGCGCGGAACGTCCCCAGAAAGGACGCCTGCGCCAGTTCCATCAGATAGGCGTCGAATGCCTGGGCGCAACCGAACCCACGGCTGACGCTGAGATGATTATCATGCTCATGCGCTTCTACGAAACCATGGGTGTACCTCGTCAGAATATGCGCCTGCTCATTAATTCCATGGGCGACGACGCATGTCGTCCTGCATATCGCGAAAGCGTGCGCCAATTCATTCTCGACCATGAGGACGAAATGTGCGAAGAGTGCCATCGTCGTGCGGAAACCAACCCGCTGCGTGCGTTCGACTGCAAGAACGAAACGTGCTCTCGCGTTATGGAGGCCGCCCCGAAGATCACCGACAATCTGTGCGACGATTGCCGAACCCATTACGAAGCGGTCAAGGCTCTGCTTGACGCTGCGGGCATTTCCTACATCGAAGATCCCACGCTGGTGCGCGGTCTCGACTACTACACGCGCACGGTTTTCGAGGCTCAGGTCACCGAGGGCATGGGTTCTCAGAGCGCCATCGGCGGCGGCGGTCGCTACGACAAGCTTGCCGAATCTGTAGGAGGCCGTCCCACTCCGGGCCTCGGCTTCGCGCTCGGTTTCGAACGCATGGTTCTCGCGCTTGAGGCCGCCGGCGCTCTGGGCGAAAGCACCAAGCGTGTTGACGGATATGTCGCCTGCGTGGACGATTCTGTTCGCGCGGCCGCTTTTGATTTGGTATGCGCCGCTCGCGACGCCGGGCTTTGCGTCGAGATGGACCATCAGGGGAAGAGCCTGAAAAGCCAGTTCAAGATGGCAGACAAAGTCAATGCCCGCGTTGTGATCGTGCTCGGTCCCGACGAGCTTTCCCAAGGCAAGGCGCGTATTCGCAACATGCGCAGTCACGCCGAGAAGCTGGTCGATATTGCTGCGGCGAAACGTCTGCTTTCCCAGTTCGGCGGGCAGCGCGTAGGGGGCGCTTCGTCTCCCATCAACATCGATACTGTGTTCTCGCTTGAGAATGACGATAAGGAGTAAGAGAGCAAATGACGGATTACTTGAACGATTACTGCATGCATGACCACACGTGCGGCCAGCTGCGTGCGTCCGACGTGGATTCCCAGGTCACGCTGACCGGCTGGGTGTGGCATAACCGCGACCACGGCGGACTTATCTTCGTCGACCTGCGCGACCGCGAGGGATACACCCAGGTCGTCATCGACCCCGATTGCGTCAGCGCCGAAGACTTCGCCGTCGCGGAGCATTTGGGCCGCGAGTACGTTGTCGAGATCGTCGGCAAGGTGCGCGCTCGTGCGGAGGGCACGGTCAATCCCAATATGGCAACCGGCGAAATCGAGGTCTTGGCGACGTCCGTCAAGGTGCTCAACACCTCCGTCACTCCGCCGTTCTCCATCGAAGACGGCATTGAGACCGATGAGACCACTCGCATGAAGTGGCGCTATATGGATCTTCGCCGTCCCGAGATGTTTAACGCCATCAAGCTTCGTCACACCGTGGCGCAGGCTATGCGCTCCGCGCTGAATGATCGCGGCTTTATCGAGGTCGAGACCCCTATTCTCGCGAACTCCACTCCCGAGGGCGCACGTGACTACATTGTTCCTTCTCGTCCGAACCCGGGTAAATTCTACGCGCTTCCGCAGAGCCCGCAGCAGTTCAAGCAGATGCTGATGTGCGGCGGCATCGAGCGCTACTATCAGATCGCCCGCTGCTTCCGCGACGAGGATCTGCGCGCTGATCGTCAGCCCGAGTTTACCCAGGTGGATATTGAGATGTCCTTCGTCCAGGGCGAAGATGTCATGGATATGATGGAAGGCGTCATGAGCGAAGTGCTGGCCGCCGCCGGCGTTGAGCACGAGTTCCCGCTGCAGCGCATGCAGTACGCAGACGCCATGGAATACTACGGCTGCGACCGCCCCGACGTTCGCTTCGATATGAAGCTCGTCAACCTGACCGAGATAGTGCGCGGCTGCGGCTTCGGCGTATTCGCCAAGGCCGTGGAGGCCGGCGGCGTGGTCAAGGCAATCAACGCCAAGGGCGCAGGTGACTGGAGCCGCGGCGACATTGACAAACTGGCAAACATCGCTGCAGCCAACGGCGCGAAGGGTATGGCGTGGATCGCCTACACCACCGACGGCGCCGAGAAGAGCCCCATCATCAAGTTCTTCGATGACGAGACCTACGCAAAGATGAAAGAGGCTTTGAACGTGGAGCCCGGCGACCTGGTGCTTTTCGCCGCTGACACCGCCGATGTAGCCAATGCCGTGCTGTCCGCTTTGCGCCTTCATATGGCAGAGGCTCTCAACATCCCGCGCGAAGGCCATGCGCTTTTGTGGGTCGTCAACTTCCCCATGTTCCGTTACGACGAGGAAGAGAAGAAATACGCTGCCGAGCATCATCCGTTCACCATGGTTCCTCCCGAGGAGCAGTATAAGATTGAAGAGGCTCCGCTTGAGTGCGGCAGCTATTCCTACGACCTGGTCATGGACGGTTTCGAATGCGGTGGCGGTACCATCCGTATTCACACTGCCGAGCTGCAGCGCCGTATTCTGCGCGTGTGCGGCCTGACCGACGAGCAGATCGACGAAAAGTTCGGGCACCTCATCCATGCTCTCGAGCTGGGCGCTCCTCCGCACGGCGGCATCGCGCTCGGCCTCGACCGACTGGTCATGCTACTTGCGGGCAAGCAGTCTATTCGCGATGTCATCGCGTTCCCGAAGACCTCTTCCGCGTCCGACCCCATGACGGGCGCTCCGAACGAGGTTACGAGCCGCCAGCTCAAGGAAGTAGCGCTGCGTACGCTCTAAAAGCAATGCTGCGTGTGTCCTGGCTTGCCGGCCCGAAAGGTGGCAACGGACGCATTTCAAGGTTCTTTTGAATATGATTAAGGACGTTGGCTCAGGTCAGCGTCCTTTTTCTATGCTGTCGAAATTAGAAAAGCCGCCTGCACGAACCGCAAGGTGTGGGTGCGATTCAAAGCGAGGCGGCTTCGACTAAGGAGGCTAGGGAATTCGATACCGCAGCCTGCGGCATGTGCGCGGTTGCAAAAAAGCGGTTGCTGCCCGATCCTTCGGCCCCGCGGTTGGAGGGGGGTGAAATGCGGGGCCGAAGGCGCGGCTGTCGGTATCGGAGGAGGGTGGTTGCGGTACGCTTGCCGAGGTTACGGCATGACGGCCATAAGCAGACCAAGACCGATGAGGGCAAGGCCCGGGCCGGGCAGGATAAGAAGCGGTACGCCGATGAGCGCTATGCCCAAACCAAGGAGGCGTCTGCCAAGATGGAGGCTTCTTTTCGGCATGGCCGCCGCGCCTGATGCGCTTGCGAAGGGTTTCTGCCCAACGAAGCCGGCGGGGATGGCCGTCTTGCTTCCATCCTTCTCAATGACGTATGCCTCAACTGTCTGTGCGTTGTTCGTGCTCATTGCGGTGCCTTTCTCTGCATGAATGCACTATGGCATAAGAGGAAGGCTTTCCTAGGCGTCGTGTGCGTTTCGTCATTGCGGCGTCACGCGTGCGTTTCCGTGCCGTAAGCAGTCCTCCTTTGTATCGTCATAATTGACTTCGGTTGTCATGTGGCCGCAGCGAATATCGGTTTATGACGGAGCGAGATGGTTTTGCGTCTGTGCTCGTAGAGGTCGCCGCCCTCTGGCGCTTTCGGCGTTTATCTCCAGTGCCACGAGGGCAGGACGCTTTGTGCGCCAATTTCGAAATGACGTTTCACGATGCCAAGGTCGATGGCGGTGCAAGGGCCGCCAAGCGATGATATGTGCACGGTTTTTTCGTTCAGCTCGATGAGGAAACGCTGTCGGTTCATAGCGGTCGGTGCAAGCTGTGCGGCACGGGCTCCTGCGATGAACCAGTCAGGTGCAGGATTTTCGTCGCAGCGGCAGAGCTTCTCGAGCGATTTGGTGACGTGGGATTTTCCTTGATTGGCGCCGTATCCAATCGCTAGGACGCAAGGACACGTTTCGTCGGGTCCTATACGTGCCTTCAGATGCTTTTTGCGATACGTTAAAGCTACCCAGCAGCTGTTCAGACCGGCCCGCTGCGCTTCGAGCGCGATGAGCTCGCCATAGTAGCCTATCTTCTCCTCGAGACCGTCTTCTTGTCGCCCGACGAAAGCGATGCAATCACGTACGCCTTTGAACATGCCGTATGAGGCGAGCCGCGAGAAGGCGGAGGGACATTCTCTGACCAATTGAAAGCGAAGACCCCCTTCGGCGTTGCACCGTGCGATGACCTTCTCGAGGTGTGCGACAGCTTCATGTGAAAGAGGCTTGTCTCGATAACTTCGCACGGCATGGCGCTCTTCAATTGCTTGCATCAGGTCCATCGATGTTCCTTTCCTTCCCGAAGGTGAGCATCCTCTGGCATGTTTCTTTCGAGGCTTCTTCTTCAACGAAGCGATACGCTTTCCAAGCAAGCTGTGAAAGGGTTTTCCACGGCTTCGTATTTTCGTTCGGATGATAAATTCGTACGGTTCCGATATGCTCTACCGATACAATGCCTGCCTTTTTCATGATGCTGAGATGATGAGATACGGTCGGCTTCGAAAGGCCGACGTGCTCGGCGATTTCATACGTTCTCAAGCCGCCCCAGTTACGAAGAAGGTCAAGGAAAATAGCCTGTCGGTTTTCGTTTCCCAAGGCAGAAAGCAACGCTGAGCAGGCAGAGAATTCCTCGCCAAGAAGGACCATATGCTGTGCCATTTGGGACCTGCCGTTTGCTTCGTCCGATTTGCATGCGGATGAATCATGCGCTTGCTTGTGCGGGGGTTTTCCCATCATGTGACAGGTAAGTCGGTTCTCCATGGCTTCGTCTCCGTTTCCGATGCTGCGGATACGGGGGATTGTAGGGCGCAGACGCCGTTTCGTCAGCATTGAGAAAGAAAATCGATTCGAAGCGTCTTTCGCGCCCTCCCTTCATTTCGGGTGTCATTTGATATGGGTTTTGCAAAGGCTCTTTTTGTCCGCGCTATACTAGTGGGGTTTTGCAAAGAGGAAGGAAACCATGCTGTCTATCGGATGTCATCTGTCATCGTCAAAGGGGTTCGCAGCCATGGGAAATGCTGCCTCTTCCATCGGGGCGAATACGTTTGCGTTCTTCACGCGCAACCCAAGGGGTGGTGCGGCGAAGGCAATCGATCCGGCGGATGCGGAGGCGTTGCGCGCGCATATGGAGGTGGAAGGGTTTGCCAAGCTCGTCGCGCATGCGCCGTATACCCTGAATTGTTGTTCGGATAAGCCTCATGCACGGCAGTTTGCCCGCCAGGCAATGGCGGAAGACCTGCAGCGCATGGAGTTTCTGCCGAACAATTACTACAACTTCCACCCTGGAAGCCATGTGAAGCAGGGCGCCGAAGCGGGCATTTCCATGATCGCCGAAGTGCTCAATGACGTTCTTGCCCCCGATCAGAGCACGGTTGTGCTGCTTGAGACCATGGCGGGCAAAGGTACCGAGGTCGGCCGCACGTTCGAGGAGCTTGCTGCCATCATTGACCGCGTTGAGCTTTCGGACCACATGGGCGTATGCCTAGATACCTGCCATGTGCACGATGCCGGATATGACATTGTCAACGACCTTGATGGGGTGCTCGAGGAATTCGACCGGGTTTTGGGCATCGAGCGTCTTCGTGCGGTTCATATCAACGACAGCAAGAACCCGTGCGGCGCGCACAAAGACCGCCATGAAGTGATAGGAAAAGGCTATATCGGTCTTGAGGCGTTCGAGCGCATCGTGAACCATCCCGCCCTGAGTGCATTGCCCTTTATTCTAGAAACACCCAACGAACTGCCCGGGTATGCTGAAGAGATAGAGCTCTTGCGCGGGTTCTCGAAGCCTTGTTCGTAAAGGAAACGCAAGATGAACTATGGAGTAATCGACGTCGGGTCGAACACGGTGCGCTTGTGCGTCTACGATGTGTCGGCCGACGGGAAGAAGTTCAAGACCATCATGAATCGCAAGACCATGGCCGGTCTTGCGTCATATGTGCGCGATGGAAAAATCAGCGAAGAGGGTATCGCCGTCGCTGCGGAAAGCATAAGCAAGTGCCTCAAGCGTGCGAGCTATTTGAAGCCGGTGCGTGTCGATGTGTTTGCAACGGCGGTGTTGCGCAATATCTCGAACAGCGCCCAGGCAATCGCGGCCATCGAGTCCGAGGCACATTGCTCGATCGTGCTGCTTTCGGAAGAAGACGAGGCCCATCTGGGGTTTGTCGGAGCATCTTCTCGGGACACGATGGAAAATGGCGTGCTGATCGATATCGGGGGAGGCTCTTCCGAAGTTACGCTCATCGTGAACGGCAACGACGTGATGCGCGCAAGCCTGCCCGTGGGGTCTCTGTCGTCCTACAAGGGTCATGTTGGGGATATTCTTCCGACGGAAGAGGAATTCGCATCCATCCGGCGTGCGGTGCGAGACCTTCTTGACGCCGATGCCCACGGCATGTCCGAGCACAGGGTACGTCGCCTGTTCGGCGTCGGCGGAAGTATCCGTGCACTTGCCGGAGTGAACGCACGGATGCTTGACGATGCCTCCGAGCGGGACATGACGCACGAAGACGTGGACAGGCTCGTGTGCGACCTTTTCGAAAGACGGCGTGCGTTCTTGGACGCGGTTCTGCACGTTTCGCCGGAGCGCGTGCACACGATTGCGTGCGGCCTGGCTATTCTTGTCGAGCTTTTCGACGACTTCGATGCAAGCATGCTGCATGTATGCGCGAATGGCGTGCGTGAGGGATATCTGATCGATCGCATGCTGAAAAGCGTGCATTAAGGTCAGGAAAAGCCTATCGACTTGAGGCTTGTGGGATGATGGATATCGCATGCCCGGCTTGCGATACTCTTCGAAGAACGAAGAAGGGGACCCGAATGAATCGGGTCCCCTTTGTGCATACGCACCGATGCTTTGGAGGTCGATGGCCTAGAGGCTGCGCCTTGGCGGGAACTACCCTTCGATCGAAATGAGCTTCTTGGCATCTTCGGGAGCGGGAAGCTCCTTCTTCGGAACGACAATGCGCAAGATGCCGTCTTCGAACTTCGCACGGATATCGTCTTCCGATATTTCCTCGCCTACGTAGAAGCTGCGGCGGCAGCTGCCGGTGAAGCGCTCTTTGCGCAGGTAGGTGCCGTTTTCAGACTTCTCTTCGGTCTCGGATTCAGTGCTTGCCTGAATGGTGAGGTAGCCGTCCTGCAGTTCGGCGTGGACGTTTTCCTTCTTAAAGCCCGGAAGGTCGATATCGAACTCATAAGCCTTTTCGGTCTCCTTGATATCGGTCTTCATCATGGAAGGCATGGCTTGCTTCGGCTGCGGACGGCTGCCGAACGCATCGAAGGGGTCGCTCAGAAAATCGGCGAAGAAATCGTTCTTACGTGCGGGAACCAACATCATGGTCATCTCCTGTCTGTGCGGCGGATGCTATCTCGTAGGGTTCTTCGTTGCGGGATGTGCTCTGCATTCGCTCGACTTGCTTGATTACGTCTCGTACTATAAGCCCGTTATTAGCACTCTGCAAGTGAGAGTGCTAATACGCCACCGTATCGTTACCTTTCAAGATTGCGCGGGAAGCCGCGTCGTGCCGCCCGCATCTCCGTCTGCCGACTCTTGTATTCTGCAGTGGCTCCTAACACTTTCTTATGGTAAAGTGACCGCCATACGGAAAGCGGCACGGCATGGTGCCGTTTTGCATGCAGGCTGCACGCGGTTCGCCGGTGCGCTTCGGTCCGAAAGGAGTTGTAATGAACCAGACGTTTTCCATGTTCGTGACTATTGCTCCTTCTCGGGCATGGTGGTGGCGAAGCTCCTAATCACTCGGTCGATCGAGAGCTTTCGTCACGCAAAAACGTGGAATAAAAGGCTTCGGGCGACCGGGGCCTTTTCTTATGGAATCCTTGAGGCAAGCCGCCTCTCTTCGGGACTTTTTGGAAGGAAGAACGCATGGCAACCTCTACCTCATCGCGCGACTCGTTCACTTCGCGCACGGCGTTTATCATTGCCTGTATCGGCTCGGCCGTGGGCATGAGCGCCATCTGGCTTTTTCCGTATCGCGTTGCCGAAATGGGCGGTGCGGCGTTTCTTATCCCGTATCTCATCTTCGTCGTCCTGCTTGGCCTGACGGGCGTTATCGGGGAGATGGCGTTTGGGCGAGCTATGGGCACTGGTCCTATGGGCGCATTCTCGAAGGCGCTTGAAAAGCGCGGGGTCAACCATGCCGGCCCCTTGGGCAAGGTTATCGGCGCCGTTCCCACGCTCGGCTCGCTCGGCATTGCTATCGGGTATTCGGTGGTTTTGGGCTGGTTTTTGAAGTATCTGCTTGCTGCGGGAACGGGTTCTCTTTTGCAGGTTCCCGACATGGGCGCGTATTTCGGCACCCTGGCAAGCGATTTCGGCAGCGTGGGGTATCACGTGGCTGCGCTGGCTATCACGTTTGCCGTCATGTTGCTGGGAATCTCGCGTGGCATCGAGCGCCTGAACAAGATTATGATGCCCCTCTTTTTCGTCCTGTTCGTCATCATGCTCGTTCGCGTTGCCATGCTTCCGGGTGCTCTTGAGGGATATAAATATCTCTTCGTTCCCGACTGGAGCGCGCTTGCCAACCCCCAGACGTGGGTGTTCGCGCTCGGTCAGGCATTCTTCGGACTCTCTCTTGCCGGCAGCGGAACGCTCGTCTATGGCAGCTACCTGAAGAAAGACGTTGACGTGGTATCTTCTGCGAAAAACGTCGTGGTTTTCTCCACGTTGGCGGCGGTGCTTTCCGCCATGATCGTGGTGCCCGCCGTGTTCGCGTTCGGCTTGGATACGCAGTCCGGCCCTCCGCTGATGTTCATTGCGCTGCCTCAGGTGTTTCAGGAAATGCCCGCGGGTGGCATCTTCTGCTTCGTGTTCTTCCTGGCCGTCGCCTGTGCCGCCATTACAAGCCTGGTGAACTTGTTCGAAACCCCCATTGAAGCGCTGCAGGAGCAGCTGCATCTTCCCCGTTGGGGCGCGGTTGCCATTGTTGCGGCCGTTGCGTTCGGCGTGGGCGTGTTCATCGAAAGCGGCGACGCGGTGAGCGCCTGGATGGACGCCGTGTCCATCTACGCTATTCCGCTTGGCGCGCTGCTGGCGGCCATTATGTTCTTCTGGGTGTGTCCGAAGCATTTCGCCAAAGAACAGGCGCAGCTCGGCCGTGACAAGAAGATCGGCGCATGGTTCGAACCTATGACGAAGTATCTTTTCGTCGGCATTACCGCAGTGGTTATTGTTTTGGGAATTTTCTACGGTGGCATTGGATAATTCTGCCTCGTTGTTTTTAGTTCGAATTAACATCGCTGTTACACTCTGCTGTGATAAAGTAGTTGTACACAAGAGCTTCGCTGCGAAGCGAAGCACGATTCTTCAGAAAGGAGTGCGAAATGGCTCGCATTGCAAACAGCACCACGGCGTTTTCTTTCTCCATGAGCTGGTGGTGGCGCAATGCTGAAACGGTCGTCCGATCGTGAGCTTTTCGCGCCTCTGATTTCGCAGGTGAAGGCTCCCGGGCGAACCGGGAGCCTTTTTCTTTGCCTGCATCCTGGTTCGTTCGTTGTTTTCATATGTGCTCGGTGGCGCGAAGCTGCTTCCGACCGTTTCGGCATTGCGCGCCTCCGTTGCAAGGATACGCGCGGCATGACGCCGCAATACCGAAAGGAAAACAACCATGTCTCAGGAAACCGCCTCCGTTCGCGCTTCTCAGCCTCGTGTCGTTTCTTCCGTCGAGAAAAAGAACGGCACGCTCGACATATCTGCGCTTGTTCTTATTGCCATCCTGCTTGCAGCAGGCGCTGTTCTCAAGCTGACGGTGGGTTCTCTTCTTGCTTCAATGGGAATGAAGCCCAACTTCATCATCGCCATGTACTGCCTGGCCATCATTCTAGTGAGGCCGAAAGTGGGACAGGCCGTGATTGTCGGATTGCTCGCCGGTGTCTTGTGTCAGATTCCCATGCTCAACGCAACGCCTCTTCTGAATATTCCTTCCGAATTGCTCGGTGCGCTTGCGTGCGGTCTTCTCATCAAGGTTCCTATGAACATTGGCGGCAAGCTCGATTTGAACCCCTTGGCGACCACGTTCGTTTCGACCCTCATCTCCGGCGGCGTGTTTGCGGCGCTTTCCATCTGCATCAACGTCGTTTCCACAGGCGGCGACATTTTCGTCGCATTTGCGGCATACGCGGCGATTGTTCTCGGCACGGCTACGTTCAATGCCGTGATCGTTCAGATCCTTGTCGTGCCGTTGCGCAAGGTCCTGAAGAAATAGCGTTGGAATGCAGACCGCGGGGAGTTGGAGATGATACAGCTACGAGATTTCGGTTTTCGCTATCGCGAGCATGCGGAGTGCGCGATACATGATGTGAACTTGGACATTCCAGAGGGAGCGTTCGTCGGCATCACGGGCGCGGCGGCCTCGGGGAAATCCACCCTGACCTATGCGCTGAACGGGATCATCCCGCATTGCTATTCCGGGGATTTTTACGGTAGCGTCGTCATTGACGGCGTCGATACGGTGGAGGCGAGCCTGACGGAGATATCCCGCCTGGTAGGAAGCGTCTGCCAAGATATCGAAAGCCAGATCGTTACCCCGCTTGTGGAAGACGAGATTCTCTACGGCCTTGAAAACTTCGGCGTTGCGCGCGACGAGGGCGTTGCGCGCATGGAGGATGTTCTTGGCGCAATGGGCATAGAGGAGCTGCGTTCATGCGAGATATCGTCGCTTTCGGGCGGACAGAAGCAGAAAGTGGCCATAGCTTCCATTTTGGCTTTGCGCCCGCGTGTGCTCGTTCTTGACGAGCCTACGGCCGAGCTCGATCCGGCGGCTTCCCGCGGCGTATTCGACCTTTTGAAGCAATACTCTCGAGAGCATAAGATCACTGTGGTGGCGGTTGAGCAGAAGATTGCCCTGCTGTGCGACTATGCCGACATGATCGTGGTCATGGAAGAGGGTTCTGTCCGCGTTTCGGGAACGCCCGACGAGGTTCTCGTGCGCGCCCCCGAGCTCTATGCCATGGGCGTGAACGTTCCTCGCGTGACGTCTCTGACGAGGTCGCTGCGTGACAAGGGCGTCTATGAGGGGCCGGTGTGTCGCACCGTCTCGCAGGGTGCGTTGCATATAGCGCAGTCTCTGCGGGCGAAGGGCCAAGCCATCCCGCCGGATGCTGCACCGGGCGGTTCTTTTGCCGAATGCGTCGCTTCATGCGAAAAGGAGGCAGGGAAAGGCGAAGAGCGGACAAGGAGAAACGGGAAAGCCGGGCTTGCCGCCCTTGAGTTCCATGATGTCTATGCAGGCTACGAAGGAGAGCTGGCGGTCTTGAAAGGCGTGGATTTCGCTATTCAAGAAGGCGAGTTCGTGGCGTTCGTGGGAGCGAACGGGGCGGGAAAATCTACGACGATGCGCCTGATGAACGGCTTGATCAAACCCAGTGCGGGCAAAGTTTCGGTGTTCGGCACCTCGACGGCGTCATGCCCGACGAGCGAGCTTGCGCGCACGGTAGGGTTTCTGTTCCAAAACCCCGATCGTCAGATCTGCAAGACGACGGTGCGCGAGGAGCTTCTGTTCGGGTTCGAGGCCACGGGGCGCGTTGACGCCCGGGCGCAACGTGCGGTCGATGAGGCCATAGAGAAGTTCGGGCTCGACGCTTCGGCCGATCCGTTTCTGCTGAGCCGAGGGTCGAGGCAGCTTCTCGCTTTGGCCTCCATCGCGGTGAGCGCTCCGCGCGTGGTTGTCTTGGACGAGCCTACGACGGGTCTCGATTACCGCGAATGCGAGAAGATCATGCAATGTGTGAGCCGCTTGCACGAAAACGGAACGACGGTCGTCATGGTTTGCCACGATATGGAGGTCGTTGCCGACTTCGCCGGTCGCGTTATCGTCATGACGGCGGGGTGCGTAGTGGCCGACGGCCCTATTTTCGAGGTCATGCGCGACGAAGAAGTGCTGGCGAAGGCTTCGATAGAACCTTCTCAGATGACGGCGCTTTCGATGCTTCTCGGGAAAGGTCTGTCGGGAGGGCTTCGCGAACGCGTCTTGTCCTCTAACACATTGGAAGAATTGAGCATCGTCTTGGGCGATGCTCTGGCCGGCGGCGCTTCGGCATCTTCGGCGGTCCACGACCTTTTACCTGGACGCGCCGCCGGTGGTAAATGCCGCGTTCGCACGGAAGGGGAACTGCGATGAAGGGTTTTCTCGAGTATGTCGATGGCACGAGCGTGCTTCACCGAATGAATCCTGTTGCAAAGCTCGTTTGCTCGTTTTTGACCTGTATAGCGTGCTTCTGCACGTCGAACCTGCCTTTCCTGTTCGCGGTGCTTGTTGGCGGTTTTCTCCTTGCCGTTTCCTGCGGAATGGCCCGTCAGGTCGTGGGACTTGCGAAGGCGGTCTTCATGTTTTCCCTGATCCTTGCCATCGTGCAGATTCTCACGACGTCGGGCGGCGCCTCCCTTGTCATGCTGCCATGGGGGCATATCGGAACGGCGGGCCTTGTGGCCGCGTTCACCACGGTAGCTCGTCTGCTTGCGGCGGCCGTCCCGTTGTTCTTGACGCTGTACGTGACGCGGATGACAGACCTTGCGAATGCGCTGGTGAAAAACGTGCGTCTTCCGTACAAATACGCATTTACGTTCACGTCCACGATCCGATTTATCCCCGCTTTCCTCAATGACATGGCCGCCATCATAGAGGCCCAGACAGCTCGTGGCGTGCAATTCGACCAAGGGGGCATAGTGAGCAGGGTGCGTTTGACCGTGCCTTTGTGCGTGCCGCTTCTGGTGTCTTCGGTGCGCAAGGTCAACAGCGCGGCCATAGCCGCGGAGGTGCGTGGATTCAGCCTTCGCAATGCGAAGAGCGGGTATCGGGAGTATCCCATGGCGCTTTGCGACGGCATGGCTGTGGCGGCCTGCGTGTTTTTGCTTGCGGCGGCTCTTGCCGTAAACGTTCTTTTCTAATCGCCTTGCCCTTGTAGCCGGATGAGACGTCTCGGCCGGGTTTATCAAAGCGAATGCGAACCGGGTCAGAGTGTGCCTTTTCCGACCTGAGGGCGGCGGGCGACGAAGCGCGCTTCTCTTGCTGCGTTCTTATAGCGATACAATGGCATCGTGTACGAAGCGGAAAGGCGTTGCTGCTATGAAGGAATGGTATTACTCGGGGCTTCAGGGTTTGTGCGTGTCTTTGTCCAAGCATTCCTCGGCCTTTGACGGAAGCGCTTCGGCTTCGGCGCTTCTCGCTCGAGAGCTTTTCAACGACGATAGTCGCTTCGACAGCGCATCGAACGTTTCGCGCACGTGGAGGCTTTCTTCCGCGCGTCGCGCCCGTATGTTCGAGGAGCGATGGGCCTCTATGGGACGTTCGGTCCGGGCTTCGGACGACGTGCGTGCGGTGCTTGCTTGTGTGGCACACCTGCGCGCTTCCGAGGAGTCTTTCCTGCTGCGCGAGGCTCTCTGCGACGTTGCGGATGCGGTTTCCATCGTGAAGGATGAAATCTTGCCGGCTATGGAAAGCGGCTTTACCACGGAGCGGTATCCCGATTACGCGATTCGCGCCTTTTCCGACGACGCGCGCTCGCTCGTGGCCGCGTTCGATTGCTTTGACGAAGATGCGGCAGGGACCTTGCTGGTGCGCTTTGTCTCGGCGGCCGTGTACGGACCTTTGCATACGTTGGCGCTTTCATCCGGCCGCGCGCGCACGGATTTGGCGGTTGGGACGCAGGGGTCGTCTGGCGATGCGTTCGAATCGCAAGGGGTCGTTCTCATGCAGGTTGAAGATCCGTCGGTCGCGCGCGTGCGCGACGTTCGCATGGTGGGCAGCGATACCGCGGTGTTCATCGGCCGTTCTGCCCGCATGGAACGCTATGAAGAAGCGGCGTCTGATCTGTCCGACGTGCTGGGCGGCAAAAAACGGGAGCTTTTTCATCTTACGGAGTCTTTTCGTCGCGTGTCGGCATGCCATGGCGTGCTGGTTGAGACGGGCGGACGCTGGATGTATTACGATCTTGGGTCAACGAACGGAACCGCGGCGGGCGACGAAGGCTCTATGGTCGATGTGAACCCTGCGGTCATGGTCAAGCCGGGCGATTTCTTATGGTTGGGTGCATCGGCTTCGGAGGCGAAAGGCGTCGCGGAATCGGGGCGTGGTGCATTGCTGAAAGTCGCCGAGCATGTTCGCTCGTTCGGGGCCGAGGAGAACGGGGGCGGTCATGGCCTCTGCGGCTAGTTCGGGCAACTCGTGCGGTTGGACGGAGCGGACAGATGCAAACGCCGCGAAAGAAAGCCGCCGCACGTTGGCGGCGCTGAACGGCTCATTGGTCCGTTTCAGGGTCGATCGCATGCGAGAAGCACCGTTTTCCCTGCTGAGCGGCATGGTCTGTTTGTCTGTGGAGTACTCGGTCGCATGTGGAGGGCAGGGGGAGGTTTTTCGAGCCTCGGCGTTTTTGGACGATTCTTCGTATTCGGCACCGTGCGCTCTGAAGGTTTTCTCCACACGGGAGGACGCCTATACGGAATGGGATATGCTCGTGGCCCACGAAGACGACCTGACGGTTCCTTCTCCTTACGCGGTGGGCTTGGTAGAGCATGAAGGCGTGCAGCGCTGGGCCATACTCATGGAATTCGTCGAGGGAACCAGCCTGTCCGAGCTCATGAAGGATGCCCGGCGCCGAACCGGGCGCGGCATGTTCCTGGAAGACGCTCTGCGCATCATGGCCCCCATCGTGCGGTTCGCGGCGAATTGCTGTCATTCGCGCCGCGTGGACGTTCATCGCGATATAAAGCCGTCGAATATCGTGATCGATGTGAACCAGACAACCCGTCTTCTTGATTTCGGGATCGCCTCCAACGCGCGCGGCGGCCGTCGTGCGCGCGGTACGGAGTTCTTCGCCGCGCCGGAGATTCGCTTTCCCGAACGGAGCCAGGGCGATCCCGACGATGCGCGCGTCGATTCATATGGCATCGCTGCGACGCTGTACGCTCTTACGCTGGGTGAAGGCGAGCCTCCTTCTTATGCCGCGAATTCCCGCGCGTTGGGACGTCCGTTTCTCCATGACGATGCCATGCGTGCGGCCGTTGTCAAGAAGACTGCGCGTATGGCGGAGGAACGCTTTTCTGTCGAGATGGCCCCGGATTCGATCGAAAGAGCGTGCAATGCCGCGTTTTCCCATATGGACGAACGCGTGCGCGACGCCTTGACGAGGGGCTTGGCCTTGCATCAGGCCGACCGCCCCGATCCCGCGAAGCTCGAACGCCTTCTTCCGCTCGATCGCGACGAATACGAATATCGGTTAGTCAGCGAAGCTGTGCAAGAGTGTCTTCGCTTGGCATGCGAATGCGGCGCATTTGCCGATCATGTTCTGGCCGACGAATCGGGTCGCGATTTCATCGACGCCTTGGATGCGTTCAATGCGGGGCGTTACGGCGAGGCCGTTCCCATCCTGCGCGCGCAGGCGGCGAAAGGCAATGCTGCGGCAACCTACTACCTGGGCGTGTGCGTGAGGGACGGGCTCGGCGTCGATGGATGCGATTTGCAGCAGGCGGCATGGCTTTTCTCCGAGGCGGCGGAGGCGGGCAATATGCTCGCCCAAAACGCCCTCGGCCGCATGCTCTACGAAGGACGCGGCGTGCCGAAGAACGAAAGGCTTGGGGAGCAATGGATTCGCGCCGCCGCGCGCGACGACGCCGCATCGGGTCGATGCGGATTCGCTCCTGCGAAGGAATGGCTTGCCTCCCGCTCAATTTCAAGCCAAGCGTAAAACGGCGTGCGCCATTGCGCAATTCGCTTTCTTTCTCTCCTTTTACGATATGCGCCAGCAAGGCGGATTTCGAAGAAAGGAAGAGCCATGATGTTCGCCGATAGGGTTACGAGGGCGTTTTCGGGGTCGGGCGGCCGTGCGCGCCGCGGCGGTTTTTCGGATATGCCGACGCGCGCTTTCTCAAAGACTCGGGTCATGTCGAGGGGAAACGCTGCCTCGAGCTCGTCGTTTGCGGCAGGAACCTCCCGAGAAGACGGTCGGGAAACGATTAATTCGCGCGACTCGCGTTTCGGAGTGCTTCCTTGGGAGGCGAACGTGACGCTTCTTTTCGATGCGTCGAAATCCATGCCGCAAAGCGCCCTTGACTACGTATTCTCGGAGGGATTGCAGGCCATATTCTCCGCTCTTTCCGCCACGCAGGCATCGGCGGGCTATCGCTACAACCTCCGAATCGCGGCCTTTTCGAGCGGCGTGAAAGAGATTCTTCCCTTCACTTCCCTCGAAGAGGCGAAAAAACTGCGCTATCGAGCGCCCCAGGCTGCGGGCGTGACTATGCTCGAAGAGGCCATGCGCGACGTTTTTGGCAAGACTGACGAGCTGAAGCGCGAGCAGGATGGCGCCTATCCCCGACGTCCTCGCGTCGGCAGCCTGGTTGTGGTGGTGACCGACGGCCGTCCTACCGATTGCCACGGTAATCGCCAGCCGCTCTCTCGCGCCTTGGTTCGCGAAATAGCCGAACGCAATGAGACGCGCAAGACCACCACGTTCGCCATAGGCATGGGCAACGCCCACGACGATATTCTCAAAGAGCTGGGTCCGACGAGTTTTTTGTTCGAGCAGGGTTCGTACCGCGAAGTGCCCCACGCGATTCGCTACAAGGGGGAGACCTACGACGATGTAGCCTGCTGGAGGACCGCCTGCGACATCATTGGCAGCGCCTCGTCGAGCCGGTCGGGCTCTCCTTCAATCGTCTACCGAGGAAGCATTGACCCTGTGGCCTGCGAAGACGTTGTCGAAATAGACCCAGAACGCTATGCGATCGTGAGGTGATAGCGGTGAGGTGCTACAGGTTCACCCAGACAGGCGCCGCCCATGCGCTTCGGGGCGGGGGCAACGAAGACGCCTGCCTGCTTGCGCACCGCGGCGACACCGTGCTCGCTTTCATGGCGGACGGCATGGGCTCGGCAGCGTTCGGGGGAGATGCCGCGCGGTTGTGCGTCGATGTTGGAAGCAGGGTGGCATGCGCGGCGTTCGCTCCCCATGAGCTGATGAGCGACGAATCGGGGGCCGTGGCGGTGAAGGCCGCGTTTCTGGCGGCCTTCAACGAGCTGCAGAAGGATTCCGTTCTCGCAAACCATCCGCTTGCCGAGCTGCAGACGACGTTCATGGCGGTCGCCTTCGACGCTCGAACGGGCGTGCTCCGATTTGGCTATTGCGGCGACGGCGGGCTTTTCGTCTGCCTCAAGGACGGTTCGTTCGCCGTGGCCGCTCAGCCCCAGAAGGGCGAAAACGTCAACCTGACAAACGGCGTTCTGGACTGCGACTCGTGGACGTTCGGAAGGCTTGAGAACGTGGCGGGTTTCATGATGGCGACCGACGGATTGTTCGATCGCATGTCGAAGGTCGACGGCAGCGGGCGCGTCATTGCGACGTTGGAGGCGCTTCGGGCGTTCGCCGCCGCGTTTTCCGGTGCTCAGAGCGGCGCCTACTGCAATGCTGATGCCCTGTTCGCCTCGTTAGATGCTGCAGAATCAACGCCGTTTTCCACGGTTTCCGACGATAGGACGGTCTGCGTTGCGGCGTCGGAGGATGTGCGGCTTTCGGCGCTTCGGCTCGCCTCTTTCCGCCCCGATTGCGAAAGACCGTTTTGCAAAGACGATGCAGCCGAGCCTTTGTGCGATGAATCGGTCGCAGGGGGCGATGCTTGGAGTGAATATGTCCCGCTTCCGCTTTGTCGTTCATCGCGCGGGAAGAGGACGGTCATGCGACGGGCTGCGAAGAAGGGGGCATTGCCATGGAGCTGAAGACGGAGACGGGCGCTTCGGTTGCCCTGGGGGAAGAAATCGGCCGCGGCGGACGCGGGTCGGTGTATGCGGCGTTCGGAGGGAAAAAGGCCGTGAAGGTTTTCAAGGGCCAATCCCGCACGGAGCGCCGCCGCAAGAAGGTGGCATGCGAGCGAAAGCTCGCCAAGACATGCGAGGCGTCGGTTGCCTGGCCTCTCGACGATGTGTTCGAAGATGGGTCGTGGGCGGGTTATACCATGAATCGCATTATCGGGCGCGGCCTTGACGAAGTGAGCCACGACGAGGACGTTTCGTTCGTCGATCGCGTCAGGTATGCGCTCGAAGTCTGCATCATTGTCGACGATTTGCATAAAAGCGGCATCGTGATGGGGGACCTCTCCTTATCCAACTTCGTTGCTTCCTGGGGGCGCCGCAGCAAGGTGGTTGCTATAGACCCCGATTCCTTTCAGGTCAAAGACGACGAGGAAGGCGTGTGCTACCCCACAACGGAGAGTCGCGAGAAGTCGCTTGAAATGATCGATCGCGGCAATCTTGGGACGTATTTTCTCACGTCGCGCAGCGATGATTTCCTGCTGGCATGTGCGGTGTTCGAGCTGCTTTTCGGCGTGCATCCCCTCGATGACGGGCGGTCGGATGTTTCTCCGACGCAGTGTCGTCAGCAAAACGCGAAAAGCCGCACGTTCGCCTTCCTCGAGCGTCCGGGTGCGGAGCTTTCGTCTGTCGGCAAGGACCTGGAGGCGCTTTTCATGAGGTCGTTTGCGGGCGATGGAAAGGTTGTTCCCGCAGCCTCGGAGTACGCTTTGGCGCTTGGCGACCTGTTGGACGAACTGTATGACGAGCTGTATGACGGGGGAGGGTCTTTCATGGTGAGGGCTTTGGCTGGATTGGCGAGGATTGTCGGCGTGGTTTTTCCTGCCGTGGTGGCGCTGCTCTGTCTTTGCGTCCTTGCGTTCGATAGCACCGTCCTGTTCGTTGAGACGGCCGATTTGAAAGGATGCGCGCTGGTCTGCTGCGCTCTGGCTGCGGGATCTGCCCTGTTCGGACGGTGGTTCTCGTGTGCGAGCATTGCGGCGACCGCTTTGTTGCTGGGATATTCCGACGCTGCAATGTATGCCGTCTACACCGCCCCGGATACGGTGCAGGCGATATTTTGCGCCGGGGCCAAATACGCGGACGGCGCCTTCGAGGACGCCAGCCTTCTTCTGTAGAGGAGCTAGACCATGCTTTATATGGATGATGCGGCGGGTGCCGTCAAAGGTGGGAATGCGAGCGTGTACAGGGCCTATGACGACGAACGCCTCTCAACGGTGGTGTTGAAGGTCTCAGACGAACGCAAGGGCGTCTTACGTGAGGAAGGATGCACGAAGTCTACCGAGGCGGCCCCGTGCTCTCCCGATGCTATGCTGCGCTCCGAATACGATTTTCTCACGCTGCTTGCTATGCGAGGATGTTCGTGCGTGCCGAAGCCGTATGCGCTGCGCACGGTGTACGCTCCGAGGCGAACGGAGATTCACGAGCGCGCATGCCTCGAGATGCAGCGCCTCGAAGGGACCACGCTCGCCGATGCGCTCGAGGCCCGCGAAAAGACCCTGAGCGAATTTCAAGCGGCGTATCTTGCGTACGAAGTCATGCGCGCGGGGGCTCAGGTACAGCATTGCGGGGTGCTTCACCGCGACGTTCATCCTGGCAACGTGCTTCTTGGCAGCGGAGGGGTCTATCTGATAGATTTCGGCACCGCATGCACCGTCGAAGCTGCGGAAAGGGGAGATGCCCTATGTCTGACCAGCGGATATGAGCCTCCCGAGGCATGCGTAGGGGGCTTATGGAGCAAAGCGAGCGACGTGTACGCCATTGCTCGCACGGTGATTCGTGCGCGATGGGGCCGCCTCTTCGCCTCTCCCGAGGATATCCCTGACACGGTTCTCGGGCGTTGGCTTGCGCGTTGCGTCCAGCTCGAGCCGAAGATGCGCTTCTCGTCATGCGCGGAGGCCGTCTCGTGCCTTGAGGTGGCGCTGTCGAAAAGACCTCTGCTGCGTTGGTCGTGCTCTCCTTCGCTTCGGCGCGCTATGGAGTGGCATCTGGTTGCGAACCACTGCGGAATCGTTTGATCGGGCGATGGTTTATTGCGGCTCGGCTCGCTTTCGTCGATACGTGACGGTTTCGTGACGGCTTTTGGAGCGGAGCATATTTCGGGTATACTTCCCATGTCGAAAACCAGTGCTACGGATGGGCTTGGGCGGCGCCAAGTTTCGAACCTGGTCAGGTCCGGGAGGAAGCAGCCATAAGGGACCGCTGACGAGCGCCCATGCCTATCCGTAGCACTGAGCCTTTACGGCAATGCAACTCGACACCGCAACGGCCTGAGGCGTCCCGTTTTCATCGCAGCCGTGCGCTATGCGTACGGCTGCACGTTCGGGACCTCGGGCTGTTTTCATGATGCAACGAAGCACGCAATCGTTTCGTTTCGGTTGGTTGCGCTCTCCTTCGTACGGTTGCCTTCGTGTCTTTCCAGTCGAAAGGTCTGCCTTGGAAATCATTCAGTTTTTCATGAACCTTCTTTCCGATCCCCGTGGCGCCATTGCGGGATGGATTGTGGCTTTGGGCCCGTTTTGGGTTTACAGCCCCCTCTTCCTGATCGTCTTCGTTGAAACGGGCTTAGTGTTCTTTCCGTTTCTGCCTGGCGACTCGCTGCTGTTCGCGGCCGGTGTGTTTTCTGCCGATGGCGGCGGCCTGAATATATGGGCCACTCTGTTCATCTTCTACGCAGCAGCAATTTTGGGTAATACGTCCAATTACTGGATTGCTCGATTCTTCGGATCGCGCATCATCGACTCGGGCAAGGTGAAGGCCCTGACCCCCGAGCGCATGGCCAAGCTCGATCATTTCTTCGCAAAATACGGCGGCCTGACCATCATCATTACGCGCTTTATGCCGTTTTTCCGCACGTTCGCGCCGTTTATTGCCGGTACCGGCCATATGAACTTCGCCAAGTTCACCCTGTTCAACGTTATAGGCGGCGTTTCGTGGGTCACTTCGTTCGTTTTGGTGGGATACTTCTTCGGCGGCATTTCGTTCGTGCAAGAGCACTTTGAGGTCATTGTGCTCGGTATCGTGGCTGTTTCCGTTGCGCCGGCGATTATCGGTGCCATCAAGGCTGCGATGAACTCGCGTAAGAAAAAAAAGGAACAGGCGTAGTTCGCGTTCTTTCCGATTAAAACGACTGACGAAGCCGTTGCGCTCGATGATGCGCGGCGGCTTTTTCTGTTGCGGCGTATGAGCTTTCCGGCGCAGATGGCGGCATGCGCGGTGCGGAAAGTGGGCCGTGCATGCGGTGTGCAAGGCCCGACGGGCGGCTTCAAGCGGTTCTGTGGCGAATGCGCGACGCCGTTTTCTATCTCTTATAATGTCGTGAAACACTTGTGCGAACGAGGGAAATCGGAGACGCAACGCTATGGCAGAGGCATTGTATAGAAAGTATCGTCCGCAGACGTTCGAGGACGTGGTGGGGCAGACCCATATCGAACGCACGCTGAAAAACGCCATCGAGTCCGATAAGGTCAGCCATGCGTATCTGTTTTGCGGGCCGCGAGGCACGGGCAAAACAACCACGGCTCGCTTGCTGGCCAAGGCGCTTCTGTGCGAGCACGGTCCCACGCCTTCTCCCGACGGTACGTGTGAACAGTGCCTTGCCATCGCCGAGGGGAACCACCCCGATGTCAACGAACTCGACGCCGCAAGCCGTACGGGTGTAGAGAACGTGCGCGAAGAAATCATCGGGCGCGTTCAATACGCTCCCACGCGTGGGCGCTATAAGATCTACATCATCGACGAGGTCCACATGCTGTCAACGGCGGCGTTCAATGCGCTTCTCAAGACGCTCGAAGAGCCGCCGAGCCATGTTGTTTTCGTCCTGTGCACCACAGATCCCCAGAAGGTTCCCGAAACCATTCACTCGCGTTGCCAGCGCTTCGACTTCCATCGTCTTTCCAACGACGAGATCGTGTCGCGTCTTGGTGCGGTGTGCATGGCCGAAGGAGTGGAGTTCGAAGGCGATGCGCTCGACCTTGCCGCGCATCGCGCGCAGGGCGGAATGCGCGACGCTCTCACGACCCTTGAACAGTTGATCGCCTTCGGCGGCGGAAAAGTGACGCTTGAGGTCGCGCAAAGCGTTCTTGGCTCCATTGATGCAACCGATATTTCGACGGTCGTGAACGGCATCGTGAAACGCGATGCCGCCATGTGCTTCACCTGGCTTTCCGAGTACGTTGAAACCGGGGCCGATCTTGCGCGATTCGCCCGCGATCTGGCCGCCTATATACGCGATCTCTATGTGCTGTGCCTGACCGATGGCGCCCTTGCGGTGGATGCCCCTCAGGCTTCGCGCGCTTCCATGGCTGCGGAAGCCCAGGCTTTCGGAGCCGACAGACTGTCGTATGTATTGCGCGTTCTGGGGGATTTGAACAACGAATTGCGCACATCGACCAATCCTCGTCTTTCTTTCGAAATCGCCCTCACGCGCATGGTCCGTCCCGAAAGCGACCTGACTCTCGAAGCGCTCGCGGCGCGTATTGCTGCTCTTGAACAGCTTGTTGCGTCTGGTTCGCTGTCCTCCTCGGCCGCAACCAGCGTTGAGGCTTCGCGGCCCCATGAATCTGCAGGGAGCCTTTCGGTCCGGTCTTCTGCGGGTTCGGCTTCTCCCATTCGCGACCAGAAATCGATCAGTGACGCGTCTCGTCCTTTCGAGGAAGAGGGTCCCAATCCCATGATGATGCGCGCTTCTTCGGCCTCCGCGTCGAGCGGGCCTGCTCGACGCGAGATTTCGCAGCCTCAGACGACGCCGCAGATGCAGGCGTCGGTTCCCCCCGTATCAGGGGGGTTCCGCTCTCCCGAGCAGCGTCCTGTTCCATCTCAGGCATCGCCCGCGGTCGTTCCTCCCGCAACGGTGATGCATGCTGCTGCGGCAATGGATAGGGCGGCGGCGTTTCGGGCGAAGCTTGAAGAGCGCAGGGCTGCGAATGCGGCAGCTCGACAGGCGGGTGCGACCGCGTCGCGTCCTCCGGCGTTTTCCGAGGGCGCGTATGCGGCTTCCTCGACGGCGGTTTCTGCGCCGGAGTTTGCTCTGCGCGCGGATGCTCGCGGCGGCGACGTTTCCATGCCTCATTTCGATGGGGCTCGGGACGCTTCGTCGGCCGCGCTTTCCCGAGAAGGCTCGGACGCTTCTGCTGCCGCCTTGTCTCAGAATGCGCCGATTTCTTCCGGGGAGGCTTCTGCGGATGTGAGGGCAAAACTGTCCGACCCGTCGGCGCTTCAGCGCTGCTGGAAGGCGGCCATAGCCGATCTTAAGCGTCAACGGGCAGCTTATGGAGCCCTGCTTCTTTCCGCGCGTGCGAGCGTCTCTCCCGACGGTGCCAAGCTTCTCATAGAATTCTCCCAGGAGAACACGTTCGCCTTCTCGGCTGCGCAAAAGCCTGATTTCGCCCAGGCGGCATCGGCGGCTTTGCAGGCGGCGTTCGGCGGCTTCGTTCCCTTCGAGGTCATCCAGGCAGCTTCGGCCTTCGCTCCTCGCGCTGCAGGTGGCCAGGGGTTTGGGCAGGGCGGCCAGGCGCCGGCTTCTTCTGCGCCGACATCGTTCGGCGGCGCTCCTTCGTATGAAGACGACGATCGGGTTCCGTATACGGACGCAGATGTTGCCTCGTACGCAGACGACGTGGTTCCCTACGATGATGCGGACGCGTTTTCGTATGGTGAACAGGAGGCACCGGAAGAGGGCGTCGCGCTGGCCGAATCGCCTGCTCCTGCATATCGCGCACCATGGGATGCTGCAGACTCGCTCGATGCGTCTCAAGAAGTACCTCAGAAAGAGCCAGCCTCTCCGGCATCTTCTGCGTCTTTCGGTTCGGCCGAATCGACGGATGCCGCCTTTGAGGTTCCATCCGGCTCGGATGGTCGTGTCGTTTTGGGCGTAGCAGGTCCTGAGCCTGTTGACCCGTACATTGTGGGCAAAAAACTCGGGTTCGATTCGATGCCTCAACCGAAAAAGCGGCATAAGGGGATGATCGATCCGAAGGGCTGGCCCGAGCGAGGCGTTGATGCTTCGCAATCGAACACGCCCGCTCTTTCCCAGGAGCCGGCTGGTTCTCAAGTTGTTTGCGCGGGCGGCTCTTCATCGCAGAATGCAACGGATGCCGCGTATTCGCGCGGCGTTGCCGAAAACGCTGATGCAGGGGCAGAAGCTTCAGGCCAAGATGGCGCTGCGGAACGCGATGCAGCGGGCACGGCGTTCTCTTCTCCGAGAGAGGCGGGTGCCGCAGCGTCCCCCATGGGAGCGGGCGCCGAATCGGCGGATACCGTTGCTGTCGCTTCGTTTGGTGCCGTGCCTGCGCGACCAAATCCGTTCGCCTCACGTCCCATGCCTGCAGGAATCGGAGCTCAAAAACCTGACGAGCAGGTGTTTTCTGCAAGCGGTCTCTCGCACGGCAACGAAATGGACGTCGCTGACATATTCGGCTCGTTCGGCGTTTCGTTCGACAGCGTGCAGGAGGAGTAATTCGATTTATTATTCGTCATCGCGGGCGAGCGGTGCGTTTGACCTCTTCGGTATGATAGGCTTTCGGTCGCAGCGTGCTGTGCGCTGCGGTGAGAGAAGAAAAATGCGTGCCGCTCGGCACATGGAAAAGGAGATTTGCCATGGATATGAAGGCAATGATGCGCCAAGCTCAGAAAATGCAGGTCGAGCTTGCAAAAGCGCAGGAAGAGATCAAGAGCATGACCGCCGAGGCAACCGCTGGCGGCGGCATGGTGAAGGTCGTTGCTCAGGGCGACATGACCATTCAGTCCATCGTCATCGACCCTGCGGCCGTCGATCCCGAAGACACCGAAATGCTGCAGGACATTGTCACCGCTGCGGTGAACGAGGCTCTTCGCGCCGTTTCCGCGCAGGGCTCTGCTCGCATTAATGCTGCGACCGGTGGCATGAACATCCCGGGCTTGATGTAGGAATCGGTTCGTGGAATCTGCTCCCGCCATCCAGAGGCTGCTCGACGAGCTCGAACGCATGCCGGGCATAGGCCCGAAAAGCGCTCAGCGAATTGCGTATTGGATGCTTAATTCCGATCGAGAGACCGTGCTGCGTCTTGCCGAGGCCATCGTCGAAGTGAAGGAAACGGTGCATTTTTGCTCGAGATGTTTCAACTACGCCGAAGACGAGCTATGCGAAATATGCTCTTCGGCGAAAAGGGACGCTTCGGCCATATGCGTGGTAAGCGAGCCGCGCGATATTGCGGCTATAGAACGGACGGCGGTTTTTTTCGGCACATACCATGTGCTAGGAGGCGCTTTGTCTCCTATGGACGGCATCGGCCCTGATGACCTTCATATTGCCGAACTCATGCAGCGCCTCGCAAGCGGGGAGGTAAAGGAGGTCCTGATTGCGACGAATCCCAATGTTGAAGGGGAGACTACCGCGGCGTATTTGGCGCGACTTATCAAGCCTCTGGGAGTCGAGGTGACAAGGCTCGCAAGCGGTTTGCCCGTCGGGGGCGATCTTGAGTTCGCGGACGAGATCACGCTGGGCAGGGCTATAGAAAGCCGGCGCGTCTTGTAAGGATGGCGTCCGAAGTTTCCGGCGTCCTTTATTGAAAACGGTCTCGCGTAGTATTCGGGGCAAGGAAGGCGTCTTCTGCCGGGGAGAATTGGTATCTTTTTCCCAGGCGAAAGAGTACAATGCTTGTATATTACAGAGGCGAAATAGCTTCGGTAAGGATGAGGGTTCTGTTAATAGGAGGGGAACAGAACCCTCTGTCTTTGTATCGGGCGCATTCGCAAGCTTGATTTATGCACGATATCGCACGTCAGGGCCGCCTGGGCTTTGAGCCGCGTCTTTCGAGTCTGGATTTAGAAATGAAAACCCAGACTCGAAAGACGCGGTTTGTCCCAGGCGGTCTTTTACGTTGATGCAGCGTGGTCGGATATTGCAGCAGCGTGTGGCTCCTTCTTCTGTCCGTACACATGCTTGCGGGTCGTCTGCACCGAGCAAGGTATATATAACCGTTTGCCGAATCCCTCTCTTTCGCACATAAATGAATAAAAGAAATTCTTTTCATCATCTTCGCAAAGGGTTTTGCCTTGCGACGGCAAAGGGACATCGCGAAGAGAAAAGAGGCCATTTCGCATTTTCTGAGTCGGTCTTTTTTCGATTGCGAAGATCCCGGCTTCATTTATATGTAAATGCATACTAAAGTAAATATATGCATTATATAAAAACAATATGCAGAAAAACCAGCATAAAATGAATAGTATGGCAGACAAAAGAGAATTATCCGTAAAAAAATGCATATATGCATGAGTTGTGTAAAACCGAAAATCACTCATCACGTAAAACTGTTGATTAATTTTAGATGTATCGACGGAATTTAGTGAATAGCAAAAAATTTGATTCAAATTAGCGCGAATTAGCCTCAATAAGGCGTTTGAAAATATTAAGTTTTGGATAAATGTCAAATAAGATACAAAAAAGTGAGTTTCCCCAGTTCAATGAGGTAAAAAAAAGACTTGCAATTTTGTGCGATGGGGGCGATGATGACTTAGTCGGATTTGGGAAGACCGACAAGAGAGAGGAAAAAAGGAGGCTCACATGAAGGGTATTCATGTAACGAGCGAAATTGGCAAGCTTAAGCAGGTTTGCCTTCACCGTCCTGGTGATGAATTGCTGAACCTTCCGCCGTTCGAGCTCGAGCGTCTGCTGTTTGACGACGTGCCGTTCTTGGAAGTTGCTCAGGCTGAGCATGACCGCTTTGCCGAGCTTATGCGCGAGCAGGGTGTCGAGGTTCTCTACCTCGAGAAGCTGGTTGCCGAGGCTTTCGATGCCGACCCGACCGCTCGCCAGGATTTCTTGGAGGAGTATCTCGCCGAGGCCGACATCAAGGGCGGCAAGGCAATGGTTCAGGTTGTTCGCGAATACCTGGAATCCATCGAAGATAACTTCGAGTTCGTCAAGAAGACCATGGCTGGTATCGCCAAATCCGAAATCGACATGCCCACGGCGCTCGACTTCGAATCCATGGCATTCTCCGGTGAGCAGTCCGATCTGGTCATCGACCCCATGCCGAACCTGTACTTCACCCGCGACCCGTTCGCGACTGTCGGTGAGGGCGTCAGCCTGAACCATATGTACTCCGTCACTCGTAACCGCGAGACGCTGTACGGCAAGTATGTCTTTACCCGTCATCCCGAGTATGCAGGAACCGCATTGTGGTACAACCGCGATGCCAAGTTCAGCATCGAAGGTGGCGATATCCTGAACCTGAGCAAGACGGCTTTGGCCATCGGTATCTCTCAGCGTACCCAGGCTGCTGCTATTGAGCAGATTGCTCAGAACATCTTCTGGAAGACCGAGGGCTGCCTGATTGAGAAAATCTTCGCCTTCGACATTCCTAACAACCGTGCAATGATGCACCTTGACACCGTCTTTACCCAGATTGATATGGATAAATTCACCATCCATCCCGCAATCATGGGCACGCTGCGCGTCTTTGAAATCACCAAGGGCGCACACGAGGGCGAAATCGAGGTCAAAGAGCACACCGATTCTCTCGAGAAGATTCTCGACTACGCTCTCGGCGTTGACGGCGTCAAGCTGATTCCCTGCGGCGGTGGCGACCCGATCGCAGCTGCTCGCGAGCAGTGGAACGACGGTTCCAACACGCTTTGCATCCAGCCTGGTCAGATCGTTGTCTACCAGCGCAACAACGTCACGAACGACGTTCTCTACAAAGAGGGTCTGGATCTTCTGGTTATGCCTTCCGCTGAGCTGTCCCGTGGTCGTGGCGGCCCGCGTTGCATGAGCATGCCGTTCCAGCGCGAGGACCTCTAACAATTATCGCGACCCCGCCCGTGAATAGCGGGGTCGCATTATTCTCTTTACTTTGCCGTTTTAGAGACCTATATGGGAGGTCTCTAGTAAGAAAGGATGGACAAAATGGGTGTCAATCTTAGCGGTCGCAACTTCATTCGTCTCCTTGACTTCACCACGGAAGAGATTGAGTACCTGCTCAAGCTCTCCAAGAACTTCAAGGACATGAAGCGTGCTGGTGTTCCCCATCGTTACCTCGAGGGCAAGAACATCGTTCTTCTGTTCCAGAAGACCTCTACCCGTACCCGCTGCGCATTTGAGGTTGGCGGCATGGATCTCGGCATGGGCGTGACCTATCTCGATCCCGGCAGCTCCCAGATGGGCAAGAAGGAGTCCATCGAGGACACCGCTCGCGTTCTTGGCCGCATGTATGACGGCATCGAGTTCCGCGGCTTCGCTCAGGCTGACGTCGAGGAGCTCGGCGCAAACGCTGGCGTTCCTGTCTGGAATGGTCTGACCGACGCATGGCATCCCACTCAGATGCTCGCTGACGTTCTCACCATGCAGGAGAACTTCAACTACGATCTCAAGGGCCGCACTGTCGTCTTCATGGCTGACGCTGCTAACAACGTTGCTCGTTCCATGATGGTTGTCTGCGCTAAGCTTGGCATGAACTTCGTCGGCTGCGCTCCCGAGACCAACTGGCCCGACGCTGAGCTCGTCGAAGAGTGCAAGGCTATCGCTGCTGAGCACGGCGCAACCGTCAAGCTGACCGCTGACGTGAAGGAAGCTTGCACCGGCGCTGACGTCATCTACGCTGACGTTTGGGTTTCCATGGGCGATCCCGACGAGGTTTGGGCTGAGCGCATCAAGAACCTCGAGCCGTATCGCGTTACCAAGGAAGTCATGTCCTACGCTAATGATGACGCTATCTTCCTGCACTGCCTCCCCGCATTCCATGACACCAACACCGTCATTGGCGCTGAGAAGGCTGAGCAGTTCGGTCTCACCGAGATGGAAGTTTCCGACGAGGTCTTCGAGTCCAAGCAGTCCAAGGTCTTCGACGAGGCTGAGAACCGCATGCACACCATCAAGGCTGTCATGTACGCTACCTTGAAGTAAAGTCTTCTGAGTATTAAGAGGTAAATTAGCTATGGCAAACAAGCGTCTCGTTATTGCCCTGGGCGGTAACGCTCTCGGCAATACCCCCGAGGAGCAGCTCGAGCTGGTTTCCAACACCGCTGCTCCCATCGTTGACCTCATCGAAGAGGGCTTCGACGTCATCGTTACCCACGGTAACGGTCCCCAGGTCGGCATGATCAAGGTTGCAACCGACAACTCTGCGACGAAGGTGGGCGGCACCCCGTCCATCCCGTTCCCCGAGTGCGGTGCTATGAGCCAGGGTTATATCGGCTATCACCTGCAGCAGGCTATGCAGCGCGAGTTCGCTCGTCGCGGCATGGACAAGGCTTGCGCTTCCATCGTGACGCAGACCGTCGTCGACGCAGCCGATCCTGCTTTCCAGGATCCCACCAAGCCCGTTGGCGCTTTCTTCACCGAGGAAGAGGCTGCCAAGCTCATGGAGGAAACCGGCAACAAGTATGTTGAGGATGCTGGCCGTGGCTGGCGCTGGGTTGTCGCTTCTCCCGCACCGGTTCGCATCGTCGAGCTTCCGCTGATCAACAACCTCGTCGAGGCTGGCATGTGCGTCATCTCCACCGGTGGCGGCGGCATTCCCGTCATCGAGGAGGACGGCGGCTACAAGGGCGTTCCTGCCGTTATCGACAAGGACCGCTCCGCTGCACTGCTCGCTGGCGAAGCTAACGCTGATATGCTGGTCATCCTGACCGCTGTCGATCGCGTTTGCATCAACTTCAACAAGCCGGATCAGCAGGAACTCGCTTCCATGACGATTGCCGAAGCTGAGAAGTACATGGAGGAAGGTCAGTTCGCCAAGGGTTCCATGCTGCCCAAGGTTGAGGCGTGTCTCTCCTTCGTCAAGGCAAACCCGAACGGTAAGGCCCTGATCACCTCTCTCGAGCGTGCTAAGGAAGCTCTTGCTGGCGAGACTGGTACGGTTATCACCGCTTAAGTCTCCTTCGGATTTTGTTCTTTCTTGTCTGCCGAGGGCATTGTGCCCTCGGCAGATTATTGGATGGCACATCTTGCCGTCAATGCGAGCTTTTCAGGTAGGGGTGCCTGGTGGGCTCGTTGAATCAGTTGGGTATGGTGACACCGACTGTCGGGATTCGACGCATCAGGGGTGATTGCGGAGAATCTCGATTCCATGGGATGTAGTAGGGGTGCTCGTCTCATGGGTATGCGCACTTGCATGCACATTCATACGTGCTTCGTCTAAACGATGCTCGTTAGCCCATTTGAAAGGGACAACATGGCTGACAAAGTTAAAAAGAAGAAGGACCCTATCAGTTCCTTCAGTATCCTCCTTATTTTGCTGGTCGTTCTTGCCGTCGCTTCTTGGATCGCGGCAGCGGCTACTGGTGGCGTCGTTACCGGCGCATCTCTTTCTAATATTCTGACTGCTCCCATTTATGGTTTCGCAGGTGCTCCTGAGAGTATCGTCGAAAGCTCCGTCAATCCCGAAACGTTTCCGGGTGGCGCTCTCGAAGTCTGCTTCTTCGTCATGATTCTGGGCGGTTTCTTGGGCGTTATGACCAAGACCGGTGCGCTCGATAACGGCATCGGAGTGCTCGTCAAGAAGCTTCATGGCAACGAGCTTGTTCTTATTCCGATTCTGATGATTCTGTTTTCGATCGGCGGTACGACGTACGGTATGTGCGAGGAAACCGTTCCGTTCTACGTCCTGCTTGCCGCTACGATGTATGCGGCCGGCTTTGACGTCATGGTCGGATCGGCCGTGGTTCTGCTCGGCGCAGGATGCGGTGTTATCGGTTCTACCGTTAACCCGTTTGCGGTCGGTGCTGCCGTTTCTTCTCTTATCGATGCGGGTATCGAGGTCAACCAGGGTATCATCATTGCCCTCGGCGCTATTCTCTGGATTGCCACTACGGCGATTTCCATCATCTACGTTATGAAGTATGCGGCGAAAGTCAAAAAAGACCGCGGTTCCACGATTCTTTCCCTGCAGGAGCAGGCTGACGAGAAGGCCCACTTCGGCAAGGACGGCGATGCTCAGGACGAGATTACGCTGACCGGTCGTCAGAAGGGCGCGCTTGTCGTTTTCGCAATCGCCTTCGTCATCATGGTTATCAGCTTCATTCCCTGGGAGGACTTCGGCATCAACATCTTCACCGGATGGTCTGCCGTCGTTACGGGTCTTCCGTTGGGACAGTGGTACTTCCTTGAGGCCGCGTGCTGGTTCTTCGTGCTGGCCATCATCATCGCTGTTATTGGCGGATTGTCTGAATCCGAAACCGTCAAGGCGTTCATCGACGGTTGCGCCGACATGATGAGCGTTGTCATGATTATTGCTTTGGCTCGTGGCGTTTCCATTCTCATGGCTGAAACCGGAATGTCTGACTGGATTCTGCTGAATGCGTCCAACGCGCTCCAGGGTGTATCCGCGATTGTTTTTGCGCCGGTCTCTTGGCTGCTGTACGTCGTTCTGTCTTTCCTGATTCCCTCCAGCTCCGGCATGGCTACCGTTTCTATGCCCATCATGGGTCCCTTGGCTGCTAACCTTGGTTTCTCCGTCGAGACTATGGTTATGATTTTCAGCTCCGCCAATGGCTTGGTGAATCTGTTCACTCCTACATGCGGAGCCATCATGGGTGGTCTTGCAATTGCAAAGGTTCAGTATGGAACGTGGCTTAAATGGGTCTGGAAGCTTCTGGTCATTCTGGCCGTTGTCTGCCTGGTTGTGGTCACGACCGCTATGATGATTCTGTAAGCAAGTCATTTTTTCGGACTTCAAAGAAGCAACCTTCGGGTTGCTTCTTTTTTGTCTGGATTCGGTTTTGGGGCTATAGTCCGGTTTTCCTATGGGGGCATAAGAGGCCCAGCGGACAAGATGGTAGGAAAGCTTTGGGCAATAGGTGGTCTTTCAGCAGAAAGGCGGTAGTGTCGCGGATGCTGGTGTAAGCCGTTCCAGCGAGGAGCCGCCGAAGGCGGCCCGAGCGAACGGCAATTCGAGACAGGGAGGGGCTTTGGCCCTCGCCTTGACCTGGAATCTGGCTGGATATGCTACGCCGCCTCGACCCTTTCCGCAAGCTCGAGGCTCGCGAGGATCATCTTTCTCGCCTCTTCCATGAGCTCGGCCGCGGACTTTTCAGGGGCGGACGGCGACGCGGCGCGCCCTTCGTCGTAGAGCTCCTGCATCTTGTCGAGCGCGAAGTAGCGCGATTCCGACCAGATCTCGTCCTGCTCGCACATCGCGGCCCCGACCAGGCGTTCCAACGACTCCTCCGACGGGAACACCTGCACGACGCGGCTGCGGCGCTTTATCTCGCGGTTGGCGCGCTCCTGCACGTTGTTCGTGCGCAGGCGCTTCCAATGCGAAGGCGGGAATCCCAGATAGGCGAGCGCGTCGGGCTCGGCCTCCCCGGCCACGACGGCGGCCTTGGGGCAGCAGTCGCGCAGCATGTCGCAGGCCACGTGGTACATGGCCTGCGCCGTCGCGGCGTCTTTGGCGCGAAACACCGGCGAGAGCATGCGGCCGACCCTCCTCTTGAGCTGGCGCGACCCCGCCTCGCGCATGCAGTCGCGCATCAGGTGGACGACGCATCTCTGCCAGGAAGCGCCCTGGAACACCTCTTCGATCGCCCTGACCAGGCCTTTATGGGCGTCGGAGGTCACGAGCTGCACGCCGCGCGCGCCGCGGTCCTTGATCGAGCGCAGGAAACCGAGCCACGAGTCGTACGACTCCGTGTCCACCACCGACAGGCCGAGGACGCGCCGCCAGCCGCCCTCGTCGCAGCCTATCGCGGTCACCACCGCGGTGGAGCAGACCCTTCCGCCCCGGCGGCGCTTCACGTATGTGGCGTCGAGCCACAGATACGGCGTGCGCGATTCGCCCAGATCCCGCCCGAGCAGCTCGGCCACGTCGGCATCGAGGTTCTTCGCTATCGCGCTGACCTGGTCCTTCGACAATTTGGAGATGCCGAGCTTCTCGGCGACCCGCTGCACTTTGCGCGTCGACGTGCCCGTGGCGTACATCTCGGCAACCGCCGCCACCACTGCGCGGTCGACGCGCTGGTAGCGCTCGACGATATCCTCGGGGAAGAAGCTGCCGCTGCGCAGCTTGGGTATGCGAAGCGTGATGTCGCCGACGCACGTCACGAGGTTGCGCTCGCGGTAGCCGTTGCGGCTGTTGGCGCCTCCTGCGCACAGCTGGTCGGCCTCGGCGTCCATTATCGCGTTGACCACGTCCTCGGCGAGCGTCCTTATCAATTCCCGCAGGTTGATCGAACCGTCCTCGAACCTCGGCATCGCGGCTTGCGCGGACATGCTTTCTGCTAGACTTTCCATTGCGGCCCCCGACCTTTCTCTCGAATCTGTTATGTCAGCTATTCCGGATTCTAAGGCGAGGGCCGCTTTCCCTCAAAGCCATCTCAATTTGCTGCGCTTACACCAACATTTCTGACGCGATCAGAAAGGCGCAAACATGTTCGCAGGACGGGCAGCGGACGGTGGGGCAATTTTGCAAACGGGAGCTGATCGGCTTGGCATTCGTTTTGCGTAAGAAACGTCTCGTGCAAGAAACAGGTAGAAGCCCTTTTTGTCCCAAAGCCCTATAGTTCTGGATTCCTCCCTGAGAATGGTTGCACAAAAAAAGCTGCCAATGGCAGCTTTTTTTAATTCGATGGTGGGCGATGAGGGATTTGAACCCCCGACCTTGTGCTTGTAAGGCACCTGCGCTCCCGCTGCGCCAATCGCCCGTGAGCAAGAAGTATCTCACATTATTGAGGAAATGTCACGGGAAAAGTTTGCGAGAACTCAAGGCTCGATGCATTCCAATGTGCTCGCTTGCAGGCGAGGGCAAAGTTGCGGCACGGTTGCTGTAGCGCCCGTCTTGCCTGTTCGTTTCGCCTGTGTGGATTTCTAGCACCTAGGACCTTTCCTGATCTACAGAAAGGATAAGAGATGGGCTGAGATGAGTGAAGAGCTTGGCAGAAAACGCAGAGTAGCCGGTAAGAAGCAAAGGGCTGCGCTGGCGGAGAAAGTGAAGCACGGGCGTTCATCATGATGTCTGCAAGTCGAAGGCAATCGCATCGGCCGCAGTACACGAGGTGAACAACAGGAGGTTCCATGCGTCGGAAAGCGAATCTAATTGCGGGAGCCGTATGCGGCGCGCTATGCGTCTCAAGTGTGCTCGCCTACGGCGCAGAGGTGCAGAACTCGTTTGAGAAAGAGCGCGCCGAGGTTCTTGAGCGCTATGGGGGCGAACAAGTCGAGGTGTGCGTGGCCACGGAGGATATAGAGGTTGGAGACGTTTTGGGAAGCGCCAATACAGAGAAGCGTCTCTGGCTGGGGGAGCTGCTTCCAGAGGATGCTGTGTTTAGCGTCGAGGATATGCAGGGCAAGCCCGTATCAAGCCCGATATACCAAGGGGAAGTGATCACGGAGCGACGTTTTGAGAAGAGCGAACATGTGGCCCTCCAAGTTCCTGATGGACTATGTGCGGTGAGTGTGCCAGCTAAATCCGTTTCGGCAGTGGGAGGCTCGGTCGAAGCGGGCTCTTACGTGGATGTGTATGCCGTATCGGGGGCAGCCACCGACTGCATTGCGTCGGGTGTTCTCGTCTTGTCCACAAGCTCCACGGAAGAGCAGTCGAAATCGGACGAGGATATTGCGTGGGTGACGCTTGCCGTAGAACCTGATCTTGTCAAAGAGGTCATTACCGCAGCGCAGAAAAGCGAGCTGTACTTCGTGCTTCCCGCTGACGACGAAGTGAGCGCCAACCGGGCAGAGGCAGACGACGAGCGGGTGAAAACGGATGGAGAGCGGGTTGGGGCGGATGCCGATCGAAGCGAAGCGGACAGTGAGCAAAGCGAATCGAGCGTCGAGCGAAGCGAATCAGGTGTTGACCAAAGCGGGTCGGACGGAGGAGAGGCCAAGACGGGAGTAGGGCATACGGAGGAGAAAACAACGGAGGACGGTGAGCAATGACGAAGCGAGTGCTGCTTTGCGCGGACGGTCAATCGCTGGCCAATCCGACGCTTCTGGGGCTTGATGACGAGCGACTGGATTCCATTTCCTGGCTCGCTTGCGTCTCGTCCGCCGAATCGTGCAGGAGAACCGCGCATGCGACAAGTTCTCTCGAGGAGCTCTGGGTTGTGTCTTGCGACGACATGGACCCAATCAATGTTGCGGCTGCGCTGAAGAGGGACGATCCCGAAAAGCGGGTCTATCTCGTCTCTTTCGGAAATAACGGCTCTCTTGCGAGCAGGGCCGCCGCTGCGAAGCTCGATGGCGTGCTGAATGAGCTGCTGTTCGTGAAGCGCTACGAACAGGTGAAACGGGCCTGTGGCATTCAGGGAAAAACACTGAGCCTGCAAAGTGACGAGGAGTTTTCTGGGCAGGGGGCAAAGGGCGCGAAGGGGACGGGTTGCCTCCAAGCGGAATGTGGCGTCTCTCCTTCGCGCGCGATAACTGAGCCGCAAGCCCTGCGCGATCCTTTGCCAAGATCCCCGATTTCGGCAAAGGAGCCGAAGGCAACTACGATTGCGGTTGTATCGGGAAGCGGCGGGTCTGGGAAAAGCACTATAGCGGCGGTTCTTTCGCTCCTTTCGAAGAATGCAGGCTTGTCAACCGCGGTTCTTGATGCTGACCTGCAGTTCGGTGATATGGACTATCTACTTGGCGTTCAAGAGCCGATTCGCATAGAGGACATTGCGGAAGATGGAGGAAGGCTGCGAAACCTTGCGGGCCAGGGTGCAAAGGAAAGGCCGGCTCTTGTTGCGGCGCCAAGGAGAATCGAGACATCGGAAGTCGTTGTCTCGGAGATTCCGAGAATACTCGAAACGCTGAAGAGCATGTTCGATGTCGTGATCGTCAATACCGGCGCATTCTGGTCGGACTCTCAGGCCATGGTTCTTGAATCAGCAGATTCGGTCGTGTTCGTCATGGACGCTCGTCCGTCCTCGTTGCGCGCAACCGCCCATGCCATGGAGCTGTGTGTGCGCTTGGGGGTTGCCACGACGGGTTTCACTTTTGTGGTGAACAAGCATGAGAAAACGAGCTTGCTTTCAGCGGTTGATGTCGCATGCGCGCTTCATGGGGTAAAAGCGTCCGAGGCTCCTTATGGAGGGCGCGATGTGGATGAGCTGCTTGGTGCTGGATATCCCGAAGAACTGATTGCTTCGAAGAATTCGTTCGTCGAGGCGATGGCGGATTTGCTGGAGAACCTTCTTCCCGACAAGAAGAGGGAAGTGGTTGGGAGGGGGAGAAGAACAAGGAAGAAGAGGTCATTTTTCTCGAGAGGAGGACGGCCATGACGCTTATGGAGCGTGTGAAAGTTGCGGAGGCGGAATGCGGAAGCATCACTTCGGTTAGCAGGGATGCGTGGATGCTTGATGAGCTGAAAGACGAAGTCGGCGCCGTTATTCCGGGAGATGTCCTGGCCTCGCTTTCTGTTGAGAATCCTAAGCGTGCGCGAAGCGAGCTAAGAAGGGCGGTCCAGAGCATATACGCCCGGCCGAAATGGGCATCGCGTCCATCCGATACGAAAGACCGCATATTCTCCGATTTGGTCGATGTTGTTTTCGGGCTGGGTCCGCTGCAGTCGCTCGTGGAAGACGAATCGGTGACCGAGATCATGGTGAACGGAACGAAATCGATATTCATCGAACGCGAAGGAAAAATAGAGCCATGCGGGCCGCTTTTTTCGAACCCTGCTCAGCTCAGAGCGCTTATCGACAGGATTCTTGCTCCGCTTGGCAGACGCGTTGACGAGAGCAGCCCCATGGTCGATGCTCGCCTTCCGAACGGTCACCGCGTGAACATCGTCATTCCGCCGATAGCGCTCGATGGTCCGACGATTACTATTCGCAAATTCACCGACAAGGTCATGTCTCTTGAGGAAATGGAGAGCAAAGGGTCCTTCGACGAAAGGGTGAGTCTTTTATTCGCCTGGGCGGTGAAAGCGCGCAAGAACATCGCCGTGTGCGGAGGAACGGGCAGCGGCAAGACGACGCTTCTGAATGCGCTGTCGTGCATCATCGCAAAAGAGGAACGAATTGTCACGATTGAGGATTCGGCCGAATTGCGGTTCACCGAGCATCCTCATGTCGTGCGGCTCGAATCGCGCGCTCGCAACGCAGAGGGGGTCGGAGAAGTCTCCATTCGAGATCTTGTGCGCAATGCGCTTCGAATGAGGCCGGACAGAATCATCGTGGGGGAATGCCGGGGCGCGGAAGCTCTCGATATGCTCCAGGCCATGAATACGGGTCACGACGGTTCTCTTACCACCCTTCATGCTAATTCGCCGAAGGACATGATTATGCGCTTGGTGACGATGGTCCGTTACGGCGTAGACCTGCCTGTGGACGTTATCGAACGCAATATAGCATCCGCAATTGACCTGGTGATTCAGGTGGCTCGATACAAAGACGGCAGGCGCTTTGTAAGCGAAATATCCGTTATCGAACAGGATGGACTCGAGCCGTGCGCAACGCGGCCTCTTTTCGAACGCAGCGGTCTTGATGCGTGCGGCACGTGGCACGCGTTGCCTGCATGGGTGGAAGAGTCGGTTGCTCAGGGGCTCGTAAAGGAAAGCGAGGTGAAGCGATGGAGGCAAGTGCCATGTTGTTCGTAGGGTGCACATCGGGTTTTTTCTGCGCTGCCCTTTTGGGGAAAGGAATGTATGAAGGGGTCCATTTTGCTTTTTTGGCCTCGAAGGCCAACGAAGAGCGCTCAGACGCCCTTGAACGGGATGGGGCGGGGAGAACGCTTCGTCTCATGGCGCGACACTACGCTCGCAATGGAGTGCCGTCGCTTGTTCCCTTGGTTCGTTTTCTCGGGCGCGCTCGATGGCTGGAAAGGACGTTTTCAAATGCGGCCTCTTTTTTGAGGCGGCGGGGATGGGCGTCTGGGCCAGAGAGTGCGGGAACCCTTTTCGCGGCATCGTTTCTTTTCATGACGGCGGCCGTGTTTTTTACCGCACGCTCTTTCGTCGCGGCTCTGCTGGTTCCTTCGTGCGTGTTTCTTGCCGCCGCGGTTTACCTGTCCAGGGAACGCGTTCGCGAGCAAGACCTTCTCCGCGACCAGGTACCAGACGCCTTGAGGTGCATGGAAGCGTGCCTTCATGCGGGACTATCGCTGCCGCAGGCTTTTGCCGAGGTTGCCGAAGAGATGGAAGCGCCCGCGAAAGAGCTGTTTTCCCGCGTTTCTCGCGACCTTGACCTGGGATTTTCCGTCGAACAGTCGTTGTCTCGATTTCGGGATAGCTCCGAAATAGAAGAACTTGCGTTTGTGGCCATGGCGCTCGACGTGCAGTACGTATGCGGAGGGAACGCAAAACCGGTTCTGCAATCGGCGGAAGATTCCATTGCTCGGTCTCTCGATCTTCGGCGGCTGCTGCGAGTCCAAACGGCGCAAGCGCGTTTCTCGGCCCAGATTGTCAGCGTGATGCCCATGTTCTTGCTGGCAATCGTGTCCGTCGTGAGCCCCGGGTTTCTCAATCCGTTTTTCGAAAGCGCCGCGGGCCTTGCCCTACTCGTTGTTGCTGCGGGAATGCAGGTGGTGGGGATATTGCTGGTGAAGCGGACGCTGGAGATAGAGGTGTAACGAGAAGAACGGCTTGTCGATGAGGGGAGGTGGCGCGTGGCTTGGATGGTAATGGCGACCATAGGGGCATCGGCTTTCGGCTGGATTGTCTGCGCGGCAGTGCTTGAGAGGCTTGAGGAGAGAAAGCGTGTAGATAAGTTGGTGCACCTGTTGCCGGGAAATGACGACAACAGTCGCTTCGTGGAATCGACGCCGAAGGAAGCGGGCCGTTTCTCAAGAGTCTTGCGCGGGAAATCGGCCTTGTCCCAAAGACAGCGTACCAAGGAGCGCCTGGAGATTCAGAGGCATATTCCGGAAATGGTCGATGCTGTTGCGCTGGGGATGCGGGCGGGCCTTTCGTTCGAAAGCGCGTTCGAGCTGTATTGCGAGCGTTTCGACGATGTTTTGTCGCGCAAGTGCCGTCGGGCGCATGCATGTTGGGAAAGCGGCCTTGTTTCGCGCGATGCGGCCCTGCGAGCCTTGGCCGAAGAGGTAGACGTTCCGGTGATGACGAGGTTCGTGGGAAACGTTATTCGCTGTCTTCGCTATGGAAGTCCCATGTCGCGGGTTTTCGAATCGGTGGCAAGCGAGGCAAGAAGCTGCTATCGATCCCAGATGGAGGAGGTGGTGGCAAAGGCTCCGGTGAAGATGCTCATGCCGACGGCGGGCCTCATTCTTCCGGCCATGCTCATTGTTGTCATGGGCCCTGTGTTGTTGGAATTCGTATAGGTGGAATTCGACGGATCAAGGAGAAGACGATGGAAAACATGGTTGTTAACAAATGCTTTGCGGCGGGAAGCGAAGCGAACGGGCGCGCGCGAGGCGTTCGTGACGCGCTTGACCGCATGCGCGCACGCATGCGTTGTCGTGCAGCGAGAATGCACGGCTTTCTTGCGTGCAAGAAGGGGCAGGGTACGACGGAATACGCAATTCTGGTGGGCGTTTTGGTGGTGATAGCGATTGTCGCCATCACGTTGTTCCGTCCCAAAATCGAGGAGCTTTGGAATGCTATCGCGGATGGAATCAACGGTCTTTGAACGATTGTTCTTTCGGCGGAACGAGCAAGGGCCAGGTCCCTGCCGGCGCATGGGTTGCAATGTTGAGCAGCGTCGCTTTCGGCGAGAGGGGCAGGGAAGCGTCGAGTATGCGCTGGCAATCATTGCGTTTCTTGCCGTGGCGATCGCACTGGGAGTCTTGTGGCATTTCGTCTCGGAGGGAAACTTCGCGCAAGATGCGGCGGAGGCTTTGACCCATCGCATTCCCTGGGGTGTGTCCGACGTATTGTTGTTCTGATCATCGGAGGCTGATATGCGCGGAAGGGGAATTCGAAAGAGTTCGGATGCGGGCCAGGCTACGGTCGAGGCCGCCTTTTTGGCCCCTGTCGTTCTTCTGGGGGTCTTGATGCTCGTCCAGCCTGCGATTGTTCTTTACGACCGAATGGTCATGGAGTCGGCTGCGTTTGAGGCGTGTCGGCTTCTGAAGACGCTGCACCCTGACGACGCGAGCGCTTCTCGGGAATACATCGAGCGTCGTTTGGACGCAATTCCGCAGGTTGATGTGTTTCATGGGGGCGAGTGGGAAATCGAGGTCGAAGGGGGCGAGGGGTCTGAATACGTCCGCGTCCGTATCGAGCACGGATTGCGTCCGCTTCCGCTCGTGGGCGCGGCAATGGGGTTTCTCGGGCTTACGGACGGGACGGGGCTGTACCGCCAGAAAGTTCGTGCGGAAATGTCGCCGCACGACGATTGGCTCGTTGGTTCCGAATTCGGTGTAGATCCGTCTGCGTGGTCGAGCAGATGGGAAGAAAAGGCGTGAAGAAGGGAAGGGGGTGCCGACGTGACAAGGGGGCGCGTGAAAGAAAACGGGACAAGACGGTATCCGACCGAATGGTTTCGGGGCGAATCGGGGTATACGACGCTCGGGGCCGCTTGCGCGATTCTGGCGGCTTGCTCGCTCGCGTTTTTTTGCGCGTGGTTCTCGCGCAGCTATTCAAGAGCGGCAGGGGTTCAGGCGGTTGCCGACGCTGCCGCTCTTGCGGCGGAAAACGAAGTGGCCGAGTTCGTTATAGCCGTACGCGTTGCTGATGCGACATTGCTGAGCATGTCGTTGACGGGGCTTACGCTTGTTGGCGTCGGCACGATCTGCTGCTGCGTTCCGCCTGCCGCTTCGGCGGGGAAAACCCTGATAGACACCGGAACTCGAATTCTCGAGAAGCGCGACGACGTTGCCGAAACCGCCAGAAAGACGCTCTCGGCAATGCAGGATGCATTGCCTGCCGCCGCTCTTCTTCAGGCGGAGACCCTTGTGCAAGAAAATGCCGAAGAGCTTGGAGGCAACGCGGTGGCGTATGCGGAGCTTGTTCCTTCGACGGGGGAGGAGATATCCATAGGGGATGTTCAGTCCGCTCGTTTAGCCGCCGAGGAGGCGCAGGATAAAAGCGACCAGATTACCGAAGCGGCCCAAAAGGCGTCAGAGGCGCAAGATCGTGCTGACGAGGCCTTGAACGAAGGCTATCTGCACGATTGCGGAAACGCTCCGGGGTATTGCATGTACGAGCGGGCGGATAAGCTCGCAATGCTCCCGTCGTCTGAGAACCCGATGTTTCACAGCGTTAATACGTGGTCGTTCTCCGTCGCTCTCGAAAGAGCCAAGGCATACTACCGCTTCAGGTCCGTGCATGAAACGCCTGAAGGGGAAAGCCTGGAGGAGCAGGCAAAAAGCGCGCTGAGAGTTCGATTCTACGAATTCGCTTCCGCGGAGCTGGACAAGGGGTATGTGCGCGAAGGAGAGGGAAGTGCACCCGATATCGAGCTTCCCTTGTTGCCGTCGAATACGTCGGAGATGAAGGAAACCAGCCTTTATACCGAAGTCGCATATCCGGTTGCAAACGGGAATCTTCACGCTTGGAGCGGTTGCCCCGAAGCAGCGGGGTCTGGCGGCCTGGGCTCTCTTGCCCAGCAGGATGAAGGTTTGTACGGGGTGTGTCCGACATGCGATTTCGACGCGGTCTCGCTTGGGAAGGTTGCAGCCGCATCGACGTCGATAGAAAACGGCTTCGAATACCACTACGAAAAGGTGGCGAAAGCTGCTCGGGATTACGAAGAGGCGGCGGGAGAGGCTTTCGTCGCGGAGCATGAGGCCAAAGAAGGAGCGCAGGGAGTTTTCGACAAGATATCAGAGGCTCTTGGAGAGCTTGCGGGAAGCAGGATAGAGGCGTATCCGCCTGGAAGATTCGGCGCTTTAGCGGCGATTGCGTTCGATGCCGAAAAAGAAGGCGATGTCCCTTTCGTTTCCGTCGTGCAGCAGACGGGCTCGTTCGCTGCCGTCTCTGCGGCGGTTCTTGCCGAAGACCAGGAAGAAGACGTGCTTTCATCTCTTCTTGACGGCATTGCGGATGAAGTGGGCCCTCCTCTGTCGGACGCTGCTCCTGCGGTGCTGTCGCTTTGGAATTCCATGCTCGAGGCATACGCGGCAGGTACCGACGGATTGCTCGGCGCCGTGGAGAAGCTCATTGGCAGCATTCCGCTCATCGGGTCAACGGGCTTGGGTACGTGGGCGTCCGGCGCCTTGAAGGACGGAATCGAATCTGCGGGGCTTGAGCCTGCCAATACGTTGTCGGCGAAACCGTTCGTCTCGAATACCGTCCATGTCGCGCAGCGGGGGGACGGGGTCATCGCCCAGGCTATTCTTGCCGCAAAAGGAGGATGAGGCGGTTCTTGTCCAGTGGCGGGCGTCTTTCTATGCGTGATTCGCGAAAAGGGGATGTTCGAATGGGCTTGGAGCGTAGGCGGAGCGTCTTCGAAGATTGGGGGAGGCATGATGTCAATGGGCTGTTTGGCGCATGCGCGTGAACGGGTTTCGGTGGAGCAGGGGGCGGAGAAAATGCAGAGGCATCGGTGGCATTGTCGCGGTCAAATGGCCGTCGAGTGCGCTTTTGTCTTTCCGGTTGTGGCCGTTATTGCGTTCATTGTGGCGAATGCTCTGGTGTTTGCGGGGGATTGTGCGGCTTTCGACCAGATTGTGCGCGAGGCGGTTTGCATGCAGGCCGATGACGGGCGGGAAGACTCGGGAGCCACTGAAGTCAGGGCGCGCGTCGTAGAACGTCTGAATAAAGACCACATTGAAGTGAGTGTTGTGGCCGAAAACAGGGCTATGGGACATATCCGGTATAGGGCAACGGCATCGTACAGGCCTCCGTTTCTATCGGGGGCGACGGTGTTCGGGGCGCGAGTTCCGGCTTTGACGCACGAAATCGGTTTTACGGTGAGTCCGTATAGAAAAGGAGTGGTGGCGTGATGACTCGTAATAAGGAATTGATGCTGGATTGTCAGAGGGGTTTCGCAATCCTGACGGGCTTGTTTGAGCGGATGAGGGGGCTGAAAGACCCGGCGCTTCGGGCGGGAACGACGGTCGTTCTTGCGCCCTGCCGCGACATCCACACTGTGGGCATGGCCGAGGCTGTCGATGTCGCCTTCGTCGATAAGGGAGGGGTCGTCGTGGGCGTTCATCGAAGCGTTCCTCCCGGGAGGCGCTTGAGGTGCATTCGCGCGAAGCTGACAATCGAAAGGGCGTCAAGGCCAGGAAAATGGTACGAAATAGGTGATAGGGCGCTTGCCCTTCCGTCATCGGAGTCTTTAGAACAGGGGTTGGAAGGAGAAGACCATGAAAATATGTCCGACCTGTAGCGCCCGTTGTTTTGATGATATGGAGCTTTGCTACGGGTGTCTTCATGATTTCAGCAAGCATTTCGCCGCTGCAGCGACGAACGGCCAGGCCGCTGCGGCAGCAAGCGACCAGAAAGGCTCGTTTTTCGAACGAGATCGGGATACCGAGCAAGACTTGGATATAGAGGAGCGCCTCGAATTCGATTGCGCGCCTGACCGAAGAACGGGAATCGAGAAGTCATGCGACGATTCGGGTCGTCTGCTGGATAGACGCGCGCTGCCATCTCCGCTGGAAGAGCGCGTCAAAAGTGGGGAAGGTTCGATCGGCGAATCGGCGGAGGAGGCCTCAGGGTTAGGGAAAGAGAGAAGGGAGGTAACGATAAGGATAGAACTCGATTCTGGCAAGGCATGCTCGGGCCGCAATGCGGAAACGAGTTGCGGGTTTTTGCGGCATGCCGTGGGAATCCCCATGCTGACCGTCGTCGGGAAAACCGATGAGGAAAGCGAATGGGTTGCGCGAGACGGTGTCGCGAAAAATAAGGATGGTGTCGCTGTTGTTGGGGCGAGCGACGGTCGAGAGGCGGATCTCGTTTCGTTCGAAGGGTGTTCTGGCGAGGGCGGCCCTGCATCGGGGCAAGAGCGTGCTGCATGCTGCGTCACTATTTCTGTCGCATAGTCTTTCAGAATTGTTCCTGGGTGCCGCCCTGCGTTTCGGAGCTCCCGTTTCCCTTCGCTTTCGGCGCCGCACCCTCAGCGGTTCCTGCAAGACGGTGTCGTATTAAGGATTCATTAAAAGTTACTCTAGGCTTTCTTTTCTTCCGATGAAGTGGTACAGTGTCGTATTGTTATCTTCGTCTTACATTAGGAAGTGAAAGAAACATGGGAATTGCTGCCGCGAGAAATGCCATTTTCTCCCTGCGCGCCTCAAAGCCGAGGTTTCGTGCGGATGCGGAATCGAAAGAGGCGTCCGGTCCGGTTTCTCGGCGCCCAGAAGCATCTGCGGACGTTTTGGATCTTTCCTCCGAGCGGGGCGAAGAACGGGCTGTTGGGCGCAAGGCGGCGTCTTCGCTGCCGCTCGCATTCGTGGGTGCGGGCAATAAGGCCCGAATCGAGAAGGTATGCGGAAGCGAGCAAATGCATCACCACCTGGAAAACCTTGGCTTTGTCGAGGGTGCTTTCGTAAAGGTTGTGAGCGAGACGGCGGGAAATCTCATCGTCGAGGTCAAAGGGGCGCAGGTCGCTTTGGACCGTCATGTGGCGCTGAAGATAAAGATGTCTCTCTAGCGCGGAGGGGCGCTGCGTTTGACGAGTTGGGAATCGACGATTACCGAGAGCGATTGTTTTTCACGGAAACGGACGCGCTGCGTTTGTTTGAGGCGCGAAGGTGTTTTGGATGCGGTTGGTAGAAGGGTTGCATGAGCGGCCCGCACGAAAAGAAGGGAACGAAGATGGAGCAGGGACAGACGATGACGTTGCGCGACGTGCCGGTTGGCGAACGCGCCCGTGTGAAGAAGCTTTCGGGGGAAGGCGCCGTCAAACGCCACATCATGGATATGGGAATCACGAAGGGCGTTGAAGTCTTCGTTCGAAAGGTTGCTCCGCTGGGCGATCCGCTGGAGGTCACCGTGCGGGGGTATGAGTTGTCGCTTCGGAAAAGCGAGGCGGAGAACGTGCTTGTAGAGCGTATCGCGTAGAGGGCGTATCGCATAGCGTTTTCACTTTCGGGTTTATTGGCGGATGCATATTTCGTAGAAAGCACATTCGCCGACCCGCTAGCCACGGATGTGGCATTTTTTCAAGACATAAGTTAGCTAAGAGCAACTTAAAGAAAGGGACAAAGCATGCAGATACGAATAGCGCTTGCGGGCAATCCCAATTGCGGCAAGACCACCATGTTCAACGTTTTGACGGGGTCGGCTCAGTATGTCGGCAATTGGCCGGGTGTGACGGTGGAGAAGAAGGAAGGGTATTGCAAGGGCGACAAAAGCATCGTCATCACCGACCTGCCCGGCGTGTACTCCCTCTCTCCGTATTCTCCCGAGGAAATAGTGAGTAGGGATTACCTGATCGAGGAACGCCCCGATGTCATTGTCAATCTGGTGGATGCAACGAACCTTGAACGCAACCTGTATTTGACCACGCAGATAGTCAACCTGGGCTTGCCCGTTGTCGTCGCCCTGAACATGTCTGATCTTGTGAAGAAAAACGGCAATGTCGTCTATCCAGAGAAGCTTTCCGAACAGCTTGGATGTCCTGTTGTGGAAACGAGTGCGCTGAAAAACGAAGGTTTGGAGCACTTAGTCGACGTCGCCGTTTCCCTTGCAAAGGAAAAGCGGCCTGCGACCCCGTCCTTCTCCTTTGATGCAGAAGTAGAGGATGCTCTGAGCGAAATCGAGGAATGCATCGGGGAGTTCTCTCCCAAACATTTGCTTCGTTGGAATGCCATCAAGGTTTTCGAGGGAGAAGAGCGAACGATCGATGCGCTTTCGCTTCCGCCCGATGCGCTCGATCGCGTTTCGAAGGTCAGAACTCTTGCCGAAGAGCATTTCGACGATGACGCGGAAAGCATCATGACCTCGGAGCGCTACGACGCCATAGCTCATATTGTCGACGGCGCCCTGAAGAAATCTGCGAAAGGTATGACGCTGACGCAGAAGATCGATCGCGTGGTTACAAACCGTTGGCTCGGATTGCCCATTTTCGTTCTGGTGATGACGCTCGTGTATTACCTTGCCGTATCCGTGGGAGGCGGCGTTGTGACCGATTGGGCCAATGACGGCATTTCGGGTGATGGATGGCTTTATACGGGCGGCGCCGCATACGAGGAGGCGGTCGCCTCGTGGGAGGAAAGCATCGCGGAGGCCGAGGCGGCTGGTGACGGCGCCCTTGTCGACCAGCTGTCGGAGGAAGAGCCCGACCCCTCGGCATTCGGTTTGTGGATTCCCGGCTTAACGCCGATCGTTTCGGGTGCGCTCGAGTCCATAGGGTGCGCAGCCTGGCTGCAGAGCCTTGTCGTTGACGGCATCGTGGCCGGTGTCGGCGCTGTTATTGGCTTCATTCCCCAGATGGTCATCCTCTTCGTGATGCTGTCCTTCCTCGAGGGGTGCGGTTACATGGCGCGCGTCGCCTTCATTATGGATCGCATTTTCCGCAAATTCGGACTTTCCGGCAAAAGCTTTATCCCCATGCTTATCGCATCGGGCTGCGGTGTTCCCGCCGTCATGGCCACCAAGACCATCGAAAACGAGAAAGACCGCCGTATGACCATCATGACCACCACGATGATTCCGTGCGGCGCGAAGCTTCCCATCATCGCTCTTGTCTTCGGTGCTTTGGCCGGTCAGGTTTCCGATGACGTGTGGTGGGTCGCGCCGATGTTCTACTTCATGGGCGTCGCCGCCATCATTGTTTCGGGAATCATGCTGCGCAAGACGAGGATGTTTGCTGGAGAGGCGACCCCGTTCATCATGGAGCTGCCCCAGTATCACCTTCCTACGGTTCGCTCGGTATTGATGGCCATGTGGGAGCGCGTCCGCAGCTACATCATCAAAGCCGGTACGATCATCTTCCTGTCCACGATTGTCATTTGGTTCCTGATGAATTTCGGCTTCTACGAGGGTTCTTTCACCCTGCTTGATTCCGAGATGGACGATTACATCCAGTACAGCTTCATGGCGATGCTTGGAAGCATTCTGGCTCCGCTTTTCGCGCCTCTCGGATTCGGCGATTGGCAATCTGTTGCCACGTCGGTCACGGGGCTTGTCGCTAAAGAGAACGTCGTCGCTACGGTAGGCATCATTACCAGCCTCGGGGACGCGGGCGAGGCCGACCCCGGCATGTGGGAGGCGTTCGGCGCCATGATGGGCGGTAGCGCCCCGGCGATTATGGCGTTCTGCGCGTTCAACCTGCTGTGCGCTCCGTGCTTTGCCGCCATCGGCACCATTCGTCGCCAGATGGCGTCTGCCAAATGGACCTGGTTCGCCATCGGGTACATGACCGTGTTCGCGTATGCTGTTGCTCTGATGATTTATCAGTTCGGGATGTTCTTCTCCACGGGCAGCTTTACCGTCGCTACGGCATTCGCTGTAATTGTTCTGGCGGGCATGTTATTCCAGATTTTCAGGCCCATGCCGCGCTTCGAGGATAAGCGCCAGAAGAACGACCGCCTTGTTTTCGCTTATGGAAAGGAGCAGTGAACCTCGTGAACGTGTCTACCGCTTTGGTTCTAGCCGTCGTTATTGCGTGCGTGTGTCTTTCCATCCGTTCCTTTCGCAAGAAAGGCATGTGCGGATGTAAAGAGCACTGTTCAGGCTCGTGCGGATCGGGTTCGTGCTCGGCATGCGCCTCCGCTTCGCATTCGGCGTCTTCTTCCGAATCGTGCCCCGCGTACTCCATGGTCGAGGCCATGAAGCGCGACGTGGAGGGCGACTCGAAGATCTTGTCGTAGATTTCAGACGAACCGTTTCGGTTCGCCCGCGATTCGGATTCGTTCGGAGCAATTTTGCGATGCGCGCTTTGTCTGCGCAGCCGGTTCGCAATTCGTGAGCCCGCCTCCCGTCTATTGGGAAGCGGGCTTTTTCGTGCAATGTGATATGGTGTAGCGAACGAACCGTGTATCGATCCTGAGAGCGAGGCCCCCAATGTCTGAAGCGAAAACGATGACCGTCTTGGAGTCTCGTAGTGAAACGCTGAGCCATTCGCTTGAGGATTACCTCGAGGCCATGGTCGATTTGACGGAGGCGACAGGCTCTTCCGTTCGCGCCGTCGACGTGGCGAACAAGCTGGGTGTTTCGAAGGCGTCGGTTTCGAAGGCCATATCGAACCTTAAGGAAAAAGGCTACGTGGAGCAGCCCTATTATGGCGATATAACCTTGACGGAAAAGGGCCGCTCTTATGGCGAGGCCTTATGGCGTCGCCACAACCTGCTGTATCGTTTTCTTGCGGAAATCGTCGGCATAGACCAGCAAACGGCGAATTACGAAGCGTGTCAGATGGAGCATGCTATCAGCGAGGATTCGTTCGAAAAATGGGAGAAGTACTTTTCCTCTGTTGGCATCGAGTCCAAGAAGGCGTAGGGCCTGTTCCGTTCGCCGAAAGGCGCCGTGGCTCGGGCGTTTTTCGAGAGCGCTCGATGAAGGCCTCTGATGGTTTGAGCTGTGGAGCGGCCCGCTTTCGCGTTGAATGCGAAAGCGGGCCGACGTGTCTTTTGCGGAAACGTTGCGAGCCGTCTTTCCCCTCGGCTTTCGTGGGCTATCATGATGCGAAAACCCGATGAGAACAGGAGTCGTATCTATGCAGGTAGAACTTCTTTACCATACTCCCGATCCCGAGCGCGCCATTGCCACGGCGGCGCGTCTGTGCTATGCCCCCGTCGGCGCATCCGAACTCATGGAGACCATGCCTCCCGAAAGAATTCAGAGCGTGCTCTCTACCATTATGAAGAGCGGTCATTTTTCGACGCTTGAGCATGTAAGCTACACGTTTGCGATCGACGGCGTCTCCCGCGCGATGACGCATCAGCTGGTGCGTCACAGGTTGGCAAGCTTCAATCAGCAGTCGCAGCGCTATGTGAAGTTCAAGGACGGGCTGAATACGATAAAGCCGGCAAGCGTCGCCGAAAACGAAGAGGCGAGCGCGCTGTTCGACGAGGCTGTGGACGCTGCGGTCGAAGCGTACCAGAAGCTTCTTGATGCCGGCGTTCCCGCCGAGGATGCGCGCTATCTGCTTCCCAACGCTGCCGAGACGAAGATCGTGGTCACCATGAACGTGCGCGAGCTCCTTCATTTCTTCGAGCTGCGCTGCTGCAATCGCGCCCAATGGGAAATCCGCGAACTTGCCCACAAGATGCTCGAGCTGGTTCGCCCTACGGCCCCCTATGTGTTTTTTGACGCCGGCCCGTCGTGCGTGCGCGGTGCTTGCAGCGAAGGCAAGATGACCTGCGGAAGACCGTACCCGAAAGCGGTGCGTTCGTAGTGAGGAAAAGCGAAACGAAGCGCGCCTTCTCCGAAGACGGCGCGCATAAGACCCATGTGGGCGGTCAAGCTCTGATTGAAGGCGTGATGATGCGCGGCAAGTACAACTGGGCTGCCGCCGTGCGCGAGCCGAGCGGCTCGATCTACGTCGAGGAGCACGACCTTGCAAGCGGTAAGAAAAAGAACGGCTGGCTGTACTGGCCCATCGTTCGCGGATGCCGCGCGTTCGTGGAGAGCTTGGTTCTAGGCTACAAGGCTCTCGAAATTGCCGCGCTCCACGCGTTTAACGACGACGCCGTGCCCGACTCTTCGGAGGATGAGCCGTCGCGGCGTCAAGTTCAGGATGGCGAAGACCGCCTGGAGCTTTCTGCAGAAGGCGAGGCGTCGTCTCGTTCCCGGGTTTCTGCTGATGATAGCCGTAACGTCGCATCGCAAGATGCGACGTCCGAAGACGCTGCCCTCGAGTTCGGCAAGAAGGAAATGGCCGTTTCCATGGTGCTCGGCCTAGTGCTCGGCGTGGTGCTCTTCATTGTCGCTCCGGCGCTCATAGCCAATTTCATCGTGGGGGAGTATGACAGCAACACGCTTGCTTGGAATATCGTAGACGGCATCGTGCGCGTGGCCATTTTCGTGTTCTACATATGGCTGATCGGTCGTATGGAGGACATCAAGCGCATGTTCGGCTATCACGGTGCGGAGCATAAGACCATCCATTGCTTCGAGCACGGCCTTGCGCTTACGCCGGAAAACGCAAGAAGCTTCCCTCGTCTTCATGTGCGGTGCGGCACGGCGTTTCTTATCATGGTCATGATTATTGCCATCCTGGTCTACACAATCACGCCCCTCAATGCGCTTATCGCGGCATGGGGCGTGCCCGACGGCCCTGTCAAACTTGCTCTTGTCATCGCAGTGCGCATCGCCTTGATGCCGGTGATTGCTGGAATCAGCTATGAGATTACGGTGAAGTGGGCGGGCAGCCATCCAGAAAACCCCCTGGTCAAGGTTATTCTGTGGCCTGGTATGCAGATGCAGAAGCTTACGACGCGTGAGCCTGATGACGGTCAGATCGAATGCGCAATCGCCGCTATGCGCAAGGTTCTTGAGCGTGAAGACGCCGAAGCGGCGAAAGAAACAAACGCGTTGGCTGGATAGCGCCGAAGGACGGCGGACGGCAAACCTTTGATGGCTTGTGGACTGTCCCCCGTGTTAACGATGCTGCTGTGGTCGCATACGCTTGCTCAAGGCCCTTGGCATGCTTTCGATATGCGAGAAGCCCCTCGATCCGTGTGTCGCTTCGGATCGAGGGGCTTCTGCTTACCGGGCTTGCGCCTGGGTTTTAAGGAGGCGAATTAGCGCAGCGTTACCGGCCAGCAGGAATTATTTCCTTCGAGGCCCATGGCTTCCAGAATGTGGAAAAACGCCGATTCGTGATGGGTGTTGGTGGTGCTTGACTTCATATCTTTCTCCTTCTTGGGAGCTAGCTTGTCTCTGCACCTCTTCACTATACCCTCCTCATTTCTTATATCAATATCTAAAAAATTGATAAGTACTATAATTTAATTTGATAATGCTTCTAATGGAGATTGATAGTACATTATGAAGATATGCGCTGATGAGCGTTTGTTTTCGAGCTATGGCCTTGGGGAAGTGGTCGATAGGGGGAAGCAATGGAGGAGCGACCGCAATGCGCAAAAGAAGACATCTTGGCGCTTATGGACGATGAGAGACTTCGTCGCCTGAGGTCCGCGGCCGATGTCGGCTTGCTGCTTTACGAAGATTTAGACGACTATGAACTTCCCGAAGGCTACGACAAAGAAAGCATGTGGAGGCTTTTAAGCGCGATTCGCAAACAGGCGGCCGTGTTTCTGCCCGATGATCCCTACCGATCGGCCGATTGCTGGTTCGTTACCACGACTTCGCTTGCCCTCGATTCGAAGATGCTCGAGATTCGCTGCAAAACGGGCTATCCGCTCGATAGAGATATCGATGCCCTCAAGGGCTCTCCTTTTTTGACGCGTTCGATCGAAAGAACGCTTGCCCGCGCCCTCGAAGCCGAAGGGGCGCTTGTCTCAGACGAGCGAATCCACGATATTTTCGCCGGCAGACGAACTCCCCGCTCTCCGCTTGACCGTGTTATCAGCAACTATATCGAAATCAGCAGCAATGCCGACGAGCTTGCCATGAGAGAGATTACCTACGGCCTTATCGAGACGATTTATTACCGACTCATAGAGGGCGTTGACGTGGAGAATATTCCGCGTCGCGAAAAAGTCTGTCCGCTCGATGAGCGGATTCAGCCTCCCGATAGCGCCTCATGCATCGATGCCATATGCCGCAGGGCTCGGATGGGAAACGAAGGGGAGATGAGGTTCGGTCCCATCCAGCGCATCATCAGCATAACGTGGTACTTCTGGAACTTCGACATATTCCCGTGCCTGAACTCCCTCGTCGGAGTGCTCCTGCGAAACGTCATTGCCATCAAATGGGGGTATCCCGTGCTGAGCTGGGTTCCGGTTGGGTACTATCCGTTCGGAGACCTTAACACCCCCCTGATGGAGTCCGTCTTTAAAAGCTGGTCGGTCGACTACGGCTTCGGATTCGACTTCACGTCGTATTTCATTATGTACACGAGGTTCTACCTCAAAGAGGTCGATCGTTTGGAGAAGACGCTCTACCAGCTTAAGAACCTGAACGACCGTATTGGTGCCATGTTCGATTTCCCTATGAACGACCGGCAAAAATCGATCATCTCGGCGCTTTGCAAGGAGCCGAATGCGGCATTGCGCATAGGCCCGCATCAGCGTACGTTTGCCGTTGCCTATGCAACGGCTCGCGCGGATTTTCTTGACCTAGAGCGTCATGGGTGCCTGGTGAGAGAGCACGAGGGGAAGGCATTTGTCTTCAAGGCCTGCCCCGCTTTGCGTGAATCCGTCATTCATCTCGGAGAGGCCGCCACGGAATAGCGCGTGTCAAAGGCCGTGCGTTGTCTGACCCGTTGCGTTCTGAAGGCTTTGCGCGTTCGGTGGATTGTCACGCGTGTTGCTGAGTTTGGCGCGCGTACTGCCGGTCCCAGTGCATTTGTCTGGCGCGCTGTCGGTTCCGTCGATTCGCCGGTCCAAGGCCGGCCGACGCCTTTTTTACCAGTTCTCTTTATTCGGAAGCGAACGGCCGTGTCCGAAGTGGATGGTTGCTTCCCCGAACGACGCGATGCGTTGCGCGCTTGTCCTGGCGTCTTCACCGTTGCCGTAGAACATGGCGCTTGACGGGTAGACCAGATTCATAAGCGCATCTCCCACGAAAAGGGCGGGGTGTCCCGATTGTCCCTGCGTTACGAATCCTATGGAGCCTTTCGTATGGCCCGGAAGTTCGATGACATAGATGTCGGGAAAGCCGAAGTCCACGAGGGTCGTGCCTTCTTCGAGGAATTTTGCCGGGCGGAAATCCTCTATCGTCTCGTTTTCGAATCCGCGTTGCGAGACCGAGAGAACAGCCCTGCCTATGGCGGTGTCGGCCTGCATGGCCTCGGCGCAATTGTCCTGGATAAGGGGGAGGTCTTTTTCACTCATCACGATGGGGACGTTGAGTTCGTTCGAGAGGAAAGCAGCGTTTTGCGCATGATCGTAATGTCCGTGCGTAAGCGCTATGGCGCGCATGTCGAAATTGCGGCATGCTTCAAGAATGCGGTCGCGGTAGGCGCTTTTTCCGGTGTCTACGAGCACCGCTTCACCGTTGCGATGGATTAAAAAGCAGTTGGCGCTGCCGGCTTTCATGAGTTCGATATGGCATGGCTCCATGCGCAGCCCCCGTTCCTGTGTGCATGCATATAAGGCTACTATGCGATTTCGAAGAGTTCAAGGCACGGTTCGGGGCGGGTTTGGCTACCATGCCGCTTTGACTGTATCGAGATATTCGGCCGTCGCATCCGGCGGGGGCGGTATGGATGGGAGAATCATGAGAAAGCTTTTTGCGGATCGCGCTCGCGGTCTGGCTTCGTTGTTTGCAGGCATTGTTCTTGCGGCCGCCTTATCGTGCGCGGGGTGTACATTTCTTGAAGAAGCGGCTTCTTCTCGGGAATCTCCCGTGTCCCTTGAGACAACGGTGCCGGAATCGGAAGCTCTCGATTCCGCGGCATATGCTTCGAGCGGTATAACCTTTGAAGAGGTGAACGGAAACGTCCCTTCGTTCAACGAAGCGGACGTCGCCTATGCTCGGGAAAACGAAGGATTCGAATATTACGCACCCCTCGATTGGCAGGGTCGATGCACGGGTGCGGTTGCGTGCTTGGGTGAAGAGACCATGCCCAAGAAAGGAGAGAAGCGCGGCAGCATTAGCAGCATTCATCCAAGCGGGTGGCATTCGGTCCGCTATGGGTTCATTGACGGGGAGTCCCTGTACAACAGGTCGCACCTTATCGCCTGGAAGCTCGGAAGCGAAAACGCGAACGATCGCAATTTGGTGACGGGGACGCGCTTCATGAACGCCGAGGGGATGCTGCCTTTTGAAGAGGAGGTCATTCGTTATATCGAGCGCACGGGAAACCACGTTCTCTACAGGGTGGTGCCTGTCTTCAGCGAAGACGAGCTGCTTTGCCGAGGGGTCCAAATGGAGGCGTTTTCCATCGAAGACGGCGGCGAGGGTGTCTCGTTCAACGTGTTCTGCCCCAATGTGCAGCCTGGCATATCAATTGATTACGCTACGGGCGACAACGAATTGGACTATCGGTAGAGCTAGCGAGTGATAGGGGCGATGGCCCTGACAACCGCGTCTACGGCCGAGCCTGCCAGGCTTCCGTCCTCGATGCGCATGATTATCTTGCCTTTGAACCCGTATTCGGTTACCTCGGAGAAAAAGATCTTGGGATCTTGGGTGATGGGGGATATTTTCGCGGCGGCGTCTTTGGCGGCTACGAGCAGGTCGGCCTTGACGTCGTCCATGGGTCGTTCGCTCGTGACGGCGAAAGGAATGCTGATCTGGTTTACCGGGGGGAGCTGGACCAGGGACGTCTTGGATATAATCGAATTGGGAATGATGACGGTTTCGCCTCGCGCGTTGGTGATGGTGGTATGGCGCCAACTTACATCCTGCACAACGCCGGTTTCCGTTCCCACCTCGATGTTGTCTCCCGGCTTCACGATGCGCATGATGGTCATCTGCACGCCGCCGATGAGGTTCGACAGCGTGTCTTGGAAGCCGAGGGAAATGGCGATGCCGCCTACGCCAAGGGCGGTCACGAGTGCGTTGGGGTTGATGCCGAAGCAAGAGTCGAGGATGGTGCTGCCGCCTATGATCCAGATGACGGCGCGTACGATGTTCACGAAAATGCTGCTTGAGGGCAGGGGGTTATCGTCTCGGTTGAGAAAAGCGCGCAGTCCTTTGGCGACGATGTGCGATACGGCGGCCGTGACGGCGGCCAGGGCAACAGCCCAGAAGATGTCCCTCACCCATTCCTGGGAGATGAATTCGACAACGTGTGCGAAAAGCTCATCCATGGCGTTCCCTTCGGTTTGGCATTGCGAACGAGGCGTTGGTCGGCAGAATATCACGCCTTAGCGGCAGGGGCGTGAATCCGCTTTTTCTACATGCTCTTTTAAACAAGGTAACTTTTAGAAACCAAGACCCCTTTTAGATTTCTTGCAAAAACCGTGAAATGGCTTATGAGGGCATATTTTTCAGCAGGTCGATACGTGCTCTGTGATACAATGCAACAGCTTGTCAGCGACGGTTGGCGAGCCCCGTCTCGAATAGGCGAGCGGGTAGATAACTGTAGGCCCCCGAGACATGTTGATTTAACCACCATGACGAAGGGTCCCCGTGCTTGAAAGGGGTCCGTTTTGACCGAAATCAAGAACACGTCCGTCATCGACTTCGAGGACATCTCCGACGACCAGATGAACGAGATGATCGATGGCACCCTGACCAACTTCGACGAAGGCGACCTGGTCAAGGGCACTGTCGTGAAGCTCGAGCATGACGAAGTTCTGCTCGACATCGGGTTCAAGAGCGAAGGCGTCATTCCTTCCCGCGAACTCTCCATCCGCAAGGATGCCGATCCTTCCGATATCGTTGCTCTCGGCGACGAAATCGAAGCTCTGGTGCTGCAGAAGGAAGACAAAGACGGTCGTCTGATCCTGTCCAAGAAGCGTGCTGAGTACGAGCGCGCCTGGATTCAGGTCGAAGAGAAGTTCAAGGCTGGCGAAGTTGTCACCGGCGAGGTCATCGAAGTCGTCAAGGGCGGCCTCATCCTCGACATCGGTCTGCGCGGCTTCCTGCCTGCATCCTTGGTCGACCTTCGTCGCGTCAAGGATCTGGATATGTACCTCGGCACCGAAATCGAAGCACGCGTCATCGAGATGGACCGCAACCGCAACAACGTTGTTCTTTCTCGTCGCGTTCTCCTCGAAGAGGGCCGCAAGAACGAGCGTGCAGAGATTCTTTCCAAGCTCGCCAAGGGCATGCGCCTCAAGGGCACCGTTTCCTCCATCGTCGACTTCGGTGCATTCGTTGACCTGGGCGGCATCGACGGTCTGGTTCACATCTCCGAGCTTTCTTGGAACCATGTCAACCATCCCTCCGAGGTCGTTAAAGTCGGCGACGAGGTTGAGGTTGAGGTTCTCGACGTCGACCTGCAGCGCGAGCGCATCTCTCTCGGCTTGAAGCAGACCACCGAGGATCCCTGGCTGAAGCTCGTCGAGTCCTATCCCGTGGGCTCCATCGTTGACGGCAAGGTCACCAAGATCGTTCCCTTCGGTGCGTTCATCGAGCTCGGCAACAACGTCGAGGGTCTGGTTCACATCTCCGAGATGGCTGCCAAGCACATCGACACCCCGGCTCAGGTCGTCAAGGTCGGCCAGGAAGTCAAGGTCAAGGTCATGGAGATCAACCCCGACCGTCGTCGCATCAGCCTGTCCATGAAGGCTGCTGCCGATGAGCTCGGCTTCGAGATCGAAGTTGACGAGACCATCCAGGCTCCCGAGCCCCGTCAGCCCAAGAAGAAGGCTGAGAAGGCTGCTGACGCTGAATAGCAAAGCATTGCCTGACTGATGCGTTTCGGCGCATCGGTTCTTTATGCGAAATATCGCACTTGAAAGCGACCCCTTCGGGGGTCGCTTTTTATGTGGGGCTGCGTTGCGAAGAGCACGCTGCGCCCCCCCGAAGGGGTCGCCTTGCGTGGCGAAGGGCGCACCGCGCCTCCGGGGAAGCAGCCTTGCGTTGCGAAGAGCACGCTGTGTCTCCGAGGATGGCGTCTTGTGTCGCGCGCTGCGTCCGTAAGTTTGTCGCCTTGCGTCGTCGACCGCATGCTGCATCCTCGAAGCCATCGCTTTGTGCGACGAAGGGGGGTCGCTATGCTATTTCGTCGTTTCGTGCACCGTCCGTGGCAGTATCGACGAAATAGCATGCCCTCGCGCCGCATTTTCGGGCCCGGGGAAATTCATTGCCTTTCTGACCTGGAGTTTTGAAACAGCCGCTGTCGGAATCCATGGCTCATCCATGCTATTTCGTAAAAACTGCCAAAACGCGTGCGCAAACGAACGAGATAGTATAGATGAAGGGTCGAAGGCAGATGAAATGCCTCATCCGGGGGGGCGAAGGTCGCGTCGGAGAGACGAAGCGGACGAAATGTCGCGTCGGAGGGACTGAATCGAGTGAAAGATTGCATGGAGGGACTGAAGCGGACGAGGTGCCGCGTCCGGGGGAGGTCGCGTGGAGCGACGAAGCAGGCGAGATGCTGCGCCCAGGGGCTCGTGGCCGGGCGGCGCGAGCGCGGAGGCTTGCCTGCATGCAAAAGAATCGCGGCCGATTGATGGTTTCGAATAAAAATCGCTATCGCACGCTAAAGCGACGATTATTCGTCTAAAATGGCGCCCATGATTTCGTTTGAAGAACATACAGAATTACACCCAGGTGCGCGTGTCGTCCTGGGGATGAGCGGCGGCGTCGATTCGTCTGTTGCGGCGCGCTTGCTTATGGATGCGGGGCTGGAGGTAATCGGCGTTACGTGCGTGTTCGTTGACGACGATGCCTCTCGCAAGGCAATCGAAGACGCTCGCTGCGTTGCCGAAATGCTGGGAATCCAGCACGAGGTGAAAGATTGCACAGCGGTTTTTTCATGTCAGGTAATAGACGCGTTCGTGAGCGAATACGCTGCAGGTCGCACGCCGAGCCCATGCGTTGTCTGCAATAGAACGTGCAAGATTCCCGCGCTTATAGAGGCGGCCGACAGCCTCGGATGCGATTTTGTGGCAACAGGTCATTATGCCAACGTCGTGCGCCGTCGGGGCCGTTTTGCCATTGCTCATGCGGCGTACGAACCGAAAGACCAGTCGTACATGCTTGCCCTGCTTGCTCAAGACCAGCTCAAACGTCTCTTGCTTCCCTTGGGCGCTTTCGAGGAGGGCAAGACGGCTGTTCGGGCGTTGGCGAGAGAATGGGGACTTCCCGTAGCGTCGAAGTCGGACAGCCAGGACATATGCTTCATTCATGGTTCTCACCTGGACTTTCTTGCAGATAGGGGATTGGCTGAAGAACCTGGTCGCATTGTTTCATTGGACGGTAGGGTTCTCGGCCGTCACGAGGGGCTGCATCGTTACACCATCGGCCAGCGCAAGGGTCTCAATATCGGCGGAGCCCCCGAGCCGTATTACGTCGTTGAAAAGCGGCCCCATGCTAACGAATTGGTTGTGGCGTTTGCTTCGGAGGCGATGATTGGTTCCGCGTGTGTTTCCCATATGGTGTGGCAGTCGGTTGCGCCGGAAGAAAACGCGCGGCGCTGTGATGAACAGGGATCTTTCTCGTGTTCGGTCAAGCTGAGGTACCGCCAAGCGGCTGTTCCGTGTCGCCTTGCTCTTGGCACACCTGACTCCGTGCGTGTCGTGCTTGATAGCCCCCAAGCCACCACTGCGCCAGGGCAGTATGCCGTGTTCTATGACGAAGGGGTTGTGATTGGCGGCGGCGTTATAGAGCAGACTATGCGCGATTGAGGTTTGGCCCGTGAGGGCGAAACGGCGCTTTAGGTGCCCGGTTGGCGGAGTCGAAGCGGGATGCTTGACGCGGTCGAGGCGGCCCGGCGAAGCGGCATCTTGGCAAACTGATGTGAGGACATCAATGCGGCTAGGCGCTTTGAGGAGAGGACGAACAAATGGGAATGAAGGTCAACAGGATTTTGCCCGAGCCGTCGGAGCTGAAGGCGGAATACCCCCTGTCAAGCGATTTGGCGGCTCTCAAGGCTCGCCGCGACGCCGAGATTCGTGATGTGTTCACGGGCGAGTCCGACAAGTTCATCGTTATCATCGGCCCTTGCTCCGCCGATAACGAAGATTCCGTATGCGAATATGTAAGCAGGCTTGGCGCCTTGGCCCCGCTTGTTTCCGACAAACTCATTCTCATCCCCCGTATTTACACGAACAAGCCCCGTACGACGGGCGTGGGCTACAAAGGAATGCTTCACCAGCCCGACCCCGAAGCCGCTCCTGACCTGTTGGAGGGCATCAGGGCTATTCGTCGCATGCATATTGGCGCCATGGAAGAAAGCGGATTGACGGCGGCGGATGAGATGCTGTATCCGGAAAACCGCACTTATCTGGATGATGTTCTTTCGTATGAAGCCGTAGGAGCTCGTTCTGTCGAAAACCAGCAGCATCGTCTGACGGCTTCGGGCATGGATACGCCTGTCGGTATGAAGAACCCCACAAGCGGCGATCTTTCCGTCATGCTGAACTCCGTTGTTGCCGCCCAAAGCCCGCAGCAGTTCATCTATCGCACGCAGGACGTGTCTACCGACGGCAACCCGCTTGCGCACGCCATCCTTCGCGGCGGTGTGGACAAATACGGAACCACCATCCCCAACTATCATTACGAAGACTGCATGCGCTTATGGGAGATGTACCAAAAGCAGGGCTTGGCCAATCCTGCCGTTATCATCGATGCAAACCATTCGAATTCCGGAAAACAGTTCAAGGAGCAGATTCGCATCGTGGGCGAGATTACCCATACACGCAAACACAGCGCCGATCTGCGCAAGCTCATCAAAGGCGTGATGATTGAAAGCTATCTGGTGGAAGGGCGCCAGAACATAAGCGATAACATGACCTACGGCCAATCTATCACCGACCCGTGCATTGGGTGGGATGACACGGTGCGTCTCATTCGCGAAATCGCGGAGCGTTGCTAGCACAATCGCTTGCCGACGCAGGTCGGAGCTTCGTCGCGTCAGAAGGGTGCGTCGTGGGCAAGGGGGCAGGATATGAAGAAGATTGTTTTAATCGGCGGAATAGGATCGGGAAAGTCTAGCGTATGCGAGGCGCTTGAGCGTCTTGGGGCGGGCGTGGTGAAGCTTGACGATATAGGTCATGAGGTGTTGTCGTTCCCGGCAACCAAGGCGGCGTTGCGCCAAGCGTTCGGCAATGCGATTTTCGATGACGGGGGAGATGTCGTGCGTTCTCGTCTTGCCGCCGCCGCCTTCGATTCGGCCGAGCATACGCAACTGCTCAATTCGATTACGCATCCTGCCATTATGGACGAGTGCTTCCGACGCGTGGACATGCTGGGAGAGGCGCATGATATCGTCGTTGTGGAGGTTACATCGGGCGAGATGACGCGCGAGGCGTTTTCATGGGCCGATGCGGTTGTTGCGGTGAGCGCTCCCGAAGAAGTGCGTCTTGCTCGCGCGTGCGCTCGGGGCGGACAAAGCGAATCCGATGTTCGTGCGCGTATGGCGCAGCAGCCAAGTGATGAGCAGCGGGCGTCCATTGCTGATTACGTAATCGACAACGGCGGATCTGTTCAGCAGATGGACCATGCGGTTCAGACTGTATGGAGCGCTCTCGCACGCTGATTGGAAGTTTCGTGCGTGATTTCTCTCCGTTCGGCAACGTCTGCGCGATTTGGGTTTTCTCAAGATGGTCGCGTATACAATGCCTCCAGAGTCGTTTTCGGAAAAATCGACGTGCATGCCCATAGTGCGCAGCGGCATGCGGAACGGGGTCAGCATGGATGTCGCAAGCGTTGTGTCTTCTTTGACGACGGCTGAGAAAGCGTCGCTTCTAGCGGGCGCTTCTCATTGGAAAACGAATCCCTTGGAAGATCGCGGGGTTTCCTCCGTGGTGTTTTCCGACGGCCCCCATGGCTTGCGAAAGCAGGAAAACGGTTCCGACCACTTGGGCATTCATAAAAGCAACCCTGCGACGTGCTTTCCTACGGCGAGCGCTTTGGCCTGTTCGTTCGACGAAGCGTTGATCGAAGAGGTCGGTGCGGCTATTGGCGAAGAAGCCCGCGACCAGAAGGTCGATGTGGTGTTGGGTCCGGGCGTCAACATGAAGCGCAGCCCCTTATGCGGCCGCAATTTCGAGTATTTCAGCGAAGACCCGTTGCTTTCGGGCGCGCTTGGCTCGGCTATGGTACGCGGCATCCAGAGTCGCGGCGTGGGGGCGTGCGTGAAGCATCTGGCGGGAAACAACCAAGAGCATGCACGCATGATTGGCGATTCCGTCATCGATGAGAGGGCTTTGCGCGAAATCTACCTTGCGCCGTTCGAGCGCGTGGTGCGCGAGGCGAGGCCGTGGGCGGTCATGACGGGCTACAACCGTCTTAACGGCGTGTACTGCTCACAGCATCCGTGGCTTTTGCGCGACGTACTGCGTGGCGAGTGGGGCTTTGATGGGGCCGTGGTGTCGGATTGGGGCGCTATGAGCGAAAGCGTCGCATCGGTTGCGGCGGGGCTTGACGTGTGCATGCCGGGTCCGCGAGCGGACCACTCCCAAGCGGTTGAAGAGGCCGTCTTATCGGGAAGTCTTTCCCTCGACGCCCTTGACGAAGCGGCCTGCCGTGTAGTTGGCCTGGAACAAAAAGCCCGGCGGGGAAGAGCCCTTCCTTTCGAATGCGATTATGCGCGCCATGCTGAAATAGCCTATCGTGCCGCAAGTGAAAGCGCCGTCCTGCTCGAGAATGACGGCATCCTGCCGCTTCAGGGCACGGAGAAGGTGGCTGTCATAGGGGCGTTCGCTCTGCTTCCGCGCTATCAGGGGGCGGGCTCTTCGAAGATCGACCCTGCTCGCCTAGACGATCCATGGAGCGCGTTTCTTGATGCGGGCATCGACATGGGGTACGCCCAGGGCTACGATGCTGCATCGGGCGATTCTTCCGAAGAGCTGCTTGACGAAGCGGCCGCGCTGGCGGCGCAAAACGACGTTGCGGTGGTATTCGCGGGGCTTCCCGACCGGTTCGAATCCGAGGGCTTCGATCGCAAGCTCATGGTGATGCCGAAAGGCCATGTTTCTCTTATCGAGCGTGTTTGCGCGGCCAATTCGAAAACCGTTGTGGTTTTGCAGGGCGGATCGCCCATGGAAATGCCGTGGCGCACGAAACCCGCGGCAATTCTTCTGATGTATCTATCGGGATGCCGCGGTGGCCATGCGACGGTCGATATCCTGACCGGACGGGTGAATCCAAGTGGGAAGCTTGCCGAAACCTGGCCCGAGCATTTGCAAGACACGGCGCTCGGGCGAAGTTTTCCCGATACCGACAGGGAGGTCTTGTATCGCGAGAGCATCTATACAGGCTATCGGTATTTCGATGCGGCGGGCGTCGAACCTGCGTATCCGTTTGGTTTCGGCAGGTCATACACATCGTTCTCCTATAGCGATCCGACTGTGTCGTTCATCGAGGGCGGTATCGAGGCATCGTGCACGGTGGCGAACACGGGTGCGTGCGAAGGTGCGGAAACGGTGCAGCTGTACGTGGAACCTTGCGCGCGTACGACATTCGGGGAGAGGCGTCGGTTGGTTGCGTTCTCGAAAGCGAAGCTTGCGCCCGGTGAAAGTGTGCGTGTTTCCATGTGCGTCGACGAACGCGCGTTTCGCTTGTGGGATACGCACGAGCATCGCTGGCGCATCGACGAAGGCTGCTACGACGTTTTATTCTGCGCCTCCAGTCGCGATGTGCGCCTGACGTGCGATGTTTTTCTTGGTGCGGGCGAGGGCCAAAGTCCGTTTCCCGTCGATTCTGCGCGTTCTTGCGCGCCCAAGCACAAGGCGACTGCGTCGTATTACGAAGTTGTGCCAGGAGGGTTTTCCGATGCGGCCTTCGCGGCGCTTTACGGCGCTCCGCTTCCGCCGCGAAGGCCGGTGAAGCCTTTCACGCCCGATTCTCCCGTGAGCGATCTTGGCACGACGTTTCTCGGACGGCAGGCGTTTCGTATCGTTGATTTCCTGATGGCAGGGCAGTCGAAGCACATGAGCGACGATATGAAGGCCATGATGGACGAGATGGCGGCCGATATGCCGTTGCGTTCATTCACGTCTGCGGGTGTTCCGTTCGGCGTTGTGGAAGGATTGGTTGACGTTTTGAACGGGCATTGGGCAAAGGGTCTTGCGCGCGTCTTGAACATGGGTCGATGAGGCTTTGCTAAAAAAGCGTCCTGAAACGCGGTTTGCTGTCCACGCTTTAGGAATTGTCTTTTTGCGGACCTGCGCCGCGGCTGCCGGTGGATTCACGGGCGTTTCTTGAATTACGAATATATGTTCGATAAATATTGGCATGTGATATTCTGGTTGCATATCACGAATCCGCGCGATTGCGTATGCGCGCTGAGAAATGCTTGGAGTGAAGGAGCGGGCTCATGTCTTCTCACCTGCAAAACATAGAAGGCGTTTCCATGAAAGGAAAGCTGCCCGAGGTGCGTCTTGCTTCTACGCCGCTCAAGGTGGAAAGCCCGTACGAACCTGCGGGCGATCAGCCCCAGGCCATCGAGGCTCTTGCTGATGGCGTGCGCCGAGGGCTTCGCTATCAGAATCTTCTCGGCGTCACGGGGTCTGGCAAGACTTTCACTATGGCCAAGGTAATAGAGGCCGTTCAGAAGCCCACGCTGGTCATGGCACCCAATAAAACGCTTGCTGCGCAGCTTGCTGCCGAGCTCAAGGAGTTCTTCCCGCACAACGCCGTGGTCTATTTCGTGAGCTACTACGACTATTACCAGCCCGAAGCCTACGTTCCTTCTACGGATACGTTCATAGAAAAAGACGCTTCCATTAATGAGGAGGTCGAAAAGCTCCGTCATGCGGCAACGTCGAGCCTGCTTTCGCGTCGCGATATTATCGTGGTTGCGTCGGTGAGCTGCATTTACGGCATCGGCTCGCCCATGGATTACGCGGGCATGGCCGTGTTCGTGGATAAGGAAAAGCCGGCCGAGCGCGACGATGTCATTCACGAACTGATAGACATCCAGTATGACCGTAACGATTACGAGCTCAAGCGCGGCACGTTCCGCGTGCGCGGCGATGCGCTCGACGTGTTTCCTCCTTACGCGGACAATCCCGTGCGCATAGAGTTCTGGGGAGACGAGGTCGAGAGCATCCAGGAGATAGACAACGTGACGGGCGAGGTCTTGAACGAATACGAGGCGCTTCCCATCTGGCCTGCTTCGCATTATGTGACTGCCCGCCCCAAGATGGACCGCGCCATCAAGAGCATTCAAGAAGAGCTGCGCGACCGCCTGACGCAATTCAAGGAAGAAGGCAAGCTGCTCGAGGCGCAGCGTCTTGAGATGCGCGTGAACTACGACCTCGAAATGCTCGAGACCATGGGGTTCTGCAGCGGAATCGAGAACTACTCGCGTCACCTTGACGGCCGGGAACCGGGCGAGCCTGCGTATACGCTGCTCGATTACTTCCCCGATGACTTCCTTTGCATCATCGACGAGAGTCATGTGACCGTGCCGCAGATTCGCGGCATGCATGAGGGCGACCGTAGCCGCAAAGTCACGCTTGCCGAGCACGGCTTTCGTCTTCCAAGCTGCTTGGACAATCGTCCGTTGCGTTTCGACGAATTCGAAGAGCGCATTCCGCAGTTCATCTACGTGTCCGCTACGCCGGGCGATTATGAAGAAAAGGTCACGCAGAACCAGGTGGAACAGATTATTCGTCCCACGGGCCTGCTTGACCCGGAAATCATCGTGCGTCCCATAGCAAGCCAAATCGACGACATCATCGACGAAGCGAAGGAGCGTGCCGAGCGCGACGAGCGCGTGCTTATCACCACGTTGACGAAGAAGATGGCCGAAGATTTGACCGACCACCTGCTTGATCAAGGGGTGCGTGCGCGGTATATGCATTCCGACATTGCCACGCTCGAGCGTGTCGAGATTCTAAGCGCGTTGCGCAAGGGGGAGTTCGATGTCTTGGTGGGCATTAACCTGCTGCGTGAGGGTCTCGATCTTCCCGAGGTAAGCCTCGTTGCCATCCTTGATGCGGACAAAGAGGGGTTCTTGCGCAACCACAGAAGCCTTATCCAGACGATAGGTCGTGCGGCGCGTAATGCATCGGGTCAGGTCATCATGTATGCCGATAAAATGACCGATTCCATGGAAACGGCCATTTCGGAAACGCGGCGTCGTCGTGAAATCCAGATGCAATACAACGAAGAACATGGTATTACGCCTCAGACCGTGCGCAAGGCGATTAACGACGTCATGGGCTTTATGTCGGACGGAGACGGCGAAGAGGTGGGCAGTGCCGAAGACGTGAACAAGACCTTAGCGGAACTTTCGCGTTCGGAGGTCATGCGCGTCATTTCGAGCATGGAAGACGAAATGATCGCCGCATCCGCGAATATGGACTTCGAAGAGGCTGCCCGTCTGCGCGACCAGGTGGTCAAGCTGAAGGCGCAGCTTGAAGGCTCTGCTGAGAAGGACGTTTTGGCCGATTTGAAGAAAACGGCGCGCAAAGGCAGCGCTTTCGCCGCCGGCCGCAAAAGCTCCTATGGCGGAGGACGGAGGTCGTAAGCGCGCAGCGCTTAATCGTTGGAATCTTGGGCTATAAGACAGATTGGGCTTCGGGCCGAATCGGGCTTTTGGCTCTCTTGTTTCGTGCAGGTTTGGTCGACACTGTGCCCTTGCGCGCGTAAGAATGTTCGAAACATTTTCTTTACGCTTCGTGATGGCTCTAGCGGTGCTACGTACGCCTTGATACTATCGTCGTTCGAAAGACACAGCAATTGAAAACGGACGGTTTGCATGAGTGACTACCAAGAGCATGGGAAAAAGGCGGGATCGGTCTCTTCTAAACAAACGAAATCCGACATTGCGGTAAAAGTCCAGGCCCAAGCGCCCGAGCTCTCACACAGCTGGAAACGCATCATCGTGACAATTTGGATTGGTCAGGCGTTTTCCATCCTGACGGCGTATTCGTCCATGTATGCAGGCGTGTGGTACGTCACCGAAACCACCGATTCGGCGTTCATGCTGGCGGTTGCCTCGCTGTGCTCGATGCTGCCGCAAGGTCTGCTCTCTCCGATCGGCGGCGTGATAGCTGACCGCTTCAACAGGAAATACGTGCTCATGGCGGCCGATGCGTTCGTCGGGGCCATGGCGCTGATCATGGGCATGATTATCATGATGGGCCACGTGTCGGTCGAGCTGGTGCTCATCATGAGCGCGTTGCGCAGCGTGGGACAGGCGTTTCATATCCCGGCGATGGAATCTACCATGCCTTTGCTTGTTCCGAAGCGCCACTTGGTACGCATCAACACCCTCAATCAGAGTCTGTGGTCTTTGGCGCTGATTGTCGGACCCGTGTTCGGCATCTTCCTCTATACCGTCATCGGTTTTCAGATGGTACTGTTCCTCAACACGCTTGGCTGCGCGGCGGCGGTGCTTACTATCGCCACAGCGAAGATCCCCGATTTCCACGATACGAGCGACGAGGCGCGCCATCCGATCAAAAGCCTCAAGGCGGGCTTTGCCACGCTCAACGCCGACCGCGGCCTTTTGGTCATGGCGGGAATCGTCATGGTGGTCATCTCCATGTACGCGGGCATCAATTCACTGTTCCCGCTGATGACCTATGATCAGTTCAACGGCGACGGCTATATGGCCTCGACCGTCGAGGCGGCCTACGGCGTGGCCTCGCTTGTGGGCATGGGCATTCTGTTCGTATGGGGCGGCGGGCGCCGTCTGTTGCGCCTGGTTGCCCTGTCGGGTTTCGGCGCAGGTGTCATTTTGGTTCTGACGGGCTTGCTCACGCCTGACATGTTCGTGTTCTTCGTCATTCTGACGGGCATTTCGGGCGTGGTAGAGGCGTTTTTCAACGGCCCCTTGCTGGCGGTGTTCCAAAAGCGCGTGCCGCCCGAGAAAATGGGTCGCGTCATGGGGCTTTTCACCACGGTGACGGCTCTTTCGTCACCGATCGGCCTTGCGCTGGCGGGAACCTGCGCGGAATTCACCGGCGTTGCCAACTGGTTCGTCATCGCGGGCGTCGTGGTGTCGATTGGCGGCATCTTGCTAGGCACGCTGCCTATTCTGCGCAAGCTCGATAAAGAAGTGGCCGCCACGTTCGACGACGCGAAGGTCGTTAAACGCAAGGTCGAGCTACGTTCGGAAGGGTCGAACGCGGCTGCTAAGGAGTAAAATGCGAAAGGCACGGCGTACGCCGTGCCTTTTTTGCGCTTCGCCTTGCACGCATGTTCATGGCCATGCTTTCATGCTGAATTGCTGCGAATCGGAGTTCGGGGCGGCGGTAAGGATGGGGGCAGGAAGGGGCTTCGATGGTTATACTCGGGTCGCTGGTCAACGGCATCGCGACGGTGTTCGGTGGCGTGCTCGGTCTGCTGTTCAAGCGCCGCATGCCGAACGACCTGGGCGATTTCCTTATGAAAGGCTTGGGGCTGTGCGTCATCCTCGTGGCTGTGCAGGGTATGGTCAAAGGCGGGGACGTGGTGGTCACGGTGCTTTCGGTCGTGATCGGCGGAATGCTCGGCTTTGCCATCGACATCGACGGGTGGATTCATCGTTTTGGCGATTGGGTGCAGGCGAAGATAGACCGAGTGTTTCGCGGCTCCACGGCATTGGGCAATTTCTCCGACGGCTTCGTTTCCTCATCATTATTCATCTGCATCGGATCTATGGCGGTGTTGGGGTCGTTGCAAAGCGGCTTGCAGCTCGATCATTCCACGCTGTTCGCCAAGGCAGTAATCGATATGGTGGTTGTCATGGTTATGGCCACCACGCTTGGCGTAGGCGTGCCGTTTTCGGGCATTGCGGTGTTTGCGTACGAGGCGGCTTTGAGTTTGGGGGCAAGTCTAATTGCGCCGCTTTTGACCGATGCGGTCATTAACGAAATGGTGTGCGCCGGCAGCCTGCTCCTTTTGGCTATCGGGCTGAACATGCTCAAACTCACCGATATTAAGGTGGCGAATTATCTTCCAGCGGCGTTTATGCCCATCGCAGTATGCGCCGCCATGCAATACATACAGGGGGTTTTGGTATGAGCATGGTCGAAATCATCGTGCTGGGTGTGGCGTTGGCGATGGATGCCTTTGCCGTCACAATTTCCAATGCGTTTTGCTATCGGGGCGCATCGCGAGCGCGTCTGTTCGTGTTGCCGATTGCCTTCGGCGTCTTTCAGGGGCTCATGCCTTTGCTGGGCTTTTTTCTCGGGGGAATCATCGGAAATATCATCGAGGCGTACGCAGGCATTGTGACGCTGGTTATTCTGGGCATTATCGGCGGCACCATGATTAAGGAAGGCGTGTCGGCACTGCGTAATCCAGAGGAATCGTGCTCCATTGAGGCGCAGCGGCTTACGGCCGGGCTCATTTTGATGCAATCTGTGGCCACGAGCATTGATGCGTTCGCTGTCGGTGTGAGCTTGCGCGCCGTCAACGTGGATATTGCGTTATCGGCGGCAATTATCGCCCTGACTACGTGCGCGTGCTGCTTTGTCGCTTTGGCGCTTGGTAAAAGGTTCGGCAACGTCTTGGGCGACAGGGCGCAGATTGTGGGCGGCGTTGTGCTGGTACTTATCGGGTTAAAGGCGATGTTTTTCTAGGCGTCCTTTGCTTTCGGTCGGACGGAAAGGAGATGCTGTGGCGAATCGTATTTTCATCACGGGCGATACGCACGGGTCGATGGACCTGCGCAGGCTCGGTTCTGGTTTCTTTTCGACAGGCTGCGAGCTCGATAAACAAGATTACGTAATAGTCTGCGGAGATTTCGGCCTGGTTTGGGCCGATAATTCCGAAAGCAACTACTGGTTACGTTGGCTTGAGAAAAAGCCTTTTACAACATTGTTCGTGGATGGAAACCACGAGAATTTCGACATGCTCGAGTCCATGGAGACGGAAGAGTGGCATGGCGGATTGGTCCACCGCGTCAGACCTTCAATCCTTCATCTCATGAGAGGGCAGGCGTTCACGATATCTGGTCGCTCCTTCTTCTGCATGGGAGGCGCCCGTTCGGTCGACAAGGCATGGCGCACGCCGCATAAAAGCTGGTGGCCCCAGGAAATGCCTTCGTCTGAAGAATATGCTCAGGCGCTGGATACGCTCGATGCATTGAGCTGGAAAACCGACTACGTGCTCACGCATTGTGCGGCGAGCAACGTTCAGTATCGGCTGAACCCGACATACGAAAACGACGAGCTTACGCGCTTTCTCTTTGATGTGGAGCGAAAGCTTGATTACCGCCACTGGTTTTTCGGGCACTATCATGAAGATCGTGGCATTGGCGATCGCCAGACTGTCATCTATAACGACGTGGTGGAAATTGTTCCTTCCGCCGACGGAGACGATCTGCGTCGCGTTCCTGACGGCTTTCGAGCGCAATAAGGCGCAGGTTAATACAGCGGCAAATCGCCGGTGAGCGGGTCGATTTGCTCGGGATACAGGGGTTCGAACGCCATGCAGGTGTAGGTGGGTTCGCCGTGGAACTCGGTGTGTCCTGCATCCTGGATGAGCGCGGTGACGAAGCCGAGTTCTCTTCCTCGGCGATCAAGGTCGAGCAGTGCTTCTTCGGAGTCTACGTATACGCATATTTTCGCGACGCCGTTTGCAAACCATTCGGAAAGAGGCGTTGCTTCGCGGTCTTTGTTCTCGAGGGATATCCACCCATTGGTCGCATTCACGTCGTTCAAACGGTCTTCCTTCGCAAGGGCCAGAAGCACCGCCTCAACGCAGGCGTGCCCCGATTGCGCGGCAATCTTTCCTTTGCGCATTTTGAGGTCGCGTCTCACGACGATGACTTGCTTTGCGTTATACATTGCTCCCCCCCTGTCGTTCATGTGCAAAACGCCGTTCTCTCAAGCACGTCGCGTTTGAATTCAACGAAGGCATCGATGGCGAAATCTGCGCGCTTTGTTTCGTCTGTTGTGCGGCTTTGTAGTCTAGCGCAAAGGAACGCATCCCGGCATGCAGGGCAATCGCGATGTTTCTTCTTGTGCTTTATGCTTGCCGGTATCGTAAGTTCGTTCGAATTCGGCGAAAATACGGCTTATCCGAAGAAGGCCGCTGAACGTCCGAGGCATTCGCTTCTCGTTGGCGCATGATGCGGCGCATGCGAGAAAGGACGGCTCTATGCCAGATTGCGAAGTGTTCGGCGCGCCGTCGGAGGACGCCTGCAGCCAAGCTCGACGACTCTGCTCGTTCATTCAGGCTTCTCCGAGCGCGTTTCATGCCGTTGACGAGATAACGTCTCGTCTTCGTGACGTGGGTTTTCGCTATCTTCCTGAAAACGCCGCGTGGAGCATGGAGCCGGGCGGCTGCTATTTCACCACGCGTAATGCCTCGAGCGTTATTACATGGCGCATTGGCGACAATATGCCCGAAGACGGCTATCACTTCCAAATTGCCGCATCGCATAGCGACTCCCCGGCGTTCAAGGTCAAAGACGCCGCCGAGCTTTCGGCTCCGGGAAATGCGCTTCGTCTCAATGTGGAAGCGTATGGGGGCATGATCGACTACACCTGGTTCGACCGTCCTCTCGGCCTTGCGGGGCGCGTTATGGTGCGTGACGACTCTCGTATCGAAAGCCGCCTGTTGTTTATCGATCGCCCCGTCGCTCTTATACCAAGCGTCGCCATCCATATGAACCGCGAGGTCAATAAAGGGTTTGCGCCTGATAGGCAGGTGGATGCCTGCCCGCTTTTTTCCGCCGGAGCGCTTGGGGCGGGTTCGTTCGACGCGTTTCTTGCGGGCGAACTCGGCGTTGATCCCGCGCAGATCGTCGGTCGCGATGTTTTCCTGGTGAGCTTGGAAGCCGCGCGTATTTGGGGAGCGGCGGACGAATTCGTCTCGGCGCCGCGGCTCGACGACCTCATGTGTGCGCACGCTTCGCTCGAGGCGTTCCTTTCCGCAAAGCAGAACGGTTGCGTTTCGGTGTATTGCTGCTTCGACAACGAAGAGGTGGGGTCGAACACCAAACAGGGGGCCATGTCAACCATGCTGCGCGACGTCCTTGAACGCATAAACGACGCTCTCGGCTTCAGTTGGCAAGACCTGCGCCGCGCTCTTGCGGCGAGCATGATGGCAAGTTGCGACAACGCCCATGCGGTGCATCCCAACCATCCCGAAAAAGCCGACGAAGGCAACAGGTGCTTTCTCAACGGCGGCATCGTGGTCAAAGAGGCCGCCAACCAGGCATATTGCACGGATGCTTTCAGCCGAGCGGTCTTCACGGGGATTTGCGCCGATGCGGGCGTGCCCGTGCAGCGCTTTGCGAACAAAAGCAATATGGCGGGCGGTTCCACGCTCGGCAATCTCTCGAACATTCAAGCGAGCATGCACGCTGTGGACATAGGCTGCCCGCAGATCGCTATGCATTCCTCGTACGAGACGGCGGGCGTGCTCGATGCGCTTTATGCGCGCCGGGCGCTGGAGGCGTTTTTCGAAACGGACATTCGCATAGACGGGGCGTCGTCTGCGACACTGGTTTCGCCGCAGGAGGCGTAGGCGTTCTTGCATTAGAGTCGGTTGCGCGCACGTGCGCGGTGTGTTCAGAACGGGAAAGGCAGGTTTGTCGGTGCGGATAGAGAAAGCGGCCATCATCGGCAAAGGCGCCGTCGGCCTTTTGTACGGAAGCCTTATCGCGAGCAATATCGGACCCGACGCGGTCGAGTTCGTCATGGACGACCAACGTTTTAGGCGGCATTCTGACGACAAAATCCGCATCAACGGCGATCCGTGCGAGATCAGGACCGTCCCCGCTTCCGAAGCGCAGCCTGTCGATCTTTTGATACTCGCCATCAAGGCCACCGGCATGGAAACCGCGTTGCGAACCATGAAATCCTGCGTCGGTCCGGAAACTCGAATCATTTCGCTTTTGAACGGCATCACAAGTGAAGAGCGCATCGCCGAGGTGTTCGGTTGGGGCAATCTCGTGCTCAGTGTTGCCCAGGGGATGGACGCGGTGTATATCGGCACGGAGCATACGTACACGCATCCTGGTCAGATCAGGTTCGGCGCAGCTCCTCATACCGACGAAGGGGTCGTGGACGAAATCGCCGACTTCTTTGCGAGGGCGGGTATCGATTTCGTCGTTGAGGACGACATTCGCCACCGTATGTGGACGAAGCTCATGATGAACGTGGGACTGAACCAGACCTGCATGGTGTATGAAGGGACTTACGGCACGGTTACCGCCGAGGGGGAGCAGAATCGCAGCCTCGTCGCCGCCATGCGCGAGACCATGGCGGTTGCCCGCGCAGAGGGCGTGGAGCTGACCGAGGCCGACCTTTCCCAGATGGTGGCGCTTACGGAATCCCTCGATCCGAACGGCATGCCGTCCATGGCCCAGGACCGAATCAACAAACGGCCGAGCGAGGTGGAAGAATTTGCCGGCGCCATCATAGGCCGCGCCGAAAAGCACGGCATTCTCGTGCCTCAGAACCGATATCTCTATCGTCGTGTACAAGAGATCGAATCCTGTTACGAATAGCGTTACGAAGAAGGGAAGTTTCATGACGGAAATCGCTATAGGGCTGCTGGTATCCGTGGCATGTCTTATCTCGGCGCTCGTGCTTTTTTCAGGGCACGGCGTTTTCATGGTTGCCTCGCTGAACCGTATGGACCCAGCAGAGCGCGAAGCGAACTATGACGTGAAGCGCGCATGCCGCGCAACGGGCGTGTTTGCCCTGGCTGCCGGCGTGCTCGTGCTGGTGTTTATTGCCTTGAAGTACGCGGTGCTTGTGGAGGGGCTTTCCGCAGGTGTGCTTACGCCCTATACCTGGTTTATGATCATTGCCATCATCGGCGTGCTTATCGCGAGCAACTACTACATTTCAACGCGCTGCAAGAAGTAAACATCCGCTTACGACGGTTCATTCGCAAGCCTCGATGCGCTATGGTGCGCTTGATGGATTTACGTGAAAGCGAGGTTGCCATGAGGCAAACTGACAGCATCCAAAAGACTGCGGCGTCGCTTTTCGCCGGCAAACCAGTCGTGTTTCCGACCGATACCGTGTACGGGGTAGGGGTGGCCGTCGGGCTTTCCGAGTCTCCTCAATCGCTCTTCGATATTAAACGCCGCGATGCCGAAAAAGCCATTCCGTGGCTTGTAGGCAGCAAGAGCGCGCTGCAGTTCTATGGGTGCGATGTTCCGGATTACGCATTGGCTTTGGCAGACGAATTCTGGCCTGGTCCGTTGACGCTTATTGTGAAGGCGGCGAACAACGTTCCCCAGGCGTTTCGCGCGGTGGACGATACGATTGCGCTGCGCATGCCGGACGATGCGGTTGCACTTGCCCTTATTGAGAAGGTGGGCTTTCCCTTGGCTACGTCAAGCGCTAATTTCCAAGGGGAGCCGCCGGCGCATACATTTGACGAGCTGAATCCCGAGTTGCTTGCCAAGGTTCCCGCCGCGCTCGGCGACGGCAGCCCGCGTAGCGGCATTTCTTCGACGGTGGTCGATTGCACGGGGGATGTGCCTCGTGTCATACGCGTCGGCGCTATTACACCTGACGACATCGCCCGATTTGCGTAATTTTGCCATGGAGGCCCTCGACCGCAAGGGACGGTACTGCTCCGTATGCATTCGTGCGGTACGCGGTTCCATGACGCGCTCCATGAACGACGTTGTGGCCATGGAGGCGGCTTCGCTGTTCATGGAGGAATTCGCGCGCAGAAGCGTTGCATCTCCGCACATGCTTCTGCATGGCGTATGGCCTAAGCATCCGTTCGACGATGCGGTTGAGCGGCTCTCGTCGTTTTTCGAGGCTCGATTTTCTCCGGGTGGGTCGTTGTGGCGCATTGGGCGCGAGCTTGAGCCTGCGGCATATAGCATCGCGTCGAGCTGCGAATGCGCCTCTTGCGGCTGTATCGGGCATATTGTTCAAGAGGCGCTTTACGACGCTTCGGCCGAGGCCATTGGCGCAACGTCTCGTGCCTGGGTGAACGACGCAGGAGAGAAAGCTGCGGATTTTTCAGCTGTTGAACAAGCGTTTCTTGGGTCTTCGTGCCATGACTTCGATGCGTGCGGCGGTATTGTGTGCTGTTTGAACTTTGCTTCCTTTCTTTTTCACCAACGTAGGGCCGTTTGCGCATCTACTCCCTCATGCGATGCTCCGTTTATTTGGGAGAGGAAAGACTACGAAGGCTTCGTCGGAAGCATCGATCGCTCGGGGGCAGAATCCAAAGTGTCGGCATCGGCCTTCATGTTTTCTCCTGTGCAGGGGGCGGCGATTCCGTCTTCCTGCCTTTTCAAAGACCCGTTTTCCCTCGCGCTTGATGAATTGGTCGGGGCAAATCCCGAAACAGAGGCTCTTATGACGGCGGCGCTCGGGGACGCGTCCGTGCGTGATACGGTTGCTTTTCAAGAGGCTATGCGCCGTCTTGCCGAGCTTACGCTTGCCTGGTGCGGCAAGACGGGGCGGGAGGATCCGCGCGCATACACAATTCGGCGTTGCGGGGAGGCGGGGGCCGTTCTTTTTGAAAAGGGGTCTTGGGGAGAGGTGTCCTGACGCCGCTGAAAAGGCTGTGCGTTTTTCGGAAGAAGTCGTGGAGGAATTCGAAAGGTGTTCCACGGTGAATGGCACGGTGGAGGGAAGAAGGCTCCTTCATGATGGAGCCATGGATTCTTTTCTCTACATATGCCCGCTCTTTGTCTGCGAACGAACCTGTATCGCCCTTGCCTGCGCGGGTCTGGCATGCGTTTTGGCGTGGATAAGCATCGCCGACGTTCAGGAGCGCATCATTCCCCATGGAGCGCTTTTGGGGGCTGTGGCAATCTGGTGCATACTCATAGCGTGCACGGCCGCTTTCGGTTCGGAAGGCTCGGCGTTTCGGGCGGCTGCGGCAGGCGTTGCGGGGGCGTTCGCATTAGGGGCGGGGTCGTTTGCGACGTCATGCGTGGCGGATGTGTTCGCCGGCCGCGAAACGTTCGGGGCCGGCGATGTGAAACTGCTATTCGTCGTGGGTCTTTTTTCGGGTGCGTTCTGGGGCGCGGTTGTTCTCGTGCTTGCTTGCGTTTTGTTGCTCGCGGCGGCGTTTGTTCGTGCATGTCGCGATGGTTTCCTTAGAAGGCATCCGTCGCGAAAGGGCCGTTCTATTCCGGTCGGGTTTCATGGCGGCTCCTCCGACGACGGCATGTTTCCTTTCGCACCTTTTGTCACCGTTGCCGTCTGTGCGGTATTCGCTGTTCTTTCATGCGCCGAAGGAGTGGCGCCTATGGCTTAACCTGCTGCTGGGACAGCTCCCAACCTTGACCCGTTATTCGAAATGCTCGGCGGCGCGTTTCAGCTGGTTGATGATATCGATCTTCTGCGGGCACATGTCTTCGCACGCACCGCATTCTATGCATTCGCTTGCGGGCGCTTTCGCCTGCCAGGCATACTGCCCCTTTGCGAACTCCCTGTTTTCGGTGTAGGCCTCCAAATTCAGCAGGCCAAGGATGTTGGGAATGGCGATTCCCTGCGGGCAGTCTTTCATGCAATAGCGGCAGTTCGTGCACGCAATGGTGTCCACGGCATGAAGCGCTGTTACCGCTTCGTCGAATGCCAGCTGCTCTTCGGGCGAGAAGGGCTTAGAGCCGAAGGAGCGGTAATCGTCCACGTTCTCGCGCACGTGCTCGATGCTGGACATGCCCGAAAGCACGGTGATGACGTTGGGGAGGTTGTAGCAGAAACGATACGCCCACGATGCAATGCTTCTGTCCGGTGCTGCTTTTTTGAACACGTCGCTCACGCGTGCGGGAAGGTCTATGAGGCGGCCGCCACGTGCTGGTTCCATAACGATTACAGGCACACCGTGTTTCTGGGCTACTTCCATGCAACGACGCGACTGGACCACGGGATCTTCCCAGTCCAGATAGTTCACCTGCAGTTGGACGAAGTCCATGTCGGGGTGCTCAGTCAGTATATCGTCGAGTGTTTCGGCTCCATCGTGGATGGAAAAGCCCACATTGCGGATTTTGCCCTGGTCTTTCATTTCGCGGACGAAATCCCACATGCCGTATTCGTCGAATTTTGTCGTGCGGGGCCCGCCGACGTTGTGCAGCAGGTAGAAATCTACGTAATCGAGCCCAAGCCGGTCGAGGGAGGTCTGCAGATTCGATTGCGCGGTGGCCGCATCGGGCGCTGCCCAAGCGAGGCATTTCGTGGCGACGGTATAGGCGTCGCGCGGATAGCGTTTCACGAGCGCCTCGCGCAAGGCCGTTTCCGAGGTGCCGTTGTGGTAGACGAACGCAGTGTCGAAATACGTTCCGCCTCCCTCGATGAAAGCGTCGACCATTGTTTTGAAATGCTCGATATCGATGCTTGTGGGATCCTTTTCATCAAGAAGCGGCAGTCGCATGCAGCCGAATCCGAGTTTTGGGGTGTTCAAGAGAGATTCCTTCATGGCTTCCTTTCTTTCGTGCGAATGCTAACCTACTGCTTAGAGCATGGTTCAAGTCAAGCATTTTTTTTTGGGATATGGGCTGCCACGGACGTTTCGCAAACGCGCGCTGTGTGCAATACAGAGGGGGAAGAGGCATGGAAGCGATTGAATTGCAGTACGAAAGCCATGATGGCGTCTCGGAGATTCGGGCGCTTCTGTGGCAACGGGACGCCGTTTCTTGCGAAGCGCCGCGCGGCATCGTGCAGATCGTGCACGGCATGTCCGAACACGTGGAGCGCTACGCTCCTTTCGCGTCGTTCCTGGTTTCAAAGGGTTTCGTCGTCTGTGCAAACGACCACGTTGGCCATGGGAAGAGCGCTTCGGATAAGGAATCGCTCGGCCATATGCCCCTTCGCAACGGGGCGGAGGTTCTTATAGAAGACGTTCACGAATTGCGAAAGATGATGCAAGGGCGCTACGGGGAGGAAGTTCCCTTCGTCATGTTCGGCCATTCTATGGGAAGCTTTGTGACACGATGTTATCTGACCAGGTATGCGAAAGGTCTTGCGGCAGCGGTGCTATGCGGCACAGGCCAACAGCCCCGTGCGCTTTCGAGAGCCGGAAACGCGGTTTGTCGTATTCTTGCCGCCTTCAAGGGGGAGAGGTACTGCAGCGCATTCGTAGATTCGCTCGGCGCAGGTGCGTTTTCGAAAGCCATTTCCGGCGCACGCACCGAGGTGGATTGGATTTCGACGGATCCGGAAGTGGTGGACGCGTATCGCGCCGATCCCGCGTGCGGGCAGATGTTCACGTTGGGAGCGTACGCATCTCTCACAGCTTTGACGCTTGAGGCAACCGACCCGAAGCGGGCGCGTCTTATTCCGAAAGACCTGCCGCTGCTTTTCATTGCGGGAGGCGAAGACCCCGTCGGCAATTGCGGCAAGGGCGTCGAGCGCGCTGCCGAGCAGTACCGGGCAGCAGGCGTCCTGTGCGTTGATATGAAGCTGTACGACGGTATGCGTCACGAGATTCTTAACGAGCCGGTGAAAGAGGAAGTCTTCAACGACGTGGATCGCTGGCTGCGCAGCAAAGGCATATAGAACGGTCGCAGGTGATATGCGCCGATGGGGCGCTTGGCTCTCGCGCTCCATCGGCGGGGTGATCGGTACGACTTCTGGATTCCTGGCCCCCGAGCTCTTGGCTGCGGTTTTCCCGGCTTCGGTTCTCTCGAATGCTCAATTCTGCGCCCGATCGAACACGAGCTCGGCCGGACTTTCGGACAATTGGGATGTTGCACCTGGGGTTTTCGCGACGGCCGGCTTATCGCGTCACGCTGCGGAAGGGAATGGCAATCCATGCGATGACGCAGGCAAGCGCGCCGATGATCAGAGCAAGCGGCCAATGAGGGCTGTGCAGAACGAAGAGCATGACGAGCACGACGATCGCGGAAAGCGTCATGATGATGCCCGCTGCGGCCTTTCTCTGCTCTCGGACGCGCTGGTGGAGCATGTTCGCGTCAAGGGATTGCGTGTCGGACGGGCACGCCCCGGCATCGCTTTGCGCGCCGTGCGGCATCGCGGCGGCGCTCGGGGCGAGCGCCGATTCGGACGGGGCGCATCCCACCTGCGGGCAAGCGTCGGCTGCGGCATGGTTCTCGAAGCCTTCGTATGCATCGCGCGCGGCAACGTCGCGGCCTGCGATCAGAGAAAGGCGGCGCGCTTCGGAGTTTTTCCGTGCGGCTTTTTCTTCATAGCGTCGGTTGTAGGCGGCGATGTCGGTGCGCGATACGCCCATCGAAGCGTGAACGACAAGCCACGATGCACCTGCAAGCGCGATGTTCAAAGAAGCGAGTCCGCCGTAAAGATGCTGGAAGAAAACCGTTTGGAACCAGCAGATAGCAACGCCGACGACCGTGATGACGGCCGCTGCCGCCCAAGAGGCATTCCTGCGTTTTCGTGCGCGCGCCTTATCCGCTTCGGTGTAGAAATCTTCGACGAAGGGATGGCGACGCGTGAACGTGCGCTGCACGTTACAGGCGAAGCCGAACAGCACGCAGGCGAGAAGCGTGCCGGCAAAGAACGCATACTGGCACGCGATGCGATACGCATCGGCAGCCGAGGCCGCGATGCCTCCGGTGCCGCAAAACCCCGCGATGCCGAGGAATATGCAGGCCACGCCCGAGGCCGTAAGGGTGGCCCGCAGGCGCATGCGGCGGTCGTAGTCGCAGATGTCGGTAGCGGGGCCCGGGGAGACGGCAAGGGCGTGCTCGCGGGTCCGATGCGTCAGGTCTCCACGGGCGAGTTCGTCGAGCGAGCATTCGAAGATGTCGCACAGGCATAAGAGCTTGTCCATTTCGGGGTAGGCGGCATCCGATTCCCATTTGGAGACGGCCTGCCTGCTTACGCCGAGCAGCATGGCAAGCTGCTCCTGGGTCATCGACCGCGTTGCGCGAAGATGCTGAAGGTTTGCGCTGAAGCTCATGGTGTCCTCCTCTGCCGGATGGGCGAATTCCGTCGCACGCCGCGTGCGTCTGAGTGTTCGAACTTACCGTCAGTTTCTTCGCTTCGAATGGTTGCGTCCACCATGTTCCGGTTGCGTTTTCGCAATTTCGCCGGTTGCGCGGCGCAGAAGCGCGCGATTATCGGGCATATCCGACATTGCCGTCATGCGACCGGACCGTCTTGCCGCCGGCCGATTGCGGCATGTGTGTGCGTTCGGCGGGAAGATGCCCTTCATAGCGCAAGGCCCCCGAAAATCCTCGGGGGTCTTGCGCTCTATGCCTCGGTCTGCGGTGCCGGGCGCCGCTAGTTGAACCGTTCGGCGCGAAAGGGAGGGGAAGCGCGAACGGAGGCGGCGTCCTGGCTTTGGGATGGCGGCGAGCTGGGTGACATCGGGCCCGCCGCCGCATCGAGGACGGGCTAGGCGATTTCGGACGCGACCGTCTCGGCCATGATGTAGCCGTAGTTCATGGCGGCGTCGAAGCCCATGCCGTACTGTTTGCCGTCTTTCTCCTCGATCGAGCCGCACACGTCGCCTGCGGCGTACAGGCCGGGGATCACGGTGCCGTCTTCCTTGGTCACATGGCAGGAGGTATCGATCATCAGACCGCCCGTGGTCAGGTAGAAGGTCGGCTCGATGCCGCAGACCCAGATGCCGTCATGGGTGTCCAGATAGGGGAGCTTGGAGCGCTTCCACTCGTCTTCCTCGCCTGCCAGCGCATGGCCGTTGTGCTTTTCGAGGGTGGCGGCCAGGTTGGTGCAGCCGGTTGCCTCGGCGGCTTCTTCCACGGTGTTGTAATGCACCATGTCGCCGCGCTCGAAGACGGCCTTGTAGGTGTCGAAGCCCCAGGTGAGGTTATTCATCGTGGTAACCGCGCCCGACTCGTCGGTGATCCAGTAGAACTTGCCGCCGTTGGCCTCTTCGTCGCACAGGGCCTGTCCGATGACGAAGTGGTTCGCCTTCATGACGTTGCCGAACTGGTCGCCGTGGGCGTTCACCATGATGCCCGGGGTGGTCTGATACATGAAGGCGATTTCCATGCGCGAACCTGCCTGCGAGGTGGTGGACATGTAGGCGCCCAGCTCGCGGCCCATGCATTCGATGCCCGCGCCCACCTTCTGGCCGAGCACGATGCCGTCGCCGGTGGAGGCGGGGCAGCAGTTGAAGGAGCGGCCGGCATACTGCGGGTAATACTGGTCGACCATTTCCTGGTTGGCACCGAAGCCGCCGGATGCCAGCAGCACGGCCTTGGCGGTGGCGGTGTAGACCGAGCCGTCTTTACCCTCGGCCACAAGGCCGGTCGCGCGGTCGCCGTCCATGGTGATGTCGGTCACCTTCGCGCCGTAGACGATGGTGCCGCCCAAAGCGCCCACGCGGTCGGCGAGGTACTGCATGGCCTGGCCGCAACCGCCTTCGTAGCAGCCGGGAGCCAGATACGGGGTGATGCCGTATGCCTTGTTCACGCCCATGCTGTAGAAACCGACGCCGATCTCGTGCAGCCAGTCCACCAAAGCGCCCGAGGTGTCATACATCGCATGGTCGTAGGGCATGGCGCCGTCGAAGCGGTCGAACTCGGGGTTCACGTACTTGGAAAGAACGGCCATCATGGCGTCTTTGTTGTAGTTCGGGTTGTCGTCGAAGCGGCCCTGGGAGTAGTTCTCCTGCAGCTTGCTGCCCGCGCTCGCCACGCCGGAGTAGGTCATGGACATGGAACCGCCGGGGATGTCCTGCTTCTCGAACAGGGTGACCTTCACGCCCTTTTCCAGCAGGCGGGTGGCTGCCACAAGGCCTGCGGTGCCGGCGCCCATGATGATGACGTCGGTGTCGATGGCCTGCTCGGTGCCGCCGGTCAGCTCTTCGGGGCCCTTCTGGAATTCGCTTGCGTCGATGCCCGCATTGCCGAGGCATTCGAGCGCGGCATTCTTGATGGCGTTGCAGGTGGTGGTTGCGCCGGAGATGGCGTCAACATCGAGGTTCTGGGTTTCGAGCACCTTCGCGGGCCACATGGTGGCGGCCAGGCTGCCGATACCCGGGGTTTCGTCGTGGTTGAGAACCTGCAGGCTGGCAATCGCGCCGTCTTTGACCACGGTTTCGACGAAGACGTAGTTCTCGTGGCCCATGGCCTTGGCTACGTATTTGCCGTCGGTGGCCTCGCTCATCTTCTTGTATGCGGTTTCATTGGGGGTTTTCGCGGTGCTTGCTGCATCGGACGATTTGTCTTTGCCGGACGGGGACGGGGCGCATCCGACTCCCATTGTTGCAACGGCGCCCAATGCGCCGACAACGCCTGCACCCTTCAAAAAGTCGCGACGATTCAAATCCATGGTCATTCTCCTCCTTGTGTTCCTCCCTTTTCGAAGCGTGTGAAAAGTCGCTTCGAAGATGCTTCGACCATAGGCCTATTACCTCGCTCTGTCCTCACCGAGTATCGGTGAATTTATTAAAATGCCTGGTCACGTCTTTGACAGGCATGTGTGGTGTAGGTATTGTTCGTGAGGTGTCAGACCGTGTCTTTCTGAAGGGTGAGAAATGGCGCGCCGTTCGGCGATTGAGCGCGATACAATGGCACGAATTGTACGGGGGGAGGGGTTATGCGCGATTTCGCTTCGAGGATCGCAGCGGTGTCTGCGTGCGGTTTCGGACTGTCGAAGGCGGCAACATCTATCGGATACCTGTCGGCGATGGGGTCCGTTACGCGGAATGTGGGTTTTGTGACCGAACTATGGTTCATGCTTGCAAGCGAAGCGGTCTCGCTTGTTCTTGCCATTGTGGTGGCTTCTTTGGCCGCTCGTGGCCACCTTCGTCCGCGCTCTATTCCCCAGTGGCAAGCGTTGCTGGTGTTTTTCGCAGGATTCCTCCTGAGCGCATCGGGTGTGCTCGCGCCTGTACCTGAGCCATATTCTGCGGCGCTGCTCGGCTGTATATACGGAGTTGCGTCTTTTCTGTTCTGCATAACGTGGATGGAAGAATTTGCCTATCAAGATCCGTCGGATTCCCATAAGAGCATGGTGGCGGGACTCTGCATTCAAACGGTTCTCGTCGTTGTGGTGTCAATGCTTCCCGGGCTTGCGCTGACTTTCGTCGCTATGGCGTCCGCGTTTATTTCCGTGCTGTGTCATTTCGATATCGTCATGCGTAAGACGGGCGTTTTAGGCGAGAGCGCGCATGGCGAGCTCTCTTCCGCGTGCGAGGTTTTCGAGCCCGTGACGGCACGTGCATTCGTTGCGAAGTTCGGCACCGCGTTTGCTTGCCTTTTCGTGCTGGTGGGCGTTGTGGGCATCTTGCATACGTCGGTTCTGGGGTCATCGTTTGAACATATCGTCGGTGGGGTGTCTATGTGGATCCCTCTTGCCTTTGCCACGGCTGTCACGGCGGTTGCCGGCCTGGCGGCGTTGCGTCTGCCGGATCCCACGTCGGTGTATAAGGCTGTACTGCCCGTCATGCTGGCGTTGCTCACGCTGCTTCCGTTCGTGGGCGATTACCTTGGATCGCTTGCGGGCGGGGCTATGATCGCTTGCTACGACGTATGCGGCATGCTGTTTCTCTTCTTCATCGTGGACGCGGCGCATGGGCATCGTCAGCAAAGTTATCTGCTTTCGAGCGTGTACATGGGCGGCTCGAACGGTTTTCTGGCATTGGGTCTTGGCATAGGGCTGCTCGTCAACTATCTGAGCGGCGATTACGATATCTCTCTCATGACGCTGCTCGCTTTTGTTGCCATGTATCCTCTGGGCATTGCGTTCGTCATGGTCATGCGTCGCAGCATGCAGGGCGTGCGGCCAGCTGCAGATGGGAGCAATCTTGGGGGGCAGGCTCAGGCGCAGTGCCTCGCACAGGACGCGAACCCTTCTTCCAACGGAGCGCTGGGACGGCATGAGCAGGCGCACGAAGATGGCTCGCGCGGAGACGAAGGCGCGGTCGATACTGCCTCCGACTCTCTTGATGCGGCAGCGTCGATTCCCGAAGAGCGAAGCGAGGTCTTTCCGGTCGAGCCCGATTGGGAGGCGGCCTTGCATTCGTTTGCCGAACACTACGGGCTCACGAAGCGCGAAACGGAAATATGCTCGTATCTTGTGCGCGGCCGTTCCGCAAAGCGTATTGCCGAAGAGCTTTTCATTTCGGAAAACACCGTATGGACGCACACGAAGAACGTGTACGCCAAAACGAAGGTGTCGGGCAAAGATGACCTCATGAACCTTTTCGAAGACGAGGCGTTCGGGCGATAGGGCATCGCAATCGAAGCATGGCGTTTTTCAATCGGAGGTGTTTTGGCGGAAGGCGTCTAGCCCCGGCGGAGCCTTTGCTCAATGCCTGTCCGTATCGAACGCTACAATACAAAGCTAGACTGCGTATAGTTACTGAAAGGAACGTTTATGAAGCGTCTGACTTCCCGCGCTGCCGACGGCACGGCTTCAGTCGATCCCTCTATGGTTGATGAGGCCATTCGCCGTCTGGCTGCATACGAAGACATGCATGATGACCTCGAGGCTAGGCTCGCCGATCTTGAGGAGACTGTTGCTGAGCGAAAAGCGGCAGGTACGCTGAACGCCTCCACGGGCAATCAGCTTATTGCGCAGAAGGTGGCCCTTAAGACCACCATCGGCATGTTCGATATCTACGGAATTGAATAAGGCGCAACCTCGCTTGTCTTGGTTGCGGATTTCCGATGTCGCCTAAGATGCCTTGTTGTTTTCCGGCTTATGGTCCAGTTTTCAAAAACCTTGCTTACATACATGAGGGGTTGGAGAAAACGGCTATATGCTTGGCGCCTTGACGTTGTCTGCGCCCCTTAGCGAATGGTCGCGTTCGAGAGGGGCTTTATGCGGATTTACGTGGTTGAGATTTCTTCGTCATACGCCGAAAGGGAGGTATCGGGCGGTTTTATGAGTTCCCGGAAGCCCCTTTATCGCGAGATGGACAAGCGATGCTACATTTCGTGCTGTCCGATGGAGCGCATGCTGCGCGTTCCTTTGTTTGCCGTCATCGTGTTCAACAGGCCGTTCGTTGATAATACGGAGTACGTGAAATGCTGCGTTGCCCGTGCATGTCGCATCTGGGAATTTTCATACGACGACCATCTCAAGGAGCACCTCAAGGTCAGGGAGGCCACGGCGAAGGAAGCGCTTGACGAGGCGGGGCAGCAAAGTGGTGTTATGGCTTCGTCATCTTTGAGCGAATGCCACGCTTTCGAGTTATATCTGGCTGCGTGTCGCACGATATCGAGCAATTCCTTTTTGCTGGAATCCATGGTGGTGAAGGGGAATTCGCGCGATGAAAGAATAAGGCGGGCCCGCATGACGGAGTACGGGCCTGATCTTGAGGCCGAGCTCGAGCGCATCCACGCCTGTGGCCCAGTCGATGCCGACGGCGGCCGACGTACTCCCGTCCATTACATCATGGAAGGGCTTGACTCGCCGCGTTGCGAGGTTCCCTTTGATCTTCTGATGGACGCTTTGAACGAGGCGGGAAGGCTTCCTTCTTCGCATGTATACCGTTTGCGGTTCTCTCCTTTGATGAAAGAATCCCATGCCGCGTTTCGTCACGGAACGGCTTTCGAATGGCTCAACGAAAATCTCATCGATGCGCTCTCCGACAACGTATTGGTCATCGAATATGGCGAGGGCGCAAACGACGCTGATTTCGACTTCGATCTCTACCGTATGTTCATGCATACCATTGAGATGTTGAATAATTCTCTCGATTCCGTGCAGGTTGTATTTCTTCTTCCCTTCGGAAGCGATTTTCTCCAAGAGCGCATCCGCCGTGCGTTTATGGCTCCGCTTGTTACAATCGCCCGATCGAAGGGGACGGCAGCCTGGCGTCAGTGCGATGCTTCCGAGAGGTTAGTCGAATTGGCTCGAGCTTCGGACGTTGAGACGAATCCGTCGTTGGAATCGTTGCTTGAGCGCTATCGGTGCAATCGAGTTGAAAAACCTATCGAAGACGTGTTTTCCGACTGGATGGCTCTCGAACGGGCGCGTCAGAATTTTCCCGTGTATGCATCGAGCTTTGAAAGGTTCTATCAGTCCTCGAACGCGGCCGACGATGCCTACTCCCGCCTGGACAGCCTGGTGGGTCTTGAGAAGCCCAAGAGGCTTGTCCGCGAAATCGTCGGCAGGCTCCGCATGAACAAGCTCCTCGCTCAGCATTCCCTTCCTGTTCGTCCGTTTTCGATGCATATGATTTTCTCGGGCTCGCCAGGCACAGGAAAGACCGAGGTTGCGCGACTGTACGGAGAAATTCTTCGTATAGAGGGCGTCTTGCCAGAGGGGCGTCTGATGGTCATTTCCGGCTCGGATGTTGCCCCTGGTTTTGAGAGAACCTTTGCACGCGCAAAAGGTTCGATTCTTTTTATCGACGAAGCCTACTCCATAACCTCGTCTGTCGGATTGGCCGAATTGATCGCCTTGATGGAGTCTCATCGCGAAGATACGGTCGTCATCCTTGCGGGCTATTCTGATCGCATGGAAAAACTGATAGAAAGCAATCCGGGCTTTCGATCTCGCATTGGGTTCACGGTGGAATTCGATGACTATACGCGAGAGCAGCTGTGCGAAATCTTCGAGCTCATGGCGAAAAGGGCTGGCTTGCGTCTTGAAGACGGGGTAATCGAGGCGGTGCGCGATGAGGTTTCGAAGGGCGGGCGAAGGGACGACCAAGGCAATGCACGCTTCGTGCGCAGGCTATATGAGGATGTGCTTGGCGCGCAGCAGATGCGCCTTTCCAAAATTGCGAATGAGGAAGGGATAGAGGCGCTTGTCAAGGATGACCTGCGAACGATTAAGGCTTCGGATGTCGTTTCGCGCTGTGCTTGGAGGCAGGATGCGAGCGATGCGAAGAGTGCGTCTGCGACCCTCGCGTCGCGCGAACGCCTTGAAAGGCTTATTGGGCTTGCCGATGTCAAGCGGGCGGTGCTCGATCGTCTTTCGTATGCGCGTGTTCAGAAAATTAGGCGCGATCTGGGCGTGAGCTCGGAGTTCATTCCGATCCATATGGCGTTTCTGGGCAATCCTGGTACGGGCAAAACCGAGGTGGCGCGATTGGTTGCTCGTATCCTGAAAGAAGAGGGCGTGCTGTCGGTGGGCGATCTGTACGAGTGCAGTCGAAAGGATTTGACTTCCTGCATCGTGGGGGAGACTTCGGCCAAGGTATACAGCTTGTTCAAGCGTGCGCGCGGCTCGGTGATCTTCATTGATGAGGCATACTCTCTTATCGACGGGGTAAAAGGTGGCGTTGGCGACGAGGCTATTACCGCCATTGTCGACTGCATGGAAAAGCTGCGGGATGAAGTGGTCGTCATTTTTGCCGGTTATACCAAGGAGATGGGCGACTTAATATCCCTGAATCCAGGCCTTGCCTCGCGCGTTAAGGTTCGGATTTCGTTTCCCAATTATTCGAAAGACGAGCTGTGGAGCATCCTCGAGCTGATGGCGGATGAATGGGGGATGAATCTGGGCGACGGGGTTCGTTCCGTATTTGACAGAAAGATGGCAAAGGCCATGCAGCGCAATGATTTCGGCAACGCGCGCAGCGTGCGCACGTTTCTTGAGGACGCTATGGTCGCACAGGCGGCGCGCCTTGTCGGATTTGGAGGAATGGACGAGACGTTCGATGTTGCTGACGAGCGTCTTTCGACGCTCGAGCCATGTGATTTCGAACGGTCGGGATGCGCGAGCGATACAGCTCGGAGGTCTGTCGGATTTGTTTCGTAATTGCGCGCATGCCATGTTTAGCGAAGGCGGTCGCCAGGCCTTTCGGCGTTCGGTCGCGCTTTTTCCTTTGGTTGCTCGTCGAACTTCGTTGCGCAAGCGCGCGGTTGCGCCCGTGTATAATCGAGCGGAGGTTCTAGATCGCCGCCGTATGAAGCAACGCAAGCGGGATGCGACGGCCCGATTCGTACGGATGGTGAATCGTCATGGAGAAGAAATACATCTTGGCGCTCGACCAGGGCACCACGTCTTCGCGGGCGCTTGTCTTCGACAGGCAAGGCCGTATCCATGGTTCGGCGCAACATCCTTTTCGCCAGATATATCCCCAGCCAGGATGGGTTGAGCACGATCCGCGTGAAATAGCATCGTCTCAGCTCGGCGTCATGGTGGAGGCGATGGTTTCGAGCAGCGTTTCGCCTGATGAAATAGATTCTATCGGCATCACCAATCAGCGCGAGACCACCATTGTGTGGGACAGGCGCACCGGCAAGCCGATTTGCAACGCCATCGTCTGGCAGTGTCGCCGCACGGCTCCTCTTGTGGAGGCGCTATGCGGCGATCGCTCGGTGGCCGCCATGGTCAGAAAAAAGACAGGGCTTATCCCCGACGCCTATTTCTCGGCGAGCAAAATCAGATGGATTCTCGATCACGTAGAGGGGGCGCAAAACCTTGCCGAAGAGGGCCATCTTGCGTTCGGCACGGTTGATTCATGGCTTATTTGGTGTCTAACCAGCGGATCGGTGCATGCGACCGATGTCACCAACGCAAGCCGTACCATGTTGTTCAACATCCATACGGGCAAATGGGACAACGAACTGCTCGATCTGTTCGGCATTCCCTGCTCTATGCTTCCCGAAGTGCGACCCTCTTCTGCCGATTACGGCGTTACATCGTATCCGGGCCTTCCTGAGGGCATTCCGATTCGCGGTGTTGCAGGCGATCAGCAGGCGGCTTTGTTCGGGCAATGTTGTTTTGAATCGGGGCGTGCCAAAAATACCTACGGCACGGGCTGCTTCATGCTCATGCACACAGGCAACATAGCGGTTGAATCTTCCCACGGTCTGGTGAGCACGATTGCGGCGAGTGCGCCTGGCACTTCGCGCCTTGAATACGCCCTCGAGGGAAGCGTGTTCGTGGCCGGGGCTCTTATTCAGTGGTTGCGCGACGAGCTGGGTATCATCAAAAGCGCCCAGGAAAGCGAGGCTCTTGCCTTGACAGTTGAGGATTCGGCAGGGGTCTACATCGTGCCTGCATTTACGGGGCTTGGCGCTCCCTACTGGGATGCCGATGCACGCGGCGCTATATACGGCTTGACGCGTGGCGCCACGCGTGCGCACATTGTCCGCGCGGCGCTTGAGTCCCTTGCGTATCAGGTGGCCGACGTGGCACGTACCATGGAGCAGGATTCAGGCATGAGAATTGACGAGCTGAACGTCGATGGCGGCGCCTCGGACAACAACCTGCTCATGCAGATTCAGGCCGACATCCTCGGTGCTCAGCTTAATCGCCCTGCTGTTATTGAAAGCACCGGCCTCGGCGCGGCGTTTCTGGCGGGATTGAACACGGGGTTTTGGGAAGATCTTGACGAGATACGTTCCATCCGCGCTCATGACGACCATTTCCTTCCCCGCATGGATTCATTGGCGCGCAAGCAATGCATGGCCGGGTGGCATGATGCCGTAAGGCGCACGTTGTCTGCTTCGGACGAATAGGGCGCCGCACGCTGCGCTTTTCGTGGTGCTCTTGGGTGTTTGGCGGAAGAATGGGGCCGTGAGGTTTGCGTTCTTGCTATGATGAATCGGTATGAAAAAAGCGCTTATGCGCGAAGAAAGGAACAAGGAATGATTATCTCCATCGCAAGCGATCATGCGGGTTTCGATCAGAAGCAGAAGCTGGTCGATTACCTGACGGGTCAGGGCTACGATGTGATCGACCGCGGTCCCGACAGCGACGACCGTGTCGACTATCCCGATTACGCGGCCGCCGTAGCTCACGATGTGTCTGGCGGAACCGCTGATCGAGGCGTGCTCGTGTGCGGCACCGGTATCGGCATGGCTCTGGCCGCCGATAAAGTGGTCGGTGTCCGTGCCGCCAATGTTATCAACGTGCAGTTCGCAGAGCTGTGCCGTCAGCACAATGACGCCAACGTCGTCACGCTTTCGGGCCGTTTCGTCGAGCTGGAGGAAAACAAGAAGATCGTGGATGCGTTCCTCACCACGAAGTTCGAGGGTGGCCGCCATGCCATGCGTGTGGCAAAGATCATGAAGCTCGACGCCGAAGGCGGAGCTACGATCGGCGCCGATGGCAATGTGCGTCGCGCATAAATAGGCAAGTTGAAAATCGGTCGCTTCGGCGGTCGATTTTACATTTGAACGATATGTGTGTGGAAGTGCGCCGTCGATATGCTTCTCCGTAAGCCCCGTCTGAAGCGGTGGTAAAATAGGCGGATTCGTTGTGCTTGCGGCTTTGAGTGGCCGCAGCGAGTGAAAGAAAGGATGTATCCATGCCTTTTTCCTATCTGGACAAAGATCCTCAGGTGGCTGCCGCCGTCTCCGCAGAGCTTTCGCGCCAGCGCGATTCAATCGAGCTGATCGCGTCAGAGAACTTCACGAGTCCGGCAGTTATGGAGGCCATGGGCAGCGTCCTTACCAATAAATACGCCGAAGGCTACCCTGGGAAGCGCTATTACGGCGGCTGCGAAAAGGTTGACTTGGTAGAAGAGCTTGCCCGCGAGCGTGCGAAGGAGCTTTTCGGCGCAAAGTTCGCCAATGTGCAGCCTCATAGCGGCGCGAATGCGAATCTTGCCGCGTATTTCGCACTCATTCAGCCGGGCGATACTGTGCTGGGTATGAGCTTGGATAACGGCGGTCATCTCACGCACGGTTCGCCGGTCAACTTTAGCGGCAAGCTGTATGATTTCCACGGCTATGGCCTGACGGATGATGAAACCATCGATTACGAGGCCATTGAGCGCATGGCCGCTGAACTCAAGCCCAAATTGATCGTCGGCGGCGCTTCTGCGTACCCTCGCGTGATCGATTTCGAGCGCATGGCCGACATCGCCCATCGCCACGGCGCATATTTCATGGTGGACATGGCTCATATTGCGGGTCTTGTCGCTACGGGCGCCCATCCTAGCCCTGTTCCGTATGCGGACGTCACCACCACTACCACGCACAAGACCCTTCGCGGTCCACGCGGCGGCCTTATTCTGTGCAATGACGAGGAGATCGCCAAAAAGATCGACAAAGCGGTGTTTCCGGGAAGCCAGGGCGGTCCGCTCATGCATGTGATTGCAGGCAAGGCGGTTGCTTTCGGCGAAGCGCTGCAGCCTGAATTCAAAACCTACATCGACAACGTGGTCGCGAACTGCGCCGCCATGGCGGAAGGCCTTACCGCCGGCGGGCTTCGCCTGGTTTCTGGCGGTACGGACAATCATCTGTGCCTCGTGGATCTGACCCCTGCCGATGTCACGGGTAAAGACGCCGAGAAGCTTCTTGAGAGCGTTGGTATCACCGTGAACAAGAACTCCATTCCCAACGAGCCGCGTTCTCCCTTCGTGACCAGCGGCATTCGTGTCGGGTCCGCCGCCGCTACCACGCGCGGCCTTGATGAGAACGACTTCCACCGCGTGGGCGAGCTGATTGCCGCTACGGTTTTCGCAGCCGGCGACGAAGAGAAGCTTGCCGCTATAGCCGCGCAGGTCCGCACCATCCTGGATGCGCATCCGCTGTATCCCGAATACGATTTCTAAACAAGGCTATCGCTTGATTCAAGCCGCTCGGCGATTCTTATTCGTCGAGCGGTCTTGTGCGCCAAGGAGGACGAAATGGCTTTTGAAAACGAAGAACGGGTTGTGCTCGTCGACCATCCCATGGTGCAGCATAAGCTTGCGATCCTGAGGGATAAGACCACCCCTTCCAAGCAATTCCGCGAGCTTGTCCGCGAACTCGCCATGTTCGAAACGTTCGAGGTCACGCGCGATCTTCCCCTCGAAGAAGTGTTCGTCGAAACACCGGTCGCGGAAGCGAAGTGCAAGATAGTCAAAGGCCGCAAAATGGCGATTGTCCCCATTCTTCGCGCAGGCCTTGGCATGGTGGAAGGCGTGCTCGACCTCGTGCCCGCCGCATGCGTCGGTCATCTGGGCATGGAGCGAGACGAGCAGACTCATCGCCCGCGCGAGTATTACGCCAAGATGCCGAAAGACATCGCCGATAGGGATGTGCTTATCGTCGATCCTATGCTGGCAACGGGAGGAAGCTCCCTTGCCGCCATCGAGTATCTTCGCGAATGCGGGGTCAAAAGCCTTAAGCTCATGGTTTTGGTCGCGGCGCCGGAGGGAATTCGCGCCGTGCTCGATGCAGACCCCGATGTGACGGTGTATACGTGCGCGATTGACGACGGCCTCAACGATGCCGCTTATATCGTTCCTGGTCTCGGGGATGCGGGCGATCGCATTTTCGGAACCAAATAAATCGGTGAAACCACGAACGGCTTGCTGTGCGCGCCTGCGCAGCAAGCCGTTTCATTGTATAGGGAGGCTAGCATGGCGCAAAGGCATATCGAGCGTCCTTCGTGGGACGAGTATTTCATCCATCTCGCATTCGAGGTCGCGAAGCGTTCGACCTGTCTTCGTCGCGCGGTGGGGGCTATCATCGTGAAGGACCGTCGAATTCTCGCCACAGGTTACAACGGCGTTCCTTCGGGTCTGCGCCATTGCGAAGAAACGGGTTGCCTGCGCGAACAGCTCGGCGTTCCTTCGGGGCAGCGTCACGAAATCTGTCGCGGCCTTCATGCGGAGCAGAACGCCATTATCCAGGCGGCGCGCTACGGCATAGATATAGAGGGCTCGTCTATCTATATAACAACGCAACCTTGCTCGGTATGCGCCAAGATGCTCATTAATGCCGGCATTAAGGAAATCGTTTTTGCAACCCCGTATCCTGATGCATTATCAGAGGAATTGCTTTCGGAAACGGACATTCTTATTCGTAGTGTCGATGAATCCGTATAAAAATCGTATAAAATTCACCCCGTTTGCGTGTTTTTTTCTTCTTTTACCATCTTCATGCGAAATTGATATACATTTTTTGCTAGAGTGAGTGAAGTTTTCGACATATGTCGGTGAAAAGTTCGATCGGATAATAAGGAGAGTGAACAGCTCGATATGTTCATCGCCCTAGGGGTTTTGACCGGATTTCTCGGGTTTCTGCCCATGTTTATTGCGTTGAGGTTATCGCGCCGTTCTACTTCCACCCAAGCTCTCACCATAGGGCTGTACGGCCTTGCAGGCTCTGCCGTTTCTCTGGTTGTTCTGATCGTCGGCCTTGTTGCATGCGGATTGTTGGCTCGTGAGGGTCTTATTTCTTATGTTATAGCGGAAATACTCACATTTTTGGTATCCACGATCGCGTTTGTCCTTTATAAAAATGTGCTTGCAAAACGCAAGCGCAGGTAATGATTGCAAGTAAGGAAGGAATCTCATGGGCGAAGCTCTCAATCAGTTCGTCGCGGAAGCGCAGGGTCTCGCGGCGCACTTCGATCCCCACACGGTGTTCAGCATCGGCGGTTGGGAAGTCACCCAATACGTCATCTGGCTGTTCATCGCGCTCGCCGTTACCTTCGCGGTCGTGCTTATCTCCGCGAAGAAGCTCCAGCTCATTCCTACCAACAAGTTCTTCAATACGGTGGAATACGGCTATGAGTTCGTGAACAAGAGCATTGCCGAAGACGTTATCGGCAGCGGCTTCAAGCAGCATGTGCCCTTCTTGGCCACGATGTTCTTCTTCATTCTGATCTGCAACATCCTTGGTCTTATTCCCGGCTTTAAAACCGCAACGGGCGCTATCTCTTGTACCTGGGCTCTTGCTGCAATCTCGTTTGTCTACTTCAACTACTACGGCTTGAAGAAGTTCGGCCTTCTGGGCTACTTCAAGAATCTTTGCCCGAGCGGCGTTCCGAAGCCCATGGTTCCGGTCATCTGGTTCCTCGAGCTCTTCTCCATGATTATTCGCGTGCTTACGCTTGCAGTCCGACTTTACGGCAACATGCTCGCCGGCCATATGATGCTCGCCATCTTCGGCATCGCAACCACCTGTTTCATTCAGCAGGCTCTGTTTGCCGGATCTATGGACCTCATCGCCGGCTTGCCTTCCATCGCATGGTTCGTGCTTTTGGTGCTTATGTATGCCATGGAGTGCTTGGTCGCATTCATCCAGGCGTTCGTTTTCGCCATCCTTTCCGCGTCTTACGTCAATACGGCGACCCACGCGCACTAAGCGCATAAAGCGCACACGTCCGCCGCAACGTATGCGGTCTGATTACGGTGTTTCAGCTGCACCCCTCAGCTGGCAAATATAGGTAAGAAACCCCGAAGAAAAGGCATGGGGTTCGACAAAGGAGGAAACTGTGGAAATCACTGTCGCACTTGCCGCACTGAAGGTCGTCGGCTACGGCCTCGCCGCTATCGGCCCTGGCATCGGCATTGGTATCGCTACCTACGGTCTGTGCGTCGCTGCTGCTCGCCAGCCTGAGATGAAGGGTCAGCTCATGGGCTACTTCTTCATCGGTGCTGCAATGTCTGAGGCATTGGCACTGCTCGGCTTGGTTCTGTTCTTCATCGGTTAATCCATTCGATTCACTGCATGGTTTTTACGAAGAAAGAACAGGAGGCAAGCGAGTTGAAAGCGTACACAACCAAGGCAGGCAAAGTCGGCGCCATTGTTGCATCTGCAGCAACCGTCGCTCTTTGCAGCCCCGCGTATGCATTCGCTTCTGAGGGCGGTGGCGTCGAAGCCATTCTGCCCAAGATGAATGAATTCATCCCCATGCTCGTCGCCTTCATCATTTTGTGGGTCATTCTTGCGAAGTTCGGTTGGCCGGTTTTCGACCGTATGCTCGAGAAGCGCGCCAACACCATTCGCGATGACCTCAAAAACGCCGAAGAGGCCCGCCAGGAAAGCGAACGTCTGCTCGAAGAGTACAAGCAGCAGCTCGCCGAGGCTAAGGCTGAAGCTTCCCGCATCGTTTCCGATGCGAAGAAGACCGGCGAAGACGTGAAGGCCGACATTACGGCGAAGGCGCAGCAGGAAGCCGCCGACATGATCGAGAAGGCGCATGCAGCCATCGAGGCTGAGAAGAAGGCTGCTGTTTCTGAGCTGCAGGCTTCCGTCGCCGACCTTTCGGTCGCAGTAGCCGGCAAGCTTATCGGCAACGACCTGTCCGACGAACAGCATCGCGCTATGATCAAGCGCTACGTCGAAGAGGCGGGTAGTTTCAATGCCAACTAATCGTCTGCTTGTTAAAGAAGAAATCGCAACGTATGCCGGCATGCTTCTTGATGCGGCCTTTTCCGAAGGCGGTCAGGAGCGTGTGCTGGACGTTCGCGACCAGCTGGAAACCGTGCTTTCGCTGTATCGCGGCAATACCGATCTGCGCGAAGCGCTGACTGATCCGGCGTATTCTCCTGAACAACGTGGACGTTTGGCCGCCAACGTGTTCGAGGGAATAGACCCCTTGGTCAACAGTGTGATCACCGTTATGGCGGAGCGTAACAATCTCGGCGAGCTTTTGCAGGTTGTCTCTGCATTCTACGAGACTTCCGAGGAAAAGCTCGGCGTTTGCGTCGTCGACGTGACTACGGTCGTCGCGCTTGATGACGAGCTGCGCTCGGTTATCACCGAGAAGCTTTCCAAGGATTTGGGCAAGAAGGTCGTGTTGCGCGAGCACATTGACACGTCCATCCTGGGCGGCATTATCATGAGTACCCATGGAAAACGCATCGACGCGAGCATTGCTTCTCAGCTGGAGCATACTCGCAACGTGCTTACGGAATCTAACGATGGAGGTGAATGCTAGTGACAGAAATCACCGCAAAGTCTATCGACGAAGCATTGCGCAAGCAGCTGGATTCTCTTCAGACCAGTGTCGATGCCCGTGAGGTCGGTACGGTCGTCCAGGTAGGCGACGGTATTGCACGCGTCGACGGTTTGAAGGGCGCCATGGCAGGCGAGCTCCTGGAGTTCGTCGGCATCGGCGGCAAGGTTGTCTACGGCCTTGCTCAGAACCTCGAGGAAGACGAAGTCGGCGCCGTACTTCTCGGCGATGTCACCGCAATTCGAGAAAACGACCAGGTTCGTACCACTGGCAAGATCATGGAGGTTCCTTCGGGCAAGGGCTTGCTCGGCCGCGTTGTGAACCCTCTCGGTATGCCTATCGACGGCAAAGGCCCCATTAAGGCCGAAGGCACCCGCCCTGTCGAATTCAAGGCTCCCGGCGTTATCAGCCGTAAGCCCGTTCATGAGCCCATGCAGACCGGCATTATCGCCGTCGACGCCATGGTGCCCATCGGACGCGGCCAGCGCGAGCTGATCATCGGCGACCGCCAGACCGGCAAGACCGCTATTGCGATCGACGCCATCATCAACCAGAAAGACACTGACATCATCTGCATCTATGTTGCAGTCGGTCAGAAGGCTTCCACGGTTGCAGGCGTTATGGAGACGCTCGAGAAGCATGGCGTCATGGACAAGACCATCATTGTCGCGGCGAACGCTTCCGACTCTGCTCCGCTTCAGTACATCGCTCCTATGGCCGGTGCTGCAATGGGCGAGTACTTCGTCTATACCGGCGAGAACGGCGAGCCCGCAGGCCCCGAGAATCATGGCCGTCACGTGCTGATCATCTACGATGACCTGTCCAAGCAGGCTGTCGCTTATCGTCAGATGTCTCTGACCCTGCGCCGCCCGCCGGGACGCGAGGCATATCCTGGCGACATCTTCTATCTGCATAGCCGCCTGTTGGAGCGCGCTGTGAAGATGTCCGACGAATACGGCTGCGGCTCGATGACCGCTCTGCCGATCATCGAGACCCAGGCTGGCGACGTTTCCGCGTATATTCCGACCAACGTAATCTCTATTACCGATGGTCAGATCTTCTTGGTTACCGACCTGTTCTATCAGGGTCAGCGTCCTGCAGTTGACGTTGGCATCTCGGTTTCTCGAGTTGGCGGCTCCGCTCAGACCAAGGCCGTGAAGTCCGTTTCCGGCACGCTGCGTCTTGACCTTGCTTCTTATCGCGAGCTTCAGGCGTTCACCCAGTTCGGTTCTGACCTGGATAAGTCCACGCAGGACCAGCTGAACCGCGGTGCGCGCATGACCGAGCTCTTGAAGCAGGAGCGCTACAAGACCTTGGCGTACGAAGAAGAGGCTGTTGCTGTCTATGCGGGCGGCAAAGGCTTCCTCGACGACATCGAGGTCAAGGACGTCGTTCGTTTCCGCAACGAGCTCATCGACTACCTGCGTGCAAGCCATGCCGACGTGCTGAAGAAGATTCACGACGATAAGAAATTCACGCCTGAAAGCGAAGAGGCTCTTGTTGCGGCAATCAATGCTTTCAAGCAGCAATTCGCGGCGTAAAGGAAGGCTAGAACATGCCTAACCTGCACGACATTGAAAAGCGCATCAAGTCGGTTTCTTCGACTATGCAGATTACGCGCACCATGGAAATGGTTGCAGGCGCGAAGGTGAAGCACGCTTCCGAGCGCATCATCACCGCCACGCCGTATGCCGAATCCATGACCGAAATGCTTCAGGGCGTTGCGGAGCGCGTGCAGGCCAGCGAAAACCCTTTGCTGGAAAAGCGTGCGGACGTTAAGCGTATGCTGGTGGTGGCCGTGGTTTCCGACCGCGGCCTTGCCGGCGGCTTCAACTCCAACGTTCTGCGTACGGTAGAGAAGCTGATTCGCGCGAAAAAGGCGCAGGGTGTCGAGGTCGAAGTTATCGCCTGCGGCAAGAAGGCTATTGGATTTTTCAAGTATCGCAAGATCGAGCCGGTGCTTGATTTCAAAGATCTTTCTGCCGACCCTACGCTTGAAGAGGCGAATGCCATCGCCGATTACGCCGTCGCGGCGTATGAAGAAGGCCGTGTCGACGAGGTTGTTTTGGTGTACAACCACTCGAAGAACGCTGCTGAGCAGGTTCTGCGCGAGGAAGTTATCCTGCCCGTCGATACGCAAGCTGTTATGACCGCTTCTGCCGAACCGGCGGAAGCCGCAACCGAGTCCATTCCCGCGAGCGTCGAGTTCGAGCCCGAGCCGGCTGACGTGTTGGCCCGTCTTCTGCCCGCATATCTGCGCACGTCGATCTACCATGCATTGATCGACTCTGCGGCAGGCGAGCAGTCTGCGCGACGCACTGCCATGCATTCGGCAACCGAGAATGCGAACGAGATGGTGGAAACGCTATCCAGGTTGTATAACCGTGTACGTCAAGGTGCCATCACCACTGAGATCTCCGAGATCGTTGGTGGCGCTGCAGCTTTGGAGGATTAAATGGCTGACGAGAAAATGCTTACCAAAGCGGAGCTTGAGGCCAGCAAAGGCGCTACGGGACGCATTGTGCGTATCGTCGGCCCTGTTGTTGACGTCGAGTTCCCTGCGGATCAGCTGCCGGCGATTTACAATGCGCTGACGGTTGATGCCGTAACCCCCGTCGGCGAAATTCACGTCGTTCTGGAAGTTGAGACCATGCTTCCCGGCAACCTCGTGCGTTCCGTCGCGATGAGCTCTACCGATGGCCTGGTGCGTGGCGCCGAGGTCGTTGACACGGGTCATCCCATCATGATGCCCGTTGGCCCTGAGACCCTGGGCCGCATTTGGAACGTTGTTGGCGAGCCTGTGGACGAGAAGCCCATGCCTGAGGTTTCCGGCTACATGCCCATCCATCGCCCCGCTCCCGAATACGACAGCCTCATCACGAAGACCGAGGTCTTCGAGACCGGCATCAAGGCCATCGACCTTATCGAGCCCTTCATCAAGGGCGGTAAGACCGGCCTGTTCGGCGGCGCAGGCGTTGGCAAGACCGTTATCATCCAGGAGCTCATCAATAACCTCGCCCAGGAGCATGGCGGCACGTCCGTCTTCACCGGTGTAGGCGAGCGTACCCGTGAGGGTACCGACCTGTACCTGGAAATGAGCGAGTCTGGCGTTATCAACAAGACCTGCTTGGTCTACGGTCAGATGAACGAGCCCCCGGGAGCACGTCTTCGCGTCGGCCTTGCAGGCCTGACCGAGGCGGAGTACTTCCGCGATCAGGGCCAGGACGTTCTGCTGTTCGTCGACAACATCTTCCGCTTTACCCAGGCGGGTTCTGAGGTGTCCGCACTTCTCGGCCGTATGCCTTCCGCTGTAGGCTACCAGCCTACGCTGGCAACCGAGATGGGCGACCTGCAGGAGCGTATTACGTCTACCACCACGGGTTCCATCACCTCGGTGCAGGCTGTCTACGTTCCTGCCGACGACTTGACCGACCCTGCTCCGGCTACGACGTTTACCCACCTCGATGCGAAGACGGTTCTTTCCCGTTCCATCGCCGAGCTTGGTATTTACCCCGCGGTCGACCCGCTGGAGTCCACCTCCCGCGCGCTCGAGCCCGCGATCGTCGGCGAAGAGCATTATCGCGTTGCTACCGGCATCCAGGAGCTTCTGCAGAACTACAAAGACCTGCAGGACATCATTGCAATTCTGGGTATGGACGAACTTTCCGAGGAGCAGAAGCTTACCGTGTCTCGTGCACGTAAGGCTCAGCAGTTCTTCGGTCAGTGCTTCCATGTTGCAACGCAGTTCACCGGCCTGCCCGGCAAGTATGTCAAGATGGAGGACACGGTTCGTTCCTTCGCTGCCATTCTCGACGGCGAATGCGACGAGATTCCCGAGCAGTGCTTCCGCCTGAAGGGTTCCATCGACGACGTGTACGCCGATTACGAGGCCCTGAAGAAGAACGAGGCATAAGATGGCTAAGTTCACCTGCGACATCGTGACGCCTGAAGCGAAGTGCTACACCGGCGAAGCTCACTTCGTCGTTGTTCCCGGCACCGAAGGTGAGATGGGCTTTTTGAGCGGCCACATACCTCTGGTTTCCACGTTGAGCGACGGTGTCGTTCGCGTGCAGGAAAACGAGGGCGGTCCGTTCAAGGAGTTTGCCGTCGAAGGTGGCTACGTGCAGGTTAGTGGCACGAAGGTCATCGTCCTCGCGGACAAAGCCGAACTGCGTTAAGCGTTCGTATGGTTTAATGACATTTGAATGCCGGGGCATTCAAATGCAAAGAAGAGCGGTCCTTCGGGGTCGCTCTTCTGCATTTTAGGGACTTCTTCTACAGGAGATGAGTCGGGCGTTTCTATCACGCAGGGGGTAGTGGTGAGTGCCTTTGCGGGGTCTTTCCGCGCAGAGGAGGAACCGCGGTGTTTCGTGACGGCTTTCAGCATTGGAAAGATCTGCGCCATATTCATGCGGTTTTCTATGCAGAGAACGAACTATGCCCTTTCTGCGTTTCGTGATCGAAAATACGTGCATCTCGAAGATAATGCAGATCAATCAGCGGTTCGAGAGGCTTTCGATGCTATCCGTCTTAAATGGGGATTTTCTTCAGGCCATCAAAGGCATTCTTGGGTAAAGGCGGAAGACTCGTGCTATTTGCGGGAACATTGTTTTGCCGTCTCGAAAAGGCCGAAGCAACATGAATTTTGCCGCCTTGGAACGAGTTCGGTGGCGTTAACGATCGATGTCCTGAGCGCCTGCTACGGGGGTAAGGGCGTAGTTTGTTTGTTGGCGCGAAGTCTTAGAGAGTCCCGTTCGCTAGCACGGTATTGCGAAAAGGGATTGTTTATGGTGTCTGATGGTGCTTGACGTCGCAGTCGTCTGTCGCAAGTCTCAATTGCTGCCATGAGCGTTTGCTCGCGAATTCGACCGTCTTGGGACGTTTCGACTGCAAAACGAAACGAGCCGCCCTAAGGAGAGGGGCGACTCGTTTCTTAAAGGGGTATGGCGACCGCCGCTAAGGGCAGCGAATCTTCATTCGAGACAAAGCCCCGAGGTTCATGCGGTGCAGCTTGTAAAAAGCCGCGGTCTTGCTTGAAACTACGCTCCAACCATGACTTGGATGACCAAGAGTGCTCCGCCGAAGACGAACAGGAAGCCTACCATCGGAAGTACGAACTTCAACCAATGTGTGTACTTCATGTCCAACATCGTCAATGTTGCCATGACCAGGCCGGTCGGTGCGAGGTAGAGCATTGCGTACTGACCCCAGTTGTAAGCGGAAACGATGATGGAGCGGTCGATGCCAACGGTGTCGGCCAGCGGTGCCAGAATAGGCATAGCGAGTACTGCCAGGCCCGAAGAGGACGGCACGATGAAGCCGAGCAGGAAGAAGATGACCATCATCATGATGATGAAGATGGCGCCATCCATGCCCTGAACCGCATTGGAAGCCCAGTACAGCAGCGTGTCGGAGATGAAGCCTTCCTCCATGATTAGGTTGACGCCGCGTGCCAAGCCGATAATCAAGGACACGCCGACGAGGCTGGATGCGCCGTTGATGAAGGAGTCGACGACGGTCTTCTCGTCAAGGCCGGTCAGGAAGATGCAGATGATGGCAATGAACAGGAAGGATGCAGCCATCTGCGGGAACCACCAGTGCAGGTTCACGACGCCGTAGATCATGATGATGAAGGCGGAAACGAACAGCACCAGGATGAGCTTACGACGCCAGTCGAAAGCGGGGATGGTGGAAGAGTTGGAATCATGCACGCTGAAGAGCTTTGCGAAGTGCTCGCGATCCTCGTAGGTATAAGAGGCCTCGGGGTTCTTCTTAATCTTCTTGCAGTACCAGAACAGGTAGCTCACGACTACGATAGCGCCCACGACGCAGCCGACGACACGCCATTCGATACCTTCGGTCCAGGCTACGCCCGCAGCATTGGAGGCGATAACGACGGAGAACGGGTTGATCGTGGAGAACGTGGTACCCATGGAGCTGGCGAGGAAGATAGCGCCGACGCAGACGATGGAGTCATAGCCCAGGGCGAGGAATATAGGCACGAGAATCGGATAGAACGCGACCGCTTCCTCTTCGAGGCCGCAAGTCGTACCGCCGAGAACCATCAGGATGCTGACGAGGAACACCAAGGCGAATTCGCGACCTTTTGTCTTCTTCGTCAATGCGACAAGGCCCGATTCGAACGCGCCCGATGCGTTGACGACGCCGATTAAACCACCCAAGACAAGGATGAAGACCATGATGTCGACGCCGTTGATGGTGCCGTTGACCATGGCTTTCGTAACGTCGAACAAGCCCTTAGGCTGCTGCGGCAGCTCCTCGTAGGTGCCAGGGACAGAAACAGGCTTGGTGATGGAGCCGTCGAGGAACTTGTTCACGTCGACTTTCATGTCGGCAAGTTCGGGGTCGGCGCGGAATGCCTCTTCGGTTGCCGGTATGGTGCGAACATCCCCGCTGGGCTCGGTGATCTGGAACTCCGAGGATTCGGGCAGGTATGCCAGCTTCGAGTAGGCGCCTGCGGGAATGAACCACGTGGCGATAACCGCCAGAATGGTGATTACGAACAGAATGGTGAACGCGGTAGGTACGCTGAATTTCTTTTTCTTCTTCGGCGGTGCCTCGACCGTCGCGGTCGCTGTTGCGGCCGTCGCTTCTGCTGACATGAATTCCTCCTTGTGGTGTTTGCGCCGCCGTGCTTGCTCGGGCGGCTTCCTCTCTTCTATCAGTAAGCCGTTCCTTCCCATCGGCTTATGTAGACACGCTTTTTGCGCGCGAGACGTATCTCGTGCGTGTATGCTGCGGGTTTGATGAAGGTTTAGGAGCTCGTGTTCGCCGGCTTGGTGCGGCGTTACGTTTCTGTAAAGAATGTATGCCCTAGACATACATAAAGCGATATTTAACATGGTATGGGGACGGGTCTAATTTGGGTGTAGAATGATAAACGTACGTTTTCACGTGCGATTTTGTTCCGGTGTCGTTTACCGCACCGGTTAATGCCGGGGTATTTCGACAAACGGGGCTTCATTCATGACCACGATCGTTTTGTTCTATTACACGCTGTTTATTCTTCTGGTCAGCATCACCGCGGCTGCGTTCTGCCTGTCCGGATACCTGATATCTCATCGACGACTGTTCGCATATGCATGTGTCGGTTTCATCGCCTATTTCCTCGACGTGGCGCTGGTTTTCCAGGATGATTTTCTATTGCGTGGCGTGACGTCGGTCGCTCCCGACTCGGTCTATTTCGTCGGCTCCCAGCTGCCGTCTATCGTTACAGGCCTCGGCATTCTGATGGCGTTCTGGCTTTGTATATGCGATTTTTTCGAAGTGAAAAGCAAGCCGCTTATCGTCGTTCCCGGCATCGCGTTCGTCGTGGGCAGCCTTGTCGTGTTTTTCTTGACGGACAGCGGTCCGGTGGGCTTGTTCGTCTTCTACGGCATGCGTTCGCTTTTCATGGTGTGGGTTCTGGCCTTCGTGGGCGTTTGCTACATGCAGTCCTCCGACGGCGCCGTGCGCGAACGGCTGTGGCGTTATCGTTGGTTCTATGTCGGAGCGTGGGCGCTCGTGTTCGCCATCGTGGCGGAAAACGGTGTGCTCATGTTCGTGATTGACCCTGCGCTGGTCTCCACGGGGTCGGTGCCGTTTTTCCCTGAGCGCAATTTCGCGGAGAATATTCTTATGATGTGGTTTGCGGGATTCGTGTGCGTGGATTGCTGGAAGCTGTTTTCCCTGCATTTCAAAACGCCGCCTGCGGACAACGGCGACAAATCGGTCGCGTTCATCGATAACGGCCTGGCGTCTTATCAGGATCGCTACGGTCTTTCCGCACGCGAGGTCGAGGTGCTTCGGGAGGTTTTGCTGGGCAAGGACAACCAGCATATTGCCAACGATATGAGCCTGGCGCTTTCCACGGTCAAGGTGCACGTGCACAACATCCTGCATAAGACAGGGCAGTCGAACCGTCAGGATCTCATGCGCGATTTCCGCATGAGATCCTAGATTGCTTGCTTACCCGATCGCGATGCTCGGGCTTTCCTTAGTCACGACGGCGCTGGTTTCAACGGTTGCGCCCAGGTTGTGCTGCAGGAGGGCAGAAAGCTCGGCGAGGGCCGCTTCGAGTTCTTCTCGGCGAGCGGGATCGACGCTTTCCACGATGACGAGCGCGCTCTTGGAGCTCGCGCGGTAGACGGTTCGTTCTCCGCTGCACCAGTTCCAGCAGCGGCGAACGGCGCCTTCGTCGTCCAGATAGCACACTTCGCCAGCAAGTGCAGGGTCTTTCGTCCAGGAGTCGAGAGGCTGGAAGTCATTTCCGCCGGCGGTCACGCACAGCCTTAAGTTCCCGACGATCGCATCGTAGTCCTCTGCGCTGACGGGAAGGGCGTGCTTGAGCGAGACGATGTTGCAGATGTCTGCGAGCGGGTTGACGCTTTTGACGGGATCGTGTTTCAACACGTGCTTCAGAAGAACTTCGATGGTGCTTCGTGCGCCTCTTTTCGTCTCGAAGAGGCGGTATGCATCGCGCCAGACCTTGACGACGTCGTTTTCCGCGATATTGCTATCGGGCAGATGCAGCTGCGCCATGCCGTTGGCAGCGGCGAGCAGGCGCGATAGGGCATCGAGCTGCGGCGAGGGGATGTTCTCGGGAGCCGTGAGCTCCTTTGCCGCAATGACGCCAATGGCGGCGTCGGGGAAGAGTTCCCAAAACGATTCTTCTACGGTGAATTGCATGCTTGTCCTTTCGCGTGCGATTGGCTGCGATTACGCTACAATCGCGCGAGAAGGAAAGCAAGGGGGTTGCGGGTGAACGCATTGCAGTATGAAAAGATTTCTGCGCCGTTTCGCGCCCGTCCTTCGCTTGCGCGTGCACTGTTGGCGGCAAACAAGGTGCTCACTGCCGCGTTTTATGTGCTCTATCCCGTTTTGCTGGTAATGCTTTTCTTTACGCAAAGCGCGCTGCTTGTTCCTTGCATGTGCGTTCCCGCCGCAGGCTTCGTCTGCTTGAGTGCGTTTCGCGCACGGTTCAATGCACCGCGTCCGTACGAGCTGCTTTCTATCGACCCTTTGATCAAGAAAGATACGTCGGGGCGGTCGTTTCCGAGCCGTCACGTGTTCTCGGCGACGATTATTGCCATGTGCTGGCTTGCCTGGTGTCCCTTGGTTGGATGCGTGCTGCTTGTGGCCGATGCATTCATGGCCGCCGTACGCGTGATAGGCGGCGTTCATTTCCCCAAAGATGTTGTGGCGGGCGCTGTCGTTGGCATTGTTTGCGGCCTTGGCGTGCTGCTGTGGCCGCTAGGATAGGGGCGCGCAGAGGTCAAGCGGCGCGATCCGCCGGCGGCAAGAACCTCGAAAGAAAAAAGATGGATTCGGGCAAGAAAAGTTGTGCGAAAAACTCCATATTCTGTTCGATGTTCGAAAGTTTGTTCGCCTGGTATGATGGCATGCGGAACACGACTCGTTACGTTTCTCGATAAGAATGCAATTCACAGGAACACACGGCATAGGCAGCAAGGAGCAAGCGCGCAATGGCATTCGTTCATCTTCACAATCACACCGAATATTCCATGCTCGACGGAGCCACCAAGATCAAGGACATGGTTCGTCGCGCCGCCGATCTTGACATGCCCGCTGTCGCCATCACCGACCACGGCGTCATGTGCGGCGTTCCTGAGCTGTGCGATGCATGCGATGCGGTGGAAAAAGAGACTGGCAAGCGCGTCAAGCCTATTTACGGCTGCGAGATTTATTTCACCGAAGACCCCGAGGTGGGCACGAAGAACAAATCGCGCCTGTACCATATGCTGCTGCTGGCGAAAAACAATGTGGGCTACCACAATCTTGTGCACCTGGTGTCCGAATCGCATGTGGATAACTTCTACTACAAGCCGCGCACCACGTTCGACATGTTGCAGCGTTACTCGGAAGGTGTTATCGCCGCCTCGGCGTGCATTGCGGGCATTATTCCGCGCTACATTGACGCGCGCGATTATGAGGGTGCGCGCGAGTGGGCGTGCAAATTCGCCGATTTGTATGCTCCCGGCGATTTCTACCTCGAGCTGCAAGACCATGGCATCACCACTAACGGCGGTATGACTCAGCACGAGATGAACGTCGAATTGGTGAAAATCGCCAACGAACTGGGCTTGAAGACCATCGCCACCAACGATTTCCATTACCTGACGCGCGAAGACGCCCGCGCGCAGGACATCATGCTGTGCATCGGCACCGGCTCCAACATGGACGACGAAAACCGCATGCGCTTCGAAAACGACGAGTTCTATATGAAGACCGAGGAGGAGATGCGCGAGGTCATGCGCGATTTCCCCGAGGCGTGCGACAACACCGTTGAGTTGGCGGAAAAGTGCAACGTTGAGCTGGAACGCGACTCCATTCTTCCGCGCTTTCCCTTGCCCGAAGGCGAAACCGAGGAAAGCTGGTTTCGCAAGCGTGTAAACGAAGGTCTTGAAAAGCGCTACGGAACGCCCGTGCCTTCCGAGGTGCAGGAGCGTGCCGACTACGAGATGGGCATCATCATCCAGCAGGGCTTTCCTGCATACTTCCTTATCGTGCAGGAGTATATTGAATGGGCGCGAAGCCAGGGAATCGGCGTAGGACCGGGCCGTGGTTCTGCGGCAGGCGCCATCGTGGCGTATGCCATGGGCATTACCGACCTCGATCCGCTTTCCAACGGCCTGCTGTTCGAGCGATTCCTGTCGCCCGAGCGTGTTGAGATGCCCGATATCGACGTCGACTTCGAGGACGAGCGTCGCCAGGAAGTCATTGAGCACATCAAAGACGTCTACGGCGAAGACCACGTTTCCGGCGTTATCACGTTCGGCAAGCTGCAGGCGAAAAACGCCATCCGCGATGCCGCGCGCGTGCTGGGGCACCCTTACGGCGTGGGCGACCGCCTGTGCAAGATGGTCGGCGAAGAGCTGGGCATCACCATCGACAAGGCGCTTGCCACCAATCCCGATTTCAAGAAGGCCTACGATACCGAACCCGAATCGCGTGAGGTCATTGACGCGGCGCGTTCCATCGAGGGCAACGTCCGCGGCGAGGGCGTGCATGCATGCGCCACGATCATCTGCCGCGACCCCATGGCCGATCACGTCCCCATGAAGCGCGACACCAAGGGCGGCGGCATCATCACCCAGTACGACGGTCACTACACGCCCGATTTGGGCCTGCTCAAGATGGACTTCTTGGGCCTGCGTACGCTGGGTGTGCTTTCTCGTGCATGTCGTAACATCAAAGATCGTTTCGGCGTAGAAATCATCCCCGAGGAAATTCCTACGGAGGACGAAAAGGCGTTTGAGCTCATGCAGTCCGGCAACATGGACGGCTTGTTCCAGGTAGAGGGTTCGCTCTACGTGGGCCTGTTCGCACGTCTCCCACCCAAGCGCTTCTCCGACGTCGTGGCGTCAATTGCTTTGAACCGTCCGGGCCCGTTGGAGTCCGGCATGGTCGAGGACTACATCAAGGTTGCAAGCGGCAAGACGCCTGTTCATTACTATGACGATCGCCTGCGTCCTCTTCTCGAGGAAACGTACGGCACCATGGTCTACCAAGAGCAGATCATGCAGATTTCCATGGTCATGAGCGGTTTTTCGGCCGGTAAGGCCGACAAGCTTCGTAAGGCAATGGGCAAGAAAAAGCTCGACGTCATGATGAAGCTTAAGGACGACTGGTGCAACGGCGCGGTGGAAAACGGCTATTCGCTGGAAATCGCCGAGAAAATCTGGGAAGACGCGGAGAAGTTCGCGAAGTATGCGTTCAACAAATCGCACTCTGCGGCATATGCCATTCTGGTTATGCGCACGGCGTATTTGAAGGCATACTATCCGCATGAATACATGGCTGCGGTGCTTTCCAGCTATATGGGCAATGCGGACAAGCTGATTAAATACATCGCTAGCTGCACGCATAGCAATATTCCTGTTTTGCCGCCCGACATCAATTCGTCCAACCTTGAGTTCACGCCGCTTGACGAAGGAATCCGCTTCGGTCTGGCGGGCGTGCGCGGTGTTGGCGGCGCAGTGGCCGAGGCCATCATCGCCGAGCGCAATGCGAACGGTCCTTATACCAGCCTGCACGATTTCGTGAATCGTCTGGATACGAAGTGCTACAACCGTAAAACGCTCGAGGCGCTTATCAAAGCGGGCGCGTTCGATAGCACGGGTTATACGCGCAAGCAGCTCATGTACTTCATTGAGGAAACGCCGCTTCTTGAGAGCGCGTCCAAGCGTCAGCGCGATCGCGATGCCGGTCAGGTGAGCATGTTCGACATGTTTGCCGATGTGGAAGACAGCGGCTTTGAGGAGGATATTCCTCCTGCGGACGGCGTCGAATGGGACAAGCGTACGCTGCTTGCCTACGAGAAGGAGATTCTGAAGATCTACGTTTCGGACCATCCGCTTCGTCCGTTCGAGGGTGCGCTGCGTCGCATAACCAAGTTCCATCTGGGAGATTTGGCGGAGCACAAGGGCGATATCCCCAGTGCTATTTTCGCTGGTCTGATCACCAGCGTGGGCGTGAAGCTTACGAAGAAGGGCAAGAAGATGGCCAACTTCGTGCTCGAAGACACGACGGGGCATGTTGAAGGCGTGTGCTTCAAGTACGACGACTTCCAGGATGCGCTGCAGGAAGACGCCATCGTGAAGATCAAGGGCAAGTTCGAGCACTCGGAGCGCGGCGATCAGATCATGGCGTTCGAGGTGGAGCGTCTGGAGCTTGACGAGGCCAATGCCGGTCCGAGCCATCTTGAGATCAAGCTGAATTCCTCCGACTTCAATGCGGCCACGTCTGCGCAGCTGCAGCAGATTCTTCGCAGCCACCCTGGTCGCGATGCCGTGGTGTTGAAGGTCCAGCAGGCGGACGGTAGGAAGTTCCGTGCCGAGCTTCCTTTCACGGTTGATGTGACGAACAATCTTCTGTATTCGGAGATTCTCGACCTGTTTGGCCGTCCTGTTTGGAAAGCGAGCTAGAGCAATGCCTACGATTGCCCTTGCCGTGGCGTACAACGGCGAACCCTTCGCGGGGTTCGCCCGCCAGGCAGAAGACCATGTGAAAACCGTGCAGGGAGAGCTTGAGCAGGCATTATCGCTGTTGTACCATCGTGAGGTAAAGACGGTCTGCGCCGGTCGCACGGATGCGGGCGTACATGCGCTCGGGCAGGTTGTCAGCTTCGATATCTCCGAAGAAGAACTGCAGGCAAAGCCGTTGCGGTCGCTGCAGCGCTCGATGAACGCATTGGTTGACGAGGCTATTTCCATTTCCGCCGCAGAGGAGAAAGCGGAGGGGTTCAGCGCGCGCTTCGATGCCCAGTGGCGCGAATACCACTACCATATCTGCACGCAGAGCGCGCGGCCGGTCTTGATCATGCCTCTTGTGTGGCATCTGGGCGGTCTTTCGCTTGATGTTGATGCCATGAACCAAGCGGCGGCACGCTTTGTGGGCGAGCATGACTTCAAGAGTTTCTGCATGGCGGCGTCCGCCCATATCATCGAAGCGGATGGGCGTTCTACGTGCCGCAATGTCATGACGTGCGGCGTTTACGAAGAAGTGCTTGCGGGCACGCCGGTGATCACGGTGCGCGTAGTAGGCAACGCGTTTTTGCATTCCATGGTTCGTACGATGGTGGGCACGCTCGTTGAAGTGGGCAGAGGCAAACGTTCCGTCGCCTGGATCGACGAAGTGCTCCAGGCTCGCAATCGTTCAGCAGCGGGCCAGAACGCCCCTGCCGCAGGCCTGACGTTCTGGCGCGTGGGGTATGAGCCGTACGTCGAAGACGAACGGCGCTAACGCGCAGGGAGTGAAGAGGCGCCGAAGCGGAATGGCTGCACAAGGCGTGCTCCCTTGCAGCCGTGGGCTTCTTCGAGTCTATAGATTTCTGTTTCCGCCTGGTTACCACTCACTTTCCTGAGCGGATTTCTCCTTATCGAAACCGAGTCACTACGGTACAATAGAGCGCTATATCCATGAAACGGGTTGTTTCGTTAAAAGGTTCGCACATCCAACAGCAAGAATGTGCGAGCCATTTTGCTATCAGCCCGTTTTTTGTATCGGTTGCGGGCATGCGCCCGCCTGTATTGAAAGGAAAGGGCTATGGCGGATTCCACTACTCCGGCTCGTGCGTCGTGGTCTGGCAAGCTCGCATTCGTCCTGGCTGCAGCCGCTTCGGCGGTGGGCTTGGGCAGCATGTGGCGCTTCCCGTACTTGGCGGCAAAATATGGCGGCGGTACCTTTTTGTTCGTGTACCTCGTCTTCGTGTTCACGATCGGCTTGGCGCTGCTGCTGCTTGAGACGGCCCTTGGCCGCAAGACCGGTCAGAGCTCCATCGGCGCCTTTAAGGCTTTCGGTAAGAAGTACTCCTTCATTGGCGTGTTGATGTCGGCGGTTCCGTTTATCATCGTGCCGTATTACTGCGTCATTGGCGGTTGGGTCACCAAGTACATGGTGGGCTATGCGGTCGAAGGCCCTGCGGCTTTGGCCGATGGCGGAGATTTCTTCAGCGCGTTTATCTCCAGCGGCTCGGAGAGCATGGCGTTCATGCTGGTCTTCATGGCGCTGACTTATTTGGTTGTCGCCTTGGGCGTGAACAAGGGTATTGAGAAGGCGAACCTCGTCATGATGCCGCTGCTTATCGTCATGGCCGCTGCGGTTGCCATCTACGCGCTCACGCTGCCCGGCGCCATGGACGGTCTGGCGTTCTACCTGCTGCCGGATTTGAGCGCTCTTTCTCCCGAGCTGATCATCGCGGCGCTCGGCCAGACGTTCTTCACACTGTCGCTGGCCATGGGCATCATGGTGACGTACGGTTCGTATCTGAAGAAGTCCACCAAGCTCACTTCCAGCGTCACGCAGATAGCGGGTACCACGTTTGGCGTTTCCCTGCTTGCGGGTCTCATGATTATCCCTGCAACCTTTGCCGCCCTGGGTTCGGGCGAGGCCGTTGCTGAGAATTCCGGCCCGTCGCTGATGTTCATCATTCTGCCTCAGGTGTTTGAGAACATGGGCGGCATGGCAACCGTGCTGGGCTTCGTCTTCTTCGTTCTGGTGCTTTTTGCAGCTCTGACCAGCTCGATCTCTTTGGTTGAAACCTGCACGTCCATCATTGCCGACGGAACGAAGTGCACGCGTCGTCGTGCCTTGGTGATCGTGATCGCGTTCATCACAGTCATGGGCATCATTGTGAACATGGGCTACAGCTCGCTTTCGTTCATTCAGCCTATGGGCGAAGGCTCTTCGATTCTCGACTTCCTCGACTTCATTTCCAACTCGGTGATGATGCCTATCGCGGCGCTTCTGACGTGCATCTTCGTAGGCTGGATTATCGGGCCCAAGGTGGTTATCGATGAAGTTCGCGAATCCGCCAAGTTCAAGCTGGCGGGTGTGTGGACCGTCATGGTGAAATACATCGCGCCGGTGGTCCTGGTTGTGATTCTTGTTGCCTACGTTGCACAGACGCTGGGATTGTTCTCCATGTAGCGCTTGCAGGGGTATGCCGTGCTCACGCAGCTCTGCCTCGTACGAACGGCGCATCCAGTGTTGTTCGGCTCGTGTGGAACTGCGCACGGCGGGTTTCTGTTCGCCTGGTCCTTTGGGCGAGCGATTCCGACTGCGACTCTGCTCGCTTGGGCTTTGCTTATGCCCGCATCCTGTTTTGGGGTGCGGGCTTTTTGTTTGCTGTTGCATCGTTTGGTATGATGGGCGTTACGTTTATTCGTCGCTTATGCTGCTTCAAGGAGTACATCAGATGTCGCTTTCCATCGGTATTGTGGGCCTGCCTAACGTCGGCAAGTCTTCGCTGTTTACCGCGCTTACGAAAAAGAGCGGTTTTGCCGCCAATTATCCCTTTGCCACGATTGAGCCTAATGTGGGTCTGGTTCCAGTGCCCGACGATCGTCTGGACGCGCTGGCGAAGATCGACAATCCGGCCAAGATTGTGCCGGCCACGGTGGAATTCGTCGATATCGCAGGTCTGGTTGCAGGCGCTAGCCAAGGCGAGGGCCTGGGCAATAAGTTCCTCGCCAATATTCGCGAGACCGATGCTATCTGCGAAGTTGTACGTTTCTTCAGCGACCCCAACGTTGAGCACGTGTCTAAGAAGGTTGATCCTCAGTCTGACGTGGAAACTATCAAGACCGAGCTTGTGCTGGCTGATATTGCCACGGTTGAGAAGGCTTTGCCTCGTTTGGAGAAAGAATCCAAGCGCGACAAAACCGCCGTGTTCAAGTTCGAAACCGCCAAGAAGGTGCTCGAGGGACTCAACGAAGGCCATCGCGTGTTGACGCTGGGTCTTTCCGACGAAGAGCTCGCGGCGGTCAAGGACCTGTGCCTGCTCACCTGCAAGCCCATGCTCTATATTGCCAATGTGGACGAAGACCAGCTCGATGCTGAACTGCCTGAGATTGACGGCCAGATTCCCGTGCCCATCTGCGCAAAGACTGAGGCTGACCTGGCCGAGCTTGACGCCGAAGACGCCAAGATGTTCATGGAGGAGCTGGGCCTTTCCGAAAGCGGCCTTGCACGCTTGATTCGCGAAGCATACAAGCTGCTGGGTCTTCAGAGCTATTTCACTAGCGGCGAAACCGAGACGCGCGCCTGGACCATTCCCATTGGCGCGAAGGCGCCGCAGGCTGCAGGCGTCATCCATTCCGATTTTGAGCGCGGTTTCATCAAAGCCGAAACCGCAAGCTTCGAAGACTATGTTGCCCTCAATGGCGAAAAGGGCTGCCGCGAAGCGGGCAAGCTGCGCCAGGAAGGCAAGGAATACGTGGTGCAAGACGGTGATGTCATGCACTTCAAGTTCAACGTGTAAAACTGGATCGGCTCTCGATTCATGCATGACCCCCGATGGCCACATGCGATAATTCGCGCGGCTATCGGGGCGATTACCAAGGAGTTATAAATGCTGGACCTCGGAGTATATTCCGGGGGGGGGTTCAACGCGGGGCGCTTCTCCCAGAAGCATGACATATGCGATGTAGCGATTGACGAATGCGCACACGAGCTTTTCGTGCATGCTCGCCGATGCTTGCAAGAAAATGTCGTTGAGAACCTGCGCACGTCTGCGATTCGGGCTGGTGTATAGCTCATGCAGTCCGGATTCTTCGATAATCGCACGCATATCCTTAAAGATGACCTTGTTGCCGTCTTGAAAGAAGGCGGCAGTGTTTCCATCGCTTCGTCGGTGTTTTCCATGTACGCATATCGCGAACTTCGTGAGCAGCTGGAAAGCATCGACGAGTTCAGGTTTATTTTCACTTCGCCTGCGTTTCTTAAAGAACGCCACGCCAAAGAACAGCGCGAATTCTATATTCCACGGCTCAATCGCGAACGTAGCGTTGGCGGCACTGACCTGGAAATTCGTCTGCGCAATGAACTTACGCAGAAGGCCGTGGCAACCGAATGTGCTAACTGGATAAGAAGGAAGGCTCGCTTCAGGTCGTTTCGCAATGTTGCATCGTTGCCGCCTGCGCTTACTGCGGAAGTGACGGATTCTTGCGGCGTGGCCGATACGGTGTCGTACCTTCCCATCAATGGGTTCACGACCGTCGATCTTGGAGTGGAGCGCTCCGCCGATTCGTACAGCGCCATCGTGCGCCAGGAAACCTCGCCGTCTTGCCAGCTGCTGAAGACGTTCGAGCAGGCATGGAACTCCGAGGACCTCGACGATGTCACCGATGCCGTGGTGGACAACATCGCGCAGATGTATCGCAAAAACCCACCCGAGCTCGTGTATTATGCGGCGCTTTACCGCATCTTCCACGAGTTCTTGGACGACATCACAGCGGATGAGCTCCCTAAGGAAGGCGTCGGCTTTCGCGAGAGCAAGATTTGGAATTTGCTCTACGATTTCCAGCGCGATGCCGTGCTTGCCATTGTCAACAAGTTGCAAACCTACAACGGCTGCATTCTGGCCGATTCGGTTGGTCTGGGCAAAACCTTCACGGCGTTGGCCGTGGTGAAATACTACGAAAGCCTAAACCGCAACGTCTTGGTGTTGTGTCCCAAGAAGCTCGGCGACAACTGGCTGATGTATCGCAACAATCAACGTAACAACCCCATAGCCGAAGACCGCCTGCGCTACGACGTGCTTTACCATACCGACCTTTCGCGCGAACGTGGCACATCGGCAACAGGCCTCGACCTTGAAACCATCAACTGGGGCGCATACGACCTGGTTGTCATCGATGAGAGCCATAATTTCCGCAATGGCGACGATTCCGCCAAAGCGCCCAAAGACGGCGAGGAAATCAAAGAGAACCGCTATCAGCGCCTGCTCAACAGAGTGGTGCGCGACGGCGTACCCACCAAGGTGCTCATGCTTTCCGCCACGCCGGTGAACAATCGTTTTCGCGACCTGCGCAATCAGTTGGCGCTGGCGTACCAGGGCGACTCGAGCGCGTGGTCCGAACGCCTTGGGCTTGATACCAATATCGAAAACGTCTTTCGTCATGCGCAGAAAGCGTTCAACGAATGGCAGGAGCTCGATGCCGACAAGCGAACAACCGAGGCGCTTACCGCCAGTCTCGACATGGATTTCTTCCGCGTGCTCGACCAGGTGACAGTGGCGCGTTCGCGCAGCCATATCCAGCGTTACTACGATGCGAGCGCGATAGGGCCGTTCCCGCGCCGCAACAGGCCCGTTTCACGTCGCCCCGACCTCTCCGTGCAGGAGGGGGCGGCGACGTATGACCGCATTGCCGACCGTCTGTATGCGTTGGAGCTTTCCATTTACGTTCCGATCAAATATGTGCAGCCGAGCAAGCGCCATAAATATGTCCAGCAAGGCGGCAACCTTTCGGTCGAGGGGCGCGAACGCGGCGTGCAGCGTCTGATGGCCGCCAATTTGCTCAAGCGCCTCGAAAGTTCCGTCGCGTCGTTTCGCTTGACGCTCGAGCGCGTTCTGGCGGGCATGAATAGTACTCTCGATGCCATTGCCGCGTTTAAGGCGAATGCTGCGAAGGGCCGAAGCGTGCCAGAGTTGCAAAGTTCGGATTACGATTTCGACTTCGACGACGCCGATGCAATCGAGTTCATGGTAGGCAGCAAAAAGGCGCCGTATGACCTGCGCGATATGGACTGGGTGTCGTGGGAGCGCGACATTGCATCCGACGTGGCGATCGTAACCGAGCTGCTGGGCTTGATCGAGGATATCGATGCAGGCCGTGATGCCAAACTGGTCGACCTCAAGCGCGTCATTTCCGACAAGGTTGTCCATCCGCTTAATGAGGGAAATAAGAAAATCATCGTGTTCACGGCGTTTGCCGACACGGCCGATTACCTGTACGAACAGCTGAAACCCTTGGCGGCCGAGCTCGGGCTGGGCATGGCCGAGGTTACGGGAACAAGCGGCTGCAAAACCACGGTTGCGGGCGTGCGCGGCGATTTGTCCGAAGTGTTAACGTGTTTCAGCCCCGTGTCGAAGGAGCGCGATAAAGCGTATGCGCGCCTGGCGGGCAAAGATATCGACCTGCTTATTGCTACGGATTGCATTTCCGAAGGCCAGAACCTGCAAGACGGCGATTTCTTGGTGAATTACGATATCCACTGGAACCCGGTGCGCGTGGTTCAGCGCTTCGGGCGCGTGGACCGCATCGGGTCGAAAAACGATGTTATTCAGCTGGTGAACTACTGGCCCAATGTCGCGTTGGATAGGTACATCAATTTGAAGGAACGCGTCGAAAACCGCATGCATGCCACGGTTATGGCTTCCACGGGCGATGACGACTATATCAACGAGGGCGAAAAGGGCGATCTTGAATACCGTCGTGCGCAGCTCGAGCAGATGCAAAGCGAGGTGGTGGACCTCGAGGACGTTGCGGGCGGCGTTTCCATCACTGATTTGGGCTTGAACGATTTCCGTATGGACCTCGTGGCGTATTACGAGGCGAATCCGAGCATTGAACGCGTGCCTGCAGGCATCAATGCCGTGGTGGCGGGCGACGAGCCGGGCATCGTCTTCGTGCTGCGCAACGTCAATCAAGAACTCGACGCCGCGATGCGCAATCCTGTGCATCCGTTTTATCTGGTGTATGTGAAAGATGATGGCGAGACGCTGCACGGCTATCTCGACCCCAAGGAAACCCTCGATGCCATGCGTCGTTTATGCCGCGGCAAGTTCGAGCCCGATGCCAAACTCTGTCGTGCATACAACCGCGCTACCAAAGACGGACGCGACATGAGCCATGCATCGAAGCTGCTCGAAGCGGCCGTGCTGTCTATGGTGAGCGAAAAGCGTGAAGCCGATGTCGATAGCTTCTTCAGTGCGGGCACTACGAGTTTCTTGGAAAACGACGTGGCGGGGCTCGACGATTTCGAGCTCGTGTGCTTTTTGGTGGTGAGGTAGATGTACGGTCTGCCCAGTACGGTAACGGTCGATCAGACGCTGCCGAAAAACGCTTTCTATCAGCGGTTATCGCTTGCTGCACCAGTGAAGGACGAATTCGTTCACGGTATTGAAGAGCTGCGCGTGGTTGCTTCTATCAAGGAGGCGACATGCGGCATTCCTACCAGTGGAAGCATAGAGGAAATCTCGGTTCTGCGCATTGTGCTCAAGACGGACGAACTGCCTCGCAAAGCTCTCGACGCCATTGCATCGGCGGTGCCGCGCAAGATGCTTATGGCGTGCTGCCACGAGGGTCGCGCGTGTCTTGCCGTGGTGCGCGACGGGCTGCGTGCCAGCGAGCGATGGATCGCCGAAGAACAAATGAATATTGAGTTGAGAGGCGCCTCGCTTGCCGAGGTGTGGGATGGCCTGTGCGCACAGGTGCTGTTCGACGATGTGGAAGTCGAAGACGTCGATGCGCGTATGGCTCAAGAAGAACGAATTGCCGAGCTTGAGGCCGAGGTTATCAAGCTCAAGCGGAAATATGCGAAGGAGGTCCAGCCTGCCAAGCGCAACGCCGCTTTCAGAACGTACAAGCAGGCCTTGGCCGAGCTTCGCGCTCTGAAAGGGGAATAGCTATGGAAAAAGTCGATCTTGCTACGGCGGATATCGCTGCAGAAAACGCCGCCAAGTTGGCGGAGTTGTTTCCCGACATTGTGACCGAAGTACTGGATGAAGACGGCAACGTTCGCCACAGCATCGACGTCGAGGCGCTCAAGGCCCATGTGGGCGATATCGCCGAGGATAAACGCGAGCGCTATCAGTTCACCTGGCCTGGCAAGCAGCGTGCCCGCGCCGAGGCTATTCGCCAAATCGACAAGACCATGCGCCCCGCGCCCGAAGAGAGCGTGAACTGGGATACCACCGAGAACCTCTACATCGAGGGCGATAATCTTGATGCACTCAAGATTCTGCGTGAAACGTATGCCGGCAAAATCAAGATGATTTACATCGACCCGCCGTATAACACGGGTCATGACTTCGTGTACAACGACAGCTTTGCGCGCACTGCCGAAGAGGAGCGTGCCGAGAACGGCGCCTTCGACGAGGAGGGCAACGTTCTTGATACTGCGTATAACGAAAACAAGGAATCCAACGGCAGGTTCCACTCCGACTGGTGCTCGATGATGTATCCCCGGCTCGTGCTTGCGAGGGATTTATTGAGCGAGGATGGGGTTATTTTCATATCGATTGATGACTGCGAATACACTCGTCTGTATACATTGGTTTGCAATGTCTTTGGATCAATAAATCTAATTGCGACAATAGTCAGAAATACCAATAGCTCGAAAAATCAAAGTCAGTTTATTTCTGTCAGTCACGAATACTGCATTGTTGCTGCAAAAGATCTTGCTCTTCTAAAGGCGTCAATGGGGGAAGAAAAGTGGGGCGTTGAGAAGAACAACGTTCGAGAATACATGGCGAAAGTTAAGCAGCTTCAGAAGGAGGGGCTGTCTGCCGATGAGATTACAGAGGAGCTCAAAGTCTTAACGAAGTATCCTCGATTTATCGATTTTACCAACTATTGGTATTTTGACGAAAAAGGGCTTTATCAAAAGGCGGATTTGGGTGGAGTTCCCAACGGAAATAGGGAGCCCGTGGTCAATAGAATCACAGGCAGACCCGACCCAGTCCCTCCGGGTGGTTTTCGTTTTAGCCGGCAGAAGATGGAGGCTCTCGCAGATGAAGGGAGGATTCATTTTCATACTGATGGCAGTCTTCCTCGGCTGAAGAGATATCTGGCGGAAAACATGACCCAGCGGCCCAAATCGATCATGTCGGATGATCAGCGTCCCGACGTAAACATGCTGAAAGGTTTTTCAACGCCATTTGACAACCCTAAACAAATGGCGTTCGTTGAGCGAATTGCCAGTGTTGTGGTCAACGATGCCATCGTTCTCGATTTCTTCTCTGGCTCCGCCACAACCGCTCATGCCGTCATGCAGCTTAATGTCAAGGATGGTGGTAACCGTAAATTCATCATGGTGCAGCTGCCTGAGGCGTCAAAGGAAGGGAGCGAGGCTGCCAAAGCCGGCTACAAGAATATCTGCGAAATCGGCAAAGAGCGAATTCGTCGTGCGGGCGCCAAGATTGCGGCCGAAGTGGAGGGATCCAACGCGCAACTCAAACCTGGCGAAGAGCCCAAGAAGGTTCCCGACATCGGCTTCCGCGTGCTCAAGATTGACTCGTCCAATTTTGAAGACGTGAAACGTACGCCCGATGCCATCCAACAGGACCAGCTTTCTGGCCTGGCGGATAACCTCAAGCCCAATCGTACGGCGGAGGATATCTTGTTCCAGCTATTCCCGCAGTTTCAAATTCCTTACACCGCAAGCGTTGAGAAGCTCGATATCTGCGGCAAAACGGTTTATTCCGTCGATGGCGACGCATTGCTTGCGTGCTTTGACCGCGAAGTTTCCGAAGATGTCATTCGCGCCATGGCCGAGCGCGAACCTTCGCGTGCCGTGCTGCGCGATGCGTCTTTCGTCGGCGACGACGCCCTTGCCAACTTTGAGGAAATCTTCAAAACGCTCAGCCCCGAAACCGAAACCAAGGTGGTGTAGTTATGGGTCCTAGGCCTCTTACTTTCTCCGAACGAATGGGGATTACGCCCGCGAGGGAATCAATTCAAATCAGCGGGATGGACTTGCGGCTTCGGGTTGCGATATTCAACTATGTTCATGAGCTGTTCGTCGCGTTGTGGAATTGTGAAAACGAGTACGGTGGTCAAGTTGGCATAGGGGAGTCACTCGCCCGAACGGTCTGGTGCGAATTCTACTGTAAACCAATCGATGAGTTTCCGTACCACTCTTCGTTGTTCCTGGATTTTCTTAAACGTGAAATTCTCAAAGGGAGCTGGGCTTCGGTTTACGATTTGATGGAATGCATTGTCCAAGAAGATATAGATATCCTGTCTAATGTAGAGAGCGATTTCAACGACATTCTTGAAGATGAGCTTTCGGGGTTCAGATTTGCGGGCGGGGTTCTCGTCCAGATTTCCGGCGAAGAGGAGCTATCGTCTCTGTCTGAATCGTTAAGGGTTGAGGACAAGTATTCTGGAGCTCGAAAGCATATTCAAAGAGCAGTCGAACTATTTTCCGACCGAGATAATCCAGACTACCGCAATGTTGTCAAAGAGGCCATTTCTGCAGTTGAGTCTGTGGTGTCCGTGCTTGTTCCGTATAGCGGCAAGACTTGTTTCGGAGAACTAATTAACCTACTCGAAAAGCAAGGTAGGGTTCATCCCGCCCTCGCTAAAGCATGGAAGGGAATGTACGGATTTACTAGTGACGAGGATGGGATTCGTCATGCTTTGAGTGGTGAATTCAGCGCGGTAGACTTCAAGATGGCAAAATACATGCTCGTGACCTGCTCTGCTTTCGTTAATTACCTCGTCCAATTCGATGCTGAGGCTTTGGAGGGGTAGGTCATGGAATTCAAATTTACCGTTCTCGATTACCAAACGCGTGCGGCTGATGCTGTGGTGAAGGTGTTCGACGGACAGCCTAAAATCGATGCGTTGTCGTATGTGCGCGACATAGACACGGGCAACGTGAATAAACACGGCCAGACCACCATGGGCGCTATCGAGGCGAATGACGGGATTGCGACGGACGATGGCACGGGCTTTCGTAACGCGCCGCTGCGCCTGGGCTCCGAAGAGCTTCTTGCCAACGTGAAGAAGATGCAGCGAAAGAACGGAGTGCTCCTTTCGAAGGAGCTGCATCGTGATCTGGGCGCAGTGGAACTTGACGTGGAAATGGAAACAGGCACGGGCAAAACGTACGTGTATACCAAGACCATGTTCGAGCTCAATGCACGCTACGGATGGTCGAAGTTCATCATCGTGGTGCCGAGCGTCGCCATTCGCGAAGGCGTTGCGAAATCTCTCGAAATCACGAAGAAGCATTTTCACGAACAGTACGGCAAAAGCTTGTGGCCGTTCGTGTACGATTCAAGCCGTTTGACCGAAATAGACTCGTTTGCCAGCCGTGCGGATATTTCCGTCATGGTCATCAACATGCAGGCGTTTAACAAGTCGTTGAAAGAGGGCGGCAAGAGCAAAGAGGCGCTCATTATGTTTTCCGAGCGCGATGAATTCGGTAGCCGCCGCCCTATCGACGTGATTTCGGCCACGAACCCCATTCTCATCATCGATGAACCGCAGAAGATGGGCAAGAAGGGTAGCGCCACGCGCAAGGCCATGCAGCGCTTCAAGCCGTTGTTCTCGCTCAACTATTCCGCCACGCATAAAGATCGGCACAATGCCGTGTACGAACTTGACCCGCTCGATGCTTATAACGAACGCCTGGTCAAGCGCATTGAAGTGAAGGGCATCGAGATGGTGGGCATGCGCGGCACTGACGGCTATGTGTATCTGCAAGATATCAAGGTGAGTCCCAGCAAGCCGCCGCGCGCCATAATTGAGTTCACGCGCCAGCTGAAAAGCGGAAAGCTTGGGCGTGTGGTTCGCACTTTCGACGAGCTTGATAACATCTATCAGGCATCCGGCGAGCTTGAGGCGTATGCAAACGGGTTCAAGATTCTGCGCATCGTGCCCGATCAGAATGGGCAGGCGGGATACGTCGAATTCGACAACCATAACAAGCTGTATCGCGGTCAGGTTGCCAATGATTCTTCAGAAGAGGACCTTCGTCGCATCCAGATTCGCGAAACCATTCTCTCGCATCTTCAGAAGGAAGAAGTGCTGTATCGCCAGGGTATCAAGTGCCTGAGCCTTTTCTTCATCGACGAAGTGGCCAAATACCGTGTCTACGAGGAAGACGGGTCCGAGGGCGTGGGCGAGTACGGACGAATCTTCGAAGAAGAATACGAGCGTGCAGCTGAGGAACGTTTGGCGGAGTTGAAACTTGCCGATGCGTGCGATTCTGGCTATATGGACTATCTGCGCGACTCGCTTAACCGGAAAGTCCACGAGGGCTATTTCTCGATTGATAAGAAAACGAAGCGCTCGGTGGATAGCGAAGTAAAGCGCGGCAGCGAATTCTCCGAGGACGTGAGTGCCTACGACCTTATTTTGAAAGATAAAGAACGCCTGTTGTCTTTCGAGGAGCCGTGCCGTTTCATCTTCTCGCATTCGGCACTGCGCGAAGGTTGGGACAACCCTAACGTATTCCAGATTTGCACGCTTAAAAGTTCAGGCGATTCCGATATCAGCAAACGCCAAGAGGTGGGCCGCGGTTTGCGCCTGTGCGTGAACCAGGATGGTACGCGCCAGGACGAGGCGTTCCTTGGACGTGACGGCGTCCATGCTGTGAACTTGCTGACCGTTATTGCGTCCGAGGGCTACGACAGTTTCGTGAAGTCGCTTCAGAGCGAGACCAAAGACGAGCTTCGTACGCGTCCGAAAAAGGTGGACGTCAGCCTGTTTGCCAATGCGTTGGTGCAAGATGGCGTGAACGAGTACACGCTCACGAAGGCGGACGCCGAGCAAATCGTCTATGCGCTGCAAGCCAACAGGCTCATCGGTCCGGACGGTATGCCTGTTGGCGAAATCACGGAGCAAGTTCTTTATGCCATTCCCGACTCGGATATGCCTGAGCATTTGTACGGCTTCGCGAAAGACATTGCACGCATTGCGAACAGCGTAGAAGACTCCGGGGTCGCGGTTCGCTACGACAACGGCTTCGGCACCAAGGTACCGAGCAACAGACTCAACGACAACTTCCGAAAAAAGGAATTTCAGGAGCTGTGGGCGCGCATCAACCACAAGCGCGCGTATAGCGTGGAGTTCGATTCCGCTGAGCTTCGTCGTAATGCCGTAAAAAGCATCAATGACAACTTGTCGGTGTCTACGCCAAGGTATCGCCTGAAGCGGGGTGGGCAGCGCGACGAAACAACGCGTGAGCAACTTGAGGCCCTCGAAAGCTTCAAAGCTGCGGAAACCAAGACGCTCGAGGTCAAAGGCGATGAGGTTTCGGTGGCTGCGTATGATTTGGTGGGCGAAGTTGCAAGCAAAGCCTGCATCACTCGCAGAAGCGCGGCCGCCATTTTGTCCGACATCGCGCCCGATCGTTTCGCTATGTTTCGCGTGAACCCGGAAGAGTTCATTGCCAAAACGGCTGCACTTATCGTGGATGAAAAAGCGCGCATGGTCGTAGAGCATATTTGCTATAACCGCGTGGTGGGCGAGTATGACGCGGCGGAGATTTTCACCGAAGACATGCCTGAAAGTTTGAGTCGCGTGCTGCCTACGTCGAAGAAGGGCGTACAAGATTGGACGGTGCTCGACAGCGACACGGAACGCAAGTTCGCGCAAGACCTGGAAGACTCCAGCGAAGTATGCGTGTTTGCGCACTTGCCGCGTTCGTTTGCCATTCCTACTCCTGTGGGAGAATACGCGCCCGACTGGGCAATCGCATTCAACGAAGGCGTTGTGAAGCATATTTATTTCGTTGCCGAGACGAAGGGCTCTATGCAAACGTTGAACTTGAAGGGGGCTGAAGACGCCAAGATCAAATGCGCACGTAAACTTTTCGAGCAGCTTGGCGAAGGCGAGGTTCGTTACGACTTCGTGAGCACCTACGACGAGCTGATGGACAAGGTGATGCAGTAGGCGGAAGGGCCGCGCGTCAGACGGAAAAGCTCATGCGTCAGGCGGCAAAGGCGATGCGATAGGAGGAAAGGCCGGGTTTATCCCGGTCTTAACCGGCTCCATACCGCGCTGCGGTCGTTCTGTGGTCAAACAGGGTCGTTATGGGGAATTTTGCTCACCGTTCGCGCGTCAAAAGCGACCGTTTACGGCGCGTATTCGACGAAGCGTTCGTTCTACTGAAAACGGTTCGAATCGTGATTTGCAAAGCACCAGGTCACAGGCTTGATAATTCTGAGTCTTCTTATCGACCTTCCGCCAACTGTCCCCATATTCGTCCTTTTTGACCGCGAGCAGGGTAGAGCGCCTTAAACGTTCTCCCAATCGATGCTCTTTGACCATGGGTGATGGCGTTTTTGCGGCGAAGCCTCCAACAATCCTTGCAACGGAAGGATCGGGGCTAGAACCCAGCCTCGAAACCAGGCGCCGCGCCGTCTCCGCGAACCTCAGCAGATAGCAACTGATTCAAGGAGCGGTTTTGTCGGCATGCTTCGTTTTGTAACAAGGTTTTCAGCCGCGTTGCGCGGCAAGCGGACCAATTCGGGGCTGGGCAAAACTTTCCCATGCTAATGCCGCTCCAACCGGAAATGCCGCTTTATTTGCATAAGGTGAGTGACGAAGGCGGCGGCGAGGTTTATTCTTTGAAGAAGCGTCGGATGGGCGCCTGCGACATAGCGTGTGCAACACGAGGCGCCGGGCAGTCGCCGAATTAGACGCGTATGCGGTCTGGGTGCGCCGTTCGGTTGTCGAATAGAAACGCGGTGTCCTTATACAGGTGCACCATGGTATAGGGCGCACCTAAGTGGGGCATCGTAAATGCAGCCATTGCGACGATGCATTCGTTTTGGAGTGGCGCAAATGCACTTGGGTAAGGGGGAGCCATGTCGGATATTCGAACCGATCACGATTTCGCGCAGCTGGGTTTCGGCTTGATGCGTCTGCCTCAGCTCGAAGAAGGCGGCAACGATATCGAGGAAACCAAGAAGTTGGTAGATGCGTTTATGGACGCGGGCTTTACGTATTTCGACACGGCGCCCACGTATCACGGCGGCACGTCGGAAATTGCGGCGAAGGAAGCCCTGGTCGACCGTTATCCGCGTGAAAGCTTCCAACTTGCCACCAAAATGCCCGCATGGGCGGCTAAAAGCCTCGAAGAAGCCCAGGCGTTTTTCAATCGCTCGCTCGAACGCACGGGTGCGGGTTATTTCGACTACTATCTGCTTCATCAGCTCACGGACGAATTCGCCTCGTTGTTCGAAGATTACGACCTGTGGAACTTCGCCCAGAAGAAAAAGGAAGAGGGCCTGATCAAGCACCTCGGCTTTTCGTTCCACGATAGCGCCGAAGTGCTCGAGCGCTTGCTTGAAGAGCATCCGAACATGGACTTCGTCCAACTGCAGATCAACTACGCAGACTGGGAAAGCAACATCATCGAGTCGCGCAAATGCTACGAAGTGGCGCGTGCCCACGGTTTGCCTGTGGTTGTCATGGAGCCCGTGAAGGGCGGTTCGCTCGTGCAGCTGCCGCCGCAAGTCGAGGAAATCCTGCGCGCACAAGACCCCGAGGCATCCATGGCTTCCTGGGCGCTGCGCTTCTGCGCCTCCTTGCCGGGCGTCATTGCAGTGCTTTCCGGCATGACCACTATGGATCAGATGCAAGACAACCTGCACACCATGAAGGCGGCGAAACCCCTTACCGACGAAGAATCCGCCGCGATCGACCGCGCCCGCATAATGCTTTCTTCCATTCCGACGGTTCCGTGCACGGACTGCCGCTATTGCATGAAGGATTGTCCGCAAGGCATCCACATTCCCATCATCATGGATTCGCTCGATATCATGGCGAAGTTCGGCGATATGCATCGCGCGAAGGAAAACTACGTCTGGAATGCGAACAATGAGGCCTCCAAGTGCATTGAATGCGGCACGTGCGAATCTCTCTGTCCTCAGCATATTGATATCATTAACCAGCTTAAGCGAGCGACGGAACTCTTCGAATCGTAGGAAATGAACGAACAGGCGGCGGGCTCTTTGGGTCGTAGGAATGGGAAAAAGAGCGGGGCGCCTTCGAATCGTAGGAAATGAACTGTATGAACCGAAATTATCCCATGAGCGCTTCTGGGTGCGCCCCTTCCGCAACGCAAGTGGAAGGGGCGCACCCTTCGTCTGCTTCGTCGTTTGTTGCCGGCGCTGCGTCTGCTTCATACCCTTCGGCTTCGTCATGTTCTGCCGGGTCCGCGTCGGCGCGCCCTTCGTTACCAAGACCGGTTGTATCCGGTCTTTCCGCGGCGAACTTTGCTGGAGTGCCTTCGGCGTCTTTGGACGATGCCCGCGCCGCGCTTACGCGTTATTTCGGGTATCGTGATTTTCGCGCCGGACAGCAGTTCATCGTGGAGTCCGTCTTGCAAGGCCGCGACGCCTTGGGAGTCATGCCCACGGGTGCGGGCAAATCCATGTGCTACCAGATTCCGGGCATCGTCATGCCCGGCCTTGCCCTGGTTGTTTCTCCGCTCGTGTCGCTTATGGGCGATCAGGTGCGCGCTCTTATTGAAGCGGGCGTGCGTGGATCCTACCTTAATTCGACGCTCACTCCTGGTCAGCAGCGCACGGTGATGAAGCGGGCCGTAGAGGGAACGTACAAAATCATGTACGTTGCGCCGGAACGCCTTGCCGACCCCGTATTTCGGGAATTCGTCTCGCAGGTGGAAGTGCCCTTGATTGCGGTGGACGAAGCCCATTGCGTATCCCAATGGGGGCAGGATTTCCGCCCGTCGTATCTGGCCATTCGTGAGTTCATAGAGTCTTTCGAAAAGCGACCTATTGTGGTGGCGCTCACTGCCACTGCTACTGAGCGCGTGCGCAACGACATCACCACGCTTCTCGGCCTGCGTGACCCTGCGGAAATAGTCACGGGTTTCGACCGACCCAATATTCGCTTCGGAGTGGAACGCCTTGAGCCCAAGCAGAAACGGGCGCGCATTGCGGGCTATATTGCCGAGCATCTGCGGGAAAGCGGTATTATCTACTGCTCCACACGCAAGGATGTCGACGCTCTTACGGAATGGCTTGGCCAGCAGGGTATTTCCGCAACACGTTACCATGCGGGCATGCCGGTGGCGCATCGCCAGGAAAGCCAGCGCCGCTTCATCGACGACGACGCTTTGGTCATGGTTGCCACGAACGCCTTCGGCATGGGCATAGACAAATCCAATGTGCGCTACGTCATCCACTACAACATGCCCAAAAGCATCGAGGCATATTACCAGGAAGCTGGGCGCGCGGGCCGCGATGGCGAACCGTCGGAATGCTTGCTTCTTTGGAGCGATGGCGATATTGCCACGTGCCGTTATTTCATCGAAGAGGGCGGGGGCAATGACGAACTTTCCGAAGAAGAGGTGCAGCGTGTCAAGTCGGCTCAACGCCGCATGCTCGATGGCATGGTGGGGTATTGTCGCACCACGGGATGCCTCCGGCGCTACATTCTCGATTACTTCGGGGAAGATTCTCGCAACGAAGAGGGCGCGGCGTTCGCTTCGTCTGCCGAGTCGTGCGGAAACTGTTCGAACTGCCTGGGCGATTTCGATGCCATAGATGTCACCGACACGGCAAAGCAGTGCGTGCTGTGTGTGCGAGAGGTGCAGGGTGCTTTCGGCAAGAGCATGATCGCCGATATTGTGCGCGGCTCGCGCAGCCAGCGCGTGATTGAAGGCGAGCTCGATCGTCTGCAGAGCTATAACACGGTTTCCGATTCGGCGGCACAGGTCAAAGAGGTTATTGAGCTGCTTGTCGCGGCGGGCATTCTCGATATCTCGGACGGCACGTATCCCGTCGTGGGCTTGGGCGCGCGTTCGTTCGAGGCCGAACAGGAAAGCTTCACGTTTTCTATGAAGAAGATTCGCCGGCCTCGCAAGAAGGCGTCGCATTCGCCTTTCGATGGCGCTCCTTCATTCGGGGGTTCTGGCGCAGGCGGTGCACATGCGACGCCTGGCGTGTTCGGGGCTTCAGGCGGTGGGGAAGTGGAGCTCTTCGAAAGGCTGCGCGTCTTGCGCAAGAACATCGCCGATGCGAACGGCATTGCTCCTTACATCGTTTTCTCCGATAAAGCGCTGCGCGATATGTGCGCACGCATGCCCGCAACACCGGAAGCGTTTTTATTGGTCAGTGGTGTGGGCGAGAAGAAGCTCGAACGGTATGGCGAAGAATTCCTTGCCGAAATAGCCGCTTTCAAAGCCGAAAGGTAGCGGAAGACCCGCATGCGGGTCTTCCGCTGGAGGGCGAACATCGGGTGCCGCGCTTTTTTCGAGAAGTTTCCGCTATCTTCCGATACGTCCGCAAAGACGCTTACAGTCAATACCATTATGTAAAGACTCCCAGTTCAGAGCTTCATATACTTGCGATGTCAATCAGGGGCGCAGAGGGGAAATGCGCCTCGCAAGCAAGGAGGGTGTCTGTATGGGAATCCTGTATCAAGCGGGCGACATGTCCTATTGGGCCATTTGGCTCTTTGTTCTGTTCGCTCTCATGGCTTTCAACGAATTCGGCCGCACGAGCAAATGGGGAGGAATCACGCTTTTCGCGATCGTCCCCATCGTTTTGACCGTGTTCGTATGGCCGACAACTGCGGCGCCTGGCAACGAATACGGCACGGGCACGTGGTTCAACTGGGTGAAGACGTATTCGGCGCTGGCGGGCTGTCTAGGGTTTATGGCGCTTCGGTTCGTCCATTGGAAAGGGGCTGACGGTAAAACCCATTACCTTTATGAGAAGAAATGGGCGCTGTGCTTCCCGCCGTTGATTCTGGCCATCAACATCGCCGAGGCGGTCATCCGCGATTTCCAGGTGTTCAGCTGGGGCCTGTGGGAGGGCGGCTACGTAGAGAATCTCTGGACTATGTCTGGCCCATGGAATGTGATGAACGGTATTGCCGGCATCCTGAACATCGTCACCATCTGCGGATGGTTCGGCATCATCATCTCGAAGGACAAAACGCGCGACATGATTTGGCCCGATATGATTTGGGCTTGGATCATCGCGTACGACTTCTGGAATTTCGCGTACACCTACAACTGCATCTCCGACCATTCTGCCTACTGCGGTCTGGCGCTGTTGCTCTCGTGTACCATTCCGACGTTTTTCATCAAGCGCGGCGCGTGGTTGCAGCATCGTGCACAGACGCTTGCGCTTTGGATTATGTTCGTCATGACCGTGCCGCAGTTCGCTGACGTGCTGGCTCCCATTCCCACGACGCACAACCCGGCGGCATTTTTCGTCGTGAGCTTCATTGCGCTGGCAAGCAACGTGGCGCTGGCCGCGTATCAGTTCAACAAGATTCGCAAGAACAAGCTCAATCCCGTCAAAGACGAGTTGTACGCCGATACATCTGTGTACAAGAAGGTTGTCGAAGAGAACATCTAGACATTATGTGCGATGAGGCATAATCACAGATAATCATCGAACGTAAATAATTACGCCTCGTTCAGGCTGGTCGGTAACGTTTTCGTGTCGGGATGGTAACGGCTCTCTGCCCACTCTGTGTACCTGATGGCTTACCGCAGCGCAATTGGACAATCTTCCTATAATGAGGAAAACGCCCGTGTGAGAAACCCCGTTTATAATTTGGTCTTGGTTTCCCAGGACCAAACTTCGATCGGTTTCCACCGGGCGTTTTGTGCGTTAAAGCGCGGTATGCGGATATACCGTCATGCCGCAAGGAGGGAGGCCGATATGCGATTCGTTTCACCAGGCGCAACGTCGAGCAGACATGGCGATGCCCGCGCGGAAATTCGCCGCATTGAAGGACGTGCGGGGGATATAATGCAGGCCGCCCGAGGCTTGTTTGAGCATCGCGGCGTTGGGCCGACGACGGTGAAAGACATTGCCTCGGAAGCCGGCATCACCCGAGAGCTTTTCTATTACTACTATTCCGGAAAGCGCGACGTCATAGACGCCGTTTTGGACGATTACGTGGCGGATATCGTGGAAAGCGTTGCGGTTTGGAACGAAACGCGTCATTTTGGCGATACGTCGGCCTCGCTGCGCGAATGCATCGCTACGCTGCGACGAACCTTGTATGACGCTAATGGTCCACGCCCGATGATTGCAGTGCTCGAGGAGCTTGGCGTAAGAGACGCCTTCGACGTTCGAGCGGTGAGGGAGACGGCGAATTTCATCTGCGAAAAGGTTGTTTCTGAATATGAGCGTTATCACGATATCAAGATAGATTTTGTGTATGAAACCATGTGCGTCATGATATTCGGCTTGGTCGGCCTTTTGAAGGTTGACCCTTCTATCAGCGACGAGGCGCTTATGAAGGTTGTCGAGCAGACTTTTCGTCTGGACATGAGACCGCTTCCTTGTTGCGAGAAGGAAGATTAGGCCGTCTCTGATGGGACGGGCGCAACACTGGGAAGGTTCCTCGGTCCCGTACGTGAAACGCATGAAAACATGACTGCCCGTGGCCCTTGGGGTCGCGGGCTTTGCTATCATGGGCAAGTTAACCGAAACCAACGGATACACGAGAGGTTGGAGGATGCTGCATGGCAGAACACCTGACCGAAGAAGATGTGCGCAACATCGCAACGTATGCGCGCATTGGGCTTGACGAGCAGGAGCTCGCCCAGATGACCGTCGATTTGAATAGCATCATCGACACGCTTGAGCCTATTACCCAATACGAACTCGATGGCGTCGAACCCACGTTCCACCCCATCGGAGGCCTTTCCAATGTCATGCGCGAAGACGTTGTCGAAGAGTCCTTCTCGCAGGAAAAGGCGCTGGAGAATGCGCCGAAGCAGCAAGACGGCTCCTTCCTCATCCCTGCAATTCTTGGCGGAGGCGATCAGTAATGGCATATTCCCTTAACATGGGCGTTCGCGAGATTCGCGAAGGCTTGGCAGCGCAGGAGTTTTCCGCGCGTGAAATCGCACAAGCAAACTTCGAGCATATCGCCAAGGCGGATGAGGCGGTACATGCCTACCTCGAGCTCACCGAAGATATGGCGTACGAAGCGGCGGACAAGATTGATGCGGCGGTCGCTGACGGAACGTTTTCTTCCATGGGCCCGCTTGCGGGCGTCCCCGTTGCCTTCAAAGACAACATGAATTTGGAAGGCACGCATACGACGTGTTCTTCCAAGATGCTGGAGAACTACGTTTCCCCTTATACCGCAACATGCGTTGCGCGCTGCATTGAGGCTGGCGGCATTCCACTGGGCAAGCTGAACATGGACGAATTTGCGTTCGGTTCTTCCACCGAAACCTCCGCGTTTGGGTCTACGAAAAACCCGTGGGATCTCGAGCGCGTCCCCGGCGGTTCTTCGGGTGGCAGCGCCGCATCGGTCGCTGCGGGCATGGCGTGCATGACGCTCGGCAGCGATACGGGCGGATCCATTCGCCAGCCTGCTTCGTTCTGCGGCATCGTAGGCGTGAAGCCTACGTACGGCATGGTTTCCCGCTATGGCGTGGTTGCTTTCGGCAGTTCGCTTGACCAGGTAGGTCCGTTCACGCGCAGCGTCGAAGATGCGGCGTACGCCATGCAGGTATTGTGCGGCTACGATCCGCTCGACTGCACGTCGCAGCATATCGAGGCCGATTTCGTGGACGCAGTGAAGCAGGGCGTCGAAGGCATACGTATCGGCGTGGTACCCGGATTCATGAACGCTCCCGGCCTGACCCCCGAAGTGAAGGAAAAGGTCGCAGAGGCCGCTGCGAAGCTCGAGGCTGCAGGCGCGCAGATCGTGGAGGTCGACCTTCCTCATGCGGACGCGGCCATCAGCGCATACTACGTGCTCGGTCCGTGCGAGGCGTTTTCCAATCTGGCTCGCTTCGACTCCGTTCGTTACGGCTACTGCGAACCCGGCTTGAAAGACCTGGGCTCTCAGTACGAGGAAAGCCGCGCGAACGGTTTCGGCATGGAGGCGAAGCGCCGCATCATGTTGGGCAGCTACCTCCTTTCCGCCGGCGTGTACGAGAAATACTATTATCCCGCGCAGCAGGTGCGCAGGCTCATCACGCAGGATTACGAGCGCGCGTACGAGCAGTGCGACGTCATTCTTGCTCCTACCAGCCCGCGCACGGCGTTTAAGTTCGGTGAAATCGGCGATCCGGTGGAAATGCACCTCTCGGATATCTTCACCGTCTCCATCAACATTGCCGGCAACGGCGGCATGAACGTTCCGTGCGGCCTGGGCAAAGATACCGGTCTGCCCGTGGGCGTGCAGCTTATCTGCCCGCAGTTCAAAGACGTCAACATGTTCCGTGCGGCCGCCGCTTTGGAGGCTGCGTACGGCGTCGCTCCCATTGCCCCGGCGTTTCAGGCAGGTGAATAGCACATGAAAACTCTTGAAGAGGTTCTGAAAGACTGGGAGGCTGTTATCGGACTCGAGGTCCATGCCGAGCTCACCACGTTGAATACCAAGATGTTCTGCGGCTGCAAGCTTGAATTCGGCGCCGAACCCAATACTCGTACCTGTCCGGTGTGCCTCGGGCTTCCGGGCGCGTTGCCCGTGCCCAACAAGGCGGCCATCGAGTCTATCGTGCTTGCCGGTCTTGCCACCAACTGCGACATCGAGAAGCATTCCATGTTCTATCGCAAGAACTACATGTATCCCGATATGTCGAAGAACTTCCAGACCACGCAGGGCCCGGTAGCGTTTTGTATGCGTGGTCATCTTGACCTCGATGTGGACGGCCCCGGCGCTAAAGAGCGCATTGACCTGGGAGGTCTTGAAGTCGGCGAAAGCCGCGGCAACGTGACGCGCACCGAAGACGGCTACGTTGCGCATGTGGGCATTACGCGTATTCATATGGAAGAGGATGCGGGCAAGATGGTGCACATCGGCGGCGGCGAAGGCCGAATAGCCGGTGCAACCCACTCGCTGGTGGATTACAACCGCGCAGGCACGCCGTTGATCGAGCTTGTGACCGAGCCCGAGCTGCGCACGCCTGAAGAGGCGCGTCTGTTCATGCAGAAGCTGCGTCAAATCTATTTGGCAATCGGCATTTCCGACTGCTCCATGGAAGAGGGTTCGCTGCGCTGCGACGGCAACGTGAGCTTGCGCCGCCGCGGAGAGACGAAGTTCGGCACCAAGACCGAGCTGAAGAACATGAACAGCTTCAAGAACCTGCATGACGGCCTGGCATACGAAATATGCCGTCAGGCCGAGGTCCTTGAAGAGGGCGGCATCATCTATCAGGAAACCCGCCACTGGGATCCTTCTGCGAAGCGTACTATCGTCATGCGCGTGAAGGAAACTGCGGATGACTACCGTCTGTTCCCCGAGCCCGACTTGGCGCCGTACGATCTTTCCGACGAGTTTATCGAAGGTGTTCGTGCCAAGCTTCCCGAGCTTCCCGATCAGAAAGCCAAGCGTTTCGAGGCCGATTTCGGTCTTTCTGCCTATGATGCGCGTCATCTGGTGGAACATCGTGTGACGTCGGCGTTTTTCGAAGAAGGCATGAAAGCCGCTGCGGATGCGAAGCTTGCGAAACCGCTTGCCAACTTGGTTATCAACGACATTACGGCGCGTATGAACGCAGACGAATCGTTCGATCTGGAGGCTTCGCCGCTCACGCCCGCTCGTGCGGTTGAGCTTGTGAAAATGACGGCTGAAGATGTTATTTCCTCCAAGCAGGGTAAAGAGGTGTTCGCCGCCGTTATCAACGAGGACAAAGATCCTGCGGCTATCGTTGAAGAGCGCGGCATGAAGCAGGTCAGCGACACCGGTGCTATCGAGGCGGTTGTCGACGGCGTTATTGCTGCGAATCCCGATGAGGTCGCCCGCTACAAAGAAGGCAATACCAAGCTCATCGGATTCTTCGTGGGCCAGTGCATGAAAGAGATGCGCGGCCAGGGCAATCCGAAGGTCATCAACCAGATTCTTGCGAAGAAACTGGGCTAGGGTGTTCTTGCCGAGCGCTTGTCCAACGGAATAAAGTCCAACATGAGAAAAGAGCTGCGAATTCGTTTCGCAGCTCTTTTTTGATGTGCGAGTTGGCTTTATTGCCTCATTCGGGAAAGTCGATTCCGTAGTACACCTGCGGCGCAAGATTGCATTGTTGGCGCATTGTTCGTTCCACGATGGCGTATCTGCTTCTTTGTTAGCGCTGTAGATAATCCAGTATTTGCATGCAGTCGCGTTGGCGCTGCGCCATTTCACCCCGCATATCCCGCTAAAAGCAGGCATCCTGCGACGGCGACCGTGCCGAGCCATTTGATGACAGAGATCGTTCGCGCCCCTGTGCCGCCGCCGAAGCGAGCGGCGCTGGTCCTCAGGCCTCCCGGTTCGTTCTTAGCTGCCAGCTAATGTTTTGTTGCGCTGTTTTCTCTAGGATTGACGCGTGTCAAAAGATATGTTGTGCGTATGAAAGGAAACAAGATGGAAGCAAAGAAACCTGTATATAAGCGCGTATGGTTCTGGATTGTAATTGCCGTTGTGGTGGTGGCGATAGCGGGCGGCGCAGCAGGGGGAGGTGGCACGCAAGAGAAAACGGCTGACATTGCGCCTGCGGATAGCGCATCATCCTCGGCCGCTTCTTCTACTTCCGCGACTGAGGAGGCGGCGGTTAAAGAAGAGCCTGAAGTGCCGACGGAATATACGTCTGCTCTCAAGAAAGCCCAGTCCTATAGCGATACAATGCATATGTCAAAAGCCGGATTGTACGACCAGCTTACTTCCGAGTATGGTGAGCAGTTTTCTGCGGAGGCCGCGCAATATGCGGTCGATAATGTCAATGCCGATTGGAACGCTAATGCACTTGCGAAAGCGAAGAGCTATCAGGACACTATGAGCATGTCGCCCGAAGCGATTCGCGATCAGCTTATGTCTGAATATGGCGAGCAGTTTACTCAGGAAGAGGCCGATTACGCCGTGGCCAATCTTTAATACGAGCCACTTCGTTCATCTTGAGTAGTAAGGCATATTTTAATGGGTGGACAATCCGGCGTCGTCACCCGAAGGAGAAGAAAACGTCGCGTGAAAGAGCCGTTGACAGAAGAATTGCTCGAGGAGCTGCTTGCAAGTCCAAGTCCGACGAAGTTCGTCAAGAAACATCATCTTGCCAACCAAACCCTCTCGGAGCTCCTCAATGCATTTCTTGAGGAAAAGGGGTTGGCAAGAGCGGACGTCATTCGCGCGGCCGCTTTGAACGAAACGTTCGGATACCAGATTTTCATGGGGCAGCGCAATCCTTCGCGCAACAAGGTTCTGCAAATTGCCTTCGCCATGCGCTTGAACTTGCGTGAAACCAACCGCATACTTCGGGCGGCGGGCGCAAGCGATTTGTACTGCAAGAACCGCCGTGATGCAATCATCATCTTCTGCCTGGACAAGGGATATCGGTTGCAGAAAACGAACGAAGAGCTGTATCGCTTCGACGAAGAAACTATCTGCTAGGCGCCCCTCCTTTCTGGCCGAGGGGCGCGCCATTTTCGACCGGCCATCTGGTACTATGAAATTATGCAGACTGACGAATTGACCGAACATTTGAACTCCCTTCAGCGCGAGGAATGCTATCGCGTCGAGTCGGTATTGAAGGAATCCGAGTTCGAAACCACGCAGCGCGTCATGTTCGTCGGAGCGAATGGGGCCGAGCAAGGCCCGTTCATTAGGAAATACATTGCCCGCGATTCGGGATTGGGCTCGGCGTACGAGCGCGTGTTCGAAGCGCAGCGTCAGGGCCGTCGTTTCCTCTATATTCCTCGCATAGCCGATTGCTACACGCTTGGGGAAGACCTCGTGGTAATCATGGAATATGTGCAGGGCGAAACCCTTCAAGACGTCGTGTATCGATGCGATCCCTCCATGCAGCTTGCTGCGGATATTTTTCCGCGTCTGTGCGATGCCGTTCTTGAGCTGCACGAAGGGTTTGGAGCTCCTCTTATCCATAGGGATTTGAAGCCGTCTAACATCATGGTTTCATGTGGCGGTCTTTCGCTTATAGACCTGGGTATTGCTCGCGAGTATAAAGGTGATGCAACAACCGATACGCATCATTTCGGTACCCGTGCCTATGCGCCGCCCGAACAGTTCGGGTTTGGACAGACAACGGTGCGAAGCGATGTCTACGCGCTGGGAATGATTCTGTATTTCTGCCTTGTGGAGCAGACGCCTGATGCCGTCGTGCGAGAGCGGGGGTTCTTCGACCCCCGCATTCCTGATCCCGTACGATCGGTGCTTATGCGCGCGACGGAATTCGACCCTGCTCTTCGCTACAAGAACGTTCGCGAACTTAAGCGGGCGTTTTGCTCAGCTGTGCGTGCTTGTGGGTTTGCGGGGTCCCTTTCGGCTCCGTTCGAGCGCGAGGACGTTCCGCCCGCTGATTTGAGCGGATGCGTGTCCGTTTCCTCTTTCACGCGTGATTCTATGCCTCATTCGGGAAAGCTTCAGCAGATGGAGGTTGCTGTCAAGTCGGCGTTTCGTTCTGCCGCTTTGAACGTTGGCTTCGTCTTGCAAAAGACTCCTCTGTGGCTCGGCACGGTTTGGAACGTGGTTGTCTTAGCGGCCCTTTTTCTGCTGCTGGTGGGCTGCTCCCAGGCTACGTTTCATCCAAACGGGCACGATGCGAACTATCCGTTCGGGTTTCTGGCGTTTCAATACCTGGGCTACTGCGCTACTAATTTCATAGCCTTGGCGGTCCTTTTGATCGATAAACGAAAGATGAAAGCGCGGTTTCCGCGCGTGGCATGGCCTTCATTTCCCAGGTTGGGGAAATGGGTTGCGATGTATATGCTGATCAGCTTTGTCGCATATGCTGTGATCGCTCAGCCGTTCGTGTCCTGAATGACGCGAATACTGGCTGCGGGGCGAATGCGCTCGAGGACGCGGCGTGGTTTCGAAGAAAAGAGGTTGAAGAGCGAGCAGGGGCTCGCAGACGGAAAAAGGGGCTTAGAAAAGGGGCTTAGGGAACGAAAAAGAGGTCGCCAGACGGCGACCTCTTTTGGTGTGCAGGCATGCTGCTCCGTCAAACTTGCGCTTGAAAAGGCATTCGCCCATTCAAGGCCGGCTTACGAGAAGAATGCGTTGTAGATTTCGCTCTCGGCCGAATCCGACATTGTCCACGCGCCGTCAACAAGGTTGTACTGGAACTCGCATTCCACGGTGGACGGTTCGGTTTCGTTCATGGCCTGCATCAGAATTTCCCCGATTTTCTTGTTCAGGTCATCCATGCTCATGTCGGTGATTTCATCGCTCGCGGCGAATTCTTCGGAAATCTCGTTTGCGCGGTCGTTTGCCGCATTGAAGGATTTGCAGGTCACGTTGACAATGGCCGTGGCGCTCTGGCCGTCTTCGGCAACGTTGACGGACACGATGGAATAGTCGAACCCGCCAAGCATGGCCTTGATGTACTCTGCTCCGTCAATGCCGAAATCCGAAAGGTCGGCGCCGGATTCGGCGTCCTGGGCAAGTTCGTCCACGGCTGCCTGGTCGAGGTTTTTGATCGGGTCGAACTGGGTGGCAATGTCTTGCGAGATAACCTCTTCCGGATCAGGGCCGGAAGAGCATGCGGCGAGCATCATGCCGCATGCAAGTGCGGCAGCAAGGCATAATGCTGCAAAAAACCTGGTCTTTTTCATGGTTTCCCCTCCTTGTGGCGCGGGCCTTTCCCGCGATTGGCTGCATTCTATCATCCAGGGAAGGGGAGGCGCGGAGAAGGCGTCGTGCGGAGGATGAGAGGCGTCTGTTCGGTGGACGGGCGTGTTGCAGAGGAGTGTTCGCCCTGTCAAGAACCGAGGTCTGTACTTTTGGGAACAGACGCTCTCGGGTATTATGATGGGAATTGTTTTCAACCCGAAAGGACGTGCTCAATGAGCAACGAAGGTAAAAAGGTCAAGACGCACTACCGCGGCACGCTGGCCGACGGCACCCAGTTCGATAGCAGCTATGACCGCGGCGAGCCGCTGGAGTTCACCTGCTGCGCGGGCATGATGATTCCTGGCTTCGATGCCGCTGTGAAAGACATGGCTCTTGGCGAGAAAAAGACCGTCACCATTCCTGCGGCCGAGGCATACGGCGAATACAACCCGCAGGCTGTTCAGTCTGTTCCGGTTTCTCAGATCCCCAATGCCGCACAGCTTCCCGTGGGGGAGACCGTGTATTTCCAGGGTCCCGCCGGCCCGTTCCCGGCCAAGGTCGTGTCGGTCGATGAGGAGAAGGCCGTGTTCGACATGAATCACGAGCTTGCAGGCAAGGATCTCACGTTCGAAATCGAGCTGGTGGAGATTGCCGACTAGCGCAAAGCGTCGAACGATTGCGTTCTTCATTGGGCTCGCCTCCTGCAATCGCGAGTTTCCAACGCTATACTTCATGTGAAAAGCCGCCCACGAGGCGGCTTTTTTGCGATGTGCAGGCGTTTGGAGGTTTGCGGATATAAGGTGGTCGGTGATTTCGACAAAAGTGAAATAACTCTATGTGAGCTGCGGTTTTATGTTGCACGGGTATTGACGAAAGTGCTCGGGGCGACATCGGAAGGGCAAAACCTCGAAGGGGCTCAGGAATCACCTCTGAGCAGCCCGGGGGTGTTGGGGCGTCTTCCTAAAAGCGGAACACCATTTTCGCTGCAATTCTTGCTGTTGTGGCTCTTTTCGCCGTCCTGTCTGCAACGCATGTGATTTGCTTTCATGAATGGTCGGAGCCAACGTGCACGCATCCGTCTGTTTGCAGCGTATGCGGAAAAACCCAGGGAGATGCACTTGAGCACGAATGGCAAGAGGCTACATGCACGGCGCCTCAAACGTGTTCTCTCTGTGGAACCACTAAAGGCAAGGAGCTTGGGCATGATGTAAAGGAATGGAGCATTGCCGCCGAGCCTTCGTGTGCAGAAAAGGGGATGGAAGTGGGCGAGTGCGTCCGATGCGGCTCCACGGTGGAGAAAGCCATTCCCGTAATTGGCCATACTCCCGGCGATTGGGTTGTCGTTACGGAGCCTAGTGTCGGGCAGGACGGAAAGGCTGTTTCTGGCTTGCGTTCGTATTCTTGCGCAGTGTGCGGGAAGGAGCTTGGAAGCGAGTCCATTGAGCTATCTGCGGAAGAGATTGAATCGTATTTCAAAGAAGGATGCTCGGCTTTAACGTATGAGCAGGTTGCGCGCGATCCCGATGCGTATAAAGGGGAGAAAGCGACTTTTACCGGCGAGGTTATCCAGGTAATGCAGGAGGGTGATACGTATACGCTGAGGGTCAATGTGACTCCAACTTCCTACGGGTACAAAGACGCAATCTTGGTTTGCATACTGCCAAGGTGGGGGACCAGCGTATTCTTGAAGACGACGTGGTTACTTTATACGGAACGACGGCGGGTATGTTCCATGGTTTGTTGGAATCCATGCTATTTCGGACGTTTGTGCCAGGAAAATGGCACTTTCGCCGAGATAGTATGGATGGTGGAGCCCTTTTGTCTTCAGCGCGAATCGAGGGAATGCAAAACACCAGTTCAGAAGCTTGCCTTCCGTGAGTGTCTTATCGTCCGCTTTCGTGAGGCATACTATCTCGTCGTTTCGTGCGTTTGCCGTGTCAAAAACGCACGAAATAGTATGGCGAAGCCGCGGTTGCTCCTTTTTCGGGGCGCGAAGGCGCTGGCGCGAGTTTTTTTGCGCGGCACGTGCGCAACGCAGCGCTTCGTGGTATTATCAGCCCGTTCGTTTGATCGAATCCCATTTCACATTCCTAGCTTTTTCTCGCGATCGCAGCATCGCATTTTCATGTGTGTCATAGGCTTTCGCCGCCTGGCGAAGGCATTTCCATATCTAAGGAGGAAACGTGAAGTTCTTTCTGGACACCGCTGATTTGGAAGAAATCAAGGAAGCGGCAAGCTGGGGCGCTCTGGCGGGCGTGACCACCAATCCCACGCTCTATTCCCGCATCGGCGGCAAGCTCGATGGTTTTCACGACCACATTGCTCGCATCTGCGAAATCGTCGACGGCCCGGTAAGCGCCGAGAGCGTTGCCATGACGCGCGACGAAATCATCCGTGATGGCCGTGAGCTGGCGAAAATCGCTCCTAACGTCGTCGTGAAAATCCCGACGATGGTGGAAGGCCTGGCAGCATGCCGCGCCCTTTCCGACGAGGGCATTCGCGTCAACATGACCCTGTGCTTCACGGTGCCCCAGGCAATTCTTGCTGCTCGCGCCGGCGCTCGTTACATCTCTCCGTTCGTCGGCCGTTTTGACGATATCTCCGAAGACGGTCTTTCTCAGCTCGGCGACGTAGTCACCGCTATCAACAACTACGACTACTCTGCTAACACCGTCAATGGAGAGCAGGTGGAGATCATCGCTGCTTCCATCCGCAGCGCGAACCACGTCACGCAGTCTGCCTTAATGGGCGCCGATATCGCAACGGTTCCGTTCGGCGTGCTGAAGAAAATGGTTCAGCATCCGCTTACCGACCGTGGTCTTGAGTCGTTCCTCAAGGACTGGGAAAAGGTTGCTAACGCATGATCTCTGATGAAATGACGAAGGCGGAAGCGGCCGAAGCGCCTGCTTCCGCTTCGATTGCACCCGCCGATGCGGGGAAGGCTGCCGAGGCGCAGCAGACTGAGGCGCCGAAGAAACGAGTCGGCCGCCCGCGTAAAAAAACCGAAGCAGATGAAAAACCGGCTTCCGAAGAGGGACAGAAGGAGGCGCCCGCATCTTCGAGAAGGGCTTCCGCTTCCTCACGTGTTTCCGCGAAAGAAGCAACCGCCCCGATGGGGGAGATGTCTGGCTCCGCGGATGAATCCGCTGCTCCGAAGCGTGTAACGCGTACGACGCGTAAAAAAGCGGCTTCTGACGAAGAGGCCGAAAACGCCGCTCCGCGCAAGCGCACGCGCCGTGCAGCAGGGGATTCTGCTGAGGTTTCTTCGTCTGATCGTGCGTCAGAAAAGCCTCGTCAGGAGATGATCCAGTTTGACTCCGACGCTTCGTCGGCGAAGTCTGACGAAAGCTCCTCTCGCGCGGAGAATGCTGCTGCGACCGATCAAGAGGCTTCTTCCAAGCCCGCGACGCGCAAGCGCCCCGGTCGTTCCACGAAGCTTCGCATGGCTATCGAAGCTGCGGAATCTGCAGATGAAAAGGCTGGCAAAGCATCCGAGGATGCAGATGCCCTCCAGGAATCTTCGGATGAGGAAAAGCCCGCCCGTCGCCGTTTGGCTCGTTCAAGGAAGGCGAAAACCGCATCCGAACAGCACGAACAAGGTGCCGAAGAATCCGCTTCGCGTGACGACGCCGGTTCGGTCGAAGAGCGCCAGAAAGATGGCGGCTCCGAGCACCGCGGCGATGTCGAGAAAAGTGGCTCCGAACTTTCCGAGGATGCCAAGAATCACGAAAAGCAGGATCGTCGCGAGCGCGATTATCGTTCGCAGCGCAACCAGCAGCGTCAGAATCAGCGCGAGCGTCGCCAGAATAAGCAGAACGGCAAACAGGACGGCCAGCAGAATCGTGACCGCGGCAACGACCGTCGCGACCGCGATCGTGACCGCGGCAACGAACAGCATCGTCGCCAGCGTCGCACCCACTCCCAAAACCGTGAACCTATAGCTCCTAAAACCAACATGGAAGAGCTCGCAAAGCTCAAGGTTGCCGAACTTCGCGAAAAGGCGGCCGAGCTCGGACTCGATGCTACGGGCTTGAAAAAAGCGGAACTGGTAGAGAAGGTCTACGAAGCGGCCGTTCGCGCCGAAGGTTTCATCGAGGTCGAGGGCATTCTGGATGTGCTGCAGGACGGCTACGGATTCCTGCGTACGAAAGGGTATCTCCCGAGCGAGAACGACGTCTATGTCGGTCTTGCGACCATTCGTCGCAACGGCCTTCGCAAGGGCGACCTCGTCAAAGGACAGACGCGTCCTGCCCGCGAAAACGAGAAGTACGCAGCTCTTCAGCAGGTGCTGGCCGTTAACGGAATGCCCGTCGATGAACAGGGTGAACGCGTTCGTTTCGGCGATTTGACCCCGGTGTTTCCCGACGAGTGCCTCATCATGGAGCACGGAAAGAGCACCATTACGGCGCGCGTAATCGACCTGGTGTCGCCTATCGGCAAAGGCCAGCGCGGCTTGATCGTTTCTCCTCCGAAGGCGGGCAAGACCACGGTTCTGAAAGACATAGCGGCCGCCATTACGGCGAACAACCCCGAGGTGCATCTCATGTGCCTGCTGGTTGACGAGCGTCCCGAAGAGGTTACCGACATGCAGCGCTCCATTAAGGGCGAAGTCATTGCCTCGACGTTCGATATGCCTACCGAGAATCACATCGCTGTTTCCGAGCTGGTCATCGAGCGTGCGAAACGCCTGGTGGAACGCGGCGAAGATGTTGTCGTGCTGCTTGACAGCCTGACTCGTCTTGCCCGCGCATACAACCTGGCACAGCCTGCCAGCGGTCGTATTCTCTCCGGCGGCGTGGATTCCACCGCGTTGTATCCGCCGAAGCGTTTCCTCGGTGCAGCGCGCAATATCGAGGGCGGCGGCAGCTTGACCATTCTTGCTTCAGCGCTTATCGAGACCGGTTCGAAGATGGACGAGGTCATTTTCGAGGAGTTCAAGGGCACGGGCAATATGGAGCTCAAGCTCGACCGCTCGCTCGCCGATCGTCGCGTGTTCCCGGCTATCGACCCGGTTGCTTCGGGTACGCGTCGCGAGGACTTGCTGCTTAATCCTCAAGAAGCTCCGCTCATCTGGGCCGTTCGTCGCATTCTGTCGAACATGAACAGCACTGAGCGCGCCATGGACATGCTTATCAAATCTTTGAAGCAGACCGACAACAACCAGGAATTCCTGTTGAGGACGGCAAAGAAGGCCCAAGGCAACAGGGATGCCGAAAACATCGAATTCTAGCGTTTTGCTCCTGCATGAGTGAACGCTCGCTTAATGAGACGCGCTTCGGCAACAAGTCGGAGCGCGTCTTGCGTCCAAGGCAGCGAAGAGGCCGACTATATGTCGGCCTCTTCGCTTGAAAGAAATAGATTCCTGCGATTTGTTGCTTTCGGGCGCGTTGGTGCCACGACCGACCAAGCCTTGCGATGCTTATCGGGCGCAGGCCACCATTGCCCAGATTCGAGTTATCGTGGCATTCGCCTTGCCAAATATGCGCACTCTTTATGTTTCGGCGTTATCATTGATCGGGATTAAAGAGGAAGCATTTCGGAGGTAGCATGATTATTCGAGAAGGCAAGAGCTGGGTATACGCGATTTTCGCCGTTGTTGTGCTTTCATCGGCGTTGGGTAATCTTTCTCAAACCGGCCTTAACGCCATGCTGGTCACCGTGTGCGAAGAATTCGGCATTTCGACGGGCGTCGGGCAGTGGCTCACCACGGTGTATATGTTCGTGCTTGGTGCGGTGGTTCCGCTCTCTTCGTATCTGATGGGCCGTTTCAGGCTGAAGGATTTGACGCTTGCCTCCATAGGCATTTTTATCATTGGCGCATTTATGGCCGCATGTGCTCAGGGATTTATCGTGCTGCTTGCCGGTCGTATCGTACAGGCCATTGCGGCAGGTATGCTTTTGCCTCTGCTGCAAACTATTGCCATGACGCGCTTCCCCGACGGGCGCAAGGCTACCGCTATGGGAATATCGGGTGTAGCGATGGGCTTCGCTCCCAATATCGGCCCCACGATAGGCGGGGCGATGGTTGATACGCTGGGATGGCGCAGCTTTTTCGTGCTTCTTGTGGCTCTTTCTCTCGCTCTCTTCGCGTTCTGCCTTTTCTTCATCAAGCGTCACGATGACGCCTCGTATCCGTCGGGGCTGGACCTTTTCTCGTTCGTGCTTTCTACCGTCGGGTTCGGCGGCATTCTGGTCGGATGCTCCGAGGCCTCGTCCTTCCCGTTGACGAATCCTCTCGTCTGGGGTCCTATCCTCGTGGGAGCTGCAGCGCTCGTTTGGTTCGTTAAGCGCCAGCGCGCTCTGGAGCAGCCGTTGATTGACATGGGCATTTTCAAGTCGAAAACGTACACGGCCGGCTTCATTGCCCAAGGATTGCTTTGCGCATCGTTCATGGGCATCACGCTGCTTGTCCCTCTTTATATCGAGGGCTTGAGGGGCGGCACGCCTCTTGAGGCGGGCATGGTTCTTCTGCCGGGGACCGTTGCCGCATTGATCGTCAATCCGCTGGCGGGGTATTTGACCGACAAAATAGGCGCACGTCCGGTCGGACTGGTCTTCGGGTGTTTTCTTGCCGTCGGTGCGGTAAGCATGGTCTTTTGCGACCAGGCGACGCCTTTGTGGGTCGTCTGCGTCATGCAGGGCGTGCGCAGCGTGGGCGTTTCGGGGCTTATCGGTCCGCTTACCTCGTGGAGCCTTTCCGAACTCAAGGGGAAAAGCGTCGGAGATGGCAGTTCTTTCGGCATAGCTGCCCGTCAGACATGCGCTTCGGTCGGCACCGCGCTGATGGTGCTTTGCGTCGAAGGCTCTTTGTTCGCCGGCATCACGGCGTTTCATGCGGCATTTGCCGCATCGGCCGTTTTTGCCGTGCTGACGCTTGCCCTTATCGCGAAATCGGTCAGATAGCTTTTATGCTGTCGGGACGAAAGGCAGAGAGCCTTTCGTCCCCGTTTTGCTGTGCGGGCGTACGCGCGAGGGTTGCTGCTACACGCGAGCGACGCCGCTTTCGCGAGCGGCCTGCGCGACGGCGGCGGCAACGGCGGGGGCGACGCGTTCGTCGAAAGCGCCGGGGATGATATATTCGGCGCTGCGCGAGTTGTCATCGACCAGGCTTGCAATGGCCTTGGTGGCGGCAACCATCATGTCGTCGTTGATGTCTCGTGCGCGCACGTCAAGCGCACCGCGGAAGATGCCGGGGAAGGCGAGCACGTTGTTGATCTGATTGGGGAAGTCCGACCGCCCCGTGGCGGCCACGGCTGCGCCCGCGGCGATGGCTTCGTCGGGCATGATTTCCGGCACGGGGTTCGCCATGGCGAAAACGATCGGATCGTCTGCCATGGAGTGCACCATGTCCTTCGTCATGACGCGCGGGGCGGACACGCCAATGAAGGCGTCGGCGTCCTTCAAGGCATCAGCCAGCGTACCTGTGAGGCGGCGCGGGTTGGTCATCGATGCGATTTCGGCATGAGTGGCGCTCAAAGACGAATCGCCCTCGCAGAGAATGCCGTTGATGTCGCACATCACGATGTCTTTCACGCCCAAACGAAGGAGCAGCTTGGCGATGGATGTTCCCGCAGCTCCGGCGCCGGAAAACACCACGCGGGTTTCGGCGAAGGAGCGTCCGGTGAGCTTGCAGGCGTTCATGAGGGCAGCGCAGGTGACCACGGCCGTTCCGTGCTGATCGTCGTGGAATACGGGAATATCGCAGCACTCTTTGAGCTTCGCTTCGATTTCGAAACAACGCGGGGCGGCGATGTCTTCAAGGTTGATGCCGCCGAAGCTGCCGGCCAGAAGCGAAACGGTGCGGACTATTTCGTCTACATCTTGTGTGCGCAGGCAAAGGGGGAAGGCGTCGACGCCGGCGAATTCTTTGAACAGTGCGCACTTGCCCTCCATGACGGGCATGCCCGCCTCGGGGCCGATATTGCCCAGGCCGAGGACCGCGCTGCCATCGGTGACGACGGCGACAAGGTTGCCGCGACGCGTGTAGGTATAGGAGAGGTCTGCGTCTTCGGCGATTTTCAGGCAGGGCTCGGCAACGCCGGGGGTGTAGGCTACAGCGAGTTCTTCGGGGGTGTTGATGGTGGCGCGGCTGATGACTTCTATTTTGCCGCGCCAGTCTTCATGCGCTTTGAGTGCAACGTGTTTTGCGTCCATGCTTGTCCTTATGGTTTGATGCGTGCATGCCCGTTTCATACGAAACGCCCGCTCATGGCGGGCGTTTTCGGTCACCGGGCTCTTAGAGACTGTCGATATAGGCGACAAGCTCGTCGATGGTGTTCAGGCCTTCGGGCTCTCCGAAGTCGATGTCGAGCTGGTCTTCGAGTTCGCAAATGAGTTCAACCATGTCAAGGGAGTCGACGTTGAGGGATTCGAAGGTGGAGTTGCCGTCGACCTTCGAAGGGTCGATGTCGAGTTTGTCTTGGAGGATCGCCTTGATGGTATCGATGGTGGCCATGCCGTTCCTTTCGTCATGCTCCGCTCGGCATTGCGTCGAGCGTCGGGCCGCAGAATGATGAAGCTATTTTAATCCAAGAGAAGCATGAAGTTCATCTGCATCGTCTTTTACACGAAGGCGACGGCTTTTAGCGCGGGCGACGAACCATGCGGCGTTCGTACGCCTCGATCCCTTCGGCATGCAGTTCGTCCACGAGTTCGAAGCCAAGGTGCTCGTACATGCTCTGAAGCCTGTCGGAATAGCATTCGAGGTAGCAGTTCAGGCCGTGCTCGTCGGCATAGGAGAAAAACGGTGCAAGCGCCCGTTTGAGCGAGCCTTTGCCGCGTGCCGCAGAATCGACCGCCCATGCGAAGAAATTGATGTGGTCTTCTCCGTCGTATGCGCGAGCCCAGTCGAAAGAAGATATGGCCTCCATCTCCTGTTCGCGCTTTTCGAGGGCGCGCACCTCTTCGGGGGTTGCGACCTGAAGGAAATGCCTGCCACCCTGTCCTTCCTCGATGGAGGTAAGGGTTTCGCCTCTCAACTCGCTGAAAAGATACCCTCCCACGGCGGCCGTGCCGTCTTCGAGAAGATGAATGCCTTCGTATGGAGCGAACGCGTCTATGTCGTCAAGGAAGATGGCTCGAAGCAGGGTTTTCTTACGTTCGTCGTCTGCCCCGAGGGCATCGAGGGAGGAAAGCCACGTGGCAAACCACTGCTCTTCGATGAAGCTGTCTCCGAGAAGGGCTGCGGCGTGTTCGATCAGCGCGGAATCGGAAGGGGATACGGTGACAAGTCCTGGCAATTTCATGATCGTCCTCTTTCTCTTTTCTTCATGCTAGCATGCGCGCACTACGGGCAATATGCACGGCAGCCTTTGTTGAGCAGGCGTTATGTTTACGAACCTGAAAGAATCGTTCAGTTTTGTGTGTGGATCGTGATGCTTATACGCTGCTTGACGTATCTACGGCAACGTGGCGATCACGAAGCGTTCGATAATGGGATTTCAAAGCGCTTGGGTGATAGAGTGCAGCGTGAAAAGAGCGAGATTCGCAAGAGAAAGCGAGTGATCACCATGACTGAAGAGAACAAGAACGCATACGGCGCAAATCAGAATTCTGGGCAGGGAGCAGCAGGCCCGCAGCATGCATCCCAAGAGACCGTCTCCTTCGGGCAGCCGCAGGCAGAATCCCAACAGGCCGCCGGTCATACGCAGCAGTTCGCCTCTGCGCCTCAGACAAGCGCCGGCTACACCCAGCAGCAGCCTCAGATGCCTGCTCAGGCGACGAACGCGTACAACCAGCAGCAGGCGCAGGCGTATCAGGAGCGAGTTTACCAGGCTTACGCCGCCCAGTCCGCTCCGCAGCATGTGAAAACGGGCGCTTCGTCGAAGAAGAGCCTCGGCAAGACGTTCGGCGTGAGCTTTGCGGGAGCGGCGCTTGCCGTTGTGCTCGGTCTGGGAGGCTTCGCCGGATATCAGGCTGTCACGGGCGGCTCTCAGGGTTCCGGCGCGAGCCTGGGCTCATCGACCAGCACGAACATCACGGCGTCCGACACCGATGAGACGCTTGCCGAAGCGGTTGCGAACAAGGCGCTTCCTTCCATCGCGAGCATCGATATCTACCAGAAGGCTTCCGGCTCCACGCAATCGGCCTTCGGGTTCGAGGTTCCCGGCGCTGGATCGGACGATACGTTGACGCAGACCTCGCTTGGTTCGGGGGTCGTCATTTCCAAGGACGGCTACATCATCACGAACAACCACGTGGTCGAAGGCGCCGATGCAATAAAGGCGACGGTCAACGGGACGGAATACGATGCGACGTTGGTGGGCAGCGACGCATCGAGCGATATTGCCGTCATCAAGGTTGAGGCGAGCGACCTGACGCCTATCGAAATCGGCTCTTCTTCCGATTTGAAGGTGGGCGAGTGGGTCATGAGCTTGGGAAGCCCCTTCGGTCTTGAGAACTCCGTCTCCGAAGGCATCGTGAGCGCCCTGCAGCGTTCTACCACCATGCAGGACGAGGCTACGGGCGAGACGGTAATCTATCCCAACATGATTCAGACCGACGCCACCATCAATCCCGGCAACTCGGGCGGCGCGTTGGTCGATGCGGACGGCAAGCTGATCGGCATCAACTCCATGATTCAGTCGTCCTCTGGGTCGAGCTCGGGCGTCGGCTTCGCCATTCCCGTGGACTATGCCATGGACCTGGCGCAGCAAATCATTGACGGAAAGACTCCGACCCATGCCCAGCTTGGCGTGTCTATGGCTCAGATTAACTCCCAGATGGCGCAGTATTACGACCTGCCCACTGATACGGGCGTGTATGTGGCAAACGTGTACGCCGACAGCGCAGCGGCTGAGGGCGGCATAGAAAAGGGAGACATCATCACGTCGTTTGACGGCACGGCTATCACCTCTCCGTCCGACTTGCAGATGAAGGTGCGCGAGAAGAATCCGGGAGATACCGTGGATGTGGTGGTGAACCGCAATGGGGAAGAGAAGACCCTTTCGGTCACGCTTGGCTCCGATGAGAACGCGCTAACGCCTTCCTCGGATGCGCAGAGCTACGGATATGGAAGCAATAACGGCGATTTGTATGGCAACGGAGGCAATCTGTTCGGATTTGGAAACTAAGGTCGCTGCATAAAGCACGGACGACGAAGTCGTTTGGTTCTGAAGGCTCCCCATCGGGCAGAGCGCATGCGTTCCTTTGCAAACCCGCGTCCTTCTTCGTGGAGGACGCGGGTTTTCTTGTTCGGTGAAGTTGCGAAAAAGCGAACGATTAGAGACGGGAGGGCGTGCGGTATCGTACAATAGCGCGGATATCTTGATTCTTTCGAAAGGGGATTCCATGCCTGCTGAAGGTTATAAGTACCATCGCGTGTTGCTGAAGCTCTCCGGCGAGGCCCTTATGGGCGACGCCGGCTACGGCATCGACCCGAAAGTCATCGACGATCTTGCCGAGCAGATCAAAGAAATCGTCGAAGACGGCGTTCAGGTTGCCATCACCGTAGGCGGCGGCAACATCTTCCGCGGCGTCGCTGGCAGCGCTGATGGCATGGATCGTGCACAGGCCGACTACATCGGCATGCTCGCCACGGTTATGAACTCGCTGGCTTTGCAGGACGGTCTTGAGCGTCATGGCGTATCTTCTCGCGTTCAGTCTGCAATCGAGATGCACCAGGTCGCAGAAACCTACATTCGCCTGCGCGCCATTCGCCACATGGAAAAAGGCCGCGTCGTCATCTTCGCCGCGGGCACGGGCAACCCGTATTTCACCACCGACACCACGGCCGCCCTGCGTGCATGCGAAATCAACGCCGATTGCATGATGAAGGCGACGAAGGTCGACGGCATCTACGATTCCGACCCCAAGGCCAATCCCGACGCGAAGAAATTCGACAAGATCAGCTACCTTGACGTGCTCACCAAGGAGCTTAACGTCATGGACGCCGCTGCTATCTCGCTGTGCAAAGACAACGATATGCCGCTTCTGGTCTTCAACATGACCGAGCCCGGCAACATCGCCCGCGTCCTGAAGGGTGAAGGGTCCGCTACGCTGGTGTACTAATCACCGCGCTGACGCTGCCGCATGTCAAACCGTATTTGACCGGGCGTCCCGCAGAGCTGTAGCGTGCATATGGAAACGTTTAGAAGTTCGGAGCGCAACCATCGTTTCGAAAGGAAGGGAACACGATGACTGCTGAGATTATGGCCGCCACTGAGGCGAGCATGGAAAAGGCCCTCGAGAACCTCAAGGAGGCTTTCGTCAGCGTACGCACGGGTCGCGCCAATCCCATGATGCTCGACAAAATCAAGGTTGATTACTACGGCGTTCCTACGCCGATCAACCAGATGGCTGCCGTGAAAACCCCCGATGCTCACATGCTTATCATCGAGCCTTGGGACAAGTCCTGCCTGCGCGGCATTGAGGCTGCAATCCTCGCAAGCGACCTGGGAATCACCCCGTCCAACGACGGTTCCATGATTCGCCTTCCGTTCCCCGCTTTGACCGAGGAGCGTCGTAAGGAAATGGTCAAGCAGTGCAAGGCCTATGCCGAAGAGGGTCGTGTTGCAGTGCGCAACGCCCGTCGCGACGGCAATGCCAAGATCGAACGCCTGAAGAAAGACTCTGAGATTTCCGAAGACGATGCACGTCGCGCCGAAGAGCAGATTCAGAAGCTCACGGACAAATTCATCGGCACTGTCGACGAGATGCTGAAGAAAAAAGAAGCAGAGGTCATGGAAATCTAAGTTCGTCGGTCTTTCGGCGATTCAGGGCTTCTTGTCCTCGTTTAGGCCTGGAGCAACCTCGCTCGCCGACACCTTGCCTTCTTTCGCTCGCGCCGTCCTTGCGACGGCCGGGCTGGAAATGCACCGATGCTGCCGTCCGTATCGCGCGGGCGGCCGCCGCTTTTTTCGGTCCATTTCCAGCCTGTGCTCATGCACGGCTCCGATTCGAAGGAGAGGGGTACCACATGTTTCACAAGCCTCTTGATGTTATATTTCCCAATCCGCCTGCTGGATTGGATTTTCACGCGCTTGATCCCGAGCGTGTTCCCGAGCATGTTGCGGTTATCATGGACGGCAACGGCCGTTGGGCAAAAAAACGTGCCCTGAACAGGTTGAAAGGTCATAAAGCCGGCATCGAGGCCGTGCGCGAGACCATTCGTTGCGCAAGCGATACGGGCGTGCGTTATCTGACCATTTACTCGTTTTCCACGGAAAACTGGAAGCGCCCCGAAGAGGAAGTCACGGGGCTGATGGACCTGTTCGCCAAAACCATGCTTGCCGAGGTCGACGGCTTGCACGAAGAAAACGTACGCGTGCGCACCATTGGCGACTTGTCCAAGCTTCCCCGCGAAACCCGCGAAGCGTTCGACGAGGCGTGGGAGAAGACGAAAGATAACACGGGCATGACGCTGCTCGTCGCGGTGAATTACGGTTCGCGCCAAGAAATCCTGCGTGCCGTGCAGGCATGTGTGCGCGAGGCGGTTTTGCAGGGCGAACAGACGGGCGAGCTGCCCGCTGTTACCGAAGAGCTTTTCGAGCGTGGCCTTTACACGGCCGACGTTCCCGATCCCGATTTGGTGATTCGCACATCGGGCGAGATGCGCATCTCCAACTTCTTGCTCTGGCAGGTGGCGTATTCCGAGTTCTACTGCACCGACGTGCTCTGGCCCGATTTCAACCGATACGATTTCTTGCGCGCCCTGCTTGACTACCAGTCTCGCGATCGCCGTTTCGGGGCGGTGCAATAACGTGTCGGAGCAGCAGGATACCAAGCGAACGAAAAAAACCTACGAATCCGCCAAGACGAAAATGACGGAGAAAAAAGACGCCGCCAAAAAGTTCGTATACGCTAAAACGCCCGATAGACTCAAGAATGCAAGCGATTTGCAGGTTCGATTTCGCACAGGTTTCGTCTACGTGACCGTTTCGGTGCTCTGTGTGCTTGCGAGCGAATTGAGCACGGTGCTTCTGCTCTGCGCTCTTTCCGGCATTGCGGCGGGGGAGTTCTTCTATATGCTGCGAAGCGACGCGAAGCTTCCCAATGAGCTTCTCGGTATCGTGGCGGCCGTTGCGTATCCTTTAAGCGTGTGGCAGCTCGGTCTTCCCGGCGCCCTCATAGTGACGGGTGCTTTGCTCGTAGCCCTTTTGGTCTGGTACGTATTCTGGATGCGTGCCCGCGTGGGAGATGTCGGCGTGTCGTTTTTCGGCTCGGCCTATACGGGCCTGCTGCTTTCCAGCCTTATCGTCGTGCGCGAGGCAATTCCGGGCCTGTGGGGCGGAGTGCTCGTCATTGGCATTTTCTGCAGCGTATGGGCGAACGATTCCTTTGCATATCTGGTTGGCCGCAAGTTCGGCAAGCATAAGCTTGCTCCGCGCATTTCGCCGAAGAAAAGCTGGGAAGGTTTTGTGGGAGGCCTTATCGGGTCTGTGGTCATCTGGTGCCTCATGACATTGATTCCCGGCGTGAATATGGACCTTGTGCAGGCCGTGCCTTTCGGCATCGTGTGCGGACTGTTCGGCGTGCTGGGCGATCTGGCGGAAAGCCGCATCAAACGCAACTCCGGCGTGAAGGACTCGGGAACGATCATGCCCGGCCACGGCGGAATTCTCGACCGCTGCGACTCTCTGTTTTTGGCGTCGGTCACCGCTGCGGTTATGCTTGTCGGTGCCGGATGCGTTCCGTACGCCATCTAGGCATATGGTTCGTCGTGCGTGATTTGACGCGTGCGGCATATGCGACTTACGCCGCGCGTGGGACGAATGTCTTTAGGTGCTGCGGCGTCGTGCTGCGCCCAGGCTGTTTTTGCGGAGCGCACAAGATGAAGACGAAGGGTTGATTCGTATGGATCGGAATCAGGGTAGAAAACGTATTGTCGTGCTTGGGTCGACGGGTTCGATCGGCCTTCAGACGCTCGATGTCGCACGCCGTCATCCGGAGGCCATCGAGGTTGTTGCGCTTGCGGCCAACACCAATGTGGACGAAGTCATCAAACAGGCTCACGAGTTCAAGGTGCGTCATATCGCGTTCGGCGACGAGCGGCTTGCTGGCGATGCTCGTCTTGCCCATGCGCACGGCGGCGTGTCGGTCGGCTTTGGGCAAGAGGGGCTGCTCGACCTGGTTCGTCTCGAAGAGGCGGACACGGTGGTCAACGCGCTTGTCGGTGCTGCGGGCATGCGTGCTTCGTATGAGACGCTCGCATGCGGGAAGCAGCTTGCTCTTGCGAACAAGGAAAGCCTTGTTGTAGCGGGCGATTTGATCATGCCGCTTGCGGCGAAGGTCGATGCCTCCATGGCCGCCCGCCGTGCGGCAGGAGTTTGCGTTGCGGGTGATGTGCCGGCTGCGACGTCGACGGTTGACGCTCCGGGGCTTTCCGGTGCCCTCATGCCGATTGATTCCGAGCATGGGGCCATCTATCAATGCCTGCTGGGCGAGCGCCATGCGGAAGTGACGGCGCTGTGGGTCACCGCCTCGGGAGGGCCTTTCCGCGGTAAAACGCGCGCTGAGCTCAAGAGTATGACGGCGGCCCAGGCCCTCGCTCATCCCACCTGGAAAATGGGACCGAAGATCACCATCGACTCATCCACTCTGATGAACAAAGGCCTAGAGGTTATCGAGGCGCATCATCTCTTTGCCATGCCATACGAGAAAATCAAAGTGGTCGTGCAGCCGCAAAGCGCCATTCATTCCATGGTGGAGTTTTCGGACGGCAGCGTAAAGGCCCATCTGGGAACCACAGACATGCGAATCCCCATCCAGTTCGCCTTGAGCTACCCTGACCGCTGGAACGCCCCCGTCGAACCTCTTGACTTTACAAAGCTCGGTTCGCTGGAGTTTTATCCTGCCGACACCGAGACGTTTCGCTGCCTCGATCTTGCCCGTCATGCCGGTGCGGTCGGCGGAACGCTTCCGTGCGTGATGAACGCCGCCAACGAAGTGGCCGTGGCGCACTTCCTAAAGGATGCCTGCGGCTATCTCGATATAGACGGATGCGTCGAGCATGTCATGGAGGCGCATGAGGCGGAGGGCGTGCAGAAGGTGGAAAGCCTCGATCAACTTGCCGAACTTGATGCGTGGGCCCGCAGCAAGGCCGCACAGCATCTTGCCGCTCGGCGTTAATGCGATGCTTTTGCCGCTAGGTTGACGGCGCCGTTTCAATTCCGTGGAGTTCGTTTCCTATCTTGTTCGCATGGGGAGGCGCGGCGTATCGAAATGCTAGACTTCATCGCGCATCGGGTTGCCCCGGTGCGCGTTTTGATATACACGGACATGCAAAAGACGTTGATCAGCGCGTCTTTTGCGGCGTATGAATAGGACGAGCATGGATATTGTCATGATGGTCTTGTATCTGGCCATTGTTCTTTCGATTCTGGTCTTCGTGCACGAAGGCGGCCACTATCTCGCGGCACGCGCGTTCGGCGTTCGCGTGACCGAGTTCATGATCGGCCTTCCTGGACCGAATATCGGCTTTACTTGGAAAGGGACGCGCTACGGTTTGACTGCCATTCCGCTTGGCGGCTATGCGAAAGTGTGTGGCATGGAACCTGGCAAGGAAAACCCGCATATTGAGAGAGCCCTCGCATACGCCTACACGCACGGGACGATTTACGCGGACGATCTTGCGGAAGAAATCGGCATTTCCACGGACGATGCCTGCGAGGTTTTGTATGTGCTCGAAGACTGGGGGTGCCTTGTCGGCCCGAAGAAAAGTGACGAGCACAACATCTTTCGCACGCGTGCTTTGCGCGATGCGAAGCGCGGCATCGATCTGAAAGAGGGGGAGCCGCGTGCATTCGAAAACTCCCACGACCTGTATCTTGAGGAGCGTTCCCATACGTATCGCTCCCTACCGTTCTGGAAGCGCTCGGTTATTCTTCTCGCTGGCATTTTCATGAACTTACTCGTTGCCATTGTGCTGTTGGTTGTCGCCTTCTCCGTCATAGGCGTCGACGTGACTGACGACGCCGGCACCATGCAGCACATCGTCTTGAGCCCCCTTGACTCCATTTCGGCGGGAGTGACGTACATCGGCATGGTTGTGCAGGCGGTTGCGGGCCTGTTCAATCCTCAAACGGTCATGCAAAGCGTTGAAGGCTCGACGAGCGTTATGGGAATGGCCGTTATGTCGAAGGCGTACGCCGATGCGGGCATTGCCATGTTCTTGCAGTTCATGGCAATGATTTCCGTTTCTTTGGGAATTATGAACCTGCTGCCCATCCCGCCGCTTGACGGCGGGCGCTTCGTCATCGAGGTGTTCCAGAAGGTCTCTCGCAGGGTGGTTGGCTACAAGGCCATGAACTATATGAGCATCGCGGGCATGGCGCTGTTCGTCGGGTTCTTCGTCGTTATGCTCAATCAGGACATCCAGCGATTCGTTTTCGGAAACTGGTAGAGCGCGCTTCGCTGAAAGAATCCGCCGATTCGGGCTTCCTCCCATTTTCCGAACCGAAAGCAACGTTCGAGAGCAAGCCGCCTCCCATTTCTTGGACAACGAGAGATGGGAGGCTTTCTTTTTTCGCTTGGGAGACGCGGATGTGGGATGCAGGGCTTCTACGAACGCTCAAGCAGGCATTCGTAGAGAATTGCGTCGAAGGAGCCGTCGGGGTAGTGCAGCATCGTCTTGCAAACGCGCACGAATCCTTCGGATTCATACAGGGAGCGTGCCGGAGCATTGTCCGGAAGAATGTCGAGCCTGACGCATCGCTGGCCGTTCGCGCGAGCGATGTCGAGAGCGCCGCGAAGCAGCGTTCGGGCGATTCCCTTTCCCTGGAATCGGGGGAGGGTGCAAAGAACGTGAATGACCGACGCCTCGTCGTCGCGGGCCTTTACACCCCACGGCGCCGTTTCGTATCCGACTGCGCCATGGTGATCCATCACGAGCGCCCCTGCCAGCTCTTCGTCGCACTCGCATACGATAAGGCGGCCGCTTTCAAGGGCGCCGCGAAGGAACTCGTCGCTTGGATGCGTCTTTCTGTCCCAAAGCGGGTCGAAGGCGGAATGCTTCATGTCGTCGACCATCTCGTCGTAAAACGACGCTATGGATTCGAACTCGTCACGGCGTGCTATGCGAACGTTGGGCATGGTGTCTCGCTTTCTCTATTGGCACCAGAGCTGTTGTGCGGCGGCGCTTCGTCATTGTAGCGCAACGGACGAATGGGCCTGCGAACGGCGTTTCGGCCGCAGAGGCTCGCATGCGCGTATCCTCAGCGCGCGTTTGCCGATTTTGCGCAGACGGCGCGGCGGGGGTGCTGTACGCTTGCCCGTATCTCGCGTTTTCCCAGCAGGCTTTCGATGCGCGGCACGGTGAAGACGGCCTTGTCGCGTCCAGGGGAAATGCGCACGGTGCAGCGAAAGGAGAGAACCTTATGGCATGTCTTGACGAGTCCGAACTGAAAACGTTGAAACCCGACGCTTTGTCTCCTGCGGAAATCGAGGCGAAGGCCGAGTCCATCGCGGTTGCAAAAGCGGGGATGAAGCCTGCCAAGGTGTTTGTGCTCGCCATGCTTGCCGGCGCTTTCATCTCGTTCGGCGCCTTGTACTTTTGCGTTTTCCTGGGCGATCCGTCCATTCCGTTCGCGGTGCAGCGCGTCGTGGGCGGCCTTTGCTTCTGCCTGGGCCTGGTCTTGGTGCTGTGTTGCGGCGCGGAACTGTTCACCGGCAACTCCCTCATGGTTGCCGCCCTGGCCAGCAAGAAGATATCGGTTTCCGCCATGCTGAAGAACTGGGCGATTGTCTGGGTGGGCAATCTTGTGGGCGCCTTGGTGACGGTATTCCTTGTGTATATGGCTCATGTTGCCGATATGAACGGTGGCGCTGTGGGTGCAACCATGGTTTCGGTGGCCGTTTCGAAGGTTACGCCCGACTGGATTACGCTGTTCTTCAAGGGCATTCTGTGCAATATCTTTGTCTGCCTGGCGGTATGGATTGGTTTTGGGGCTCGTACGGTTGTTGACAAGGTCGTCGGCATCTTGCTGCCCATCTCTGCGTTCGTGGCGTGCGGCTTCGAGCATTGCGTGGCGAATATGTTCTTCCTGCCTATGGGTCTTCTGGCTAAGACGAGCGGTCTTGCCGCAATCGACGCAAGCGCGCTTGATTTGGGAAGTATCTTCTACAACATCTCTGCCGCTACGCTCGGCAACATCGTAGGAGGCGCGGTGTTTGTCGGATTGGCGTACTGGTTCGTGTATAGGACGAAGGCGAATTAAGTTCCGCGCGGCCCGCATGCGTCAAAGCCGCGTTTGCGGCCGATGTGACGGTGTTGGCCCCGAAGCCTTTCGATTCTTGGAATCGCGGGCTTCGGGGCCAACTTTGCGTTTCGGGGCTGGGCTAGAACGTGAGCGTACGTTCGCTGCCGTCGATGTCGCGCATGTGGGCTATGCCGTTTCTTACGCTGAAATACACCAGGCGGTCATCGTCTGGCGAATCGTGGTGTTCGCCGATGCCCGCCATGTGCTCGAAACCTGCCTGGCGCAGCGCAGCGCTGGCGGAAGCGTCATCGGCAAGATCTGCCTGGCCGGTTACGACAATCCAGTATTCGCCAGGCTTCCAGCCGGACAGTTCGAATTTTGGGTTGTGCGCGAGCTCGCGATACACGTCTTTGTCGCGCGAGGTGGAAAACCAGAGCTTGCCCTGCTCGGCTGCGGCGAAGCTGAAAGGCCGCACGCGCGGTTGCGTGGCATCGCTCTCGTCGATCGTGGCGAGGAACCACGCGGGGATGCCCGTCAGATAATCGACGATTTCTTCAAGCGCCTCGTAGGCTGCGGTATTGGTCATGGGAACTCCTGGAATCATGCATGCGTGAACGATCTGAGCTTGAGCAGCGGCGTGAAGTGCGTGGGGCAGCGGTACGCCTACAGCTCTACGGGCACCCATTCGTCGTGGTTGCAGATCCATGCCTGAGGCTCTTCCACGCTAAAAAAGACGAGTGTTTCATCGTGCGGTCCATCGTAGTGTTCTCCCAGGCTTTCGAGATGCTCGTACCCCGCCGTGCGCACCTCTTCGCCCACGAGGTCTTCAAGTCCTGCTTTGCCGCGAAGGATCAGCCAGCCGTGGCCGGGCCACCACGAGGTTGCTTCGAAGCGCTGGTTTTCCAGAAGCTCCTCCCACACGTCTTTGGTGGTTGCCGTGCAGAACCAGATTTTGCCGTGCTCTTCGGCGGCGAAGCTGAACGGGCGAACGTGGGGCTGCCCGTCTACGCTGGTTGCAAGATACCATGCGGGAACGGCGTTGAGGTATTCGAGGATGGTCGCAATTCCGTTCATGATGCTTCCTTTCTTTTCGAGGGGGCCGAAAGGCGTGTTTTCGGCGCTTTTATCCGGCTACAGCAGATAATTCACGGCAAGAACGCAGGTGCCAAGGAAAGTCATGGCCAGTGCCGCTAGCGCATCTGTTGCCGTGAAGTGCAAGGGATGCAGGCGTGTTCGTCCGACGCAGCCGTGATAGCATCGCGCGTCCATGGCGAACGCAAGCGTTTCCGCGCGGCGGAATGCGCTGGTGAAAAGCGGTATGGTGAGCGAAGAGAGCATGCGGACGCCTCGTTTCGGGTTGCTGGAAAACGTTGCTCCGCGGCTTATCTGCGCATGGTAGATGCTGACGAATTCGTCGGCGAACTGCGGCATGAAGCGTAAGGCTATGCCCATGATCATGCCGAGCTCATGGGCGGGAAAGCCTATCTTCGCAAGAGGGGAGAGCAGGCGTTCGAACCCCTCGGTCAGGTCGATCGTCGTGGTGGTCATGGTGATCAGGCTCATACCGAGCATCATGAGGACAAGGCGGCACGCAATGAACGAACACGAATATACGCCGCCTTCGCTGATACGGATGAACCACCATTGGAACAGGACCGGTCCATCTTGGATGAGGAAGAGATTCAGGATGGATGCTACGACCACGATGGCCAGCAGGGGCGCGAGCGATCGGGCGGCTTTGCCCAGCGGTATGCGGGAGAGCGCGTAGAACGCTGCGACGAAAAGGGCCACGACGCCCAATCCCCAGAAATCCTGCGAAAGCAGTGCGGCGGCAATAAGCGCCACGCCCGCCAAAAGCTTCGTGCGCGGGTCCAGCTTGTGGAGAGGGCTCGACCCTGGGTAATAGCTACCGAAGGAGAAGACGGAATTCATCGGACGTCCTCCTTGTTCGCTTTCGAGCGCGTTGCTTCGTCCGATAGCGTCGGGGCGAGCATTTCGACGAGAGACTCTATGGTATACAGCGTACAGTCAGGCATGGGTATGCCACGTTCGCGAAGCTTGCTTGCCATGCGTTGAGCTGCGGGAACGCCGAGTCCGATTGCTTCAAGCTCCTTCTCTTGCAGGAAAACGGTTTCAGGCGCGCCCATGGCGAAGGTGTCTCCCTCTTTGAGGACGATGAGCTTCTGGCAGAATGCGGCGAGGTCGTCCATGCTATGGGATACCATGATTACGGTCAGTCCCATTTTCTTGTGCAGCGATGAGATGAGCGCGAGGAAGTCTCGGCGCGCGGCGGGATCGAGCCCAGCCGTGGGCTCGTCGAGGACAAGCACGCTCGGCCTCATGGCCAATACGCCGGCGAAGGCCACGCGGCGTTGTTGGCCGCCGGAAAGCTCGAAGGGGCTCGTGTCTTTGAGAGCTTCGAAATCGAGGTCGACTCGTGCAAGCGACTCGCGTACGCGAACGTCGATTTCATGTTCGTCGAGTCCCATGTTGCGTGGGCCGAAGGCGACGTCGTCGTAAACCGTGGCGGCGAAAAGCTGGCGTTCGGGATATTGGAAAACGACGCCCACTTTAGACCGCGCGACATTGGCTTCTTTTCTGTCGGCGATGTCTTTACCCTCGACGAGCACGCGGCCGCAGGTGGGTTTCAAGATGCCGTTCATGTGCTGGATGAGGGTCGATTTCCCCGATCCGGTGTGACCTGCAATACCGACGAACTCTCCTTTTGCTATGGAGAAGGTTGCGTCGTGCAGCGCCCAGACGGCGTTGGGGTCGTTGCCCCATTTCGCCTGCTTATCGTGCTTTTTAGAGCGATTCTTCTTTGCGCGTGAAGCGTCGAGATAGGTATGGGATACGTGGTCGAATTCGATGAAGGGAGCGATGTTTTTTCGCGCGTCCGTCATCGAGACGCTGTCGGTTGCGGCCGCCAATGCCTCGTTCGGGGCTGAGGCCGAGCCCGCTGTCGGGCTCTCTGCCGGGGACGATCCCGCTGCCGGCGTGTTGTCAGCCGCGGCGCTCTTGGAGGCATCTCGAATCGCGTTTTTCTTCGCTGCTTCGCATCGTTTTGCGAGGAGAGCAGAGTCTGCCGCTTGGACAATGGCATCTGCCAAGGCATTTTCGCGAATGCAGACGGGAATGCAGGCGTCTCGTTCGCGCAGCGCCGTGGAGAGGCGGCATGCGAAGGGCACTTCCAGGTTGAGCCGACCAAGGACGTCGGTTCTTGCGAGAACTTTATCGGGTGCGCCTTCAAGGGCGACGCGTCCCTGCTCCAAGACGATGATACGATCGGCCTCGGCGGCTTCTTCCATGAAGTGGGTGATCATGACGATGGTCATGCCCCGTTCGTGCAATTCTTTGCACACGCGCATGAGACCCTTGCGCCCGCGCGGATCAAGCATGGAGGATGCTTCGTCAAGAATGAGGATTTTCGGATTCATGGCCAAAACGCCGGCAATGGCGACGCGCTGCTTTTGGCCGCCCGAAAGCGCGTTGGTCTCGTGCTTCTCGAAGCCGACGAGACCAACTTCTTCAAGCGCAGAGCGAACGCGCAGGGCTATTTCCGCCGTTTCAACGCCGAGGTTTTCCGGACCGAAGGCGACGTCGTCTTCGACGAGAGAGGCGACGAGCTGATCGTCGGGGTTTTGAAACACCATGCCCGCCGTGGAGCGGATCGCGTACAGATTCTCCTCGTCGGCGGTGCTCATTCCGTCGGTGGTTACCGATCCGGCGTCGGGGACGAGTAGCGCGTTGAAGTGTTTAGCCAGGGTCGACTTGCCGCTTCCGTTGCCTCCGAGGATGCAGACGAACTCGCCCGGCGCGATATGCGCATTGATTCCGGCGAGGACAAGCCGGTCTCCATCGTAGGTGAATTCAACATTGGTGCAGGTAATCATGGATTTTGTTCTTTCGTTTTGTTCGGCGCGATGAGGACCGTGCGGTTACGTGAGTCATTCGTCGCGCATGCGATACGGCGGCTTCTTGGATACTCCAGTGTTGGATTGCCGTCAAGCAGACGAATGCGCAGAGTGGTGAAAGAGGCGCGCCCCCCTTGTGAGGGATGCTTTGGAATCGGCGTGGCGGCGAAGGATGCGTGCCGTTTGCTTAGGCGGCCTGGTTTGTGGGGCGGCCCTTCACGCGGTCTTTCTTCGGGGTGATGAGATTAGAGACGGCCTTGTATACCACGAGGGTAAGCAGGGCGTTCAAAATGGTTTTTACAAGGTTGAACGGCAAAAGGGCGGGAAGGATCAGAGGGATGATAACGTCGGCGCTGCCGTAATAGAACCATACGCCAATGGTCAGGTTGACGAGAATGGCTCCTGCCGTTGCCGTGATGACGCTGATGACGAGGCCTGCGATGGCGCCCTTCAACGTGTGCATGCGCCTATACAGCAAAGCGGCCGGCAGGACGAAGAATGCCGTGGCGAAGATGTTCATGAGCGAACCGATCCATTCTCCCAGGATAAGCCCATGGACGACGGCTGCAATCGATCCCACGGCGATGCCTGCTCCAGGCCCGAAGGCGAACCCGCAGACCATAGCGGGCATGAGAGAGGGGTCGTAGGTCAGGAATGAAACGCCTGGAATAAGGGGTATCTGAACGAAGGAGAACAGCGATGCTATGGCGCACATAAGCGCCATGGTTACAAGCTGGCGTGTATTCCATCTGTTCGAATTGTTGAACTGGGGCTTTTTTGCGTTTGCGGCCATGGTAATCGCCTTTCGTGCGGGACGGCTTGCAGATGAGGTTGCTTCTTGTCCCGCATGAAAGAAACAAGCCCGTATGAATTCCAATACGGGCTTGTCATTCGCATGAGAATACGGCCCCGAAAAGGGTCGACCGTCGTGCGAACCCTGCCTCTTCCATCCGGACTGTGACCGTTGGTTTCGGGTTTTCACCGAATCAGCCTGGCGCGCAGCGCCAGGGTCGCGGACTGACGAAATGCCGGCGAGCTGCGTTGTGCGACGCGTTTGCCGACGGACTTCGATTACCGCCAGTGGGGAATTTCACCCCGCCCTGAAACAGAATTCATGGTGCGCATTGTAGCACCGTTCTTACTGCGCTGCGGGGTTTTCGGCCCTGAAAGCTCTTGCATTCCCTGAAAGCGTTGAAAACAAGTGATGCTATAGGTGAGTCTTATTGGTTCGCCGCGCATGCGTAGGGCGAGTTGGTGGTGTTTTGGAGGGCGGTCTGAAACGCACCTTTCAAGTGGAACTTATAGCACTAAGGATTGGCCGCGATGCTTCTCGGGAGGTTTGTTTTGAAGTATGGGACATTCCCTCTTGTATTGCGTTTCGCCCAGGGCTCCGTTGGGTATTGTATTTTGGCCAGGTTCCCGTTGGGTGCGCCGTTCGGCCGGAGCCCCGCTTCGCACAGGATCCTGTCAGGCACGCCGTTCGGCCGTAGCCCCGTCGGGCATGCCCTTCGCCCAGAATCCTGTCCGGACGCGCCGTTCGACAGGAGCCTCGTTGGGCGCGCTTATTTTTTAGGAAAATGCACAGGAAGCCGACTTTGCTATCGCAAAACTCACGAAACGTATCAAAGAGGAGGTAAACTGCCCCTTTTTATTGTGAAATCATTCAAATAAGTCAACATAATACTAAATAATGTGGAATTACATTAATCAAGCAGAGTGGCTTATGTCGGCGATCGGTACGTTTCGTGCAATATGCGAGTCTGTAAGTGTGTTTTGGTGCATTTTCGGGCTCAGGGTGGGGCATGTCGGCGATTTTCGCGTTACGTCAGTTGCTGTGTGTTCCGGCTGGTTGCGCGTAGCGCCACGCCGCCGCAGGTCCTGTTCCGTTGCATCGCACCCTGGCCGTCGTACTGCACTTTAGCAGGGGAGTTCCAGCTTCCAACGAAGCTCGCGGTGCTTTCTCTCGAAATCCGCAGGATTTGCGCGTCGTTGCTTTTGCGTGGCCTTTCGGACCGCTTCCGCAATGGCGTCACACGCAGCCATGCTGTTCATCTCCTCACTTGTAACGCCGATTGTTGTCCACTGCATTGTCGCGAGCGCGTTCGCTCGCCGCGAATCGCGTATTCGCGCGAACTCTCCCTGATGTGCGAAATCGCTTTGATACTCGACGTCCACTTTGGATTTCGGCCAACATAGATCGCAGCGCAGCGAGGCACGTTGCGCGATGGACGCCGCTTGCTCGTTCAGCTTGACGGGGCGGTTCATGAGAGGGATTTCAAGTCCATATCCGCCAAGGTGGCGCGGCAATCCAAGGAGCAGTGCAAGTGCGGTTTCTCGCGGAGAAGCAGATCCATCGGACATATAAAGAAGGGCTCGCCGCGCAAGGCGGGACCCGCGAAGGGAGGGGTTGCGTTTCAGGAAGTCACGAATACGCTGCGTCGACGTGAGCGCCTGGACTTCGTATTGGGTGGTTAGTCCCGTGCGCGCGGTTTGGTACGTGCCGCACAGCTCATAGCCCAGCTCGAGCAGCCAAGTAAAATCGGTTCGCCTGTCGGCGCATTGTACGAAAGCGAGTTCGGGGGAGCATACCAGGCAGTCTCTTGCCAGCTCGAAAAAGGAATCGGACGAAACCTGCGTGCTGAGTAGGTGCGCCTCGATATCTCCTTTGCGTCGACATTGCCCTTGTGAGGAGGTGACGAAGTGAAGCGGAGCGCAAACACCTTCGAGCGAAAGGAACTCTAGCGCCTCGCTCGCGTTGCGGAATTCGCGCGAACCGATGGCGTGGTCTCGTAGGGCGTTTGCGAGGACCGTCGCCGCGTCGTGTGTCGAAACCGAGGTTTGTGGCGCGCTTCTGGTCCGGCTGGGGCTGGCGAGGGTGGTGGCGAGATTGCGCTGCATGAAGCGGTGAATCTGCAGGGCTGTGATATGGCTGTATGTAACGCGGTCGAGTTTGGGCATAGAAATCCTCTCGTGCCCCGATTGAGAGGATCTTGCGGTCTTGGGTTGGAGGCGGGGCGTTGCCTCGGGTACTTTCAAAGAAAGCGCCGCACTGGCTCTTGCGCGTTGGGCTATGCTTGGATGCGTGGGCTCACTTGCGTCATGGACTCTCTCGCTGCAAGAGCTGTCTGGGTGTGTAGAGCCTGGTCGTAGTGGAGTGCGACTTGTGCGCGAATCCCAATTGCATTGCTAAAACACGCCGGATAGAAGAAATTATACCCAAATGGGCTTTTCCACATGTCTTGTTTTCCGTAACGCTTTTCAGGTTTAATTCATTTTTCACCCGAATGGAAAACCGCATCGGCGTACAATAATACGCTAACGTAAAAATGGGGAAGGCGGAAACGCATGGATATTGTCGGCATTCTTAATCAGATCGATGCCGTTGTATGGGGCCCTTTGATGATTTGCCTCCTGCTTGGATCGCATATCTTCTTGACCATCCGTACGGGTTTCATTCAAAGGAAGCTGCCCAAGGCAATTAAGATGTCCGTGGTCAACGACGAAGGCAGCGAGGGCGACGTGAGCCAGTTCGGCGCGTTGGTGACGGCGCTTGCGGGCACCATTGGCACAGGTTCTATCGTCGGCGTGGCGACGGCCATTATCGCGGGCGGCCCTGGCGCGGTGTTCTGGATGTGGCTTACGGGCGTGTTCGGCATTGCCACGAAGTATTCCGAGGTCTACGCCGCCGTCAAATATCGCGTGAAAGACCATAAGGGCGAAATGCTCGGCGGCGCCATGTATGCATGGGAGCGCGCCTTCAAACGCAAGGATGGCTCTTTGCCTTGGTGGGCGAAGCTCGGTGCGGTATCGTTCGCGCTGTTCGCCATCGTTGCCACCATCGGCACGGGTTCGGCGGTTCAGTCTGCCGCTATGACGGGCATCATCGAATCCAACTTCCCGGGCATTCCCGAGTGGCTCATTGCCCTGGTCATCGCTATTCTGGTGTCTGTCGTCATCTTCGGCGGCGTGAAAACCGTTTCGGTCGTATGCGAAAAGCTCGTTCCGTTCATGGCTGTGGCGTATGCAGTGGGCTGCCTGGTTATCATGGCCATCAACTGGCAGTACATTGGTCCTGCGTTCGCGCTGATTTTCGAATGCGCATTCACCTCGAAGGCGGCATTCGGCGGTGCCGTTGGATCGGGCATCATGGTCGCTCTACAGTTTGGCTGCGCCCGCGGTTTGTTCTCCAACGAATCCGGCCTGGGCTCCGCTCCTATCGTTGCAGCCGCTGCGGCAACGAAGAACCCCGCTCGTCAGGCGCTGGTTGCCATGACGGGCACGTTCTGGTCCACGGTCGTCATTTGCGCCATCACGGGTATCGTGCTTGTTTCCACCATGCTTGCCCATCCGGGCATTGTCGAAGGCGGCTCCATCAAAGAAGGCGCTGCGCTTGCAAGTGCGGCGTTTGCGACCATTCCGTATCTGGGTACGCCCATCCTGGTCATTGGCATGATCAGCTTCGCGTACTCAACCATTCTCGGCTGGAGCTATTACGGCAACCGCTGCGCAACGTACCTCTTCGGTCGCCGTGCCATTCTTCCGTACCAGATTCTCTATGTCATCGTTGGCTTCTTGGGGGCTATCGGCGTGGGCGATGTGGTCTGGGTTATTTCCGACATTGGAAATGCGCTTATGGCCATCCCGAACATCATCATGGTCTTGTTGCTGTCTGGCATGATCGCACGGGAGACCAAACATTATGTTTACGAAGGTCATCTTGACGAAGCTTACGAGGAGGATATCCCCGTCATAGAGGGCAAATAGGACCAAATCGAATAATCTTGCATGAGGAAGCCGCCTGTTGCAGCACTTGCAGCAGGCGGCTTTTGATATGAGTGGGACTTTGCCGGGAGATAGTGATAATCAAGGGGAAAGGCAATTCCTCTATTTCGGTTCGAGTCGTCTTTTCGGGGTCTTTTCTTGGACGGCATGCGTATAGTTGAAGCACCTTCGACGAAGCTTGAAGGTTATGGCGGGCTGTGGTTTTCCGGGAAAGCAACAGCCCGCTGACGTTTGCGTGCAGGGGCAGTGCCGGCGGCTACAATTGCTTGAATAGGCGGTGCCATCGGATTGGCTCGGCGTTTCTTGCGACCGACGAAGAATTTGACAAGGCGCGATTGGTGCACCGTCGTCGTGAAAACCGATATTTTGCGCGTATGGCCTTGTTCGTTTGATCTGTTTGTAGGAGGAAGCCCCGTGACGGAGAATGCCCCCTTGTTGCGTGCCGCTGAAGACAGCCATGATGAGGAATTCAAGAGCGGCTCTGAACTGTCTGACAAAAAGAAGACGTCTCTCGAAGAGGACGATTGCCAGCAGGAAAGCCGCGGCAGACGTCGTGAGCGCAAGCTGGTGGGATACTCACGATTCATGGCCGTGGTGCCGAGTGTCGGGCTGTTCGTTTCCTCCATTGCGCTTACGATTGCAACGCTTATTTCCACGGTCGTTGTGACGGTGGAGGCGGCAACGGGCCATTTGAGCATGCAAGACATGCTGGTGGAGTATATAGAATACGCTGACTTCTACCTGCTTGCTGTGGTGCTCTATATCATGTCGGTTGGTCTGTATTCGCTGTTCATCGACGACGGGATCGATATGCCTTCGTGGTTGCAGATTCACAATCTGGACGATTTGAAGGAGAAGCTTGTCGGCGTTATCGTGGTTGTTATGGGCGTGTATTTCCTGGGATTGCTGATTCATGGTGCGCAGCCGGTCGATCTGCTTCTGAAGGGCATCGGTATTTGCGCGGTTATTTTCGCATTGGCCTATTTTGTCAGGCATGTTATGTTCGCGCATAAGAAATAGGGCATAACGATTCACACGCGAGGGCGGCTCGATTGCCGCCCTCGCGCCTTTTGCCGAGCAGAAAACGCTTTCGCATGCTAAAGCGTCGGGCTAAAAGGGCGACGCCCGTATAATCCGAGCATTCTGACAGCCAACGACGATCGTCATACGGCGGCGATCCGATTGCGGGCAGTGCGCTTATCTGCGTAGCGGACGAATGCTGTAGCAGAACCGCCGTACGACGTTCGTTTCGGGGAAGGAACGAACATGGATGCGATAGTTTCTGCCATCAACACGCTTGACGCAATGGTGTGGGGTCCGCCTATGATTCTGCTGCTTCTGGGCACGCACATCTACATGACGGTGCGCACGGGCTTCATCCAGCGCAAGCTTCCTACGGCCATCAAGCTCTCCATCACGAAAGACCCTGACGCCGAAGGTGACATCAGCCAGTTCGGCGCTTTGACCACAGCGCTTTCGGCGACAATCGGAACAGGCAATATCGTCGGCGTGGCGACGGCTATCATGGCGGGCGGTCCGGGTGCCGTATTGTGGATGTGGCTTACGGGCGTGTTCGGCATTGCCACGAAATATTCCGAGGTCTATGCGGCGGTCAAGTACCGTGTGAAGGATAAAAAGGGAGATATGCTCGGCGGTGCCATGTATGCATGGCGCAGGGCGTTTGAAAAGAACGGCAAGACGCCCTGGTGGGCTGTGCTCGGCGCCACGGCGTTCGCCGTGCTGACCACGGTCGCCTCCATGGGCATAGGGTCGGCGGTGCAGTCAAGCTCCATGACGGGCGTCATCGTGTCGAATTTTCCGGGTATTCCTACATGGGCGATCGGTCTTGCCATCGTCATCATGGTCGCCATCGTCATCTTCGGCGGTGTGCGCGTCATTTCGAGCGTATGCGAAAAGCTCGTCCCGTTCATGGCCATCGCGTACGCATGGGGCTGCGTGGTCATCATCGGCATGAACATCGAATTCGTATGGCCAGCCATGTGTCTCATTGTGGAATCTGCGTTTAACCCGCAGGCGGCGTTCGGCGGCCTGCTGGGCAGCGGCATCATGGCGGCTATTCAGTTCGGTTGTGCACGAGGTCTGTTCTCCAACGAATCAGGCTTGGGTTCTGCCCCCATTGTTGCCTCAGCGGCGGCAACGCGCAATCCCGCACGCCAGGCTCTGGTTTCCATGACGGGTACATTCTGGGATACGGTTGTCATCTGCGCGCTGACAGGTATTGTGCTCGTCTCCACGATGCTTGCCCATCCTGAGCTTGTGAGTGGCATTGCTGAGGGGAGAATCATGGCGGGCGCAGATTTGACGAGCGCCGCATTCGCCTCCATCCCCTACGTGGGGACGCCAGTTTTGGTGATTGGCATGATTTTGTTTTCGTATTCCACCATCTTGGGTTGGAGCTATTACGGAAACCGTTGCGTGACGTACTTGTTCGGTCGTCGTGCCATTCGTCCGTATCAGATCGTGTACGTGCTTGCCGCGTTTTTGGGTGCGGTCGGCGTGGCGGATATTGTCTGGACGACGTCCGACATTGCGAACGCGTTCATGGCGATTCCTAACATTTTGATGGTGCTGCTGCTTTCCGGCATGATTGCTCGCGAAACCAAGCATTATGTATGGGATAAAAATCTGGATGAACGCACAGAGGATGAGATTCCGATCGTGGAGAAATAATTTTTATATACCCATAGACGCAAAAGGGCCGCTTTTCGAAGCGGCCCTTTTGCGTCTATGGGGAAGTTTTAGGAATGTTGCGAAAGAAGAGGAGCGATTTCGCTTGGAATTGGGCAAGAAATGTTGCGCAACATTGGTTGGAATAGGCTGGAATGCATAGGAAAAACGTCGGGATAATCAGGAGTTTTTACCCATGGATAAGTTCGGTAAAGGGAAGATTGACATTGACTTCGATATACGGGGGGGGGTATCTTTTTAGCGTATATATTGCGCAAATCGATCAGAACCGCCTGCTGCATATGGTTGATAGCGCAATGAGAAGCGACCGCGCTCATGCGCACCAAAGGAGGAATGTTTATGAAATATACAAGACCAAGAGCGGCTATCGCCACGGGCCTGTGCCTGCTTATGGCAGCCGGCCCGGTGGCGCCTGCCGCATTTGCGGTCGACGCAGACAGTGCGGGGCAGCAGCCTTACGCGGAGCCCGCAGATCCCGCGGAGCCCGCAGATCCCGCGGAGCCCGCAGATCCCGCAGATCCCGCAGAGGTCATCACGGTCCTGTTCGACGCCTACGGCGGCGCCTTCAGCTCCGGCGCAACCTTCCTTGACATCGCCACGCAAGCCGACGGCACGGTCGTGTTCCCCGAGAACCCGACCCGCGAGGGCTACTACTTCGCGGGCTGGACCTACGACTCCGCCGGCACCAAGCCGTTCGTCGAGGGAACGAAGCTCGACAGGCACACGAACCTCTACGCCCAGTGGAACAAGCAGGCCGCAGCGTTCACCACGGTCCTGTTCGACGCCAACGGCGGCGCCTTCAGCTCCGGCGCAACCTTCCTTGACATCGCCACGCAGGACGACGGCACGGTCGTGTTCCCCGAGAACCCGACCCGCGAGGGCTACGATTTCGCTGGCTGGACCTACGACTCCGCCGGCACCAAGCCGTTCGTCGAGGGAACGAAGCTCGACAGGCACACGAACCTCTACGCCCAGTGGAACAAGCAGGACGTTCCCGTCCAGGAAGATGTCACCTACACGTTCAAGGACGTTGACGGTACGGTTCTCGGCAGTGTCACCTACACCTACGAGCAGGTTCTTGCCGGCGTGTACAACTGGGCTGTCGTTGCTCCCGAAAAGCCCGGCTACGAGTTCGCGGGCTGGTGCGTCGAGGGCACCGACTACGTGATCGACCCTGCAGCCATCGCTGGTCCCCAGAGCGACACCACCTTCGTCGCGAAGTGGAACAAGGTGGAGACCCCTATGCAGGAGCCCGTCACCTACACCTTCGTCGATGAGGACGGCGTCACGGTGCTTGGTTCTGTGACTTACGACTACGCACAGATTGCTGCCGGTCTTTACAACTGGGACGTCATCGAGCCCTCCAAGGAAGGCTACGAGTTCGCAGGCTGGTGCGTCCAGGGCACCGACTACGTGATCGACCCTTCCGTCGTGGCTGCTCCTCAGCACGACCAGACCTTCGTCGCGAAGTGGAACAAGGCGGAGGCCCCCGTCCAGGAGCCCGTCACCTACACCTTCGTCGATGAGGACGGCACGGTCCTGGGCGACGTGACCTATTCTTACGAGCAGGTTCTCGAGGGCGTCTTCAACTGGGACGTCGTCACTCCTGCGGATAAGCCCGGCTACGAGTTCGCGGGCTGGTGCGTCGAGGGCACCGACTACGTGATCGACCCTGCAACCGTTGCCGGTCCTCAGAGCGACACCACCTTCGTCGCGAAGTGGAACAAGGCGGAGGCCCCCGTCCAGGAGCCCGTCACCTACACCTTCGTCGATGAGGACGGCGTCACGGTGCTTGGTTCTGTGACTTACGACTACGCACAGATTGCTGCCGGTCTTTACAACTGGGACGTCATCGAGCCCTCCAAGGAAGGCTACGAGTTCGCAGGCTGGTGCGTCCAGGGCACCGACTACGTGATCGACCCTTCCGTCGTGGCTGCTCCTCAGCACGACCAGACCTTCGTCGCGAAGTGGAACAAGGCGGAGGCCCCCGTCCAGGAGCCCGTCACCTACACCTTCGTCGATGAGGACGGCACGGTCCTGGGCGACGTGACCTATTCTTACGAGCAGGTTCTCGAGGGCGTCTTCAACTGGGACGTCGTCACTCCTGCGGATAAGCCCGGCTACGAGTTCGCGGGCTGGTGCGTCGAGGGCACCGACTACGTGATCGACCCTGCAACCGTTGCCGGTCCTCAGAGCGACACCACCTTCGTCGCGAAGTGGAACAAGGCGGAGGCCCCCGTCCAGGAGCCCGTCACCTACACCTTCGTCGATGAGGACGGCGTCACGGTGCTTGGTTCTGTGACTTACGACTACGCACAGATTGCTGCCGGTCTTTACAACTGGGACGTCATCGAGCCCTCCAAGGAAGGCTACGAGTTCGCAGGCTGGTGCGTCCAGGGCACCGACTACGTGATCGACCCTTCCGTCGTGGCTGCTCCTCAGCACGACCAGACCTTCGTCGCGAAGTGGAACAAGGCGGAGGCCCCCGTCCAGGAGCCCGTCACCTACACCTTCGTCGATGAGGACGGCACGGTCCTGGGCGACGTGACCTATTCTTACGAGCAGGTTCTCGAGGGCGTCTTCAACTGGGACGTCGTCACTCCTGCGGATAAGCCCGGCTACGAGTTCGCGGGCTGGTGCGTCGAGGGCACCGACTACGTGATCGACCCTGCAACCGTTGCCGGTCCTCAGAGCGACACCACCTTCGTCGCGAAGTGGAACAAGGCGGAGGCCCCCGTCCAGGAGCCCGTCACCTACACCTTCGTCGATGAGGACGGCGTCACGGTGCTTGGTTCTGTGACTTACGACTACGCACAGATTGCTGCCGGTCTTTACAACTGGGACGTCATCGAGCCCTCCAAGGAAGGCTACGAGTTCGCAGGCTGGTGCGTCGAGGGCACCGACTACGTGATCGACCCTGCGTTTGTCGCAGGCCCCCAGCACGACCAGACCTTCGTCGCGAAGTGGAACAAGGCGGAGGCCCCCGTCCAGGAGCCCGTCACCTACACCTTCGTTGACGAAGACTGGACCGTTCTCGGATCCGTGACCTACACCTATGAGCAGGCTCTTGAAGGCGTGTACAACTGGGATGTTGTCAAGCCCTCCAAGGAAGGCTACGAGTTCGTCGGCTGGTGCTATGAGGGTACCGACTACGTGGTCGACCCCGCCGCTGTCGCAGGCCCCCAGCACGATGCCACCTTTGTTGCCAAGTGGGAGAAAATCGGCGATCCTGTCGAGCAGGACGTGACCTTCACGTTCTATGACGAAGACCAAACTACCGTTTTGGGCGACGTCACCTATCCCATGTCTCAGATTGAGGCCGGCGTGTACAACTGGAACGTCGTCACCCCCGCTCCCCGCGACGGCTATGTCTTCGAAGGCTGGAGCTACATGGGCTCCGACGCCATCATCGACTTCACTGTGACCCGTGCTCCGAACACCGACCAGAGCCTGGTTGCTCACTGGAAGGCCGTCGATCCGCAGGTCGTCACCCACAAGGTGACCTTTAGCGACGGCATCGACGCCACCAATGACACGGTTGTCGAGGTCGAGGACGGCAAGGCCGTCGCCCGTCCGGGCGATCCCACGCTTGCGGGCTACAAGTTCCTTGGCTGGACTCTCGATAAGCAGACCATGGAGTTGTATGATTTCGCCACTCCCGTGACCGCCGACATCACGCTGTACGGCGTGTGGCAGAAGGTCGCAGTTGAGGCGCCGGGTGCCGATGAGAATCAGGCACAGGGCGAAAACGGCAACGCTGAGGGTTCCAATGCCGAACCCGCAAAGGCTGACGAAGAAGCTCAGCCGACCACGCTTCCCCAGACTTCCGACGGCAGCATGATGCTCGTCGGTGCAGCTGCAGCAGCAGGCGTTGCGGCTCTGGGTGCAGGCGCGTACGCGCTCCGTCGTCGCAACGAGCAGCGTTAAACATGCTGGTCGTTGACAAACCTGCCGCATAGCGCGGCAGCGTTCGTCTTTTGAAAAGACCGCAGCCCTTGGCTGCGGTCTTTTCTTTGTGCACCGATTTCGCCAGGTGCTCGCCGGGTGCGCTCTTTCATACGGCCGTGCGTGAATGCGAAAGCGCACAAACAAGCCCGCTGCGGCCTTCTATCTTCGTTTCGTTTTTGCCTTCATTTTTCGACACTATGTTGATTAGGGGCGTATGCAAGGGTACAATCCGCAATTGAACAGACTGTCTAAAAGTAGGCGGTCGTTCATGTGCCGAAAGGAGGCATGCATGGCCATGGCCGCAAAGGGGCTCACGTCTCCTGCGGGGGAGGTTTTCAGAATGGCGGGTGCCGCACGGCCGCTTGCGTCGTCGCGCACGTGCGACCCTCGTATTGTTCGTACGAAGGCGGCATTGCGAGAAGCCCTTATCTCCCTTATGGAGGAGCGCGGTTTCGACGGGTTTACGGTAAACGACCTGTGCCAGCGCGCCGGCCTCAATCGAGGCACGTTCTATAATCATTTCGAAGATAAAGACTGTCTGCTCCAGACGTTCGAAAACGAGGTCCTTCGGGGCCTTGCTGTGTTTCAGGAAAAAATGAGCGCCCTTTCCATCAAAGATCTCATGGGGTACCTCGTTACGAAGAAACCTTTCCCCGTTCTGGTGGAGCTGTTCGACTACCTTCGTGAAGAAGGAGATTTTTTGCACGCGGTGCTTGGGCCGGGCGGCGACGTACGCTTCGGGCCGCGTTTGCGCGAGGCTGTGTGCAGTCAGTTCATCATGTCGCTCTTGCACGAGCAGTATCGGGAAAATCCCACGCCGTTCGTGAACTACTACATTGCCTATTACGCCGGGGCCTATCTTGGATTCATAGGCCATTGGGTTGAAACAGGCATGAAAGAAAGCTCGGAGGAAATGGCGCTTATTGCCATGAAGCTCCTTTTCATAAAACCAGGCGAGCCCATCACCATGTAGGGCTCTGAGACGAAGACACGTGATTGCTAAGGAGAATCTCATGGCTGATAAGACCATGAACGCAAACAATCAGGAAGCTGTTTCCCGTCGTCTTGCATCCGAAGAGGCTTCCGACCAAACGGGCGGCGTTTCCGCGCATCATGCGCCGCTTCATATCGGCATTGACGTGGGATCGACCACGGTTAAGGTGGCGGTTCTCGATGACGAGAACACCATCCAGCATTCGTGCTACAAGCGTCATCATGCAGACATTCGCGCGACCATCATCGAGGTGGTGGGGGAGGCTGCCGAGCAGTATCCCGATACGCCTATGACCATCGCCATCACGGGTTCAGGCGGTTTGCTTCTGGCCCAGTGGCTCGGCATCGAATTCGTCCAGGAAGTCATTGCGTCCAAAACCGCCGTGGAAACCTTCATTCCGCAGACCGACGTGGTGATCGAGCTTGGTGGCGAAGATGCAAAAATCATCTATTTCGACAACGGTATAGAGCAGCGCATGAACGGTACCTGCGCCGGTGGCACGGGTGCGTTCATTGACCAGATGGCGGCTCTGCTCGACACCGATGCGGGCGGTTTGAACGAACTCGCAAAAAGCCATACCACCATCTATCCCATCGCAAGTCGCTGCGGCGTGTTCGCGAAAACCGATGTGCAACCGCTGCTCAACGAAGGCGCGCGCAAGGAGGACATTGCCGCTTCCATTTTTCAGGCCGTGGTCACGCAGACCATTTCGGGCCTGGCGTGCGGACGCCCCATTCGCGGTAACGTCGCATTGCTGGGCGGCCCTTTGCAATACCTTTCCGAACTGGATAAGCGCTTCTGTGAAACGCTTAATCTTGATGACGAACACGCCATCCGTCCCGAAAACGCACATTTGTTCGTGGCAAGCGGTGCGGCAATCTGCGGTGCGAAAGGCAAGCCCGAGCTGCTCTCTGATGTGCTCGAGCGCCTGCGCAGCCTAGGCGATATCCAAGGTAGCGAAGTGGTACGCCTGGACCCTTTGTTCGCAAACGAGCAGGAGTTCGTTGAGTTCAAGGAACGCCACGACAAGGAAAAGGTTGCTCGCGGCGACTTGATGGCCTACGCCGGTACAGCTTATCTTGGCATAGACGCGGGCTCTACCACGTTCAAGGCCGCCCTGATTGGCGAAGACGGCGAGCTTCTGTGGAGCTCGTACGCCAATAACAAAGGCGATGTTTTGGGAACCGCCAAGCGTGCCATCGCCGATATGTACGGCGCGCTTCCCGTGGACGCGAATACGGGAGAGCCCTTCGTGACCATAGGTCATGCAACCGTGACCGGCTACGGCGAAGGCCTGCTGATCGAAGCGCTCCGGGTGGATTCGGGCGAGATCGAGACTGTGGCCCATCTGCGAGGCGCCCAGCAAATGCTTCCCGGCGTCGAGTTCATCTTGGATATCGGCGGTCAGGACATGAAATGCTTGCGCGTGCGCGACGGCATCATTGACCATATCATGCTCAACGAGGCATGCAGCTCTGGCTGCGGCAGCTTCATCGAGAGCTTTGCGACTGGCTTGAACCTGGATGTGACCGAATTCGCCAAGACGGCCAACGCCGCCGAGCATCCGGTTGACCTTGGCAGCCGTTGCACGGTGTTCATGAACAGCCGCGTGAAGCAGGCTCAGAAAGAAGGCGCCACGGTAGGCGATATCGCCGCCGGCTTGGCCATCTCGGTCATCAAGAACGCGCTGTTCAAGGTTATCAAGATTCGCGACCCGCACGAAGTGGGCGAGAAGGTTATCGTGCAGGGCGGAACGTTTCTCAACGACGCCGTGTTGCGTGCGTTCGAGCAGCTGTCGGGCGTGAATGCCGTTCGTCCGGACATCGCCGGCAACATGGGCGCATACGGCGCTGCGCTGCTTGCACGCGACCGCTATGCAGCGACGCTTCGCGACGCCGAGGCGGCGTATGAAGCACAGCAGGCCGAAGGGGCGGGCGAGGCGTTCGTCGCTCCTGTTTCAACCTTGCTGCCTCTCGACCAGATCGAATCGCTCGCTCCCACGCATAAAACCGTGCGTTGCAAGGCGTGCTCGAATCATTGTTTGCTTACGGTGAACGACTTCGGCCTGGACGAGAAGACCGGCAAACACCGCCGCTTCATAACGGGCAACCGCTGCGAAAAGGGCGCAGGCGTTTTGAACGGCGAAAACGAGCTGCCGAATTTGTTCGACTACAAAAGCCATCGCCTGTTCGACTACGAGCCGCTTTCTGCCGAAGCTGCTGCGCGTGGCACGGTGGGCATTCCTCGCGCGCTCAACATGTACGAGAACTATCCGTTCTGGTTCACCTTCTTCACGAAGCTCGGGTATCGCGTGGTGTTGTCCGATTCATCCTCGAAGAAAACCTACGAGGCGGGCATCGAGAGCATGCCGTCTGAGAGCGTATGCTATCCCGCGAAGCTTTCGCATGGGCATGTGATGAACCTTCTGACCAAAGACGTAGACTTCATCTGGATGCCGTGCGCCAAATGGGAGCGTCTTGAAGACGCCGGGGCTGGCAACCATTACAACTGCCCGATCGTCGCCAGCTATTCGGAGGCGCTGCGTCTCAACATTGACGAGCTGCGTACGTCCAATGCGGCGTTTTTGAACCCCTGGCTGCCTTACGACCAGAAAGACAAGCTCAAAGAGCGCCTGTTCGTGGAGTTGTACGAGAACTTCGCGGATGCAACGTGCCGCCACGGCGCTGCGCCCACGCGTGCCGAAGTGGCCGAGGCGGTGGATGCCGCATGGGCCGAAGACGAGGCGTTCAAGGACGACATTCGCGCGAAAGGCGAGGAAACGCTGCGCTGGATGGAAGAGACCGGTACGCACGGCATCGTGCTTGCGGGGCGTCCGTATCATAACGACCCGGAAATCAACCACGCCATCCCCGAGCTTTTGACAAGCTTCGGCCTGGCGGTGCTCACGGAGGATTCCATCGCCCATCTCGGCACGCTCGAGCGTCCGATTCGCGTGGTGGACCAGTGGATGTATCATACGCGCTTATACGCTGCGGCAAAAGTTGCCACTCAACGTGACGACCTCGACCTCATCCAGCTCAACAGCTTCGGGTGCGGCCTGGATGCGTTGACTACCGATCAGGTGCAAGAGATTTTGGAGGCTTCGGGCAAGGTATACACCGTGCTCAAGATTGACGAGGTTTCTAATCTGGGCGCTGCGCGCATTCGCGTACGTTCCCTGCTTGCCGCGCTGAAAGACAAAGCCGATGAACGTGCCGAGGCGAATCGTGCGCCCATGGCATGTCCTACGGTTGCCATGAACAAGGAATACAGCACCGAGGCGGCTGTTCCCGAGGACGAGATGAGGGAGCACTCGCGCCATGCCAAGATGCGTATGGATAACAAGACGGGTCTGACCGAGGCTGAGGCGGCGCGCGTGATTGCCCAAGCGGATGCTTTAATCAAGCAGCGCGAGGCGTCTTCTACCGAGTTTGAGAAGGTGCAGTTCACCAAAGAAATGAAAGAGGCGGGCTACACCATTTTGTGCCCGCAGATGGCGCCGATCCATTTCGATCTGCTGGTGGAGATTTTCCGCAAGAACGGGTATAACTTCGAGCTGTTGCCCAGCGTCGACCACGGTGCGGTGGATGCCGGCTTGAAATATGTGAACAACGACATCTGCTATCCGTCCATTTTGGTGACGGGCCAGATTATGGAAGCCGTGATGAGTGGACGTTACGACACCGATAAGCTGGCCGTCATCATCACACAGACCGGCGGCGGCTGCCGCGCTACCAACTACATCGCGCTTATTCGCAAGGCGTTGGCGGCGGCGGGTCTGGGTCATATCCCGGTCATTTCGCTTTCGTTCAGGAAGCTCGAGGAAAGCAATCCCGGGTTCGAAATCACGCCGAAGATGCTTTTGCAGGCAATTTACGGCGTGCTGTACGGCGACCTGCTGATGATGTGTCTGTATCGCACACGTCCGTACGAAGCGGAGCCTGGAGCGGCTCAGGCGCTTTTCGATCACTGGATGGCCGAATGCAAGGGACAGCTTGCGCGCGGGTTGAAGCGCGCGGAGTGGAAGCGCACCGTTCGCAAGATTGTGGAGGACTTCGATACGCTGCCGCTGGTGGGTGAGGGAACCAAGCCCCGCGTTGGCGTGGTGGGCGAGATTCTGGTGAAGTTCCACCCTACGGCCAACAACCAGATTGTCGACGTGATTGAGCACGAAGGCTGCGAAGCCGTGGTTCCGGGTCTGACCGAGTTCTTTCTGTTCGGCATTGCCGGCGCCATCTTCCAGAAAGATCCCCTGGGTCGTTCCGCCAAGGGCGCGGTGGGAAGCCGTATTGCCCTGTGGGCGCTTGACAAGTTCCGCAAGCCGATCAACGACGCGCTGCGTGCATCGCATCGTTTCGAGGCCCCTGCCGATATTTACGAGCTGGCCGGATACGCGAGTGAGATTTTGAGCCTGTGCAATTCCATGGGCGAGGGCTGGCTGCTTACGGCTGAGATGGTGGAGCTCATTCGCACGGGCGCTCCGAACGTGGTGTGCACGCAGCCGTTTGCGTGCCTGCCGAACCATGTGGTGGGCAAGGCCGTGATCAAAGAGCTGCGTCGCAGGTATCCCGAAAGCAACATCGTGGCGGTTGACTACGATCCGGGCGCTTCCGAAGTCAATCAGCTCAACCGCATCAAGCTGATGATTTCGGTGGCGAAAGCGAACCTGGAAGGCAAGGAGGCCGAGGCGCGCAGAATGCGCGATGTAGCGCGCGATGCTGAGAAGCTTGCGGCAGAGGCCGCTGCGGGCTGCGGCTGCGGATGCGGTGCCACTGAAGAGGTTGGCGCCCTGGAAATCGAGAAGAGCCGCACCGAGAGGTAGCAAAATCAATCGCGATTTGCCTGCGCCGTTCAAGAGCGTGAAAGGGGTCGGGAGCATGCTCTCGACCCCTTTTGAATGCTGCGCACTCGGAATCCTGCAGGCTGCCCACCTGGAATTCTGTTCAAAAAGTTAATTGATTCTAACTTAGTAACAATTATCGAGTATTATGGCGGCTAACAAAAGATAGGAGCCGTCATGTCAGCCAAGAAAAAGAACGACGAATCGAAAAAGAAGCTTTCGAAAAAGCAGATGAAAAAGCTCGAGAAGATGCGGGCGTCAAAGCGCGACGATGCCGCCATGCGCAAATCTAGCAAGAAGTGCGACGATGCCGCCATGCGCAAGGCTGAGAAAAAGCGCGAGAAGACTATTCGAAAAGCAGCGAAAAAACTCGGGAAGAGCCTTTCGTCTTGCAGCGATGCAAAGGGAAGCAAAACGCCCAAGAAGAACAAAGCGGCAAAGAAGGGGCGCAGGCCCGCAGGTGCCGCATCGTTCAAGCTCGATTTGGGCACATGCCCGTGCTGCAGCAAACGCTGTCCGCTTTCCAAGCCGAAGTGCGGCAAAGATCGCGCCGTTGCCCGTAAGAAGAGGGAACGATTGATGGGCGAGGCCGTGGCATAGCGTAAGGGTTTATGGGCGCAGAGGGCGGGTGCGGGGTTTCTTGCGTCCGCCCTTTTAGCTGAGGCCGTCAATGGCGCCGCACCTTCTGTGATACGATTCTGCGAGCCGCTGGGCATCGTGGCGTTTACAGGGCAGGAGCGGAGGTTGCGTAGCAGTGATTTCTATGTCGTCGAAGAAAGTAATCGGCATTGTTGCGGTGGTCGTGCTGTTTTCTGCGTTCGGCATCTTGCTGGCAGGGGAGTGGGCGCCCTCCATCGGATACGTGGGCCTTTTTCGGTACCTGCTCATAGCTGCGGGGTTCGTGCTGTTCGCTTTCTCGTTCGTCGGGTTTGCGATTCTGCTGGTCAGTATCGCGCAGGAGCGCAAAGGCGGTGTTCGTGCAGACTTCGGGGCCACCGCCGTCAAGCTTGCACGGGAAATAGCGCGATTCGTCATTGCCTGCATTGCTTATGTGGGTTCGGGATTTGTGGCGCTTGCCGTGATTGTGGTGTTCGGCGAGGGCGATCCGACTCCTGCGCGGCTGCTTAAACTGCTTGTTGTGCTGGCTGCCTGCATCGGCGTCGTGGTTCTGTATCGTATTTACCGTAAAAAGCATCCCGTTTCCTTCGACATGCTTGGCAAAGCCGGCGTTGCGGCCCTGTTCGTGCTCCTTACGATGTTCGGCTTTGCTGCGGGCGCGTTTCAGGCCCGAGATGCCGTAATCGATCTGCTGCACGGTCCGCAAACCGACTTGTGCTGGCTTGTTGACGTCGAAGAGGACCGCGCAACCGGGCGCTATAGCGGCTTTAGCCAAGATTCGATCGTCATGACCTTCAGAACCGTCGACGAACGCGACGTTGTCATCACCGTGGCGGAAAGGGATAGCTCGAAACTTTCCGACGTGGCAAACGCCGAAGGCGCGCTGCGTCTGACGTATTTTCCAGAAAGCGGCGTCTATGTGTCCGCCAAAGAGGAACCGGGCGGTTCTCGCATTCGTTGATGACCAATCGCTGCAAGTCCTCGGTTTCGCCGAGTTTCGGGTGTGAAAACAACGCCTGTCGCCATCGATGAAGGCGGCAGGCGTTTGATTTTGTATTCTTGCGAAGGGGCTGCGCTGCCGCTTCGGCCCTACCTTAGCTCAGCCCAGATGATGTCTCCCGCTTCAGGCTTCGGCGCATTCAGGCCCGATTCCAGCATGAACAGCGCATTTGCGGAAAGCGTGGCGGCAGATCCAGGGCGTCCGGGAACGGGTGTCGCTTCAAGTGCGCCTTCGTCGGTGAGGTTCACGTCGAGCATGCGGACGCTGAAGAACTGCGTGCCGTCAACCGCTTCGGGCGGACGCTCCTCGCCGGCGTAGACTTTTCCTGCGCTGTAGCCCGACATGGGGCCTGCGGCGGGGAAGGCCTTGGTGAGGCGAACGGGAATTTTGCGCGGTTCGGGGCTTTGTCCCAAGAACAGGTTCATAAGGGGAAGCAGATAGAACCCAAGCGTAAACGACGCGCCGAACGGAGGCCCTGAAATTCCTACGACGGGCGTGCCGTCAACCACGGCGGCCGAGCTATGGTGTCCGGGGCCGTGGTTGGTCTGGTGGCAGATGATGGTTCCTATTTCCTCGAGCTGCTCGACCGACCAGTCTTCAGAGCCTTTCGACGACCCTGCGTTTAAAACCACGATGTCGGCGCATGCGCAGGCGCTTTTGACCGCCTCTATAATGAGCTGAGGATTGTCGGGGACTATGTCAAACGGCATGAACTCGCCACCCCATGCTTCGACTTTTCCACGGACGACCAGGCTGTTTGATTCGACGTTTTTACCCAGGGGAACTTCCGCCGAGCCAGCGGGCACCAGTTCGTTTCCCGTGGGGATGAAGGCTATGCGGGGTTTGGCGTACGCGGCAACGCTGGCTATGTTGCCGCTTGCGATGCGCGCGGCAACATCGGGGGTTATGGTGTCGCCGGCTTGTGCCAGAATGTCGCCGCGTTTCATCTTGGAGCCTACGGCGGATGTGCCGGCGAACTGGGCCGAAGGGGCCGCGTGCACTTTGACGTGCTGCTCGTCTGCAGAAACGCTCACGTGCTCGATAACAATGGCGGTATCGAAGCCTTCGGGCATGGCCGTGCCGGTGTTGGCGAACTGCCAGTTTCGGCCGCGCACCCACGAGGAGGTGTCGGGAATGCCGTTTTCGAAATCGGCCCAGCGCACGGCGATGGAGTCCATGCGGCAGGTCAAGACGTTAGGCATGGTGCAGCGCGCCGTGACGTCTTTTGCCAAAACTCGCCCGAACGCCTGGTCGAGGCGCACCATTTCGATTCGTGGGGTGAAATGGCAGGCCTCAAGCAGCCCTGCCACGGTTTCTTCTCGTGAAATTTGAATGTGGTTGGAATGGTCTCTCACGGCGTTCCTTTCAACGATGGAGCCGCAACAAGCAGGGGCTTACTGCGGCTTTGGAAGCGAGGCACCGGAAGAATGTGTGGGGGACGGTGCCGAAGAGTAGGTTGTAGGAAAGCGACGGCTACTGCGCGTAGCTGTTGCCCAGGATTTCGCGCGCCTGGTCGTCGGTGAGTTCCGCGTGATAGAACATGCTGTAGAACTCTTTGGTCACCTCGACCATGTCAACATCGTAGGCTTCGGGATACAAGGTGTTGGCGATCCACTGAATGCCCAGGATGCGGTTGACCGCAGGCGGGCGGTCGCACCAGGAGAAGGGCACGTTGGGCATGGTATAGACGCGGCCTTCTTTTACGGCGTCTATGGTAGACCAGTTGCTGTCGGTGCGGATGATCTCATCGGCACCACCGCGCACTTCGTCGTCCCAGGCAATGATGACCTGCGGGTTCCAGGCAAGAACCTGCTCAAGGGATATGGGGCTCATGCCTTTGCCCTTGACGGCTTCGACGTCTTGGGCGACGTTGTTCGCGCCTGCGATATCGAATGCAAGGGAGTGCGTCGAACCCTTGGGCTCGGTTTGAAGGCCTTCGGAACCTTCGGCGTAATACAGGCTTACACGCTGGTCCTCGGGAATTTCGGCAACGGCGTTCTTCACGTTGCTCAGCGCGGATTCGCAATAGCTGGCAAGCTTTTCGGCTTCGTCTTCCTTGCCGAGCAGGGTGCCCAGCGTGCGATAGGTGGCAGGGGTGGCGTCCAAAGAGCCGTCCAAGACGACGACGGGTATTCCAGTCAGGTTCTGCAGGTCGTCGGCGGAGCTTACGTCGTAATCGCCGGGGGTTGCGGTGGTGACGGAGAAAATGACCTGCACGCCTTCGGCCATGATTGCCTCGGGATTGAGTTCCTTTCCGCCGGAAAGCGTTCCAAGGTAGGGCAGATCCCCGGTTCCTTCAGGAAGGAATGCCAGCTCTGCCTCGGAAAACTCCATGGTGCTTCCTGCGGCGAGCTCGGGAGCCAGCGTGAAGCAGAAAATCTGGCCGGGTGCGCCGGTGTAGTAGATCTTTTCCAAGGCACCCGTTCCCGGGATGGTTACCTGACGGCCGGCGTCGTCGGTGATGGTGCGATCGGCCATGGGGTCTACGGTTTCGGTCTGCGTCTGCGCGGAAGTGTCCGACGGTTCGGAAGCGGGTTCTTCTGCGCTCGAGCATCCTGCGAACACGGCAAGAGCCATGGCAAGACATGCGATCGCTATGACGCTTATCAGCCTTTGTTTCTTTGTGGACATCCCCATTCTCTTCCTCTTTGTTGCTTTCAACCTTGCTTTTTCCTTAGCCGGGCGCCTTCTTTTCCATGAGACGGGCGGCTTGCGCCCTAGACCCGGAATGGGATTGGTTTGCGTGCGAAGTGCGTTGAAGTATAATATCCTCATTCAGATATATTCTTAAACGAGAATAAATGAATAATAGCATCGCTGATTGCGAACGCAAGGGGGAATATGGGGGGATTGAAGTTCTGGAAGCGGCCGCCTCGATCTGCGGCCGCCTTAAATGACGATGCGGCTTTCCAAGGGTCTGCGCAGACCTGTTGCGAACAAGGCGCACAGTGCGCTGACGCGCTTGACCGCAAGGTGAAGCCGTGGGTGAAAATTACCATCGGGTTTGCGCTGGCGGCAATTGTCGTCATTTCTTTTGCATTGGGTCGATATCCCATAACGCCTGTTGAATTGGTGACCACGCTTGGGGGCCTTGCCAACAACGCCCTTGCCGATTTCCTTGCGAATTTCGGGTTGAACATGTCCTATGTGGAAGTGAACCAGCAAATGGCCACGGCCCTGACCAATATTCGCCTGCCCCGCATTCTGGTAGTTATGCTCGTCGGCGCCGCCCTGGCCGTTGCGGGCGCAAGCTATCAGGGCATGTTTAAAAACCCGTTGGTTTCGCCGGATATCCTGGGCGCATCGGCCGGCGCTAGTTTCGGTGCGTGCCTTGCCCTTCTGTTCGGCATGTCGAACATGATGGTGCAGCTTTTCGCCTTCATAGGCGCTATGGTTGCCGTGGGCGGCGCCGTGTGGATGAACAAGATGGTGAACAAATACGATGCGCTTCTGGGCCTTGTCCTGGGCGGCATGCTGGTCACCACGCTGTTCCAGTCGTTCACATCGCTTGTGAAGTTCATGGCCGATGCAAATGATAAGCTTCCTGCCATTACATTTTGGCTGATGGGAAGCTTCTCTCGCATCGACCAGGTTGATTTGGCCATGATTGTGGCGCCCATGGCCATAGGCTTCGGCCTGCTTTTGCTGGAGCGCTGGAAGCTCAACGTGCTTTCCTTCGGCGAGGAAGAGGCGCGCAGCCTGGGTGTGAACACCGCACGGGTTCGCCTGATCGTCATATTCGCATCGACGCTCATCGTGGCCTGCTCCGTCGCCGTTGCCGGCATTGTGGGCTGGGTCGGCTTGGTCATCCCGCACCTGGCGCGTTCTATCGTGGGTCCTAACTACAAGGTGCTGCTGCCCACGTCCATGTTCATAGGGGCGGGCTATCTTCTGATTGTGGACGACCTCTGTCGTCTCATGGCTTCGACCGAGGTTCCCATCGGCATCCTGACCGCCATCATAGGCGTGCCGTTCTTCATCTTCATTTTCCGTCGCAACATCAAGGGGTGGTGAGCATGGCCGAACATCTGATTTCCGTTCATGACCTGCGTTGCGGCTATGGGCATAAAGAAATCGTGCATGGCGTTTCGCTGTCTATGGAGGCGGGGGAGTTCGCCTGCATCATCGGCGCGAACGGGTGCGGTAAGACCACGTTGCTCAAAAACATCCTCTGCCTGGAAAAGCCGTTTTCCGGCGATGTGCGGATGCACGGCCGCACGGTGGTGAAGATGACCGAGCAGGAACGCGCGCGCATTTTCGCCTATCTGCCGCAGGCTCATACGCCGCCGTTTCCGTTCACGGTGGCCGACGTGGTGCTTATGGGGCGCAGCCCGTATCTCGACCGTTTTTCGCGCATCGACCGGCGCGACCGCGAGATAGCCTGGGAGGCCATGTGCCTTCTGGGGATCGAGGGTCTTGCTCCTCGTACGTATACGAAGCTTTCCGGTGGCCAGCGCCAGCTTATCCTAATCGCGCGCTGTCTTGCCCAGCAGCCCGACCTTATCATCATGGACGAGCCAACCGCCAGTCTGGATTTCGGCAACCAGCAGATCGTGCTTTCGCGCATGCGCGAGCTGACGAAATCCGGAGTGAGCGTGCTCATGGTGACCCATGACCCTCATCATGCGTTTTTCTGCGCCGACCGCGTGTTTGTGATGCAGGACGGTCGCATGGTGACAACCGGCGCCCCGCGCGATGTCATGACGCGCGAGCGGCTGGAGGACATCTATCGTACGCCGCTTGATGTGGTGGATGTGGGGCTGCGGGACGGCTCTACCACCACCGTGTGCGTTCCGCTGTAGCCTTTTTCTCCGTATGCCGCGCCGTTTCTGCGCGCTTGGACGATCGCCTGTTGCGATGCCTTCTTTGTCGAAAGGATTTCTCATGTCGCATAATGCCGAAGAGTACGATGCCATTGCGGAGCGCTTGTTCGCTCCCATTTATCCCGTTATTGCCGCAGCCGTTGTCGAGCGCACGGGCAAGCGCTGCGGGCGCATGCTCGATGTCGGGTGCGGCGGCGGTCATTTGGCCCTTGCCGTGTTGCGGGAGGGCGCATTCGACCATGTGACCCTGCTTGACGAAAACGCCGATGCGCTCAAGATGGCCGAAGACCGCATAAGGGGCGAACTGACAAGCGAAAACCGTACGTCGACCATGCTGTCTTCGTGCTGCAGCGATATTTGCGCCGCAGACCTTGCCGAGCGCATTGGCACTACGTTCGATCTGATCGTCTCGCGCGGCAGCATGCCTTTTTGGGACGATCAGATGGCGGCCTTTAAAAACCTCTATGCGCTGCTTGCTCCGGGCGGCGTTGCCTATGTGGGAGGCGGCATGGGGTCTCGCGCGCTGCGCGAGCAGATTGCCGCGCAGATGGCCGAGATTCGCAGGCAAAACGGCGGCAGCGGCCCGAGAATGTTCGACATGAGCGCGTCAAAGGCGCTCGAAACCTCTGCATATGAAGCCTTGCTCGAGCATCTTGGGGCCGATTACGACGTGGTTGCCAACGACGAGGAAGGCCGTTGGTTCGTGTTTGGAAAGCCTGCCGAATAATTCTCCGTTTTCACGATTCGCGGCGGCTTCGCACTTTTTCAGGCGGCCGCCGCGAATCGCGTGTTTTCAGGGCTGTTTATTCTTTCGGGCGTGTGACGGTGCACATCTGCAGGGCTTCGCCGAAAAGCTGGCCCGAGCCCGATTTCACGGCGAAACGGACCTTTTCGGGGTCGGCCACCACGCTTCCCGCCAGGGTTTCAACATCCCAGTCGAACAAAAACGGGGACATGACCACGGACGGCCCCACGAATACGGTGGTGCCGTTTTTGGCAAGTTCAAGCAGGCGCGGAGCGGTTTTGTTGATGATGGTCACGCCGGTGATGAACGTGTAGTCGGACGCGGGAACCACGTATTCGCATGCGGGATCGGGGGTGTCCAACGCGCTTGTGCAGTTGCGCTCAAGTACCGTGAGCTGGGCGTATTCGCTGATGCGGTTCACGTTGGGGAAGTGGCCCACCACCGTGACGCACGCGTTTTCGTGCGCGCTGATGCGGGGGCGGTACATTTCGAACGCGTCGATCTTGCGAATGCTTCCGTCGGGCAGCTCTATGGGCTCGTCGTATGCGGCGCCCAGCGGGTCGAGCAGCTCGGGTCGGGCGTACCAGGCGTTTAAGGCGGCCACGCCCAGGCTTGCTTCTTCGAAGTTCCATGATTTCGCCAGTTCGGCGACCTCTTTGAGACGTCTCCCGCGCAGGTCGAACTTGTGCGTGCGCTTGCCGCCGCCCTTGCAGGTGAAGCTGACGCCCATGCCGCAATCGGCCTCCATGTAGGTCCAGTGCGTGCCCAGGCAGTAATCGCGCACATAGATGTCATCGGGCATTTTGCCTATAAGGTGGTTATAGAACTTCCAGGGGGTGTTGCGTCCGTGCGTTTCAGGCAGCGAAATGTTGCGTTTGTCGGCGGTATTGGCGGTGCAGGTGCGTTCAGGGCAAGACATGCGGTCTCCGTTCTCTAGCCGTGCTCGGTGGTTGCAAGGCTTTATGCGGCCAGCGTTCGCCGCAATGCCCGGCAGCGTTGTGCTGCAATCTATTATAGAGGGAGCGGCGGCGCTTTGTCCCGCATTATTCTCGTTTGAGATAAAACGGGGTATCGCCTTGCCTGGGGCGCTTGCGGCGCCGTCGGTACTGCCCGTTAGGCAACGGGGTCCATTTCAGGAACCTGCTCTTCGCGCATTTCCGCCTCGATTTCGCGGTCCGTCGCGCTCTTGCGGCTGGGAAGCGCGATGTCGATGTCGAAGGGAACCGGCTTGGTTGCCAGGCTCACCAATGGCACGATAACCATGGAAAGCACCATGGCCAAGGCGCCGCAGTTGATGGGGCTTGCAATGAGCGGCGTTCCGAAGAAGCCCGCGATCATGTTGCCCGTGGTCAGGCCGACGCCAACGATGAAGCTTGCCCATACGGCCGCTTTGCTGATGCGCTTGCTGTACAGACCCCAGAAGAAGGGTCCAAGGAACGCGCCGGCCAGTGCGCCCCAGCTGATGGACATGAGCTGGGCGATGAACGTAATGGAGCTGTTGTATTGCACGAGCGCGATGGCGGCGGAGATCACCACGAACACGACGAGCAGCCCGCGCATCCAAAGAAGCTGGCTCTTCTCGCTCATGTTCTTGATGACGTTGCCTTTGAGCAGGTCGAGCGTCAGCGTGGACGAAGAGGTGAGGACCAGCGAGCTCAAGGTGCTCATAGACGCGGAGAGCACGAGCACGATAACCAGGCCGACAAGGATGTCGGGCAACCCCGAAAGCATAGTGGGAACGATCGAGTCATACACCGGCGCGCCGTTTGCCGAGAAGGCTATCTGGTCGCCATACAGTCGGCCGAAGCCTCCGAGGAAGTAGCTTCCGCCAGCTACGACGACGGCGAACAGCGTGGAGATGATGGCGCCTTGTTTGATGGCCGGGCCGCTTTTGATGGCGTAGAACTTCTGCACCATCTGAGGAAGGCCCCATGTGCCAAGGCTGGTGAGGATGATAACGCCGATCAGGTTGGGCAAATCCGGTCCGAACATGCTCACGAAAGCGCCTTCAAGAGCCGAGTTCTCAGCCGGAATCTGAGAAAGCGATACGACGGCTTCGCTGAATCCTCCGTTGCCGGCAAGGACTGCCGCAACGACGGCGACAATGCCGAAAAGCATGACGATACCCTGGACGAAATCGTTGACGACGGTGGCCATGTAGCCGCCGAGGACTACATAGATGCAGGTGATGAGGGCCATGCCGATAACGCATACCTCGTAGGGAAGACCGAACGCCATGCCGAACAGGCGCGAAAGGCCGTTGTAGACGCTGGCGGTGTAGGGAATCAAAAAGACGAAGATGATGGCCGCCGCGGCGATGCGAAGACCTGTGCTCGAAAAACGCTTGCCGAAGAACTCAGGCATGGTTGCGGCCTGCAGGTGCTGCGTCATTTCTCGTGTGCGCGGGCCGAGAATCCACCAGGCGAGCAAGCTGCCCAAGATGGCGTTTCCTATGCCGATCCACGTGGCAGCAAGACCGTACTTCCATCCGAACTGGCCTGCGTAGCCCACGAATATAACGGCGCTGAAGTACGAAGTTCCGAACGCGAATGCCGAAAGCCAGGGGCCAACGTTGCGTCCGCCTAAAATGAAGCCGGAGACATTGTTCGCGTGCTTTCTGCAAATTATTCCAATAACGATGGCAATGATTGCGAAGAGGGCAACCATAAGGGCTTTGATAAGCATGAGGATGTTCCTATCGGTCGGTGTGCAAGCAATGTGCAAGGCGCGAATGCGTTGGTCTATCGACTTTGCAAAGGGTCGATGCATTCGTGCGAATCGCGCGAAAGGCTCGTCTTGCTCGATTGGAAGGAAGAGCGCAAGACGAGCCTCGTGGAGGCGCACACGACATGGCGCGGTTCGCGAGAGAGGAGCGAAACACTGCGCCCGTGCCGTGTGCTACAGATATCGATAGGAATATGCAGGATAGATTGCAACACCGAAACGGCGATGCCCGCCGATAAAGCGGGCATCACATGGGGTGAGATTGAACACGAAGGGGACGCAACGTTGAACGCCGCGAGCGGCCGGGGCGGCCGAGATATGTGCGGGTGCGTTGCGCATGGCTGACTCCTTCTATGTTGCGGCTATCATTATAATTTCACGAATGCGGCAGTCAATGCTCTGCCCTGATAAAGCATGAATTTTTTAGTTCACTCGTACAAAAAATCGTTCGAAAAGCTGCTGCTTGCAGAATCGGGGCGGCTTCTGGTCTCCTCTTGTTGAAGACGCTTTCTTTCGAGGCGCGATCGGCTTTCTCGTCGTCAGAGCGAACGTGTATGATGCGAAAAGAGCGTGCGGCCAATGTTCTTTCGGCGGTGGCTTTCGCGTTTCAAGTTTGTGCGCATGCTCAAATTCAAGACGATTTTCTGCCCGTTTCGGGTTCTTGAAACGGGCGGGCGATGGGGGATTGCATGGTTTTTGAACAAACGGCCGATGTGGTCATCGTGGGCGCCGGTCCATCGGGGATATTCGCCGCACTCGGGTTGCTCGAGCGCGGGTCTTGCGCGCGGATCGTCATTGTTGAGAAGGGTCTGCCTATCTCGAAGCGAGCATGCCCTAAGGCCAAAACGGGCCGATGCGTGGGCTGCGATCCGTGCCGTATCACCACGGGGTTTTCGGGGGCGGGAGCGTTTTCCGACGGAAAGCTTTCGCTTTCGTGCGAGGTGGGAGGCGATCTTCCCGAGCTCATAGGGAGCGATCTTGCCCAGGAGACGATCGGGCGTGTCGACGAGGTGTACTTGCGCTTCGGGGCAGACACGCATGTCGAAGGCTTGGGCGCGCCTGACGAGGTGAAAAACATCCGACGCCGAGCCATCAAGGCCGGCCTGAAGCTGGTGGACTGCCCCATTCGTCATCTGGGAACGGAAAAGGCGCAAGAGATTTACGGCTTTATCGAGCGGCATTTGCGCGATTCTGGCGTGGAAATCATGTTTCAGACGGAGTGCCTCGACGTTATCGTGGAGGAAGGGGTGTGTTGCGGCGTGCTAATACGCAACGCCGACGGAACCACGGACCGGATTCGTGCCGCACGTACAGTAGTGGCCACGGGGCGGCGCGGCGCAGATTGGTTCGAGCGCTTGTGCATAGAACACGGCGTCGAGCACGGTCCGGCTCCCGTCGATGTGGGGGTTCGCGTTGAGGTGCGAAACGAGATCATGGAGACCGTGAACAACGTTTTGTACGAAAGCAAGCTGATCGGGTGTCCCAATCCGTTCCGCAACAAGGTACGTACGTTCTGTCAAAACCCGGGCGGCTTCGTGAGCCAGGAGAACTACGACGACGGCCTTGCGGTGGTTAACGGGCATTCCTATAAGGAGAAGAAGTCCGAGAATACCAATCTTGCCATTCTTTGCTCTCACGACTTTCGGGAGCCGTTCGACAGGCCCATAACGTATGCGCAGAAAATCGGAGAGCTCGCCAACATGCTCGGCGACGGTCATATTCTCGTGCAGCGTTTCGGCGATATCCTCGACGGCAAACGAACCTGGCAAGACGAGCTGGACAGGTCGAATGTTCGTCCGACGTTGCCCGATGCCGTGGCGGGCGATATCACGAGCGCGCTGCCGTACAGAACCATGACTTCCATCATGAACTTCATGATGGCCGTTGACGAGGCCATACCTGGATTTGCGGCCGATGAGACGCTGCTGTACGCGCCTGAGCTGAAGTTCTACAGCAATAGGGTGAAAATGAACGAGCGCTTCGACACCAACATCGAGAACCTCCACTGCCTAGGGGATTCGAGCGGCTGGACCAGGGGTCTTATGATGGCATCCGTCATGGGCTATCTCATGGGGGAGCGCCTAGCGGACGAAGAGGGCGTGTAAGGGCGGTTGTCAAGCATGCGGAATCGCCCGCTTGCCCCCATGCCTGTCGGCATAGTTTTGGAAGCGAGCGCACATCCGGAATTGCACGGCATGCGTAAAATCTGCTGTACGAAGCTCGCCCGAGCGGAGCCCGCGCACGAAAACTGCATCCATTTTCGAATTTCTTTGCAAGGATTTGCCTTTTTCGATCGTGTTCATGGTGAAGGGGCGTTCGAGAAAAGACGAGCAAACCGCTATCCTGAATGCATGAAACGAAAGGAACGGCACTGAGATGAAGAAACATGCGTATACGACAAAGCATAAGGTATTGACTGGAATTGCCGTCGTCGGATTGGCCGCGGCCCTCACTGTGCCCTTTGTTGCGTACGGAGCCGACGCGCCGGCGCTTGGCTGGGGCGTTGCAGGCTCGCGTGCGTGCGGCACGTCATGCGCTGGCGCAGATGGCAACGGCGCGTGCAATTCTTTCGCCGACGCTAACGGCGACGGCGTATGCGATAACCGCGGCGTTCATGCAGCGTGTTCCGCTTTCTCGCGCGGGTTCGCGGCGTTTGGAGAGTGCGGCCGTGCGCTCGGCGCGAATTTCGTGGACGAAGACGGCGACGGCTTGTGTGACCGTCGCGAGGCCGGCCTTGGGTTTGGCAACGGAAATGCCTACGGGGCTGCTGCGGTTGCCAAGGGCGATCAGGGCGCATGGTGTGCTTCCTGCGGTTTCGGTTTTGTGGACGAAGACGGCGACGGCGTATGTGACCACGCCGGAACCGGCAACGGAAATTGCTCCGGCTACGTGGACGAAAACGGCGACGGCGCGTGCGACAACGCGGGGTCGTGCGCCGGCAGTGGCCAAGGTGCGGGATACGGCTGCGGTCACGGATCGGGTAACGGCGGCGGGCATCACGGCATGTGTGCACGCTAGGGCGAGATGTCTATAGTTCAGGATGGGTATGCGCAAGGCGCTCGACATACAGCAGGCGATGGATCGCTTCGGCGATGACGTGTGGCGTGCCTGCATGCTCTATCTTTCCCCGTCCGATGCCGAGGATGTCTTCCAAGAGACGTTCGTGAAATACGCTTTTCGCGATCATGGGTTTCGCGACGAGGGCCATGCGAAAGCGTGGCTCTTGCGCGTTGCGATGAACGCTTGCAAAGACGTTCTCAAATCTCGAGACCATCGTACATCGTCTTTGGATGAGGAAATGCAGCGGTGGGGAGATACGCTTGCGGACGTTCGGCCGGAGCGCGCTGCGGAGGTGAGGGAGGTTCTCGACGCCGTGGACAGGCTCGACGATCCGCCGAAGACGCCACTGTATCTTGCCGTGTGCGAAGGCTATTCCGTCCCGGAGATATCCCGCATGGTGAAAGCTCCCGAGGGAACGGTGTATTCCTGGATTTCTCGAGGCAAGAAGATACTGAGGGAGGCGTTGTCATGAACGATGTCGACGAGCGTATGCGCGAAGCCTTTTTGAACATGCACGCTTCCGACGAGCTGAAAAAGGCGACGATGCTTCGCATAGAGCGCGAGCGCGACCTTGCGTCGAGCAGATGCGATGGCGTTTCTTGCGGGCAGGGTTCTATCCCGTCTGCTCGCCGTGTGCCGAGAAGACGTCGTATGCGCGTTTTCGTCGCAGTTGCCGCATGCCTGATTGCCGCTTTCGTGGGCGTTGGCGGATATGCGTACGCCATGAAGCCTGTTGCCTACGTGGGGGTCGATATTAACCCCTCTATCGAGCTTGCCATGAACCGATTCGATTGCGTGATCGACGCCCGCGCTCTGAACGAAGACGCTCAGGCGGTGCTTGATGCGGCGAACGTGCAAGGAAGACCGTATGCCGAGGCTGCGGCGGCATTGGCTGATGCGTGCGAGAGCTATCTCGGCGAAGGCGTCGTTGTGGAGGTCGGCGTGTCGTGTTCTGATGAGGAACGGTGTGCGGAGATAGAGCAGGAAAGCCTGCGCTGCTTCGGACAGGGCGGTACGCAGGTCCATTGCGGCCGCGTTGACGAAGCGCAGCGGCAGGCTGCCGAGCATGCGGGAATGAGCATCGGGCGCTACCGTCTGTATTGTCTCCTTGAAGAGGCCGGCGTCGAAGTGAGCGAGCAGGAGGCAGCCGCTATGCCTATGCGCGAGCTGCGGGTTCTTGCTGCGGAAAACGGCGTGGAAACGCAAGATTCCGCCTGTTGCGGGCATGGAGCAGAGGACGGTTCTTCGGTTCTGGGCGAGGGCGCGTGCGAAGGCGCCGAAGGTCATGGTGCCCATGACGGACAAGGGGCGCACGGCGCAGCGGGTCCTCACGACGGTACGGGATACCGCGGCGGACGAAGCTCCTCGTAGGTCAGGCAAGCGTCGAGAGGCGTCCTTGGTAGCCGCATGACACACGGGCGGCGCACCCCTCGCGTTCCATCACGGCGCGAAAGCCTCGAAGAGCGAGGTCGTATTCGTTGTTGTTCTCTGACACGTGCATGGCCGCCACGGCTTGAAGGCGGTTGCTGAGAAGGGATGCGAGCTCTTCGGCGGCCTGTTCGTTCGAAAGATGTCCTTTGTCGGAAGCGATACGCTGCTTGACTACGTAAGGGTAGGGTCCTTCGCTCAGCATCTTAGGGTCGTGATTGCTTTCAAGGGCGAGCAGCCGCACGTCGGCGAGGTGGGCATGCGCCTGCGGCGTCACGATTCCCGTGTCGGTCATGAAACCTGCCGCATCGCCGTTTGCCTCAAAGCGAAAGCCAAATGACGCCGCCGCATCGTGCGAGGTGGCGAAGGGAAAGATGCTTATACCCGCAGCCGTCAGGCATTCCTCGGGGCGGAAATTGCGCGTTCCGCATGACGAGGTGGCATCCTGGACGGCCTTGCTTGCCCGAACGGTTTCGTCTGCGGCATAGACAAGGGGCTGACGGCCCATCTTGGCGAGCCCCCGCATGACCACGCCGAGGCCCTTGGTGTGGTCGCTGTGGTCGTGCGTAATGAGCACGGCGTCTATGTTCGCGGGGTCGAAGCGTGCCTCGTCGCAGCGGGCGAGAAAATCGCGCTTGCATATGCCGCAGTCGACGAGGACGCCGTGTCCGGTCTGGTCGTTTTCGACGATGGTCGCGTTGCCGCGGCTGCCGCTTGCGAGTATGTGGAGTCTGAGCATGCTGCCTCGCCTTGCTTTCTCTGCTTCGTATGCGCTCGATTATACGTTGCTTCCGAGTTGTTTCTTTCGGAATGCGTCCCATCCGCTATCATTGCTCCGAAATGAACAGGACGTGACAAAAGGGGAAAAGGGGACGTCGTGGAGGAACAGAAGGCTGTCGAAGTGGCGGATGAAGGCAAAGAGGCCGCCTCGTGCGTATGCGATAAATCCGGCATCAAGGATCGAATGGCCCTGCCGGTGCCCAACGTCATCAAACTCGCGAAAGAGAGCGGCAGCTCCGCTTTGGGATCGTGGGTCGGGCTTGTGCTCATGGTTGCCGTCGTAGCCGCGCTGCTCGTTGGGCTGCCTATGGTCTTGCCCGTGCCTTCCGGTATGGACTTGCCGCATCAGGGCTTTGCCCACATTGTTGCGTTCGCCATCGCGGCGTGCGGCGGCGTTTTGTATGTGCGTGTCCGCGAACGTCGTCTTGAAAGATCCATGGGGTTCGCGCGCAATGATGGCGCGGCGCTGTGCGTCGTCGGCGCCGTAGCAGGCGTTGTAGGCCTCATGGTGGTCTTTGCTCTTTTCAAGGGTGCCGGAATCGTGAGCGATTCCGGCATCAGCACCCAGGTGTCTGTCATAGCCCTGGCTCTTGCGTTCGCCGGATACGTCATCCTCGCGTTGGGGCAGGAGGTCTTTTGTCGAGGGTATGTGCTCACGTCGTTTTCCGCGCGTTACTCGGTTGCCGTTGGCATGGCCGTCCAGACGGTCGTGTTCACGCTGTTCCATGTGTTGATTGTGGGGCTGAGCGTGTTCTCCGTCGTCAATGGCGTATTGATGGGCGTGATGTTCGGACTTATGTTCCTCAAATTCGGCAGCATCTGGCCTGCGATCGGCTTTCATAGCCTCTGGTATTTCGTCCAGTACATCATCCTCGGCGTAACGTCGGGGGCGCAGGCTGCTTCGTATACGACTATCATGACGACGACGTACGATTCGAGCAACGTGTTGCTTTCCGGCGGCGCGGGCGGTTTCGAGGCGAGCGCTTTGGCGGCGGCGGTATATGCGGCCGCAATTGTGTGCCTGCTTGTGCTGAAGCCGCGCGATGCCGATATAGATTCGATTGCGTTCGTCAATCTGGGCGAAACGATCGTTATCGGCGCTGAAGACGAGGCTGACGAGGAAGAAGACGAAGGGGCTGCCGACAAGCGAGGGTGTGGCGAATCTGGCTGCAAAGCGGACGAGAAAAAGGAGTCGTAAGCGGGCTGATCGGTGCGTATGGCTGCAGGGAGGGCCTCTGCGGCGCTGATTGGTCGGCCGCCTCTCTCGGCGGACGCTGCGAGGTATATGAGCTTTCCGATGCGCCGCTCATGCGGCGCATCGGAAAGTTTCTAGGAAGGAAGCGCTCTTATACAGAGGCTTGCCGCGTAGCGTGCACGTTAGGAAATCGGCACGCCGCAGGGATGCGTTGGTGTTTCGTCGAACGCGGCGTCGTTTTGCACAAGGGCGTAGAAACGGTACCCGCCCGAAAGATTCGAGCAGGCAAGGCCGTGGCCGGCGAGCATGCGGCACGCCACGTAGCTTCGCAGGCCGCTGTGGCAATTCACGTACACTGTGCGTTCAGGGTCGAGCTCTTTTACGCGGCCGCGCAGCTCGTCAAGGGGGATGTTGACCGCGCCTTCGATATGGCCTCGCGCGAATTCTCCTTCCGTGCGAACGTCAAGGAATTGGGCGCCTTCTTGCTGCAGGCGGGCGACGTCGTTCCAATGATGCTGTGCCACCAATCCCGTTCGAACGTTTTCGATGACGAATCCAGCCATGTTTACAGGGTCTTTCGCCGAAGAATACGGCGGCGCGTATGCCAAATCGAGTTCCTCGAGGTCTGCTGCGGTCATGCGAGCGCGAATGGTCGTTGCCAAGACATCGATCCGTTTATCGACCCCCTCGAAGCCCGCGATTTGCGCGCCGAGGATGCGGCCGCTTTCCGGCTCGAAGACTGTTTTGACGGTCATGTTCGAAGCGCCGGGGTAGTACGTTGCGTGGGACGGCGAAGAGGTGACAGCCTTGTCGCAGGCGATGCCGGCGCGCTGGGCGGCGCTTTCGGTTAGACCCGTGGCGGCGATGGTCATGTCGAAGAGCTTCAGCACGGACGATCCCTGCGAACCGTCGAACGAGCTGTCGCGCCCGCAGATGACATCGGCTGCAATGCGCCCTTGCTTGTTCGCCGGGCCTGCGAGCGATATGAGCGCGTCATCGCCCGTGACGAAATTTTTGACCTGCACTGCGTCGCCGACGGCGAAAATGGCAGGATCGGATGTGCGCATATGCTTATCCACGACGATGGATTTCTTGATGCCAAGCTCAAGCCCTGCCTCCTCGGCAAGGCGGGTGTCGGGCGTAACGCCGATGGCGAGAACCACCAAAGGCGCGTGGTATTCGTCGCCCGCTGCGGTGGTCACCGCTAGCTCGTCTGAGTCTTCGTCTGCTACGAATCCATTGACGCTTTGATTCAGCCGCAGGTCAAGTCCGTGTTCGCGTGCATAGGCGTGGACCTCGCATGCCATGTCGTAATCGAGCGTGGGCATGACGTGGTTGCCGCGCTGCAGCAGCGTGACGTCGAATCCGCGCTCTAGCAGGTTTTCGGCCGCCTCTATGCCGATGAAGCCTCCGCCTATGACGACGGCGCGTGTTCGCCCTTGCTCTGCGAGCTCGTCGGCGCGCTGCTTCATGGCGAAGGTGTCTTCGACGGTGCGAAGCGTGAGGATGCGTCGGTCTTCTATGCCGGGAAGATCGGGCTTGACGGCTTTCGCGCCGGGGGAGAGGATGAGGCTGTCGTAGGATTCTTCGTATTCCGAACCGTCTTCGAGGTTGCGGACAAGCACGGTTTTCGCCGCGCGGTTTATTCCAATGACCTCTTGGCGTACGCGTACGTCGATATCGAAGCGCTCACGGAAGCTTTTGGGGCTTTGTAGCGTGAGCTTGCGCTTGTCCGTAATGACGTCGCCCACGTAATAGGGCAGGCCGCAGTTGGCGTACGACACGTAGCCCGTGCGTTCGATCATGACTATTTCGGCCTGTTCGTCTAACCGGCGTAAACGTGCGGCGGCCGTCGCTCCGCCGGCTACTCCTCCAACGATAACAACCTTCATGGCTTCTCCCTTGCGTTCGTTTTGTCTTTCGTCTGTAGGCTTATGGGCTACATTTCCACGGGACCGCGATAGCTCATGATGCCGCCGAGGTTGGTCACGTCGGTGAAGCCGTTCTGCTCGAGGATATGGGCCGCCTGTGCGCTGCGGCCACCGCTTTGACAGTACACGAACAAGGGAGTGTTTGCCGCCGCTTTGAAGCCGGCGATACGGTCGAGAGGTATGTTTTCCGCCCCGGGCACATGGCCTGACCGGTATTCTCCGGAGGTGCGAACGTCGATGATACGGGCGTTTTGCGTTGCACGTGCTTCTTCGAGCTTTTTGTCGAATCCGCCGCCGAACATGCTGAAGATTCCCATGGTATGTCCTTTCTCGGGTCGCCGCGAAGCCGTTTGGCGATGCTTGCGAAAACGAGCGGGTCGCTGCGCTGTTGGTGCTTTCGCCGTTCTTTTCGTTTTCGTCCGCTTGGACGGTCTCTCGTTTGCCGATTGTCGTGCTTGCGTGGTTTCGCTGCGCGGTTCTCTCTGTTCGCCCGAAGCGTAGCAGGTTTATGATTCCTTTGGGGTAACAAATGGATGAACAGCCATGTCGGTCGGTCTCGTCTCTTCTTTCGTATAATAAGCCTCTGTGACACGCGCGCAGGCGCGGTCTAAGACGGTTCGAAGATAGGATTTGCCATGCCGGGACGGCTTGTCATATGCCCGACGCCGATCGGGAATCTGGGGGATATGACCCTGCGCACGCTCGACGAACTGCGCGAGGCGGATGTGGTGTGCGCCGAGGATACGCGCGTGACGGGAAAACTGCTTGCGCACTTCGGTATAGAGAAGAGGCTTGAACGCTTGGACGAGGCTACCATCAGCCGCGAAGCCGCGCGCATTGCCCGCCGCATCGCCGAGGGCGAAATCGTGGCGTTTTGCAGCGATGCGGGCATGCCGGGCGTTTCCGATCCGGGTGCTCGTCTCATAGAGGCGGCTCAGGCGCAAAATTGCGATATCACCGTGCTTCCCGGGGCATCGGCTGCTACGACGGCGTATGTGGCCAGCGGTTTCAGCAATCCGCGTTTTTATTTCGGCGGCTTTTTTCCTCGCAAGGATTCCGAGCGTCGCGAGGTTCTCGAGTCGCTCGCCCTGCTTGACGCCGTGCTGGTGTTTTATGAAAGCCCCCGTCGTATCGCAGCTTCGTTGCAAGCGGTGGCGGACGTGTTTCCCCACCGCGAAGTCGCGGTTTGCCGTGAGCTCACCAAGCTTCACGAAGAGGTGTTTCGGGCCGGCGCATGCGACGTACGTGATGAATTCCTCGATCGTCACGAACGCTGCGGCATCAAGGGGGAAATTGCGCTTGTGGTCGGGCCGCCCACGCATGCGGAGGAGGAGGTTCGCCGCGAGAGCGCTTCTGCATCGGCCGCCGATCGAGCTGCGGAGCTTGTCGCCGAAGGCCGATTGAGCCGCAAAGAAATCGTCAAGGTCCTTCGTGACGAATTCGGCATATCGCGCAACGAGGCCTACGATCTTGCCGTGCAGGCGTAGCCGACGAAACGAACGATGCATGGAATTGCGGCCGATAGCGGGTTAATTGCGCCGTGAGGCGCGTTCGCTTGGACGAAAAGGGTACGATAGCGCAAGCAACCGACACTTGGCGAACGGCGCGCATGGGCGACCGGGCTGGCGTTGCGGACGGTTTTACGAAGCGGTCGATGCCCGACAAGCGGCGTACGCGCCTGAAAGCGAGGAACGCATGAACAACTTCACCTATTATTCTCCGACCGAATTCGTGTTCGGCCGCGGCGTCGAGGAAGGTATTGGCAAACGCGCCGCCGAAAAGGGGTTCCAGAGAGCCCTGATCGTTTACGGAAAAGGCTCCGTGGTGCGTTCGGGCCTGCTCGACCGCGTGAAGGCGTCGCTGGATGCGGCGGGCGTTGCGCATGTCGAGTTTGCCGGCATTCGCCCGAACCCCGAGGTAGAAAGCGTGCGCGAAGGTATCCGCATCGTTCGCGAAAAGGGCATTGACCTGATTCTTCCCATCGGAGGCGGCAGCGTGATCGACTGCGCGAAAGCCGTGGCGTTCGGTGCTCTGCACGATGGCGACGTATGGGATTTCTTCTGCGGAAAGGCACAGGTCACCCAGGCGCTCCCCATTTTCTGCGTGCTTACCATTCCGGCGGCGGGTTCTGAGGCGTCAAGCTCGTGCGTGATCAGCAATGACGAGATTCACGCGAAACGCGGCACGAATGGCGATGCGTTCCGTCCTATGGTCGCGTTCATGAACCCCGAAATCACGTTCTCGCTTCCGGCGTACCAGACGGCGGCGGGCGTGACCGACATGATCGCTCACATCTGCGAGCGTTGGTTCTCGGGCGTTGGGGCCGTTCGTGTGACGGACAACATCGCAGCAGGCCTCATCCGCACGCTCATGGCGGCGGCGCCGTGCGTCTTGGATAACCCCGAAGATTACGATGCGCGTGCCGACATCATGTGGGCGGGTATGCTTGCTCACAACGACATCGCCGGCTGCGGTCGTGCGCTGAACCCGACGGGCCGCGCAGGAGGTTGGGAAAGCCACGGTCTTGAGCACGAACTTTCTGCGTTCGATACGTCCATCACGCATGGTGCAGGACTTGCCGTCGTAATGCCTGCGTGGATGCGCTACGTTTGGCGCGAGGATCCGAGCCGCTTCCTTCAGTTTGCACTGGATGTTTTTGACATCGAACCGATCGACGATACGGACGAAGCCGTTGAGGACGCGGTGACCGCGGCCATCGATGAGCTGCAGGCGTTCTTCGTCGACATGGGCATGCCCAAGACCATGGGCGAACTGGGTCTGCGCGTGGAAGACCTCGACGCCGTTATCGAGACGCTGCATGCTACCAAAGGCGATGTGTTCGGTGCGTTCAAGCCGCTCACCATGGATGATGCCCGCGCAATCTACGAATCCGCCTTCAACGATCCCGCGCTTCCTTGCACGGAGGACGCCGAGGAGTAAGATCGACCCCGATGCGCTCGAGCTGGACGATGAACTGGGTGTTTTCTTACACGGAAGATACTGAGGAGTAAGGAGCGCTTCCTGTTCGAGGCCGCTCGTTTTCGCGATGTTTAATGCGTTCGTGTGAGAGTTGAGCTTGTTTTTGTCTAGCACTCGGTAGGAAACTCGAGATAGCTTTGACAGAGGAAGCGCGGATACTTCCAAAACAACCTAGGGGTTCAGATCCAATTTCGGAAAGCCATGCCAGGTATCTTTCTGGCATGGCTTTCTGCATATGCCACATATCAGCACTAGAGTTTTGGCGTTCGCTGGATTCTTCGAATCGAACGCGTCTTTTGGCTTGTGTGGCTTCGCGGAAAATGAGCGCGCTCGCGCCTCCGTTCGAAAAAGGTGCCCGTACGGGTAAGGTGGCCATCGGTGTTTTGGAAGAGGCGCTTCAAGACTTGTCGGGAGGCCTCTCGCGTCCCGTGCATATTCTTGTGCCTTCTGAGAGCTACAGGCTTCGCTCAGAGAGCGTGATTGCCCACGCTCATTCCAATTCGTATCCGAAAAAATCTTTTTGCAAGATATCGGAAGAATGGCTCGTTGTTGTTCCTGAGCTTGCGTTTGTGCAGCATGCATGCAAAGCTTCGATTGTTGAGCTTCTGGTCGTAGGCGCTGAAATAACGGGTTCGTATGCGGTTGAGCGCGATTCATTAGACGGCGACATCGAAGGTTGCGGGTGTGGCTTCGTGCATAGCGAGCCTTTAACATCCCTGAAGAAGATTCAGTCGTATGTTGATAGGGTTTCGGGGGAGCATGGCGTCAAAAATGCCCGTCGAGCCTTGCGCTATATTCCGGAAAACTGCGCTTCCCCGATGGAGGCCGTGCTTGCGATTCTTCTGCATGCTCCGCGTTCTCTTGGAGGATACGGCTTGCCCAAACCTTGTATGAATTATCGCATTGACATGTCTGGAAGCGCGAAGTGGCTTTCAGCGAAGACGTACTATGTTTGCGATCTTTATTGGCCTCAAGCAAAGCTTTGCGTTGAGTACGATAGCAATATGTTCCACACTGGCCCTGACAGAATTGCGGCTGATTCTGCGCGGAGAACCGCGCTTGCCCAAAAGGGGATAACGGTTGTTTCGGTGACGGGAAATCAGATTGCAAACAGCGTTGAAATGGATAGGACTGCTTTGCTGCTTGCGAAAAGGCTGGGTATTCGGCCTCGTGTTTTTTCTTACGACTATCGGCTTAAGCAGCGAGAATTCAGGAAAGAGCTTTTTGCATCCGCAGGAATAGCATCCAGGCGCTAGGGCGTGTCTCGCGACTGAGGGATTGCCAGATTGGCTTTAGAGAGGGCGTTTGATTCCGAAGTGCAGGCGTTGGAGCATTTGGTCGAGTCTTGAATGAGGTTTGAGCGCGCTTGGTTGCGCTGGCTAAAGCCATAGGCGATAGCCGCGACCCAAAATCGGATTGAATATGCCAACTTTTTTCGATTTCCGATCAAAATGACGGTAACATAGCCTTTCTCAGGGCGTGGTATCAGCGAATTATCCATACTAGCGCTCGATTTTCGATTGCTTAAGCAGCTCATGGAATCATAAGACCAGGTCACAGAAGCGCGTTGCAAAATGAAGGAAACTGTTTTCCGTTCTGGATTACGAAATTGGATTCTTGGTGACAGGAAATCGAAAAAAATATCCAATTTCGCACCCAAAAAGGGTTAGGGCCTCAAGAAGGGCTCTGAAATGACTTGGTCGGTGCCGACGTGTGCAGCTCCCGTGCTAAGTGCCGTTTTTCGGGGTGTCGGTGCCTTTTTGAGTTCATAATCGAAAAAAGTTCGCAGATAAAGCGCTGCGTGCGGCGCTGCATAAAGTGGGGGGCGAGCTGAATGTCTCATTCAACTCAGGCGGTGCTTGAAGTTGCTGGAGAGCACATCCGTGTAACGCGTCGCCGCAATCAGCGGCGTATGTACATACGGGCCAAGGCGCCCGATGGACGCATCGAAGTTTCCGCTCCTTGGCGGATGGGCGATGCCGAAATCAAACGCTTCGTTTCGGCCCATATCGGCTGGATAGAGCAGCAGCGACTTCAGCTGGCTGAGCGTGAAAGGCTGAACCCCGGCGCGCCCACTCCCGAGGAAATCGCCGAATGGCGGGCTGTGGTGGCGGCGTTTACGCCCGTGCTCGTGGAACGCTGGGCTCCTATTATGGGCGTGAAGCCAGGCAAGCTTGCGTATCGCAGCATGGTGAGCCGTTGGGGCAGCTGCAATGTGAAAACGGGTCGCATTTGCATAAACGTGCAGTTGGCCGCTCATCCGCCGGAGTGCTTGGAATACGTGGTGGTTCACGAGCTCTGCCATTTGCTCGAGGCGAGCCACGGTCCGCGATTCAAGGCGCTCATGGACACGTTTTTGCCTGATTGGCGGGAGCGCGAGGCGAAACTGCGCGGGGGAATCAGGCGTTGAAGCCACGATTAGAAGCTGCACGGGCGTCGGGCGTTGAAGTAGCGCGTTGTTTTGGTAGAGTGTGCTGAGGTCTGCAGGGAAGGCTTCGCAATCGCGTCGATTTTAGTCGGTCGGCGGATCTTTGGATTCACCTTGAACGGTTGGGCCGGTTCGCCGAACACAGCGCGGCTCTTCCGATTGCGTCTCGTCGACAATATCGTGGTTACGGCGAGGACGCTTTTGATCGGGGCTCATTCGAGCTGCTTTTTGCAAGATTTCGTTTGCTGTGGCCGCATGGCGGCTTTATAGGAGGTCGACGTGGCTGAACGTCTGGAAAGACCGAACGGACGCATGCTCATTTTGATGACTGCGGCAACAATCGGGTTCGGCTTGCTGCAGGGCGCTCGTCTTGTCGACGTGAATTCCGGCCCTTATAGCGCAAGTCCGCTGGCGTTGTGGGGCCTTGCGGTGGACGGGGCGGTTTTTCTCGCGGTCGCCGCGCTTTCGTACGCGGGCAAAATCGAAGGGTGGCGATCTCTTTTTCTCGCGGGCGCAGTTTCGAGCGCTGCATACGTGTTCATGGCGGCGTTCGCTCCGGACGACATGGCGATGCTCGCATTGATGCAAACGTTTGCGGGATTGGGGTGGTCCCTTAACATTTTGTGCTGGATGACTGTTTTCGTCAGCTACCGATCGCGCTACGCGCTGCCGATGATCGCTGTTGGCTACGTTATCAATGTGTGCGTCCAGCCCTTGTCTTCCATGCTTGTTCCATACGACAAGGCGTTTCTTGTGGCAATGCTTTTCGTTTCGATCGTCTTGCTGCGTATCTGCCTGGCATCGAACGAATTCGTCGCGCTTTCTATGCGGGAAACGCTTATTCCGCGCACATCGCTTTCGGAAGCGTTTTCGCGTACGCGACGCGCTGTGGCTGGTGCATGCGTTTTTTCTCTTGTATGCGGGTTTGTGATTCAATCGGATTTGAGCATGCGCGCAATGGGGTATTCGCAAACTGACACCACGGCGGGTATCGCCTTGGTGGTGGCGGTTGCGATGACGATTGCATTGATCGTCTTTCGGGTCGATAAGGCCGATCTTGATTATGCGTTTCCGATTGCATCCGTTTTCATAGCGTCGGCTGTGCTGGTACGTTCGACGGGGATTTTTGATCCGTCGGTCGCAGGGAGCCTCATGACGGTGACGCTCATTTCGTTTTACGTGTTGCTCTGGCTTATGCTGGTGAGCGAGGCAAGGGAACGCATGCTGCCTCCATTCTTGCTGCTTGGAGCCGCTTTAGGCGTCGCGCGCCTTTCGGTTGCGGCTGGTCGTGGTGCGTTCGTTGTGCTGCGCGATTTCGGCATCGCCATTGACGGATTGGTTGATGTCGTGGCGTTATGGGCTCTGGTGGCTGCATCGTCGCTGATCAGTTTCGCCTATTTGAAGGCGTCGTCGCGCTACCGCCAGGAAGAACGGCTTGCCGAATGCGGTTCAGCCGGTGTCGGGCAAATTCTTTCCACCGCGAAGGAAGCCCGCATGGAATGCGCGGTTTCGAATGGCGTGCAGGAGCCACTTGTGGCATGCGGATCGTCGCGCCAGGCACTCGGTAGCTGTTCGTCGCATGATTTGCCCGCCGGTTCGTGCGGACGGGATATGGGTTTCGAATCGATGGATGCCGAATTAAAGAGGATTCCCGAGTCTGCGTTCGAGAAGAATGCGACTGCGTTCGATGAGGCTGCGCGTCGGTTCGCTTTCTCTCAACGCGAAACCCAGGTTATGCGGGAATATGCGGCGGGAAGAAGCGCTCGCTACATCGCCGAATGGTGCATGCTGTCCGAGCATACGGTGAAGACTCATATCAGGCGCGCCTACGCGAAAGCGGGCGTTCACTCGCGCCAGGAGTTTCTCGATGCGATCGAGCGGGTCGAGTCCGACCTGCTGCATAGGGGGCGCTAGCCTGTCCCCGCGGCGCTTCCTTTGTTCGTGGATGCGCGAGGCGACGGTGCATGAAGAGACGCATGGGGGATGAATCGTTGCGTAAAAAAGCCGCCTGCAATCAGGCGGCTTGTAGGAGGGGACGCGGGCCGAGCGCCTCGGGGTTCGTTGCAGGCGTTGCATCGCTTCGGTTTCGAGACGTTTTACCAAGGCCCGCATCAGGCTTATTCGGCCGCCAGCGATGTGCCGAGAATGCGGCCCATGCTTAATGCGCTCGAGTTGGAGCAATGGCGCACGAAGCTGCGGTTGTACATGAAGCGGTGCGCAATCTCACCGATGGCGTACAAGCCTTCGATGGGCGCTTCGCTCTCGTCGACGACGCGGCAGTCGGCATCGGTTTTCACGCCGCCCATGGTCGCCACGTAGGAGGGAACGTAGCTGACCAGATAGTAAGGGCCGGATTCTTGATAGGAGGCGAAGGCTTCGGCGGGCTTGCCGAACGCTTCGTCTGCACCTGCGGCTGCGGCGTCGCGATAGGCTTCGTAGCTTGCGACGAGCGCGGGGGTGCCGGCCGCTTCGGCGAGCGCTTCGACCGTATCGGCCTTCACGACCGACTCGCCATCGGCAGCCTCGTCGAGCATAGCGGCCACATCGGCGTTCGAGGCGTCGAACAGTACGTAATACGGCGCGGCATCGTGGTCGGCCATCGCGGTCACTTGGGCGATTGCGGGGGAGGCTTCGTTGATGAATCGTTCGCCTGCGGCATCGACGAGCAGCTTCGATTTGACGTCTCCACCCTCGATGGGCGCTCCCGACATGGGCATGTCGCACAGACGCTTGAAATCGGGGTTTGCGTCGGTCAGCTTTTTGCACGGCATGACGTTGAACGGGATGACCCAACCGTCTTCGTAGCACGCTGCACCGACGGTCTTCGCCATGGAAATGCCGTCGCCGGTGTTAAGGGCGTTGCCGAGGTACTGGAATCCGACCGATTTCACGCTGGGGACCAGCTCATCGAGGTATTCCTCGCTTCCTCCGAAGCCGCCTGTCGCCAGCACGATCGCCTTGGCGTGGATTTGCTTGGTTTTGGATCCGTCGAGTACTTCGACGCCGACGATGGAGCCTTCTTCGGAAACGAGCGTCGTTGCTTCATGTTCGAGCAGGATTTCGACGCCGTTTTCCTCGAGCGCCTTTTTCATGCATTCGAACACGAAGAGCCCAGGGGCTTTATCGGGTTCGTTTGTGGCTGCCATGTCGGGTTTGACCGTGTCGGTTCCGACCTGCTCTTTCGTGAAAGACTGCGTGAAGTCGACGCCGATTTGCTCGACCCAATTGATCGTTTCGCAGCTCGCGCCCATCAATGCGCGCACGCGGTTGTAATCGGGGTAGGCGACATCACGAGCGCCGGTCTTGGTCACCTTGTCATAGCGGGCGACGAAATCGTCCATGGTGTCGGGAATTTCAGGGACGAACTGCCAGAATTCTTCGTTTTCGACGGTCTGGCAGATTGACACGTTGCCTTTCGAGGTAAGAAACGAAATGCCGAGCGACGGTGATTTCTCGACGATGGTCACGCGCGCGCCGCCTTGCGCCGCAGCGAGAGCGCATGCGGAACCGGCAAGGCCGGAGCCGAGGACGACGATGTCGGTTTCAGCGGTCTCGCCGCCGGCGGACTCGTTTTGTTTGGTGGGTGCTGAGCATCCTGCGAGCGCGGCGGATGCACCGAATACGGCGAGTCCGCCGCAGAATGCGCGACGACCCATGGTCATGCCGGTGGTGTTCATGAGATTCCCTCCTTGTTCACGCAAGCCCCTCCGAGGGCCTTTGAACGCGCCGATTTTGCGACGCGTTCGATTTCGCCTTCATGATGCCGCGTTTTGCCAAGGGGCGTATCGCACGAAATCCTGTATCGCACGAAAAGGGGGACAGGTCGGAAAGTCCCAATTCTTCCGATGGCATGCGATGTGCGTAGCTTTCGCATATGGCCTGGTGTGAGGGATTTCGTGCCGTAAAGCGATTGTGCCTCGCGCTTCGTCGGACGCATATCGAGCATCGCGTTGCGGATACCGTCTGCATTTGCTTCCCTGCGCGGTTCGGGAAAGAGGGCGCAAGATGCTTGCTCGCACCTGCTTATTGCACTAAGACTGCGCTACAATGGGCAGGTTTTGAAAATCCGTTGTTGTTACGGGTCTTGCGGCGGTGTTGCGGACCGTTTCGTTTCCGCCTGCTGGCATCTGCGCTCAAGCCGGCTTCGCCGGTGTCGAGTCAACGACCCGTTGCGATGCAGTACGGCAAAAGCGGCATCATCAGTCGCCTGAGCACGAGAGGACGAGCATGTCAAAGCCCACCTATTCTTTCACCACGCCTATTTACTATGTAAATGCGGCGCCCCACCTGGGCACTGCATACACCACCATCGCCGCCGACACCGTGGCGCGCTATCAGCGCATGAACGGCTGCGACGTTGCATTCGTCACCGGTCTTGACGAGCACGGCCAGAAGGTTGCCGAGACGGGCGAAAAGAACGGCATGACGCCTCAGGAGTGGTGCGATTCCATGGTCCCCGCGTTCAAAGACGCCTGGGATATGCTCGATATCACCTACACGGACTTCGTGCGCACCACCGAAGAGCGCCAGACGCGCACGGTGCAGAAGTTCTGGACCGATCTGTACGAGAAGGGCTACCTCTACAAGAGCGCCTATGAAGGCTGGTACTGCGTTCACGAGGAAACCTACTACGCGGAAAACGACCTCGAGAAAAACGAAGAGGGCGAATTCGTCTGCCCCGACTGTCATCGTCCGGTGCGCCGCGCTTCTGGCGAGGAAAACTGGTTCTTCAAGCTTTCTGAATTCCAGGAGCCGCTGCTGAAATTCTACGAGGAACATCCCGAGTTCATCCGTCCCGAGACCCGCAAAAATGAAATCGTCACCTTCGTCAAGGGCGGCCTGCAGGACCTTTCCATCAGCCGTTCCACCTTCGACTGGGGCATCCCGCTGCCCTTCGACGAAGGTCACGTGTGCTACGTGTGGGCTGACGCGCTGCTGGCATACCTTACGGGCATCGGCTACGCTGACCCCGAGCGCGAGGGGGAATTCGAGCGCCGTTGGCCCATGCAGTACCACTTCGTGGGCAAAGACATCACGCGTTTCCATTGCGTGATTTGGCCCGCTATGCTCATGGCCGCCGGCCTGCCCATTACGGGCACCGTCTTTGGTCATGGCTTCCTGCTCGTGGGCGGCGAGAAGATGTCCAAGTCCAAGGGTAACGGCATCAAACCCGCCGATCTGGTGGAAGTTTTCGGCGTGGATGCCTATCGCTACTACTTTATGTCCGATGTTCGCTTCGGCGCGGATGGCAATATCTCCATCGAGCGCATGACGCAGGTCTACAACGCAGACCTGGCCAATACCTGGGGCAATCTGTGCAGCCGTGTGTTCAACATGGTGGGCAAGTACTTCGACGGCAAGGTTCCCGCCGTGCCGGCAGAGTTTGCCGACGCTCCCAATCCGCTCAAGGATATTGCCGATGTTCTGTATGAAAAATACGACGCCTGCATGGCGGATGTGAACTTCACCGACGCCGCCGCCGCTGTGCAAGAGCTGGCAAGCCGCGTGAACCTCTATGTCGAAGAGAGCGCTCCGTGGAATTTGGCCAAGTCCGAAGAAACGCGGGGCGAGCTCGCCTTCGTTCTCTACAACGCTGCGGAAGCGTGCCGCATCCTGGCACTGTTCTTCGCGCCGTTCATGCCGAATACCTCGGCCGAAGTGTTCCGTCGCCTGAGCCTTGGCGCCATCGAGGAAATCGACGACATCAAGGCGGCAAGCGTCTGGGGCCAGCTGCCTGCAGGCAACGACGTGGAAAAGGGCGATCCGCTGTTCCCGCGTCTTGACGTGAAGGACATTCAACTCTAATTGCACAGACGCTGTCATCGGGGCTTTCCGCATGAACGTTGTCTAGAGATGGGGCCGTGGGCATGAGCCTGCGGCCCCGATGCGTTATATATCATTAAAAGACGAACGTGGGCTCTTGAACCGTCGCTGGTCAGTTTGCGGATCAAGGCAGAGGCAATCGGCGGGTGGGCTGCCGTTGGCTGGCAGGCCGTTCCAGGTCGATCAGCGGGCTGTTTCGGAATTGATTGCAGGCGGTCAGGAGCCAATCCGCGGGTTTATAACCAGAACAAAGGTGAACGATATGACTCAGGAAGCGAACGCATCGGAGGATATGGCGGCTCAGCATGTTTTCGGGGGTATTGACCCTGAAGGCCCGGCTGGCTATCTGGCATTTCGCGATGCTCTTTTCCGCAAAAAGAAAAAGAGCGGTTGGCGCTATGTTGAAGCTCCCAATCCGCTGCTCGAGGCCCCTGTTGCCGATACCCATGCGCATCTGGCCCTTATCTCTGATGCTCCACTTTCGCTTGCGCGCTGCGCGGTGCAAGGTGTGGATTTCGTCTGCACGATTATAGACGCCTACGAGGACGGCGATGCTACGTTTTCCCTGGTGGACAAATGGCGTAGCGAGGCGCTGCGCATGCTCCCCGAGGTATTCGAAGCAACGCGTCGCGCCGCTCATGCCGAGAAAGAGGGCGCCTCGAGCGAGATGACCGCCGACGAATGGCGGGCGCATCGCTGCCCATGCGAGACCGTCCCCATTCCGAAAGTGCGCGTGGCGGCGGGCGTTCATCCTCACAATGCGTCGCATTGGAGCGATGAGGTGGAAACATCGCTTCGTCGCATGCTGGTTCATCCGCTCACGTGCGCCCTCGGCGAAGTGGGTCTGGACTATCACTACGACTTTTCGCCCCGCGATGTGCAGCGCGACGTGTTTCGCCGCCAGGTCGAGCTCTCTCACGAAAGCGGGTTGCCGCTCATTTTGCATATGCGCGACGCGCACGATGACGGCTTTGCGATTCTCGAGGAAGAAGGCTGGCCGGCGGCGGGCGTTTTGCTTCATTGCTGCAGCGTCGGTCCCGAGGAGCTTGCTCGCTGGATCGATCGCGGCTGCTACGTGGCGTTCGGCGGTGCGGTCACGTTTTCCCGCAGCGACGATCTGCGCACTTCCGCCCAAATCGTTCCTGCTGACCGCCTGCTTACGGAGACCGATTCTCCCTACATGGCGCCTGTGCCGTTTCGCGGCATCGAGTGCGGCCCCGATTTCACGCTGTATGTGGCGGAGTACCTTGCATCGACGCGCGGTATCACACCGGGCGTCGAACGCGAGGAGTTTCTTGCCCGGCTTCGCGCCAATGCGCTCGAGCTGCTCGACCGCGAGCCAACGGCATGGCAGTGCGTTGCGACGCAGGGAGGTCTTTGATGTCAGAAGATGCTCCGAAGCGCTCTCTGCTTATATGCGGATCACCTCGTACGTCGGGCGTTTCGGCACGTTATGCCGATCTGCTTGCCGATGACCTTGAGGCGAAGGGGGCAAGCGTGTCCAGGTGGGATCTAGCGCGTAAAAACGTGGCGGGATGCATCGGCTGCGAAGGGTGTCGCGGGGATTTTTCCTGCATCATAGAAGACGACATGCAAGAGCTTTACGCCCTGATTGATATGGCGGACGAGATTCAGTTGGTGTGCCCGGTGTATTTTTCCGGGCCTACGGGCCAGTTCAAGTGCGTGCTCGATCGATTGCAGCCGTATTGGGAGCGTCGGATCGGGCCGTGTGCTTGCCACGATCGCGCAAGCGAGGTCAAACGGCCGGTGGTGCTGCATGTCATCGGCGCCGGGGGAGACCCGTTCGGTTATGAGCCCTTGCTCACCATCGTCAAATCGGCTTTTGGGTCGGCGGGGTTTTTCCTGGCAGACGTTGTCGACCGCATCGGATGGGGGCAAGGCTTCGAGGAAGAGGGCAAGATGCTCTTTCCGAGGAAGGGCTCTGAGCGATAGTTCGTTGCTCGGCGGCTACGGATGGCCTACTATGCATGGGAGTTTGAGCGGCGAAGCGTTCAAGGGCGGTGAAATTCTTCCGCCTTGTCGTGAGATTTTGATGCTTCTGGCTTATTGTGGAATCTTGGAATTCGTCCCATCTCGCTGTGGGGCGTTGAATTCGTAGAAGAAAGGCAGTTATGGGAAGCGTATCGTATCTGGCATCGCCTTCGGCTACGCGTGCCGTTTTGGAGAGGCACGGCTTGGCGACGAAGAAGGCGCTCGGGCAGAACTTTCTTGTCAACGACGCCGTCATTGCGAAGATTTGCGAGCTGTCCGAGGTGTCCGAGCAAGATACGGTTCTTGAGGTGGGGCCCGGCATCGGCACGTTGACGGTGGCCTTGCTGCCTCGCGCCGCTCGCGTGCTGTCGGTGGAACGCGATACGGATTTGCCTGCTGTTCTATCCGAAACCTGTGCGGATTTTGACACCTTTTCGCTTCTTTCGAAAGATGCGCTCGAGCTTACGCAGGGCGATCTTGAGGAGGCGTTTGGAGATGGGGCTCGTTTAGGGGTTGCCCCCAATAAATTCGTTGCCAACCTCCCGTATGCCGTTGCCGCGACGCTTGTGCTTGATTACTTCCAGCGTTTTAAGAGCATTCAGAGCGCGACGGTGATGGTGCAAAGCGAGGTTGCCGACCGCATGATGGCCAAAATTGGCACGAAGGATTATGCTGCTTACACTGTAAAGTTGAACCTTATTGCGAAGGCAACCGGCAGATTCCAGGTTTCTCCGGGCAACTTCTTTCCGCCACCGCGCGTCACATCCGCGGTCATTCGTCTCGATCGTCGCGATGACCTGGGAATAAGCGATTGCGAGATTGCGGCGGCTTCTTTGATGGCGGATGCGGCTTTTGCCACCAGGCGCAAGACGATCGCCAATTCAATGAAGACGTTTTTCTCGGGCCGGAAATCGGCCGCTGGTGTCGTCGAGCTTCTGCCTGGGCTTCTGGAGCGCGCTGGCATCGATTCGCGCAGGCGCGGCGAGAGCCTGACGCTCGATGAATTCATCGAGCTCGGGCGGGTGTTTCTTGCTTGTGCTCCGGAGTGCTGCGAAGCCTACCTGAAGAGGTAATGCGTCCTGCGCGCCGTCAAGCGCTTAGTCGCATCTTCGAAGCGCCTCGAGGCCCCTTTGCCTCTTTGTCTGCAAAATGTGAATTTGACCTGCAGATATTTAATTACCTTTGACAGACGTGATATCATTTTCAGCTACACTGACTCACGCTAAAGCGAAGGAATATAACAATATGGAACTTGAAAAGCGCGCGCGTATTGTCGATGACATTCGCGCAGAACTTCAGCAGCGCATCGAAACGCGCCTGAAGGTTCGTGCGAACATGGGCCGTTCTAAGGTTGTCGAATGCGAGGGCATTCTTATGCAGGCTCATCCGTCGCTGTTCATTCTCGAGATCGATCGCAAACGCGGCCGCAAAGCTCGTCAGTCTTACCAGTATGTCGATGTTCTTACCGGCATGGTTGAACTTTTCGATGTGGAGACGGGCAAGCCCATCTTCGAAACGCTTGTTGAAAACGGCGAAGAGCCGGGTGCTCACGCCATCTTGATTGATGACGAAGACGAAGAGAACGAGGATTTCTAGGCTGTATGTGACAGCTGTGCTTGTTGCGCACTTGGTCTGGTCATGAATCGCCTTCTCGCTCGGATGCGTTTACGAGACGGTTCTCGTTCGGTCGTTCGCCATTTTGTATTTGCGTTTCGTTTTATGCTTGACAAGAGCAACGCTTGGTAGGAAAATACCGTCTTGCCTATTTATGGGGATGTAGCTCAGCTGGGAGAGCACCACGTTCGCAACGTGGGGGTCGAGGGTTCGAGCCCCTTCATCTCCACCATGATTTTTAACGCCGTTCGCAAGAGCGGCGTTTTTTGCGTTTGGAGGAGAAGCGCGGTAGGGGCTTGAGGGGAAGACGTACGTGGCCGAGACTTGAGGAAAGAATGCAGCAGCGGCTTGGGAAGAAACGCAGCAGAGGTTTAGGGTTAAGAAAGGAGCGCGGTGGAGTACAGCACAGGGCAGGTTGCGCGCGTAATGGGCGTGCATGCGAATACGGTGCGCATGTATGAGCAAGAGGGGTTTATCGCACCCGCGCGTAGGCTCGAAAACGGCTATCGCCGCTTCGACGATGAGCATCTTGTTCAGTTCTTCATTGCTCGTCGCGCTTTTCGGGCGGAGATTCTTCAGAACGGCCTTCGGAAAGATGCTGTCTGTATTGTGAGAGCAGCAGGCGCACGCAAGTACGGAAAAGCGCATGAACTCTGCACTGCCTACATAAAGAAGCTGTCCGACGAATCTCGAAAAGCGGACGATGCCGCGCATATTGCAGAGCGGTTGCTTGCAGGTGATGCCGTGCCTGACGCCGGTCGGGCGGTTCGTTTCCTCAAGCGTAAAGAGGCGGCGCTTGAGCTGGGCGTATCGATAGACGTGTTGCACAATTGGGAGGCGAACGGCCTTTTGAGCGTAAAGCGCTCGAAGAACGGATACCGCATATACGCCCCCGAGGATATGGATCGTCTTCGTGTCATCTGCGCCTTGCGGTGTGCGAACTATTCAATCGCGTCCATTCTTCGACTTATGGTGGCGCTCGACAGGGGAATGTGCGCCAATGTGGGCGATGTGCTCGACGCGCGAGGGCAGGATGACGATGTGGTGCGCGCCTGCGACCATCTGCGGGAGGCCATAGCGTCAGCGATGCAGGATGCGCAAGAGATTCTGATGTTGATCGAACAAGCTCGGGTTCTTGCCGCGAAGAAAGCCTATTCGTAAGCTCCGGATTCTTGCCATGAAAAAAACTGCACGAAAACCCTCCATTAGCACACCAGACTTGCTAGAAGGGCTTTAATCCCTTTCTCGCGCGGCGAAGCGACGGGAGAAAGGATTGTGCTTGATGCGGGATGGAAACTGGAAATTGGTGGCGGCAGCGTTTCTTGCCAGCCAATGCCTGACGCTTGTGGGGTCTTCTGCCGTTCAGATGGCGATTGCCTGGTATGTTGCCGTTGAAACGTCTTCCGGTGCATGGGCTGCGGCGATGCTCGTTGCGGGGTTCGTGCCTCAAATGGCCGTATCGCCGTTTGCGGGAGCCTGGATTGATCGCCGCGGATTTCGCAAGGCGGCCATCATCGCTGCCGATGCGGTCTCGGCGGCAACAGCGCTTGCTCTTGCCGTCTTTTTGGCAACGAGTTTTGGAGATATGGCGGCCCTTGTCGCGGCCTCGTCGGTAAGGTCGCTATGCGCGGGCGTTCAGATGCCAGCGGTCCAGTCGAGCGTGGCTATTCTTGTGCCCGAAGAAGCATTGTTGCGCTACAACGGAATCGTTTCGGCGGTTCAAAACGTTGCGCAGTTCGCTGCCGTTCCGCTTGCTGCACTCACTCTTTCTTTCGGAGGCATTTCGTCGGCTATGCTGCTTGATGTGGTCACAGCGGCGGTTGCGGTCGGCGTGCTTGCGGTTGCGGTGAAGCTGCCTCGTGTCGAGGCGACGTCTTGCGCTCTTTCGCAAGAGAAGGCGGGTCTGTTTGAGGATGTGCGCGAGGGCGCGCGTTACGCTCGAGACGAGCGTGCGGTCGGTTTTGTTTTGGCTTCGTATGGCGCCTTCATTTTTCTGAGCGTTCCTTCGGGGTTTTTCGTTCCGCTTCTTATGGAGCGCGCATTCGATGCTTCGTATGCCATGCTCGCCTTCGCCGAGGGTGCCGGCTGCTTTTCAATGGTTGTCGGAGGCGTTGTCCTAGCCGCTTTTGCGGACAGAATGAAAGGCGTCGCATTGCCGCTCGGTCTTATCACCTACGGTGCGGGAAGCATGGGCGTCGGCCTTGCGACGGGGTGTCCGCTTTTCTTGGTCGGTCTCGTTGTGCTCAGCGCGGCGATTCCTCTGGTGCAGGCGGCGGTGACTGCTCATCTACAATCTTTCGTCGACCCCGCCATGATGGGTCGCGTGTTCGGCTTCATGGGGTCGATGTATGCAGGGTTGATGCCCCTTGGCTCCTTGTTGTTTGGGCTGCTTGCCGACGGAGCGCCCGCATGGACGCTTCCTGCGTTGTGCGGGGCTGCGGTTGCGCTGCTCGGCGTGATGTTTCTGCCGCGAATGATTTCTTCGCATCGACGGGAAGCGGGTTGCTTCAAATGAGGGCGTTGCCGATAACGGCGCGCAGCATTGCCTGCGCGAATTGAGTGAAAATATGCAAAAACGGCGTTTCGGCGCTGAAAAAGAAAGGAAAATGCAACAACTAGAAGATAGGAAATACCATGACCGATCAAACTCCTTCTATGCTCGACCTTGTCATAGAGCTGCATAAGCTTCTCGACCGGCTTGGGCCTGGTTCGGTGGAGTCCACCAACCGTGCGCTGGATTTCGTTGAGGGCTTGGGGTCGATGGAACGCGTGCTCGACCTTGGCTGCGGCACGGGTGCGCAGACCATGACCCTCGCCGAGCGCATTTCCGGAAGCATCACGGGCATTGATCTGTTCTCCGATTTCGTTGACGAGCTTAACGCTCGGGCGGAAAAGAGGGGGTTGAGCAATCGCGTACGCGGCGTGCAGGGGTCTATGGACAAGCTTGATGTCGAGCTTGAAAGCGTCGATCTCATTTGGTGCGAGGGCGCAATTGACGGCGTCGGGTTCGAGGAGATGCTCGGCTACTGGAGCTCTTTCCTCAAGCCGCATGGCTACGTGGCTGTTACGTGTCCGTCGTGGCTTACTGACAATCGTGTAGCCGAGGTTGACGATTTTTGGACACAAGCGGGAAGCGGTCTCGATACCGTGGCGCAGAATGTGGACGTTCTGCAGAAAGCGGGATACGTGCCCGTCTCAACGTTCGTCCTGCCGAAGGAATGCTGGACCGAGAACTATTTTGCGCCGCGCCGTGCGGCCGAGGCCAATCTTGCGGCGAAGTATCCCGGCAACGAAACCGTTGCAGAGTTCATCGCCGGAAATCATTACGAAGAGGAGCTTTTCGCCGCATATGGCAATCTGTACGGCTACGTCTTCTATATAGGAAAGAAGCTCTAGGCAGGGAGGGGGCCGAAGGGGCGTCCTAGCCGCAACGCGAGCGGCGGGATTCCTTGGTTCGCTTTGGTCAAAAACCGCCTGTTGGGAGAAGAAAACGCATAGCCTCTCTCTTCCGTGGTCAACGAAGCTGAGTTTGGGGAAATGTTTCCGTCGTTCAGGAACGATGACTCTCTCCGCCACTTTTCTGACCTGGGGAAACTCAAGAGCAGTATTATTGCCCGCACGGGCTTTTGCGGCCTATTGCGGCAAACGGCGCAAAATAGTACGCGAACGGTGTGAGAAATTCCCCCAACAGGGCCTTTTTGACCACGGGGCCGGAAGGGCAAGAGCGCGCTTGGGGTGGGGAGCGGTTTTGCCAGCTGCCTTGCTCTCAAAGCTTCTGAGGGAACTCGCTGGACGAATGGGTCGAGCGGCGGGTGGGTTGGCGCTTGCGTGCGTGGTCGCTGTTTGCGTGTGCGGCCAGCGCCGTATGTCGATCGGCGCGGCGTTGCTCCGTTGACACGCGCATGGCCTGAACCCGCTCGCGTGCTTGGCACGTGCATGGCCCGACTCGCTCGCGTACTTGGCACGCGCATGGCCTGAACCTGCTTGCACACTTGGCGCACGCATGGCCCGAAGTCGTTCGTGCGCTCGGCGTCCGCATGTCCGCATCGCTGATCGTGTAGCGGGTAATGAGTTGCGCCTTGGAATACCCAACGGCCCCATCATCTTCTACCAATGGTGAAATCAAACGGTAAATGGCTGAAAAATGACCTGGGAATACGCTAAAAGTTGTAATTTCCCCCTAAATGGGTGAGGGTATTCTGGGTTCCTTATGAAGGATGTGTGTTAAAGTCATCTCTGTATTTCGCCTACGGTTTAACCCATGGTTGCCGAAACCGGACTATCTCACGGTCCTCTGGACGCATCCCCTCCAGATCGTATGCGGAATACGGAGGAAGAAGGAAGATAGAATGGAGAAAGGGGGGTATCCATGGCTGAGGAAACCAAGACCGACGTCGCTGCGACCGAGGAACCCGCCAAGGATGCCAAGAAGGCTAAGAACGGCAAGAAGAAGTGGCCTATCGTCGTGGGCGTTGTTGCCGTTGTGTTGGTTGCTGCAGGTGCAGGCTTTTTCGTCTGGCACGAGCAGCCGAGCTTCTGCAATGCCATCTGCCATACGCCGATGGACGCATATGCCGAGAGCTACATCGACGGCTCTCATGACAAGTACGGCAACGAGCTGACCGAAGAGTCCGACAAGATGGCCATGATGGCTTACTACCACGGCCACACCACCGAGGGCGAAACCACCAACTGCCTCGGTTGCCATGTTCCCACCCTGGGCGAGCAGATTACCGAGGGTATGCACTGGGTGACCGGCAGCTATGAGGTTGCTGGCGAGAACAAGGTCGGCCAGACCATCCTTGAAGAGCGCGAGCTTTCTGACCTCGTCGAGGCCCGCGGCATCGAAGAGGACGAGTTTTGCCTCAACGGCGATTGCCACCATGTCACCGAGGACGGCAAGGAGATCACCTCTCGCGCCGATCTCGAGGCTGCAACTGCAGATCTCGATTCCACCTACAATCCGCATACCGCCCAGCATGGCGAGTATGCATGCAGCCAGTGCCACAAGGCGCACAGCCAGTCTGTGAACTACTGCACGCAGTGCCACAGCAGCGCTCCCGTTCCCGAGGGTTGGCTGACCACCACCGAGGCCAAGAAGCTTTCCACGCTTTAAACCCGGAGGAGCATGCGCGAATCGCGCTGATCGGCGCACCGCGTCCTACATGGCGACGCGTGCAGCCAATGAAGGCATACTGCATCTGACGTACATTGCCTGAGCCATGTGTAGTACGAAGAGCCCGCCTGTAAAGACGGGCTCTTCTGCTGGATAATGACACGCTGGGATGCTGCGGCGTAATGAAGCGCTGCCGTATCGTTTGCCCGCCGCATGTGCGGCGCACCCTTGACGGCCGATGTCCGGTTGCTCGGCGTCGGCTATGGCGAGTATTAAAGGAGCAGGAGCATGAATACGAAAACCAAACGCAGGCTCGTTGTGGTAACGGGCGTGATCGTGGTGGTTTTGGCAATCGTCTTGGCCGTGGTGGGAAGCGGCGGTGCCGCAAAGACCGTCACGGTTGCCGACGCGTTGAGCGGGGCGCACGATTCCGACCGTGTCCAGGTCTCGGGAAACGTGGTCGACAATTCATTTGCCACGAAAGACAACGTTCTTACGTTTGAAATCTGCGATCCGGAAGGGGATGAGTCCCAGACGCTGCGCGTAAGCTACGATGGGGCGGCATCTTCTACGTTCGGCAATGGCGTAACGGCCATCTGCACGGGAAAGCTGATTTCTGCCGATGGAGGTGTTGAGTTGGTGGCAAGCGAATTGGTGACGAAATGCCCCTCTAAATACGAAAGCGCCACGGATGCCCTGTCGGTCTCCCGCTTGCTCGAATACGGCGACGATATTGTCGATACGACGGTCAAGCTCGCAGGCGTGGTGGGCGAGGGCACGCTGACGGCGGCGGGCTCCGGAGAACCTCGCTTCGTCGTGGCGGATTCTCAAGATGCGACGCTGCAGGTTCCCGTCGAGTTCGACGGCGCGCTGCCTGACGCTATCGTCGACGGCACTTCGGTCGTCATCACCGGGTCGCTTTCCGGTTCTGGTTCGTTCGTTGCGACCGATGTCGCGCAGGAAGGATAGTGCATGTCCACTTTCGGATTGATGGGACTCGTCATTGCATTTGCGGGCGTAGTCGTTTCCGTGGTCTGTCTGCTTGCGGGCCGCATTCTTAAGAAGGCCGGCAAGACCGGCGCGGCAGAGACGGCTTCGTGGGGCGGTTGCGTGGCATCCATCCTCACTGCCGTTGCCTTGACGGTGTGCTGCGGCATTCTGGTCTTTTGCTTCATGACGGGCGATATGTCCATCGAATACGTTCTCATGGAGCACTCGGATGCCGACGGCGCGCTTGGCGTGCTCTATCGCTTCAGCGGTCTGTGGGCCGGACGCGAAGGGTCGCTGCTGTTCTGGGCGTGGCTTATTTCTGTCTTCAACGTGGTGGTGGCCGTTCGCGCCATGAAGAACCTCGACGATCTTGACTGCATGGCACTTTTCGTCTCGAACCTCGTTTTGACCGCGTTCGTCGCCGTGTGCCTGTTCTCTGAAAGCAACATGCCCTTCATCGCTACGGCTTCGCCTTATGTGGATGCGAACGGCAATCTCACGGCAATGGCGTCGAGCCTCGGCATGAGCCCGCTGCTCGAGCACTGGGCTCAGGCCATCCATCCGCCGACGCTGTTCGTCGGGTATGCGGGTCTCACGATTCCGTTCGCCTACGCGATCGCTGCGCTTATCGTCAACGATGCAAGCGCGAAATGGGTCGTGCGCTCGAGCCGCTACGCCATGTTCAGCTGGCTCTTCCTCGGTATCGGTATCGGGCTCGGTGCCGTTTGGGCGTATGTCGTGCTTGGCTGGGGTGGCTACTGGGCGTGGGACCCCGTTGAGAATGCGAGCCTCCTTTCGTGGATGGTCGCGCTTGCGCTTGTGCACAGCTTCACGGTCTATCGCAAGCGCGGCGCCTTCAAGCGTTGGAGCGTCATGTGCGCATGCCTCACGTTTGCCTTCGTTGTGGTAGGAACGTTCATCACCCGTTCCGGCGTGGTGCAGTCCGTTCATGCGTTCGAGGGCGATCCGGTGTCGCTCATGCTTTTCGGCGGGCTTATCGTTGTCGCCGTGTTGGTGGGCCTTATCGGCCTGGCAATTCGCTGGAAGGCGTTCGCATCCGACGATGCGATCGAGTCCATGGCGTCGAAAGCGGCCGCGTATTACTTCAACAACGTGATTATGATCGTGTTCACGTTCGTCCTGTGCTACCTCACGGTGGCAAGCGCTCTGCCGACCTTCCTTCCGTTTGGCGGTCAGAGCCTTTCCGCGGGCACCTACGATGCTATTGCCCGCCCGCTCGGCATTGTCTACTGCTTCATCATCGCGGTCTGCCCGCTGCTTGCCTGGACGAAAACCGACCGCAAGGAGTTTTCCCGTCTGGCGAAAGTTCCTGCAATCTGCGCTGCCGTTCTCTTCGTCGTCCTGCTCGCCTATTTTGTGACCACGCTGTATCCGGCGTACGATGCCATTATTCAGGCTGGCTCTGCGCAGGGAGCATCCCAGGCTGCTGTAACGGCGGCTGAAGAGCTGATGTCCGAAGGCCCCGTGTGGTATTACAACGGACTCGCTGTCGTCGGCTTCGCCGTGGCGAGCCTGCTGTTCTTCAACACGCTCTTCATGATTGCGCGCGCTGCGTCCAAGCGCGCCAAGGCGACGGGCAAAAACCCTGTGGCGGCATTTTTCGGCATGCTGGGTTCGAATTCCTCGAAGTACGGCGGCTACATCGCCCACTTCGCCATGGCCATCATCCTGGTGGGCCTTATCGGCTCCTCCATGTTCGTGACGGAGAAGACCGACTACGTGGCCTTCGACGAAGAGGCCGATACGGCGGAGAACTTCGTCATCGACGATTACGAGTTGCGCTACACCGGCAGCGACGTGGAGACCATGCCGAACGGCGACGACATTTTGTATCGCGTAGAGTTCGACGTGTACGACGTGAACACGGGCGCCTATATCGGACATGTGAACCCGTCGGTTCAGCTGGTGGCTTCCACGCAGCAGACCAAGCTCAACGCGAGCGTGATCAGCTTCCCGACCGAAGATCTTTTCGTCGTGTATCGCGGCGTGAACGATGCGGGCGATCTTTCCATGGACGTGCGCGTGAACCCGCTGGTGAGCTTTGCCTGGGTTGGCTTCGCGCTTCTGATGCTCGGTACGGCCATCGCTTTGTTCGGCCGTCGCAAAGACGGCGAAGCTTCCTCGGTCTCGAAGAAGGAATCCCGTGGCGAAGGCGTCGACGGCGCGTCGGATGAGGAAGAAGCACGCGAGCAGGCAACGGCGTAGGGGAGTGAATGAACATGGCGGATGCTTTGGCCAACGAGCCGCTTGCGCTTGAGGTGAAAAAGCTCACGAAGGTCTTCGGCGACCGCAAGGCCTTAGACAACGTGTCGTTCTCTCTGCCGCAAGGAGCGTTTCTTTCCATTTTCGGTCCGAACGGTGCGGGCAAGACCACCATGCTGCGCATGCTTTCTACGCTTGCCCGCCCCACCTCGGGGACGATTCGCGTCATGGGGATAGATGCCAAGGAAGATCCAGACAAGGTGCGCGACCATATTGGTCTCATATCGCACAATTCCATGCTGTATCCCGACCTGACCGCGATGGAGAATATGATGTTCGTGGCGCGCCTGTACGGCGTGGTTGATCCGGAAGCGCGTGTGCGCGAACTGCTTCGTGCGGTCGAGCTTGACCATCGCCGCTTCGACTCGGTTCGTACGTTCTCGCGCGGCATGACCCAGCGTCTTTCTATTGCCCGCGCATTGATCAACGACCCGGATGTGGTGTTTCTCGACGAGCCGTATGCGGGCCTCGATCCGCACGCTGTCGAGATCTTTGACGAGCTCATTGCAAGCCTGCGCGAAGGGCGCACCTTCGTCATGGTGAGTCATGACCTGCAGAAGGGCTTTGCCGCCTGCACGCATGCGATGATGCTCGCTCGCGGCCGCGTGATGGTGTGCTCTCCGAAAGACGAGCTTGATTTTGACGAATTTAAGGGGCTGTATCGCGAAACCGTCGGGATGGGGGTGGCGTAATGGCCGTTGCTATGAAGAAGCCTTCCACGTGGGCCCATTACGTGGCGCTCCTGAAAAAGGACCTTTCCCAGGAGCTGCATACCAAGGACATGCTCACCTCCATGGGCCTTTATGCGCTTCTGGTGCTTGTGGTCTACGGCGCCGCGCTTGCACAGGCGGGAAGCGAGCTCGATATCCTGCAGATGGCCGGAGGCCTGCTGTGGGCGGTAATTCTGTTCACGAGTCTTCTGGGTCTGAATCGCTCCTTTTCGCATGAGAAGGAGCAGGGGTGTCTCGAGGGCATCCTGCTCGTTCCCATGGATCGCTCGGTCATCTTCCTTGCGAAGGCGACGGCCAATCTGATATTTCTTCTCGTGGTCACCGCGGTCACGGTGCCCCTGTTCTTCTTCCTGTTCCTCGGGCAGGTGGGGGCTGCGCCGACATGGCCGCTTATGATCGCACCGCTTTTGGCGGGCACGGTGGGCATCGCCGGCGTCGGCACCATGCTTTCCACCATCACCATGAATACGCGCGGGAAAGACGTCATGCTCGCCGTACTGTTCATTCCGCTGCTCTTTCCGCTGTTGTGGGCGTGCGTTTCGGCGACGACATGCGTCATGTGCGCCCCGGAAGGATTCATGGATACGTTCGTGACGTCAATGGCTCTTTCGGCAGGCTACGATATCGTGATGATCTTGATATCGTGGGTGCTGTACGATTTCGTGGTAAGCGCTTAAGGGAAAGGATTGGTATGGCCAACGAAGAAAAGGCCAAAGAACCTGCGATCGGGGGGATTATCGATCGCGTGGCGCCGTGGGCGCTCGCTCTCGGGGCGTTGCTTGCGACGCTCGGGTTTGTTCTGAATTTCACCATTGCCCCGCTGGTCAACGGAGCGGCGGTCAACGAGCCTGCGCTCATCGGCGGTGCCATGGTGCAAAACAAGCTATTGCTCTCGCAGAAGATTTTCTACTGGCACATGCCCGTTGCAATCGCGAGCTTCGCGGCGCTGGTCTTCACGGCCTACTACGGCATCAGGTTTCTCATGACCAAGCGCGCCTGCTATGACACGCGTGCGCGCATTGCTACGGAAATCGCGCTGGTGTTCGTGCTGTGCACGATGGTTTCCGGAGAGATGTGGGAGCGCTTCGAATGGGGCGTCTGGTGGACGTGGGAGCCTCGTCTCACCACGTATTTCATCTTGATGCTGATGATCTTCGGCTATTTCATCCTACGCAACGCGGTCGAAGACACCGAGCGTCGTGCCGTCTACGCAAGCGTTTTCGGCATTCTGATCTTCATTGACGTGCCCATCTGCTTTTTGGTCACGCGCCTGATTCCGTCGGGCGTGCACCCTGTGATTTTCAGGACCGACTCGGGGCTTTCTCCCGAGATGCTGCTGCCCCTCATGCTCGGCATGGCGGGTTTTGCCTTGATTGCATTCGGCTTGTATCGCCTGCGTCTGCGCGCTCAGGTCATGGAAGAGAAACTCGCTCGTATTCAGGATAAACTGGAGGACTAACTATGGATCCCGTTTTGGCAGAAATCTATTCCACCGTTCTTGGCGCGGCTCCGTTTGTTATTGCCGCATACGCTCTTATCTTCTTGGTCTTGTGCGGTTACGTCGTGTTCATCACGACCAAGCTCAAGCGAACCGAGAAGAAACTCGCAGCGCTCGAAGAGCATGTTGACGCGCTGAAGTAAAATAGGCAAAGGAGCCCGTCTTTGACGGGTCTTTTGCGTCATAATACATGCGGCAGGCTTTGCTTGCCGCGTGTGCCGTTTTTTGTCGGCACACGCCAGGCGCCCTTCGGGGCGCTGCGTTTTTTCGATAGACAGGAGACATGCATGAAGGCTTTGATTCCCGCAGCGGGCATGGGCACGCGTTTCCTTCCGGCTACGAAAGCACAGCCGAAAGAGATGCTGCTCGTCGTCGACCGTCCTGCCATCCAGTACGTGGTCGAAGAGGGCCTTTCTTCGGGGGCTGACGAAGTGGTGGTCATCAACAGTCGCGAGAAGACTTCCATCGAGAAGCATTTCACGCCCGACCCTGAGCTGGTCGCAACGCTTCGCTCCAAGGGCAAAGACGCCTTCGCAGACGCGGTAGAGCATGCGGGCAATCTCAATGTTTCGTACGTATACCAGGACGAACCTCTCGGATTGGGCCATGCCATTCATTGCGCGGCGGAGAAATCCGCGGGAGAGCCTTTCTTCGTGCTTTTGGGAGATGTGCTGGTTCCCGACAACAATATCTGCCCGAAGATGCTCGAAATCTCGAAGGCCCATGGCGGCGCGAGCGTTATCGCCGTGCTTCCCGTTCCCGACGATCAGGTGAGCCGCTTCGGCATCATCGCCGGCTCGCAGGTCGAGGAAGGTGTCTGGAAGGTGGATGGCCTGGTGGAAAAACCCAAGCTGGAAGATGCGCCTTCGAATCTCTCCGTTTTCGGCCGCTATCTGCTCAGTCCCCGCGTCATGGAGCTTCTTGCCGACGTGGAGCCGGGGGTCGGCGGCGAAATCCAGCTTACCGACGCCCTTGACGCTGTGCTGAAAGAGGAAGAGATGTACGCGCTGGTCATCTCTGAAGAAGACGGCTTCGACACCGGCACGGTGGAAAGCTGGCTCGAGGCGAACAACGCCTTGTACGCGCGCAAGCTGGTGGCGCAAAAGTAGTTCGCATGCCCCGAGGGGCATGCTTTTTCGAAGGGACGGCGCGTGTGCGGTTTCGCTTTCGCTGGGTAGCGCGGGCCTTCGAAGAGATGGAAGGAAGAAGGAACACAGTGGGGTTCAATGCCTTTTCCGGAGCAGCCGGACAGGATTTCTCCGATCTGTTGAGGTATACCGGCGAGAGGTCGGAGGGCCGTACCGCCGATGCACAGGATTGCGGCGCGTACTCGCCAGAACAGCTCGATGCTATTGTGGGACCGCAGCGTCGTTGGTCTTGGGTCGAAATTGACCTGTCTGCCATTCGCAACAACGTTGCCGTCGCGAAACGTCGCCTTTCTCCGGGTACGCGTTTGATGGCGGTCGTCAAGGCGAATGCATACGGTCACGGCGCAGTGCAGGTTGCGCGAACGGCTCTTTCCGCAGGGGCGACGCAGCTCGCTGTTGCCACGGTGAGCGAGGGCATCCAGCTGCGCAAGGCAGGTATTGACGCGCCCGTCCTGGTCCTCTCCGAGCCCCCCATCGCCGCAGTTCCTCTTCTGCTTCGCTACAACCTTATGCCTTCGGTGTATACAAGCGAATTTGCCGTAGCGTATGGCGAAGAGGCGGATAGACACGGGCTGCGTGCGCCGTTTCATCTTGCCATCAATACGGGCATGAACCGCATAGGCGTGCGTTTCGACGAGGCGGTCGATTTCGTTCGGCAGATAGCGTTTCATCGGGCTCTTGAGCAGGTGGGCACTTTCACTCACTTCGCCACGGCAGACTGCGCAGAGACCCTCGATTTCAATATGCAGCTGCGCCGCTTCAAGGAAACCATCGTGTCGCTTCGCCAAGTCGGCGTTAACCCTGGGCTTGTGCACTGTGCCAATTCCGCAGCGCTTTTGCGCTATCCGGAAACGCATATGGACATGGCACGCCTGGGAATCTCCATGTACGGTTTCCATCCGTGTCCCGAAACCCGGGGGTATTTCGACCTCCGTCCCGCGCTGAGCGTCCATGCGCGCATCACGGCGGTGAACACGCCGCCTATGAGCGAGGGTGTAAGCTACGGAATGCACTACCGAAGCCCTGGAAGCGTGAAGATCTGTGCCGTGCCGATAGGGTATGCGGACGGCTATGCACGCGCTCTGTCAAGCAGGACCTCCATCATCTACGATGGCCACCTCTGCCGCCAGGTAGGCAATATCTGCATGGACCAGTGCATGTTCGAAGTCGATTTGCGCAGCCACGGTACGCACCGCCGTCTCGATCCGCACGTGGGAGACGAGGTGCTTCTGGTGGGCGCGCAAAACGGCGTTTCTGTGACTATCGAAGATCTATGCGATGTGGTGGGCACCATACCTCACGAACTGTGCTGTGCTTTGTCCCTGAGAATGCCGAAGGTGTATTTGCGATGACCATGATTAACGACCATTTTGCGACGATCGTCTCCCAAGAAGGCGAATCTTCCGCCGCGCTGCTCGAGGACATTGCGTCCCAGGTTGCCGCATGCCGTAGATGCCCTCTGTGCGAAGGCAGGACCAATGTTGTTCCGGGGTTTGGCAATCCGGAGGCGCGCGTTATGCTCATAGGCGAGGCCCCGGGTAAGAACGAAGATTTACAGGGCAAGCCGTTCGTCGGTGCGGCGGGCAAATACCTGACCGAGCTTTTGGGCTATGCGGGTCTTACGCGCGAAGACGTGTTCATCGCCAATGTGCTGAAATGCCGTCCGCCTTCGAACCGCAATCCTCAGCCGTCCGAGATTGAGATATGCACGCCGTTTCTGCGAGACCAGGTTCGTGCCATCGGTCCTGAGTACCTGGTGACCATGGGGAATTTCGCCACGAAATTCATCTTGAAGACGGAACAGGGAATCACGGGTCTTCACGGCAAGCCTCGTACGGCTGGGCGCTTCATCGTGTATCCGGTCTTTCATCCTGCTGCAGCGATATACGATCGTACGAAGCGCGATGCGCTCGAAGCGGATTTCGCGGCGCTCGGCGAACGTCTGAAGCAGCCGCGCGCATAGGTGCCCATTCTTTATATGAGGCGCATCTCTTTTTATGCGTGCGATATCGCATGGCGGCGGTATTTTCTCGTAACAACGAAGGCCCCGTATGGGGCCTTTCTGCTTCGAAAGGAACAATGTATGGCCAATCGCTACGATTTCGATCCGAAGACCTATCTTCAGCAAGGTGCCTGGGCTGATGTGAAGCTTGGTCTGCATCGTACGGAAGAACTGCTCGAACGGTTGGGGAATCCGCAGGATTCGTTGAAGATCGTGCACGTGGCAGGAACAAACGGCAAAGGCTCTACGAGCGCTTTCATCGCAGGCATCCTCCAGGCCGCAGGCTATACGACCGGCCTGTTCACATCGCCGTACATTCTTCGCTTCAACGAACGCATCCAGATCGACCGGGTTGACATATCGGACGAAGATCTTCTCGAGGTTGCCGCCGACGTGCGCGACCAAGTGTTGCTCATGGATGAGGCGCCGACGGCGTTCGAGCTGCTTACGGCGGCGGCCCTGCATTATTTCTCTCAAAAGCGCTGCGATGTCGTGGTGCTCGAAGTGGGACTTGGGGGAAGGCTTGATTCCACGAATGTCGTCACGCCGCTGCTGAGCGTGATAACCCCTATAGCGCTCGATCATGTGGCGGTGCTCGGCGACACCATCGCAGAAATTGCCGCGGAGAAGGCCGGCATCATCAAGTCCGGCGTTGACGTGTTGAGCTATCCCCAGCATTCCGATGCGGCGGCGGTGATCGAAAAGCGGGCAGCGGAGCTTGGATGCACGGTGCGCACTCCTCGTTTTTCTTTGGTCGACGCTCATGCCGAAGGGCTGACGCAGGTTTTTTCCTACGACGGCATCGAGGACGTGCATCTACGTCTTGCCGGCGTGTATCAGCCGTGCAATGCCGCCATGGCCGTTGAGGCCGCACGGATTTTGCGCGGCAAGGGGTTCGACATTCCCGATTCCGCTATCAAAAACGGGCTTGAGGCCACGACATGGCCGGCTCGATTCGAAGTGGTGGCGCATCGTCCCACGACGATCGTCGACGGCGGTCATAATGAGCAGGGCGCCAGGGTACTTGCCAAGTCGCTGCAAGAATACTTTCCCGAAGGAGGGGTGACGTTCGTCATGAGCGTACTGCGCGATAAAGACTATCGTGCCATGATCGAATGCGTGCTGCCTTTCGCGCGGCGCGTCTTCGTGGCCGCTCCGCCCGACAACGACCGCGCTCTTTCTGCCGACGAACTTGCCGACGCCATTCGAGAGGTGCAGAAGGAAAAGGGGTCTGCGTATGCCTCCTGCGTTGCAGAGGCATTCGTCGAATCATGCCCGAGCGTGCATCTTGCGGTGCTGCGCGCTCGTGAGACCGCAGGTTCTGACGGCGTAGTGTGCTGCTTCGGAAGCCTGTACTCCGTTCAAGAGATCATGGAGGCGTTGGCGTGACAACGGCGCATAACCGAGCGCATCGCTTCGGAGCAATTGTGTCGAAAATATTATTAGGTAATAAAATAATTAGAAAGTCTAACTAAATACGGCTATACTACCGAAGTCGCCGAAAAAGCGTCCTGCGCTCGCATGATTGCGTTGGTCGAGCGCCGGAAACGAAACAAAAGGAGACCAGGTGAAAATAGCCATCATCACAGACTCTACGTGCGATTGGCTCGTCGAAGATTACGCGGCGCGAGACGTGACCATGGTTCCGCTACGCATTTGCTTCGGTGCTCAGAGCTTTCTCGACCAAAGGGAGATTGCTTCCGAAGAATTCTACGATCGCATGATCGGGGCGTCCGACTTGCCAAGCACCTCCCAGCCTTCCCCGGGCGATTTCGCGCGGGAGTTCGAGCGTCTTGCCGCCGAAGGATACGAAGGAGCCTTGTGCATGCACATCGCCCGCCCGCTATCCGGCACGCAGCAGTCTGTCGAAATCGCGGCGCAGAACGCGCCCATTCCTGTCAAGGTGGTCGATTCGTGCGTGACCACGGCAGCGCTCGGCCTTATGGTGGACGCGGCGTGCGACTTGCGTGACGAAGGCGTGGACGACCTCGAAGAGCTTTCCGAGCGCGTTGAGGCATTCGGCAGGAAGATACGTATCTTCCTTTTGCCGGAAACCCTCGAGAACCTCGTGCGCGGAGGTCGTCTTCCTGCCGAGGCGGCCGAGCAGATGGGGCTGCTCAACATTCGTCTCATTCTCACGCTCGCGCAAGACGGCAGCGTGGTACCCTTCGATAAGGCGAAGGGGCTCAAGGGGGTCGTTGCGCGCTGCGTCGACGCAATAGCCGCATACGAAAAAGAACACGGCGCCGTTTCGGTACGCTACGTTCATACGCGCAACGAGGCGGCGGTTGAAAAACTTGCCGATGCGCTTCGGGACGCTGGTGTGACGGTCGCTAAAAGCCACGTGCACGCATGCGGTGCCACCATCGCAACGCATCTTGGCATGGGGGCGGCATGCGTCGCCGTCGCGCCTGCTCAAGCATAGCGTCGTTGTAAAGAGGGCTTGGATTACGCCTGCGCAAAAGGGGCTCGCCGCACGGCGGTTCATGTCGTCAAGGGAAGGATACATGGCAAACACGGTGAAAAACGTCATAGGGAAGGAAGCACGGCGCAGGGAAATCAACGAACTGCTTGTGGGAACCTTCAACAGTATTCTTCGCGTAGAGGAGGGCGTTTTGCGCAACCGCCTCACGGAAGGTCTCACCATTGCCGAAATCCATACCATCCACGCCATAGGACTGCAAGGTGCAAGCCCCATGAATGTGGTGGCGTCGCGCTTGAACGTGACGCTTGCCACGTGTACGACGGCGATCGGCAAGCTTGTCGACAAGGGGTTCGTTAAGCGGACCCGAAGCGACGCCGACCGTCGTCAGGTGCTCGTTTCTTTGACGAAAGAAGGCAGGCAGGCATATCGCGTGCACGAGCTCTTTCACCGAGATATGGTGGAATCCGCTTTGGGGGAGTTAAGCGAAGAGGAGGAGGAAGTGTTTTCCGTCGCCTTGCTGAAAATCAAGGCCTTCTTCGATGCCCACGATCCTGCGTAAACGTGCTCAGGCCGGCCTGCGCGACGCTTCCGTCGTCGCGCAGAAGCCTCTCTTTTTTTGTCTGAAAAAGATAAGAGAATCAAACTATTAGAAAGGTAAACAATCATGACTACTCTTGAAACCGTCGCATCCGTCCTTTCCGACAACCTCGATATCGACGCCGATTCCGTGACCGAGGACGCAACGTTCGAGTCGCTCGGCGTGGATTCTTTGGACATGGTCGAACTGATTTGCGACCTTGAAGAAAGGTGCGATATCGAATTCGGCGAGCCCGAGGGGCTTTCCACGGTCGGTCAGCTCGTGTCCTACATCGATTCCCTTAAGTAGGCGCTGTTATATGGATACGCGTGTTACCAAGCTGCTAGGCATCAAGCACCCCATCATCCAAGGAGCCATGGCCCGCATTGCCGACGGCAGGCTTGCCGGAGCTGTTTCGGCGGCTGGTGGGCTGGGGGTCATCGCGTGCGGCGGGGCAAGTATCGCCTGGATTGAAGAACAGGTGCGCATTGCCCGTTCCATGACGGACAATCCTATCGGAGCGAATGTCATGCTCATGGACCCTCAGGCGCACGAAGTGGCCGATGTGCTCGCGAAACTTCGCGTCGACGTCATAACGACCGGTGCGGGAAGCCCTGGCAAGTACATAGAGCAGTGGAAAGAGGCAGGGGCGAAAGTCGTTCCCGTGGTGGCGTCGAGCGCTTTGGCCGCTCGCATGCAACGTTGCGGCGCCGATGCGGTGATTGCCGAAGGGACGGAGGCGGGAGGCCACATAGGAGAGCTTTCCACCATGGCCCTTGTGCCGCAGGTGTGCGACACCGTCACCATCCCCGTCATCGCGGCGGGCGGCATCGCCGACGGGCGCGGCGTTGCGGCGGCTTTTGCCCTTGGCGCGGAAGGCGTCCAAGTGGGCACGCGTTTTCTTACGGTCGAAGAATGCTGCATCGCCGAGGCCTACAAAGCCAAGGTGCTTGCGGCCAAGGATTCCGACACCATCGTAACCGGTCGCGGGGCCGGTCATCCCGTGCGGTGCCTGAAAAACGCATGGTCTCGCAACGTTCGCTCTCTCGAAGACGCGGCGGCTTCGCCCGACGAGCTCGAAGGGCTGTATGCGGGCTCGTTGCGCCGCGCCGTCGAGGGGGATGTCGATGGCGGGTCGCTTATGGCCGGACAGGCGGCCTGCTTGGTCCATGAGCGTAGAAGCGCGCGCGATGTGGTGGAAGAGTTGATGGCGCAGGGCATGAGTCGCGCTTCGCTCGGCCTGCAGGGGCTTGCTGATGCCTCGGCGCTTCGCGTGGTGCGGAAAAGGAGCTAACCATGGGAAAGGTGGCGTTTCTTCTTTCCGGCCAGGGCTCGCAAAAGCCCGGCATGGGGGCGACGTTATTCGGCGTGCCCGAGATAGACGAGGTGTTCTGCGAGGCGTCTGATGCGTGCGGCTTCGATGTCGCGGCGGCGTGCCTGGACGAAACAGGCGATTTGCTTGCCGACACGGCGGTCGCTCAACCGGCGCTATGCGCGCTTTCCGTCGCCCAGGCCCGGGCGCTTGTTAGGCGCGGCGTTAAGCCCGATTACGTGGCGGGGTTTTCCCTCGGGCAGATGGGCGCGCTTGCCGTTTCCGGCATGCTCGATGCGAAGACGGTATTTTCCCTGGTGCGAGATCGCTCGCGCGTCATGGCCGAAGCGTGCGGGCTGCGATTGGGCTCTATGTGCGCTTTGATGGGCGGCGCTGAAGAGGAAGTCCGTGACGTGTGCTCCTCCTGCGCCGAAGGCGACGTGCTCGTGCCCGCCAACTTCAACGCACCGGGGCAGATCGTGGTCTCGGGAGATGCGGCGGCGGTGGCGCGTGCGAAAGAGGCGTGGTCGGGCCCGGGCAGGCGCAGCGCGATGCTGGCGACGGCAGGCGCATTTCACAGTCCCTTGATGCAGCCTGCCGCGGAGGCGTTTTCAGCCTGTCTCGAAGGCGTCGTATTCGACGAGCCGAAGATCCCCCTGGTTTGCAACGTGGATGCGCGGCCTCTTCGCGCCGACGATGCCGCCGCTCATCTCGTGGCTCATCTGACCTCCCCGGTTCTTTTCAGCCAGAGTGTGGCGTGGCTGGTCGAACAGGGGGTTGACACGTTCGTGGAGTGCGGAACGGGCGGCGTGCTTGTGGGGCTGGTCCGTCGCGTGGACAAGGGCGCCGTGCGCATGCGCATAGAGTCGCGCGAGGATTTAGAGGCGGTTGTCGAGAAGCTCGCAGAAACACAGGATGCTTAAAGCCGGTGCACGGCTTCGAGGAAAGGAATCGCATGGAGTTCCGGATGGCGGATAACGATCTTTGCGTGCAAGGCTGCGCCGTGGTGACGGGCGGTGCGCGCGGCATAGGGAAGGCGGTTTGCGAGTCGCTTGCGGCGGCGGGTTACAACGTGGCCGTCAACCATTCGAACGCAAGAAGCGCCCAGGTAGCGGCCGATCTTGCCCGAGACTTGGAGGAGCGCTTCGGCGTTTCGGCCCGCGCCTTCGAGGCGGACGTCTCGTCTTTCGAGGCGGCCGTTTCGCTGCTTGAAGGTGCTGCTTGCGCCTTGGGGCCGGTGCGCGTGCTGGTCAATAATGCGGGCATCACCAAGGATGGACTCATGATGCGCATGAAGGAAGAGGATTTCGACCGCGTTATCGCCGTGAATCTCAAAGGTACGTACAACTGCTCCCGCGCCGTGATTCCGGCTATGGTGAAGGCCCGACGGGGGCGCATCGTCAACATGAGCAGCGTGGTGGGCGTGTTCGGCAACGCGGGACAGGCGAACTACGCCGCATCGAAGGCGGGCATCATCGGGCTGACGAAATCGCTCGCCCGTGAAGTCGCGTCGCGCAACGTCACGGTCAACGCCATCGCTCCCGGATTCATCGAGACGGATATGACGCGCGCTATGAGCGAAAAGGCAAGGGAGGCGGCTCTTTCCCGCATTGCTTCCAAGCGCCTTGGGCAGCCAGAGGACGTGGCGAACGCGGTCGCGTTTTTGGCGAGCGATGCGGCCGGATACATCACGGGACAGGTCATAGGCGTAGACGGAGGTATTTCGCTATGAGCACGAACGAAATGCGCAAAAGCGACGGCACGCATCGTGTGGTCATCACAGGCATGGGATCTGTGTCTCCTGCTGGCATCGGCGTTATGCCTTTGTGGAGCGCGGTCAAAGAAGGGCGTTGCTGCATAGGCAAGGTGACGAAATTCGATGCAAGCGGTTTTGCGGGAAGCGTTGCGGCAGAAATCCCCGATTTCGACCCTGTGGCATGCGGGTTTTCCAAAAAAGAAGCGCGCAGGTTCGCCCCGTTCGTCCAGTACGCCATCGTTGCGGCCGACGAGGCCATGGCCCAAAGCGGCCTTTGCGCCGAAGAGGGCGACGCCTGCCGCATGGCGTGCGTGTGGGGAAGTGGAATAGGCGGCCTTGAGGAGCTCGAAAAAGGTTGCATCACCCTGCACGAAAAAGGCGCGAAGCGCGTGAATCCGCTGTTCATCCCCACCATGATTGAAAACATGGCGGCAGGAAACCTATCCATTCGCTACGGGCTGAAGGGCGATTGCCTCAGCATCGTCACGGCGTGCGCGACAGGCTCCCACTGCGTGGGCGAGGCGTATCGTCTCATTCGCCATGGGTATGCGGATGCGGCCTTGGCTGGAGGAAGCGAAGAGTCCATCTCTCCTATCTGCCTTGCCGGATTCGGCAATCTGGGGGCGCTGACGAAGGCGGAAGACCCCACGCGGGCTGCGATGCCTTTCGACGTGAACCGCAGCGGATTCGTTCCCGGCGAAGGAGCCGGCGCATTGGTGCTCGAGTCCCTCGAGCATGCGACGGCTCGCGGCGCCCGCATTCTCGCCGAGGTCGCGGGCTTCGGGTCTACGGGAGACGCGTTTCACATGACCGCGCCCGACCCGAGCGGCGAAGGCATCGTGCGCGCCATGCGCCAGGCGCTATCCGAGGGAGGCTTCGCCCTCGAGGACGTGGGGCACCTCAACGCGCACGGCACTTCCACCCATGCCAACGACGCGACCGAGTCTGCGGCGCTTCGCGTCCTTTTGGGCGAAAAGGGGCGCGAGGTTCCCGTCACCTCCGTCAAGGGCACGGTAGGTCATACGCTCGGCGCAGCCGGCGCGCTCGAGGCGATTGTCTGCGCGCTTTCGGTGTCGGAATCCGTCGTTCCTCCGACGGTCGGCACGACGCAGGTCGATCCCGAGTGCGGCGTAAACGTGGTCACGGGCCGCGCGCTCGAAGGGTGCGAGCAGAAGGTGGCCTTGAGCAATTCGCTCGGGTTCGGCGGCCATAACGCGTCGCTTGCCATTGCGCCGTACCGTGGGCTTTCGTAGAAAAGGCGAAGAATGGACATTGCATTCCCTTGTGGAAAAGAGGGCGTTGAAGCATTGCTGCCGCATCGCGCCCCCTTCGTCTGGGTCAGCCGAATTCTTGCGTGCGAGCCTGGCGTGGGCATCGTGGCGGAGCTTGACGTGGATCCCGGGCTTCCTTTGTTCCAGGGACATTTCCCCGGCCATCCCGTTTTGCCGGGCGTCATCATCATGGAGGCGCTTGCTCAGGCCGCCTCGTGCTGCGTGCTTGCTGCTCGCGGGCAAGAGGGCGCGATCGGGTTTTTGACGGGCATCGACGGCGCGAAGTTTCGTCGCCAGGTGGTTCCCGGCGATACGGTTCGCCTCGAGGCGATTATCGCGAAGTCCTCGCGACGCATGTGCGTTGCCGAGGTGAAGGCGACGGTCGACGGCCAGGTTGCGGCGTCGGCGGTTCAAAAGTACGTTTTGGCATAGAGGAGTTACGGTGTTTGCGTCTGGGTCTAAAAAGGCACGCGGGGCCTATATAACCATCCCGACCGAACTTCCCGCCGACGAGCGCGACCTTTCGCGCATCGGCGAACTGGTCGAATCGGCGAAAGAGCAGTACAAGCACGAGCGCGGCGTCTCCGATGCCATGGTTGCAGACGAAGACGAACTCGTGAGCCTTGCGGACATGAGCCTCGACGGCATCGAGCGCGTGCTGGTGGTAGGCTGCGGACCCCGTGTCGAAGAGGTCCTGGCCGCATGCCGTGCCGCGGCGCTTGCTCCCTGTGCGGCCTATACGGAGGATTTGAAAGACGCCCCGTATCTCGCCTTGGCAGAGCAGAAAATCTGCATCGGGGCGCGCAAGGCCGACGGCGCCTTCGACGACAACTACCGCGTGCTTTCTGCGGCGGAGGTCGTTCGTGCCGAGGCTATCTTGCTGATCGATTCTCATCTTGCCGACGACGAACGGTTCGTTGGCATGGCATGCGACGATGCAAGGAGCGTTTTTCGCCTTGAGGAGGCGTCGACGACGGACGCATTCGGGGGTCTGACGAAAGCATGGGCTTTTTGCCGTTGCGAAAGCGGAATGTTGGCCCAAGCGAGCCCTGATGCCTGGATGGTGTGCCCGAAATGCCGCGCGGTGCTCGACGCAGCCCATGTGCGCGAGAGGCACAAGACGTGTCCCTCATGCGGGCATCATTTTCGCATGACCTCTTCGGAGCGCATCTTCGACCTTGTAGACGAAGGGTCTTTCGAGGACTGGGATACAGCGTTCGAGGAAGGCGATCCGCTTCGATTTCCGGGGTATCTCGAGAAGCTCGAGGCCATGCGTGCGCGTACGGATCTTTCCGAGGGCGTGCGTTGCGGCGTGGGCCGCATTGCCGGCATGCCTGTTGTCGTATGCGTCATGGACTCGACGTTTTTCATGGGGTCCATGGGCTCGGTCGTAGGGGAGCGCATCACCTACGCCGTGGAGCGTGCGACGGCCGAGGGGCTGCCGCTGGTGATTTTCTGCGCCTCCGGGGGAGCGCGCATGCAGGAGGGGCTGGTGTCCCTTATGCAGATGGCGAAGATATCATGCGCCATAGAGCGTCACGCGCAGGCGGGTCTGCCGTACTTCTCCGTCATAACCGACCCGACCACAGGCGGCGTTACCGCGTCGTTCGCCATGCAGGGGGACGTGATCATTGCGGAGCCAAAGGCCCTTATCGGGTTCGCCGGGCGCCGCGTTATCCAGGACACCATTCGTCAGGAGCTGCCGAAAGAGTTTCAGACCGCAGAGTTCGCGCTTGAACACGGCCTGATCGACGCCATCGTGCATCGTGCTGATTTGCGCGGCGAGTTGGCGAACCTGCTTGCGCTGTGCGCTGCGGGCTCGTGCGGACGAAAAACGTCGTTTGGCGCGAGCGGCCTGGGGCGTGAATCGGTCAGGGGCGTTTCGGAATTGCACGACGCCTTGGCGGCGCATCCGAGCGCGCGCGAATGCCTGGAGGGCGCCGTTGCGAGCGCGGGAGGCTCAGAGAACGTACGTTCTGCGGAATCGTTGCGCAGTGCTTTCAGAGCTGCGTTTTCCCACATGCCCCGTCCGCGCAAGAAGCAATCCGCATGGGAACGTCGCAGCAGGGAAGAGAGCAGCAGGAGGCTTGCGGCCCTGTTGACGACACCGGTGCGCAACGCAGACGAAACGGGTGCAGACGGTGCGCAAAACCCCGCATGGGCAAGCGTTCAGATAGCACGCGACGTGCATCGTCCGACGTCGATGCACTACCTCAGGTCCATGACGGATGGGTTTTTCGAATTGCATGGGGATCGGGCCTTCGCCGACGACGGCGCGATCGTGGCGGGCATCGGCTGGATCGGACGGCGGGCCGTGGCGGTGATCGCTCAGGAAAAGGGCGCGAACCTCGACGAACGCATCCGCCGCAACTTCGGCTGCCCTCAGCCGGAGGGGTATCGCAAAAGCCTGCGTGTGATGCGCCTTGCCGAGCGTTTCGGCCTGCCCGTAGTGTGCCTGGTGGACACGCAGGGAGCGTTTTGCGGCAAGGAGGCTGAAGAGCGCGGGCAAGGGGGCGCCATAGCCGATAACCTCTTCGCCATGGCGGGCCTTCGCGTGCCCATCGTAAGCGTTTTGGTCGGAGAAGGCGGGTCGGGCGGTGCGCTTGCGCTCGCGCTTTCCGACCGCGTTGCCATGCAGGAACACGCGGTGTATTCGGTGCTTTCGCCGGAAGGGTTCGCTTCCATTCTGTGGAAGGACCGCTCCCGCGCGCCGGAAGCTGCTGCGGTCATGCGCATGAACGCCTATGAGATTTTCGAGATGGGCATCATCGATGCGGTGCTCGAGGAAGGGGAGGGTTCGGCGAGCGCGAACCCCGAGCTTGCCGCGGCCGTTGTGCGCGGGTATGTGATTCACCGGCTTGACGAGCTTTCGTCGCTTGACCTCGAAGAGCTTTTGGACCTTCGTTATGAGCGATTCAGGAAATTTTAGGCATGCGTGCGCAAGGCGGCGGTTCTACTCGACGGCTTCCAGAATCGCCTTGACCTTTTCGGGATCGAGTTCGGTGATGGGTACGACCGGGGCGGGAGGGCAGGAGAAATCGCCCAGAATCTTTTCGTAATGCGCCACATCGCGCCACTGTCCAAGCTTGAATCCGACATTGTCCATGACGCCGACAAGGCGGAATCCCATGGCAAGGTGGAGCTTGTCGCTTTTTTCATTCGGCTCGGTGACTTTGCCGTGAGCGCTGCGGACGCCCTGGAGCGTAAGCAGGTCAAGAAGTTTTTTGTAAATGACGCGTCCAAGGCCGCGCCCGCGGAAATCCTGCGCGAAATACACGGAAAGCTCCACCGCCCATGCATACGCTTCGCGTGCGAAAAGTCGGCTTGCGTATGCGTAGCCTACCGGCTTGCCGTTTTCTTCGCATACGATGAAAGGATACATGCAAACGCGCTCTTCGATGCGTTTGCGGAACTCTTCCACGCTAGGGCACGTGCATTCGAACGTGATCGATGTTTCGATATACGGCGCGTAAATGGCTTGGAGTGCTTCGGCGTCTGCGGCGGTGGCCAGGCGGAACGTATATACGAGTTCGCTCATGCGGGTCCTTTCGAAAACGAATGCGAAATAGGCAAAGGTCGCTGACGGAGCTTGGCCGTAGCGGCGTATATGTTTCGGTTGCCGGGATTGTGACGTGTTTTGAGTGCGTTGAGTGGAAAATGTGACGGCATTTTACACCCGAAAAGGCGCGAAGCGACGGGTGAACAAAAAATATTTTGCCGCTTATACGCTTTGTCTGCGCCATAGCTGTCGGTAATCGCCGGGGCGATGCGTGCATTCGGGAAGGCTTAAGCGACACGATGCTTGTATTCGGCACCGTGCCGAAGCGCTCAGGCGCTTGGAATCTGCGTGTGCGGGGCATGTCGACAAAAAGAGCCCCGCCCCCGGCCTAAGGATGAACCCACCTAGACAAGGTGGGTGCTCGCAACGCGCTGCAAAGCTTTCGTGTCAACGGACGCGAATCCCTGTATTCACGCGTAATCTAGAGCTCCCTGAGAAAATGCATCGGTCCATCGCAAAATGACGGCTTCGGAAGCAGGGCTTGATTCGAGTATATCCAACCCTCAACGGAAAGATACCTCTTGACATGAAAACCGAAAAGAGAATATGACCGCAGGTCTGCGGCGCATTGCGGTTGCTAAATCGTTGCATATTGCGGCCGCGGAGTCGCGATGCGTCGCGGCCGAAGGGTTACGATGCGGTGTCGGTCGCGTAAGGAGGGGCGCGCTGCGCTACAATGGCTGGTGTTGACGCGGCTGGGGAAGGGGGCTGCATATGGCGCGCGCGAAAGACGTCGTCAAGCTTGTGCGCGACGGATTGGGCGATACCACATCGGCGGCCCGTCTGCGCGAGATAATCAAAATCCTGCGTCGCAACGAGGTTTCCAAGGGTCTTACCCCGGAGAAGCTCGTTGCGCTTCTTGAGGATCTTGGTCCGACGTTTATCAAGCTGGGCCAAATACTCTCGTCGCGTTCCGACATGCTTCCGCAGGAATACTGCCTTGCGCTGCAATCGCTTCGAAGCTCGACGACTCCTGAACCGTTCGAACACATCGAGCAGCGTTTTCGCAATTTCTACGGAGAACGCTACGACGACATTTTTTCCTCGATTGAGCAGACGCCGCTTGGCTCCGCTTCCATCGCGCAGGTCCATCGAGCCGTTCTTGCCGAGGGCGATTCCACGGTGGCGATAAAAATTCGCCGCGACCATGTCAAAGAGGACATGCAGCGCGACATTCAGCTTATGCGCCGTGCGGCCGACCTGATGAACCTTGCCGGATCGACTGTGCTTGCGGGCGTGGACATCGTCACGGTCATTGACGAGTTCGACAGAACCGTTCGCGAGGAGATAGATTTCAAAATAGAGCTTGAGAATCTCCGCCGTTTTTCCCTGGGGCTCAAAGGGGAGCGCGGCGTGTCGTGCCCGAGGGTTTATCCCGAGTATTCCGACGAGACCGTCCTTGTGATGGAATTCGTCGAAGGGGTGTCTCTCGAGCATGTCGACGCCTTGAGGGAGGCGGGCTATAGCCTGAGAGACCTCGGCGATCGCATCGCGAATTCCTATATGCACCAAATGGTCGACGCGGGTTTTTTCCATGCGGACCCCCATGCGGCCAACATCATCGTGCGTCCTGCGTTGACGAAGGAAGAACGCGAAGAGGGCAAGAAAGACCGCGGCGAGGTCGTATGGATCGATTGCGGCATGATGGGAGAGCTATCTCCCCACGAACGCGGCCTGTTCTTCGACATGATGAAAGCCATGGTGTTCAAGGACGGCCATGCCCTCACCGATTTGTTCATAGAGTGGGGGCGTGTCAGCGACGCTCCGGGCAAGAAGCTTAATTACGGGCAATTGCTGCAAGACCTCACCACGTTGGTGAACCGCTACGCCGCCGAAGATGCCTACTCCATGGACATAGCCCAGCTGCTAAACGATATCATGGCCATTCTCGACACGGCGAATGTCATCATGCCGCGCAGCTTCGTCATGCTTGTTCGCGGTCTCGCGTCTTTGCAGGGGACGCTTATCTCCCTCACTCCTGACATCAGCATTCTCAAGGTGGTCGAGCGCTATGTGCGCAGCGCGGCGAATAGGCGTTTCGACCCGTTCAAAGAGACCGAAGACAGGCTCGTTCAAGCCGTTGCCACAACCGACAAGGCAATGCAGATTCCCGAACGCGTTGTGAACGTGCTCGATATGGCCGAGAAAGGAAGGCTGAAAATCGGGTTCGACCTTGCCGAGGCGAATCAGCCCATGGAGATGCTCGGTAGGATTGTTGACCGGTTGAGTCTCGCCATCATCACGGCGGGTTTGTTCATAGGGTCTTCGACCATTTATTCGGCGGGTATGCAGCCGCAGCTGTTCGGCGTTCCGGTCATCGGTTTTCTCGGCTATTTCGGAGCGGCGGTGCTCAGCGTTTACATCATTGTCAAAATACGAAAAGGCGCATAAATCGAACAAATGTTTTCTTATAAGGGCCTATCATCTATAATTCGTGCATCGGCGCATAGGTTCGTGTGCCGTGTATTCTGACGTCGAGCGGAAAGGAGGAGCGTCTATGGAGAATCTTTTTACCGAAATGGACAATGCCGCGAAAATGGCGGCAGCGCCTCTTGCTGTTCGCATGCGCCCTCGCACGCTTGACGAGCTGGCGGGGCAACAGCATGCGGTTGGTCCTGGGAGCTGGCTTTTTGCGGCCATCGCATCCGACGCCCTTTCGTCGGTCATCCTCTTCGGCCCTGCGGGAACGGGAAAGACGAGCATCGCGCACATCATCGCCGAAAGCACCAAGGCCGCCTTCGTCGAGGTTTCCGCCATCGGCGGCACGGTTTCCGACCTCCGCCGAGAGATCGCCGCGGCCGAGAAGCGGCTTGTTCTCAATGGAATGCGCACCATGCTTTTCGTCGACGAGATCCACCGTTTTAACCGAAGCCAGCAAGACGCATTGCTCCATGCCGTGGAAAACCGCACGGTCGTGCTTATCGGCGCTACGACGGAGAACCCGTTTTTCGAAGTGAACTCGGCGCTGATATCCCGCTCGCGCGTCATTGAGCTCGAGGCTCTCTCCGACGAGGATATCGCTTCTATCGTCCGCCGGGCTCTCGAGGACGAACGCGGGCTGAAAGGCGAATTCGAACTGACGAATGACGCGCTCGATGCAGTGGTGAACCTTTCGGGGGGCGATGCCCGCAGCGCATTGACAACCCTTGAGCTTTCGGCCGGGCTTGCGCGGGAAAGCGCGCGCAAGGGCGTTTTGTCCGAGGGCGAAGCCTTGCGCATCGATGCCGATATGGTGGCGCTGGCAACGCCTCATCGGGCTCTTCCGTACGATAAGAACAAAGACATGCATTACGACGTCATCAGCGCGTTCATCAAATCCATGAGGGGCAGCGACCCCGATGCAGCCCTGTATTGGCTCGCGCGCATGATAGACGGCGGCGAAGACCCCAAGTTCATTGCTCGGCGAATCTTCATTCTGGCGAGCGAAGATATCGGCAACGCCGATCCGCAGGCGCTGCTTATCGCGGAAGCGGCTTTTCGGGCGGTCGAGGTCATCGGCCTTCCCGAGTGCCGCATCAACCTTGCTCAGGCCGTTATCTACATGGCGCTTGCGCCGAAGAGCAATGCGGCCGAGGCGGGAATAGACGCGGCTCTTTCCGAGGTGCGGCGCGGCCCTCGTCGCGACGTGCCGAGTTATCTGCGCGACAGGCATCGTCCCGGTTCCGAGCACTACGGGGAGTACAAGTACCCGCACAATTATCCGGGGCATTGGGTCGACCAGCGTTATCTTCCCGAAGGCCTTGAACGGGGCTGTTTCTACCATCCGAGCGAAAACGGCTGGGAGTCCTACCGTGTAGATGCGGTCCGTCGAGACAGGAGCTCGGCCGCCCGTGATACACTGCACAGCTGAACACGCTAAATCGGAGCATTTTCGAAGGTCAGGAGTAGTTTATGGACGCATCGGTTATTTCTGGGGTCGTTCTTCCCATCGTCTTCATCGTTGTGGGCGTCGCGCTTGTGTGGGCGCTTGTCGAACTCATCATGGTTCTGCGCCGCACGCGCACGACCGTTGAAACCATGGAGGCGGAAATCACCCCTATTCTCAAGGACGTGCGTGAAATCACGGAGAGCGTCAAGCCTGCGGCGGACAAGGTCGATCCGCTCGTGGAGCGAGTTTCTCTTGCGGTAGATGCTGCCAACCTCGAAATCATGAGATTGGACGGCATCCTGGAAAACGTGAACGAAATCACCGAGACGGCGGCGAGCGCCGCGAATGCGGTCGATGCCGTGGCGAACACCCCGCTGCGCCTTGTTAACACGGCTACCGAGAAGCTGCGCGATGCGTTCTCGGGACGCAGGGTCTCTGACGAATCCGCCTATCTTGCCGATGCTCAGGAATCCGGCGCAGGCAAGGCAGTCCCGAGCGCATCGGGGGAGGATTGCGCTCAGACGGCCGCCGAGAATGCGGCGGCAGAGCAGCCCCGCGCGGCGCACGACGAGGGGGCCTCTGTAGAGCCTCTCCAGGCTTGCGAGCAGAATGCTTCGCAGGACGGCGCTTCTTGCCCCGATGCCGCGAAGTCTGAATCGGGCGAAGCAGGTGCGCAGGAGAAGTATTTCACCTACGGCTCAAAGCAAGAATAGGGTCGGGCGGGGTCGTATGTCTCACAAGGGCAAGACGAGTGCGCAGCGCTGCGATGACGCGCGTCGCCGTTTCTATGTCGTCTGGATGCTCATCGGCATTGCGTTTCTGGTATATCTGCTCGGTCGCGTGCTCGATGTCTTGGCCGTGCCGGTGGCCGTTGTGGCATGGACGGTCGTCTTCGTGCTGTGCTTGAGGACTCCTGTCGCAAAGCTCGAGTCGCTCGGGGTGCCGCGCGTTGTCGGAACGGCCCTTTCGTATCTGGGCATGGGCGCGGTTGCGGCAGTGCTTCTGGCCACTATGTTCTCTCCTGCTTCGGGAATCTCCGAGCAGTTTTCCAACATGCTTGCCGGCTTGCCGGGCTATGCCCAGGCGCTCATAGAGTGGGGAAACCATCTGTACAGCCAATACGCCTCGGTCCTTCAGGACGAATCGGTACGCAATTGGCTGAATTCGGCGGCAGAGACCCTGACTGATTGGGCGTCGACCACGGCGCGGCTCTCGGCGGACGGCGTCCTCGTCTTCGGCACGGGCGTCGCCAATTCCCTGATGATCATAGGTTTTGCGCTTGTTGTGGCATTCTGGGTGCTTATGGAGCTGCCATCGATCGGTCGAGAGGCGAAACGCTTCATTCCCGAGAACCGTCAGCAAGAGGCCGAAATGCTCCATCTCACCTTTACGCGCGTCATGGGCGGTTATTTGAAGGCCACGCTTCTTCAATGTTTCCTCATTGGCCTTGCGTGCGGCATCGGTTTTCATTTCATCGGTATTCCGAATGCTGCTGCACTCGGCCTTATCACGGGAGTCATGAACATCATTCCCGTCGTGGGTCCTTGGATCGGCGGCGTCATAGCGGCGCTTGTGGGATTGTTCGTCGATCCCTGGGCGGCGTTTTTTGCCCTGGTTCTCACCATCGTCGTGCAGCAGTTCGTCTACACGTTCATCTCTCCGAAGATCATGTCGAATTCCGTAGACGTCCATCCCGCCATCGTCATCGTAGTGCTGCTGGTTGGAAGCGCGATAGGCGGTTCCATGGCGGGGCTTGTGGGCAGCGTTGTCGGTATGCTGTTCTCTATTCCGCTCGCGGCTATTTTGAAAACCGTGTTCGTGTTCTATTTCGAAAGAGAGACCGGCCGGCAGGTGGTTTCGGAAGACGGGGTCTTTTTCAAAGGCATGCCGTCCGATTTGTGCGACGAAGACGGGGCTCCCGATGCTGTGGCGGACGCTGTGGCTCCGGTCCGCAAGCACAGGTCGTTTGCCGCCGTCTTCCTGGGCGAGGGAAAGCGCTCACGCGCGGAGACCGACCGTCTTTCGCAATCGCCCCTAGGATCGCATGACGTAGATTCTCGTGAAGAATCGGGCCGTAACTCCGATTAATGCGTAGAATGCAGGAAGCAAACGCGCTTAACGTCAGCGCGCTCGCCTTGTTTTAGGTATTATTTCGCTGTTCAAAAAAAGGCGCGGATGCGCTGAGACGAAAACGAGAGTGAGACCAGCTAGATGAAGTACATGACTACCGCGGAAATCCGCGAGAAGTACCTGAGCTTCTTCGAGGAGAAAGGCTGCAAACGCATGCCGTCCTCTTCGTTGATTCCCGATGACCCCAGCCTTCTGCTGACCAGCGCAGGCATGGTTCAGTTCAAGCCGTACTTTCTTCATGTCAAGGAATTCGACCCCGCCTACATCGGATCGACCACGGTTCAGAAGTGCGTGCGCACCAATGACATCGACATTATCGGTACGACGGGCCGCCACCTGAGCTTCTTCGAAATGCTCGGCAATTTCAGCTTCGGCAAGTATTTCAAAGATGAAATGTGCGCATGGGCCTACGAGTTCGCCACCGAAGTGCTCGAGCTTCCCAAAGAAAAGCTGTATTTCACCGTTTTCGAGAACGACGACGAAACTATCGAGATCTGGAAGAAGCTCGGCGTTTCGGAAGACCACATCTCCCGTCTGGGCGAGGATGACAATTTCTGGCGTGCTGGGCCTACCGGTCCGTGCGGTCCGTGCTCCGAAATCTACTTCGACCAGGGTCCCGACTTCGGCTGCGGCAGCCCGGACTGCGCTCCCGGATGCGATTGCGACCGCTTCCTCGAGTTCTGGAACTGCGTCTTCACCCAGTACGACGGTCAGGAAGATGGCACGCTTGCTCCCTTGCCCACGAAAAATATCGATACCGGCATGGGTCTTGAGCGCATGGCCGCCATCATGCAGGGCGTTCAGTCCAACTACGAAACCGATGTTATGCGCGATCTGATTTCGGTCGGCGAACGCCTGAGCGGCAAGTCCTACAAGGAAAACGCCGAAAGCGATCTTTCGCTGCGCATTATCGCCGACCATAGCCGCAGCGTTACCTTCATGATTGCCGATGGCATCCTTCCTTCCAACGAAGGTCGCGGATACGTTTTGCGCCGCCTGCTTCGCCGTGCCGTCATGCACGCGCACAAGCTCGGCATCGAGGGCGCATTCTTGAGCAACTATGTCGACGCGATCGTGCGTCTTATGGGCCATGTGTATCCCGAGGTCGTCGATAATCGCGAGCTCGTCGAACGCGTCATCCTCTCGGAGGAGGAGCGCTTTGGCGTCACGCTTCGCCAGGGTCAGGCGTACCTCGCCGATGCTCTCGAAAAGCTCGAGGGCACGGTGCTTGACGGCGCCACCGCCTTTACGTTGCACGACACCTACGGCTTCCCGGTCGAAATTACCGAGGAGATTTGCGCCGATGCAAACATCACCGTCGACAAAGAGGGCTTCGAGGCATGCATGGATCAGCAGCGCGAACGCGCCCGTGCTGCCACGAAAGACGATGCCGAGGCTGCATGGAGCACGTACGGCGGCATCCATGACGATCTGCTTAAAGAACTCGGCGCTACCGGCTTCGTGGGCTATGATCGCTTGACCGCTACGGCCGAGGTAAAGGCTGTTGTCAAAGACGGCAAGCGCGTCGAGTCCCTTGCGCAAGGCGAGGAAGGCGAGGTTGTTTTGGGCCTCACGCCGTTCTATGCCGAAATGGGCGGCGAAGTGGGCGATACCGGCACCATCGAAGCCGAGGGAATCAAGCTTCAGGTCGTGGATACCAAAGCGCCCGCGAAAGGCCTTGTTGTCCACTCTGTGAAGGTTGTCGAAGGCAGCGTGCATGCCGGCGATACTGTGCGTGCGATCGTCGACGAGCTTCGTCGCAAGCGCATTACGCGCAACCACACCTGCACGCACCTTCTGCATGCCGCGCTTCGCGAGGTGCTCGGCGATCACGTCAAGCAAGCCGGCAGCTACGTCGGCCCCGATCGCCTTCGCTTCGACTTCACGCATTTCGAGGGCATGACGGCCGAGCAGATTTCCGAGGTGGAGCGCGTTGCCAACAACGTCATCATGCAGGCTCTCCCCATGAACATTTACGAGACTTCGCTTGATGAGGCTCGCGAATCGGGCGTTACGGGCTTGTTCGGCGAAAAATACGGCGACGTCGTTCGCGTTGTCGAAGCGGGCGAGTTCTCCCGAGAGCTGTGCGGCGGCTGCCATGTTGCCAATACGGCGGAAATCGGCTTCGTGAAAATCGTCTCTGAGTCCAGCGTCGGCGCCAACGTCCGCCGCATCGAGGCCGTGACGAGCTTTGACGCGCTCGATTACATGAACAAGGTCGAGTCCGAGCTCAAAGAGGCGGCGGCGCAGCTCAAGGTTTCCATGTTCGACGTTTCCGAGCGTACGGCCGCAAACCTCGAGGCCATCAAGGTCTTCGAGGCCGAGCAGAAGCAGGCCAAGAAAGCGGCGGCCGAAGGAAGCGTCGCCGAATATCTCGAGTCCATGGTCGATGTGGGGTATCCGCTTGTGATTGCACGCATCGACGGTCTTGATTCGGGCGCGCTGCGCAACACTTGGGATATCATGCGTTCTCGCATGCCCAAGCCGGGCGCGTGCGTAATCGGCACGGTGAACGACGGCAAGCCCGTCATCATGGCTGCGGGCACCGATGAGGCGGTTGCGGCTGGCTTTAACGCTGGCGCTCTGATCAAGGAGATTGCTTCCAACATCAAGGGCGGCGGCGGCGGAAAGCCCACCATGGCTCAGGCCGGCGGTAAAGACGCCGAAGGCATGGATGCGGCGCTCGACGCGGCACGTGCCCATTTCAATCTGTAGGAATGATTGCGAAGCGGCTGCGTTTTCGAGCGTGGCCGCTTTTCGCGTTGCGACGAATCTACGTCGAAGCGGTCGACGTCGAGGGCTCGCATGCGAACGGTCCACTTCGGCAAAGGACGCTGTAAAGGAGGGTCATTCGTGAGGACGATGGCTTTGGACATAGGGGAGGTTCGCATCGGCGTGGCGATAAGCGATTCCGAAGGAAGAATCGCAACGCCCCTGAAGGTGCTCGCCGCCTCTGACGTTCTCGGTGACGGAGCCGAGTTTCGTCGGCTCGTGCAGGATTGGGAGGTCGAGCAGCTGCTCTGTGGGCTGCCTTACACCCTGTCGGGGGAAGAAGGCCCGCAGGCCGCTTCCATCAAAGAGAAGGCGTCGCGTATCGCACGCGCCCGCAACCTTCCTCTGTTTTTCGCGGACGAACGCATGAGCTCGCGTGAAGCGAAACGCATTTTGCGTGAAGAGGGTTTGGATGAAAGGGCAATGAGGGGTAAAGTAGACATGATTGCCGCGAGTTTGTTTTTGCAAGCGTGGCTGGATGCTCGATTCGAGCACGAAGACAAGTAAAAGCGCGCACGCAAATGCGCCTGTAGATGTGAGGAACGTGCATGCCTCGTAGACAGATTACGTATAGCTCTCATCCAACCCATCGCGCCCGCATGGTTCATGCGCAAGGGGAGCGCCAGTTCAGGACGTATGATACGTCTCAGATTCGCCCGAAGAAGAGCAAAGCCCCCATGGTGATCGCTCTCGTCTTGGTGGCAGTTGTCGTGATCGTTGCCGCCTTTGCTATCTTCAACATCACCAAAGGCTGTTCGAAATCCGGTCTTGAGGGAACGGAGCAGATTGTCGCCTCCGATGTGCAGGTGACCGTTCCCGAAGGCGCTTCGGCTTCCGACGTTTCGAATGCGCTTGCATCTGCCGGCGTCTCGGTATCCGCGGATGCGTTTCTCGACCGCGCGAAAGAACTTGGTGCCAATCAGAAGTTCCAGGCGGGAATGTATAGTTTTTCCGCGGGCATGACGGTCGATCAGGTTATACAGGCCATCGCTTCGGGCGATTTGGGCGGATATTCGCTCACCATTCCCGAGGGCTATAAGCTTTCTGATATTGCCTCCGCCGTCGAATCCGCCACCAACGGGTCGATCAGCGCGGCGGACTTTTCGGCTGCGGCATCAGATGCAAGCGTGTACGCTGCGGATTACGACTTCCTGGAAGATGCGGGAACCAATTCGCTCGAGGGCTTCCTGTTCCCCAAAACCTACCAGCTTTCTCCGACCGATACGGCCGATGCCGTCGTTCGTATGATGCTCGACCAGTTCCGCAACGAGATAAGCGCCCTGGATTGGTCTTACCCGGAAAGCAAGGGTCTCTCCATCTACGATGCCGTGAGCCTTGCGTCCATTGTTGAAAAGGAATCCAGCGGTGACGAGCAGATTCGCTCTCAGGTTGCTGCTGTCTTCTACAACCGCCTTTCCTCCAGCAACAAAGAGACGTTCGGCTTCTTGCAGTCGGATGCGACCACCGCCTACGAGGTCGGCCACGACCCTTCGGCGGAGGAGGTCCAGGCGGATACGCCGTACAGCACTTACGCCAATGCTGGGCTGCCTCCGACGCCCATCTGCTCGCCGGGCCTTGATTGCCTGCAGGCTGTGTGCGCCCCTGCGGATGATTACGGCGACTATTATTACTTCATCTTCTGGACGAACGACCAGGGTACGACGGAGTATGCGTTCAGCAAAACCTACGAAGAGCATCAGGCCGCTATCGCCGAGCACCTGTAGGGATTGGGATTGTCTTGCTCCGACCCGATTGTTATTTCAGTCGCATTTCGGCGATAGACCCCATTGACGATTTGCGTAAAAAAGGGGTGCGGGCCGTCCTTCTCGACATGGACAACACGCTTCTTACGCGCGATACCCATGAGGTTCCCGAGGATGTGAAACAGTGGCTCAGCGATGTGAAACGGGCCGGTATTGCGCCATGCATCCTGACGAACAATTGGCACAGCAGCGCGCACGATTGCGCCCGGGAAATCGGCCTGCCGATCGTCGCCCGTGCGCTCAAGCCCTTGCCGTTTTCTTATTTCGTCGCTTGTAGGAAGCTTGGCGTCAAGCGCTTAGAGACTGCATGTATCGGCGATCAGCTCATGACGGATGTATGGGGCGGCCGTTTGCTCGGGATGCGCGCCATCATGGTGAAGCCTCTTGTGGCGAAGGATCTGAAGCATACGCTGTTCTTGCGCAGGATTGAAAAGCGCATTTTGTGCGATATGCCGATCGAACGCTGACCGAAGGGGCGTTCGCCCTAAACCCTGGCTTTCTGATCAAGGCCGCAGGGTCCATTGTTTCCCGCCATGCTACAATCGCTTAGAAACAAACGCATGTTGGGAGCATGATGCACTACGAAATAGCTGGAGAATCGAATAGCGCGCTGCTGAGTGCCGTTGTGAGCGGTGTTCCTGCGGGTCTGCGCATAAGCGAAGAGGCCATCGACGCCGATGTGGCGCGGTGGTCTTCTCGTATGAGGGCTTTGTCGGGCGAAGGCCAAAACTCTGATTGCGAAGATCACGTGAACGTTCTATCGGGCGTGGCAGATGGTCGCACGACGGGAGCGCCCATTGTTCTTGTTGCGAACAATGCCGCTCGTCGCCCTGGAAGCGAATTGCAGAATATGCCTTTGGCGGGTTTTCCCGTTCGCCCCGGCACGGTCGACCTGGGTGCTTCGTTGAAGTACGACATTTCCGATTGCTCGGTTTTGGGGCGCAGATTCAATGACAGACTCGATATCATGCGCGTCGCCGCATCGGGGATTGCTCGCGAACTGCTTGCCGAGTTCGGGATTGAGATCATCTCGTGCGTCACCAGAATCGGGGGCGTTTCTGTTCGGGAGGACCCATTCGCAGACAATGCGCCCGCGCTTTCCCCTCTTGAGGTGGAGGTGTCGTCCGTCCGTTGCCCCTCTTCGCAGATGACGCGCGCCATGGAAGACGAAATAGCTCGTGCGGTTGCCCAGAGGGATACGCTCGGGGGATCTTTCGCCCTTGCGGTATATGGGCTGCATGCAGGCATGGGAACCGCTTGCCGCGATAAGGGGAGCATCCAGTCAAGGGTGGCCGCTTCGGTGTTTTCCATAGAGGGCGTAGACGGCATCGAGTTCTGCGATGCATCCGCTCGCTCGCTTCTGTCGGGTTCGGGCGCCTACGACAAGCCGTCGCTCAACGGCGCGCAGGGCTTTTCGCGCGCAAGCAATAAAAGCAAGGGCGTAGAAGGGGGCATCTCGACGGGCATGCCTCTTGTCGTTCGCGCGAATGTCGTTCCTTCTCCTCGCATCGGTCGCAGCCAGTCGTCCTTCGATATGGGAACGCTTTCTTCCTGCGAATACCGAACGGCAAGGTATTGCTGCTGCGAGGTGCCGGCTCAGGCCATTCTTGCCGAGGGCGAAGCGGCCTTTGCGCTTGCGAACATGTATCTCGAGAAATTTGGCTGCGAAAGCATGTCGGATATTCACGCCGCGGTTTCCGCCTACGAGCGTCGTTTGAAGATGTCGGCCCGGTGATTTAATGGGTACGCTATCGCGCAATGTGTTCCTCGTGGGGTTCATGGGGGTGGGCAAAACCACGGTGGCTCGCCGTCTTGCACGCGATCTTGGTGTTGCGGCCATAGACGTCGATTCGTTCCTGCAGCGAAAGTGCGGCAAGGATGCCAACCAGCTTTTCAAGCAGCGGGGCGAGAAAGGGCTGCGCCGTGCCGAGTCGTGCGCGTTTGCCGAGTGCTGCACAATGGGTCCTGCGGTCATCTCGTGCGGCGAAGGGATTGTGGTGGCGCCCAAGAACAGGGGATTGCTGAGAAACGAAGGATTCACCGTCCTTCTCGAATCTTCCGCTGAAGGCTCTTTGGCGCGCGTCAGAAGCTACAAGACAAGGCCCTTGCTGGCTTCGGGGTGCGATACCGACAAGCTTTGGGATGACAGGAAGCCCTTGTATGAAGAGGTGGCCGACGTCATCGTTGACGTGCGGGAAAAGGGTACTGCTTGCGTTGCCCACGAGATCGCCGAGATCCTCAAGGCGGAGGGGGTATACCGCGCGTAGTTCTTTCTGTAGTTTGAGATAAGGAGGAATATCGCATGGAGAGCCATTTGAACCGCATGCGTGCCTGCATGCGCGAAGAGGGTATGGCCTGTTTTTGCTGCACGGATCTTTCCAATGTGAAGTGGCTTACCGCATTTGACAACGTATTCGACGACGAGCCCGCTCACCTTGCATTCGTTTCGGACGACGAAGCCGTCTTGCATACCGATTCGCGCTATGCGGACGCGGCGTGTCGTGCCGCATGCGGCGGACCCTGGAAGGTCGATGCGTCGGGCGGTTTTCATGCGCGATGGGTTGCGGACAAGCTTTCTCGTGATGGGCGCAAAGCGCCTGGGGATGGTTTGCCTGCCCTTGCCATCGAGGACTCCATGTCGCTTGCGGCATTTCGCCGATTTGAAAAAAGCTTTGAAGAGAAGGAGCTTCCGCCCGCTATCGAGACGAGCGATTTTGTTTTGAAGCTGCGTGCCGTGAAAGACGACGTGGAGATCGAAGCGATGAAGGCCGCCCAGGCGATTACCGATGCGGCTTTCGAGCATATCGTGTCGTTCATGCGCGTCGGCATGACGGAGCGAGAAGTCCAGCTGGAGCTGGAAGAGGCTATGCGTCACTTGGGGGCCGAAGGCCTCGCGTTCTCTTCGATCGTGGCTTCAGGAGCCAACGGTGCCGCTCCGCACAGCATTCCGGGCGGAAAGGTTCTTGAGTCGGGGGACATGGTCGTGCTCGATTTCGGCGCACGCAAGGGCGGCTATTGCTCAGACATGACCAGGACCGTCTGCATGGAATACGCGACCGAGGAGGCGAAGCGCGTATACGAGGCCGTTCGCACTGCGAACGAGGCGGTGGAGCGCATGCTTCGTCCCGGCGTTACGGGCGCCGAGGCGCACGAGCTGGCGGAGCGTGTCCTTGAACATGCGGGCTACGGAGGAAAGATGGGCCACGGCCTCGGTCATGGCGTGGGCATCGACATCCACGAGCAGCCGAATCTGTCGCCGCGTAACACGGAACCGCTATGCGCCGGAAACGTGGTGACGGTTGAGCCGGGAGTGTATCTCGGCGGAATCCTAGGCTGTCGCTTGGAAGATTTCGGCGTTATAACTCCCGATGGTTTTGAGGTTTTCACGCAATCGACGCATGAACTCGTTATAATATAGCGTCGCGTTTTTCGTTGAATATGCTGCGATCGCGTGAATCAGCGCCGGCATAGCATCTGGGTCTGTTTGCTCCATGTGGGCCATGCGTCGCTTGGCGAGGAATCTGCGGATGAGGTTTTCGCGGGCGATCGCGGATGACGAGCAGCGCGCAACATAAGGTAAAGGCTGAAGCGTCGGCTTCGTTCGATTCTGCTCAATGACGGCCCAGAGTGCGTCCTTGCACCCGATCGACGGAGCGAATTGCCCTCGGCTTTCTGCGAATTCTTTCGTGGTCTGCTCAGCAGCTTCGAGCGCGAAGGCCAGCGGGGCAAGGCGCCCGTCCAGCGAGTTTGAAGGAGGAAACAATGGCAATCTCTACCGCCGATTTCAAGAACGGCATGTGCATCATGTACAACAACAAGATGTGCACCATCATCGAATTCCAGCACGTGAAGCCTGGCAAGGGCGGTGCGTTCGTTCGCATGAAGCTTCGCGACATCAAGACGGGCCGCGTGCTTTCCGACACCGTGAATGCAGGCGTGAAGTTCGACACCGTTCGTCTTGAGCAGCGCGAGATGACCTATCTGTACAACGACGGTTCCGACTTCTACTTCATGGACCCCAACAGCTACGAGCAGTTCTCTCTTCCGACCGATCACGTCGGAGATGCCGCTCAGTGGCTTAAGGAAAACGACCCCGTTACGCTGGAGTATGCTGACGGTGAGCTAATCGGCTGCGAGCCTCAGATGTTCGTCGAGCTCGAAGTCACCGAGACCGACCCTGGCTTCAAGGGCGATACTGTTCAGGGCGGCACTAAGCCTGCTACGCTCGAGACTGGCGCCGAGGTGAAGGTTCCCATGTACGTCAACGTGGGCGACGTTCTTCAGATCGACACGCGCGACGGTCGCTTCGTCAAGCGCATGTAACAGCTCATTGCTATCGTGGGTCGGTTTGCTGAAAGCGGCGAGTTGTTCTGCCGTGGACGGCAAAGCCGACTCGTTATGGACGATGGATTGCGGCGGCCTTTTCGGCCGCCGTTTTTATGTATGCCGTGGCCGACGGAGCTTCGATTCAGATCCGATTTGCAGCACGGCTCCTTCATCCCGCCGCTCAGCTCGATCTAGCCTCGGTTTCGAGCGCCTTAGGTTGCTTTTTTGGCTTCGGACGTCCAGACTGCGGTATGGCATGCTATTTCGTTCGTTTGTGCATGCGTTTTGGCAAAGCGAACGAAATAGTATGGATTGTTGCGGTGCTTCGTTTTCCTCAAAAGCAAAATACCAGGCCAGAGAGCCGTGCCTTCGGCTCTCTATTCGTCTGTGCTGCTTTTTCCATACTATGTCGGCGAAACGTGCGTTTCGTCTGGCAAGAAGTGTCGAAATAGTACGGATGCTATTCGTGGGTCTAGGGTCGGGGCTGAGATTTGGGGTTCGAGATTCGGAATCGAGAGCCGGGGGAGTGGGATTCGGGGTTTGAGGATTGAAAGTCAGATGCCGTAAGTTGGTGGCTGAGCAATCGGATTAAAAGGTTCCGGCAGGGGATGAAAGGTGCGAGCCAGGAAGTTTCTAGCAAGGGGCTCTGGCTCAGGAGTATCGGAGCGTGCCAAGTTGTTTCGCCGATTGCGAACTAAAGCGCGAATGGCCTGACGAGCTGTGCGTGCAAGCTTTTTTGTCGTTGCTCGGGATCGGAGATGCGCGAGCGTGGCCGAATGCCCAAGGTTTCTTTCAACAACGTAGCGAACCGCTTGAATTGGTCGAAGTCGCGGAATTGCTCGTTGCTTAGGGTGAATACGCGAACTCTCTGCTCGATAAGGGAGTTTCTTTTGATCGAGTCGCGATGGATGCTGAATTGGTGTTCGTGGTATTGTTCGCCCTGGTATTCGACCACGATGGTTTTGCCAGAGATATGCCACACCATGTCGCATTCGAACGACTCGATATAGCTTGTTCCGCCGTATTGGTTTCGCGTTCTCACCGGCTTGTCTAATCGGACGCTTTCGTTGATTGCAGGGCGAGGCAGTCCAAAGCCTCCCTTTCTAATCGGGAGTGACAAAACAGAGCGACATCTACTTCTCTGGGCGAACGGGTATTTTCGATGATGTAGGGCAGAACCGCGGACGCTTGCTTTCTTCCGCTCATCTGAGGAGACGCCTTAAGGTGCTTTCGAATAACGTGTACGTTGGTCAAAGGCTTGCGCGCAGGTAGTCTGCCGGTATCCGCTGGCGCCGCGAAGCGTCCGCATAGTGCGGATCCGTAGCGGATTGCATCAACGCGAGAAAGAAGGCAGGCCATCTGCATAAAGCTTATTCCTGGCGAAACGATGCCGATTTTCGCCCCAGCCGAATATCCGAGAATCGATCGAGGCGGAAGTTCGCCGTCGATGCTGTGAGACACGGCTCCTTCAAGGATGCGTTTGTTATTCTGCCCGCTTACGAGGAAATGGAGCGGTTCGTCCTGCTCGATCGAAAAGGCGGAGCGGGCGGCATCGAGGCAATCGGCGCTCAGCGGCCGGCGTTCGGCAGCGTCGTGTCTGCAGGTCGCGGCATCGCAATGGCAATCGGCAATGCCGGCTTGGCGATTGGCGGCAAGCGCGCGTCGGCTGGCATTGCCGAGATGGCAATCGGCGCTCAGCGGGTATTCCTTGCTGTTTGACGAGGAGTCGAGGAAATGGCGCGGAATGTCTTGCTGGCCGCAAGAGAGCCAGAACCGCGCTGCCGATATGTGAGAAATCGCTGGAACCATGCGAGCATGATAAAAATCGGAAAATTCTTTGTCCAGTGAGCGAAAAATATAGAAAAATGGTACTTCATCAGGCATTATTAGAACTAGGTAAAGAGCTTGCGAGCTCTTTTGGCCCCTTTGGTAAGATTGAACGAGGAAAAAGGTCAGACTGCGTCCGAGTGCGTTGTGGACTTGAACCGCATAGGCGAAAGGGAAAAAGAATGGATTTCGTCAACGATTTGATGCGCATCGTGCGCGATGTGCAGCGTGTAGTGATCGCCACGGTCGATGATGCGGGAATGCCCGAAACGCGTGCCGTGGAGATGCTCGACGCGGACGCCGAGGGTCTTTATTTCATCGTCGATCGCACCACGGCTTTCTATGCGCAATTGATGGCCAGGAAATCGCTTGCTTTCACGGGGGTTCAGGGAGCTTCGTATGGCGAGTGCGCTACGGTGACGCTTCGCGGTCGTGTTGAGGAAATGGGCTCGGGGTTCGTTTTGCCGCTGCTTGAGAAAAACGAAGCGGTTTTCGAGTTTTATAAAAACGAAGAATCGCGTAAGAACCTTACGGTGTTTCGGATGTATCAGGGCGTGGGGGAGCGAACGGAGCGTCACGCCGGGACGGTCGCCCGCACTCCTCTTCGCTTCGGCGACGAACGTATGAACGCCGGCATCAAGAAACGCTCGTATTTCATCACCGAAGATTGCGACGGCTGCAGGGCGTGCGTTTCGAAATGTCCAGAAGGGTGCATCGATGTGAGTATGGTTCCCGCCGTCATAGACCAGGAACGCTGTACGCGATGCGGCAATTGCGAAATGGCATGCTTCCAGGAAGCGATTATTGTCGTGAAATAGCTCTTAGTCGTTGCGTGATGCAGAAATACGGTGTGCAGCAAGAGCTCATGCGCATGGTCGAGGGGGCCGATCGCTGACGTTTCTCTACCGTAACGCTTCGGCAACCTGGAAGGTGCATTCTCGACAATGTAGCATTCGAGCGATATAGTGCTTTAGTGCATTAAAGCGTACGTTCGCCAGAAAACGGCCCTCGCCAAAGATTTCTGGCCTTATGGAGCGTATATAATTCACTAGCTGTATATCTATGTTAGAAGCAAGTTACGCAAAACGCTCTCGGTATGGAGGCGTTTCGGAGATGGAGAGGTGAAGCATGCCAGGTTTGCAACTGATGGATACCACCATCCGTGACGGCCAGCAAAGCCTTTGGGCTACCCGCATGCAGCTCGGCGACATGCTGCCCATTCTGCCCAAGATGGACAAGGTGGGCTATTGGGCTGTCGAGGCTTGGGGCGGTGCAACGTTTGATACCTGTCTGAGGTTTCTGGACGAAAACCCTTGGGAGCGCCTGCGCTCCATCAAGGCGCATATGCCCAACACTGACCTCGCCATGCTTTCGCGCGGCCAGAACCTGGTGGGCTATAAGCATTATTCCAAAGACATCGTGAATCACTTCATCGCGTGCGCGAAGAAAAACGGCATCCAGGTATTCCGCGTTTTCGACGCCTTGAACGATATTCGCAACGTGGTTGACAACGCCGAGGCCATCAAGGCGTGCGGCGGCTGGTTCGAGCCTGCCATTTCCTACACGGTTTCCCCCGTGCATACCTTGGACGGCTATCTGGAGTACGGTCAGCAACTCAAAGACCTTGGCGCAGATTCCATCGCCATCAAGGACATGGCGGGCATGCTCACGCCGTATCGCACCGAGCGCTTGGTCAAGGCTTTCAATGCCGAAATCGGCCTTCCGGTGCACGTTCACTGCCATTACGTGGGCGGCATGGCTCCTATGAACATCATCAAGGCCGCCGAGGCTGGTGCCGCTATCGCGGACACCGCTTCCGCCCCGCTTTCTTTCGGCAACAGCCATCCTGCGGTCGAGACCATCGTGGCGGCGCTTCAGGAAAGCCGTTATGACACCGGCTACGATCTCGATCTTTTGTTCGAAATTGCCGATTACTGGGAGGAAGTGCGCAAGCGCGGCCATTACAAGCGCGGCGTCTCCTCTCTCACTCATATGAAGGTGTACTCGCACCAGGTTCCCGGCGGCATGATGTCCAACCTAGTTTCCCAGCTGGAAATCCAGAACGCATCTGACCGCTTGGACGAGGTCATGCGCGAAATCCCGCGCGTTCGCGCCGAGGTCGGCTATCCGCCGCTGGTCACCCCCATGAGTCAGATCGTCGGCACGCAGGCCGTGTTCAACGTGCTCACGGGCTCTCGTTGGAGCGTTGTCTCCAAGGAGATGAAAGATTACCTGTGCGGTTACTATGGCAAGGCGCCGGGCCCCATTTCTCCCGAGATTTACAAGAAGGTTGTTGGCAACGCGGACGTGCTTCCTCCCGATGTTGCTCCCGCCTCCCTTGCAACAACGACGTTCGAGCAGGTCAAAGATGAAATCGGCGATCTGGCAACGTCTGAGGAAGATGTGCTCATGTACGCCTTGTTCCCCAACGAGGCGCGCACTTTCCTCTCCAAGCATCGCGCTACCGAGCAAGTTGATTTCCTGCTGGAACGTGAATCCAGCCAGACCAAGGAGGACGATTACGTGGACATCAATCAGATTCGTGAGCTGGTAAAAGTTGTCGAAGAATCCGGCGTCGGCGAAATCACCGTTGAAGAGGAAGGCATGCGCATCAGCGTCCGCATGCCCGGCTCTGCTCCTGCAGCCGCCGCGGCTCCCGTTGCTGCAGCTGCGCCTGCCGCTCCTGCCGCTCCTGCCGCAGCCGCGCCCGCTGCCGTTCCTGCCGAGGCCGCTCCGGCTCGTCCCGCGCATTGGGTGGAGGTAACCGCTCCCATGGTCGGTACGTTCTACGCCGCTCCGGCTCCGGGCGAAGCTCCCTTCGTCAAGGTGGGAGACGAAGTTGCCGCGGGCGAGACCCTGTGTATCGTCGAGGCCATGAAGCTCATGAACGAAATCGCTGCTCCTCAGATGGGCACCGTGCGCGAGGTTTGCCTCGATGACACTACCCCCGTCGAATTCGGCACGCCTTTGTTCTATATTGAGCCTCATGGTGCCGCAGATGCAGGCGAGGGGGAATAGGCGTGTTCAAAAAGATTCTGGTTGCCAACCGCGGAGAGGTCGCGCTGCGTATCATGCGTGCCGCTCGCGAACTTGGCGTGAAAACGGTCGCGGTGTATTCAACGGCGGATAAGGACACGTTGCCGGTGAAATACGCCGACGAGGCGGTTTGCATCGGACCTGCCCCGGCAGGAAAGTCCTACCTGGTCATGTCCAACATCATTGCGGCCGCTGTTACCACGGGTTGCGAAGCGGTGCATCCCGGCTACGGTTTCTTGGCCGAAAACGCCGATTTCGCCCGCGCATGCGCTGAAAACGACCTTGTTTTTATAGGTCCTGCCCCCGAATGCATCGAACGCATGGGCAACAAAGCGGTTGCCCGCGAGACCATGGCCGCATGCGGAGTTCCTACGGTTCCCGGTTCGGACGGCGTGGTGGAAACGGTCGAAGACGCCCGCGCATTCGCCGAGGCCGTCGAATACCCCGTTTTGATCAAAGCTTCTGCAGGCGGCGGCGGCAAGGGCATGCGTGAAGTGCACAGGCCTGAAGACCTGGAGGGCGCGTTTACGGCTGCCAAGGCCGAGGCTGCTGCCGCGTTCGGCAACGACGATGTATATCTCGAGAAGCTCGTGCTGCGTCCCCGTCATATCGAGATTCAGGTTCTTGCGGACGATTTCGGCAATCATGTGGCTCTGTGCGAACGTGATTGCTCCATCCAGCGTCGCCATCAGAAGCTTCTCGAAGAGGCCCCTTCTCCGGCGCTTGACGACGAGCTTCGCGCCGCCATGGGCGAAGCCGCGGTCAAGGCTGTCGAGGCCGTGGATTATCGCAACGCCGGCACGATCGAGTTCTTGCTTGACGAGAGCGGCAAGTTCTATTTCATGGAAATGAACACGCGCGTGCAGGTGGAGCATCCCGTGACCGAACAGATCACCGGTACCGACATCATCAAGGAGCAGCTGCGTATCGCTTCGGGCGAGCCTATGAGCTGCGCCGATCGCGCTCCGTTCTCTCCGAACGGCCATGCGATCGAATTCCGCATCAACGCGGAAGACCCCGAGAACGGCTTCCGTCCTTGTCCGGGCACCATCACGCGTTTTGACGTTCCGGGCGGCTCTGGCATTCGTGTCGAGTCTTACATCAATGCAGGGTCGGTTATCTCTCCGTTCTATGACTCCATGGTGGCCAAGCTTATTGTTTGGGGCCAGGATCGTGAAGAGGCGCTTGCTCGCGGACGTCGTGCGCTCGAGGAGTTTAAGATCGAGGGCATTGCAACGACTATTCCGTTCCATAAGCGTGTTCTTGATGCCGAAATCTTCCAGAAAGGCGAAGCTCGCACGGACTTTTTGGATGTGGCCTTCGGCGAGGAATAGCTGGAATAGGCCATAAAGGAAAAGGCCTCAAAGATACATGCAAGCGGCGTCCGGTTGGGCGCCGCTTTCGCATGCAGCGCGTTTCGCGCCGGTTTGCATTTGTGGATCCAACGGTTGTGCGTCTGCATGTGGAATGGGATTCGCCGTCGACAAAGGGGCACGCCTTCAAGTCGGCACGAACCGCCGTTTTGTCACCGAGCCGTCAGGCGTGGCCCGGCTATCGAGCCGCCAGGTCGCCGGATGTTGTCCCTCGCGGCCCCGTCACCGAGCCGCCGGGTCGTTGCCTCGCTATCGAGCTGTTGCTCTGCAGGCCGCCGGGCCGCTCGTCCATACTATAAAGGCCGTTTGTGCAGCCAAAATGCACCTTTCGACGAGATAGCATGGATTCGCCTCGGACATTCGGGCCTTGCGCGCAGAGCGTCTTGTAAAACACCAGGTCAGAGCCGTGCGCTCGAGCCTTGCGAAAAAGAAGGGGCGCTTCATCCATACTATTTAGGCGTTACGTGCATTTCGCCTGCGCAAACGGACGAGATAGTATGGATTTTCGGCCGCCGGGCCGCTTGCGCGGGGAATCGGGGCCGCTTGCTCGGGAGGTCAAGGCCGATTTCCGGCTCGTGGGCTGCTTGCGGTCCCGAAACGGTTTGCAACTTGGGATTCGCAGCGCGTTTCGTATATTCCGTGGAACCAAGATGGGTTTCGGATGCCGCCCATGTTTGGGGTAGAATGATAGGATGCTTATTCAACAACGAGCCGAAAGGACCGTCATGAGCGAAGAATTGTATGTCGACGGCTTGGGTCTTGCCCCTGGCGTTATGGAAACTATCGTGGCCATCGCCGCTAAAGAAGTCGAGGGCGTTGCGAGCGTGGGTGCCTCCACGTTTTCCGGCATCCGTTCGCGTTTCGTGTCCAACGCGGCAAGCCAGGGTATCGAAGTCAGCATGAACGAAACCGAAGGCGTGGATATCGCCGTGCATATCGACGTTTTCTACGGCAGGCCCATTCCTGCCATCGCGTCCGATGTCCGCCAGGGTGTTGCCGACGCCGTTGTCACCCAGGTCGGCTTCAAAGTGTCGTCGGTGGACGTGTATGTCGACGGTATTCGCTTTTCGGCTTAATACATTTGATTGAGGGGTTAGATGAAACGACACGAACGCTCTTTGGCGCGCCGTTGCGCGCTGCAGGTTCTGTATCAGAGCGAGCTGCTTGATAAACCGGCCGACATCGTTGTGGAGGAAGGTCTTGTTCCCGAAGATGCAGGCATGGGCGATTATGCGCGCATGCTCATCTTCGGCGTTGCCTCCCATAGCGCGGAGCTTGACCGTACTATCAGCATGTGTTCACGAAATTGGGCGATCGACCGCATGCCCGTGGTTGACCGCTGCTTGCTGCGTCTTGCCGTGTTCGAGCTGAAATACGTTGAAGACGTGCCCGTTTCGGTTTCTATCAACGAGGCGGTCGAGCTTGCCAAGGAATTCGGCGGCGAAGACGATTCTCATCGATTCGTCAACGGCGTCCTGGGTCGTCTTGCGCGCAAGCTGGATGGCGAAGACCAGCAGGACTGCGAGGAAGAAGCCAAGGGCGAGGAGCAATCCGACCCTGCGGCCCAGCAGGAAGCCCCTGCGTCTTTCGCAGAAGAAGAGGCTGCCGTAGAAGGCTTTAAGGATGAACGCGACCAGGCTTCGACGGAAGATGCCGTTTCGGCCGAGGACTGCAGTGAGCTGAATGCGACTTTGCAGACGGATTCCGCCGATCCTTCGACGGTCGCTGAATAGGTTCAAGCATGGACGTGGCATCCGATAGGAGTTTTACGGAAATTCGCAGCCGCCTAGAGGAAATTGCATCTCAGGTGCGCGGAGACGATATAGCCTTGGACAAGGCACTCGACCTCTACGATGAAGCAGTGAAGCTTGGCATGATGGCTACGGAGCTTCTCGAGGTCATCGAAGAGGACGATTCTGGAAACGTCGACAAACAGGTATAGCGTGCGGGTGCGATTCGTATCGCACCCGTTTGACAACCCGCAACAAAGGCAAGGTCTATGGAGCACCGTATTCTTGACATGATTTCATCTCCTGCTGATCTCAAGCTCCTTACCGATGAGGAGCTTGGCATTCTTGCCTCCGAGATTCGCGAACAGATCCTTTTGACCACTTCCAAGAATGGTGGGCATGTCGCCCCGAGCCTCGGCGTGGTCGAGCTTACGCTGGCATGCCATAGTTTGCTCGATTGCCCCCATGACAAGCTTCTGTTCGATGTGGGTCACCAGTCATATGCCCACAAGCTGCTCACGGGTCGTCTCGGCATTTTCGACACCTTGCGCCAATACAAGGGCATGTCTGGTTTTCCCAAGGCCGCCGAAAGTCCTTACGACGTGCATCCTTCGGGCCATGCGTCCGATTCAGTGTCGGTGGCGCTCGGTCTTGCCATGGCGCGCGACTTGCGCGGTGGCGATGAAAAGATCGTCACGATCATTGGCGATGCGGCTCTTTCGGGTGGCATGGCGTTTGAGGCGCTCAATCATGCCGGACAGCTGCAGACGCCCATGGTGGTGATTCTGAACGACAACGAGATGTCCATCTCGCGCAATGTCGGGGCGCTTGCCACCTATCTCGGGCATAAGCGCGCATCGCGCGAATACACCCAAGCTCGCGATGGTCTTCAAAGCGCGTTGGAGGCCAAGGGGGACTGGGGTCATGGTCTGGTCGATTTCGGACGCAACGTGAAAGATTCGATCAAACAGATGATCATTCCCGGAGAGATGATTTTCGAGAAGCTGGGCTTTCTCTGCACGGCGCCCGTCCCCGGCCACGATATCGCAGCGCTCAAGCATACATTGCGCGTGGTACTCGATGCCGAGGTTCCTGTGCTCATGCACGTGGTCACTAAGAAGGGCATGGGCTATGCTCCGGCCGAGCAGCGCCCGGATGTATTCCACGGCGTCGGGCCGTTCGACCTTGCCACGGGCGAAGTGAAGAAGTCGTCTTCGAGCGCTCCCAAGTACACGAGCGTGTTCGGCAAGGCCCTCGTGCGCGAAGCCGCCGCCAACGAGGATATCGTGGCTATCACCGCCGCCATGAAAGACGGCACGGGTCTGAACGAATTCGCCGAAAGGTTCCCAAAGCGCTTCATTGACACGGGTATCGCCGAAGAGCATGCGGTCGCTCTTGCAAGCGGCCTCGCAATCGGCGGCAAGAAGCCCGTTGTGGCAATCTATTCCACGTTTATGCAGCGTGCGGTCGACCAGATGGTCATCAACAATGCGTTGCCCGATCTTGACGTGGTGTTCTGCCTTGATCGTGCGGGGCTTGTCGGTGACGATGGCCCGACGCATCACGGCGTGTTCGACATCGCCTATACGCGCATGATTCCGCATATGAAGATCATGGCGCCTTCCGACGAGGCCGAGCTGGTGCACATGCTGCACACGGCGCTTTCGTTGCACGGGCCTGTCGCCTTGCGTTACCCGCGCGGAGAAGCACGCGGTGTCGAACTGCCTGATGCGCCGGAGGTGCTCGAGGTGGGCAAATCGCGTACGACGCGCGAAGGAAGCGATGTGGCCATTCTCGCCTTCGGGCGTATGGTGCAAGAAGCAGAAGGCGCGGCCGATATTTTGGCCGAAGAAGGCGTCTCGGTTCGCGTGGTCGATATGCGTTGGATTAAGCCGTTCGATGAAGACGCTGTGCGTAGGGCGGCGATGGAATGCTCGCTTGTCGTCACGGCCGAAGAGGGTGTTATCGAGGGCGGAATAGGCGAAGGTATCCTTGAGGCGCTTGCGGCCAATCCGCCGGCGAAGGTCCCTCCTGTTCTGACGTTCGGCATCCCCGATCGTTTCGTCAGCCAGGGCAAGATTCCTTTGTTGCATAGGGAGCTCGGCATCGATGCTGAAGGCATAGCGCAGCGCATCCGCGAGAAGCTTGCTTCCATGAAGAGTGAGGCGTAAGCGAAAACGTGTGGCACAATCGACTTCGCGCCAGATTGTGGTTCGAATTTGAAAAGACGGCGACGGGTGATTCCGTCGCCGTCTTGCATACAAGGCACTCTTGAGCGGGCAAAAGACTTATAGGACGGCTGTCGGTCGCGCCTCGTTGGCGTTCGCTACCCCTGCCAGACTTTCATGTCGGCGATGGTGACGCTCGTTACATCTTCTGGATTGGCCAAGACATCGAACACGTAGCTTTTGTGGACGTTCGTGGTGCCATCGTCGTTGGTTCGGCTGCTCGCACCGCTTTCGGTCGCATCGAGCACGGTACCGTCCGAGAGTGTGATCAGGATGGGGAGATTCATAATGCGATCCATCTCGGCCGAATTATGGTCGGACATCTTACCATCGCTTTGCTCTTGCCAGTTCATGACGTCATGTGCCGTGTAGTCGACGGTGATGCCGATAGGGGAGATGGCCACCGATTCGACGTCGGCGCTCAGACCGTTGTAGTCAACGGAGAAGCCGGCGGGAAGGTCGATGGTCGTGTCGTCGTAGTTCATCTCAAACTTGAGGTCCCAGGTGCCTGCGAGGCGACGGGTTTGCAGGCAGCGGTAGTCGTTTCGCATGCCGCGCTTTTCTGGCGTTCGGCGATGGCGCGGGCCAGATCGTTCGTCATGCGTTCGGCGGTTTCTTCGGGAAAGGCCATGGCGTCAAGGGCTTGACGGTATGTTCTATTCATGATGACCTCCAAGGAGACGTAGGTCGGATGCAAGAGGATGCGTCGGGCGCGTTTTACCGACGGAGGGTTTGGCTCAAGCCTGCGATTGGCGCCGAAGCGATGGCGTTTTGTCGCTCGCGACGGTTGAAGTCGTGCTTCGATGCCTTGCCGGCGCTTTTGCGGCCGTCAGGCGCACGTGGCGCATGCTTTCTTCCTGCCGCGAGGCTGTCTTCGCCGACTGTGTTTTCGTTCTGATTGGAACCGAGCTCGCCGACCTTTTCTCCAAGCGCCGTGCGCAATTTCGTGCGGCCGCGGCTCAGATGCGCCGCCACCGCAGACACGGTGCGGTTCGTTATGGCGGCAATTTCGGCAATGGAATACCCTTCGTAATAGTGCAGGTAGATTGCTTCGCGATATTTCTCGTCGAGCTCCATCACCGCGTCCAAGACGGCGCTTCCTTCGGGTTCTTCGGGCGCACGGCAGGCGTCGGCAGCTTCAAGCGGGGTTGATGTGCGGCGGTAAGCATTGCGCAGTGCGTCTTTGCAGGCGTTTGCCGTGGTTCGCACTACCCAGGCTTTCTCATGCTCCAGGTCCTGGAATGCCTTCTGGCGTTCGATGAGCTTCATCAGGACGCTTTGGCAGATATCCTGCGCATCATGGGTAGATTTCAGATAGGTAAAGCTGAGACGCAAGATCAGGTTTGAGTATGTGGATACGAGGCGTCGTGCTTCAGTTTCGGGGTCGATGTGCGCAGCGCGATATCGAGGTGTGACGGCGCGTGCGCCGCATGTTCGTTCATGTGCATGGCGCCCTCCTTCGGTTTCATTCGGTATCCTTTGCAACGTTGCTCGCTTACAATACGAACGGGCGATGCGTTTCTTGACATCGTAGGAAAGAAAAAAGCAAAGTTTTTTCAGGAGGTTGTGCAGCGCGCTTGATTGGCCGGCATGCGTCGCAAGTCTGCGTACGGGGCTTCTTCGAAGCGCGTCGTCTCCCTTCCGTCATTATGAAGAAAGGTTCGTTGTGTCGAATTGCGAAATCAGCGAAGTGGACTCTGGGCGTTGCGACCGTGCTGCCTCAATGCAGTGCGGTTCTTCGAACAGCGAGTTCCCTGCCGCCGCGGCCCAAGATGCGTCGAGGAATGAGGCGAACTCCTCATCCTCTTTGGGACGAAATACCGAGTGCAAAACCAAACCGAAAAAGATGCGTCTGGACGACCTGCTCGTCGATCGCGGGTATTTCTCCGATCGGGGGGAGGCTTTGCGTGCCGTATTGGCCCATGAAGTGAGGGTCGACGACGTGTATCCCATGAGCGCGGCTGTGAAAGTGAGGCAGGACGCCGATATCTTCGTGAAAAACAGGCGTGCGTTCGTCAGCCGAGGCGGACATAAGCTGCAAGGAGCCATTGATGCCTTCGGGCAGAATGTCGAAGGGGCGCGTTGCATCGACATTGGAAGCTCGACGGGCGGGTTCACCGATTGCCTGCTTCAGGCGGGAGCGGCAAGCGTTGCATGCGTCGACGTGAACTACGGACAGCTTGCCTGGAAGCTGAGGGAAGACCCGCGCGTTTCGGTGTTCGAACGCACGAACATCAAGACAGCCTCTCCCGAAGAGCTCGGCGCTCCGTTCGATGTTTTGGTGGCCGATCTGTCGTTTATAGGGTTGGCGGGGCTTGCTCCCGTGTTTGCGGCACTTTGCGCGCGGGGAAGCGTGGTGCTGGCGCTCATCAAGCCCCAATTCGAAAGCGCGCACGACGAAACGGATCGTGGCATCGTTCGCGACGAGGCGGTGCGTCGTCGCGTTGTGGAAGAGGTGAAAGAGGCGTTTGCCGCGCGGGGCTTTCGTATCGAGGGGGTCGTCGAAAGTCCGATCAAGGGCGCCGAGGGCAATGTGGAGTACGTCGTGAAGGCGATTTACGAAGGCGCCGCCTAGCTTTTTCGTCCATGGCGCGGTTCTTCGTTACAATGATGCGTTGCAGAATACGGCGCTGCATGCGCTTGAAATGAAGGGAAAGAAGGGGATATGGATTTCGTCGGCATGGTCATGTTCGCGGTGCTGGTTGCGCTGTGCGTGTTTTTCATCGTATGCGGCATACAATTCGGTCGGGGCAAATGGCTCGGGCTTGTCATCAAGCAAAAGCCCGCATCCACAAAGGCGCATCCTTCCAAGAAGAACGGGAATGCGCGAAAAGAGGAACGCGCCAAGAAGCGTCAGGAAGAAGAGCGCCTTGCCATTGGGGCGAGCCTTTCGTATGTCATGTTCGCCGCAGCCTTCGCATCGTTTTTACAGATTATGAGTCAGGTGCTTATGTTCGCGGATATTCAGCCTTTCGCGACAATCATGTTTGCCCTTACGTTCGCTTCCTACATTGGCGTTTTCTTCCTCCTTTTCCGCACGATTCGAAAGATTCAGAGGCGTTAGGGGAGCGTCGGTCAAAAGGGCGTTCTGCTAACGTTATGCGTCTCACGAGGTAAGAGGGTCTATGGACCCTCTTTTTATGACCTGCGACTTTTTATATCTATACGCTGTAAATAAACTACGGTACCATATGGGTGGTATCGTAAAGGAGGACTATAGATGGCCGAGCAGAAGAGAAAACGGGGTACGCTTACCAAGGCTGAGGTCATTGCGGCGGCATATGCCATCATCGATGCCGACGGCGTGGATGCCTGCTCCATGCGGGCGCTTGGCTCGAAGCTGGGCGTTACGGCCATGGCGGTGTACGGTTACGTTCCTTCGCGCGAGATGCTTCTCAACGAAGTTATGGCGCGTTTCCTCGAACGCGTGGATACGCGCGCGGTTCGCGGCGAGCAGTGGGGCGAAACGTTGCTTCGTACCATGCACTCGCTTCGCAAGGCGTGCGTCGAGCACCCTCATTTTGCCGAGCTTATGAACAACCCGTGCATTTCCGACGGGCTTGAGCTGTATATGATGCGCCTGCGGGCGATATATCTTGCCCAGGGAATGCCTGAAGAGATTGCCGTTCAGCTGTTAAGCATCGCCGACGCGTTTTTTGCGGGCTTCTGCCTCAGGTCGTTCCAGCGCGTTGAGAAAGGGGAGGAGCCGCCGGCGCCCGACCCCAATGTCCACGGAGCAGGCGACGGAACCCGTTTTGCCACCGAGTCGCGCGTTCCAGGAATGCTTACGGGGCATCGCGCTCCTACGACGCGGATTGTGCGCCCTAACGAACGGTGGCGCCGTACGGTCAAAGCGGGCTATTCCGAACGCTCTTTCGAAAACGGTCTCTTCGTGATCATCGAGGGTATTCGCGCCGGCGCGGCGCCCGACCCTTGCGCGTGGCGCACTCCGGTGCAGTAAAAGCAAGCCGCACGCATCATTCTTTCATGTCGGAAACGGTTGATGCTTTCCAGGGATGCGTCTTTCTTTCCTCGTTACACTGCTCGGCGTGGGAAAGAGAGAAAGGGGAAGTTATGGCTGAGCCGTATTACCGCATGACGGCATCCGAGGCCCTTTCGCGCCTCGATGCCTCTGCGGACGGTCTGTCCGACGAGCAAGCGAAGGAGCGCCTTGAGGCGCATGGCCCCAATCAGCTTGCGGAGGGCAAGAAGAAAAGCGTTGCGATGGTCTTTTTGGACCAATTCAAGGATCTGCTTGTGGTGATTCTTATCATCGCGGCGGGCATTTCAATGCTGACGGGAGATGTGGAAAGCACGGCGGTCATCATTGCAGTGCTGATTCTGAACGCGATTCTTGGCACGGTGCAGTATGTGAAGGCAGAAAAGTCGCTCGATGCGCTCAAGAGTATGTCGGCGCCGGTTGCCAAGGTCTTGCGCAACGGCGTGCGCGAAGAAATCGCAGGTCCGAATGTCGTTCCCGGAGATATTGTCTTTCTGGAAGCGGGCGACATGGTGGTTGCCGACGGCAGATTGATCGAAAGCTATTCCCTTAAAGTGAACGAAAGCTCACTGACGGGTGAATCCGAGGCTGTTGAGAAAAGCGTCGACGCCCTCGAAGGCACCTCAGTGGCTTTGGGCGACCAGGCGAACATGGCGTTTTCCGGTTCGCTGGTGACGTATGGCCGCGGCGTGATGCTGGTTACGGGGACGGGCATGCAAACCGAGATTGGGCATATTGCTCATCTGATGAACCAGACCCAACAGCGCAAAACGCCGCTGCAGCAGAACCTGGACGATTTCTCGAAGAAGCTTGCCGTAGCGGTTTTGGCCGTGTGCGTTCTGGTGTTCGCGCTGTCGGTGTTCCGTAGCCGTATGCCGGTCATGGACTCTTTGCTGTTCGCTGTGGCGCTTGCCGTTGCGGCTATTCCTGAGGCGCTCAGCTCCATCGTCACGATTGTCTTGGCGATGGGCACGCAGAAGATGGCCAAGGAAAACGCCATCATCAAAGACCTCAAGGCCGTGGAAAGCCTCGGATCGGTGCGCGTTATCTGCTCCGACAAGACGGGTACGCTCACGCAGAATAAAATGACGGTTGTCAAGGCGTGGGCGGATGGCGACGTCGTTGAAGCTGCCGATGCCTCGACGGACGATCCGGTCATGCTTCGTTTGGTTCGCGTGGGCCTTCTGGCAAGCGATGCCACAACGGACGAAGAAACCGGTGCCGCTGTGGGCGACCCGACCGAAATCGCCCTGGTTGATTGGGGTGATGCCCACGGTCTTCGTGAAGAGGATGCGCGTGTTGAGTACCCGCGGCTTGCAGAGCTTGCGTTCGATTCGGACCGAAAGCTCATGAGCACCGTACATGAGCTCGATGGTTCTTTGCTCATGCTGACCAAAGGTGCTCCCGATGTCTTGCTCGCACGTTGTGCGCGTATGATGACTCATGAGGGCGATGTGGAGATGACCGACGAGATGCGTGCGGACATTGCTGCCGCGAACGACGCTTTCTCCAAGCAGGGTCTGCGCGTGCTTGCGTTTGCGAACCGCACGGTTCCAAGCGCCGATATCTCGCTTGATGACGAACGCGATTTCACGTTCGTGGGTCTTGTCGCCATGGTTGACCCTCCGCGTATGGAAAGCGCGCAGGCGGTCGCCGATGCCAAGCGCGGCGGCATTCGCACTATCATGGTCACGGGCGACCACAAAGTGACAGCCGCCGCCATCGGGCGCACCGTGGGCATTTTCGAAGACGGCGATATCGCGCTTGAGGGAACCGAGCTCGACGCCATGAGCGACGAGCAGCTCGACGAGGTGCTGCCCAAGGTTTCGGTGTATGCGCGCGTCTCTCCCGAGCACAAGATTCGCATCGTCTCGGCGTGGCAGCGTCGCGGCTGCATCGTCTCCATGACGGGCGACGGCGTGAACGATGCTCCTGCTTTGAAGAAGGCGGACGTCGGCGTGGCAATGGGCATCACGGGCACGGAGGTCAGCAAGGACGCCGCCTCCATGGTGCTTGCGGATGATAATTTCGCCACTATTGTGAAGGCCGTTGTGAACGGGCGAAGCATCTACGCGAACATCAAGGCGTCCATTCATTTCCTGCTTTCGGGCAACATGGCGGGCATCATGGCTGTTTTGTTCGCGTCGCTTGCGGCTCTGCCTGTGCCGTTCGCGCCGGTGCATCTGCTGTTCATCAATCTTTTGACGGACAGCCTGCCCGCTATCGCGCTCGGTCTTGAGCCCGCTCGCAAGGGCCTGCTCGACCAGAAGCCGCGCGACCCTAAGTCGTCCATTTTGGACGCTCCGCTTGCACGCAAGGTGGTTTGGCATGGTGCTCTGATCGCTGCGGCATCGATGACGGCGTTCTATCTGGGGCTTTCTGCAGGCGGTGCCGCTCTTGCTTCTACGATGGCGTTTGCCACGTTGGCGCTGGCGCGCCTGTTCCATGGGTTCAACTGCCGTGGCGAAGAGTCCATTTTCAAACTGGGACTTTGCACCAATAAGTGGGTTCCCCTGGCATGGCTCGGTGGATTCGTCCTTCTTTCGCTGGTGCTGTTCGTCCCGTTCTTGCAGAGTGCGTTTTCCGTTGCGCCGTTGACGGGTATGCAATTCGCGCAAATCGTGGGTCTTGCGTTTGCTCCTACCGCGGTCGTGCAGGTCGGCCGTTTGTTCAAGATGCTGCTGAAGAAGTAAAGCTTCGAGCAAAGTCACGCATTCAAGGGCGGTCTGTTGTGCGGGCCGCCTTTTTCGTTTCCGGGTAACGTAAGGAGTCCATCTAGAACTGCGCACAAGCCGTACGGTCCCTTTCGCGTCCGGGCAATTATCGGTTGTTCCTTTGGCCCGGAACCGTATTGGCGCAAATCGTTCTAAACTTGGGAGCATACCGTCTCGAATCATGCTTGGGGACGTCGTGGCGTAATAGTTTCGGAGGGAGGCAAACGATATGTTTTATTCCTTGAGTCGTGCTTGTCTCTTCGAATCGCACGGCTTGCTCGTTTCGTCGTTCGCGCGATGTCGTGCCGAATTCGTTTGTTCGTAATGTGTATCTGAATGATGGGAATGTTATGCCTGAAGAGCGTTTGACCGAAGATTTGCTTGCGCGTCTGCGTGCTGCAGCGAGTCCGCAGGAATATCTTGACGAGGAAGTCACGCTCGACCGTACGCTCAGCGCGTATCTCCATGAATTGTTGGATGAAAAAGGCATGAAAGTCGCCGAGGTGATACGCGCGTCGGGCGTACAGCCTCCCACGGTCACCTACGATATCTTCAAAGGAAAATGCCTTCACCCAGGTCGGGATAAAACGATTATGATCGCATTCGGCATGGGATGCACGTTCGAAGAGACACAGCGCATCCTTCGTTTGGCGGGAGCGTCTGAACTATGGCCGAAAGTGCGTCGTGACGCTATTATTGCATGGTGCATCGATCACGGCATGACGCGGGAAGAGTGCGACGATACCTTGTGGGATCTCGGCGAGAAGACGCTTTTAGGAACGGGTCCTCTGCGTTAGCCTGACGCGCCTCTGATCTTTCAATGGCCTGATTGGACGGCCTTTCCTGTCGGGTCTGGTCAAACATCGTACCGATTTCGGTTTGCCTCGATTCGAGCCCTCGTCGATTCCAGGCTTGCTGTACCGCACTTTCTCCAAATTCAGTTGTGCACTGATGAAGCGATTGCACGTTCTGTTTACAATTTCGACCGACGTTTGTTCGGATGTTCGCTTGCGGCTTCGACGAACGCGCCAGAAAAGGTGGTTTTCGTACCTATGCCGCGAACGAGGATAGTTGGTTTGAATGAAGAGCAGCTCATACATGCGCTGAGCATCGACGATGCTTACCATGTTGAGCGCACGTTCGTTGAAAGCCACGGCAAAGGTGTGACGGAACGTGTAACCATGGAAGGGTCGGGTCCGTTCGTCCGCAAGAAAATCCCGCTGAATCTTGCCAATCGTGCAGTATGGGCTGTGCTTCAAGAGTGCGACTCGTTGCGCTTGCCCCGGGTTGCGCTGACGTACGAACTGCCCGATTGCTTTGTCGCGGTGTATGATTTCGTGCCGGGAAATACGCTCGAAAGTCTCGTGGCCGCTCGTGGTCGGCTGCCAGTAGATGAAGCCGTACAGGCGGTGCAGGATGTATGCGAGGCGCTTGCCGATATGCACGTGCATGGAATGGTTCATTGCGACGTGGCTCCTGCGAACGTTATCATTGCGGCCGACGGCGCTCATCTAATCGACTTCGGCATTGCCAAGTTCGAGTTTCAGAAATCCTCCGATGACGTTGCGAGATTCGGCACATGGGGTTTGCCGCGCCCGAACAGTACGGGTTCGCCCCTGCGGATGTGCGCAGTGATGTGTATTCCGTTTCACAAATGCTGGGGTATTTGCTGACAGGGGTCAGCCCTGAGCCGGGAAGCAAAGCGTTTTCGCAGGCGATCGGGGATTCGCAGGTGGTTCCGGCCGATATCGCCGAAATAATAAAGAAGGGAACGGTCTTCGAGCCGGGCAATCGCTACCAGTCGATTGTCGATTTTTCTCGGGCGCTGGCTGTGACGTGCGAAAACCTCGGCAATCCAGGTGCGTTGGATTCTCGGAGCCGGCAGGACGCTTCCGAACCGTCGGATTCGCGGTTCCAAGCTGACGATTCCGGTTCGCAACCTCGGTCTGATGAGTCCTTGAAGAGAGAGGCGCTTGAGTCGGCCGCTGCTCATGTTGCTGCGCAGGACCAAGCAACGCTGCGTGAAAGCCGTGTTCACGCGGCGTTGAAAATAGGGCTTTTATCGGTGGCGGTTGTTGCTGCATTAGCGGCGTCTCATATTAAATGTCAGCACGTGCGCTCGTCTTGCGGAAGGCTTCGGGGGTAATTCTGCCGCGACGAGCCAAGGCGGCATCGCGAACGGCGCGTCGGGCAATGCCGCCGAAGAAGACGCTGTTGCCGAAGCGGCACAGGCCGGCGTCGAAGAAGGGTTGAAGCGCGGATCGAACCTGCCGTCGTTTGAAAGCGGCGAGAGCTCTAACGCCGATGGGGAAGCTGCGTTCGATGCGCTTTCTATAGCGGATTCGGGTTGGTCTGTCGATTCCGGCGGATACGTTAACTATGCGTTTCTCCTGAAGAACGAAAAAGACGGTTTCAGGGTTTTGTTTCCCACGGTGAAAATCACGGGCAGGGACGCTTCGGGCAAGGTGCTGTTTTCTCATGAGCAGGTTCTGCCTGCCATCAACCCCGGTGAGACGGTTTGCTATGGATTTGTTGCCGGAAACGGGACGCCGCCTGAAGACGTTGAATTCGTGGTAGCAAGGCCGGAGACTATAACATTTCGAAGCATGCAGCAGAGAGTCCGAAATTCGAGGTATCCGCTGCGTCCGCCGTGCCTGACGGTTTTGGCGGGGCCAATTTTACCGGTGAGGTGGCATATCTCGGCGGCGTGCTGCCCAGCGTTTCTACGGGAGGCGTGGCTGTGACGGTCGTACTGAGGGACGATGCGGGAAAAATAGTCTATGGGGCGACCACCCATACGGATTGTCCTGCGGAAGGCGAATCAACGACTTTCGAGATTCTTGGTGGCAAGCTGCCTCCGTACGACTCTATAGAGGCGTACGCTCAAGCGTGGTAGTGAGAAGGCGTGTAATTTCCGCACGCCTTTTTTGCGCAGTAGCCAGAGGTGGTCTTTACTGAATATGAGCAGGAAATTGTCAATAGGAAAATCGGGTTGTCTCGGATAAGGCTGCAGGATGGAGTGACAACTCCATGCGACGGTTTGCATGCGTCGACTATGTTGTTTATCGCCTAGCGCTGACATGCCAACTTTTGTGTTGCTCTTCGGACGGTCTCTTTATCAGGTCGAAGCCGACGGCGTGGGCTTGCAGGCGTACTTGGCGGAATGATGGATGGGCTTGGCCAGCCGGTTGTCTCTGGGCGTCGTAGCCGAAGACGCAGAGCAGGTCGCCGGTCGTTGTGTTGGGCGAGATGACGGCAATTTTGCGGACATAGATGCCGAGGCCGACGAAGGCGGTGGCTTGCGGCATGAAACAGCTCTCCCGAATGCGAGCCGTCGCTGTCTAGTTGGATTCTGCTCGTTGTCGGCCTAATCAACGGATGCATATATGCTGCAGGGGCGTTTGGCTTTCATGTCTTGCTCACGCTTTTGTTTTCAAGTTTATCCTCGAATCAGGATAAACTATATTTGATTGAATTATGCTAATATGACAATAGGCAAATGGGTAAAGCCTGTTGAGCGGAGCTAGGATCCGCTGCGATTCATACGGTTCAGATTGGAGGGAATCATGGGGGGAAATCTCAAGACGCAGTTTTGTTAAGGGAGCTGCAGCTCTTGGTGCGATGACGGCTGCCGCCGGTATGACTGCTGCGCCGTTTGTCGCTTCCGCCGCCGAAGAAGCCCCGAAGGGCAACGTCGAGGTCAAGCATATGTGGTGCCAAATGTGCGGCGTTTCCGAAACCTATTGCGGTACGCTATGCACGGTGGAAGACGGTGTCTTCAAGCATGTCGAGGGCAATCCTCTGGCGGGCAATAACGGCGGCCGTGGCGGACGTACGTTGTGCGCGAAGGGAAACTCTGCACCGCAGTTGGTCTACGATCCCTCCCGTATCCTGTATCCCATGAAGCTCGTGGGAGAAAAGGGCAGCGGCAAGTTCGAACGTATCACCTGGGATGAGGCCCTTGACACTATCGCCGATGCATTGAAGAAGGCGGCCGAAGAGTACGGCCCTGAGACCTTCTTCATCCTCTCCGGTCAGTCTGCTGAGGTTGTTGACGTTATGGGTATGCGCTTCCTCAACCACTACGGATCACCGAACTGGTGTCACAACGGCATCTGCTGGGATCAGCGAGAAACCACCAAGGCCTGTACCATCGGCGGCGCTTCCACGTTCCCTGGCCAGATTGACAAGACCAACCTGCTGGTCTGCTGGGGGCACAACAAGGAGAACACCGGCGTTAATCAGACCCGCGGCCAGAACGCCAACCGTCTCGATCAGCGTGACCGCGGCATGATTACCATCGACATCCGCCCGATGCTCAACACGCTGGGCGCTCATTCTGATATCTGGGTTCCCATTCGCCCTGGCACCGACGGCGCGTTGGCTTTGGCCATCCTGCATGTGATCATCGGCGAGGATCTCTACGATCACGACTTCTGCGAGAACTGGGTTAACGGTTTCGATAAGCTGGCTGAGCACGTTAAGCAGTTTACCCCCGAGTGGGCTTCCGAAATCACCGGTATCCCGGTGGAGCAGATTTACCAGATCGCCCGTATGATGGGCACCATCAAACCCATGGCCCTCATGGACGGCAACGGCTTCGGCGATCAGACCAACGATGGCACGTGGACGGCTGTCTCCATCTTCCTCATTCAGGCTATCACGGGCAACCTCGATGTTCCTGGCGGAAACGGTGCAGGTCTCAAACTGCCTGCGCCTATGTTTGAGATTTCGGATATGGGATGGTTCCTGCCTACCTTCCATAAATTCGACAAGCTTGAGGCAACGCCCGAGGATATCGAGCACGGCTGGCCGGCTGGCACTTCCAAGCTGCTGTGCCCCGAGTTCCCGCGTGATTTCTACAAGGACTTCTGCTATTCGCTGTCTTCATGCAACCCCCGTGTTATCGAGGCCATCGATTCCGATCATCCCAAGAAGCCCCGCGTCATCTTCTCTCACGCGACCAACTCGCTGTCCTGTCTGCGTCAGCCCAAGCGCACTGCCGAGTGCCTGGCGAAACTGGACTTCCATTTCACTATGGATACGAACTGGAACGACACCTGCAACTACTGCGATATTGTGCTTCCCGCATGCACGCAGTACGAGGCGTCCGACCAGCTGGCCATTGTGAACCGTCTGGAGGGTACGTTCCTGGGACTGAACCACAAACTTATCGAGCCCTTGGGCGAATCTAGGTCCGATTATCGCGTCTACGCCGACCTTGCCGTGCGCATGGGCTTCGGTGCGGACTGGTGGGATGGCGACACCGATGGCATGCTGCGACAGCTGCTCGAGGGATCGGGCTTCACGCTGGAAGAGCTGCGCGCTCCTGAGAACAACAAGGGTGTCTTCGTCGAGCGTCCCGTTGAAGAGCGCGTCATGATTGAACCAGAATACAAGCGCTACCAGGAGCTTTTCGCCAAGCTGCCCAATAACAAGGTGCAGGCGTATCACGAGCTGTTCGGCGGCAAGGTGGACAACACCGACGAGGGAACCCTGGGGTATCTTCCTGAGTACGTCGGTGCGCCCGAGTCCCTTGCCGGCACGCCTGAGATCGCCGCGGAATTCCCGCTGATCTTCTCCGACGTCCACGGACATCGCCTTGCCGAGCACAGCCATCGCAATAACCTGCCCTGGTGCCGTGAGATCGAGCCCTACCCCTGGGTCAAGATCAACCCCGCGACCGCCGCTTCCTACGGCATCGCCGACGGCGATTGGATTAAGGTCGAATCGCCCCACGGCTGGGTGGTTCTAAAGGCGAAGCTTTTCGAAGGCATCTCCCCTGAGGTCCTGATGGCCCGCCGCGGTTGGTGGCAGGATTGCCGCGAGCTCGAGCTGCCCGGCTACGGCTGTTTTGACGGCGGAGCGGAATGCAACGTCCTCTACGACAACAACCCTGCGAACTGGGATAAATTCTCCACGGCTTCGGCCAAGCAGACGCTGGTCAAGATTTGCAAGTGGGACGAAGAGCCGGCCGAAAACGAAATCGTCATTGAGAACGGAGAGCTGTAATGTCTGAACAGTTGATGATCTACTGCGACGATGAGCGTTGCATCAAATGTTACGCATGCCAGGTCGCCTGCAAGCAGTGGCATGGCTTCAAAGCAGGTGGTGTGAGCAGGCGCAATGTCATCGAGCACACGTCTGGGACCTTCCCGAACGTGACCCGCACCTTCTCCAGTCTTTCCTGTCAGCACTGTGCTGAGCCTGCCTGCGCCAGCGTGTGTCCCGCCGGTGCCATCAGCAAGCGTCCCGAAGACGGCATCGTCGTGGTTGATTCCGATAAGTGCATCGGCTGCCGCTATTGCTTCTTCGCATGCCCCTTCGGCGTTCCCAGCTACGACGATGATGGCATGAACAAGTGCGATATGTGCTTAAGCCTGGGCGCCGGCGAGGACGGCCGCCCCGATCCCCACTGCGTTGCAACGTGTCCGACGCAGGCGTTGTACTTCGGCAATGAGTCCGAAATCAAGGAGATCATCCAGGAGAAGGAGGCGCTGAGGCTGAGCGGTCGCGCAGATGCCCGTGCTACCATGGAGGATTTCGCGTAGACCCCATCGAAACATTTGGCGGCTGGCGATTGTCGTGCCAGCCGCCTGATGGAAGAAAGGAGGTAACTCAATGTCCGGTGTAGTTCAGACCACTTGGGTCTGGGAGCCTGCAATCTATCTGTTCTTGGGCGGTCTTGCCGGCGGTGCATTTTTGGCCGCGACTTTGGTGCGGTTCTTGAGCAAAGACGCCTTTCCGCGGGTTACGGTCTTAGGCACGTGGCTGAGTACCGTAGCGCTGGTGGCCGGCTTGCTGTTCTTGGTCGTGGATGTGGCCAAGCCGTTCCAAGCCATGATGATGTGGAAGAGTTTCATTAACCTGGATTCGTGGATGGCCATCGGCGCCTGGCTGCTATTTGCTGCAGTGGTTTTCATGGGTCTGTGCTCGGTGTTCTCCACCCCGAAGCTGGTTTCCATCGTCGAATCGTTTTGCAAGCCGCTCGCCAAGTACGCAGAGAGGATTTCCAAGGTGTGCATGGTGGCGGGCGCCATCTTCGGCCTGGGCGTTGCGGCGTATACGGGTATCCTGCTTTGGAGCGCCCATAGCATTCCTCTGTGGAATACCCCGCTGATTCCCGTGCTGTTCACCATTTCGGCTCTCGATGCTGGTGCAAGTGCTATCCTGGCTATTCTGCTGTTCGAGAAGTCCGATAAGGCTGCGGCGTTTGTTAAACGCGCAAGCATTGCGTTGATTGTACTGATTATTGCTGAGGCGTGTACTCTCGCAGCCCTGTTCTTCTTGCACCTGAACGGGGCGGAAAGCCAGATGCTCAGCGCCAATACGCTGCTTAACGGCGAGCTGAGCCTGCAGTTCTGGGTTCTTGTCGTAGGCGTTGGCCTGGTGATTCCTTTCGTACTCACCGTTATCGATATGACGCATGTCGTGAAGAACCATGAGCTCGCCCGCCTGCTGCATCTTATCGCCATCGCATGCGCGCTGGTCGGCGGGTTCACGCTTCGATTCGTCATCCTCACGGCTGGCATGCACGCTGTGCTCGTGAGCCCGGATGCGTATCAGGCGATGCTGGGTGTTTATACGTTCATCGGCTGACGCCGATGTGTTCGAGAGGAACAAGGATGGCTTTGAATCATTGTGAGGCCGCTCAATCTGCGGACGCCCGTCGTATGGCGTACTCATTTTTCGCCGATGTGTTCAGCGCTGAGGTGAACAGGGATTTCGTTGCCGGTATGTCTTCGTTTGAGGCCGAAGAGGGAAGCAAACTGGCCGAATTCACGGCATCGCTCGATGGTTGCGACCTTGACGAGGCAACCCAGGATGTGCGCTCGGAATTTTGCGCCTTGTTCCTCAATATGTGCGCCCACCCCGTGTACACGTCTGAGTCGGTCTATCTGAGCGACAATCATGTCATCATGCAGGAGCAGCGCGATCAGATAGTCGAGGTCTATCGGATGTACAAGCTGTCCGTGGACCGGGGATCGTTCGATTGGCCGGAAGACCATATCTCCATGGAGATGCTGTTCATGGCTCACCTGTGCGAACTCGAGCGCGACCTGTGTCTTGAAGCCGAGAAATTCGGCACCGAGGCCGGTTCTGAGGCCGAAGCGGTGAACGCACGCATTAAAGCCATTGCGAAGGCGCAGCAAGCGTTTTTCACTGAGCATCTCGATCGATGGGCCCCTATGTTCATCGATGAGCTTTCATCGCAGGCTAAGACGCTGTTCTACCAGGGAATCGCTGAATATTTGGCCGGATTCCTGGAAGGGGAGCGCGAATTACTCGACTCTGTGGCATAGAGGCCGAGTCGGTTTTCGCCATTGGCATATCGTGCAAGGCCACGTCGCAGACGCGTCGTGGCCTTTTGCATCTGAAATGATTCAAGCAGTAATGATAAAATGAACCGATTGAAGACTGTTCGAAGGTTGCTAATTTGAGCGTAAGCGCAGAAGACAAAAAATCCCTCATCACGATAGACCAGGATAGCGGCATGCCCATCTGGCTTCAGTTGCGCCATCGGCTGGTCTACCTGATTGAATCCGGCCTTTTCGAGGAGGGGGAACGTCTTCCGACCGTTCGCGAGCTGTCTGTGAGCCTCGGTATCAACTACAACACCGTGAGCAAGGTGTACCAGGATATCGAGCGTGACGGCTACATCAATTCGAAGAGGGGTAAGGGGACGTTTGTCTCGCAGATTGCCTCAAGGGGTGAGGCGGGCGTAAAAGATGAGGCGGAAACTCTAACTGATGACTATATCAGAAGGTGTCTTGAGCTGGGAATTCCGTTGTCTCAGATTGCTTCCCTGCTCGAGGGGCGGCTCGAAGTGGCAAATGGTTCTTGTTGAATGGGGTGTTCTAAATGGGTTTTCTGAAATGCGGATCCAAGGATGAGAATGCTCAGTCTGAAGCGGCTCGTAGGCAGATTGCCGAGACCGAGCTCGAGTCCAATGATGCTTCGCGCATAAGCGCATACACATTCGCCTTGATTGTGTTCGCAATTTCGTCGGCGCTGTTTGTGGGCTTGTGGCTCATCCTGGCTCCCTTGACGTTGCTGACGTTCGTTCTGGCGGCGCTGTTCGGCTTTGTGGTTGCTAACACCGTTCATGTGGTTCCCGAATGGGAGCGTGTCGTTGTTCTACGTCTTGGGAAGTTCCGCCGCGTGGCGGGGCCGGGCTTCTATATGTGTATGCCGTTCGTCGATTCGGCTGCGATTCATATCGACCAGCGCACCATGACCACTTCGTTTTCCGCCGAAGCGGCGCTTACGGCTGACCTGGTTCCTGTGGACGTGGATGCGATTCTGTTTTGGATGGTTTGGGACGCGAAAAAGGCTTGCCTGGAAGTGAAGAACTATCCGAAGGCGGTCCTGCGCAGTGCGCAGACGGCGCTTCGCGATGCTATCGGCCAGCTCAATCTTGCCGATATATCAACCCGGCGCAAGCAGATTGATCACGAACTCGAGAAGATGTTGGATTCCAAATGCGAAGCTTGGGGAATTACGGTTCTCTCGGTTGAGATTCGCGACATCGTCATTCCAGAAGAGCTGCAGGATTCGCTTTCGCGTGAAGCCCAGGCCGAACGTGAGCGCAATGCCAGGGTGATTCTCGCCGAGGTGGAAAAGGATATTTCCGAGATGTTTGTTGAGGCGGCCGACATCTATGCGGAAAACCCTGAAGCCATGAAACTACGCGCCATGAATCTTGCTTATGAAGGGGTTTGCAGCTCGGGTGGTGTTCTGTTGGCTCCTAGTGAGTTGGCGAGTGCTTTTAACATAGGTGGCAAATAGTAGTGTTCTTGTCACGACTTCAGTGCCGAATTCGAATGGCTGCTTGGGAAACCGGGCGGCCATTTCTGTTATGGGTGGGCAATTGCCGATAGGGCAAAACGGGTCCGTCTCAGATTCGGTCACGGGATAGGACCGACGGACCTCATGCGGCGGGTCGGACGTTTGTTGCCGGCCTTGGCGATGCCGCTCGGGCGGTCTTCTTGCCGCTCGGATGAGCGAGCTCCGGCTATGCGGCTTTGAATCTGGAGAACTCGTCGGTCCCGAATGCTGTGTTGGCAGTGCTTGTGGCATTGGCGACCTTCGGCCTGCGACGCGAATTCGCTCTTTCTTATGGAAAGCTTCCGTTTTGTGGCATCCTGCTCATATCGTTTCATGGGCGGATTTGTCTTGTTTGCTGCGCTCCTCTTCGCGGACTTTGCCAGATGTCACTTGGATTTCATGGCGCTTTTCTTTCCCGATTCAGTTGGTAACTGAGGAAATTCTTGGATTGTTTCTGCATTCTTGTCCGTGTTGCAAAATACTGAAGGAGGAAAGCGGAATGAAGGGTTCTTACATTGTCGCCTCTGCGCTGGCGATCGCCTTGAGTGGGTTCGTCGTAGCGGGTTGTTCCAGTTCCGACCAAGATGGCCAGAGTGTTGGCGTGCAGGAAACGCAGCAGCGGGAAACAAAGGAGTCGTCGGCGTCTGTGTTCGACCTTAGCGGAACGATTGAGCCGACCGTGATGCTCGATAACGACATTATGACCATCGAGGCCAAGGATTTGACATATAAGAACAATGTTGCCTATTTGACGGTCGGCGTGACGAACAAAACCGCGTCAGACATCGATGTCTACGCAGCAACTCTTGGGTTTAGCGGCAATTTCGTAAATGGCTGCATGGTGGACGATGGCTATATGAACTGCAGTATTACGGCTGGTGAAACTGTCGATGAAGAGATTGACTTCAATTTGAAGAACTTGCAGGTCAGGGGTATCTCGGGAATTGAGGAAATCGGTCTTGGCCTTCGTGTAACGGATTCGAATTACGATGAAATCTATCGCGACATCGTTTCGGTTTCAACGAGCTCCAAAGGCAAGGAGAAAGACCGCGCATTTTCCGATGCGATATCAGACCCGACGATACAGAAGCTGGCGGAGTTTGAGGTGACGCCCTCTTCCAGTTCGTTCAATGGCGTTGAATGGGGCGGTATTGCTCCCGTGTCTGCCTGCCTGGTGGTTAACAAGGACGGGGAGCACTCTGTAATGATGGAAGTCGAGAATACAAGCGATGGCAATGCGTCCATCGTATTAAGCGGGATAACCATCGACGGAGCTATCGCATATGAAAGCAGGTGGTCTTCGACTGCCATTGCGCCGAGCAAGAGAGCGGTCGTATATGTCACTCTTGAAAGAGCAATCGATGACGATCAGCTTGAAAGCTTCGACCTGAGCGAAATAAGGAATGTAAGCATGGACGTTTCTGTCGAGGATTTCAGCGGTAACACGCTCGCAATGCCGACCTCGGTAGATATCGCCTTCTAAATATCGCTGCATTTGTTGAGAGAGATAGCGAAGAAGGGTTCAAGATGGTAAGTGTTGCAAGCGATAAAAACAGGGGAATTACCGATAAATTACCCTGGATAGTTTCCGCATTGGGTGCGTTTCTGCTCGTTGTCGCGTTCTTCCTTCCTTACGCGACAGGAACCGATGAGTATAAGGAGCGCATTGCCGCTAATATCGATGGCGTGTCCATCGAAAGCATAGGGATGACGAATGCGGACGCGGCGGATGCTTCGATGATGGAGTACACGCGCGTATATATGTCCGCAGAGATGCTGGGGGCAAGCGAGTTTTACCTCATCTATGTCCCGCTCATGGCTGGACTCTTTGTATGCGCCTTGCTTGCGTTGCTGTTTTCTGTGTTGCGCAAGCCCATTCCCGTGATGGTGTTTTCCGTTTTTACGTTAGGGCTGAGTCTGCTTATCAATTGGGATTTCGAAGACAGGGGAGTCGTGCCCAGCAGCCTTTACGATTGGGGCGTTGCGAAATGGGTGTATATAGCCGCCGCAGCGATTGCCATTGCCGGTGCCGTCTGGCTGCTTATCGTGAAGGTGAAAGAGAAGCGGGCGTTGAAGGCCGGTGGCGTTCGCTAGCATTTTCGTCAAGCAGAGGAATGAAACGATATTGAAAGGTGCATGAAAATGTACAAAAAGATAGCCGTTGCAGCGTGTGCGTGCTTTATGGCAGCGGTTCTTTCGGGATGCGGTGGCTAGTCTTTGGAGGAAGAGGTCGACCAGCTAGACGAGAGAATCGATCAGATGGGTGAAGAAGTCGACCAGTTCGGAAGAGAACTCGATGGGTCTTCCTCGAGCGACGCTGCGAAACAGGGTGGGGATGGTGCCGACCAAGCTTCCGTGGACGGTGTAACCCCCGAATTCAAAGAGGCCATGGATAGCTATGGAGCGTTCTTCGATGAATACGTTGCCTTTATGAAGGAGTACAGAGAATCGGGCAATCCTGCATCGATGATGGCCGAGTACGGCACGTATATGCAGCAATATGCTGAAACGATGTCGGCTATAAGCGAAATTGACAAGGATACGCTCAGTGAAGCCGATGCGCTTTACCTTGCGGAAGTAAGCGGACGTATCGCGACGAAAACGGCGGGGCTGCTGTAGTGGGACGAGGGTCAGAAATCGATTAGGTCGCTCACTTTGACGCCTAGGGCTCAGGCAATTTTGCACAAAACGTCGATGCCTATATCGGCCGATCCGGATTCGATTTTCCAGAGGTAAGAACGGCTCGTTCCCGTCATCAGGGCGAAACGACGCTGCGAGATGCCCTGCTTTTCCCGGGCGGTTTTGACGGCGAGGCCGAGGCGTTTCTTTTCGCGAGCGTTCTCCATTCATCTAGTGTAGGTGTTTTATTGTTTATAGCGGCTCTCTGTAGAGAGCCGCTACTGTCTTGCTTGGCAAAATGGCGAAGGCGAGGGATTTCGAGCATGTTTTTGCACTGCGATTGGAAAAACCGCCAACTTGACTATCGAACACTCCGAGAGCCAAGAATTTTGGCGACTGGAGAGGCTTAACGCGTATCGTGCTTGAAGAATGACGTTTTGTCTGTGCTGGGGTCTATGCAAAGGGGGATTGCACTATGGTCGAACAGAAGGCTAACATGACGGACGCTACTGTACATGAAGCCAACGAGAGCGAAAGTCCTGCCTCGCACATAATGGATAAAAGAGGCCTCGACGAATCGGAAGCCGAAAAGTTTGCATATGAACTTGTCCGGCGTGCGGTCTCTCTGACGGGTGTCAAAGTTGAGCGTGAGAAATTCTTCCGCAATGAGCTTGCGAAATATAGCACGAATGTAGACATCGAACGAGCCATAGCGTCTACGCCTATCGCCGCGGGTATGACGGCGGAGCAGGTGGATAAAGCTGCACGTGCCGTGATTGATTTCGAGACGAAAAAGTGCTCCGCGATTTCTTTTGCGACGGGCATTCCAGGAGGCATTGCGCTTGCTGGTACCGTTCCTGCCGATTTAGTCCAGTATTTTGCGCACGTTCTGCGTGTTGAACAGAAACTTGCGTACCTTTACGGATGGCAGACGTTTCTTGATGATAACGATGAAATTGACGACGAAACCATTCTGGAGCTTGTGGTTCTCATGGGGGTTATGCTTGGTGTTGGGACTGCTGCGACACAGCTTACTCGTTTCGCGGCGGAGGTTGCCATGCCCCATGTCGTAAAGACGGTCGAACGCAAAGCGCTTACGAAAACCGCCTGGTATCCCCTGATGAAAAAGATTCTCGGTGCCATAGGAATCAAGGTGACGAAGAATACGTTCGCAAAAACAGCTGGAAAAGCTGTTCCCGTAATAGGTGGGGTTGTATCGGGAGGAATGACGTACGCATCATTTAAGCCGAGCGCTGAACGACTGCGCAAACACTTGCGCTCATTGCCTGCGTCGGGCATTGCCCCAGACGTAGAAGATGCAGGTAAAGACAGAGTGTCGGAAGCCCTTCTCAAAGCATCCGAGGATATGGGTCGTGCGACCAATGTGGCGGTCGATGCGGCAAAAGGAGCAGGAACGGTTGCTGCGGAAGGCATGCAGAAAGTTGGTGCGGCGGCTTCTGGAGCGGTGAAGATTGCCGGCGATACCGCCTCCCAGGCAACTCAAACGGTTTCTGATTTTCTTGGATCGTTGCGAAAGAAGAGCTAATGCGTCCATACTCTTGACTTGCTGTCTGAGACGATGAATCGGAGGTTAGCTTCGATGCCATTCTGCTTCTTTTTAATCGTTCGCCATTAGCTTACTTTGCGTATCCCCTAAGACCCTTCATCCTATCCTTGTTTTATAAATCTTGTCGTTTCAGGCGACAAGATTTATACTTTCTTGTCGCCTGAAACGATAAGAAATGGGTGATTGCTATGATCTCACAATTTCATTCCGTTGTGGTCGATAAGCTGGCCGAGTTCTATGACCAGGGAATTCCCGATGTCTTCAAGAGGGATATCTCTCTCGGTGAGGTTCAGAAGCCCGCTCGATCAAACCTTGTTCAGGTCGTCGTCGGAGTGCGTCGCTGCGGCAAGACCTATCGTCTTTATCAGGAAATGCACCGTATTCTTGAATTAGGATATGACTTCGAGTCAATTCTGTATTTCAACTTCGATGACGAACGCCTCAAGCCGTACGACTCTTCGGTTCTCAACGACGTGGTAGAGACGTATTATTCAATGCATCCAGCTTCGAAAACCAACGGAGCGTTTTTCTTTTTCGATGAGATACAGGAAATCCCCGATTGGGGAGCATTCATGCGACGCATGGTGGATACTCAGGTGGCGACGATATACGTCACGGGTTCGTCGTCGAAAATGCTTTCCCTCAACTTAGCCACGGAATTTCGAGGGCGCGCATTGTCGCGGGAGATGTTCCCGATGAGTTTTTCCGAATACGTTAGGTTTCACGGGCATCAAGTCGCTGGCGGCGTTTTGTCGGGTGATAAGGAGGCATCAAGCGCCGAACGCGCTCGATTGAGAAAAGCGTGCGGTTCGTACCTTGAAGGTGGCGGGTTTATCGCGGCTCAAAATCTTAGTCGCGCAGATGCAACGCAGCTTTTGCAGGAATACGCTAACAGAACGGTGAACTACGACATCATCGAGCGCTACGGCATAGGGAATCCCTTGGCGGCATCGCTTTTTCTCTCGCGGTGCATGGCAACATCGGCGCGCGAACTGTCCGTAAACAAGGTTTACAACGAGTTTCGCAGTCGCGGAATTTCGATAGGGCGGGAATCCCTCTCTCGATTGTTGGGATATTACGAAGAGGCGTATCTGCTGTTTTCGGTCAAGAATTATTCAACGGCTCTTGCTGACAATGCGCGTTCCGCGGCAAAAGTGTATGCTGCCGATCCGGCTTTGTTCGCTTCGTTTTCGCCTTCGTCTTCGGTCGATTCTGGCCAAAGGCTAGAAACGGCGGTATTCGATCGCCTGAGACGTGTATCTCCCTCGATGCGCCAAGGGGCTATTTCTCGTTGTCTATTTGAAGACGGCGGAAAAAGGCATGAAATAGATTTCGTGGTGGGGGATGCATTGCTGCTCGAGCCCCTTCATCTTATCCAGGTGTCCGTATCGCTGAATGATCAGAAAACGAAGAAGCGCGAAGTGGCTGCTCTTGTGGCGGGCATGAGGAAGCTTCATGCTCAAGATGCGGTTATTGTGACATCTGACGAAGAAGGCGAAATCGAAACGTCCGAGGGCGTTATCAAAATCGCTCCGGCATGGAAGTGGCTTCTGGGCTAGGGAAGAGGAAGGATTCCATCGAAAGAGTTATCAAAGCGACGCGTCAATCATTGTTGTTGCAGAGAATAGCGTAACGCATGCTATTGTGGTGACGATGATGGCGCAAATCACGAGTATTGGTCGAATGGAGTCGGATGGCACCCCGTTCGTGATTCCCGTCACCCAAAACATGATTGCGAAGATTGCCTTCATACAATCGCCTCCCCACGGTGTGCCGTGCTCGCTGATTATATAATTTCGTCACGTTTTGCTTCGGCGCGGATTCACCTAGAACCAAGAATTCACTGCTATGTGGATTCGACTTGTCAGACATGTGAGCAAGGGGATTCGATTGAGCGAATGGTCGATGCAGTCGTACTAGGCCTGAGAATTCGCCCGATGAATGAGCTCACCGCCCCTGAACGCGAATGCTATGCAGCAGCAAGCAACCTTGGAAGGAAAGGCAAGCATGTTCGTTACATTTGACGACAGGGTGGACTCGGCGTTGCATGCAATTCGCAGCGCTTTTGCCGGCCTGCATGGGAAAGACGCCCTCCAGTATCTCGTCAAAGCGGTTCTTCTGGCCGCATTTCTGACGCTTGCCGGCAGCTGCGCCACGAGTTTACCCTGGTTCGCCTTCCCTCCGATGTTTCTTATATATGCCCTGGTTGCTACTATGGGCGCTCTGTATTACGTGATGATCAGACGCGTTCACAGGCAGGATATGTTTTCCGAAGGTGGCGAGCTTTCGAGATACAACAGGAAATGGCTGATTTGGTTCGTCGCCCTTTTCGTGCTCTCGCTGTTTTCGGCGTTTTTCTTCATCTTGGGCGCTCCTCGCTGGGATGGTCTTATCTGGGTCCTGATCTGGGCGGCCGTTCCTCTGTATTATCTGGCATATCGCATCGCTAACAGGATTGCCAAGAAGGAGTTTCGTTCTCAATATTGCAAGGCGAAGGCAATGAAATGGAGCGGCGGACTTGTCCTGTTCGTGCTATGTCTGGTCTATGCGGTGCTGTCCGTGCAGGGATCGGTGGATGCTCAGTTTGATGCGTTGGACCTTCTTCGTCATCCGTATATGCCGTTCGCGGACGCGCCTTCGGCGTTTTTGAGCGAAGCGGATAAGCTATCGGCGCTCATGAACAATCTGACGAACTACGGCTTGCTTCAGATAGCAAAGACGTCGTTTTTCGCGGCTTTTGCAGTGAAATTCGCTTTGGCGCTTTCGGTGTTCTTGAGCGTGGTGAGCCAGTTTGCCTTCTGTCTGCTTTCTTGGCAGGAGATGAAAAGCGAGTTTCAGCTTCTTCCTATCAGGGACGATGTTGATGTTTTCACCGAGGATGAGACTTGGTTGCATGTCGAGAAACGCCAGGGAGAACGTCCGTATCTTCTGAGATACTTCGTGGCAATTGGACTGCTATCGGTCGCGTCATTTTTCGCGTTCTGGCTGCTCGAGGATGCAACGTCAAAAGCTCGGGAGACCGACGAATACACGGCGGCGGATGCTTTCGTCAAAGAGAGCACGGACGATATCGTGGCTGTTTTGGAAGGTGCAATCGAAGAGCATAAGGAAGAGTGCGATATCAACGAGAGGTATCGGCAGAGATTCTCTGAGCTAATCGAGGAAAGAAAGCAAACGCTCGACCCACTGATTAACGAGTACTACGACCAGTGTTCGCTTCACGTGGATTCGTACCTCAGCTGGAGCGAGGGTGTTTTCGGCGGCATTGCAGGATATCTGGGCGGCTTTGGCGAAGGTAGGGCGGTCGAGAATTTCAAAGCGAAGGTTGCGGGTCCTGTCGATAAGGCGGAGCTGGAGCGAGCGTATGCGGACTATGTCGACGTCATGACGCAGACGATGTCCGAGTACTGGATTGAAATCAACGACGGCGGGTCCGATTCTCCTATGGGGGTGTCTTCTGCGGGGGATTATATGAAAGAGCTCGCGCGGGAGAAGGGGCGGCTTGAGCTTTGGAAGCCGCTTGATGAGAGCCCAATGAACGAAAACACCAGGAAAGCCCTGCTTGGCACCGGTGGAGACACAAGCGAAGAAACGCGCAAGGCCGAAGTTTCTGCCCTTATTGATCTGGCACGAAGCGATACCTTTGCATTGCTGGAGGAGTTCGAGCGTATCTGCTCGGGCGACATCGGCGGGCGCATTGCCGGCTTGAGCGACGGTACGGCAGGGAAGTAGGAGACGGTTGGGCCGCTTAGGGTGAAAGGTTCTGCAATGAAGACTCTCGGTAACATCATCTGGATCGTGCTCGGTGGTATCTGGACGGCTTTGTGGTGGCTGCTTGTCGGCTGTGTGTTCTATATCACCATCATAGGAATCCCTCTTGGTCGTCAGGCATTCAAGATGGCCAGCTTGACGTTGGCGCCTTTCGGCAAGACCGTGGAATACGGCGGCGGCGCGCCGTCCTTGATCGCGAATATCGTCTGGCTGATATTTGCCGGCATTCCCATGGCAATTGCGTACGTGCTGGCCGGCATCGCGTGTTGCATCACCATTGTGGCCATTCCTTTCGGGCTGCAAAGCTTCAAGATGGCGAAACTTTCGCTCATGCCGTTCGGTGCCGTGGTTTCTTAAGGTATAGGATGCGATGCGCTTTGGATGCTCGGAAGCTTTGGGTGTTTGGCTGTTTCCCTTGGGGTCTTGGTTTTCCAATGCCCGAGTACTTCTCATTATTCAGGTGTCTCGAAGCCGGGCTTTTGGACGTTTGGGCGATAAAAATGCACCTGGCGGCATCTTCAGACTCGCATATTGCGCGAAACGTATCAACAGCAGAGCTAGATTCCCGAAGATAGTCGCCATTAATGCCCATATTTCCAAATAATGAGTAATATCTGTCTTCCGAAACGATCGGCATGTCGTAGAAGCGCTCGATTCGGGTACGTTTCGTGATTTTTGCGATAACGGAGGCGTCTTCTCGTGCGTTTTGGCGCTTTTGGAGAGGCTGCGTGGGTCGGAGAGCGTTTTCGGGCGCGAGGTTCGTGTTTGCGCAAGTGGATTTGCGCAAAAGCTGCGAAGCGTGTGGCCGAGCGGTTTTTACGAGGGCCTGCGAAGTCCTCGTGCGTAGATGATTTGTGTGCGCTTGTGGCGCGTCTGCCGCGGCGATCGGAGCGCATCTGCTTACGGCATGCGGCCCGAGACTCGTTGCACGTCCGTTCTTTTTTCTTGCATTCGCAAAAACACGTCGTATAATAGCGAAGTTTCTATATTTCACATGCTTGCGTGACTTTCCCACCGCGAGTGGCCACTGAAAAAAGGCTGCGGGGGAGGGGGTGACCGCAGGCAGAGGTTTAACGAATGGAGATTGCAATGGCGAAAGTCAGCATCAAGTCCCTGCTCGACGCAGGCGCACACTTCGGTCATCAGACCCGTCGCTGGAACCCCAAGATGAAGCCGTACATCTTCGGCAACCGTGGTGACATCTACATCATCGATCTCAAGAAGACCCTCATCGGTCTTGACCAGTCCTACACCTTCGTTGAGAACGTCGCCAAGAAGGGCGGCACCGTTCTCTTCGTCGGCACCAAGAAGCAGGCTCAGGAAGCCATCGCTGCTCAGGCCGACCGTTGCGGTATGCCCTATGTTAACTCTCGTTGGCTCGGCGGCATGCTCACCAACTTCGTCACCATCCGCTCTCGCGTCGCTCGCATGGAAGAGCTCGAGGCCATGGAGGCCGACGGACGCATGGACGTTCTGCCCAAGAAGGAGCAGGTCCTGCTGAAGAAGGAGCTCTCCAAGCTGCAGCTCAACCTCAACGGCATCCGCAACATGAAGACCGTCCCCGACGCCATCTTCGTTGTTGACACGAACCGCGAGCAGCTCGCTATCCACGAGGCCAAGCGTCTTGGCATCCCCGTGGTCGGCACCCTTGACACCAACTGCGACCCCGACGACGTCGAGTACGGCATCCCCGCAAACGACGACGCCATCCGCTCCGTCGACCTGCTTTGCACCTTCGTTGCTGACGCTGTGATCGCTGCTACCGGCGCTCCCGTCATCGAAGAGCAGATGGTCGCAGAGGCCGAGGCCGCCGAGGCTGCTGAGGCAGCAGAGGCTCCTGCCGCTGAATAGTTCGTTTACTCCGCACGAATAGGCACGGGCTTCGAGGCGGTTCCGCGAATTTCATCGTTCGCGAGTAGCATCCTTGCTGAGGAGCCCTCTTTTCTAGAAAGGAACATTTCCATGGCTAACATTACCGCTGCTATGGTCAAGGAACTCCGCGAAATGACCGGCGCCGGCATGATGGAGTGCAAGAAGGCCCTCGTCGAGGCCGACGGCGATATGGACAAGGCCGTCGACGTTCTGCGCACCCGCGGTCTTGCCGCTGTTGCTAAGAAGGCCGGCCGTGCCACCAATGAAGGCACCGTTATGGCTCTCGTTTCCGAGGACGCAACCACCGGCGCTGTCGTCGAGCTCAACTGCGAGACCGACTTCGTTGGCATGAACGAGAAGTTCAAGGCTTACGCCGAGAAGGTCGCCAAGGCTGCCCTCGCCGCCAAGCCTGCCGACATGGACGCGCTCAAGGCTGCCGAGATTGACGGCGAGACCGTCGAGGCCGTCGTTACCGACTGCATCCATGTTATGGGCGAGAACACCCAGCTCGCTCGCTTTGCTGTCGTTGAGGCTGGCGCTGTTTCTTCCTACATCCACATGGGCGGCAAGATCGGCGTTCTGGTTTCCTTCGACGTCGAGGGCGTAGATACCGCTTCTGATGAGTTCAAGCAGTACGGCCGCGACGTTGCCATGCAGGTTGCTGCCGTTGCTCCGATCGCTGCCAACCGCGACCAGGTCGATCCTGCCGTCGTCGAGCACGAGATGAGCATCTATAAGGCTCAGGCTGCAGAGTCCGGCAAGCCCGAGGCTATCCAGGAGAAGATGGCTACCGGTCGTCTGGAGAAGTTCTACAAGGAGCAGTGCCTCACCGAGCAGGCGTTCGTCAAGAACCCCGACCAGACCATCGCTCAGTACACCGACGAGGTTGCCAAGAAGCTTGGCGGTTCCATCAAGGTTGTCGACTTCAAGCGCTTCGCTTTGGGCGAATAACTTCTGCTTTACAGCATGTATGAAAGCGTCGGCGTTATGCCGGCGCTTTTTTTCGTGTTAGGCCGAGCTGCAATCGAGTCGAGCTGCAACCAAGAGGCTGCTGTTGAAGGACTGCGATTGAATCGAGCGACTATGGTTTTACCGCAAGGCTTGCTGCTTCGGCATTCAACCTTCTTGTGCTTTTTGAGAGAATGAACTGATGTATCAACACGGATGCTTGGTCCGCTCGGTCGAGCTGAGCTCCGAAGTGCACGAACCGCACGTCTGCTATTTTCGAAAGACGCGATTGATTGCGTCTCTTGCGATAGAAGGGGAAGTCATTATGGCGAAAGAGATGATCGTCGTCGAAGGCGGCACGCCGCTCATCGGCGAAGTAAAGGTTTCCGGCGCTAAGAACTCCGCGCTTAAGCTGATCGCCGCCTCTATTCTCGGAGGCGGAGAAAGCGTCATCCACAATGTTCCTCTCATTTCCGACATTACCATCATGTCGAAGGTTCTTGAGACATTAGGCGCGCGCGTATCGCGCGACGGCCATACGCTTGTCATAGATACGGCATCGGTTGATACCTGGGAAACGCCGTATGAACTCGTATCCAAAATGCGAGCTTCTATTTCTGTCCTTGGCCCGCTTGTGGCCCGCTTCGGCGAAGCTCGTGTTGCTATGCCGGGCGGCTGCAATCTGGGAGCCCGTAAGATTGACATGCACATGGTCGGCATGGAGGCGCTCGGGGTTCACTTCGAGACAGATCACGGCTACATCAAGGCAACCACTCCCAACGGTCTGCACGGCGCCTATATCGCGCTCGATTTTCCAAGCGTCGGAGCTACGGAAAACACCATGATGTGCGCGGTCACGGCCGAAGGCGAAACGGTGATTGAAAACGCTGCTCGCGAACCCGAGATTGAAGACCTTGCCGATATGCTCAACGCCATGGGAGCCCGGGTGAGTGGTGCCGGCTCGCCCACGATTGTCGTCGAAGGCGTTCCGCTGTCTTCGCTGCACCCGTGCGAGCACATGACGGTTGGAGACCGCATAGAGGCGGGCACGTTTTTGGTAGGCGGCGCTATGATGGGCGGTCCTGTTACTGTGCGCGGCATTGAGCCGGGCTTTTTGCGCATGGCCCTCATGAAGCTTCATGCCATGGGCTGCGAAATCGATTTGGGAGACGACTACATCACGGTCTTTCGCACCGCCGCGTTGCGCGGAATCGACATCCAGACGCTTCCTCACCCTGGGTTTCCCACCGACCTGCAGGCTCAGTTTATGCTCCTTGCCGCGGTTGCACAGGGCAATTCGGTCATTACGGAGAACGTGTTCGAGAATCGTTTCATGTTCGCCGACGAAATCGGTCGTATGGGCGCCCAGGTCACCATCGAGGATCATCATGCGTTTGTTGAGGGCGTGAGCTCTCTTCAGGGGACCGACGTCAAGGCGACCGACCTTCGTTGCGGCGCGGCTCTGGTGCTTGCGGGCATTTTTGCCGAAGGGGTGACGCGTGTGCATAAGATTCACCATATTGACCGCGGTTACGAAGACTATGTCGGAAAGCTTTCGTCTCTTGGGGCGAAGCTGCACCGCGAAGCCGACGAAGACATCGACTGGTAGCAAAGGCGGAAGTCTATGGTTACCCGTCGTCCTAGCAGCGCGCAATACAAGAAAACCTCACGCCAGATGAGGCGTGCGACGCTGGGAACGCATGTTGCTCGCGTTCCCAGCCCGTTTCCTTCGGCTCGGAAGGACTTCTCCAATCCGCGTCGTACGCGCAAGGCGGAACGAGGAGAAATCCATCAGGTTCTGCCGAACACGTCTACGCGCGAGACCCGTCGCGATTACGCCAATCGCATGAGCCAGCAGGCGTTTATCGAGCGCGCCATAGCATCGGGGAGGCGTCGAAAGATTGCGCTCTTCACCGTGTTGGCCATTGCCGCTTTGGCTATAGCGGGGATTGCCGCCGGTTTCGTGTTCGTAAGCGGAATTAATGCCAGAATGCAGATATCCGATGCCGCTTTGACGTCTGCGTTAGCTGATGCGCCAGAAGAGGGGGCAATCTACACGCTCCTTTCTGCTTCGTTTGACGATGGCGATTCGGGGTCGGGCCCCGATGTCGCTCTGCTGGTGCGTACCAACCCCGATCAGGCGTCGGCGTCCATCGCCGTCATTCCGGGCAATGTGCGCACGAAGCTTTCGGACGGTGAGACGCATCGTCTTGGCGATGCGCAGTCCGTGGGCGGAGATGCCGAGGTGGTTACGGCTGTCGAAGAGCTTTCGGGCGTTCAGGTTTCTCACTACGTGAAAACGGACGCGTCTAGTTTCGTCTCGCTTGTCAATGCGCTTGGAGGCATACAGGTCGATGTTCCTGAGACCGCGAATGACCCCGATGCTGGGTCTTCCGCCATTGCTTCGGGTCCTCAGCTTTTGAATGGAGAGCAGGCGTTGTATTTCTGCCGTGCGAACGACTTCGCCTCTCTTGCCGAGCAGCAGCGAGGGGCCAATGATGCTCTTGTAGCGCAGGCGCTTTTCGAGCGTTTTGTCGGCATGGGCAAGATGACTTTCTATATGAACATGGACGAGTGCGCAGGCTTGGTTCGGTCCGACCTCGACCTGAAAGGCGCGTTCGCCCTTCTCTCGTCGCTGCGCGATATTGCGCCGGGTTCTATCATGGTCGGCGCCATGCCTACATACACGTCCGAAATCAACGGCGTCAGCTACCAGGTTCCTATCGCCGATGAGTGGAGTGCGATGATGGAACGTATGCAGCAGGGTCAGGCGTTGCAGCAAGACAAGCAAGACCTTCTCAGCTCCGTCGACCCCGCTTCGTTCTCCATCACGGTCAACAACGGCGGCGGTGTTGAGGGTGCCGCTCTCGATGCTTCCGAGCTTCTGAAAAACGCCGGGTTCAACGTCACGGAAGTCGGCAATGCGGCCCAGGCGGTCTACGACAGTACGCTCGTCGTGTATCAGAAAGAAGATGACGAAGCGAAGGCCGAAGCACTTGTTGCGACTCTTGGAACGGGTCGTGCCGTTTACGATGCGATCAACTATTCGTTTGAAACCGATATTCTGGTTGTTGTGGGCAAGGATTGGCAAAACATCCTTGATGCCAGGGGATCGACGGCCTCAACGGGCGATTCGTCGAATTCTACGGATCAGTCTTACGACACGGGCACATCGCAGACGAATCTTTCTTCCGATGCGTCCTGAGCGGCCCATCGGGCGAATTCGTAAGACGGCTGGTTATTTCGGGGCAGGCCGCGTTTGGTGCGCGGCCTGTTTAGTTTGAAGGATGTAAGGAAAAAAGATGCTCGACAACCTGTATCAGATGCTCGACCCGATTGCCGTGCAGATCGGTCCCCTCCAGATTCGCTGGTACGGTCTTGCCTACGTGGCCGGCTTCATATGCGCATTTCTCATCCTGGGAAACCTCTCCAAGCGCTGGCGCGTGCGCATCAACGAAGATGCGTTTTTCGTGATAGTGTTCAGCGTGATTTTGGGCGTGATCATCGGAGGCAGGGCGGGGTACGTCCTTTTCTACGGAGACGGGTATTACCTGCAGCATCCGGAGAAGATACTCGCATTCAACGAAGGCGGAATGAGCTTTCACGGAGGCTTGATAGGCGTGCTCGTAGGCGGATATATCGCCTCGCGTATCACGCATATACCGTTTTTGACGCTTGCTGACATGGGGGCGGTAGGAGCGGCTATCGGTCTGTTTTTCGGCCGTTGCGCGAATTTCGTCAACGGAGAGCTCTGGGGTGCTCCGACGGATCTGCCGTGGGGCGTCGTGTTTGGTGGCGCGGCAGGCACCATGCCTCGGCATCCGTCCCAGCTCTATGAGGCTTTGCTCGAGGGCGTTGTCATCTTCTGCGTTCTCTTTGCTCTGTCTCGCAAGAATCCGCCTCGTCCTCGCGGCACATTCATTGGGCTATTCCTCGTCATGTACGGTGTTTTCCGCTTTCTTGTCGAGTTCGTCCGCGAGCCCGATGTCCAGCTTGGATACCTGTGGGGAGGCTGGCTCACCATGGGCCAAGTTCTTTCGGTGCCTCTTATCGTCGCCGGTGTCGCTTTGCTGATTTATGCGGTTACAATGAAGCTACCGCAAAAGGGTCTTCCTGAAATGTAACAATAATAGTAACATTTCAGGAAACAAAAAAGATTGCTACAAAGGGGGCAATAATGGATATCAAATTCTTCAAGTGCGAACACTGCGGTAACATCGCTATCAAGGTCGTTGACGCGGGCGTTCCCATGATGTGCTGCGGCGAAAAGATGGTGGAGCTGACCGCAGGCGCTGTCGATGCGGCGCTTGAGAAGCACGTTCCCGCCGTTACCGTCGAAGGTGCTAATGTGCATGTCGTCGTCGGCGAGGTCGAACATCCCATGACCGAGGAGCACCTCATTCAGTTCGTCGTCCTGGTGACCGATAAGGGCTACCAGGTTGCCCAGCTCACCGCTGCGGACGAGCCCAAGGCGAGCTTCGTGCTTGCCGAAGGCGCCAAGGCGCTCAAGGTGTATGAGTACTGCAATCTGCATGGACTCTGGGTCAAGGAACTCTAAACCGCATGCCGTATCGCGCCGTCCTTGTGGGCGGCGCGTCGCATCTTCGTGGGGATATTATCCCGATGGCTTTCCTGCTCGGGCGTTCCCTTCGGTTGCGATACAATTTTCAAGAAACATCTATCGATGCAAAGGAGGCCAGCATGGCTATCGATAAAGAACAAGTGAGCCGCGTGCTCGACCTTATTCGTCCGAGCCTTCAGGCTGACGGCGGCGACGTCGCTCTGGTGGACGTCCAGGAGGACGGTGTGGTTGTCGTTGAGCTCCAGGGCGCTTGCAAGGGTTGCCCGATGAGCCAGATGACGCTCGCGAATGGTGTTGAGCGCATCCTCAAGGAGCACGTTCCCGGAGTGACCAAGGTCGTTCCTGCGTAAGCTTTTCGGCATACACGGAAAAAAGTCGGCCGCCTACGGGCGGCCTTTTCCTATGAAGGGGCGTTTTCAACGCTGGATGGTCTGTTTGCTCAACGAAGTGCGATAAGGCCCTCGTGCAGAAAGGAGTCGCGGTGCGGGTAGCGTTATTTCCGCGATATGCCCAGGCATTGGCCTTTAGAAAGGCGCATGCGTCCGATCCCGAATGGGCCTTCGGCGCAAAAGCGGAAGGAATCGGGTCGTGGATAGAGGGGCAATGGACGCTTTGGGGCGATGGAAGGTCTCTTGCGTCGAAAACGCAGCGTTTGGTCGCGTGCCTCGCGGTTCTTGGGGACTGTGACGACGCGAGACTCTCTCCAACCTGGGGCATGGCCTCCCTTCTTGTCGAGCTCGCCGATGAAGTGCTCGGATCCGCCGAATTCGACGAGGTTCTTCGCGGGTCTATGCGCGTCGATGAGCATCGTGAAATTCTTGTCAAGGCGTTGCGTGCGTATGAGGCGGCGCTGGCGCGTGCGGGCCTAGTCGATCCTGGTCGAGCGTGCGCCCTTTTGTCCGCGCAAGACGATCTAGCAAGCGCGGGCGATGAGGCGTGCGTTTACGGTATCGAACCGAGCGCTGCACAGAAGCGGTTGCTCGCGGCATCCTTCGGCGAATCGGTTGCGTACCGACGAGAGTCGCCGTCTATCTCCCGCGTGGAAGAAAGCGTGTCCGTTCGATTCGCTTTTCCCTCGGGTCGTTATGCGGAGCCGCTTCTCCTGGCAGACTCCATCGAGGGCTTTGCCTGCGATGGGCGCGTGCTTGCAACGGCGAAACGTCCTTTCGACCTTTACAGGTCGATTGCCCCGGCTCTTTCTCGCCAGGGCGTCTCATGCCAGGTGCATGCTCGTCGTCTTTGGGGGCAAACCGATTTCGGCAGGGCTTTTTTCGCGGTCGGCTCGATAGTCGAGGCCGAGTCGTTTGACTCCCGAGCGTGCTCGGATTACCTTCTTAACCCTTTTTCGGGCATTTCGTCTTCTCGCGCCTATGCCTTCGACGTTTCCGTTCGTCGAGATAGGCTTATACAGAAGGAGGAATGTCTTGAGCGCTTGCGCTCCCTGTCCCGTTCTTTCGAGTTTTTTGAAGAGCTTGCGGCCTCGGTTGATGCCGATGCTTTGCTTGATTATTTCTCCGACTGCGCATACGCCATGCAGGAAGACGAATCCTACGTAGCCGAGCAGCTCGAAGCTGTGCGCGTGCTGCGCGAGGTAATGGCTTCGGCCCGCATGGTCGGGGCGGAGAGCCGCACGGTGCGTTGCGTGCTCGAGCACGCAACAGTGAATGCTTCCCGGACGAGTTGCGAAACGGATGCGGCCGACGTGTGCATATGCGAGCCTTTCTACGTGGAAACGCTCGACGAAGGCTCATGGGAGACGGTTGTCATGTGCGATATGGACAACGTGTCGTTTCCCGCAAAGCAGACCGATAATGCCGCGCTTTCTTTCGCTCGCGATCTTGGGGTCGCGCGCGAACGTCATGCGATGGACGATATGCGTCAGGCGTTCGTCGAGGCGTCGCGTCGCGCGCGTGGACGCTTCGTCATAGAGCGGCGTTTGAATAACGAATCGGCCGACCCCACATACCCCGCGGCAGTCGTGGAGGAATTCGTGGATTGCTATCGACTCGATCCGACGGACGCCGCAGAGGTGGATAACAAATACGCGCTTCCTCCGTGTTTTCTCGAATCGGTCATAGATCGTGGCGAGGAGAAGTTGTATGAAAACGCCTCTGTGAGCCATGATGCGCAGCCTCTTTCGGCAAAGGTCGAGAAAACTCGGCTCGATAGAATCGAATCGGACCTTTCCAGGTCGTTGATCATGCTGCCGCGCGAGGGGAAGGGAGGCAAGGTCGTTTTCGATCCGTGTTTCTCCGCATCGCAGATCGAGAGCTACCTTGAGTGCCCGCAAAAATGGTTCGCTCTGCGCCGTCTTCGCCTCGATGAGCTTGACGAAGGCTTCGGAGCCGTGCAGATGGGGGATTTCTCCCACAATGTCTTCGAGGCTTTCTATAGAAGGTTTCAATCCGAGGTTGCGCCGAAGGTGACACCTGATTCGCTCGGTCGGGCCCGAGAAATCATGGAAGACGTCATCGTGAAGCACGCCGAGGAGCAATACGCTATGAAGCCTTCGAGCAATCGTCTGGTTCCCGTGGACGCTTTCGAGCGGAGGGAGCTCGAAGAGCTCGGAAGCAAGCTGGTTTCTTTTCTCGATCGGGAAGCGCTTCTGCTGCCGTCATTTTCTCCGTATGCGCTCGAATTCGAGATTCCTGCAACGAATGCGGTGGAGTATGCGGGGTATCGCGTCATGGGCAAAATCGACCGCATTGACGTGGACGATCGCGGAAGGGCCATCGTCATAGACTATAAAAGCTCGTTGTCGTCTGACTACGACCTCTATGAGTCGCAGAAGAAAGGCGGTTCATTGCAGGAAGGCAAAGTTCAAACGCTCGTGTACGCCCAGGCTTTGCGTCGCATGCTCGGGCTCGAAGTCGTGGGCGCGCTTTATGTGGGCTATGGGCGTTCGCCCAAGGTGTCGGGCGCTTTGGACCGCAGCATCGAACCTGCGGAAGTCGCCGGTCTTCGCGCGCAGACGTGCGTATATCGCGGAGACTTCGGCGACGAATTCTCTTCGCTGCTCGATGCGACGGAAGAGCGCATTGCCGCATCGCTCGATCGGTTGATGGAAGGGTGTATCGAGGCCCGCCCTTCCTCTCCGAAGGCGTGCGTGTATTGCCCGGAGATCTCATGTCCGAAAAGGAAGGGGTAGTTCGTCATGGACTTCAGCCGATTCAAGCCTGGCCAGCTCGCGTGCATCACGACGCTCGATAAGCCCTTGGTGGTTTCTGCGGGCGCAGGCAGCGGGAAGACGTTCACCCTCACGCAGCGTATCGCCTGGGCCCTTATGGAGGGTTCGGCTCCGGACGGAGGCGCGTTTCTCGACGGCATAGAACAGGTCATGGCCATCACGTTCACGGAAAAGGCCGCAGGAGAAATCAAGTCGCGCGTGAAGAGCACCTTGCGTGCGGAAGGCATGGCCGAGGAGGCGTTGAAGGTCGACGATGCATGGATTTCTACGATTCACGGCATGTGCTCGCGCATCCTGCGCATGCATGCAGTCGAGCTTGGGATAGACCCTTCGTTTGCCGTGCTCGATCCTGCTCGTGCCGACGAGCTCATGCGCGCTTCGGTTGCCGAGGTTCTCGACGGCGCCAACGAATTCGTCGCACCCGAAGGCCTCGACGCCTTGTTCTCGGAATTTCCCGCTCGCTCATCGGGCGGGTTCGGGTCGGGGTCGGTCGAAGATATGCTCATCGAGCTGCTTCGCGTAGCATCGAGCAGTCCCCTTGGGTGCGACTGCCTGTGTGTTCCGCCCCGGGCGCGTGATGCCTCGACGCTCGCGCGCTTGCTGGCCGAGACGATCGAAGAGGCTCACGAAGCCGCATTGTCTCAGAAGTCGAGCGCGTCGCGCGATACGTGGCTTCTACAGGCGGATGAGTACAAGCAAACAGTGGATGCGTATTTGGCGGCTCGCACGCACGACACGAAGGGTTTGCTCTCGCTGTGCGCCGCCTGTCCGTGGCCCTCGGGCAGGTTCGGATCGAAAGAATACAAGGCCGTAGCCGCCGAGCTCCAGGCCCGCTGCGCGGAAATTATCCAAGAGGCGCGCTGCCTTCTGGCCGAGCCTTTGCTCGAGGATGTGCTCGGTGTTGCCCGCTCGGCTTTCGACGTCTACAGGCGCGCCAAGCGTGAACGGGGCGTGCTCGACAACGACGACCTGCTTATCCAGGCGGCTCGGGCGCTTTGCGAGCATGAAGGCATCGCTGCTGAATTCGCCCATAAGTTCAAGCTTGTCATGGTCGACGAATTCCAGGATACCGACCAGCTTCAAGTGGATATGATCTCGCGCATGGCGGGCGAGGGCGGTTGCCGCCTTTGCACGGTGGGGGATGCACAGCAGAGCATCTATCGTTTCCGCGGCGCCGACGTCGAGGTCTACAAACGTCATCTGGGACGAATTCGCGCAGCGAACCCCGAAGGCCTGATAGAACTTCCCGACAACTTCAGAAGCCACAGGGACGTTCTTGCGTTTGTAGACCGCATCTTCGAGCAGAAGCACGTCTTCGGCGACGAGTTCATGTCCCTTGCGCCATCTCGGTTCGAATCGTCCGTGAAGGCCCCCTACAAAGGCTCCGATACGCGCGTGAGCGTTTTGCTCACCACGTATCCTGCCAGAAGCGGCATCGCCTCTGCTGATGTCACGCGCTTCGAGGCTCGTCGTATCGCGCGGCGTTTTTCGGAATTGCGCGAGGCGGGCCATGCGGCCGGCGATATGGTGGTGCTTCTTGGGAAAATGACGCGCGCGGACGTCTTCGCCGACGCCCTGCGCGAAGCCGGCTTCGCATGCGTTATCGCAGGCGGGTCCATCTTCTCTTCGGCGCCCGAAGTGCTCGTTATGCAGCGTCTTGCGGAGGTTGTCGCGAATCCGCATGCGACATCGGCGCTTTTCGAGGTCTTGTCGAGCGACATGTTCGTTCTGTCGGCAGATGATTTCATCGCGCTTTCGACATGCTTCGACGAAGAGAGGAAGATGCCGCGCAGGCGGGGAATAGACGTCGGATTCTCCGAGATGGCCCGATTGCTCGAAAACGGGAGCGCCCAGGTCTCAGAGAACCTCGTCCATGCCGTACGTGTCGTGGAAAACCTTGCCTCGCGCGCAGGCAGAGAGCCCGTTTCGGCAATTATGACGAAAGCCGTCGAGGAATCGGGCTGGCTTTCGCGTCTCGAGCTTCTCGGCGCCGAGGGGCAGTCGGTGGCGGGCAATATTTTCAAGGCGATCCGCATCGTCGAGTCCATCGAACAAGACGGGGCATGCGGCCCGTCGTCTGTCGCATTCGCGCTTTCGGCCCATATTGCCACGGCGAAAGAGGCGCCGGGCGCGCTTTCTGCCCAAGGCGGCGATTTCGTCCGCATCATGACGGTGCATGCGAGCAAGGGCCTGGAGTTTCCCATCGTCGCCGTGGCGGAAATGGGTTCGTCGCGCGCCCGTTCGTCCTCTTTTTCGTGCAGCGTCATAGAAGGGGTCGCCTATGTGGGCCTGTCGCCGAGTCGATCCCTTTCGGGGTTTTCCAGCAGCTCGCCTGTGGTGAAGGCCATGGACAAAAAATACGGCGTCGGGCTTGATGAGAACGCCGCATGCGAAGAGGGCTCCGTTGAAGCAATACGTCAGGCTTGCTCTCCTATGGCTCGTCGCGAAGCCGTGCGAAGCTACGAGGCAGAGCAGGATCTGCAGGAGCGAAGGAGGCTTTTGTACGTGGCTTTGACGCGCGCGAAAGAAGCGCTCGTGTTTTCCATGGCGAGCGTGCGTAGCGGAGCAGATGCGGACGAATCGGGAATAACGCAGGATTCGGGCATATACGATGATGTTCGAAGCGCCCTGTTCGGCCTGGGCGATATACCGGCCGGTATATCATCGGTCGATTTCGGCGGAAGCATGCCCGCCCTCATCGAAAGGGTGGATACCGACGCTTCGGATTACGAATCGCCCGAGGAGGAGGCCGGCGCATCGGATGACGGCGATTCTTCCCGCGAAAGGGAGCAGGTCGATATTCCTCTTGTATCTGCACAGGCTGTGGCGCAAGAGCGCCCCTGCTCCTTCTCGAAAGGGGAGGTCGCGAGCTATTCGATGCTTGCGGCGGCGCATGGATGCGACGAGGAGGCGTCTCGCGTTTCGGTCGGCGCCGCATCTGTTGACGGAGCGCTCGATGACGAAGACGAGGCGTTCTGGAGCGCATTGTGCCAAGACCTCTTGCGCGACGCCGACAAAGCAACCGACCTGGGCACGGCGTTTCATTTGCTCGCCCAGCAGTCGGTGTGCATGCGCAAAGAAGGAGATTCGATACTTTCGCTCCCCACTTCCTCGAGGATAGATGCGGTCATGCGCACGTGCGCTTTGAGGCCTTCTGCTCGGGGAAGAATCGAGGAGGCGCTTGGCCGCTGGATTGCAAGCGACGTGGCCCTTCGGTGCGCCGAGTGCGAGGTGCTCGTTCCCGAGATGCCGTTTTTCATTTCGCTCGACGGCGTCAGGGAGCTTATGGCGGCCCATGCAGGCGTCGAGGACGGGTTCGATGTCTCAGCGATGCCTCGTTATCTCGAAGGGTCGATCGACCTGTTCGCTTGCGAGAAAGCCGCCGACGCTTCGAGGGCTTTGATCGTGGACTACAAGACGGGAGGCCTCGCGGCGCAGGACGAGCGTTCTTTGCGCGAAAAGCACGCGCTGCAGGCAAGCTGCTATTCCTATGCGGTGCTGATGCAGGGCTACGAAGAGGTGGAGGCGGTGTTCGTCCGCGTCGAGCAGCCCGATCGCGAACGTCCCCATCTCCCGCAGACGGTTCGGTATGTGTTCGGGCGAGAGGATATCGGCAGGCTGGAGCGGCGTATCGCGGACGCTTGCCGAGAGCTGCTGAAGACGCGCTCCTAGAGGATGGGTTTTCGTTTCGGCCGCAAAGGCGAAAGGGCGCTTTCGGCGTGCTTTCGCCGACGGCCATGCGAGTACTTGTTGAATAGATGAACATTGTTCATATTGCTTTCGCAGAAGCGGGCGAGGGGAGTATACTCCGAGGCATGAAAATTTCGACTGAAAAACTCCTTCTCGTCGCCGGCTTCGTCTGGATCATCGCCGGCGGCAACATCGCCAATATTGGAATCGGCGCTCTTACGCACGACCATCTGGTCTGGTGGGTGCTCATTGCGACGCTTGTCATTTTTGTCATGTTTCATATGCTCGTGTTCCAGAAGCTTGTGAAAAAGCACGCGGAGCGCATTCGCGGATTCGAGGAAGATAAGAAGCACATCCTGCACTTCTTCGACAAGAAGGGCTACATCATCATGGCCATCATGATGGGCGGCGGCATTGGGCTTCGGGCAAGCGGCATTCTCCCCGAATGGTTTATCGCCTTTTTCTACACCGGGCTCGGTGCGGCGCTTACGGTCGCGGGCATTTCGTTCATCGTTTCCTACGTCAAGGGCGGCCGTGCATGACCTTGGGCTATCGGTCCAGGCGTTTTGACGAAAAACGGCTGGTCGTTTCTTCGCGGATTCATGCGGCGCGTTTGGTGCGAGGACGTCCTTTGGGTGCCATGCGCCAGCGAAAGCCGGGCCATAGCGGTCTGTGGTACGTGACGGCGAAACGCGAGCATCGCAAATACATCGCAAAGTATGCGCGTTCGACTCGCTGCGTGATGCATGCGCCGCGCTTTCCGGAAAAGCCTGTTGCGCCCGCGGTGCGCAAGAGCATGCGCGGTAACAAGGGGAAGGATACGAAGCCGGAAATGCTCGTGCGTGCAAGGCTTCGAGAAGAAGGCCTTGCGGGCTATCGTCTTCAATGGCACGTTCCGGGGCGTCCCGACGTCGCCTATCCTGGTAAAAAGGTGGCCCTGTTCATCAACGGGTGCTTTTGGCACCGCTGTCCACGCTGCAAGCCGTCCATGCCGAAAAGCAATCAGGAGTACTGGATTCTGAAATTCGAGCGCAACGTCGAGCGTGACAGGCGCAATGTCGAAGCGCTTGAGGCGGACGGCTGGCGCGTTCATGTGATATGGGAATGCCAGCTGAATAAAAAGAATCGCGAAGAGACGTTCTCTTGCTTGATTCCGCAGCTTCGGGCCGAATTGGGGCGGGAGACCCCGTCGGGTTTTGAAGGGTAACAACCGAAAAAGCAACCGAAAATCGTCTATGCTTCGAACAATCCTATCGATTCTCTAGGAAATACGGCCATCTCAAACCGCTTGCCGAAGCGCACGCCCCATGATGGCGATGCGCACGCGCACGCGCAAGCCGAGCGATACCATGATGCGGTGTATTTCACTCAGGCGATGAAGGAAGCAGTCGGCCTCGGTGGGTCGCGAATGCTTTTTTCTAAGGAGCGCAAACATGACGAGAGAATTCAAGTCGATGGACGGCAACAACGCCGCGGCATATGTCTCGTATGCTTTCACGGAGGTTGCCGGCATTTACCCCATCACCCCTTCGAGCCCCATGGCCGACTTCGTCGACCAGTGGTCTGCGCAGGGCAGGAAGAACATCTTCGGCACGAAGGTCAAAGTGTGCGAGATGCAGTCCGAGGGCGGTGCTGCAGGAACGATGCACGGCTCTTTGGCAGCTGGCGCGCTGACCACGTCGTACACGGCGTCTCAGGGTTTGCTGCTCATGATTCCGAACATGTACAAAATGGCGGGCGAGCTTCTTCCGGGCGTTCTTCATGTAAGCGCTCGTACCGTTGCCACCCAGGCTTTGAACATCTTCGGCGACCACTCTGACGTCATGGCATGCCGTCAGACCGGCTTTGCCATGCTTGCGGAGGGAAACGTCCAGGAGGTTATGGACCTTTCCGCCGTTGCTCATCTTTCCGCCATCAAGGGTCGCGTTCCGTTCATCAACTTCTTCGACGGCTTCCGCACGTCGCATGAGGTTCAGAAGGTCGCCGTCTGGGATTATGACGACCTTGCCGAAATGTGCGATATGGACGCCGTTCGCGAATTCCGCGCCCATGCCCTCAACCCCGAGCATCCCTCCATGCGCGGCAGCCATGAAAACGGAGACATCTTCTTCCAGCATCGCGAAGCGTGCAACAGTTACTACGATGCCCTGCCTGCCGTAGTCGAGGACTACATGCACCAGGTTAACGCCAAGCTCGGCACCAACTACGAGCTGTTCAACTACTACGGGGCCGAAGACGCCGATCGCGTCATCGTGGCCATGGGCTCGTTCTGCGACGTTGCGGAAGAGGTCATCGATTATTTGAACGCTCACGGTGAAAAGGTCGGTCTGGTGAAGGTTCGCCTGTATCGCCCCTTCGTCACCGATAAATTCGTCGCCGCGCTTCCGAAGATGGTCAAGAAAATTGCCGTTCTCGACCGTACGAAAGAACCCGGTGCCGTGGGCGAGCCTTTGTACATGGACGTCATCAACGCCCTTGCCATCGAAGGCGTTTCCGGAATCAAGGTCGTCGGCGGCCGCTACGGACTTGGCTCGAAGGACACCCCGCCTGCGTCTGTCTTCGCCGTGTTCACGGAGCTCGAGAAGGAAGACCCTCGTCGCGAGTTCACGCTCGGCATCGTTGACGATGTGACCGGCCTTTCTCTTCCCGAGGATCCCAACTGCCCGAATACCGCCGCCCCTGGCACGATCGAATGCAAGTTCTGGGGTCTTGGCGGCGATGGCACGGTCGGCGCGAACAAGAACTCCATCAAAATCATCGGCGACCATACGGACAAGTACGTCCAGGCGTACTTCCAGTACGATTCTAAGAAGACCGGCGGCGTGACGATCAGCCATCTGCGCTTCGGTGATTCGCCCATCCGCAGCCCGTATTACGTCAACAAGGCGGACTTCGTCGCATGCCATAATCCGTCGTATATCACGAAGGATTTCCCGATCGTGAAAGACGTCAAGCCCGGCGGTACGTTCATGATCAACTGCCAGTGGACGCCCGAAGAGCTCGAGCATCATCTGAGCGCATCGGCAAAGCGCTATATTGCCCAGAACAATATCAACCTCTACACCATCAACGCTATCGACCTTGCCATTGAAATCGGTATGGGCAAGCGTACCAACACCATCCTGCAGTCCGCGTTCTTCTCCCTCGCCGGCGTCCTGCCGCAGGAAGAGGCTATCCGCTACATGAAGGATGCAGCAACGAAATCCTATATGAAGAAGGGCCAGGACGTCGTTGATACCAACCATCGCGCCATCGACGCCGGCGCTACGGCCTATGTCAAAATAGACGTTCCCGCTGCATGGGCCGATGCGGCTGATAAGGCGGAGACCGTTGAGCTCGCCGGCAAGCCCGAGCTTGTGAAGATGGTCGGCTCCATCATGGAGCCGGTCGGTCGCATGGATGGCGACAGCCTGCCCGTTTCGGCGTTCACCGACCATGTGGACGGACAGTTCGAGCTCGGCGCCTCTGCGTATGAGAAGCGCGGCATTGCCGTGACTGTTCCCACGTGGGATGCATCTACGTGCATCCAGTGCAACCAGTGCGCATTCGTGTGCCCGCATGCTACCATTCGCCCCTTCGCCCTGACCGAGGAAGAGGCGGCAGCGGCTCCCGAGAAAACGACGCTCATTCCCGCCAAGGGCAAGACCGCCGCTGGCCTGCAGTACACGCTCGCCATCTCTCCGTTCGATTGCATGGGCTGCAACGTCTGCGTGGTTCAGTGCCCCACGAATTCGCTGTCCATGGCTCCCGCAGAGGGCGAACTTGCTCAGCAGGAGGTCTTCGATTACTGCGTCGCCGAGGTTTCCGATAAGCCGGAAATTCAGGATGCCACGGTCAAGGGCAGCCAGTTCAAGCAGCCCCTGCTCGAGTTCTCCGGCGCATGTGCGGGCTGCGCTCAGACTGCGTATGCCCGTCTGGTCACCCAGCTGTTCGGCGATCGCATGTACATTTCCAACGCAACGGGTTGCTCTTCGATCTGGGGCGGTCCTGCTGCCACGTCTCCGTACACGGTGAACAAAGAGGGCCGCGGTCCCGCATGGGCCAACTCCTTGTTCGAGGACAACGCCGAGCACGGCCTTGGCATGCTGCTCGGACAGAATGCCGTACGCGAGAAGCTTGTCGCCGAGACCGAGCAGCTTCTTGAAAACGGCGCAGACGAAGCTTTGGCCAATGCGGCGAACGCATGGCTCAATGAGCGTGATAAAGCCGAGGAGAGCAAGGCCGCTGCTGATGCATATGTTGCAGAGCTCGAGCGCGTCATCGCTCAGGGCGCGGCAAATGCCGACCTGGCCAAGTCTATCCTCGCCGACAAAGACTATCTCGCGAAGAAATCCATCTGGATCTTCGGCGGCGATGGCTGGGCATACGATATCGGTTACGGCGGCTTGGATCATGTGCTTGCATCGGGCGAAGATGTGAACGTGTTCGTGTTTGACACCGAGGTTTATTCCAACACGGGCGGCCAGGCTTCCAAGGCTTCCAATATCGGCCAGGTTGCGCAATTCGCCGCTGCTGGCAAAGATATTAAGAAGAAGAGCCTTGCTGAAATCGCCATTGCGTACGGCTATATCTATGTCGCCCAGGTCGCCATGGGCGCCAAGCCTGCGCAGCTGATGAAGGCCATCACCGAGGCCGAGGCTTATTCCGGACCTTCGCTGATCATCGGCTACTCTCCGTGCGAGATGCATGCCATCAAGGGTGGCATGGCCAACTGCATGGTGGAGATGGAGAAGGCTGTCGACTGCGGATACTGGAACCTCTACCGCTACAACCCGGCTGCTCCTGCGGGCAAAAAGTTTACGCTCGACTCCAAAGAGCCCAAGGGCGGATACCAGGAGTTCTTGATGAACGAAGCTCGTTACAGCCGTTTGACGCGCGAGTTCCCCGGTCGCGCCGAAGAGCTCTTCGAGCAAAACGAGCGTGCGGCCGTCGATCGCTACGAGCACCTCGTCAAGCTCAAGGAACTTTACGCCGACGCGTAAGAAGCCTTGGCCCTTGCGCACGAGGCGTACCCATGTTCATCTGAAAAATCCCGTCCCGGATCGTCCGGGGCGGGATTTTGCGTATTGCGGTATGAAGGGGAGGGCTGGATTTGCGCCTTTCGGGTTGTAACCGAGCTTCGTGGCGCAAAAAAGCCCAGATCCCAATTGAATGTGCCTCAAATGCGAGGTAGTTCAAACGTGGGGTCCGGGCTTTCTTTCGGACGACGAGGACGTTATGCAAGAAGCGATTCGATGGCTGCCAGCTTCACACAGCAGACGAAGACCTCCATCGCCTGCTCGAGCTCTTCAAGCGGCGGCAGGGTGGGGGCTATGCGGATGTTGGAATCCTCGGGGTCTTCTTTGTACGGCCATGTTGCACCCGCTCCCGTCATGGTGACGCCGGCGCCCTTCGCCAACGCGACGGTTCTCTTGGCGGTGTTCGGCAACCCGTCGAAGCTGACGAAGTATCCGCCGTCAGGGTTGCTCCAGCTGGCACAGCCGGTATCAGAGAGGCCCTCTTCGAGCATGCGGGCGACCAATTCGAACTTCGGGCGAATGATTTCAGCATGCTTTTTCATGTGTTCGGAGATGCCCTGTGCATCCTTGAGGAAACGGACGTGTCTGAGCTGGTTGATTTTGTCGTATCCGACGGTCTGGATGCTCACCCGCTTCTTGATCTGCGCTATGTTTTCTTCGCTCGCGGCAACGGCGGCAATTCCCGCCCCAGGGAATGTCACCTTCGAGGTGCTGGCGAATTTGAAGTATCTATTCGGGTTGCCGGCCTTCTCACACGCTTCGGCGATGTCTGCGACATGGGCCTGGCGAGTGTCGTAGAGATGATGTACGCAATAGGCGTTGTCCCAGAAGATGCGGAAATCGGTCGCAGCGCAGGGCATGGATGCGAGGCGTGCGACGGTATCGTTCGAGTATGTGACGCCTCCCGGGTTGGAGTACTGGGGGACGCACCATATTCCCTTGATAGCATCGTTTTCGCGGACGAGGGCTTCTATTTCGTCCATGTCGGGTCCGTTTTCGTTCATGCGGACGGGAATCATCTTGATGCCGAAAAGCTCGGTGATGGCGAAATGGCGGTCGTATCCGGGAACAGGGCAGAGCCAAGATACGTCCTTGAGCTCGCGCCAGGGCTTCTCGCCGAGATAGCCGTGCAAAAAACCGTGGCTCACAAGGTCGTACATGATGTTGAGGCTTGAGTTGCCGAAGACGCAGACGTTTCTCGGGTCATGGTCCATGATGGACGCCATCAGGCGTTTCGCTTCGGGAATGCCGTCCATGACGCCGTAATTGCGGCAATCGGTGCCATCCTCGGCGAAAAGGTCGGATGACGCGTCTACGGTATCGAGCAAAGGGAGGCTCAGCTCGAGCTGAGCTGCAGCGGGTTTCCCGCGTGCCATATTGAGCGCAAGCTCTTTAGCGCAATGACGCGCGTATTCCTGCTCGAGAGATTCCCTAAGCGCCGCAAGTTCGGCATGGGTGAGCTCGGCGTAAGACATCAATCCTCCTCTTATCGTGATGGCCGCTCGAAGAGACACTTTAGCACCATAAAGCACTTCTATGCTTTCGGAGGCAACTTTACCGTATAATCGTCAATTGCTTTTGTTCTGTTCGCATGAGAGGAGGGGCAATGTCCGTAGATGATATTCAAGTTGTTCTCGCGATGGCCCTGTATTTTATCGTCGTGCTTTCAGTGGGCTTTTTCTACCTGAAAAAGTCCAATGCAAGCTCGGAGAACTACTTCCTGGGCGGGCGCGGGCTCGGTCCGTGGCTGACGGCCCTGTCTGCCGAGGCTTCGGATATGTCTGGTTGGCTCTTGATGGGTCTGCCGGGCATCGCGTATTTCACGGGCGCATCGGATGCCATGTGGACCGCAATCGGTCTGGCCATCGGAACGTACTTGAATTGGAAGTTCGTGGCTAAGCGTTTGCGCAAGTATTCAGAGGTAGCGGGCAACGCCATTACGCTTCCCGACTTCTTCAGCAATCGCTTCCGCGACGACAAGCGCATCCTCATGAGCGTGGCGGCGATCATCATCCTGCTGTTCTTCTGCATTTATTGCGGCAGCTGCTTTGTGACGTGTGGCAAGCTTTTCGCAACGCTTTTCGGCCTCGATTACACCACCATGATGATTCTTGGAGCGCTTGTAGTTTTCGTCTACACCTTCGTGGGCGGCTATCTTTCGGTTTGTACGACGGACCTTATCCAGGGCGCTATCATGATTTGCGCGCTGGTTATCGTGTTCGTCGGCAGCGTCGCCATGGCGGGCGGCGTGGAGAATACCGTCGCATTCCTTCAGGGCATTCCCGGATTCTTGTCGGGAACCCAGCAGGCGTCTCCCATTCTTGACGAATCGGGCCGTCAGGTGGTCGAAAACGGCATGCCGCTGTTTGGCGACGCGGTTCTTTACGGCTCTGGCGCCATCACCATCATCAGCTGCCTTGCATGGGGTCTTGGCTATTTCGGCATGCCCCAGGTGCTCGTTCGTTTTATGAGCGTTCGCCATTCCAGCGAAATCAAGAAGAGCCGCATCATCGCGACCATCTGGGTCGTCATCTCCTTGGCCAGCGCCGTCTGCATCGGTCTGGTGGGACGCGCCGCGCTTCCGGCGCAATTCTTGACGGGGCCTGATGCCGAGTCCATTTTCATCGTGCTCGCGCAGATCATGCTTCCGTCGTTCGTCTGCGGTCTCGTTGTTTCGGGCATTTTCGCCGCAACGATGTCTTCGTCTTCGAGCTACCTGCTTATTGCGGGCTCCGCGATTTCGCAGAACCTCTATAAAGGCCTCATCAACAAGAATGCCACCGAGGCCCAGTCCATGTTCGTGTCTCGTGTGGCCCTGACGGTCATTCTTATTTTCGGCATCGTCATTGCACTCGACCAAAACTCCTCGATCTTCCAGGTTGTCTCGTACGCCTGGGCGGGCTTCGGAGCCAGTTTCGGCCCGCTGATGCTTTGCAGCCTGTATTGGCGTCGTACCAATAAGCAAGGTGCTCTTGCCGGCATGCTCGTAGGCGCTGTGACGGTTATCGTCTGGAATCTTTTCGTCAAACAGCTCGGAGGAATTTTTGCAGTGTACGAATTGCTGCCTGGATTTATTTTCGCTCTTATCGCGATCGTCGTCGTTTCGCTTTTGACCGAAGAGCCCAGCAGGGAAGTTGCCGACGAGTTCGACACGTATATGGAAGCCGACGTATAGGCCGTCTTCCTTCGAGTTCGATTGGCTGTATGCGGGGCATGCGCAAGGGCGTCATCCTCCGCTCTGAGGCATCTTTGTTTTCAAGACCGCGGTGTGTGCGCAGGTTCAAGCGCGCGCACCGCGGTCTTTTCATATATGTATGCATGTGCTTATGACCGCCTTCGCTTTCTTGTTGCTATAACGCAAGGTGTTTTCTTGCGGCAGCGGCCAAAGAATGGGTCATAAAGAAGAGGCCCCAGAGCGAAAAAAAGCCGCCCAAAGAAAAAATTTTTTTCGAAAAAAGTTTGCGGCATACAGTGTTCGAAAGAGAACAGATAAGAAAGAAATTCCAGTTCAGATAAGCAAAATGATGCCTAAAATAATAGATACTCCCGGAAGCGTGTAGAGTGTTGACAGGGATGGGAGGCTAGCGTATTATGCACTTCGTTCGCGAGCAAGGAACGAAAAACCAAGCAAGCGAACAGCAGCTTGATAAGTACACATAAAGAGTCGAGCACCTTGATGAACTGGGCGTGTGCCCGAGTGGTTAAAGGGGACGGGCTGTAAACCCGTTAGCTATGCTTACCTAGGTTCGAATCCTAGCGCGCCCACCAGTTTGCCCGTGTAGCTCAGTCGGTAGAGCACTTCGTTGGTAACGAAGAGGTCACCGGTTCAAGTCCGGTCGCGGGCTCCATTACTTGTTACTGAATGGAGCCATCATAACTGAAGGTTTCATAGAAGTATACATGGCGGTGTAGCTCAGTTGGTTAGAGCACACGGTTCATACCCGTGGCGTCACTGGTTCGAATCCAGTCACCGCTACCATTGCACTTTTTCACGCGCCTTTACGGCGCGTGATTTTTATGAAGTAAGTATTGGTCTTTTGACCATTCCCTAGAGGAGGAATAATGGCTAAGGAGAAGTTCGAGCGCAGCAAGCCGCATGTGAACATCGGTACCATCGGCCACGTTGACCATGGTAAGACCACTTTGACGGCTGCTATCTCCAAGACTCTGTCTGAGAACGACGGTTCTCACGGTTCTGCACACGCAGACTTCACCGCTTTCGAGAACATCGACAAGGCTCCCGAGGAGCGCGAGCGTGGTATTACCATCTCCATCGCTCACATTGAGTATGAGACCGACAAGCGTCACTATGCACACGTTGACTGCCCGGGCCATGCTGACTACGTCAAGAACATGATCACCGGTGCTGCTCAGATGGACGGCGCTATCCTCGTTATCGCTGCTACCGACGGCCCGATGGCTCAGACTCGTGAGCACATCCTGCTCGCTCGCCAGGTTGGCGTTCCTTACATCGTTGTCTTCCTGAACAAGTGCGACATGGTCGACGACGAAGAGCTCCTCGAGCTCGTTGAGATGGAGGTTCGTGACCTTCTCAGCTCCTACGATTTCCCCGGTGACGACACCCCGATCATTCGCGGTTCTGCACTGAAGGCTCTCGAGGGCGACAAGGAATGGCAGGAGAAGGTCTGGGAGCTCATGGACGCTGTTGACTCCTACATCCCGACCCCCGAGCGTATGACCGACAAGCCCTTCTTGATGGCTGTTGAGGACACCATGACCATCACCGGTCGTGGCACCGTTGCTACCGGTCGTGTTGAGCGTGGCGTTCTGCATGTCAACGACCCGCTGGAGATTGTCGGCATCCGCGAGACCTCTAACACCGTCTGCACCGGCATCGAGATGTTCCGCAAGCTCCTCGACGAGGCTCAGGCTGGCGACAACATCGGCTGCTTGCTCCGTGGCGTTAAGCGCGAGGACATCGTCCGTGGCCAGGTTCTCTGCAAGCCCGGTAGCGTTACTCCGCACACCGAGTTCGAGGGCCAGGTCTACATCCTGACCAAGGAAGAGGGCGGCCGTCACACCCCGTTCTTCGATGGCTATCGTCCTCAGTTCTACTTCCGTACCACCGACGTTACCGGTGTTGCACACCTCCCCGAGGGCACCGAGATGGTTATGCCTGGCGACAACGTTACGATCACCGGTGAGCTCATTCACCCGATCGCAATGGAGGAAGGCCTCAAGTTCGCTATCCGCGAGGGTGGCCGCACCGTTGGCTCCGGCCGCGTGACCAAAATCATCAAATAGTTTTAAACTATTGCAGTGATTTGATGAAGAGCCCGCTTTCGGGCGGGCTCTTCTTTTCAAGAGATGCTCATATGTGTACAATCATCGAGCTACAAAACGATTAATTTGAAGGAGAATTCATGCGTACGTTGGTCACCTTGGCCTGCACCGAGTGCAAGCGCCGCAATTACACGACCAAAAAGAACAAGCAGAATAATCCCGATCGTATCGAGTTCAAGAAGTACTGCAAGTGGTGTAAGACCCACACCTTGCATAAGGAAACTCGATAAGGTAAGGAAACAGGCCAGTAGCTCCAATTGGCAGAGCGGCGGTCTCCAAAACCGCATGTTGTGGGTTCGAGTCCTACCTGGCCTGCCAGCTTGTTCAAGCAGCTTGGAACGCGAGCTGCTTGTTTTGGGTTTAGGGACATTCATTCTAGAGGACGAATTGCGGCTTCTTCATAATGAATCGCATTAGGGATTAAGAAAATATGGCGAAAAAGTCTAAAACGCAAAGAGCAAAAGCCTCTGCTAATCGCCAGGCGAAAAAGGCTCAGGCTGCTGCACTTGAGGCGCAAGGCATTTCTGCTGAAGAAGCTGCCAAAAAGACTGAAGCTGAAAAGCAGCAGTCCAAAAAAGCTGCTCAGAAGAAGGCAGAAAAGCCCAAGAAAAAGCGTTTCAAATTCCTTCGAGAAGTCAAGGCTGAGTTGAAACGCGTTACGTGGCCCACACGAGTCGAGGTTCTTCGATGGACCGGCGTCGTTGTGGCCGCTTTGGTGTTTTTCGGCGTATTCGTCGCCGTTCTGGACAATTTGATTGTCACTCCTCTTATCGTTGCTCTTTCCGGGTTGGGGGTTGGAATCTAGCATGGCAAAGAAATGGTACGTGCTCCACACTTATTCCGGGTACGAGAACAAGGTTAAGAAAAACCTCGAGACGCGCATTGAAACCATGGGTCTCGAGAACAACGTGTTCGGGATTGAAATTCCTACCGAAACGGTGACCGAAATCAAAGAAAGCGGTCGTCGCGTAGAGAATGAAAAGAAAGTCTTCCCGGGCTATGTTTTGGTTCGTATGGAAATGGACGATCGCAGCTGGGCTGCCGTCCGCAACACTCCGGGCGTGACGGGTTTTGTTGGGAGCCAGGGCAATCCCGCTCCGTTGACTCGCGACGAGTTCAACAAAATCATGAAGCGCACGTCGACTTCTGCTCCGAAGAAGACCACCTCTTCGTTTGAAGTGGGGCAGTCGGTCAAGGTTACGAACGGTCCCCTCGCTGATTTCGACGGCACCATTTCCGAGGTCTCCGTCGAAACTGGCAAAGTCAAGGTCATGGTCTCGATTTTCGGTCGAGAAACGCCGGTCGAGCTTTCTTTCGATCAAGTGGCCAAGATCTAGGTGAGTATTCTCGGCTCCTGCGTGCCTGGGTGGACAGGGCTTCTCGCGCATGGCTGGCCGTTGTAGCAATACGATTAGTAAGGTAAGGAAACAGAGATGGCTGAGAAGAAAGTTGCAGGCTTTATCAAGCTGCAGATTCCTGCTGGTGCTGCCAATCCGGCTCCTCCGGTAGGTCCCGCACTCGGTGCGCAGGGCGTTAACATCATGCAGTTCTGCCAGGCGTTCAACGCCGCCACGCAGGACCAGTCCGGCACCATCATCCCCGTTGAGATTACGGTTTACGAGGACAAGAGCTTCACCTTCGTGTGCAAGACCCCTCCGGCGGCCGTGCTGATCAAGGAGAAGCTGGGCATCAAGAGCGGATCCGGCATTCCGCAGCTCAAGGCTGTTGGAACCCTGTCCCTCGACCAGCTTCGCGAGATTGCTGAGATTAAGCTCCCCGATCTTAACGCTAACGACATCGAAGCCGCTATGGAGATTGTCGCTGGCACCGCTCGCTCCATGGGCGTGCGTATCGAGGGTCGCGAGATGAAGAAGACCTACGTGCCTTCTAAGAAGCTCGCCGCCATGCTCGCTGGCAAAGAATAGCGTAGTCAGTGGAAGGGTGGTTTTTCTGCTACCCGTAATTACCACGAAAGGATTTTTACATGAAACTCACGAAGAACCAGAAGCTTGCTGCTGAAAAGATCGAAGCAGGCAAGTTCTATGCTCCTTTCGAGGCTCTGTCCCTCGTCAAGGAAGTTTCTTCCGCTAAGTTCGACGAGACCGTCGAAGTCCACTTCCGCCTTGGCATCGACACCCGTCAGGCAGACCAGCAGCTCCGCGGCATGGTCTCCCTGCCGAACGGTTCCGGCAAGGAAGTTCGCGTTGCTGTTTTCGCCGAAGGCGCTGCTGCCGAGGCCGCCAAAGAAGCTGGCGCAGAAATCGTCGGTTCCGACGACCTGGTTGCGGAAATCCAGGCAGGCAACATCGACTTTGATGCTACCGTCGCTACCCCCGACATGATGGGCAAGGTCGGCCGACTTGGTAAGATCCTCGGCCCTCGCGGTCTTATGCCGAACCCCAAGCTCGGCACCGTTACTCCCGACGTCACCAAGGCTATCAACGAGCTCAAGGGCGGCAAGGTCGAGTATCGTGCTGACCGTTATGGCATTGCTCATGTCATCATCGGCAAGGTCAGCTTCGAAGCTGAGAAGCTTGCTGAGAACTACGGTGCTGTTTATGACGAAATCGTTCGCATGAAGCCTTCTGCGGCGAAGGGCAAGTACCTCAAGTCCATCACCGTCTCTTCCACCATGGGTCCTGGCATTGCCGTCGACTCTTCCGTGTCCCGCAATTTCGCTTCTGCTGAATAGCGACACGTTACCTTACATGGAAAGGACCCGCTTGCGGGTCCTTTTTCATTTTGAAGGGGAGCGGTGTTTCCAAGCGCCAATATATGATCAGCAAGTGGCTGTTGTGGTTGAGCGCGCGTGGCTAGAATCGAATCCTTTGTAGCCTTTCGTTTTCCGACCGGCCCTCTTCTTTGAAAGTTTCCTACGGTTCACAATGGAAGAATCGCCTGTGCTAGAATAGCCGAGTTACCAAGAAACTGCATACGAAAGAGAGCGCACATGATTATCAAGAAAAGCCCTGCTGAAATTGAGGCGATGAAAGAAGCGGGTCGCATTTCTGCAAAGGTTTTGCGGGAAGTGGGGGCTCGTGTGGAACCGGGCGTCTCTACGCTTGAGCTCGATCGCTTGGCTGAAACCCTTATCCGTCTGGAAGGAGGCATTCCTGCGTTCAAGGGCTATGGTGGATTTCCCGGGAGCATTTGCGCCTCGGTCAACGACCAAATCGTCCATGGTATTCCGGCGGCGGACGTCATTCTAAAAGAAGGCGATATCATCTCCATCGACACCGGAGCGACGGTTGATGGCTGGGTGGGGGATAACGCCTGGACTTTTCCGGTGGGCAATGTCTCTCCTGAGGTGAAGAAGCTGCTCGACGTTACTGAGAAGTGCATGTGGGCAGGACTGGACGCAGCTCGACCCGGCAACCATCTCGGTGATATCGGCTTCGCAGTTCAGTCTATTGCTGAAGCGGAAGGGTACGGCGTGGTGCGCGAATACGTCGGCCACGGCATTGGCCGTAATATGCATGAGGATCCGAACGTTCCCAATTACGGACGCCGCCATCACGGTATTCTTCTTGAGCCCGGAATGGTTTTGGCAATTGAGCCTATGATCAATATGGGTACGCACAAGACCCGCCAGATGCCCGACGGATGGCTTGTGTGTACGCGCGACGGCAAGCCGAGCGCCCATTTTGAGAAGACGGTAGCAATTACCGAAGAAGGCCCCGTCGTTCTTACGACCGAGCCGAATTTCAAGCGTCCTGTAGGAAAGTAGCCGTATGCCGGATGCATTCGTGCGGCCTTAGAAGCATGAATGGACGCAAGAGCGAATTATGACTTAAGGAAAGCCCTGCTCCTTGAAAGAGCAGGGCTTTTTGATGCGTGGGAGCGTATTTCGGGGGCTCTAAGCTGAAGAAGGGTTATTTCGCGTGACGAGGGCCGTTTTTTCGCCCTGCGTCGCGTTCGGCGGTCCGAGCGTGCTTTGGGCCGCCAGAGGGGCTCGTGCGTCGAGAGGCTTCGCTTATTGCATGCGTTGGGCTTTCGACGGCGGAGCTGTTTTCGCGTGTTTCGGCGGGCAATGCGGCGTGGCGGCCGAATTCCGTTTCGGTGGAAAACGAGCTTGGAGCCTTGACGGTTGCATGAAGTCCGTGAGCCTTGGCGGGAGAGGCGTGTCTTCCTCTTTGGCGCAAGGGTGCGGCGTCAGAAGCCTGCGCGCTGTTGCGCGCGGCGGCATGGCGTCCTCGCTCCAGAGGCGATGCATCGTGCGCATCTCGTGGACGTGCCGCATGCTTTCCGAGGGGAAGCACGACTTCAGAGTCGAGGTCTTCTGCAGAGGCTTCGACTCCATGATGCCGCGCCACGACGTCGTTGTTTTGCGCGGAGGACGCACCGAGATGCTGGGTATTGTCATGCGTATCGGCGTTTGCCGAAGCCGAATCAAGGGCTGCTTCATCGTCGCCGGCAGGAAGCTCTGCGGTCTTTCGTTTGAAGCGTCGTGCCACTTTCTCGATAAGAGAGGAAACCATGGATGCCTCGCTGAGCTTCAGCTTTATGGCAAGACCGAATGTCACGATGAGTGCAAGCAAACCGCCGCAGAAGATGCATATCAGGGCATTCGGGATGGAGCCGTTCAAGGGGGCGATGGTTGCCGAGAGCCCCGTGACGACGAGTGCCCCGACGGATGCGCCAAGAAGGCCCAGAAGGAAAGACCTCAAAAACGAGATAACGGTGCTTTTTAATCCGAGCGCGCCCATCGTTTCGCGGAGATAGACGAAGCAGACGATGTCCAGGACAAGGTAGTATGCCGTTTCGCTCAGCGCAATCGCCGGCATGCCGATGTTAAGCGGCCCGCCTATTCCCGTGGCGAAGATTGCAATGAAGCCGATTTGAAAGGCGATGCAAGCCACCATCATCACGGCGTAGCGACCCATGATGCGCATGGCGGAAAACACTTTTTGAAGATACGTGTTGATTCCATAAAACGGCAGGGAAAGCGCGAGCGCGGCCAGATAGAGGGCGATTTGCGATATGTTGTCTTCGGTGAAAGCGCCGATGTGATAGAGCGTCACGAGGGGCTCGGCGAAGACGATGAGGTACAAGGCGAAGGGGACCATGAAAAAGACGATCTGATTCGTGCCCGAGATAATGCCGCGTTTGAACCCTCTCGTGTTGCCGTTGGCGTGCATCTCGGATATCTCGGTGAACATGGCGGTCGTGATGGGCACGGTGAGAAACGCATAGGGAAGGGTGAACCACAGGCGTGCGTAGGCGATGATCGACGGCCCGTTGTCAAGGGCACCGTATGCGGCTGCGTTCTGAATCGAGACCACTACGAGTCCCGCGCACATGACGAGAATGGCCGGAACGCCTATGGCGAGCGTTTCTTTCAGGGCGGGGTCGCGAAGGTCGACGCGAAGGCGCAGTTTTATTCCGTTTCGTTTCAGGGCCGGAAGTTGTATCGCCATCTGGACGAAAACTCCGAGGGGGTTGCCGACGGCGATGATAAGCTTCGCAAGTTCGCTGTCATGCGGAGCGACGAAAGCGTAGAGGACGAAGGTTGCGGTCACGATGATGTTGTTGAATATAGGGGCCGCGCTGCTCCAGAGATAGTCTCGGGAAGCGTTGAGCAGGCCGCTGACGATTGACGAGAGTCCGTAGAAGACGATCTGAATCGCGAAGAACCGGAAGAAGAAAATGGCATCATCCATGGTGCTCTGGTCGTTCATGAAGCTTTGCGTGAAGATCAGGGCGGGAGCGAAAATCGTGCAGACAAGCGCCACGGCTCCAAGCACGATGAAAGCGATGCTCATGATGTTGCTGGCGTATTCGTTGCCGCCGCGGTCGCCGAGTTTTGCTTTCACCGACATGTAGACGGGAAGGAACGCGGTTACGAGCATGCCGCCCATAACGAGCTCGTAGAGCATGTTCGGCAGGTTGTTTGCCACTTGGTACGAGCTGGCAAGCATCGTGGATCCAAGGGCGAATGCCATGGCCCAGGTGCGCATGAAACCGGTGATACGCGAAATGATGACGAAGAAGCTGATGAGGGCGGCAGATGACCCGATGCTTGCCGGCGTTTGCGCTGCGGCCTCCGAAGGAGAAATCGAATCGTCTTCTGATGTGGAAATATGCGTGGCGTTCATACTACGCTTTCGACTTTGGGTATAATGCAAAAGTTGACATCAATCATACCTTTTCGCGTCCAGCGTTTGAAACGAGGCACTATGAACATCCTGATTATTCGCAATAACTCCAATGCGGCCGCTCTTGATGCATCCATGCTTTTGGCGGCTTACCTCGATTCGCAGGGAGTTGCTCATCAGGAACTTGACTCTATCCCGCTGTCTATCGAGTCGGTGAAAGACACATGCTCGCATGTAGATGTTTCATCGTTCGATATGGTGGTCTCTCTCGGTGGGGATGGAACCATGCTTCGTACGGCGCGCCTCGTCGGCAAGACGCGGGTGCCTATTCTCGGTATTAACTTCGGACACCTGGGTTTTTTGGTCAATTCCTCCGAAGACGGCGTTGTTGCCATTGTTGCCGCGGCGTTGGCGGGCGATGTCGTCAGGGAAGAGCGAGCAAGCCTGCATATCGATCTTATTGCCCACGGAGAAGTGGTCGCGAGCCGCTTCGCTTTGAACGAATTCTCCGTCACGCGCGGAACCCTGGGCCGTATTATCGATTTCGGCGTGGATATCTCGGGCAATCATCTGGTGGATATGCGAGGGGATGGACTCGTCGTTGCTTCGGCAACGGGGTCGACGGCCTATGCTCTTTCCGCTGGAGGCCCGCTGGTAGCCCCCGATTTCAAAGGTCTTGTCGTGGTTCCGTTGGCTCCCCATACGTTGCTGTCCCGCTCTATCGTGACCGACCCGAGCGATATCGTGGAAATCGATTTGTCCCGCAATCCGGAAAGCCGCGAGGCGAGCTATTTCGTCGATGGCGAGTTCATCACGCTCGAAGAGCCCATCGATCGCATCCTGGTTCGCAAGTCCAATAACCCCACGATTCTTCTGCGTTACAAAAACGAGGGCTTCTACAGCGCTGTGGCGCATACGTTCTTTGCCGATCAGCGCTCCTAGCATCGCCGAGGTCTGCCGGCTTTCTCGTTTGCCACGCGTCGACCTTCGGGCCGGCGCTGTCGATGCGTTTCGAAAGCGGGGCGGACCTTGCATGATTTCGTGGGAGAAAAACTCAAGTTTCGGGTGGTCTGCGCACCTTTCTCTATAAGGGAGGGGGTGCAGGAGCTCTTTTCTCTTAATGAAACTATGCGGATGTATCTAAGCGCTGATCATCTTGGGAGGATGTAAGGACACCGCTCTTTTCCCCATGATGCAAACCGTGCGCAACTTGAAATGAGCTTTCGTTAAAGCGTGCACGACAAAGGCCCGTACGCAGTCTGTGAACCGCGTACGGGCCTTTTGCTGTTTTTCGGCGGGGCGTTTTTCTATTTGTGATAGTAGCTGTGCTGCTCGAACTTAGGCTCGCAGCACACGTTGATGCCGAGTTTGCGGTACAGACGCTCATCGGTCGAGGAGATAATGACCGAGAAGAACGCGTCGCATCCGCGCAAATCGCCCACATGCTCGATGACTTTCGCCGCGATATCGTCGGTCGCAGAGCTGATGGAGAGCGCAATCAGGGTCTCGTCGGAATGCAATCGGGGATTCTTGCTTGCCAGACGGTCGGTCTTCAGGCGGCAAATCGGCTCAATGGCCTGGTCGCTTATGATGAGCAGGTCATCGTCTACGCCTGCGACCGCTTTGAGGGCGTTCATGAGCAAAGAAGAGGCTGCGCCGAGCAAATCGGACGTTTTGCCCGTTATCACCCGTCCGTCAGGCAGTACCATGGCGCCTGCGGGCGCGCCGGTGGTCTGCTCCTTGAGCAGGGCTGCGCTTCGTGCCGGCGAGAAGCTGCTTGTGACCCCCGCCTGGTTCATGAGCATCTCGAGCTTTTCAATGCTCTTTTCGCCGACTCCCGTACGTTTTGCTTCGACGGCGGTTTGGAAATAGCGGCGCACAATTTCCATCTTGGCGGCTTCGCGGACGACTTCGTCGTCGGTGATGGCGAGACCGGCCATGTTGACGCCCATATCGGTGGGGGACTGGTACGGGCTCGATCCAGCGATACGCTCCATCATCGCCTTGAGAACGGGGAAGATTTCGACGTCTCGGTTGTAGTTGACCGTGGAAACGCCGTATGCCTCAAGATGGAAGGGGTCGATGATGTTGGAGTCGTCCAAATCGACTGTTGCCGCTTCGTAGGCGATATTGACGGGATGGTTGAGCGGCAGGTTCCATACGGGGAAAGTCTCGTATTTCGCATAACCTGCGTCTATGCCTCGCTTATGGTCATGGTATAGCTGGGAGAGGCAGGTCGCCATCTTCCCCGACCCAGGGCCGGGCGCGGTGACGACAACCAGCGGCTTCGTCGTCTTGATGTACTCGTTTTTGCCGTACCCTTCGTCGCTGACGATGTGGTTGATGTCGTAGGGGTATCCGGAGATGGGGTAGTGCAGATAGCACGTGATGCCGAGCGATTCCAGACGGCGGCGGAACAGGTCGGCGGCAGGCTGGCTGGCGTAGTGCGTGATGACGACGCCGCCTACAAGAAAGCCCATGCTGCGGAAGATGTCCATGAGGCGCAGGGAGTCTTCGTCATACGTGATGCCGAGGTCGCCGCGGACCTTGTTCTTTTCGATGTCGTTCGCGTTGATGGTGATGATGATTTCGACGTCGTCGACGAGGCTTTGAAGCATGCGGATTTTGGAGTCGGGCTCGAACCCGGGCAGCACGCGTGCGGCGTGGTGGTCGTCGAAAAGCTTGCCGCCGAACTCGAGGTAGAGCTTGCCGCCGAACTGGTCTATACGGTTGCGGATGTGCTCAGCCTGCAGTGCGATGTACTTGTCGTTGTCGAATCCGATGCGCATGAGTGGTTCTGGCCCCTTTCAAAACTGGGCGGCTTGGCCGTCCGATTGAAACCATGACGTATGAAATATAGTCGAACAGAGGAATTATAGCCCACTACGGGCCTTCGCCGCATTGCGGGGGTTTCGATCGGGTTAATTTGGGCAATGACGCTTCGCCGATGCAAACGGAGGAGCAGGAAGACGGACCGTGGATTGCATGGTTGCGACGCGAGCAGCAGAAAGCGAGGCGAAGGTTCTATGGCGACGGAGAGCTCGCTGGGGCGTTCGGAGGGAGAGGTCGCATCCGGGCGCACCTATGACGCGATAGGGGAATACCTCTCCTTTCTTTCGGTGGAAAAGGGCGCTTCGCCGCTCACGGTTCGCTCTTACGCCTGCGACCTGCGCGATTACGAGTCTTTCCTTGCGCGCCGTGGCGCCGATTGCCTCAGCGCGTCGTGCGACGATATCCTCGCATTCGAGGGCGATCTGCTCGAGCGCGGATACGCCCCTTCGAGCAGGGAGCGCCACGTTTCGGCCGTGAAGGGCTTTCATCGCTTCATGGTGCGAGAGGGCCTAAGTCCGGCCGATCCAAGCATCGGAATCGCGCTGCCGAAGGTTCCTCTGCGTCTTCCCGACGTGCTTTCGATAGATGCGGTGAACAGGGTTCTCGACCAGGATATGCGGGCGGACGAAATAGGCCTGAGAGACCGCGCCATCCTGGAGGTCCTATACGGTTGCGGCTTGCGGGTAAGCGAGCTCGTCGGTATGGATAGGGGCGATGTGTTTTTCGACGAAGGCTTCGTGCGTGTCAGAGGAAAGGGTTCGAAAGAGCGAATCGCCCCCTTGGGAGGCATGGCGGCGCAGATCCTTGCTCGCTACCTCGACGAAGCGCGCCCCGTTTTGGCGCGTCGTTCTCCGGGCGATGCGGCGATGTTTCTGAACGCGCGCGGATCGAGGATATCGAGGCAAAGCGTGCATGCGATCGTCGCTCGATGGGGACAGGCGGCAGGCATCAAGGGCCTTCATCCGCATACGCTGCGTCACTCGTTTGCGACCCATATGCTCGAAGGCGGCGCCGATCTGCGCACCATCCAAGAAATCCTCGGTCATTCCGACATCGCTACGACGCAGATATACACGCACGTTTCGCACGTTCATATGCGCGAAGAATACCTCGCTTGCCATCCGAGAGCGAAACGGCGCCCGAAGATGTGACTTGCGGTGCATCGGCGGCGCGCCCATAGTTCCTCCACTTTGTCCCACGGGGCCCGCAACACTATATATGGTGTTGCGGGCTTTTTGTTACCCAATATGTAATTTCGAGGAAAGCATATGCATGCAAGGGTGGTGTGCATGTGTTGAAAATGCCCGAAATAGGGCGCATTGTGGGAGGGCTTTATTGCGGAGTGGGAGAAAGTGGGATAGAATGTCGCTCATCGGTTCAGGGGTGGAGAATTCAGAAGGAGATGTGCGTGTCGGGTCTATTCGGCGAATACCGTCATAAGATCGACGCAAAAGGGCGCTTGTCTCTTCCTGCGGCTCTTCGCAAAGGCCTGACCGAAGACACCCAGTTGGTGGTCGTTCCCAATGTGAAAACCGGCTTTCTGTCCGTGTACACCGTCGAAGCGTTCGAGGCATGGCAAGACGCCTTGTTCGAGAAGAAGGGCGGCTACAATCCCGGCGATCGAATGCATGTCATGCTGCGCACCAAGCTCAATGCCAGCGCAATGCCTGCGAAGATCGACGCCGTGGGTCGTATAACCCTTGTCGCGAAACAGCGCGAGATGGCGTCTCTGGAAAAAGACGCGGTTCTTGTGGGCAATACCGACCATTTTGAGATCTGGGATGCCGTGCGTTGGGATGAATTCCAGAGCAGCATCGATCTCGATGAACTGCTGTTCTCGTAAGGAGTCTTAACGTGGAAGAAGTGACAAAAGAATATCGGCACATCCCTGTCCTGCTCTCCGAGTGCCTCGAACAATCGAACCTCAAAACGCACTATACGTTCGTGGATGCAACGCTTGGCGGCGCAGGGCATTCTTCCGAAGTAGCACAACGGCTTGGTTCGGATGGCGTACTTATCGGCATCGACCAAGACGAGATGGCGCTCGCCGCCGCAGGGGCCCGACTGAGAAATCTCGCATTAAACACACCACCTCAGATCGAGCTCCTACGCGGCAACTTCGGCAATCTCGACGAATTGCTGCTCGAGGCCGAAACCCCCGGGGTCGATGCGTTCCTTTTCGACCTAGGCGTCTCTTCTCCCCAGCTTGATTTCCCGTCGAGGGGCTTCTCCTTCAAGGAAGATTCCCCGTTGGACATGAGGATGGATCCGGGCAAACAAACCGTAACCGCAGCAGAGCTCATAAACACCTTAGACGCATCAGAGCTCACCCGGGTCATCCGCGATTACTCAGACGAAAAATGGGCCAGTCGCATCGCCCAGTTTATCGTCGAGTCTCGCGAGCACGCACCGATCGAGACGAGTTCGCAGCTTGTCGAAATCATCAAGGCCGCCATTCCCGCATCGGCACGCCGCGCGGGAGGCCATCCGGCCAAGAGGACGTTTCAGGCCTTGCGCATCGAAGTGAACTCGGAGCTTTCGGTTCTGAGAAAGGGGCTGGAAGCGGCGGTTAGATGGCTTAACCCTGGAGGCCGCATTCTCGTGATCAGCTACCATTCTCTCGAAGACAGGGTGGTTAAGGAAGTTTTCGCGAAGCATGCGCGAACATGCACCTGCCCCCCCGGATTGCCGGTATGCGCATGCGGGGCGAACCCCGTTCTCAAGGTGAGGACGCGCAAGCCCATTCTTCCAAGCGCGGAAGAGATTGAAAACAATCCGCGGGCGCGAAGCGCGAAACTTCGTGTCGCGGAAAAAATACGATAAAGCACCGCCGACCAAACGCAGCTTACACGATGAAAGGGGGCCGGTATGCGGCAGGCACGAACCGACCGGTCCACGAGGCAGGACTATCTCTACGGTAGCTCCGCGCCCTCTCTTTCTCGCGGCTTGCAGACTGAATTCGAGGTGATTCCGGGACGGCGGGGCGCGTCTTCCGACGTTGCCACGCTGCCGTCTTCGATCATCGGAGCGGCAAAGGCGGTCGTCGTCGTCGCCCTGGTTATCGCGATGGTCTGCTGCGTTCGGGTAGGCCTTTCTGCGGCGAGCATCACGACGTCCATCGAAGCGAACAGGCTTAGCACCCAAATCGAGAACGCCCGTTCCTACGGAAGCGACCTCGAGGTTCAGCAGAGCCGCCTTTCCAATTCGACGCATATTCGCGTGGAGGCGGCAAGCCTTGGAGTCACGCCTCCCGAGAAGACGGTCGCGGTCGTGCTCGGGGCGGACGTCGTAGCCACCGACGAGGCGGGCAATCTGTCTTTGTCCGGCAGCATTGCCGCTTTGGAGAATCAAGGATAAACGTATGTCTGAGCGTAGCTTTCGCCAAACACCTCACACCTCTCATGACGGCTCGAATTCGAGCCGTCTTTCAATCTTGCTGTTTATTTTCATTTTCATAGTGTTATGCCTGCTCGCAAGGCTTGTGTATCTTCAAGTGATAAAAGGTCCGGAGTTCAGCCAGGCTGCGGCCGACTCCCGCACACTCAGCGTGAACATCTCGCCCCATCGCGGCACGATTTACGATCGCAACGGCAATGTGCTCGCGACAAGCGTCGACGCCATGACGATATACGCCAACCCGAAAGAGATAGAGGACGTCTCTTCCGCTGCCGAGGCTGTGGCGAGCGCCTTGGGTGGGGATGCGGACGAATACGCCGAGCTGCTCAAGCAGGACACGACGTTCGTCTATCTGAAGCGTAAGGCTGATATGGATGCAGCGGAGGCTCTGAAGAGCGAAGGCATCGTGGGCATCTACTATATAGAGGATACGAAACGCGTCTATCCCTACGGGAAAGTAGCGGGGCAAGTGCTTGGATTCGTCAACGTTGATGACGAGGGCGTATCGGGCCTTGAGCTGTATTACGACGATATCTTGAAGGGCACCCCTGGGAAGCTTGTCGTTCAGCAAGGAGGGGGAGGCATTCCTATTCCGGGAGGCACCGAAGTCGACGAGCCGGCGGTCGACGGGCAGGATATCGTGGTGTCTATCGATATCGACATGCAGAGCTATCTTGAAAAAAGGCTTGCCGAGGGCGTGAGCACTATAGAAGGCGAAGACGGCCGAGCTGTGCTCATGGACGCCTCCACCGGAGAGTTGCTCGCCATCGCCTCGACGCCTTATTTCGACCCTTCCAACCCTTCGGATTCGGAGGTGGGGTCGGATTCGCTCAAAACTGTGACGCAGGCTTACGAGCCGGGATCGACGTTCAAGACGGCTTCCATGATGGCCATGCTCGAGGCGGGGGTCGTCACTCCTGATACGACGATATTTGCTCCCGCGGAGCTTTCTGCCGATGAATACGTCATCACGGATGCGCACGAACGAGGCGACATGACCATGACGGCTCGCTATGTTATCCAGGACTCCTCCAACATAGGCACGTCGCTGTTGGTGGAGAACTACCTGGGGTTCAGGCCCTTATATGACAAGATCGTATCGTACGGGCTGAACGGGCAGACGGGGATAGACTACCCCGGCGAAGCTGCGGGCTACCTGTCTCCCGACGTGGATACATGGCCGCTCATCACGAAGTACAACGTTACGTTCGGACAGGGCATTTCCACGACGCCGTTGCAGATGGCGCGATTCTACGGCGCCCTTGTCAACAACGGCGTCGCCTGCACCCCGCATTTCCTGATATCGAAGCCTCAGATCGGAGAGACGCTGCAATACGACACGGAGCAAATCGTCGAGAACACCGCCGCGATCGACCCCATGATCAGCATGCTGGAGACCGTCGTCGAGGAAGGCACGGGTACGGGCGCGGCGATAGACGGGTATCGCGTCGCCGGCAAGACGGGCACGGCGGAATATGTCGATGAGGACACGGGCGTGTATGCGAAGAGCTCTTACAACCTCAGCTTCGTCGGCGTGCTGCCCGACGCATCGACCCCGTTGGTATGTTTTGTCGGTGTGAACGAGGTTCCGTACGAGCGAAATACCACCGAAGTGTTTAAGGATATAATGACCGAGGCAATAAGCCGCTACCGCGTAGTGCAGAGCGATTGATTGCGTTGTCGCGCGTAGCCTGGAAGAAAGCATCGAGATGAGACTGAACACAACGAGCATCCAAGATATCGTAGGGGGAGACCTCGTCGTCGCTCCGGCGGATGTCGCGCACGATTTGCTTGGATTGACATGGGATTCACGCGAGGTTTTCGCGGATTGTCTGTATGCAGCCCTGCCCGGAGAACGGGTTGACGGCAACGATTTCATAGCTTGCGCCATAGAAGGAGGGGCGATGCTCGCCCTTGCGGGACGCGTCCCTGACGAGCGTACGCGCGAAGTCGCCCGCAAGGCGGGCGCTGGCATCATCGTAGTGGACGACGTTGCCGAATCTATCACCGCGCTCGCTTCGGCGTGGCGTAGCATGATTTCCGCCACAGTCGTCGCGATCACGGGGTCGGTGGGCAAAACCACCACGAAAAGCCTGACACGCCAGATCCTCTCGTCGCACTTCAAAACGTGCGCAACGAAAGGAAACTTCAACAACGAACTCGGCGCGCCGTATACCGTGCTTTCCGCCGATTCCGATTGCGAGATGCTCATCGTCGAGATGGGGATGGACGATCTAGGCCAGATTGCCCATATCTGCTCGTTCGCCCGTCCCGATATGGGCCTGATCAACAACGTCGGCGTTTCCCATCTGGAGCGTCTTGGCACGCGCGAGAATATCGCCCGCGCAAAAGCGGAGCTGTTCGAGGCGTTGCCGGAAGGCGGCAAGGCCTTCGTGAACAATGCGGACGACATGGCTGATTTCGTGTGCGAACTCGGTCGACTCGACGAGCGGGGGGTCGAAACAATCCTTTTCGACGGCACCGGGGCCGTCCCTGGCGCCGCTGGAGCTCGGGCCGTTTGGGCGAAGGACATATCGGTCGATGACGAAGGGCGCCCGCATTTCACGTTGTGCGCACGGGGTTTCGATTCTTGCTCTGACGAACAATCGGTGCCATGCGCTCTCGGTCTGCGTGGAATCCACAACGTTTCGAACGCATGCGGAGCCGCCGCGATAGGTCTTGCATGCGGTCTTTCCCTCGAGAGCGTCGCATGCGCGTTGGCGGATGCCGAGCCCGAAGCGGGACGCCAAGAAGTCAAGCGCGCATCCTCGGGCGCCGTCGTGTTCGACGACTCGTACAACGCGAGTCCTGCAAGTATGGTGGCGTCGCTTTCGATGCTTGCCTCCTACAAAACCTCCGGTCGGAAAATTGCCGTTCTCGGCGACATGGGCGAGCTCGGCTCTGCGAGCCTTGAAGGGCACGAAGCGGCAGGTCGTGCCGCGGCGCAGGCCGACGTCGATAAGCTCGTATGCGTCGGAGAGCTGTCCGGATCCATCGCCGAAGGCGCGCGCGATGCCGGCTTGCCCGAAGATCGCATTGCATGCGTCCCGGATGCGTCTGCCGCCATTCTCGAGCTCCAGGGGACGCTTGGCCGTGCCGACGTCGTTTTGGTGAAAGCCTCGCACTATATGCATCTCGATCGCGTTGTTGAAGGGATTCTCGAATAATGCTTAGCAGTCTGTTTTCGGCCTACCCCACTTTTCAGGTGTTTCTCGGCTTCATTCTTGCCGCAGCCATCACCATGGTGATGATGCCGGCTTGGATCAGGCTTTTGACGCGTACCCATATCGGCCAGCAGGTCCGCGCCGATGGACCGCAGAGCCACCTGGTGAAGCAGGGAACCCCCACGATGGGCGGCGTTATCATGATCATCGCGGTGGTTATCACGGTTTTGCTGGTGGTGGCGCCGTCTCCGCAATTTATCGTCTCGCTTGTGGCGGTGCTCTTGATCGGAGCGCTTGGTCTTTTCGATGACGCTTCGAAGGTCATCCACGAACGCTCTTTGGGCTTGACGCCGAAAGGCAAGCTGATCGGGCAGTTCTCGGTTTTCGGAATCTTCACGCTGGTCGTGGTGAATTTCATGGGGGTCGAACCCACGGTTCAGATTCCGTTTCTTCCCGCAATCGACCTCGGCGTCCTGACGACGGTTATTCCGTGCGATTTCGTCGAGGGCGGTTTTAAAATTCCGTGGTTGTATGTGCTGTTCAGCTTGATTCTGCTCGGCGGGTTGAGCAATGCGGTCAATCTGACTGACGGCCTCGACGGTCTTGCTGCGGGCACGGTGATGGTGGTCATGCTGGTCATGGCCGGTATCGCATACCGCATGGATATGCTTCCCATGTCCGTCTTCGGGGCCACCATAGCCGGAGCATGCGTGGGGTTCCTTTGGTTCAACGCCTATCCCGCCGATATATTCATGGGCGATACGGGCTCGCTTGCGCTCGGCGCCGCGCTCGGCTGCATCGCCATGATCACCAAGACCGAAGTCTACTCGGTTATCATCGGCGGCCTGTTCGTCGCCGAGGCTCTGTCGGTCATGATGCAGGTGCTGTATTACAAAAAGACCAAGAAGCGTCTGTTCCTGATGGCTCCGCTGCACCATCATTTCGAGAAGAAAGGATGGAGCGAGACGAAGGTGGTTATTCGCTTCTGGATTGTCTCGGGCGTCCTTGCTGCGACGGGATTCGTTCTGTGGTTCATTCAGCCTATGGTCATGGGAGCCATGGGGCTCTAAGGCGCCGGTGGCAGCCTTTGACGCATCGCTGGCAACGGCGCTTGCGATGATTCTCTTTTCTGGAAAGGAACGGCAATGGACAACGTGTATATCGACGGCCGCAAGGCTGCGTTCGCGTCGCTTGGCGACGTATTGATTCTTGGTTTGGGAAAAAGCGGCCGTGCCGTTGCCCAATACTGCCTCGATCTTCTCGGCACCCGCGTTTCGAGCCTGACGATTGCTGCGGGCGAGCACAATGAATCGGCTCTTGCCTTCGCCAAGGACTGCGAGAAGGCGGGCGTCAAGGTCTACTTCGATCGCTATACGTTCGATGAGCGCTACGATCTTTGCGTGGCAAGCCCCGGCATATCCCAGTTCTCGCGTTTTTACGAGAATGCTGCGGAGGCGAGCGCATCCGTCATCAGCGAGGTCGAGTTCGCATGGCGCGAAAGCCGTGCTGATTCCTCTTGGATTGCCGTCACGGGGACGAACGGCAAGACCACCACGACTACCCTGATCACGCACATTCTGGAAACGGCGGGAAAGCGCGTCGCTGCCGTCGGTAATATCGGAACGACCTGCATCGAATCCGTCGCTTCTGACGCGGCCGACGTCTATGTTGCCGAGGTAAGTTCGTTCCAGCTCGCTTCGATGGATCTGTTCGCTCCTCAGGTCGCCGTGCTGCTCAACATCACGCCCGACCACCTGTACTGGCACATGACGTTTGACGCATACGCGGAGGCGAAGAAGAACATCTACCGCCATCTGGACGATACGCACGGCACCTTGGTTATCGATGCAGTGTGCGATGTCACGCGCGCCTGCGTCAAAGAATTCAAAGAGAAAACTGAACGGGGTTTTTCCTACATACCCCTAGGCTGCGGCGCCGGTCTGGATTGCAGCATGATAGACGCGTGCGGGTCCGAGAACGCGGCATGGCTTTCCGACGGCATGTTGCATGTGGACTACAAAGGCGAATCCGTTGACCTGGTGGCCGCCTCGAGCCTGCATATCAAAGGCGAGCACAACGCGAGCAATGCTCTTGCTGCGGCGAGCGCGGCCCTTGCAGCGGGCGTTGCACCGGAGGTCGTCCGTCGCGGTTTGCGCTCGTTCAAACCACTTGAGCATCGTCTTGAACCCTGCGGGGATATCGCAGGGGTCTCGTTTTTCGACGATTCCAAGGCCACGAACGTCGACGCCACCTGTAAGGCTTTGTCGGCCTTCCCGAAGGGAAGCGCCATTTTCCTGCTTGGGGGCCATGACAAAGGCACCGAGCTCGACGAGCTCGTCGAGGCCGCTTCCGTCTGCCGCGCGATAGTTTGTTTCGGCGCTGCGGGGCAGCGTTTCTTCGAGGCGCTGTCTCCTCTCGATATTCCCGTCGAGCTTGCCGACCATATGGAAGATGCGCTCGACAGGGCGATTGCGCTCGCGCAGCCGGGCAATTCGGTCGTGCTTTCTCCTGCGTGTGCGTCGTTTGACGAATTCGACTCCTTCGAACACCGCGGCCGCGTTTTCAAGCAGCTCGTCGACTTTCGCGCTCAGCACGCGCGATAGGGGTCGAGCAGACGTTGTCTCGGTTGAACACACATAGCGAAAAACGGCACGACGAGCCCGATCGGATGCGCCGTCAGGCCGATGCGCGCGGCGTGCCGGCCGATATCATGATGCCGCGCGTGCTTTTGGTGGTCGCTTCGTTTCTGCTTGTGCTCGTAGGCCTGGTCATGGTGTTTTCCGCCTCTACCGTCGAAACCATTAGCCAGGGCGACAGTATCTTCTCCTACGTGGGCAAACAGGCTCTTTTCGCGGTTGCAGGCGCAATCGGAGCATTCATCATCGCGAAGTTCATTCCCTACCATGTGTGGAAGGGCGGCTTGGGGTTTCGGCTGACTTGGGGCGTGTGCGCTTTGCTGCTGCTGGCGGTTCCCTTCGTCGGCACCGAGATTCTCGGCGCGAAGCGATGGATTCTTATTGGCGGCTTTAGCTTGCAGCCCACGGAGTTCGCCAAGATAGCCATCGTATTGGCCGCAGCCAAGGTGCTCTACGACTTCCGCAACGAGTTCACGGACACGAAGCAGGCGATCGCCTCGTCGGTGGTGCTCGTCGTCTTGCCGGTTGCGTTTTTGTACAAGACTCAGTCCGACATGGGCTCGGCGGCTATCATTCTCGTAGGCATTCTTACGGCGATGTGGCTTGGCGAGTTTCCCATGAAGCGCCTTATTCCTTTGGTTGTCGTAGTCGGGGTCGTGGGCGTTATCGGCCTGGCGGGCTACCGCTCCGACCGCATCAGCGTATGGCTGAATCCTTGGGACGACGGCGAAGGGGGCTACGGCACTGGGTATCAGATGATCAGGTCGTTTTACGCCTTTGCCGAAGGCGGCATCTTCGGTGTCGGCCTGGGCAATTCGCGGGAGAAGTTTTTGTATCTGCCCGAAGCGGAGACGGACTTCATCTTTTCCATTATCGGAGAGGAACTCGGTCTTATCGGCGCGCTTTTCGTGATAGCCCTGTTCATGGTGGTGCTCTTCGCGGGATTGCGCATCGCCCATCACGCTCCGGACAACTTCGGCTGCATGATGGCGGGATCCCTCACGGTTATGCTTGTGGCCCAGGCGTTTTTGAACATGGCTTGCGCGACGGGGCTTCTTCCCACAACGGGCAAGCCGCTTCCGTTCATCTCTTCGGGCGGGTCTTCGATTCTTGCGTCGCTGTTTATGGTCGGCCTGATCATGTCGGTCTCGGTCGGCTCGAATACGCTGACCCCTCATGAGCGCCGACGCAACGACCTGAACGTCATCAGGGTCGATGACCAGCGGCCGAGGGCGCGGGGCGCGAGCGAGGACGATAAGAAGAATTCGCGCGGAGGCGGCCTTCGTTCTCGTGCGCAGCGCGTTCGCGCGGCGGTTCCGACGCGTCCCTCTCGGGGCGGACGTTCTGCGAATCCGGCGCGCGTATCTCCCTCGTCTCGTTCCGAGCGTCGGTCGCGCGATGCCGTGCGGGCTCGCGAGGAGAGGGGCCGCGAGCGTACGCCGCGCAATGGAACAAAGGGCAGAGAGGGCGTTTCTGAAAGGAGCAGACGATGAAGGTCGTTCTTTCCGGCGGAGGGACCGCCGGCCACATCAATCCGGCGCTTGCGCTGGCCGACGTCTTGCGCGACCGGGGTCACGAGGTTGTCTTCGCGGGAACGCCGACGGGAGTGGAGGCCCGTCTTGTGGCCCAGGCAGGCATAACGTTCGTTCCCTTCGAAGCTGCGGGTTTCGATCGCCAGGCTCCCTGGACGCTTGTGACCTCCACGTTGAAGATACTGGGGTCCGCGCGCAAGGCGAAACGCTGGATGAAGGAAATCTCGCCCGATGTCGTGGTGGGATTCGGGGGATATGTGTGCATTCCCGTAGGCCTTGCGGCGGAATCTCTCGGCGTGCCGGTTGTCGTGCATGAACAGAATTCCGTCATGGGCATGGCGAACAAGTTTCTCGCCAAACGGGCGGCTTCGGTGGCCCTTACCTACGAAGTGGCGGGAAAAGACGTCGCCGACGCATCGAAGCTCGTGGTCACCGGCAACCCTGTGCGCGCATCCATCGCTTCTGCGACGCGTGCAGAGGGTCGTCTTATGCTGGGCGTTCCGGAAGATGCGACGATGCTCGTTGTTTTCGGCGGAAGCCTCGGCGCTCGCCATATCAACCAGGCGGTATGCAACCTGAAAAGCCGGCTTCTCGCCGTCGATGACCTCTATATCGTTCATATCACGGGTCCGAAGGAATACGATTCCGTGGTTGAATGCCTGGCTTTGTCGGAGGAGGAATCTCGCCGCTGGACCGTTATGGCGTATCAGGACCGGATGCCCGAAACACTTGCGGCGGCGGACTGCGCTATTTCTCGCGCGGGGGCCACGTCTTTGGCGGAAATCTCGGCCCTGGGCCTTCCTGCGCTGCTCGTGCCGTTTCCCTACGCCACCGAGGACCATCAGACCACGAACGCCAAGGCGTACGTGGCAAGCGGTGCTGCCTTTATGCTGCCCGACGATGCGCTCGATAGCGAGGAATTCTCCGAAAAGCTCTTCGCGCTGATCGAGGATGAATCGGTGCGCGCCGCCATGCGCAAGGCTGCGGGCGGATTTGAAACGCAGGACGCCGCTGCTAAACTGGCGGAAGTAGTATGCCGTTGCGCGCGTGCGTAATCGCACGTTTTCACGATAGATATCTTTTCCGATAGACTTAAGGGGGAGTCTTGATGAGCTCTGAAACGAAATGCGTTCATTTTATCGGCGTCGGCGGAGTGGGCATGAGCGGCATCGCCCGCGTCGCTTCCGATTCCGGCATGCGGGTGAGCGGTTCGGATATGAAGTCTTCTCGCTATACCGAGCAGCTCGTCCAAGCGGGCATTCCCGTCTTTGTCGGCCATGATGCCGCCAACCTTCCGTCTGACTGCGACGTCGTTGTTGTCTCTACGGCCATTCCCGAAACGAATCCCGAGCTTGCCGCCGCCCGCGAGCGTGGCATAGAGGTGTGGCAGCGCGCCCGCATGCTCGCCGAGCTTGGCCGCGGCAAAAAGACGCTCGCCGCCGCCGGCACGCACGGCAAGACCACGACGTCTTCCATGCTCGCCACGGCCACAGATGCCCTGGGCCTTTCTCCGACGTTCGTGGTGGGCGGCATCGTCGATGCGTATCAGACGAACGCGGTGTCGGGAGAGGGCGAGTACTACGTGGTCGAAGCGGATGAAAGCGACGGCTCTTTCCTGAACCTTTCTCCTTACGTCGCTCTTGTGACCAATGTGGAGGCTGACCATCTCGACCATTATGTGGGCGGTATCGAGGAGATTCGCGAGACGTTCGCGCGCTTTATGTCTTCCGTTCCCGATCAGGGGGCAATCGTCGCATGCGGCGAAGATTCCGCCCTCGTCGATCTTGCCCGTAGCACGGGAAAGCGCGTGGTCACATACGGGTTCGACGCTTCCTGCGATACGCGCGTGCTTGATTACCGCACGGAGGGGATAGCGACGTTGTTCACGTTGGCGTTCTCCGACGGACTTTCCGTTCAGTGCCGCCTGGCGAAAAACCCCGGTCGCCACAACGCCCTTAATGCCGCCGGCGTGCTGAGCGTCATATGGGCCTTGGGGGAAGACGTTTCGCGCGCCGCCGAGGGACTGGCGGGCTATTCCGGCGTCCGCCGTCGGTTCGACCTGGTGGGAGAAGCCGCCGGCGTCACGGTCGTCGATGACTACGCTCATCATCCCACGGAAGTCGCCGCGACGATCGAGGCCGCGAAGGCTCTTTCGTTCGACCGTGTCGTGGTCTTGTTCCAGCCTCATCGCTACACTCGCACGCAAACGCTCGCGAAAGAGTTTGCGCATGCGTTCGACCGCGCCGACGCCTTGATGGTCATGGACGTCTATTCGGCGGGTGAAGACCCCATCGAAGGCGTAAGCGGGCAGACTATCGTCGATTGCGTCAACGCTTTGGGCGATGCTGGAAAGGCCGCATACGTGCCTTCGAAAGACGAAACGGTCGAAGCCGTTCTCGACGCGGTTCGTCCGGGCGATTTGCTCATTACGATGGGGGCGGGCGATATCACTTCGTTCGGCCCTCGGATCGTGCGCGCGCTCGAGCAGCGCTAGGAGATGCGCGGCGTGTCTTTTATCGAATATGAACTGGGCGATCGCTTCAAAGGCATCGTGCTCGAAAACGAACCAATGAGCCGCCATACCACCTACCGCATCGGGGGTCCTGCGCGTTATTTCATCCAGGCGGATACGCTCGGCTCTCTCGTGGACGTTACGGAATTGCTGCGCTGTTGCGGCATTCCGTGGATTGCCGTGGGCAAGGGAAGCAACCTCTTGGTGAGCGACGAGGGCTTCGAGGGCGCCGTCGTGGTGCTCGGAGCGGAATTCAACGCGTGCGTCTTCAACGAACAGACGCAGACCTTTTCCGTCGGCGCCGGATGCCGTCTGTCGCGGGTTGTTCGCGAGGCCTTCTCGCGCGGTCGCGCGGGATTCGAATTCGCGGTCGGCACGCCAGGAACGGTCGGCGGCGCCTTGCGCATGAATGCGGGCACGAGCCACGAATACATCGGAAGCCGGGTCTTGTCGATAACCTCGCTTCGTCCCGGGCAGGGCCTCAGGCGCTACAACGCCTCAGACGTCTCGTGGGGCTATCGTGAGACGTCGTTTCCGTATGATGAAATTGTGCTGGAATGCGAGCTTTCGACGAACGAGGGCGATAAGGAGGCGATTCGCGTCAAAATGGAGACCGCGCTTTCTCGCCGTCGCAAAACGCAGCCGCTTTCGATGCCTTCGTGCGGAAGCGTCTTTCGTAATCCCGAACGGGAGTCGGTGGGCCGCCTGATAGAGAACGTAGGGCTGAAGGGCGCAACGTGCGGTGCCGCGCAGATTTCCGAGCTGCATGCGAACTTCATCGTCAACAGGGGAGGGGCGCGCGCCGTTGAGGTGCTTGCCCTCATCCATGCCGTTCAGGACGCGGTGGGGCAGCGCTATGGCATAGAATTGGTCCCGGAGGTGCGTTTCCTTGGTTTCGCGTAACAACCGTCCCACACCCCGCGTTTCCTCAAGGCAGAGAGGGCCGCAGGTCGATATTCCGCGCGGGTCCGCGCGCTCTTCGCGCTCTTACGGCAGGCCGACGCAGCGTTTCGGCGCCCAGGGCGGATACGGCAGCGCCCAGCCGCGCGTATCCACGGTTAAGGTTGGCTCTCTTGCGCAGGGGATGCGCGACGAACGCGTCCATAGAACGTATCGGGCCCATATGACGAAGGCCATCGTGTTGCTTTGCCTCGTTGCCGTTCTCGCCGCGACATGCTTCGGCGTTTACTGGTCGAGCCTTTTTTCCATCAAGCAGCTTACCGTATCGGGGGTCGAGCACCTCACGTCGGAGGAGATGACGCAGCTTGCGAACGTCCCGAGCGATACGACGCTTCTTCGCGTCGATACGGGGGCGGTGAAAAGCGGCGTCATGCGCGATGCGTGGGTTGCCGACGTCGACGTGCAGCGCGTTTTCCCTGACACCCTCAACCTGAACGTGACCGAGCGCAAAATAGGCGCCACGGTCGAGGTGAGCGTGGACGAGGGCCAGTCTTTGCAGACTTGGGCCATCTCTGAAGATGGCATATGGCTTTGCATGATTCCCGAAGAGGGCACCGAGGCGGCGTCGAAGATCAGCCCGAAGATCTATGAGGACAAGGCGAACGTCTTGAGTATTAAGGACGTGGCGTACGGCGTTAAGCCCGAGGTGGGCTTGCAATGTTCCGACGAGAGCATCATCAACGCGCTTGAGATTGTGACGGGGCTGACTACCGAGCTGAAAGACCAGGTGAAAACGGTTTCCGCGACATCGGCGGAAAACACCACCATCACGCTCGACTCGAACGTGCAGATAGCGTTTGGATCAGCCGACGATATCCGCGACAAGGAACGGGTCTGCCTGCAGATCATGGCGGACAATCCCGGTACGGTTTCCTATATCAACGTTCGTGTGGTCGCAAGCCCCACGTGGCGCACCGCTTAGCCTTTGCCGCTCGCCGCTTCGGCAGCGAGTCTTCTGCGGCCGTGATATTGTGGGACTTCGGCGAAGGTGCTTTCTTGCGCTCCTTCGGGTTCTTGCAATGTAAGCGAGTTCGTGTAAAGTAGACCTGTCATGCTTTCAAAATGGCTTGATATACCGTTTGAATAAGAAGCGATGCAGACAAACGCAGCTGGAAATGTAGCACGCATGGAGGATATGATGCCTAAAACTATTGGTTCTGAGCACCTGGCCGTCATCAAGGTCGTAGGTGTCGGCGGCGGCGGAACGAACGCCGTCAATCGCATGGTCGAGGCCGGACTGAAGGGCGTGGAGTTCATTGCCGTGAACACCGACAAGCAGGCTCTTCTGCTTTCCTCCGCCGATAAGACCATTCATATCGGCGAGGAATTGACGCGCGGCCTCGGCGCCGGTGCAAATCCCGAGATCGGCTGCCAGGCGGCAGAAGAGTCTCGCGCTGAGATTCGCGAGGCACTGGCCGAGGCCGATATGGTCTTCGTGACCGCTGGCGAAGGCGGTGGCACGGGCACGGGTGCTGCTCCCGTTGTCGCGGAAATTGCACGCGAGGAAATCGGCGCTCTTACGGTCGGCGTCGTCACCAAGCCGTTCGGTTTCGAAGGTCGTCTGCGTCGCAATCAGGCAGAGCAGGGCTGCGATCTGCTCTCCCAGAAGGTGGATACGCTCATCGTCATCCCCAACGACCGACTCCTCGAAGTCATCGACAAGAAGACCTCCATGCTCGATGCGTTCCGCATCGCCGACGATACGCTGCGTCAGGGCATTCAGGGCGTTACCGACCTGATCACCATTCCTGGTCTCATTAACCTCGACTTTGCCGACATCCGCACCGTCATGAAGGATGCGGGCACGGCAATGATGGGCATCGGCTACGGCACCGGCGAGAACCGTGCGCTCGATGCTGCGACCCAGGCTATCAACTCCAACCTGCTTGAGGCATCCATCCAGGGCGCAAGCCGCGTTCTGTTCTCCATCGCGGGCGGTCCCGACCTTACGCTCGCCGAGGTCGATGCAGCGGCTCGCGCCATGGAAGCCGTTGTCGACGAAGACGCCAACATCATCTACGGCCAGATTATCGACGAGGGACTGGGCGACCAGGTGCGCATCACCATTATTGCCACGGGCTTCTCTCGCACCACGCAGGCCGTCATGGACTTCGACAACGCTCGAAACGATCTTTTCGCCTCCACGGCGCCGGCGCGTGATACGTACACGTCCAACCAGAGCCATCCCACGTCTCCGGTTGCCACGTCGGCAAATGCCGCCTCCACGCGCATCGCGGACGAAGAGTACATCCCCGATTTCCTTCGTCGTCGCTAAGCCGATAGGCATCGCTTATGACCGAATGCGTGAAAACGCATGATTCAGCGACCCTCGATTTGCCGTATCCTCGGCTTGCCGAGGGTCGCTTTTCTTCATGCGTCGTTCTTACCGACGACGAGCTGAACGCGGCTTTCGGCGTGCGCGTCGGCTTTACCCAGCGCACAGGAGGCGAAAGCGAACCTCCTTACGATTCGCTCAATCTGGGCGATCATGTTCAAGACGATCCCAAATGCGTGAGGTTGAACAGGCAAAAGCTCTTCCGTGCTTTCGGTATGCGGGAAGATGCGGTTATCGTTCCGAAACAGGTTCACGGAGATGTGATGGCCGCATGCGAGAACCGCGCCGATTGTGCCGACGTTGCCCTGCGCGCGCAGGATGGAGCCGATGGAGTGATCGTGTCTTGCGACGAAGTGGGGGCCATGCTCTGCTTCGCCGATTGCGTGCCGGTCATCGTGGTTTCTCCGCGTCGCACCTTCGCCGTCGTGCATGCAGGCTGGCGAGGCGTGATGGCGCGTATCGCCGAATCCGCCGCGAAGCGCGTCTGCGAGAGGGACGACGTCGAGCCGTCTTGTCTCAACGTCTATATCGGCCCGCATATCCATGCGTGCCATTTCGAGGTGGGCGAAGACCTCGCTTGCCGTTTTGCGAACGAATTCGGGTCGAGCGTCCTGACCGACGATCGCCACGTTTCGCTTTCGGCGGCGTTACGCTGCGGATTGACCTCGCTCGGCGTAGACGAGCGCCGAATCGCAGATGCTGGGGTATGCACCGTATGCGACGGCGGAAAACGCTATTTTTCGTATCGGGCGAGCGGAGGACGGTGTGGCAGGCATGCCGCGTTTGCTGTTCGATGCGGCAACGGAAAAGAAGGGCTGTGATTGCGTATGACGCTGCGACAGCGATATGAGCTCGTTGAAAACAAGGTTGCCCAAGCGTGCGATGCGTGCGGCCGCGACCGCGAAGGCGTTCGTATCATCGCCGTTTCCAAGACGGTGGATCTCGATGCGGTAGAGGAAGCCATTGCGGTCGGCGTGCACGATTTCGGCGAAAACCGGCCCGCGGAGCTCCTTCGAAAGTTCGAGGCGTTTCCTCAGGAGCGTTGGCATTTTATCGGCAACATCCAATCTCGCCAACTGCCGTCCATCGTGGGCCGTGCATGCCTGATTCATTCGCTGTACGAGCGAAAGCATGCCGAGAAGATCGATTCACTGGCCGCGAAGGCCGGCATCGTGCAAGACGTTCTGATCGAGGTCAACGACGGGGAGGAGAACAAGCAGGGGCTTGAACCCGACGCGCTATTCGAGATGCTCGCGTTCTGTCACGGATTGAAGCATGTGCGCGTCAAGGGGCTTATGATCATGGCTCTTCGGGGAGATTTGCAAAGCGCCCGCGCCACGTTCGCCGATTTGGCTATCCTGCGTGATACGATGAATTCGAAACTTGCCGCAAGCGGCATGGCGGACATGGTTCTCCATGAACTTTCAATGGGGATGAGCGACGATTATCTCGAAGCCATTCCCGAAGGGGCTACCATGGTTCGTGTCGGACGTGCAATCTTTAGCGACGACTATGCGGGATAGTGCCCGCTTTGACGGATAAGGTGGAACACAGATGGATTTGAAGATTCCAAAATTCGACGATTTGAAAGATCGCCTGGGATTCAAGGATGCCCCGCGACCCCGTCATGGGTCTTCTTCCGTGCGCGATAATTCCTACGATGATTTCGAAACGGAAGATTTCGGAGAATACGCCTTCGACGACTCGGCTGATTACGCCAAAGAAACCAGCCAGAGCGCTGCGAAAACGGCGTCTTTCGCTCCTCAGATGCCCAAACTCGTCACGGCTGACGATGTGCGCGCCCATACGCAGTACACTCCGAACGAGCATGCGGAAGAAGCGCCCCAGGAACATCGCGACTTCGCCGCCCCCAAGGCCGACGAGCAGCGTTCTCCCGGTTTAAACGGCCTGTTCGACCCGACGCCTGCGCCTTCCGATACGGGCGCTATTCGCAGGAATGCGCCTGCTGCTTCCGCCGAGGGTTCCGCGGCCCAGACGGGTGCTTTCGCCGCGCATGAGCTTTCCTCTGTGCCTTCCATGCCGGCGGTCGCTTCTGAACCTCGCGTCGTTGCCCGCGCCACGCGCATTCTGACGGTTATCAAACCTGAAAGCTATGCGGACGCCGAGCGTATTGCGAAAATCCTCAAATCGGGGGACGTCGCGGTGCTTTCTTTGCGCACGACTCCCGAAGAGCTGGGCAAGCGCATCCTTGATTTCAGCTTCGGCGTCGCATGTGCGCTTGATGCGCGCGTCGAGTGCGTGTCCGGCCACGTGTTCGCGATCACTCGCGGCGCCGGTCTGACTGAGGGAGAAACGTCGCGCCTTCGCGACCAGGGGCTGATGTAGATGCTCGAGTATTTCATCGTCTCGCTGGCCGACGTGTACACGATGATTCTCTTCGTGTACGTGCTCATGTCCTGGATTCCCCAGAAGAGCGGCATCGTCGCCGATATCGATACCGTTCTCGGCAGGGTCTGCGATCCTTTTCTGAATCTGTTCAGGAAATTCATTCCGCCAATTGGGGGGATGGTCGACATATCGCCGATTTTCGCCCTGCTTGTATTACAATTCGCTGTACGTCTGATCGTCATGATTCTTTAAGAATCGGCATTGAATAAGCGTTAAGGAGCTGTTATGGCCATCACTTCCGAAGAAATTCACAATCAGAGCTTCACGGTCGATCGCAAAGGCTACGATGTCGATGAGGTCGATGTGTTCCTCGAGCATGTCGCCGCAGAGATCGACGGGCTGAATGCCGAAATCGAAGAGCTGACCGCGCAGCTTCATGCGCAGGCTTCCTATGAGGAAGAGCCGATGGACATGGATGCCGCCTTCGCAGAGCCTCCTATGGCGCAGCCGGAGGAGAATCGCGACGCGGAGCCCGCCCAGGCGCTTTCGGCGGATGAGAAAGACGAGCGCATCGCGGAGCTCGAGCGCAAGCTCGCCGAGCAGGAAAACGACGCGTCCGCTATTGCGAACGCGCTGGTTACCGCTCAGCGTTCCGCCAAAGAGGTCATCGATGCGGCGAACAGCGAGGCGAAGCGTATCAAGTCCGACGCTGAGGCAGACGCCGCCGGCATCATCGACCGTGCCAACGCCGAGAAGGAAAAGATCGAAGAAGCGATCGAAGAACTCGATCAGTCTCATAAGCAGACCTGCGAGATGTATGCCGAATCCCTCAAGGCATTCATCGAAGATGCCAATGCCAAGCTCGACGATGTCGAAGACGAACTTGCCAAAAAGGATGGAAAGAAACGCGCGCATGCTCGCTTCGCAAGTCCCACCCAGGCCCCTGTTCACAAGCCCGCTCCCGCAGGCGTGACCGGTGCTGTCGCCCCGAGCTACACCGCTCCTGCGGCAGCTGCGCCTGCGACGCCCGTTACCATTCCTGCAACCCCGAAGCCTTCCGTGGTCGAAAAAGACCTGAGCGGCTACGGCGACGCTTCCGATGCATTCGATTTGGGCGATATCGACTAAATTTCAATTTGCCATTTTGCTGAAAAAAGAAAAGCTCCCGTCGAGGGAGCTTTTCTTTTGCCGTAGCGGGCCTGTAAGCCGGGTTCTGTCTTCGAAGACGGCCATTTATCTTGGGCGTGTGTTACCGCACGTCTCGAGCAGGCTACCCGCATGCACGGAGAGGCGCGCCGTGTTGCATGCCTATTCGCCCTTGCTTCGGATGGGGTTTACCAAGCCACGCTGTTGCCAGCGTGCTGGTGCGCTCTTACCGCACCTTCTCAGCTTTTCCCTTAACGCGATTCGCGCCAGTGGGAGTTTTCTTTTCTGCAGCACTTTCCGTCGGGTTTCCCCGCCCGGCCGTTAGCCGGCATCCTGCCTCTAGAAGCCCGGACTTTCCTCATGGGAGCATATCCCACGCGACCGTCCGGCCCGCATAGCCGTGCTATTGTAGCATCGTTCGCGAAGAAAGGTCGAAATATGGATCGAGAAATCGAATTCGAATGCGCTTTGGTCGGGGCGGCTTCTTTTGATGCCGCCCATTTCTCGCGCGAAACGTTCGGGTGTACGGTGGCGGTCGATGGAGGCTACGCCTCGTTGGAGCGGGTTGGCATCGAGCCGGATTACGCATTGGGGGATTTCGACTCTTTGGGATATGTGCCCGATGGCGTTGCTGTGGAGCGCCATCCCACCATGAAGGACGACAGCGATACGGCGCTGGCGCTCGACTGGGCCCGCTTGAAAGGATACCGTCGCGTGGCGGTGTATGGTGCGCTCGGCGGGAGGATCGATCACACTCTCGCAACATGCCAAGCGCTCGTGGGAGCGTCGAAACGGGCGATGCAAGCTGTCGCGGTGGGGGAGGGAAGCGTCATGGTTCCTCTTTCTTCGCGAGGCTTCAACGTCTTGGAGCTACCTGCATTCGAGCGGGGGGTGCTGTCGGTCTTTTCCATGGGTGATTGCGCACGGGGCGTGACGGAATCGGGGCTGAAGTACGAGGTGGAAGACATCGACTTGAGCAACGACGTGACATTGGGTCTTTCCAACGAATTCGTCGGGAAGCCGGCGCGTATACGTGTCGGCTCGGGCGAGCTTATGGTCATTCTTCCGAGCATGCCGCTCTCTTCGTTGCGTATGTTATGCGAGCGTAATGCGCCGATTGCGTGTCGAGAACGCACCGGATGCAATCTTTTCTCGTGATGGGAATGGGCCTGAGGCTATAATCGGCGTATGCGGGGAGCTTGCTAAAGCAGGCTGAGAGGGGGCTGATTTGCTCCGACCCGATGAACCTGTTTGGGTAATGCCAGCGAAGGGAGAGAAATCATGGCAATGCCTCTGTCTGAAATCAACGACGTCATATCCGCCTCGTGCGATTCGGTGCGCGCAACCGCTCCGCTTGTCCACTGCATCACGAACTATGTCACGGTGGAAAGCTGCGCTAATGCGGTGCTCGCTGTAGGTGGAAGCCCCATCATGAGCGATGAGCCTGCCGACGTCGAAGACATCACGTCCATCTGCGATGCGCTCGTCATCAACATCGGAACCCTGAACCAACGAAGCATCGAGTCTATGAAGGTGGCGGGAGCGAAAGCTGCCGATCTTGGTCACCCAATCGTTCTCGACCCGGTAGGAGCGGGGGCTTCCAGGCTTCGTACCGAGGTTGCGGGGTCGCTTCTCGAGACCCTTCCGATTGCTTTGGTGCGCGGCAACATGAGCGAGGTGAAAGCCCTTGCGGGTGCGGCGAGCGCCACGAAGGGGGTCGATGTCAATCCTGAGGATATTGTCGGCGAATCCAATATCGAGACCGCCGCTCAGTTTGCGCGCGAATTTGCCGAGCGTGCCGGGTGCGTCGTCGCCATCACCGGGCCTATCGATATCGTGGCGGATGCGAACCGTGCGTTCGCCGTTCGCAACGGTTCTCCTCTTCAAGGCCGAATCACTGGCTCGGGATGTATGCTTTCGGCGCTTTCCGGCGCATATATCGCTCGTCGTGAGGAGGATGCAGCAGGTGCGGCCTTGGCGGCTGTCGTTCATATGGGCGTTGCAGGACAGCGCGCTGCCGCGAAGCTCGAGCGCATGCAGGGCGGAACGGGCAGTTTCGCCACCTACCTCATGGACGAGCTTTCCCTGCTCGATGGTGCGGCGCTCGCTCGCGATGCCGCAGCTTTCGAGGTGGCGTAGATGCAATCTCCTCGCGAATACCTGCGCTGTCATCCCGAAGCGCTTCGCCTATACGCCGTCACCGACGCTTCGTGGCTGGGTGGTCGCACGCTTGACGAGTGCGTTCTCGAAGCCGCGGAGGGCGGCGCGACGTTCGTCCAACTGAGGGACAAGCGCGCCTCGACGAGCGATCTCGTCGAGCAATGCGGTCGTCTGCGTCGTGTGATTCCGGGTGACGTTCCCTTTGTCATCAACGACGATCTCGAGGCGGCGCTTGTGGCGCAGGCCGATGGCGTGCATGTGGGACAAAGCGATGCCGCCTGCGAAGAGGCCCGCCGGGTTCTCGGTCCCGAAAAAATAGTCGGCGTGTCCGTGCAGACGGTCGATCAGGCCCTTGCGGCGTCGGAGGCTGGCGCCGACTATCTCGGTGTGGGGGCGCTGTTCAAGACGGCTACGAAGCCTGAAGCCGCCGACGTTTGCCTTGCTACGCTTTCGGATATATGTCGCTCGGTCGATATACCCGTCGTGGCCATCGGGGGCCTGAACGAAAAGACCGTAGCGGCCCTTGAGGGAACAGGGGTTGCGGGTGCGGCCGTCGTGTCGGCCCTGTTCGCTGCGTCCGATATCAGACAGGCGGCTCGGGGCTTAAAAAGCGCCATCGATCGCGTTATCTAGGAATATGATTCGTATTGCAGAGAGCGTAAGGTGCGGCGTACGGAGCCGCACCTTACGCGTTGAAGGAGTTCGTTCATGTCGTACAGTATTCCATCGGTGCTTACCGTGGCGGGGTCCGACAGTTCTGGCGGAGCGGGAATCCAGGCCGATATCAAGACCGTAGAGTCGATGGGGCTCTACGCCCAAAGCGTCATCACGGCATTAACCGCCCAGAATACGCTGGGGGTATACGGGGTTTTCGACGTAGTTCCGGATTTCGTGTGCGCCCAGATGGACGCGGTTTTCGGCGATATTCGCCCTCAGGCAGTCAAGGTGGGCATGGTTTCGTCGACCGATATTGTCTCGGCCGTTGCGCGGGGGCTCTCCGAGCATGCGGCGCCTAACGTGGTGTTCGATCCCGTTATGGTTTCGACAAGCGGTTCCCGTCTTATCTCTCAAGAGGCCATAGACGCTTTGGTACGCGAGCTGTTCCCGCTTGCGACGCTCATTACGCCCAATATTCCAGAGGCGGAAGTGCTATGCGGCATGGCAATCGAAACGCCTCAAGATATGGAATCGGCAGCGCGGATACTGTTCGGCATGACGCCTGGCGCGGTTCTCGTGAAAGGCGGGCATGGTGCAATCGACGCAGACGACCTGCTGTATCTCGGGGGGTCTTGCCGCTGGCTGAAAGGCAAGCGCGTCGAAACGGAGAATACGCATGGAACCGGCTGCACGCTGTCGAGCGCAATAGCGTGCGGGCTCGCATCGGGAAAAGAAGTTTTCGAAGCGGTGCTTCAGGCGAAACGCTACGTTTCAGGGGCTCTTCGCGCCGGTTTCGCCATGGGGAAGGGAAACGGGCCGCTCGATCACATGTGGGCGCATCGCGAGGCCTTTGGCTCGCTTGAGGCATAGGCGGCGATTCGTTTTTCTCGCCTGCATGGGCTTGAAGCGTAAGCGCGATTTTGTGAAAAACCTCTTGGTGAGGTAAGGATATGGGCAAGATTGAAGCCGTTCGTTTCATGGATATGGCCTTTCGCCGAATGGCGGAAAGGCCATATTTTGAAGAGATTTCTTCACGGATCGATTTCTTGCAAGGCTTGGAAAAGGGGATAGTGAGGATTCGTTTTCAATCACCAATGCTTTAAGGAGTCGTTTCGGGTGGATTTCGTCCAAAATGCGCGTGGTTTGCGAAAAGGTTCTTGGAAGAAAACGGGAAGAAACGGAGAAGATTTCGGTGGTAAAACGGTAAGGCTTTCGGCGGAAAGAAGCACGATAAGGAGGCTTCGGAGGATATCTTTCCTGCCAGAGAGCCCTCCGATGCAGGTTTGGCTGCGGGCAACACGAAGAGCGCCATGCTTAAAAGAAGGAGAGATTCGGAGGGGAAGAAAAACTCTGCAAGCCAAAACAGACAACGAAAGGTTCTGCTGAGATTCCTCGATAAAAAGGCGAACCCTCCGAACTGACAAACAGTATCGGAGGGTTCGCAGAAGTATGCGATGGTAGCCTGGAGGGGATTCGAACCCCCGATCTTCGCCTTGAGAGGGCGATGTCCTAAACCGCTAGACGACCAGGCCATACAATCATGCGCTCGAAAAAAAATGGCTGGGGTGGAAGGAGTCGAACCCTCACATACGGCACCAGAAACCGCTGTCCTGCCATTAGACGACACCCCAGTGCGTTAGCCGCAACTCAAGCGCGGATTGAAATACTACAGGTCATACATGGTTGCGTCAAGCATCTTTTTAAACTTTTTTTCAAAAAGATGCTCGCACGCGGCATTTTGCGCCTGGGGAAGGCTCGAAAGAAGCGTGTCGCGTTCGTTTGGCAGGCCCTCGATTGCGGCGTCGAGCACTGCATCGAGAATGAGGCCGACGGCTTTCCCCGACACTCCGAGTGCGTTTGCGACGTCGGAGCCGCGTATGGTCAGATCGGTGCGCGAAAGGGGAGCTTCCGTGCGAAGAAGCTCGTCGAGGATTTCGAGTCGCAACGCCGCTTCTTCGGCCTGAGGCCTGCAGAATTCCAGGGCCGAAAGCTCCGAATGCTGCAGCGTGAGCAGGTCGCGCACGAACGCTGCGTCGCCGCCTTCGAGGATAGCAAGCGTCGAGACGCCGCTGGGCGAGGGAGGGACGTATTCATTGTGACGAATTACGATTCGGCAGACTTTTTCGCGAAGGCGGCGCGGGGCTTTCAGTTCTTCCAGGAGCGACTTGGCGCGCAGGGCGCTTTCTTTCGCGTGGTTTTTCGGGTCGTTCGAGCGAAACGAGGCGGGCGTCTTTGCCCTGTCGCGAAGCAGGACGGCAAGACGCAAGGCGGGCTCGGCAGGCGTGCGGTCCAAAACGTGCGCCGTGTGCTCGAGGATGCTGCAGGTGCTTTCCCGGAAATTCAAAGGTTGCGTTGCCATGGCTCTCGTTCCCTCGACTACGACGTCGAGGACATCGTAGTATTCCAGAAGGATGGCGGAAGCGCGGGGCGCGCACAGAAGCGAGCACAGCTCGGCGAAAACCCGCTCTTTCGACAAAGACTTCAAAAGCGGAGCATTTTCGCGGATTGCGTTTTTCGTTCGATGCTCGATGGAAAATCCCAGCTTTGCGGCGAAGCGAAGACCCCTCATGATACGAAGAGGGTCTTCGGCAAGGCGGTCGAAGGGGTTGCCGACTGCGCAAAGGCGGCGTTTTCGGATGTCGTCAAGTCCTCCGAAGGGGTCGAGAAGGCCGCGGGAAGGATGGAAGGCCATGGCGTTGATGCGGAAATCACGCCGAGAGAGGTCGTCTTCTATGGTGTCGGCGAACACTACGGTGTCGGGATGCCGCGCGTCGCTGTATACTCCGTCGACGCGGTAGGTTGTTACCTCGAAGGGAACGGATTCAACCAGGACGGTCACCGTTCCGTGCTTCGCTCCCGTCTCCACGACGTTGTGGCCGGCCTTCTTGAAGAGAGAGCTCGTTTCTTGCCAAGGCGCAGAAGTGGCTATGTCGTAATCGTTGGCCTTGATTCCCATGAACGCGTCGCGAACGCACCCTCCGACGAGCCAGGCGCTATGGCCGGCTTCTTCAAGCTTGTTCAGGACGTAGAGCGCCCGTGCATCGATCGGTATGTCGGGGGAAAGATTCATGGCCGAAATGGTAGTGGAAAATGCGGTGAAAAACAGCAGAGAATCGCCGACGGATGAGAAAAGGAAGACCGCTGCCGTGCTTGTTCGTCCGCTCCTCCTGATACGGCCCTTGTGATGAGAAGGCCGTCTTTCGTCGCACCACTACAATGCATATGCCCGACGCATGGGGAGGGTGCTGGTCTCTCGAAGGTTCGATGAAAGCTCCTTCTGCGGTGCGGCCTGTTGTTTTCGGCAAAGAGCACTCCCTTGCGAGACCGACCGGTCGTTGCTGTCCGCGAGAGCGTCGAGGCGTGGAACTAAGCGTGGTTGGAAGGAGCGCACCCATGAAAAGCTTTCTTGCGAACTCGGCATGCAACGGACGTCCTCCGAAGAATTTGCGTACGAAAAAGTATCGCTCTCGTCCGAAATTAGTGCAGAAGATGATGGTCGAGCGCGATGTGGCTCGCTTTCTCGTCGCTCCGCAGGGTTATGGGAAGACCATGCTGGCGTTCGAGTACGCAAACGTGGTCTCGAATTTCGCGAATACGTTCTGGATCAACTGCCAAAGCCCGTGTTTTTTGCGAGACCTTGACGACGGCGTCGTCGCGTCGACGCTTTCGCTTCTCGGAGGCAGGGGTTCTCTTGCGGTTTTCGAGGACGTGCCTTTTCTTGGCGATGGGAGGGCAGAGGCATTTTCGCATGACATAGACACGCTGCTTTCCGACGGATGGGAAGTTCTCGTCACGGTGACTCCGGTCGCCGATTCCTTGAGCGATTTGCAAAAGGACCGAGTATGCATTGCTTCGAAAGACCTGCTGGTCGATGCCGACGAAATCGATTCTGCGGGCAATTCCGGATTCGGGGAGTGCGACAGGGTCGCATCGTTTGTGTGGGGAACCGATTCTGACGTTGACGCCTTGCTCCAAGGGATGAAGACGGCGGGAGCGCCCGCCGAGCTGGTTCTCGTCGAATTCGTCATGCTCGTTTTGGGCGAAGGTTCCATAGAGGATGTGTCCTTTGTTGTGAAAGGGGTGAAAAAAGACACGCTCCGTCTTCTCGAGGAATGCTATCCCCATCTGGGAATCGACCTCATCGAGGAGCGATTCAAGGCGCACAGCGCCCCGATAGGCAAGATAACCAAAGCGTGTCACACCTTGATCGGGCGGATCGTGGAGGGCGCCACCGCTTCGAGCAGAGACGCGCTCGTCGGCCGGCTGGCCGACCTGTTGGTGCGTCGTGGGATGTGGCAGAGGTCGTGCGACCTTGTGGCGGCCCTCTGCCCGAGAAAGAAGAGGGCTTTGTGGATAGAGGTCGTGCAGGACGATTTCGTTCGCGCCGGATATCCCGCCTGCATCCAGGAGCTGTTCGAGTCGTCCGGTCTCGAAGGCGCTTCTTTGTCGAGCGGCATGGCCCTTGCGGCGGCGCAGCGGTTGCATCTTCTTCGAGACGACACGAAGGCCGCGTGTTTCGCAGCACGTGTGCTTGCCGGCTCCGATGCTTCTGCACATCAGCGAATCGAGGCGGCCCTTCTCGCGGAGGAATGCGCGGAAGGCGAGCGACGCCGCAAGGCGCGTTCGACGCTCGAAAGGGGCGTATGCGCCGGGGCTGTCGAGGAGGATTCGGCCCTGTATTGCGCGGCTCGAGCCCGGCTTCTTGAGGGAGAAGACCTCGAGGGGGCGATAGGTGCACTCGAAGGCTGCGGCGACGAATTTCTGCGGGAGTCGTCCGTGCTGCTCGAGGTGGTTCGTGCGGCGAGGCTTTCAAGAGAGCTTGAGTCTCGCTCTGAGCGGAAGTACGGTCCCGATGCGCCGCATCGTCGCGCAAACGCCCTTGTTATCCGTGCGATTCGTTTGTGCGAGAAGGAAGACGAACCAACGGTGTACGAGGCGCTGCTTCGCGAAGCCGTAGGTTTCGAGGCCGTGGGAGATGCAAGCCTTTCGCGCCGGCGAAAGGCCGAGCGCATACTCTCGAGCCTTGCCGCGCAGCGCGAGGAGGCGAAGGCGAAGCGTGCGCTTTCCGAGCTTCCTTCCAACGTCGTTTCTTTCAGGACCGCAAGCACCCAGGTTCCCCTTATGCACGTGCGCCTTTTCGGCGGTATGGAGGTTCGCGTGGGAGGGGAGGTCGTCGACGAAAAAGCCTTTCAGAAGCATAAGGCCACGACGCTGCTCGCCATTTTGGTTTTGCACCGGGGCAAAGAAGTTCCTCGAAGCGAGCTGCTCGACGTGCTTTGGCCCGACACATCGAGCGATAAGTCCGTCAACAGCTTCTATTCGCTCTGGTCCCTTCTGCGTCGCGCTCTCATGGACGAGCGAGGGGCCTGCCCGTACTTGGCGAAGCACCAGAAAAGCTACATGGTGGATGCCCATTACGTGAAAAGCGATGTGGAGGAGTTCGAGTCGATCTGCCGCATGCTTACCTTCGAAGAGCCGGAGGCCGGGGTGTGGATGGAGGCGTTCGCGCGCCTTGAGGAAGACTTCGCGTGCGGGCTGTTGCCCTCCGAGGCTTCGAACGCCTACATCGCCCGGCTGCGGGAGCGCTTCAGAACCCGGCTCGCCGACGTCTACGTCACCGCGGCGGACAGACTGTGCGACGCGGACGAGCCGAGGGCCGCGCTGTGGTTCGCCCAGGCGGCGCTCGAGCGCTTCGAGAAAAGAGAAGATGCGTTCTGCGCCCTTATGCGGGCCCAGATGTCAACGGGCCAGCGAAGTCTTGCCATGGACACGTTTTTCGAATGCAAGCGATTCATGAAAGAAGATCTGGGGATGGATCCCTCCGAGCGTATCGTGAGGCTTCATCGCCGCCTGCTCGATGAGGCGAATGGGGGTTCTTTGGTCTCGGCCTAGGAGAGGATGAAGCGCAGCGTATCTATGGTAAAGTAGCGCAGGTTAATTCGAATCAGTATCACTATGCGGCAAAGCGTCGTTCGCCTAGGCGTTCGGCGGGACGAAGAGGTGTCATGGGATTCCTATCGAAGCTTCTCACCTTTGGCGAGGGCAAGCAGATGAAGGGCTATCAGGCTCTTGTCGAGAAAATCAATGCGCTCGAGCCCGAAATGCAGGGCAAGACCGACGAGCAGTTGCGTGCTTTGACGGCGGCGTACAAACAGCGTGTGGCCGATGGCGAAAGCCTCGACTCCATTCTTCCCGAGGCGTTCGCCACGGTTCGAGAGGCCAGCGTGAGAACGCTCGGCCTGCGTCATTTCGACGTTCAGCTCATCGGTGCCATGGCGCTCAACGACGGCCAGATCGCCGAGATGAAAACGGGCGAGGGCAAAACGCTCGTCTCGACGCTCGCCGGCTACCTCAACGCCTTGACGGGCAAGAGCGTCCATATCGTCACAGTCAACGACTACCTTGCCCGCCGCGACAGCCAGTGGATGGGGGCCATCTATCGCTTCTTGGGCATGGAGGTCGGCCTGGTCCAAAACGGGATGCGCCCTTCCGAGCGCATCCCCGCCTATAAAGCCGATGTGACGTACGGTACGAATGCCGAGTTCGGCTTCGACTACCTGCGTGACAATATGGTCACGCGTGCTGATCAGCGCGTGCAGCGCGGTCATTATTTCGCCATTGTCGACGAGGTTGACTCCATCCTCATCGATGAAGCGCGCACGCCGCTGATCATCTCTGGCGCCGGCGTGAAAGCGGCCGATATGTACAAGAAGTTCGCCCAGGCCATGTTTGGCCTCGTGCGCGACGAAGACTTCGAGATGGACGAGGCGAAGCGTACCATCATGGCCACCGAAAGCGGTCTGGCGAAGATCGAGTCCCGCTTGGGAATCGAGGATATCTACGCCGACCCTTCGGGCCAGCTGGCGAATCACTTGCAGCAGGCTCTTCGCGCACATTTCTTGTTCCACCTCGACAAAGACTACGTTATCGTCGATGGCGAAGTGAAAATCGTCGACGAGTTCACGGGTCGCATCATGGAGGGCCGTCGTTACTCCGAGGGTCTTCATCAGGCACTCGAGGCAAAGCACAACGTGCGCATCCGCGAGGAGAATCAGACGCTTGCGACCATTACGCTGCAGAACTATTTCCGACTGTACGAAAAACTTTCCGGCATGACGGGCACGGCTATGACCGAAGATGCCGAATTCCGTCAGATATACAAGCTTCCCGTCGTGGCCATTCCCTCCAACAAGCCGCAGGCCCGTATCGACGAGAACGACCTGATCTACCGCACGATCGACGCTAAATTCCGCGCCGTCGCCGACGATGTGGCAGAGCGCCACAAGGCTGGTCAGCCGTGCCTTGTCGGCACGGTCTCCATCGAGAGCTCCGAACGTCTTTCTCGCCTGCTTGATAAACGCGGCATACCCCATGAAACCCTGAATGCGAAAAACCACGAGCGAGAGGCGCATATCGTCGCCCAGGCCGGTCGCGTCGGCGCGGTGACGATTGCGACGAACATGGCAGGCCGCGGCACCGACATCCTGCTCGGCGGCAACCCCGAGGTCTTGATGGAAGACGTTCTTTACGAGAAGGGCTTCGACCCGAATCGCGCTCCCGAGGAGGAACCGTCTCCCGACGCCCTTCCCGCTCCTTCTGCCGAGCAGCGTCAGGCGGCCCTCGACGAGGCGAAGCGCGTATGCGCGCAGGAACAGAAGGAAGTCCTTGCTGCAGGGGGTCTCGCCGTCATCGGTACCGAGCGTCATGAATCCCGCCGTATCGACAATCAGCTTCGCGGCCGCGCCGGCCGTCAGGGCGACCCTGGTCTTACGCAGTTCTATCTCTCTCTGGAAGACGACCTCATGCGTCTTTTCGGAGGGAACCGCATGGATTCCATCGCCCGCATGATGGAAAAGACCGGTGCCGAAGACGATGTGCCCATTCAGGCGGGCATGGTCTCGAAGGCGATCGAGAGCGCTCAGCGCCAGGTCGAATCCATGCATTTCGCAGCCCGTAAAAACGTCCTCGAATACGATGACGTCATGAACCTGCAGCGTAACGCCATCTACAACGAACGCAACGCCATTCTGGACGGCAAGGACCTTTCCAGCCGTATCGGCGATATTGTCTCGGACGCTGCGTATGCAATCGTCGACGAGAATTGTCCTGCGAAATCCCCGAGCGACGATTGGGACGCGAAAGCGGTCGAGCGCTGGGCCGCCGAGATGACGGGACGTGCCGATTTCAGCGTTTCGGCGATTGACCATGACGACGATTCGAGCGTCGTTGCGGACGCCCTGATCGAGTATCTCGAAGGCGTCTACGACGAGAAGAAAGAAGCCGTCGGCGACGAGAACATGCGCAAGCTCGAGGCCCAGGTCATGCTGCGCATCATCGACGTTCGCTGGATGAATCATTTGCAGGAGATGGATTACCTCAAGACGGGTATCGGGCTGCGCGCCTTCGGACAGCGCGATCCTTTGGTCGAATACAAGGAGGAGGCGCATGCGGCCTTCGCATCGCTGACGGCCTCTATGTACGAGGATTTCCTGCGCACGCTGCTTCGTCTGCAGGTAGCAGCTCCGGTGGAAGACGAGCGGTCTCCTTTGGAGAACCGGAAGATGAGCTACTCCTCTCCCGAAGCAGCGCTCGAATCCACGATGAGGGCCCCTGCTCGTCAGGGCGCCTCGCAGCAGCCCAAGCCGGCGCCGGCAAAGCCTCAAACGTATCGCAAAGAGGAGCACGATCCTTACGCCAACGTCGGTCGCAACGATCCGTGTCCGTGCGGAAGCGGGTTGAAATTCAAGAAATGTCATGGACGTGATAGGTAGCAATGGCAGAGAGAGAATCCAAAGAAATCGAAGCGGCGTCGAAGCGCGTGGCAGATGCGCGCATATGGCTTCATATAGACGAGAAGGCCCGGCGCCTCGAAGAACTCAACGAGCAGATCGCTTCTCCCGACTTCTGGAATGACACGTCTCGCGCGCAAGAGGTCTCCCGTCAGGCCAGTACCCTGCGCAACGCCGTCGAAAGCTACGAAGAGGCGGTTGCCACGCTTGAGGATGCTCGGGCTGCCGCCGAGCTTGCCGGAGAAGACCCCGCATTCGCCGAAGAAAAGGATGCGGCGCTCGAGCGGCTTTCCGCCATGCTGGAGCGATTCGAAATCGAATCCTGGTTTTCCGGGGAAATGGACGAAAGCGATGCGATCCTTTCCATCAATCCCGGTCAGGGCGGCCTCGAGGCCCAGGATTGGACGGAGATGCTGTATCGCATGTACGTCCGCTATGCCGAGCAGAAAGGCTGGAAGGTCAAGTCTCTCGACGTGGTCGCCGGTGAAGGCATCGGCCTTGACCGCGCAGTCATCCAGGTCGAAGGCCATAACGCCTACGGCATGCTGAGAAGCGAGCACGGCGTCCACCGTTTGGTGCGTATCTCGCCGACGGACGACAAAAAACGCCGCCAGACGACGTTTGCAAGCGTCGAGGTGCTGCCTGTCACCAGCGATGACATCGAGGTTGATCTCAATCCTGCGGACGTGCGCGTCGACGTCTATCGTTCGAGCGGTCCAGGCGGCCAGTGCGTCAACACGACGGACTCCGCTGTGCGTTTGACCCATGCGCCGACGGGTATCGTGGTGACGTGCCAGAACGAGAAGAGCCAGCTGCAAAACAAAGAGGCTGCGTTCAAGGTTTTGCGCGCGAAGCTCTACGAGCTCGAGAGGCGCAAACGCGAGGAAGAGCTGTCCGCCTTGCGCGGCGAGCGGATGGAGAACAGCTTCGGAAGTCAGATTCGAAATTACGTCCTATACCCATACCAAATGGTGAAGGACCTTCGTAGTAATATTGAAACGGGTAACGTCGACGCGGTTCTCGATGGCGATATAGAACAGTTCGTCATCGGATACCATCGTTGGCGTGTCTCGCAATAAAGGTATCGATTGTCGCTGATTCGGAAGGAAAACGACGTGAACCTGGAAGATTTGAAAGGCAAGGCCAACGATATTCGCGTGGATATCGTCGAAATGGTGGCCGAAGCGGGAAGCGGGCATCCGGGAGGGTCGCTCTCGTCTGTCGAGATTTTGTGCGCGCTGTATTTCGGTGGCGTGCTCGACCATGACGCGAACGATCCCAGGAAGGAGGACCGCGACCGTTTCCTTCTTTCGAAGGGACATGCGGCTCCCGTGCTTTACGCAACGCTTGCCGAGTCCGGCTATTTCCCCAAAGAGGAGCTGAAGACTCTTCGCAAGCTGCACAGCCGTCTTCAGGGACATCCCGACTGCCGCAAGCTTCCCGGCGTCGAGGCGTCGACGGGATCTTTGGGCCAGGGCCTCTCCATTGCCGCCGGCATGGCGTGCGGCCTGAAGCTCGACGGCAGCGAGGCAACCGTCTTCACGCTGATGGGAGACGGCGAATGCCAGGAGGGCCAGGTCTGGGAGGCCGCTATGTTCGCATCCCACCGCAACCTGGACAACCTGGTCGCGATTCTCGATCATAACCACCTCCAGATCGACGGCCGTATCGAAGACGTGTGCTGCCCCGACAGCTTCTCTGCCAAATTCGAGGCTTTTGGCTGGCAGGTTTTCGTGTGCGACGGCAACGATATGGAGGCAGTCCTTGCGACGTTGGAGTCCGCGAAGGGCGCGAAGTCGGGAAAGCCGAAGATCGTCATCGCCGAGACCACGAAGGGCAAAGGCGTTTCGTTCATGGAAGACCAGGCAGGATGGCACGGGAAAGCTCCCAATGCCGAGCAGGCCGAGCAGGCCGTTGCCGAACTGACCGATAAGGAGGCCCTGCATGGCTAACGAGAAGAAGGCCACGCGCGCTGCGTACGGCGAGACCCTGATCGAGCTCGCGAACGCAGGCGTTCCCGTAGTCGCCGTCGAGGCGGACCTTTCCGGGTCCACCACCACGAAGAAGCTCGGAGACGCTTATCCCGAGCGTCTTTTCAATGTCGGCATTGCAGAGCAGGACATGGTCGGCGTTGCCGCCGGTCTTTCCCTGACGGGAAAGGTTGCGTTCACCGGCTCGTTTGCGGTATTCGGCACGGGGCGCGTCTATGACCAGATTCGCAATACCGTGTGCTACGCGAACCTTGATGTGAAAATCGCTCCGACGCACGCCGGCGTTTCCGTAGGCCCTGACGGTGGCAGCCATCAGATGGTCGAAGACATCGCCCTTATGCGCGTGCTGCCCAACATGCGCGTGCTCGTTCCCGCTGATTTCGCGGCGGCGAAGGCGGCCATCAAGCTTGCTGCCGAAACCCCTGGCCCCGTCTACATCCGTATGGGCCGTGCCTCGGTGCCTTGCGTGTACGATGAGAACTCGGTGTTTGAAGTCGGTCGCGCGAAGGTTTTGCGCGAGGGCAGCGACGTTACCATCGTCGCGTGCGGCGTAGAGATCGACGAAGCTCTCAAGGCTGCCGAAGCGCTTGCGGAAAAAGGCGTTTCTGCCGAGGTCATCGATGCGTTTTCTATCAAGCCCCTCGACGAGGAGACCATCCTCGCATCCGCTCGGAAGACGGGGTGCGTTGTCACCGCTGAAGAGCATTCGGTCATCGGCGGGCTGGGCGGTGCCGTCGCTGAGCTTTTGTCCGAGAAGCTTCCCCTGCCGCTCGTGCGTGTCGGCATGCGCGACTGCTTCGGCACGTCGGGAGAAATGGCGGAGCTCATGCGAGAGTTCGAGCTTGACGCTCCGGCCATCGCTTCCGCTGTCGATGAGGCCCTATCCAGGAAAAACGTTCTGTAGCAATGCGAATCTCCCTTTAAACTCGGCTGTTTTCGACGTCTGGTCTGGCCGTATGGAGGGTTTTGCGGAGCGCGATGAACATTCTGTGACCGCCGCGCCTTGTGCGCGGCGGTCTTGCTAGAATGGGTGAGTTAAGTCCAGTAACCATGATATGAACGGAGCATTCTGTGACGAACACGAACGACGCGCAGCGTCGTGCCCAAGAGTCGACGGGCGCCATTCCGGCGGTTCCGCCTGCTCAAGGCCGTCATGCGGCCGCTGGGCAAGATGCCGCAGCAACCTCAAGGCCCGCCGTGCCGGCGGAGCGCGCAATGCGCCCCCGCCCTCAGGCCACGGGCGCCATGCCTCCCGTGAATACGCCCGGCTCCGCGCCGGCGCACAACGGAAGCCATTCGAAGGCTCCTGGTAGAACGGGCGTTTTGCCCGACCTGTCCACTTCGCTGCCCACGCTTTCCGTGGAAGATGTGCAGCAGCAGCCCATGGGGGCTCCTGTTATCACATTCGACCATGTGACCAAAGTGTATCCCGCACAGCCCAACAAGCCCTCCCTGCATGACATTTCCCTGCAGATCTATGCGGGAGAATTCGTCTTTTTGGTAGGTCATTCCGGATCGGGCAAATCCACGTTTATCAAACTGATCACGCGCGAGCTCAAGCCCACCGACGGCCATATCTTCATCGCGGGCGAGGATTTGAGCACGATGCGTAACTGGCGCGTGCCCTATCTGCGCCGCAATATCGGCTGCGTTTTCCAGGACTTCAAGCTCTTGCCGAACAAGACCGTTTTCGAAAACGTTGCATTCGCGCTCGAGGTAATCGGGAAAAGCCGCCACGTCATCAAGACGCAGGTTCCCGAGGTCTTGCGCCTCGTTGGCTTGCAGGACAAGCTCAATAAGCGCCCCGACCAGCTTTCCGGCGGCGAACAGCAGCGCGTTTCTATCGCCCGAGCCATCGTGAATCGTCCGCCGCTGCTGGTGTGCGACGAGCCCACGGGCAATCTCGACCCGCAGACTTCTCGCGGCATCATGGATCTTCTCGAGCGAATCAATCGCACGGGCACCACGGTGCTCGTCGCCACGCACGACCGCGAAATGGTCGACAACATGCGTCGTCGCGTTATCGCGCTTGACAGCGGTCAGCTGACCCGCGACCAGGACAGGGGAGTGTACGGTTTCGATGTCTAGTCTCATATATTTCTTCAAGGAATCCCTCACGGGCTTCACGCGCAATCTGAGCACATCGCTGGGTTCCATCATCACCATCTTTCTTTCGCTTTTGATCATCGGCATCTTCCTGATGGGCGGAGCTATCATCAACAACACCGTGTCGTCGGTCGAAGACAAGGTCTCCATCACGGCCTATGTCGCAGACGACGCGGAACAGTCCGCTATCGATGCGGTTGTGTCTGACCTCGAGCGCGTCAACGGCGTTGCGAACGTTAGCTTCACCACGAAGGACCAGGCTCTCGAGAACTTCCAGAACTCGATGAGCTCTACCGATATCGTCGATCAGCTCGACGGCACCAATCCGTTGCCCGCTTCAATTGAAATCGAGCTTTCGGATCCGCAGCAGGTTGAGACCATCGCCTCCGATTTGGCGGCGGATAAGGATTTCATCGCTATCTGCGACAACCCGGAAGATCCTTCGGATAGCGTCAAATACGGCGAAGACAGCGTAGACCGTCTCTTCAGCCTGACGAGCTACATCCGCTACATCGGCATAGCGCTGATCGCCTTGCTGATCTTCATCGCGCTGGTCTTCATCAACAACACCATTCGCCTCGCCATCCTTGCCCGCCGCAAGGAGATTGCCATCATGCGCCTCGTCGGCGCTTCGAACGGCTTCATTCGCGGGCCCTTCCTTATGGAAGGCGTGGTGCATGCCGTTATCGGCTCCGCCTTGGCTATCGGCTCCATCGAGCTTATCCATCGATTCGCGCTTCCCCAGGTTGCAAACGCCCTTATGTGGCTGCCTATCAATCTGTCTGCAAGCACGTATGTTCAGATTTATCTGGTCATGCTGGTATTCGGTCTGATCATCGCTGCCGTCGGGTCGTTTTTCGCCATGCGCCGCTACCTGAAGGTGTAGCGCCGAAGCTTCATGCGCAACGGAAAACGCAAACATATCGAGATGGGTACGCGCAATGCGAGGATTTTGCGAATGCTGGTCCTCTGCATTGCCGCGTGCCTTCTTTTTTCCGCCGGTTTTTTGCTGCGCGGAAACGCCGAGCTCATGGAGCGCCTGGGTATCGTGGCGGCGAAAGATCCCTCGTCGGCTTCCCAGGGCGCCTCTCCCGAGGTCTCGGCGGTAGCTTCCCGCCTTGATGAGGTCGAGAAGATGCTCTCTTCCGGCAGCCTTGATTCCTACGATGCCGATGCAACCACCCGCGCAGTGCTCGATTCTTTCTTAAAGAATACCGACGACGCTTATGCCCGCTATTTCGACGACGCCCGCTACACCTCTTTCGTCGATGTCGCGACGGACGAATATCCCGGCGTCGGCGTGTTCTTCTCGGAGCAGAACGGAAAAGCGTTCGCGCTTGATGTCTTCGAGAACTCCTCCGCCTCGGATGCCGGGGTTCGCCAGGGCGACGTGGTCGTTGCGATCGATGGCGATCGCTCGCAGGATTGGACGGCAACGGAGACCATCAACGCCGTTCAGCGCGAGGCGGGCTCGTCGGTTGTTATCACCTGGTTGCGGCCTTCGACGTCCGATGGCTCCGAGGGCGAGGAATTCACTACGACGTTGATCTGCTCGGATTATCAAGAACCCAACGTCACGACGCAGCTTGTCGATGGCGTGGGCTACATTTCCCTCAAGCAGTTGACGCAGAATTCCGATACGCTTGTCCGCTCCGCATTGGACGACCTTTCCTCCCGCGGCGCCCACTCCTTTGTGCTCGATCTTCGTGACAACCCCGGCGGGTATCTCACCAAGGCTGTCGATGTGGCATCGCTGTTCATCCGAAGCGGCGTTGTCGTGGAAATCGATACGCTCGAAGCGAAGACGACCAAGCAGGTCACGGGCGATATTGCCACGGACGCTCCTTTGGTCGTTTTGGTGAACGGCAACACAGCGGGATCGGCGGAAGTCCTTGCGGCGGCTTTGCGCGATACCGACCGCGCAGTCCTTACGGGCACGACAACCATGGGGAAAGGTTCGGTCCAGGTCACTAAGCCCCTTTCTTTCGGGGGCGCCCTTCGCTACACGGCGGCTCGCTACAAGAGTCCCGACGGCTATCTTATCGACAACGTCGGCGTTTCCCCCAATATCACGGTCACGGTGCGTGAAGGCGCATCGGACGACAATCAGAAAACCTTTGCCATCGAAACGGCAGGTTCGCTTGTCTAGCCTGCCGTTTCCGGCGTGAAAAGGAGTTGCATGGCGCGTTCTCGATCGCGAAAATCCAATACAAGACGAACCCCGCGCGCCCATCCCCGCGGGGTTCTTGAGCTTTGCGGGGGCGGTTTCGGCTTCGTCCAGACCGCCGAAGGAGAGTTCTTCATTCCGGCTTCGAAAGTCGCCGACGCGTTTGACGGAGATATGGTCGAAGTGACGCGTCTGCCAGGGGCTTCGCAACGCTCGTCGCGTTCTGCGATCGCCTCGAACAACCGTCCTGCCGCACGTGTCGTACGCGTCCTGTCAAGGGCGCACGAGTGCATTGTGGGGCGTTATGAAGTGGCTGAGCCCTTTGGCGTCGTCGTTCCTGAAGACCCTCGCATCAAACATGACATCTTCACGCTGAGAAGCGATGCCCCCCATGTGCGCAATGGCGATATCGTTCGCGTTCGCATGACCGTCTACCCTTCGAGGCGCGAACCCGCCCAGGGTGTCGTGGAGGAGGTCTTGGGGCACGAGGGCGATGTAGGAATTGACGTTTCCCTGATTGTCGCCCGCCATAAGCTGGAGACCCATTTCGGCTTAGCGGCTTTGCAGCAGGCGGGGGAGGTGCGCGAAGACGCCGAAGACGCGCTTTCGGATTCGCGCTATGTCGACCTGAGCAAGCGTCGAATCTTTACCATCGACCCCGACGATGCGAAGGACTTCGACGACGCTCTCTCGATCGAGCCCTTCGGCGACGGGAGGCTGCTTCTCGGGGTTCATATAGCCGACGTCTCGCATTATGTGCCCTGGGGCTCACCCCTTGATATTGAGGCGCGCCGCCGCGCGACAAGTGTATACCTCGTCGACCGCGTCATCCCCATGCTTCCCGAGCAGCTTTCGAACGATGTCTGCTCGCTTCGCCCTGGCCGTCTGCGTCGCGCCATGACGGTCGATATGGTCGTCGATCCGTTGGGAAACGTGTCTCACATGAAGGCATATCCCTCGGTAATCCGCTCTGCGGCTCGTTTGACCTACGGTCAGGCGCAGTCTGCGCTTTCCGCGTACCTTCGGGGCGATCTTGAAGGCGCCGCCGATGCGCTTGAATGCTTGAGGGGCTCTCTTGCTTCGGATGTCGCCTCCGACATCGTGTTGCTCCACGAGGCCGCCGAGGCTTTGCACGAGAATCGCGTGAAGCGCGGCGGCATCGATTTCGAAAGCGTCGAGGCGAAGGTTGCGCTCGATGAGGGCGGCCATCCGCTCGGGGTTGATCTGCGCGTGAAAAACGATGCGACATCGCTCGTCGAAGAAGCCATGATTGCCGCGAACGAGGCCGTGGCGCGCCTTTTGCGCGATCAGGGCGTGGCGTGCATATACCGAACGCACGAGCAGCCTGCGCCGGCGGACATGGCCGAGCTCAAACCAGTTCTCCAGGAGTTCGGCTACGAAAAGCACGTCTCGCTTTCGGCGCTTGCGTCTGGCAATCCGCGTGCCATCCAGCGAGTTCTGTCCTACGCGAAAGGACGCAGGGAGGAATACCTCGTCTCTATGCTTATGATTCGCACCATGAAGCGCGCCGCATACCAGGACTGCTGCGCTCCTCATTTTGGTCTAGCGAGTAACGCGTACGCGCACTTTACAAGCCCTATCAGGCGCTATCCCGACCTCATGGTCCATCGCATGGTGAAAGTCGCGCTTTTCGGGAGGACCCAAGAAACCTCGGCTGTCGAAAGCGCCATGGCGGCGATTGCCGACCATGCTTCGGTCGCGGAGCGAACGGCGGAGGTGGCCGCGCGAGAATCGCAAGAGCTCAAGCTCTACGAGCTTTTGGAGACGCGCATAGGCGAAGAGGCTCAGGGTTTGATTTCTGGCGTCATGAGCTCGGGGTTCTTCGTTCGCCTGAACGACACTTCCGAAGGCTTCGTGTCGTTGCGGGACAGGGACGAATACTACGTCCTCAACGCCGCGCGTCGCACCCTAACGGGTTCCGACAGCGGCTCGGTCTATCGGCTGGGCATGCGGGTGCGCATTCGCATCGCGGCGGTTTCTCCTTACGAGCGCAGGGCCGATTTCATCCTGCTGGAGAGCAAGCGCAGGGGCGTTCGTCGCTAAGCGGGCGAACCTGTATAATGGTGCGCCGTGCATCGGTCTATGCAAGCACGGCGTTTGCACGATAACGAAAGGCAGTTCGACAACGTGGCACGAGAGAAAAAGCAGATAGCGAAGAACCGCAAGGCGTTTCACGAGTACGATATCCTCGAAACGTTCGAGGTCGGTGTCGTGTTGTCCGGCACGGAGGTCTGCTCGCTTCGCGAGAATAATTGCCAGCTGACCGATTGCTTCGCGCTTATCCGTCACGGCGAGGTCTGGCTGCACAATCTGCACATTGCTCCGTATTCGCATGGCAACATCGCCAATCCGGACCCCGATCGCAAGCGCAAGCTGCTGTTGCATCGCAATCAGATTCGCTATCTCGAGGAGAAAACGCGCGAAAGGGGCATGGCCCTGGTTCCTTTGAACATCTATTTCGCGCAAAACGGGCTTGTGAAAATCGAGCTCGCTGTTGCACGGGGCAAGAAACTCTACGACAAGCGCGCTTCTATGGCGGAGCGTGATTCGAAGCGTGAGATCGAGCGGGCGCTTAAGGCTCGTTTGCGATAGGAGGTAATTCTTCATGGGCTTGTTCAGGAAGGCTACGCGTACCGCGGGCCGTGTTGCGAAAAACGTCGCGAAAGAAGCGGTGTTCGGTGACCTTGAAAACGAAGGCGGTTCCAAGAAAGGCCGTCGTAAGGGCGGGGTGGCAAAAGCCCGTGAACGTCGGGAGTATGAGGAATACCAACGCCTGAAGGAGAAGTTTGAGCCTAAAGACGATGCCGCCATGCAGGCGGAATGGCAGAAATACTACGACGAGCAGTGCGAGGGCGAGTGCGAAACGTGCCCGTACTACGACTGGTGTCCTGACGACTTCGAAGACGAGGAAGAAGTCGTAGAAGAGCAGACTGAGGAAGAGCCCGAGGAGCCTGCCGACCAGGAGGAAGAGCCTGAGGAGGAGCTTACCGAAGAGGAGAAGGCTGCCAAGGACGCGGCGGAGGCGTATTACGAAGCCGGATGCGACGGCGAATGCGAAACGTGCGCACATTACGACTGGTGTCCCGCCGAAGAGGAGGGCGATCCCGACGACAAGGTGGTCGTCATGGGCATGACGCAAGGCGAGATGAAAAGCATGGCGAAAGGAAGTGTCGAGCTTGCTCGCGAAGGCGCTCTTGCGGCGAAGGAGCTCAAAGAAGCCATGGATGACATCATGGGCGGGCTCGACATCAATCGCTATTTGAAGTAGTCGTCCTGGTTGCCGCTCTGACGATACGCGACACGGCTTCGGTGTCGCCGCCTAAGCAAGACCATACGTCGCGTCTGTCCTCCGTTCGAGCGTTGGTCGAAATGCCTGCTTTGGGGGAAGAACGGAGCTTAATCCTTGCGACTGTGGTCAATTTCGTCGTATTGGGGGAATGAACGATACCGCTGGCAGGTCTATTTGTGCCGTTCATCCTTTCTGAAGGGATGAAGACGTGCAGGAAAGTTGGGAATCGACTCGAAAAAAAGCGTTTGGTACCTCGAAACTTCTCCCAATGCATCGCTTTTGACCGCAGACCTGCATTCTCACGCAGAATCTTCCCCTAACTCGTTGTTTTTGACCACCGATTCGCGCCTAGGTATTGTTTTCTTCGAATTCGCTTTGTAAAAACAAAAGAGGCGAGCTATGTTCAAAGTGCATAGATCGCCTCTTTTTCGCTCCGATGAAACCAGACAATAAAAAAGCGCCCTGACCTGCGATTTCATCGCTGTCGGGCGCTGTGTGCTTTTGGTGGAGGCGCGGAGAATCGAACTCCGGTCCATACTACATCATCCCTCAGGCTCTACAAGCTTATTCCGTGGTCGAGATTCAAACCGACGCAGCCTACGGACACGCGTTGTCGGTTCTAGCCCGTTCGATCTTAGCCAAAGCCATACAGGCTACGTGCTTTGACGCAATCCCCTAACATGACGTCGCGCTCGAGCCGGGGATAACCCGAGGTTGACGGGCTGCGTAAATTAAGCAGCCATGGCGAGCGCCGGAGCGCTCTGAGTTTTAGCTTTGCCAATTAACTTGACGGTACCCCTGTTTAACGTGGCGAGGAGACCACGACCTGCTCCTCAGTTCAAACGTACCATGTCGAAACCAGTCGCCCCCGAATACGCGATGCGCCATGTGCGAGACCGGCTCATCGAAGTGGTGACTGCTCCACCTGGCTTGATTATCAAGCTTCACGGCATAGGATAATGCCGAATTCTTTATTCTAGGTATTCCGAGTGTACTGTCAAGCATTATGCCGTTTATCGCGTATTTCTCTCGGTTTCTTTCCCAGAAACATGGGAATGGGGTATGCTTTCTTTTACGCAAAAATCAACGAAGCGCCTCTGTCGATATGTGGCGCTTGTTTGTTTGATGGGGAGAAAAACGATGGCTTATTCGCACGACAACGCTCCCATCGGCATCTTTGATTCCGGCTTCGGCGGGCTTACGGTGGCTCGAGAGATAGCCGAGGAGCTGCCGAATGAATCGATTGTCTATTTCGGCGATACGGCACGATGCCCGTACGGCCCGCGCTCGCAGGAAGAGGTCGACGGTTTCGTTCAGCAAATCTGCCACTGGCTGCTTGACCGAGGCGTCAAGCTGCTCGTCATTGCCTGCAACACGGCGACGGCCGCCGGTCTTGAGCATGCGCAGAAGAATTTCGCGGTGCCCGTGATCGGCGCGGTTGAGCCGGGCGCTCGCGCGGCGGCGCGTGCTACGAAGAACCGTCGTGTTGGCGTTATCGCGACGAAGGGGACCGTGGAAAGCGAATGCTATCCGCGCGCCATCCGCCATATCGACGCCGGCATCACGGTGTTTTCCACGGCAACGCCAAAGTTCGTAGACATCGTCGAACAGGGTATCCGCATGAGCAAAGGCCCGATCGAAGATTTGACGAGCCGAGCCTCGAAGGTCTACATCCGCCCTGCATTCCAAGAGATTGCGCAGGATTATCTCGAGCCGCTTCGTCGCTGTGACATCGATACGCTCGTGCTTGGTTGTACGCATTATCCCATGCTCAAGGCGCTGATCGGCGGCGTGGTGGGTCATAGTGTCTTGCTGGTGTCGTCTGCCGAAGAGATGGCGAAAGACGTGCGCGAAACGCTAACGTTGCGCGGTCAGCTCGCATCGCCCGACAACGTTGCAACGCGCGAGTTCTTCACGTCCTCCGACGAGGTGGAGGAGTTTCAATCTTTCGGGTCTCGCGTGTTCAATCAAGAAATATGCAGACCCACCCATATCGATCTTTCGTGTCTTGAAAAGTACGGCAGCATGTCGTGCGAATCGGGGCTGCAAGACGCGTCGAATACGCAATAGGAGGAATTATGTTCGGCACTCGAACCGACAATCGAAAAGATCGTGCTCTGCGCGAGGTTTCGCTTGAACGCAATGTCATGAAGAATGCGGCCGGAAGCTGCTTGGTAAAATTCGGAGACACGCATGTGCTGTGCTCCGCCACCATTGAAGAGCGCGTGGGCGGATGGCGCAAGGGAAGCGGCATGGGTTGGCTGACGGCCGAATACGCTATGCTTCCCGCATCTACGGCGAAGAGAACCCCGCGCGAGACGAAGGGTCGCAAAGGCCGCAGCCAGGAAATTGAACGTCTGATAGGCCGTTCGCTGCGCAATGTCTGCGATATGGCGAACATGGGCGGCGAGGTCACCATGACAATCGACTGCGACGTGCTGCAGGCTGATGGCGGTACGCGTACCGCGGCCATCACGGGCGCATGGGTTGCGGCTTATGACGCCTTCGAGATGTGGCGCACGTCCGGCAAGGTCAAGACGAACCCCCTCTACGGGCAGGTTGCGGCGGTAAGCGTGGGCTTGGTGGGAGGTCGTTTGCTGCTCGATCTCGACTATCGCGAGGACTCCCAGGCCGAAATCGACATGAACGTGGTCATGAACGCCAAGGGCGAATTCGTTGAAGTCCAGGGGACGGGCGAGCAGGTGAGCTTCTCGCGCACGCGTTTGAACGAAATGCTCGATATGGCCGAGGAGGGCATAGGCGAGCTGCTGCGCCTCCAACGCGAGGTTATCGGTAAAGAATAGATTGCAACATGCGGCCTGCGGTGTTCGCTGCAGGCCTTTTCTGTAAGGACGAGAGGAGTTGTCATGAAGAAAGTGGTGATCGCCACCAACAACGCCCATAAGGTCGAGGAGATTCGTTCTGCGCTTAATTTCGACGGTTGGGAGTTTCTGACGCTCGCAGAACGCGAGCCGTATCCCGAGCCGGAAGAGAACGCGGACACATTCGAAGGTAACGCGCGCATAAAGGCGCTTGCTGCGCATGAGCATACGGGCCTTGCCGCCTTGGCCGATGATTCCGGCTTGGTGGTAGACGCTCTCGATGGTGCGCCTGGCGTGCTTTCGGCACGCTATGCGGGGGAGCACGGCAACGACGATGCAAACAACGAAAAGGTTCTTCGCGAGCTCGAGGGCATAGCGGATGACGAGCGCACCGCCCGTTTTGTCTGCTCGCTTGTGTTCGTCGACGAAGACGGAACTGAGATGGCAGCTTCGGGCACGATTGAAGGACGTATCGCTCACGGCTTGTCAGGTGAGGGCGGCTTCGGGTATGACCCTCTGTTTCTTCCCGATGAATTCAAAGGAGACAAAAGCCTCGCCGAGGTGACGCAGGAGGAGAAAAACGCCATTAGCCACAGGGGCAACGCGCTGCGCGCCTTGAAGGAGAAACTTTCCTAGATATTGATATACGATGTAAAGTTCTGAGTGCATGCAGCGAAGAACACTGCTTGCGCAAGAAAAGAAGGCCTTCTGTCTTGCTTCTCTCGCAAGGAAAGAGAGCAGCTAGAGGCCTTCTGTATTATCCGTTTTCGCTTCGAATCATAATTACCTGGGAGAATGTATGTCTATACGCTGTAAAGAGCAGAGAGACCGACAAGTTTTGAGCACGTAGGCACCAGCCGTATTGCTAGAGCATGAAAAAAGCCGACATGAAGCCGGCTTAAAGAAAACGATGGTCGGGACGACAGGATTCGAACCTGCGACATCCTGCTCCCAAAGCAGGCGCGCTACCAAACTGCGCCACGTCCCGAATAAGAAACGAGCCAGGTACACCTGGCTCGGCTTGTTCTCTGGAGCGGGTGACGGGAATCGAACCCGCGTCATGAGCTTGGAAGGCTCAGGTTCTACCATTGAACTACACCCGCGTAAGTGCATTTGCATACGATACTACAACTTTGCGCATGGTGCAAGAATATTTTGCCGGAGGAATTTTCCTTTTTCTCTTGCACAGTAATGCTATGCGTCATATAGTATGCAACACATAGTATATGACGAAAGGAGGTATATGGTGGATGCGCAAATGAAGCGAGGCTTTCTGGAAGCGTGCGTCTTGTCTACGTTGTGTCGCAAGGAGTCGTACGGATACCAGATCGTCAAGGACGTCCCCGACATTCTCGGTCTGACCGAATCGACGCTGTACCCCTTGTTAAAGCGCCTCGAAACAGGCGGATTCATCTCCGTTCGGGCGGTAGAGCATAACGGACGCCTGCGTAAATACTATCGAACCACGGAGAAGGGGAGAGGTTTCCTTGAATCGTTCCTTCGGGAGAAGCAAGAGGTCATGCAGATATATCGCTATATAGAGGATGCGGCAGGTGACGAGCATTCACAGCGTACAGCGAGCGTACAGCGAGCGTACAGCATGCGACGAACGGGACTGTGGCAAGCAAACGATAGCCGATGAGAGAGAAGGAGAAGCTCGTGAATAAGAAAGACTACCTCGATGCTTTGGCGAAGGCGCTCGATTGCCTTTCCCGCGAGAAGCGCTCCGAAATTCTCTCTTTCTACCGGGAGGCGATTGACGACCGCATTGAGGAGGGAATGTCCGAGGAAGAGGCCGTTTGCGCCATGGGGCCGGTCGAATTGGCGGCGGAAAGCATTCTAGGGGAGCTTCCCGTTGTGCCGCGAGCGGTGGCGAAAACAAGGCGCAAAAGTCCTGCGCTGCTTTGGGTTCTTGCCATCGCGGGGTCTCCCTTGTGGATTCCGCTCGCGTTCGCGTTCCTGCTCGCGGTGGCGTCGGTGTATCTGTGCACCTGGCTTGCGGCGGCGTGCATCTGGCTTGTGGCAGCGGTATGCATGTTCGCGCTACCGTTCGGTTTGTATCTGGCATGGTGCGGCGTGATGACGGGAACGTTTGCCTTCGCTCTCGCTCAGGTCGGCTTGGGGTGCGTGCTCGGAGGCGTCGGCCTGCTCGTATTCAACGCGGCGTTTTCGGCGAGCCGCGCTTTGGCAGTGCTTTCTCAGAAATGGATACGAAAGGCTGTCTCTCCGTTCAAACATTACGAAGCCGATAATACGTGCGCTGTTGCGGCGTAAATACCGAAAGATGGGAGCTCATATGAAAGAAATCTGGAAGACCTCGCGGCGCGTTGCATGCGTTTTGGCGGGGCTGGGAATCGTGCTCTCCTTGGCGGGATTCGCTCTCTCGGGATTCGATCCGCGTGTATTTTCCGCCAAGGTCGACCGTGGCACGGTGAGTTTCGGCGGCACGATTGTCGAGAACCCCGAAAACCTGCCGTTCATTTCGACGCTTGCCGAGATGGGCAGCGTCGAGTACGGCGTTTCTTCCGACGAAGAGGTATCTTAGAACCCTGGAATAAGCCGTGAAAAAGGGAGTTGATCGTGATGGAGTCCATTTCTCTTGAAGCCCTCGCTTCGTTCGGCGTGGGGCACGCCCATGACGAAGTCGCCGGAACGGGCTGCACGGTTGTTGTCGCTCCGCATGGCGCCATCTGCGGCGTGGATGTTCGCGGCGGCGGGCCGGTCACGCGCGAGACAGACCTGCTCAAGCCTGAAAACATGGTCGAATCCGTGCATGCCGTCGTGCTTTCCGGAGGCAGTGCGTTTGGCCTAGAGGCCTCATGCGGCGTCATGGACGTGCTTTCGGAGAAGGGTATCGGGTTCAGGCTCGCAGACGCCTGCATCCCTATCGTGACAGGCGCGTGCCTGTTCGACGTTTTGGTGGGGAAGAACGCCCATCCCGACAAGGCAATGGGGGCGAAGGCCGCCCGTTCGGCCCTCGAATCATTTGCCGCCGCCAAAGATGGCACTGTCGGCTTCGGGTCTTCTCTCGAGCAGGGAAACGTGGGCGCAGGATGCGGCGCGACCGTGGGGAAGATGGGCCGGCCCGAGCAGGCTATGAAGTCGGGGTTCGGCTGCAGCTGCTTTCGCCAAGGCGACGTCGTCGTCGCTGCGCTCGTGGCGGTGAATGCGCTTGGTAACGTGTGCGATCGCGCAGGCTCATGGCTGGCGGGCTGCCAGGCCGACGGGCGCATTCTCGATCCGCTCGAGGTGTTTTTCGCAGCGGGTTCTTGCGATGGGCAAGCCGATGCTTTAGGTGCGGAGGCCGAAAAAGTTCCCGTCGAAGGGGCTGGTGTCACGCAGAACACCACGATCGGCGTCGTCCTCACGAACGCCAAATTGACGAAGGCTCAGGCGACGAAGGTCTCTTCGACGACGCATGACGCTTATGCTCGCGCCATCAAGCCTGTTCATACCTCCAATGATGGAGACACCATATTCACCTTCGCATCGGGCGAGGTGGAAAGCTCGACGGATGCGGTTGCCATCGTGGCGACGGAGGCCATGCAGCAAGCCATAGAAAACGCGGTGCTCCATGCGAAGGGCGCATACGGGCTTTCTGCGGCATGCGATCTGCGCTAAGTGCGAAGGCGTCGTTTTCAGACCTCTACGAGAAACGGCCCGCACGGTTGAAAGCCGTGCGGGCCGTAGTTTGCGGTGCGCCGAAGCGGCGTTGCGTGACCGTCCGAGCATCGAGGGCTGGGAGCTGACGGGTTACGAGCTCAATTCGTTGGTCGGCGAAGCGTTATTTCGCAACGAGCACGGGCTTGCTGCAGATGCTCAGCAGCTTATGCCCCACGCTGCCGAGGTAGCCTTTGATTCCGCCGAGCCCGCGGCTTCCGATGACGACCATGTCGTAAGAATCCTGGTCGGCGAGTTTGGAAATTTCGATCGCGGGGTCGGTGCCGTTGAGCATGAATGTCTCGACCTCGTTTTCAAGGCCGATTTCGTCGAGGTGGTCGACGGCTTTTCCGAGGAGCTCTTTCGCGTCGCGCTCCATAAGCTCGAGCACGGAGGCGAAGCTGATAAGCTGCTCGTCAGTAAGCATCGGGATGGCGACGACGTTGACGACGTCTACCTTCACGTTGGGATTCGTCCCGGCGATGTCTGCGGCGAGGTCGAGCGCTGAGGCGCCTGCTTGCGATCCGTCGTAGGCGACGAGGATTTTGCTAAGAGCCATGATGCCCTCCTTTAACGGTCCTGAAGAAGGACGGTTTTCGTTGGAAGGATGCGACGGGACGAAATTGCCTGCGGTTTGTGCCTTGCATCCGCAGCGCGAAATCCGGCGATCGCATCCTTTGTCCATTCATTAGTATACGCCTTATGCCCTTCTTGGCGATCCTAAGCCTCTCGCTGGAAGATGGATACGATTTCTGCATGGTATGTCTGCGGGAACATATCCACGGGCGTCACGCATGCAAGCTCGTATCCGACGCCCGCCAAGCGCGCGACGTCGCGCGCCCAGGTGGCAGGATTGCAGCTCACGTAGGCAAGGCGGCGCGGACCGGCGTCGGCTATGCTGCCGATGATCTCCGCAGCAAGCCCAGCCCTTGGGGGGTCTACCAGAAGCGCGTCGAGCTCCCCGAGCTCCGGCAGCTCTCGCGCCGCGTCTCCTCCGATGACCTCGATGTTGTCGAAGCCTTGCTCTTCGGCTATGCGGCGAAGGTCGCGGACGCTGCTGCCGTAGCTTTCCACAGCGAACACCGTGTCGCATGCGGCGGCAAGAGGAAGCGTGAACGTGCCAATGCCGCAATACAGGTCGGCCACTACGGCGTCGTCTTCAAGCTCGAGCCCCTCGAGGGCGAGTGCGACGAGTTTTTCCGCCTGGGCAGTGTTGACTTGGAAAAACGATGGGGCGCTCACCTTGAATTCCGTGTCGCAGACGCGTTCGGTCCAATATCCCTTGCCGCCGAGCACCTCGACGCCTTTCAGCTTGCGCGCCTTGCCCTTGTCGCTTGTCATGACGCGCACGATGCTGGTTGCCTTGACGGCTTGCGAAAGCGTCTTTGCCACCGCAGTGCGTGGGAACGATCCCGTATTCGTCCACAGGGCCACCTCGAGGTCGTTGGTGCGAATCGATCGACGAATGCCGATGCGGTAGATTCCCAAATCGTTCGACCCGCTGAGGAAGCGAAGCGCCCCTCGGATTGCCTTGGGAGCTTTTTCGATTCCTTTATGGGCCAAAGGGCAGCTGTCGATGGGGAGAATCTCGTTGGTGTGCTTCTTGTATGGTCCTACGACGAATCCGTCCCGCGCATCGCGGCCGCAGCCGAATTCGAGCTTGTTGCGATATCCCATGGTTCGCTTGGACGGCACGGTGTCGCGAACGAGGCTTCGCGCCTTCTCTTCGTCGATACCGGCGGTGCGGATTAGTTGGGAAATGACGTTTTCACGCTTTTCTATGAGTTGGCAATCGTAGGAAATGTGCTGCCAACCACATCCGCCGCATATATCGGCGTAAGGGCACGGGGGCGTTACGCGATGGGGCGAAGCCTCGGTCACGTCCACGACCGTTCCTTCGTAATATGTGCCTTTATCTGCGGTTATTTCTACAATTGCTGTATCGCCCGGGCATCCTCCGAAGGCGAAAACGGTTTTGCCGTCCGCTGCTTTTCCTATAGCGGCATCGCCGTAAGAAAGGCGTTCTATGGTTATTTCTTCACGCATGTGACCTCTTTTCTCGCATTCGTACATTTTAGCGTATAATTTCGAACGCTAATGTGCCCCCTTAGCTCAGGGGATAGAGCGTCTGCCTCCGGAGCAGAAAGCCGCAGGTTCGAATCCTGTAGGGGGCACCAGCAGCCGGCCGAGCCTCTGCGCGGCAGGGTAAGGTGCGTGTCGGCATTTGAACGAACGGGCAAGAGAAGCGAACGGGCAAGAGAAGGAGCGCATGAGCATGGCTATGTATACCCCCGAGTATCAGCCTAACGGCAGCGAGATTGCCGTCATCAAGACTTCTAAGGGTGCAATCCGCGTGCAGCTTGCAGGCAATGATGCGCCCATTCATGTGGGCAACTTCGTCGAGCTTGCTCGCAAGGGCTTCTATGACAACCTGAAGTTCCATCGCTATGTTCCCAACTTCGTGATTCAGGGCGGCTGCCCCAACACGCGCGACCTCGATTCCGATCAGGTTGTTGCCGCTGCCGGCAACCCGTTTGCCGGACTGGGCACGGGCGGTCCCGGCTATACCATCAAGCAGGAATACACCACCAACCCCAACAATTCTCACGAAGACGGTGCGCTCGCCATGGCGCGTTCTATGAATCCCGACTCTGCGGGCTCTCAGTTTTACTTGTGCCTCGGCCCGCAGCATAACCTCGATTCCGGCTATACCGTGTTTGGCCAGACCATCGAGGGCAAAGACGTCATCTCCGAACTTCGTGTTGGCGACGTCATCGAAACCATCGAAATCGAGAACGCCGACTAAACGTCGCGGGCATGCGAAACGTCGCCTCGGCATTGAAGGAAGAACCTATGGATAACGAATATATCGCCCAAGCACGCGAGGCGTACAAAGCCCGCGATTTTCAGACTGCGCTGGCTCTGTTCAACCAGTGCCTCACCGACCCCTCCATTCAGAAGGGTCCTGGCGAGTTGGGCTATATCTACCATCAGATCGGCAACTGTTTTTTGCAGATGAAGGATTTCGGCGAGGCTATTCATGCCTATACGCAGGCTACCGCCGATACCGCCTACGATGCGTGCGGCGCGGTCAACTGCAACCTTGCCAAGGCGTATGCGTTTTTGCACGACTACGAAAATGCCGTCTCTCATTTTGAAATCGCCGTGTCCGATGCGAAATACGATGCTCCGTATAAGGCGTACTTGGGCCTGGGCAACGCATTGCTCAAGCTTGGCAAAAACGCTGAGGCCGGCGTGGCGTTTCGCGAGGCGGCTCTTGACACCAACAACCCCGATCCTACGAAGGCCCTGCTGAATCTCGGCGTGTGCTTCATGGCGCTCGACCGCCCCGCCGATGCGGTGCAGTCCTACGAGAGCGCCCTGCAGTTCGACATGGACCCGGCCACGCGCAATAAAATGTACGCGAATCTCGGCCAGGCCTACGTCGCCTGCAACCAGATGCAGCAGGCCATGAACGCCTTCGAGGCCGCCCTTGCCGATAAGACGTACTTCCTCAGCGATTCCGCAAGCGTCGATTACGGCCGTGCTGCCCAGGCTGTTGCCACCGGCACCGCCGCGATGCAGCCCATCGTCGTGCCGGAGCCTGAAAACGATATGTCCGGTCTGGACGTTGCGGCCGATGGCGCTCCTCTTCCTCAGGACGAGTATTACGGCTACGATTCCTATGCTGCCGATCCGCAGTATTATCCCGCCGATGCTTACGGCTATGATGCGCCGGACAGCTATGCTTCGGGCGATGAGCGCTTCTTCAACGCAAGCGACGAAGAGCTCGAGCGCTACTCGAAGGGTCTTGCGCGCCAAGATCGCAAGCGCCGCAACGTCGGTTTGAAGATTCTCGTGTTCATTTTCACGCTGCTGCTGATTGCGGCCGCCGGATGCGTATTTCTCTACACCCAGGGCTGGGGCTATCCCACGCAGGAATCCGTCGCTCGCAGCCTGTTCTCCGACACGCAGAATGCTTCTCAGTACTTCGTCGAATCGGTTGGGCAGGACAACATCGATGCCGCAATGCGCGGTGTCGTCCAGGATGGCAACATCACGATCGACGGTGTTGACAAGAGCATGTCGAACTCCACCGTGTATGTCTCTGCGAAGACGGAGGAGGGCGGCGATGTCGACTATCGCATCGATATGGTCCGCGACCTGATTGGCTGGAAGGTTTCAGGCATCGAGATGTCGTTCCCGTCGAACCAATAGCGTATACACAGCGAGTCCGTCACGGGCTCGCTCGGCTTCAAGACGTGTTTACATCGTCGCAAGGCGAATAACAAGAAAGGAAAAACAATGGCAATCGAGAAGACTTATTCCATGCTCAAGCCCGACGCCGTTCGCAATCGTCATATGGGCGAGATCATCGCTCGCATCGAGCGCTCCGGCCTGACCATCGAGCGCATGGAGCTCGGCATGGTCACCCCCGAGCAGGCTGCGGCTAACTATGCCGAGCATGAGGGCAAGCCCTTCTATAACGGCCTGATCGAGTACATCACCAGCGGTCCCGTGGTCAAGATGGTCGTTTCCGGCGAAGGCGCTGTCAAGAAAATGCGCACGCTCATGGGTGCCACCAACCCCGCAGAAGCAGCCCCTGGCACGATTCGTGGCGATTTCGGTCTCATTATGGACGAAAATGTCATCCATGGCTCCGATTCTCCTGAATCCGCCGAGCGCGAAATCGGCGTGTTCTTCGGCGCGTAGTTTTTCTTCAGCGACGCATCGGGCCATCGAGCGTATCCCTGCGTAAGAGGAGGAGCGTGTGCTCTATCGCATTATCGATGCCGATGATTTACCGTCGTTAATCCGCGCATTTATGGATTCATACGAACTTGTAGCCCCGGTCAAACATGGCCCGGGCTACATTTTCGATGTGATCGATGACCCGAGCGATGTCGTGCTGGATTATCCGACCACCATCGCATCTCCCAAGAAGTATTTCCTTCCGTCCGAGGAAACACTGTTTAAATTCGACGTAGCGTCAAATGACGTGGTCGATTTTGAGATAGACATCAAGCCGCGCGTGCTCTTCGGCGTGCATCCGTGCGATTTGAACGCCATCGAACGCCTTGACGCAGTCTTTCTCGACAGCCGCTACGGCGATCCGTATTATCGCGCCCGCCGCGAAGCGACATTGATCGTCGGCGTTGGCTGCATGCCTACGCAAAACTGTTTCTGCCACCGAGTAGACGCCGACGAGGCCCCCCGAGGCTACGACCTTTTCCTGCAAGATCTCGGCGATCGCTACTGGGTTTCCATCTCGTCTGTCGCTGCCGCTGAGATTCTCGAAGAAAGCACGCATCTGCGCGAGGCAACGGACGAAGACCGCGCTCTCTTTGCGGCCGCCACGCACAGGCGCACCGCCGCTTTCGATGGCAGCATTCCCAATGTGCAGGATATCGCCATGCTCATGGATACCTATCATTCCGACCCCTTCTGGGCGGAATTCGGCTCGCGTTGCCTGAATTGCACAGCCTGCGCCGCCGTGTGTCCCACGTGCATGTGCTTTGATATCAAAGACATCCTTTCTCCCGACGCGAAAACGGGAGAGCGTGTGCGCGTGTGGGACAGCTGCAACAGCCCCCATTTCGCTCGCGTTGCCGGCGGCCATAATTTCCGTGCCGACGAGCGAGGGCGCGTTCGTCATCGCATGTATCACAAGCTTAACGGATTCAAGGTCAAGCACGGATCTATGCTGTGTGTCGGCTGCGGCCGCTGTGTGAATGCCTGCAAGGTGAACATCAATCCCATTGAAGTCTTCAAATTCTTCGACGAAAAAACGCGTTCGTCGGCCGTTCTCAGCAAGGAGGCCAACGATGCCGAATAGCCATGCCCTCACAACGTCTGTCCAGGTGCAACCCCTGGATTTCGCTCATCATGTCAAAACCGGCGAAGAGCTTATGGCGGAAAACCCCTATAGACCCTGGCCGGCACGCATCACATCCATCACCGACCTCACCGCCACGGAGAAGCTTTTCGAGTTTCGCCTGATCGACGAGCGTATTCGTTCGGCGTTTCATCAAGACCCCGGCCAATTTGTCGAGCTGTCCATCTTCGGGGTGGGAGAGGCTCCGATCTCGATTTCCTCAGCCCCTTCGAAGCAGGGTTTCATCGAGCTTTGCGTCCGCCGCGCGGGCCGCTTCACCGAGGTGTTGCACGCCATGCAGTGCGGTGACGTGGTGGGGATTCGCGGGCCTTTCGGCCGCGGCTTTCCGTTCGAGGAGATGAAGGGGCACGACATCCTTCTTGTTGCGGGCGGCCTGGGCATCGCGCCGTTGAAGTCGCTTATCAACTACATTCATGACGAGCGCCACGCTTTCGGAAAGGTCACGATCATTTACGGATCGAAGAATCCTCGCGAAGTGATGTTCCGCAACCAATTCGAGATGTGGAAGCATCGTCGCGACTTCGATCTGCACCTTACGGTCGACAACTACGAAGAAGGCTGGGACGGGGAAGTGGGCCTGGTGACCAAGCCCTTCGAATCTATCGAGGTCGATGCTGAAAATACCTTCGGCGTACTGTGCGGACCCCCGGTCATGTATCGCTTTGTCGTCGAGGAAATGCGCAAGAAAGGCATCCCGTACGATCGCATCTATATGAGCTTTGAGCGTCATATGAAATGCGGCATGGGCAAATGCGGTCATTGCCAAGTAGGGCATCAGTACGTCTGCATTGACGGTCCCGTGTTCAACTATTGGGAAGCCAAAAATATTCAGGGGTCGATGTAGAATGACATGCTCACAGTTTCATGAAAATGCGCCTGCTCGTGTGGTTGTCGTCGGCCTGGCAAGCTGCTTCGGCTGCCAGCTGCAGATTACCAATGACGAAGCGCACCTGCTCGATGTGCTCGGCCAGATAGACCTTCAGTACTGGCAGTTGGCTTCGAGTGCGCCCGAGCCTGAAGGCGATGTGGACGTCGTCGTCATAGAGGGGGCGGTGACGACCGAGGAAAGCCGCCGTTGCGTCGAACGATGGAGGGAGCGTGCCCGTACGGTCATCGCCATCGGTGCGTGCGCGGTGACGGGCGGCATTCCCGGCATGGCGTCGAAGGGACTTCACGAACGCCTTGTCGATGTTTATGGCGAAACATTGCCCGATGCGTGCGGTGAAACTTTGGCCCCGCGCAGCGTATCCTCGGTTGTCGAGGTTGATTTCGAGGTTCGTTCCTGCCCTATCGATACGGCGGATTTTATCGCCGTGCTCGAGCGCGCGCTGTACGGAAGCAACGTCTTGCCGTATGCGGACACGATGTGCGGCAGCTGCAAACGCAACGAGTCGGGTTGCTTCTGGAAGATGGGCAAGCAGTGCCTTGGTCTTGTGACGCTTGCGGGGTGCGGCGCGAAATGCGTCAACCTCGGCCGCGAATGCAACGGTTGCCGCGGGCTGTCTCCGTTCGCCAATCTCGATTCCGCCCGCGCCATGGTTGCTTCGAAGGGCATGAGCGTCGAGGACTTCAACGCTTCGCTCGAGCTGTTCAACCAGATCAACCCGATGCTTGAAAAGGGGGAATAATGGCACGAACGACGCTTTCCATGCATCATATCGCCCGTGTCGAAGGCCACGGAAACGTGCATGTCTCCATAGAAGACGGAAAAGTGCGCGACGTTCAGATGAACATCGTCGAACCTGCGCGCTTGTTCGAATCGATGGTCGTAGGCCGACCCTACGACAAAATCAGCTATATCGCATCGCGTATCTGCGGCATCTGCTCGTCGAGCCATGTGGTGACCGACCTTCTGGCCATAGAGGACGCATTCGGCGTGGAGGTCAGCGATCGTACGCGCATGCTGCGCGAGCTTCTGGTGTACGGCAGCTACCTGCAGAACCACGCATCGCATCTGTTCGTCTTCGCCGCGCCTGACTTTGCGGGAGAGGAAAGCCTGTTTCCGTTGGCCGTGACAGAGCCGGAGCTTTTTAATGGCGGGCTTGCCATCAAAGCTCTCGGCAACGAGCTGTGCACGAAGGTGGGAGGGCGTTCCATTCATCCCATTACGGCGGTTGTCGGCGGGTTCACGCATGAGGTTTCGCCGGAGGAATACATCGAGCTGGCTGATAAGCTGCGCGATATGCGGCCCTTTGCGGAGAAAGTCGTGGACGTGTTCGCGGCATTTCCCGTGCCCGATATCGCCACCAAGGGCGATTTCCTCGCATTGCGCGAAGAGGGCCATTACGCCGTTGTCTCCGGTCGGCCGTGCTTTGCCAAAGACGGCTTCGAATTCGATTGCGCGCAGTATCGCGACTATATAGAGGAATACCAGGTCGCTCACTCGGCGGCGTACTTCTCGCGTCGTCGGGACACGCAGGAGACATTTGCGGCAAGTGCTCTTGCCCGTATCAACGTGAGCTGGAACGAACTGACGCGCGAAGCGCGCCTTGCCGCGGCCAAAGCGGGTCTTCGTCCGCCGTCGCTCAATCCGTATTCCAACAACGTCGCCCAGGCTGTGGAGCTTGTGGACGTATGCGTGCGTTGCGAGGCAATGCTGCGCGAGCTTGCAGAAGGGGAGGGGTCGAGCGAACCGGTGGACTTTGAGCCCAGGCCCGGTCGCGGCGTCGGCATGACCGAGGCACCTCGTGGAACGCTGGTGCACGATGTGGAATTCGACGAAGCGGGTCGGGTGGTGCATGCGAACATCATCACTCCTACGGTGCACAATCTCAGCGACACCGAGCATAATGTCTTCCAGGTCGCTGAGCTGCTTGCGAACCAGGGGACCGATGAGGGCACGATTCGCCTCGAGGTGGAAAAGCTCGTGCGTGCATACGACCCGTGCCTTTCGTGCTCGGTGCATTAAGCGCGAGGCATGTCGCCCGGACGATCGGCGACTAGTGCGCGCTCAGGTGCGTAAGCGCGTCCCTTGTGCGTTCGAGGACGGGGCGTACCAGCGCACTGCAAGGCGCGGAGTCGTTATCGCACGAATGACGCTTTCATAAAGAAGAAGAAAGCGGCGCTCCCTTGCGGGGCGTCGCTTTTTCATGAGCCGCTTCGCTTTATCCGCTGAGCTATGGGAGGGCGGAATGGGTGTCGAAACGAAGCGTAGTGCATAAAGCGTGCGATGGCAGCGGGGCTATTCGGCGGGACGACAAGTAATTCCGCTGAATAGCGATCGCTTAGAGAACGCGGCGGAATTGCTGCTCTTTGATCATGTGTTCTATCGAATCGTGGACGATATTGCCGAAGGGGTCTATGTCGGAGAGAATGTCGTGTTCGGCGGGGTCGCAAAGGCGGTTGGCCATATAGGTGACTATTGCGCCTGCATAGAATTCGGCGAGAAACCGGATGCTGGATTCGCTGAGGGTTCGGTTGCTCAGGATGAACCGAATGTCCTTTTCGAGGGCGGGAGTGTACAGTTCGAGCAGGTAGGCGCGCAAGCCGTCGGGGTCGTTCGAGCGAAGGGCTTTGGCGTAATAGGCGCGACGGTTCTGGAACGTGTCCGCAAGAGCGCAGAAGAATCCCGATCCGTCGAGAGAGCGGATGCCGGTTTTTTTAAGCGTGTAGTACGGTAAATCCGGCATGGCATACTCGCCGCTCTCCTCGTAGACAAGGGATGCTCCCTCAAAGCGCTCCTGGAGTAGGCTTGCAAGGTCGTTGCGGAAAATCCAGCGAATGAGATGGCTCTTGTCGTTGAAGTGATAATAAAAAGTTTTCCTGTTTTTGCCCGATGCGGCAACGATGTCAGAAACCGATATTTTCTCAAGAGGAAAACGCTCGGCGAGGCTTACGAAGGCGTCTCCCATCAATTTCATGGTGTCGATTGAACCCATGCTAACCTCCTGACGGAAAACAGATGGACGAAATAGATTAACTGGGTAAAATCCTACCACAAAAATACAAGGGAATGGAATATGGGAAGCTATTCGAAACTACCTGAAAGTATAATGAAAATTAAATATAATCCCAGGTTAAATAAGAAAATATCCGTTTTTCTCGGCGTAAGATCTATATATGGGAGCGAAAACCAACGGAGATGGTTATACATAGCCTTCTGTTGATACTATTTGCTCACAATCTAAAAACTGACCATCCATCACTCTCCAATTCTGGCGTATTGTTGCCCTATCGAAGCGAGGCGAAAGCCTCGGCAGCATACCCATCGTTAAGGAGGACGTAATGGATTTCGCTCTTACCGACGAACAAGAGCTCTTGCTTGAAAGCGTGCGTGAATTCTGCGATCGCTATTTCACCGAGGACGTCGTCAAGGAGATGTACGAGACCCACAGCATGCCCCAGGAAATCGCCGAGGCGTATCGCGATGCCGGCTTCGGCCTCATGGGCATCCCCGAGGAATATGGTGGAATTCCTGCCGACAAGGTTACCCTCGGCCTCATGATCGAAGAGCTGTATCGCTGCAGCGGTTGCATGCACATCCTCTATCAGAACTCTCTTTCTATGTTCGACATCATGGAGTTCGGCACCGAGCAACAGAAGCAGGATGCTGTTGACCACTACATGGAGACCGGCTGGCCTATCGCCTCTCTGTCCATCTCCGAGCCGGGCGCTGGCTCTGACAACCGCTCCATGACCTGCGTTGCCAAGAAGCAGGCAGACGGCACCTATCGCCTCAACGGTCAGAAGACCTGGGTCACCATGGGCGCTGTTCTTCCGTACACCATCGTTGTCGCCAAGGACGAGGATGCATCTCGCGAAAACGGCAAGATGAGCCTCTGGTACATCAAGATGGACACCCCGGGCGTGAGCACCGCTCCGCTGCACAAGATCGGTCAGCAGTGCATTCCTTTCTGCGAGGTTTATCTTGATGATGTCGTCGTCACCGAAGAGGACCGCATGGGCGAGCCGGGCGAAGGCTTCATGATGCTCATGAAGAACTTCGAGGTCGAGCGTGCCTTCATTGTAGCCGAGCAGGTCGGTCTTGCTCAGGCCGCTCTTGAGGATGCTGCGAAGTATGCCAACCAGCGTATCGCCTTCGGCAAGCCCATCTCCAAGCTGCAGATGATTCAGGAGAAGCTGTGCGACATGGAGGTTGCTGTTCAGAATACGCGCAACATGCTCTACAAGACCCTGTGGAAGCTCGACAACGGCGAGTCCGTTCAGCTCGACTCCGCACTGCTCAAGCGCTACGGCTGCTCCGAGTGCTTCAAGGTTGCAGACCAGGCTCTGTCCATCTACGGCGGTCTTGGCTACACCCAGGAGGTTCGCATCGGCCGTATTTGGGCTGACTTGCGCGGCAATATGTTCGGCGGCGGCACCCATGAGGTCATGGCATACATTGCAGGACGTCAGGTTTCGAAGAAGTATGCTGACTAAATAAAGCCAGGTCAGGGGTTTGTCGGTAGATATCACATGAAATTGAGTATATGTCATTTCATAGTGTTTGCGCGATGAACCCCGCTGTTTTGCATCGCATAATGCAATTGCTCAGTTTCAAACCGGCATCGCGACGGTTTTCGGATGAAAGCTCGATTGCGAATGTTGGCGTGGAATCTGCTAAATCAAAATCATAGATGTGATTTTGCAACGAGAAAGGAAAGGTACAGGATGAAAATCGTTGTTTCCTTCAAGGTCGTTTCCGACGACCAGGACATCCAGGTGTCCGGCGACGGCAGCCTCGACTTCTCCAAGGCTCACAAGATCGTTTCTACTTACGATCTCAATGCCATGGAGGCAGCTGCTCAGCTCGCTGCTGCTAACGAGGGCGCCTCTGTCGTGGGCGTGACCGTGGGCGACGCGAAGATCGACGACTCCAAGCTCAAGAAGAACGTTCTCGCCCGTGGCGTTGACGAGCTCTTCATGACCGCCGATGACGCATGCGCCGATATGGACGCTCATGCCACCGCTGCCGCTTTGGCCGATCTGCTCGGCAAGGTCGGCGAGTACGACCTCATCCTCTGCGGCGACGGCTCCGCTGACAACTATGCGCAGCAGGTTGACGTTCAGCTCGCTGCCAAGCTTGGTCTGCCCGTTGTCAACGGCGCTGCCAAGATCGAGCTCGGTGCCGGCGTTGCAACCGTCGAGCGTGTTCTCGAAGACGTTGTCGAGACCGTCGAGGTTCCTCTGCCCGCCGTCATCTCTGTCGTTCCCGACGTTGCTTTGCCCCGCATTCCGGGCATGAAGGACATTCTTGCTGCAGGCAAGAAGCCGATGAACGTTTCCGCCGCCGACGGTGCTTACGCTGCAGCCCTCGAGGTTGTTGACTGCAAGGCTCCCGAGCAGGCTGATCGCAAGCTCGAGATCATTGACGCCTCCGAGGATGGCGCTATCGAGAAGTTCGCCGCTGCCATCAAGGCCGCGCTGTAAGGGAAGGGTGGATTCCAAGATGAAAGCATTCGTTCTCGCTGAACGCACCGACGCTGCTGCAGAGCTCTGCGCTGGCGCTCGCACCATGGCCGACGAGGTCGTTCTCGTTGCTGTTGCCGACATGGAAGTCCCCGCAGCTTGCGCTGACAAGGTTCTGCATGTCGCTCTCCCCGAAGGCGCTGTCTTCGACGATGCTGCCGACACCGTGATCGCTGCATTCGACGCAGAGACCCCGGGCGTTGTGCTCGCCGAGCCGACCAAGCATGTGAAGGTTATCGCTGGCAAGCTCGCGGCTCATGCAGGCGCTGCTGTCGTCACCGACGCAATAGCTATCGTTGACGGCGTTGCCGACAACATGTACTTCGGCGGCGTTGGCATCAAGAAGCAGAAGGCTGCCGGCGAGGTTGCATTCTTCACCGTTGGCGCTGGCGTTTTCGCTGATGCTCAGGCTTCTGGCGACAACGCAGTCGAGGAGCTCGCTTGGGTTGCTCCCGCCAAGGCTGTCAAGCTCGTTTCTTCCAAGCCGATCGAGAAGAGCAGCGTTGACCTGACCAAGGCTGACGTTGTCGTCGCTGCTGGCCGTGGCTTCGCCGCTGAGGAAGACCTCCAGGTTGCTCGCGACCTCTGCGACAAACTCGGTGCCGGCCTCGGTTGCTCCCGTCCGCTCGCTGAGGGCGTTGACTGGATGCCGAAGGAGACCTACATCGGCGTTTCCGGCCTGATGCTTGCTCCCAAGGTGTATGTGGCTGCTGGTATCTCCGGCCAGATGCAGCACATGGTCGGCTGCAACCGCGCAACCACCCTGTTCGCGATCAACAAAGACAAGAACGCTCCTGTCTTCAAGCAGTGCGACTTCGGTCTGGTGGGCGACGTCAAGACCGTCCTGCCCGCTCTGGTTGCCGCTCTCTAAACAGAGCATAGACCTTTAAGCGATACGGCCGGCGCGGGTTTACCGCGCCGGCTTCTTACAAGCTCCCAAAGAAAGGATGAGGCCAATGGCAGACTTCGACGCTATCGTCGTCGGATCCGGATGCGCCGGATCGGTTGCCGCCTACGAGATCGCTAAAGCGGGCAAGAGCGTCCTGGTTGTCGAGCGCGGCAATTATGCCGGCGCAAAGAACATGACCGGTGGACGAATCTACGGTCATTGCCTGCGCGCGGTGTTCCCCGACAACTACGACGAGATTCCCTTCGAGCGCAAGGTTTCTCACGAGCGCATTTCCCTCATGTCTCCCGACTCGAACTTCACCATCGACTTCGCCTCTGACGATCTTCTGAAGGACGGTCAGGAGTCTTACACGGTTCTGCGCGGCCCCTTCGATCAGTGGCTGGCCGAGCAGGCTGAAAACGCCGGTGCCGAGTACATCTACGGCATCGCCGTCGAGAAGCTCGTCAAAGACGAATCCGGCAAGGTCATCGGCATCTTCGCCGGCGAAGACGAGATTACTGCCGACGTCGTCGTTTTGTGCGACGGTGCGAACTCCCTGCTTGCCGAGCAGGCCGTCGGCGCCGCTCGTCCCTCTGCTGCCCAGATGGCCGTTGGCATCAAGCAGGTTTACGAGCTTCCTGCGGAAGAAATCGAGAAGCGCTTCCAGTGCAATCCTGGCGAGGGCGCTGCATGGCTGTTCGCGGGCGACTGCACGCATGGCACCTTCGGCGGCGGCATCATCTACACCAACAAAGACTCCATCTCTCTCGGCATCGTCGCCGGCATCGAGGCGACTGCTACCAAGGCTTCCGTGCCTGTGTACCAGATGCTCGAGGATTTGAAGAATCGTCCTGAGGTCGCTCCTGTCCTCAAGGGCGCCAAGCTGGTCGAGCATTCTGGCCACATGGTTCCCGAGGGCGGTATCACCACGATGCCTGACCTGATTGCCGACGGCGTTTTGATCGCTGGCGACAACGCCACCATGTGCGTGAACCTCGGCTATACCGTTCGTGGTATGGACTATGCTGTTGCTGCTGGTCAGATGGCTGGTCAGTCTGCTGCAAAGGCGCTCGATGCGGGCGACACCTCCAAGGCTGGCCTGCAGTGCTACGTTGACGCGCTGGAGAATTCCTTCGTCATGAAGGACCTTCGCCAGTTCAAGAACGTGCCGAACTTCATGGAGCACTTCGATCGCATGTTCTGCGGCTATCCCGAGATGGTTCGTGACATGATGAACACCATGTTCGTCGTCGATGGCACCCCGGTTGCCCCCATGAAGAAGTCCATGATGCCTATCGTCAAGGGCATGGGCATGATGAACCTGTTCAAAGACGTTCGAGGAGCGATGAAGGCACTATGAGTGATATCAAATTCACGGTGAACGTTGACGAGTACCTGTCCCTGAACAAGTACGAAGTCGACGAGTCCAATGCACACATCGAGCTCGTCGACGATCCGTCCGACGCCGAGTTCGACAAGCTTATTCGCGTGTGTCCTGCAGCGCTGTACAAGCGCGACGAGGATGGCAACAAGTCCTTTGACTATGCCGGCTGCCTCGAGTGCGGCACCTGCCGTGTTGCTTGCGGCGATACCATTATCAAGAAATGGGAAAATCCGCAGCCTACCATGGGCGTGGAATACCGTTTCGGCTAAGACGCTTGCGTTTTAGCGCATCCTGTACGAAGCCCGCCGGCAAATGCCGACGGGCTTTCTTTGTCTCTGCGGGCACACATGGGCGTGGGCAAGCGGCACTCATGCGTCAAGGCACCAACGCGGCCATTGCGTTTCGCAGCTTCGTTTCAGAAGCATGCTTCACGCTTCAAAGTACCGACGTGGCCATATTGCGCTTCGCAGTCTCGCTTCGGAAGCGCCGTTCATGCGTTAAAGGGCGATGCGGATGCGTTCTGTTCCCATGCTCGCGGCTTGCCTCGTGGCGTTTGTGCGCCAAAGCGCTAGCGCGACCATGGATGCCTCGACGCATCATGATGTGCGGCGTCTCTGCGGGCTATGAGCCGTTATGCGGCCGTGAAGGATCCTTCCGTGCACGATTTTGCTCTTCGGCACTCGCATTTTGTACGAAACGTATCAACGGGAATCGTTGAATGCCCGTAAGAACCCGAGATAATACCTAAAATGAATCGATTTGGGTATTAAAATGCTTCTGATTTGCCCATGCGAAGCGCTGCCGCGCGCTTTTTTGGTACGTATCGTACAAAATGCGATAGCGCGGCTTCGTTTTCGTGCATGTATTTCAAAGGGGAGGGGAGTGTCGAGCTCTCGAGGGCGTGTGCTGCGCAGGAGGCGCGCACGTGGGTCGTGCTTTTGCATCGAAGGCATGAAAAAAGGCCGGAGTGAGAGCCGGCCTTCTATTGCGTTTTGCGGTTGCGGAATCGTCGCTCGTGCACGGCGGGCTTGTTGGTTCCTGCCGGTTGCGCCACCTTACGCGTCATTGCGGTGCATATTGATGTAATCGAGCAGCTCGCTTCGCTTGTGCACGTTCATTTTCGAATAGATGTGTCGGACATGCGTCTGCGTGGTGTAGGGCGAAATGACGAGCTTTTTCGAAATGTTGTCGATGGTATATCCGCGTGCGATGTATTTGAGGATTTCGCCTTCGCGCTTCGAAAGCGAGAATTCTTCGATTGCGGCGTTGCAGACTTCTTCGATTTCCGACGAAGCCGCAGGCGCCTTGGTCAGTTGTATGATGGCGCTTTCCTGGCGAAGCAGCGGAACGAGAACCATCGCAAGCAGACAGAGGAAGAAGATGGACGTGCTGGTTGAGAAATGCTCGGCCAGGAATGGATTGTGCTCGTATACGATGGCCCATCCGTCTCCGAAGAAGAATCCCAGGCGCACAACGGCGCCGGAGACAGCGAACGCCATGACCGGCGCAAGGTGTCCCTTGTTAGAGAGGGCGCCGAAGTAGGAGACGAGGAACAGCTCGAAAATGCCCGCAAGCGTTATGGTGATGATGAACGACACGTTGTAGAGCGCAGGGTCTCCGTTTGCGTAGAGGCCCAAAGCTGCGCAACAGGCCACGACGACCCAAGGAAGCAGGCGGTAGGTGGCGATTTCTTTCTTGGTGAGCTTTTGGACAAGCGAAAGAAGGAGGCACACTACGGCTGACCCGATGATTCCCGCCACATAAGACATGCCGTCGGGGAGCAGCTGGTCGATAGGGATGATTGCGATGTTGTAGTAGCACGCTACGCAGGTAATCGAGATGGCGATGGAGATGAAAAACGTCGCTCTGCTCGTTTTGGCGCGGGTCGCTTTCGGCAAGAGCGTCGGCAGCTCTTTATCCTGAAATTTCTCGTTGCTCTTCCGGTAGAGCATTGCGCTTAGCAAAGGAAGAAGAGCGACGAATATGTTGGATGCGATATGGGGCAGCAGGGTAGTGACGCTCATGGCGATGAACATGGTGATGCCGAAAGAAAGCGAGAACTTGTGGAGCGAGAAGTTCGATTTGCGAATGGCATGAAGCTCGCCCCAGGCAACCCACATGATGGCGTTGCCGGCCGCGAAGATGACGGGAAATATGATGAAGCCGAAGACGAGGTTGTTGAGAATCGTCCCGAGTGCGCCGAAAGCCATCGTGGCTATACAGGTGGCCGCTGAAGCGACCCACATGATGACGGGCTGCTTGTAGATATGAACCTTGGTAAAGACGAAAGGCGTCGTGAGGAATGCGAACCCGGTTAAAGCGAGTGTCGAAAGCCAGGAGAACGTGACGGCGTCGTCGGTAATGGGCAGCGTAGAGAACATACTCGGAGAGAACCAAAGGCAGTAATACCACGCCAGAATGAGGCTTAGTCCTAAGTAACGAATGCCGAAACGTTCGCGATTTTCTGGTGATAGAAGTGCTTTGGCGTCAGAGTCTTCAGAACGCATGTTCCCTCCCCATATCGTGCGATAAAAGGCTCGAATACATAGGGTTCGATTGTAGAGACGAGGCCCTCTCATTGCCATTCTCTATCGTAAAGCCAATAAACCCCTTGGTGAATCATCCCAGATTTCCCTGATGACAGGCATCCCTTGAAATTGAGTACCTCGAGCAAAACTACTCACACGCGATCGAGTAAAGCGATATTCATAGCGATTGAGCGATGCGGCTCTATGGCGTTGAGCACAAGATATCCACATCTGGTCTTGCGGTTTGTGGAGAACTGAGTGAAACCCTCCGAATGGCCGCAAGGGAGCGTCCATCCCTTGAGAGGAGGCAGATCAACGTCGGCGAAGGGGCCGAATCCGACTAGATCGCGCACACGCGATCACATCCCGCGAGTCCTTATATAGACCTCGCGCTTTCGGTTTGAGTTCGAGACAGACCGAAAACGCGCCGGCAGGGTACTGAGGTCGGCGAGGGGAGCCGAGGACTATATAAGCAGGGAAGGGATGTTGGGGATTTCTGCAAGGTTTCGCTGAGGCCTTGCGGGATACATGAGAAAGGGAAATCACATGTCTTTTCTTGCTAAGAGCAAGGGCGAGGTGACGTACAAGGACCTTACGGGCTTCCATAAGTGGTTCTTGATCATCCTCATTTCTATGGGTTCTTCTATTATCTACACGCCCATGTATCTGAAGAACGTCTTCTACGATCCTCTGATGCAGGGCCTCGGCTGCACCAATGCCGACCTCGGCGCCATGGTGTCGTTCTACGGCATCGCAGCCGTTATCTTCTACCTGCCTTCCGGAGTTCTCGCTGACAAGTTCCGCATGCGTACGCTTGCAACGTGGGGCTTCATCGGCACCGCCATCCTGACCTTCGTCTATGCGACCCTGCCGTCCGTGACGATGTGCTACGTGCTCTTCGGCGGCATGGGCATCACTTCCATCCTCATTTGGTGGGGCACCCGCTTCAAGGTCATTCGTCTGTGCTGCGAAGAGGACGAATATCCCACCAAGATCGGCATCAGCTACTCCATCTACGGCGCTGTGGGTCTGATCATCGGCTTGATCAACGCCGCAATCGTGGCTGCTATTCCGATTCCGTCCGCCGGCATCCAGGCCGTCTTGATCTTCCTGGGCGTCATTATCGCTTTGCTCGGCATTCTGTCCTACATCTTCATGCCCGACTTCAAGGGCGAGATCAACAAAGACGCCAAGGGCTTCAGCGTTGCCGACGCCGTGGAGGCCGTCAAGACCCCCGGCGTTATCTGGGCATGCCTCGCATACTTCTGCGTGTACACGGTGTATCAGGGCGCTACCTACACCACCCCGTACCTGACTTCGCTCGGCACCGACTCCAACCTCGTTAACGTCGTCGGCCTCATCCGTACCTACGGTATCGGCCTGCTCGCAGGCCCCGCGCTCGGCGTCATCGCCGCTCGCATCAAGAGCACCAAGACCATCATGGGCTGCTTGGTTCTCGCGCTGGTCATCCTGGGCGTCTTCATCGTCCTGCCGCAAGATCCCGGCATGGCCATCATCGCCGTCTGCCTGGTCGTCGTCTTCGGCTTCGCCACCTACGGCGCATTCTCCATCGGCTCTTCGCCGCTGTCCGAGCTGGGCATCCCGATGCGCATCTTCGGCACCGCTGCAGGTTTGCTGTCCGTTATCGGCTTCTGCCCGGACATCTTCATCCACACCTGGTACGGCGGCATGATCGATGCTTCCGGCGACGCTGCCTACAATATGATCTTCGCGATCGAGGCAGTCTTCGCAATCGCCGGCGTCTTCTTCCTCTTCATGTGCCTGCGCACCGTGAAGAAGCACCTCGCCGCCAAATAAGGCGAACGGTTCTAAACCTGAGGCTTGGCCGCTTTCGCGGCGGCCAAGCACGGCCCCTTCATCGGCTCTGCCTCATCCGATGAGATAACAAGGCGCGGAGGCAGGCTCAGTTAACCCTTCGCGCCTCCCAGTACATTCGCATTCATGCAAAGGAATGGATTCATGGAGAATAAAGTCGACGCACATGCTCTTATGAACGACCAGATGAAAGCAGTTCTCGCGAAAAGCGCTGAGCTTGCCGGTAGCGACGCTTTCGCAACCGACGCGGGCTTTGAGGGCATGCGCGAGAACTACACCAAAGAACGCAAGTTCTGGAACGAAGGCGGCCCGGTCATGGCCAAGACCGTCGACGAGATGTTCGACGGCCCCATGGGCGAATTCAAGGTTCGCTTCTACTATCCCGTCGAGGCCGAAAAGCTTCCGGCGATCGTGTTCATCCACGGCGGCGGATTCGTGGTGGGCAATCCCGACACGCACGACCGTGTTTGCCGCATCCTCGCGGAAAAGACCGGTGCTGCGGTCGTAAGCGTGGATTATCACCTGTCCCCGGAGTCTAAGTATCCCACCAACATCAAGGAGTGCGCGCTCGTTGCCAAGTATCTGCACGAGCACGGCGAGGAGAAGGGCATCGACGGCGAGGACATTTCTTTCGCCGGCGATTCCGGCGGAGCGGTCCTTTCCATGGCCACGAACCTGTGGCTGCGCGATGAAGAGGGCGACAACTCCTACGTGAAGTCTCTGCTTCTGTACTACGGCTTCTACGGTTTGATGGATTCTCCTTCCCGCCGTTTGTTCGGATGGGAATTCGACGGCATGCGCAAGGAAGACCTCGTGTACTACAACCAGTGCTGGCTCAACGACCTGGCAACCGAGTCCGAGGCTCCCTATGTGGACATGCTCTCCAACGACCTCAAGACCAGCATGGCGCCTTGCTACATCGCAGCTGCCGGTCTTGACCCCTTGCGCGACGACAGCGCCTGTCTTTCCGCCGTGCTCGACAGCAACGGCATTGACAACGAATTCGAAGTTTTCGAAGGCGTGCTTCATGCATTCGTGCATTACTCCCGCATGCTCGACGAGGCAGGAATCTGCATCGAGCATAGCGCTGAATTCTGGAAGAACCGCCGTGCCTAGCACGCGGCTGGCGGCCCGTCTATGGCGGTCGCATAGAAAACCTGCAGCCCGGCATTTCGCGGCTGCATCCGATTTAGGTAATTCGGCGCATCTCCAAAACGGAATGCGCTGATGGAAATCCTTATAGCAAACAGGAGGTTATCATGGATTTCAAGCTGTCCGACGAGCAGGAGCTTATCGTTGCGTCTTACCGCGACTACATGGAGAGCGAAAACTGGGAGACCTACTTCCATGAGTGCGACGAGAAGCACGAGTATCCTCTGCGCTGGACGCAGGGTCTGTGCGAGCTCGGTCTCGACCGCATCATGCTCGACGAGGAGCATGGCGGATTGGGCCTCGAGGAGCCCCTCACCACGTTGATGGCGATCTATGAGGTTTTGGGCCAGTACGGCGCTCCGACCTACGTCCTCTATCTGCTCACCGGCTACAACACCATTGTCCGCGAGGGCACCGAAGAGCAGATCGAAGCCTGCCTGAAATATCTCGGCACCGGCGAGCAGGTTGTCAACTCCGCATGCACCGAGCCGGGCGCGGGTTCTGACGTCTCCGGCTTGCAGACCACCTACAAGCGTGAGAACGGCAAGATCTACCTCAACGGCACCAAGACCTTCATCACCTCTTCTCTGGGCGTGAAGTATCTCATCATCATGTGCCGCGACGCCGACAACCCGGATGTCATCTCCGAGTTCTTCGTCGACATGTCCAAGCCTGGTATCAAGCTGTCCCCGCTGACCAAGCTCGGCCTGCGTATGGACTCTTGCTGCGAGGTCTACCTCGACAACGTCGAGATGGAGGAGAAGGACTTCTTCGGCAAAGAGGGCAACGGTTTCAACCGCGGCGTTTCCGACTTCAACTTCGAGCGTTGGCTCGTCGGCGCTTGCGACTACGGCACCGCAATCTCTGCTTTCGAGGATGCTGCCAAGCATGCTTGGACCCGTATCGCTTTCGGCAAGCCGGTCGCTCGCTTCCAGCTGAACTCCCTGAAGTTCGCCCACATGGCCATTAAGCTCGACTCCATGCGCAACATGCTCTATGAGACGGCTTGGGATGCAGACCACAATCTCGGCGGCGACGTGGACGCTGGCCGCGCTGCAATGTGCAAGTACTTCTGCGCCAACGCTTCCTTCGAGGTTGTCGACGACGCTATGCAGGTCATGGGCGGTATCGCCGTTGCTTCCGAGCATCGCATCAACCGCATCTGGCGCGACCTGCGCGTCGATCGCGTCTCCGGCGGTACCGACGAGATGATGATTCTCACCGCCTCCAAGAACGCCATCAAGCCCTATCGTCAGTAATAGCGCTTCATCGTTCTTAACCCTTAGGGATTGACGGGCAAGGGGCGGAAAGCCGTCCGCCCCTGCGACCCGCCAGGATATAAGAAAGGTCGTGTATATCATGGCAATTCCTACTGAAAAACCGTCCTTCGGCCCCCTCGATGGCGTCAAGGTTGTCTATGCAGCAGTCGAGCTTGCTTGCCCGAAGGCCGCAGACCTGATGGCAGACTGGGGCGCTGACGTCATCTGGCTCGAGAACACGGGCGCAGGCGACACCATCCGCGACACCGCGAACGTCAAGCAGGCCGAGCGCCGCAACCAGCGTTCCGTCTCTATCAACTACTTCTCCGAAGAGGGCAAGAAGGCTTTCTTCGAGATCGTCAAAGACGCCGACATCTTCATGGAGGCATCCAAGGGCGGCACCTGGGCTCGCAAGGGCATCACGGATGACGTTCTGTGGGAGCTCAACCCCAAGATGGTCATCGTCCATGTTTCCGGCTTCGGCCAGGAGGGCGATCCCAAGATGGTCAAGCGCGCCGCTTACGACCTGACCGTCATGGCCTACTCCGGCATCATCATGCAGAACGGCACCCCCGAGCAGCCTATGCTCCCCGGACCTTACGCTGGCGACTACTTCAACACCTTGATGATCGGCTTCTCCACGATGGCCGCTCTCTACAAGGCAGAGAAGTCCGGCAAGGGCGAGTCCATCGACCTCGCAATGTATGAGACCTTGCTGTCCATCGGTCAGTACTACCTGGTCGACTACCTCAATGACGGCGTGAAGTGGCCTCGTCCCGGCGCTCGCAACCAGAACCTCTGCGGCATCGGCGAGTTCGAGTGCAAGGACGGCTTCCTGGGCGTTTGCCTCTACGGCGTCGACCAGAACAAGCACTTCCTGGAGACCATCGGCCTCGGCCATCTCTGGGGCACCGAGGATATCCCCGAGGATACCTCGGGTCTGTGGCTTTCCAACCCGCATGCCGAAGAGATCCAGGCTGCGTTCGAGAAGTACTGCCTCGAGCACTCCAAGTTCGAGATCGAAGAGGACTTCGCTGCTCACCGCATCGCTGCTCAGGTGATTAACGACCTCGACGACCTGCCGAACCAGGAGCACATGAAGCTTCGCAACAACTGGCTCGACTGGGAGACCGTCGACGGCGAGACCTTCCACGGCCTCGGCATTTTCCCGAAGTTCAAGAACAACCCGGGCCAGGTCTGGCGTCCGATGCCCAAGCAGGGCGGCGACACCATCGACGTTCTGGTCAAGGCCGGCTACACCGAGGAACAGGTGCGCGAGCTTGCCGAGCAGGGCGTTGTCAAGATCAGCGAATAACGCGATTTTCTAAAGCCGTCTAAGCGGCTAACGCAGCGCGGAGCCCGAGCAATCGGGCTCCGCGTATACAAGAGGGGAAAGGAACGGGCCGAAGCATGTGCGGCATCGTGGGAAATGAGAATATCCGCAACCTTTGGGACGGGCTTGCCCGCTACAAAGGCGATCGAGAGTTTCTGGTGTTCGAAGACTGCGACGGTACCGTTACGCGTTTCACTTACGGGCAGTTCGATGCGCTGATCAACCGCACAGCGAACTATTTCCTCGAGCTCGGCGTCGAAAAGGGCGAAAACGTCGCGGTGCAGCTCTATAACTCGCCCGAGTATCTTTCCGTCACGTTCGCCCTCGCGAAGATCGGCGCCGTGTCGGTTCCTATCAATATGCAGCATAAGGTCGAAGAGTGCGCGTTCGTCTTCGAACGTTGCGCCATCCGCGTGCTGGTGACCGAGCCCGATTTTCAGGAGTTCTACTACGGCGAAAAGGCCGGATGCTCCATGGAAACCGTGCTCGTTTGCCATGCAGCCGGCGAATTCCTCGAACAGGGGGCCGTCGATTTCGACACCGAGGTTGCACGCCAGTCCTCTGTTCTGACCGAGATTCGCGAACTCGACTCCCACGACGTGGCAGAGATCATGTTCACCTCGGGGACGACATCGTGTCCGAAGGGTGTCGAGCTGACCCATTACAACCTGCTTTACAGCGGTCTGTACGGCGATTGGGAGTTTTGTCTGACGCCCGAAGACCGTTTCCTCACCACCATGCCGGCGTTTCATTCGAACTTTCAGCTTTCCGCCCTGATGCCGGTGCTTACAGCGGGCGCGACCCTCGTCTTCTTGAGGAAGTACAGCGCGCGCCGCTTCTGGAAACAGGTTCGCGCTCATCGCGCAACGGCGGTTCAGGCCGTCGCCATGATGGCGCGCACCATGATGATGCAGCCGGTCGATCCCGAAGAGCGCGATCACCAGGTGCGCACGGTGCAGTATTACCTCTCCATCTCTACTGAGGAGAAAGACGCGTTCGAGAAGCGCTTTGGCGTTCGTCTGCAGAACTGCTACGGCTCCACCGAATCGGTGTGCTGGGTGTTGACCGATCTTGCCTACGGCGATCGCCAGTGGCCTTCCGTCGGGCGTGCGGGCCTGGGCTACGACGTCGATATCGTGAACGAGGAAGGCGCATCGTGTGCTCCAGGCGAAATCGGCGAGATCGTGGTGAGCGGCGTTATGGGGGAGACCCTCATGAAAGGCTACTACAACGACCCCAAGGCAACGGCGCGCACCTTCGACGCGCAGGGGAGGTTCCTTACGGGCGACAAGGGCTACCGCGACGAGAGCGGATGGTTCTATTTCGTAGACCGCAAAAGCAACATGATCAAGCGCGCGGGCGAGAACATTTCGGCCTCTGAGGTCGAAGGGGTGCTGCTCGATTATCCCGGCGTCGCCGAAGCGGCGGTTATAGGCGTAGACGATTCTGTGCGCGACCAGGCCGTCAAGGCGTTCGTCGTTTTCGAGGAAGGCGCACGCAAAGACGAAGAGGCCCTGCGTTCGTACTGCGCCGGCCGCTTGGCGGATTTCAAAGTTCCGACGCTGTTCGAATTTCCCTCGGAGCTTCCCCATACAAGCGTGGGAAAGGTCGCGAAAAAGCTGCTGAGCTAACGAAATTGCAATATCGGCGAGCAGCCGCCCGCCGATATGAATGCATGTTCCAACAAGGAGGAGGAAATCATGGCAATTTCAACCGAAATCGTAGGAAAGACCTTCGGTCCGTTCGTGCGAGACTACACCTTCAAAGACCTTGAGATCTGCGCGCTGGGCTGCGGCTGCGCATGGGATGGCAAGGTCGACCTCGAATACGTCAACGAGCACGATGCGAAAAACCCCGATTTGAAGGTGCTGCCGATTTTCGGCGTGCCGCTGACGGTCAACGAGGAAATGACCACCACGCTCGACTACGGCTTTGACTACTCCGGATCTTTGCACTACGGTATCGATGTGTATTTCCACGCTCCGTTCAAGATGAACGACCATATTGAGACCTTTGTCACCCAGGAGGCAATCTGGGATCGTGGCGAGGGCCGCGGGTCTCTTTCCAAGCAGGTGGGCAAATCCTACAGCTCCGACGGTACGCATCTGTGCACGGTCGAGACGTACGACTGCTGCATCTATGACGGCGGGTTTGGTGGCGAACAGCCTCCGAAAGACGTTGTGGAGTATCCCGACCGCGAACCCGACCTGGTATACGAGGAGGTCTGCGGGCTGCAGTGGCCGCTCATTTACAGAATGATGGGCGATTGGCACCAGCAGCACATTGACTGGTCCTACACCGAGCAGACCGGCCTTGCCCGTCCCATCAACCACGGCGTGTGCAGTGCGGGCATTGCCATGCGCCACGTTATTAAGCTTCTGTTCCCCGGAGAGCCCGAGCGCATGAAGCGCTTCAAGTGCCGCTTCACGTCCCCCGTTCTTCCCGGAACCAAGCTGCGCACCCAGGTGTGGAAGATTTCCGATACCGAGGCCCGATTCCGTATGGTCGACGCCGAAGCGTTCGATGCCGCCGTTGCTGTGGGCGAGCGCACGCCGAAGCCGTTCTTGAATTTCTGCATCGTCGAGTGGGAATAGCGTAGTCGAAAACACCCCGGACCCGCATGCGGCACATTGGACGGATGCGGGTCTTTTGCGTTGAGAAGGAGAATGCATGGCTGATATTAAAAAGAAAACCCAGGTCACAAGTCCTACAGAGGATGAGGTGGCAGGCATGGTGCCTGCTGATGTCCGTACGCAGCGATCCTATACGGCTGAGCGTGCGCACAAACTTGCGGTCAAGGTGAAAGACATCCCTTCGTCTGCTAAGAAGGTTGCGAAAAAGACGATGGACGACGTTGCCATGACGCCGTTTCTGCGCAAGATATCCTTCTTCTCGAGCGGCGGTTCGTTTTTAGACGGGTATGTCCTTTCCCTCATCGGCGTCGCTTTGACCCAGATCGTTCCGATGTTCAACCTTACGGCGGCCGAAAGTGCTGCCATCGGCGCGTCGGTCATGGTGGGCATTTTCTTCGGTACCATTTTCGGCGGGTATCTTACCGACGCCATCGGGCGCAAGAAGATGTTCACGATCGACATCATTGCCATCGCGGTTTTTTCAATCCTGAGCGTCTTTGCCACGACGCTTCTCCAGCTTGTGCTGGCACGCTTTTTCATCGGCGTCTTCGTGGGCGCAGACTATCCGATCGCCACGTCGCTCATTGCTGAGTTCACGCCCAAGAAGCATCGCAGCGTTTCCATGGGCATGGTGTCGGCGGCGTGGTACCTGGGAGCTACCGTGGCGGCCGTGGTGGGGTATTGCCTCTACGGCGTCGAGGACGGCTGGAAATGGATGCTTGGAAGCGCTGTTGTGCCGTGCATCATCTTGCTCATAGGTCGCCACGACATCCCCGAGTCTCCCATGTGGCTCGCCCAAAAGGGGCGCATCAGAGAGGCGGAAGAGGTCGTGCACAGGGTTTTCGGCGACGATGTGGAGCTCGAACCCGAAGAGGCCATGCAGAAGGCGTCGCTTGGCAAGCTGCTGAAATCGGGCTATCTCAAGCGCATGGTCTTTTTGGGAATCTTCATCCTGTGCCAGGTGGTTCCCATGTATGCGATCTACACGTTCGGCCCGGACATCATGACGGCATTCGGCCTGGGCGAAGGCCAGGAAGCCATTCTAGGCGAAAGCGCCGTGAGCCTGTTCTTCCTGGTGGGTAGCATTCCTGCGATGTTCTGGCTCAATTCCATGGGACGTCGCAAGCTTCTGCTCATCAGCCTTGTCATGATGGCTGCAGGCCTGCTTATCCTGGGAATCTGGCCCAGCGCTCCAATATGGGTCGTTATCATCGCTTTCGGCTTGTACGCGTTTTTCAGCGGTGGACCTGGCATTTTGCAGTGGCTGTATCCTAACGAGCTGTTTCCCACGGAAGTGCGCGCGTCGGCGGTGGGCATTGCTATAGCGTTCAGCCGCGTTGGGACCATCCTGGCTACGTATGCCACGCCGATTTTTTTGGAGGCGTACGGCATCGGGCCAACCATGCTGGTTGCGGCCGGTTTGGTGGTGTTCGGCTGGGTTCTCTCTTTGGTGATGGCTCCTGAAACGAAAGGGAAGTCTCTCGCCGAGACGAGCGCCATCGAGGACGTTCCTGCTGTGCGCGAGAAACGTTCCTCTTAGGCGAAGTGCTTTCTTGGATGAGGCGCCCTTCTTGAGCGAGACTCTCCTCATTGGGCGAAATACCACCCAATGGGCATTGCTCCTTTTTCATAACGCATCGTGTAAGCGCCTGACGGCTGTCAGGCGCTTTTCTTTTCTCTTGCCCCGCGTCTTTTCCTGATTGCGCTTTTCGGATTAGGCGGGCTGTAATGTGCGATGCCGTGCTGTAGGACGGCGGTGTTGCGTCGCAGGGCGATGCCCCGCAGAGGGCGACGGTGTTGCACAATAGGGCGGTTTCGTGTCGCAGGAAGACGGCTCTTCAACGAGAAAGGCACCCCGTAGGGTGCCTTTCTCGTTATGCGGAGTTGTCAGCAAAGAGGAGTTACTTGCCCTGCCACTGCGGAGCGCGCTTCTCGACGAAGGCTGCGGGGCCTTCGATGCCGTCGGCGGTCTTTTCCAGGAAGCGGTAAGCAGCGTCGCTGTAGCGCATTGCATCTTCCTCGGACATCTGGGAAGCGGCATGAACGATGTACTTGGTCCATTTGAGAGCCAAAGGAGCGTTCTTCAGGCACTCTTCAGCGAGCTCGATTGCCTTGTCGAGGACTTCCTCTGCGGGAACGACGTAGTTGATCAGGCCGAGTTCCTTGGCCTCGGGAGCCTTGATCTTCTTGCCGGTGAGCAAAAGCTCCATGCAATCCTTGCGGTTGATGTCGCGAGCGAGGCGAACCAGACCGCCGGTGGAGGCGATGATGCCCAGGCCAACCTCGGTGCAGCCGAACTTGGCGTTCTCAGCAGCAACGACCATATCGCAGGAGACGGCGATCTCCATGCCGCCGCCGGCAGCAGAGCCGTTGCAAGCAGCAATGACGGGCTTGGAGCACAGGCGTGCGGTCAGGCCGCCGAAGCCATGCTCGGTAACGGTCTGGCACTCGCCGCCCTCGGAAAGCTCGGAGAGGTCCTCGCCGGCGCAGAAGACTTTGCCGGTGCCGGTGACGATGATTGCACGAACGGCAGGGTCGAGCTCTGCGTTGTTCATGATGTTTTCCATGGCCTTGGAAGTTGCGCCGTTGAGGGCGTTAGCAACCTCGGGACGGTTGATGCGGATGATCAGAAGGCCATCCTCGCGAAGGTCGGATACAACCGTATCGGTGCCAAAGTAATCTGCCATTGTTTCCTCCTTGAGTCTTTGCTCATTGGCTGATAGCGAGATGCTGCGCCGGCGGGGCGCTCAATCTCTTGGCTCTTACCTTAGCGATAGACCTATGGTTTTCGCATCGCGTGCTGCAGGGTATTCCTGGGTGCTCCAAGGCGGCGCATATAGACAAAATCAGCGTAGTTTTCATGAAGGAATAGTGACATGTACCGAAAATGAAATGAATTATGCATGAATCGTGAATATAGGCGCAGATTAGGCAAATGAACTCAATGCGCATAAAATACCAGGTAAATGGCATAACGATATTTATTTTCATGAAATAGCATGCAGACATAAAACGGAATTCGGGTAACAAGAAAATGAGTAGAGGCAAAATACTTGGTTATCTCATGCATGATATGCAGAATTTGCCTCAAGCCTGTATACGAAAAAGCCCTCCCAGCGGTGCTTGCACGCTTGGGAGGGCTTTGCGCTTGAGGGCCTTGCCGTCTACCAGCCCTTGCCTTCGGGCACAATGTCGTCGGCCACTTCGCCACGGGCTACTTCGCCAATAACGCGGTCGAGCACGTCGAGCGCGAAATCAAGCTGCTCGCGCGTGATGACCAGCGGCGGCTGGAATCGCAGGATCGATCCCGCGATGGTGATCATGACGACGCCTTCGTCATAGGCGCGATACACGATCTTCAGCGCATCCTTCGGGCACTTCGTACGGGTTCCGGGCTCGACGATGTCGATGCCCAGGTTGAGGCCTTTGCCGTGCACGCATCCGACGATGTCGTATTTCTCCGCCATCTCGTTGAAGCGCTTCTCAGCGTAGGCGCCCAATTCGCGCGAACGTTCGATCAGCCCCTCATCCTCGATTACGCCGATCGTGGCAAGCGAGGCCGCGCAGCAGACGGGGTTGCCGCTCGTGGTGAACAGGTGGGCGGGAAAATCGAGCGCATCCATGATTTCGGCTTTGCCGATGATCGCGGACAGGGGCATGCCCGATGCAATGGACTTGCCAACGCTCATCAGGTCGGGCTCGATGCCGAAATGCTCGATGGACCACCATTTTCCGGTGCGTCCCATGCCCTGGTTCACTTCGTCGACGGCAAACAGGATGCCGTGCTCCTTGCAGAAGGCATGGAGCTGTTCGACGTACGCCTTCGGCGGCGCGATGATTCCCAAATCGCCCGCGATGGGCTCCATGATCACACATGCGATTTCATCGGCGGGCAAATAGGTTTCAGTGGCTTCGATGAGCGGCCTCATGAAATAGGCGGCCTGCTCTTCTTCGCTTAGATGGTCCACGCCTGCATGGTAGGCGTCGGGGTAGGGGATGTGGTAGACACCCGGAACCAAAGGACCCATCTTGCGGCGCATGTTCAAGCTAATGGCGGAAAGCGTCATAGATCCGTAGGTGGAGCCGTGGTACGCGCCCTGGAAGCTGACCATGTACGGGCGACCCGTGTAGGCGCGGGCATATTTCATGATAGCGTCGTTGGCGTCGGAGCCGGAATTACCGAAGACCACTTTCTTCGGCGTGTCGCCGGGGGCGATTTCGCATAGCTTTTCGACAAGTTCCATCTCGGGGGTGTGGTACACATACGCGGGCGTGTAATGAATCAGGCGCTGCGCTTGATCGGTGATGGCCTTGACGACGCGCGGATGGCAATGTCCCACATTGGTAGCCGAGGCGCTTGCCAGAAGGTCTACGTAGGAATTGCCGTCAACGTCGTAGAGCATGGCGCCCTCGCCGTGGTCGATGACCAGGTCATAATAGGGGATGCGTGCAGCGGGCGCCATATACGCGCTCTCTTCGCGCACCATCTGCTGGGAACGTTTCTTTTCCGTGTCGGCCACGCCGACCACCTCGCTTTCTATCGATTTGCAGCATGCTTGACCGCATGCCGCATATGCTCCGAGGAGCCCTCGCGAAGAGAGCCCCCCGGTATCTGTTTGAATATTATGCGCTTACTCGCTTTTCTTGGAAGAGAAATGCCAGCGGATGTACTGGACCAAGATGATGACCATAAAGGCGATGCCGAAGTAGCCGACAAAGGGATAAATCACGTTCACCAGCGTGGAGAACGGGAGCTGGCCGCCGACCAACATGACCAGGGCCAAGGCCACGATGATGCCCTTGTATTTGACGGGGTCTTTCTCTTCGGAGGAGAACTGATTGGCCACGGAGATGATCATGGGAACGACGGTGTTGTAAATCATGACCAGCAGTACGATGGCGAATACGATGCCCACGACGGGAGAAATCATGGTTGCGAACTGCAGCGCGGGAACTTCCTGGACGCTGACATCGCTGTAGGTTGCAAGCATTGCCAGGTTCAGGCAGAAGGCGCACAGTCCTAGCAAAACGCCGCCGAACAGGCCGCCCAGGATGGCTTCCTTCTGGCTTGCCGCCTCGGTGCCCATCTTGGAGATGAACGGTACGCCTGCGAGGATGTTGTAGGCCACATACATCACGGCGCCAATAATCCACCAGCTGCTCGAATCGCCCACGCCGCGCACGACAGAGTCGCCCGCTGCGGCGATGGCGGCATCGGCGTTGGAGAGGTTGTCCCAGTTCGTAAGCAGCGCGGCAAGCGCGATGATGATCAGAAACACGATGGCTACAGGGCCAATGGAGCCAAGGACTTTGACAATGCGATTCATGCCCAGAAGAGCGCTTGCCAAAGCGATGGCGGCCATAAGCACGCTGCCCGCGAACTGAGGCAATCCGAAGTATTGGTTGAACGTTGCACCCGCTCCCGAGATCATGATGATTCCGACCAGGAAGCAGAACAGGATGGTGAACCACTCGAGGAATGTGCCGACGTATTTGCCGCAGAAGAACCTGAAGGAAGAGAAATCGGCTGATTTCGCATGCTTGTATCCGTAGTTCATGAAGACGGCGCCAAGGACGGCGAACAATGCGGTGGTCACGAGGCTGCCGGCAATGCCCGGGATTCCGTACGAGGTGAAGAACTGCATTACTTCCTGGCCCGACGCGAAGCCGGAGCCGATAAGGGTGCCGACGAGTGTTCCCGCGAATTGGAATACCTTTGCCGGCCGGACATGAGTAGCGTTTTGCTCTGACATGTCTTCCCCCCTTCCCGCCGCGTTAGGTCGCGGCGATCGAGATGTGTAAAAGAGCTTTGAGGCCCGTATGGCCTATGCTGCTGCGTGTACTTTATCGCAATAAAGTGCGAATGTGTAGGGAATCTTTCATCAGGAAACAGAATGGAAATGCTATCTATGTATGGAGCATGCCGCCAAATTGACACGCCTTGGCCGTTTTGCGCAGAAGGGGTAAGTGCCTATAATTCCGAGTGAATCATCTGAAAGCGGCCGCATCTTGGCCGGTGCTTCGAATGTCGGAGGATAGGGGGCCCGTATGGATTTTCGTTTGAGTGACGACGAGCGTGCGCTCGTTTCCGAAGTGCGTCAGTTTTGCGAGAGGTATTTCGACGAAGCGTCCGTCGCCCAATGGCGGCGTGATGGCGGTCTGCCGGACGAAGTGGTCAAGGCGTTCGTGAACCTTGACTTCAAGGGCTTCGGCGTTATCCACCGCCGCGGGCACGAATTCTACGACCTGTTCGCTCAGGTGCTCGTGCTCGAGGAGCTCTCTCGCGCATCGGGCGCTGCGCTGCCGTTTCATACCGACTTTCTCCAGCTGCAGATTCTCGAGGCGTTTGCGAGCGCGGGGCAGACGGCTCCTATCCGCGAGGAATACCAGAAGACGGGAAGGCTTGCGTTCGCCCTTGCGGTTTCGGAGCCTAGCGCGGGGTCGGATACCATGGGCATGAAAACCGCGGTTTCATTGCGCGATGACACGCTGGTGCTCAACGGCGTGAAATCCTTCGTGAACAATGGAGAATATGCTCCCGCGCTGCTTGTCGCGGCAATTGACGAAGAAGCCTCGGCCGAAAGCGGCGAGCCGGCGCTTTCGCTGTGGCTTATTCCCCGCGACCTGGAAGGGATTCGCGTGGTGCCCGAGGACAAGATCGGCCAGTCCATGCTTCCGTTTGCGAGCATTCTTTTCGACAACGTGGTCCTTGACGAATCCTATCGTCTTCGCGGCGATGCCAAAGGATTTTCCCAGCTGTTCAAATTCTTCGAATTCGGTCGCGTTTTCGTATGCGCCACGGCGCTGGGCCAGGCTCAAGCTGCCATGGAGGACGCCGTTCGGTGGGCGCAGACGCGCAGCGCCTTTGGAGCCCCCATTGCTTCTTTCCAGCAGATTCAGCAGATGCTGACCGACATGGAGGTGAAACTTGCCAACATGCGCAATCTTGTCTATCAGGCGGCATGGGAGTTCGATAGAGGAGAGCACGACCGACTAACCGTGGCCATGATGAAGCGCTACGTTCCCGCTACGGCCACGGAGGTGGCAAGCGATGCCATGCAGATTCTTGGCGGCAGGGGATACACGTCGCAAGAGCGCGTCTCTTCGATTTGGCAGGATTGCCGCGGTTTTCAGATAGCAGAAGGAACCGACCAAATCATGGTCCATATCGCCGCTCCGCTGATCATGAAGAAATACGGGGATGCATCGTAATCTTGGCATCGCGTTGTTTTGCTGATGCTGTGGCCGAAAGCCGTCGAAGGCTTTCGGCCATTTTTATGAAAGATGGGTAGTTTCTTGCATTGCAACTCATTTAGTCGAAATTGTTTAAATGACCTATTAAAACTACCTATAAGTTTTGCATATTTATGAGGGAATCCTATTGAATTATGGACATAATCTAAATTATGACCATAACGATGTGGAGATATTTAGGTGAATATACTAGGTGAGTTTGTTCTTGAATCGGTGCTCAACAATTCAAGACCGCCTTTCGCTTTCCGGGATTTCTGGCCCCCGCAAAGCGAAAGGCGACACTATCGTCCGACCTTTTACTAAGGAGGAATTACATTGGGCGAAACAACGTATACCGACAAGATGAGTGTGCGCCACATCCTCATCGCTATTACGGGCATCATGATTACATTCGGTTGCTCGGCTCTCGTTTTTTCGACGTGGAGCGCCTTCCAGGCAGTTGTTCCCGACATGCTTGGCGTTGAAAAATCCGTCTGGGCGTTCTATATCACCGTTCTGTATCTTGCCGAGGCTTTCTCGGCGCCATTCATCGGTCGCTTGATTGCAAAATACGACATCCGTATCGTGCTGAGCGTGTCCGCCCTGCTCGTGGGCGTCGGCTTCTTGCTGATCGGCTTTGTGAAGCAGCTCTGGGTGTTCTACCTTGCCGGCCTCATGATGGGTCTTGGCGAAGTGGGCATTCTGTGGTTGGCCGTTCCTACGCTTGCCAATAACTGGTTCAACCAGAAGGCCGGCACCGTGATTGGCACCTGCATGGCCTTCACCGGCATCGGCGGCGCCATCTGGCTGCAGGTGTTCAACGCCCTGTACGCCGGCGGCAACGGCATGGACATCTGGACCATCTACATCATCTGGGGCGTGGCCGCTCTGGTTACCTCGCTGCCTTTCACGCTGTTCTGCATCCGCAAGACCCCGCAGGAGGCAGGCGCGCTTCCTTACGGCAAGCCGCAGACCGCTTCGGGCAAGCCTGCCGGCATCGATGCCTCCAAGGCGCTGAAGTCCCCCGTGTTCTACACCGTGTTCCTGTTCGCGGGCATCATCAACCTGCTTACCATCGTTGCCCAGCAGTTCCCGAGCTATACCAAGTCGCTCACCGACGTCACCTTCGACGCGCTCGCCGTCGGCGTCATGATGGCTACGGTCATGATGGTCGCGCAGGCTATCTGCAAGCTCGCCCTGGGCGTTGCTGCCGATAAGAACGCCAAGCTCTCCTTCATCGCCGCATTCGTGACGGGCGTCGCAGGCGTGCTGCTGGTTTGGTTCGGCACGGGCAGCGAAATCATGCTCTATGCCGGCGCTGCAATCTACGGCTTCTTCTTCGCCGCTTGCGTCGTTTTGGTTCCCGTTATCGTTCGTCAGATCTTCGGCAATCGCGAGTATCCCGACATTTATTCCCGTATCAGCATGTTCGTGAACATCATGGGTGCTGTAGGACCGGTGTTCTGGGCATTCCTCGGCGGCTTCGGTTACCCCATTCTGTTCGCCGTCGCCATCGTGCTGCTCGTTGTGGTTTTGCTGCTGGGTCTGTACAGCTTCAGCAAGGCCAAGACCGTTCAGGATCAGTGGACCGAGTAAACCTGATCTTTGTCTAGGCATAAAAAATGGAGGCGATCGCCTCCATTTTTTATGCCGTTCTTTGGATTCGCGAATGCAATTTCCAGCGATGGTGAGCCCGTCTTTTGCTATTCGGGCATGTGCTGCGAGACTATTCTTTCATCCATTCGAAAAATCTTACGAAGTCGATAAAGTTTTCTACGGCGCGTGTTTTGTACGCGCCTGTTTTGTATGCCATGTATACAGGGTGAAAATCGTCCTCGACTTCGGATAGTTTTTTACAGATTAAATTGCGAAAAGGGGCAAGGCCGATGGTCTTGAGCGCGATTCCGACCGCATCGGGCTTGCTGTCCACCATGCTTCCAAGGGTGATCTCGTCTGCGCAGCAAGCTTCGGTAGCGGTAACTCCGTGCGTTTTGAGCAATTGGCTTACTTCAGAACCGACGGGGGTTTCGGGCGGGTAGGTGACGATGGTTTTTACGCTCTGCAAATCTTCCAAAGCGATGCTGTTGCTCCAGGCAAGCTTATTGGATTTATGCATAATCGCTACGAGTTTCTGGCTAAGCACGGGAACAAAGGTGATGTGCGGCTTGTTCGGGACAAACGCTGTGAAGACCACTTCGTATCGGTCGTTTTCGAGGTCTTCTATAAGAGGAATGGACAGTCCTTGGTAAACATTGAAAACGATGTTCTGACCGTATTGGCTGCGATACGCCTTAATGAGTTCAGGCAGGTAATCGCCTTGGATCGTATAAATGGTTCCGATATCTATACTCCCAAGAGGAGAGCCAGCGTGTTCGTGCGCAAGCGCGATGCCTTTTTCAAGGGCGTTGAGGGATTCGACCGTGTACCCATAGAATTCCTTGCCATAACGTGTGAGTTTTACGGTTCTTCCGTCTCGCTCGAATAGGGGTATTCCGAGCTCTTGCTCAAGATGGGAAATGGAATTCGAAAGCGCGGGCTGCGTGATGTAGAGCTCTTGGGCTGCTTTCGTGTAATGCTGCAATTCGGCTAATTTCCGAAAATAGTAAAGCTGAGAGAGGTTCATGGCTCTCCTCCGGTCTGTATATCGTATTTACACAATAATGTACAAAGCGAAGTGAGTCATGGGATAAAAGCCTGTTCCTGGGAGTTTTGCCTTGATCGACCGAATTGTTATCCATGTCGTTTCGCGGTCGGCCTGGGCGAAGATTTGCAGGTGTTCAAGATGGATTCTGTTCGTCGAGACGTGGTGGTTTCATGGGGGAGTGGGTCTTTGCCGAAAACGTAGAAAAGCCGCCATATAGGCGGCTTTTCTACATAAGCGTGAGGTAAGCGCTTAGGTTCAAAAGGATGGTAACAAATAACAATACGGATTAGAAGTTGTACTTGATGACGCCGCCGTGGTTCTGGGTCTCACGAGCGATGGTGATGCGCTGGACGCAGGGAGCGCCCTCTTCAAGCCACATAGCGCGGCAGTCGCGGTACAGACGCTCGGTCGGGCCGTACGGGGAATCCTCGAAGTAGCCATCGCCACCGAAGATCTCAAGCATTTCGTCGGAGACGAGCTTGACGGTCTGAATGGAGAAGAGCTTGCAGATAGCGGCCTTCTCGGTGACGTAGTCATTGTGGGGATCGATGTCGAAGTCGCGAGCGAAATCATAGATAGCGGTGCGGAGAACATGGACCATCATCTGCATGTCGGCGATCTTGGCCTTGATCATCTGACGGGAAGCAATCGGCTTACCGAAGGTGACGCGGTCGTTGGCGCGCTTGAGGGAAATCTCGAGCATACGCTGAGCCATGCCGAGGTTGGACATAGCGATGTGAACGCGAGAGACGGACAGAGAGTGGATGGCGATTTCCATGCCCTGGCCCTCTTCGCCGAGCAGGTACTCGGGGGAGAGAACAAGGTTGGTGAACTTCAGGCCAGCATGGCCAGCACCCTTGCAGCCCATCATGTGGGGCATCGGGACAATTTCGAAGCCAGGAGCATCGTTGGGGACGAAGAATGCGGAGAGGCGCTCGTCGCCGGACTTCTCCGGATCGGTGACTGCGATGACATAGGTGAAGTCAGAGCAGTCGGTGTGGGAGATGAGCCACTTCTCGCCGTTGAGAACGTAGTTGCCGTTCTCGTCTTTCAGAGCGGTGGTGTGAAGGTCGGCGCCGGTGCCGCCGTTCTGCTCGGTGATGGCGAAATTGCAGTAGATGGTTTTGTCCTGGAACTTGTCCATGTACTTTGCCTTGAGCTCCGGCTTGCCGTAGTCGTCAAGGATACGCCAGTTCATGTCAGCGGCATGATGGAGATGCATGCGCATTCCGCCAGGGCCGCGGGAGAACTCTTCCTGGACACGCAGGATTTCAAGCTCGTTGAGGTCCCATCCGCCGTACTCAGAGGGAAGATAGAAGCGATAGAGATCGTTCTTCTTGGCGAGTTCGTAGAACTCCTCGGGGAACGTGTTGGTGACTTCGATCTCCTTCTGCATTTCGTCGAAGGGGCCTTCGACCAATTCACGGACCTGCTTGAGGTATGCCTCAAACTGTTCATCGGTGATCTTGGCGTTAGGATTCATCTAAACCTCCTTTGTTTGTTCATCCTTTGGAACCTTTCGGCTCTTGTCTGTATTATCCGAGTGCCGCGCTTGTAAATCTAATTTCGTTAAAACGGCGAAAAAACATTGCCCCATTCAAAAAAGAAATAGGTTTTTCATCGCTTGCCGAATGCTCGTTTGGGCTGTTTTGATTTGCATAAAATAATGGTCAAAATTAAGGATTAGTTTCAATAGATGGTGCATTATTGCGTTTATAATGAAAACATAGGTATTTAGTAGTGAACTAAAACAGGATACATAGATAAAAACGGGGAATAATCTAGAGGCTTACGTTCCCAATGGGGAAATAGATAAGCAATGTCTATTGAAATTTAAGCCAGAGATGAAATAAATTTATGTAAAGAGCTTTGTGGGGAAGTATTCGAATCAACAAGTGGGGGTGTTGCATCATGAACCTATCCCAGCTGTATTATTTTCGAAAGCTGTCGGAACTTCAGCATTACACGAAGGCGGCAAAGGAGCTCTATATCACGCAGCCGGCTTTGTCCGACGCCATTCGCTCGCTTGAGAAAGAGTTGGGTGTTCCCCTGTTCCAAAAGGAAGGTCGCAATGTCAAGCTAACGCGGTATGGCCGGGAGTTTTCCGTGTACGTGCACGATGCGTTGCGGGAGCTGGACAAGGGCATCGAGGTTATGCACGAGTATGTGGGAAAGCTTTCCGGCACTCTTTCCATTGGCGGTCTCTACACCATCACGGGCGATTACCTTCCCGCCTTATTTCGAGCCTACCATGATAAGTTCGGCGATGCTGTCAAAATGAAGGTTTCGCACGGCTTCTCGCTGCCCCTCATAGAAGGCCTGAAAGAGGATAAATACGACGTCGTTTTCGCTGCGAAAAAAGCCGGAGAGCCCCAGCTGTGTTTCGATCCGGTGGTGTCTCATCAATTGGTTGTCGGCGTGCGCAAAGGAAGCCCTTTGTCTTTGCATAAGGTGGTCTCCCTTGAAGATCTGAAGGGTTACAGCGTTTACACTTACCGTGCGGGAACGCCGATCGGGGACGAGGTGGACAAGGTTCTTTCGGCGTATGGAATTCCTGCCTATCAGGAATATGATGATGAAATCACCATGGGCGGCATGCTCTCTACGGCACGCATGGACGAATGCGCATTGCTTACGTACACCATCGGCCTGAAACCGTTCACGGAGTATATCGACGTTATTGCTATTGACGAGAGCGAGGTTCCTTTGGATTTCCACCATGTATATATGGTGTACAAAAAAGAAGAATTCAAAAACCGTGCATTGGAGAGTTTTATCGAGTTCGCCGCATCGTTTGTTCCTCCTGACAATATTATGCTTCGGTGCGGTAGCGAGGACAAATAGCGTTTTGCATGCTTATAAGGCAAAGAAGGCGGCCTCATGGCCGCCTTCTTTTGTGGTGCTGAGCATGAATTGCTAGCGTTTAATCTGCTCGAGATTGAGCATGCTGATGCGATCCATCGGCATGCTCACGATACCCAGCTCTTTGAAGCAGGCGTAAATCACGAAACCGCTCTTGCATCGGAAGGCGCATTCTTCGCAGGGGATTTTGTTGCAATAAGCGAATGCATCTTCGTCTGCTAAAGCAAACACCAAGGGGGAACGTTTTTTCGGCAGAGCGTATTTCATCTGCATGCCGGTAAAGGTTTTCAATGCCACCCAGGAAAGCTCGTATGGCGCGTCTTGGGCAATCGACCACGAAAACAAAATGCAGTTGTTGTTGAACCCGCCATCGATGCGATAAGTCATGGAAATTTCTTCGGGAAGATCCTTTTCGTCGATGAGCTCCATTCTCTTCGGACGTGCATCTTTCACGCTCGGCTCCAGGTGTGCATAGGGAAGCTCTGCAACCAAGGTGCGGCCTGTGCCTGTTTGATACACGTCGGTGGCGCCCGAAATGCCCACGAAGGTGGTCTTGGAGGCCTCGTCTTCGAAGAAGGGGATGTCTTCCGCCGTTACACGGGGTTTCCACGTTGCGCGCGTACGAGTTCTGCTGTACTCCTGTTTGATCATCGTGTTTCCCTCGCTTAATTGTCGGTGCTTTCAGCGCTGTTCTCGGCTGATTCCATTCGTTTGTGCAGTTCCTCTGCAAGTATATTGCGCTTCACCTTGCCTGTGGCCGTGTGCGGAATGGCGTCTATTTCCTCGATGCGTTCTGGCCACAGCCTTTTCGAGACTCCTTTTTCCGCGAGGTACTCCGTTAGCTCGTGGAGGCAAAGCTCGTGGTCTATGTCGGGCTTAGGAACGGCGAACAGGCAGATGCGCTCGCCAAGGCGGCTGTCGGGCACGCCGATGGTTGCATGGTCTACGATATCCTTCCAGCTATCGACGGCGTTGTCCACTTCGCGGGTGGATATATTCTCGCCGCCGCGGATGATGATCTCCTTTTTGCGGCCGTTGATGCGAATGCGACCCTCGTCGTCCATGACGCACAAGTCTCCGCTGTAAAACCAGCCGTCGTCATCGAGCGCTTTCTCGGTCTCTTCGGGATTGTTCAGATAGCCGACGAACTGATGAGGCCCGCGGCTGGCTTCCTCTCCTTGTACGCCGTGCGGAACCTCGCGACGATTCTCGTCTACGACGCGCACTTCGATGCCTTCAAGCGCCACGCCGGAAAACGAACCGTTCCATTCGGCGCATTTCTGAGGCGGCACATAGGCGTGCGGACAGCTTTCGGTTGACCCGTAGCACTCGCACAGCATGATGCCGTGCCGTGCGGCTCGTTCGGTAAGCGAGCTTGGAAGAGGGGCTCCGCCTGAAAGGAAGAGCTTGAGCGTGGGGACTTCTTTTCCAGTCTCTTCAAGCGAATTGAGGATGTCGTAGATAAACGGCGTCGCTCCCATGGACCATGTGGCACCCGTTTCGTTGATGATTTCCACTGCTTGCGCGGCCTTGAAGTCTTGCTGCAGGATGGCGCTTCCTCCCAAAATCATGGGTGAGATAAGACCGTGGAAGAAGCCTGTTGCATGGTTGAGAGGCGAAGGCATAAACATGACGTCTTCATCAGTCACGTTCAATCCTTTGACGAAAGCGCGCTCCGAGAAAAGGATATTGTTATGCGTGAGAAGCACTTGCTTTGGCTTTCCCGTGGTGCCGCTTGTGGAAAGGATGCAAGCAACATCGTCAGAGGTTATTGCGGGCGTGCTGTACGTGAGCGGTTCGTAGTTTTCGAGCGCTTCGGTGTAGGTGGTGAAATTCTTGCGCGAAGGCTGTTTGGTGTCGACGATGAGGATACGTTCTTTGGAAAGGGTGTCGACGTGTGCAAGGGCGTCTTCGGCTTGCTGCTCGTGGTCGGTGGTCTTATGCCGAGAAGGGCAAATGAATGCGCGTGCGCCCACGGTGTTCATTGCGTAGACGATATCAGCGGTGCTGTAGTTGCGCGCCAAAGGATGCATGACGGCTCCTATGCGCGCGATGGCAAGGTATATGGGGCAGAACTCGGCCCATGTGGGAAGCTGGAATGTCACAACATCGCCGGGCTTGACGCCGCTTGCCACGAGCCATGATGCCAAGCGCGCGGCGATGTCGTTACATTCTTCGTAGGTGAACGAGGTGCCTTGGTCGTCTTTCACATAAAGCTTGCTGCCGCATGATTCCACTTGCTTGACCCATACGTCGGCTATGGTGTCTTTCGTCCAATAGCCCTTTTCGTAATAACGCTGTTTTTCCTCTTCGTTGATTTTCAGGTCGGTAATCATGCGAACAATCCCCTTTGGCATGCGTGCGGAAAAGAAGGAAGGGGCTCAAGCCCCTTCCTTCTGATGGAGCTTCAAGCGCGTTTGCGCGGGCGGTCTTACGCCTTGCCCTGCAGAACGGCCAGGTCGGTAGCGCCTTTGACGGCACCGTCTTCCATGGCGGCCTTGATGTCTTCGTCGGTATAGCCGAGTTCCTTCATGACATCCTCGGTAGCAGAGCCCAGCTTGTCGGTGGGCGTAAGCTCCGCGGTCTCGGAGAGCTCGAACTGAACCGGAGCGGTGGGGCACCACCTGCCGCCGGCGGGATAGGGGACCTGCTTGATGTATTCGTTCACCAGTGCGTTCTCGTCTTCGTAGATGTCGAGCGGAGTCTGTGCAGGCTCGCAGGGCATGTCGTTTTCGGAGAACATCTTCAGCAGCTCCTCGCGAGTGAACTGCGCGAAGCCCTCGTCGAGGATCTTGACGACCTCAGGCGCGAGACCCTTGTCGTTGACGGTCTGGCAGACGGAATAGTCGGGATGCTCGGCCAAATCGTCGCGGCCGATGAGGTGCATGACGCGCGGCCAATCGCGGTCGTATTCGGGCAGGCACAGGACAACCCACTTGTCGTCTTTGGAGTGGAAGACGTTGTTGAGGGGGTTGTTGACCTCGAGGCGGCTCTTGGGGTAGGGATTGCCGTACTGGGCAGAAACCATGCCCGTGGAAAGCGCATAGATGCCTGCGTGCTGCAGCGAGCAGGTAACGTAGTCGCCAACGCCGCTCTGCTCACGACCGATAACGGCGGCGAGGATGCCCGAAGCAAGGAAGAGCGAGCACTGGAAGTCGCCGTAGCCGTTGGTGGGGATCATGGGGGCGTCGCCCTTGTTCACGGTGGTGCCGAAAACACCGCCGCGACCCATATAGCAGGTCACGTCGAAGCCGGCAGCATCTTTTTCGGCACCCTTTTTGCCATAGCCGATGCCGTGACCCATGATCAGGCGCGGGAACTTCTCGTGCAGGCTCTCCCAGTCAAGACCCATCTTGGCGAGGGATTTCGTGCGCGTGTTGGTGATGAAAACGTCAGCCTCGGAGAGAAGCTTCATCATGACCTCGAGGCCCTTTTCGCTCTTGAGGTTCAGTGCGACGAAACGCTTGTGGAAGTTGGCCATGTCGAATGCGAGGTTTTCCTCGTCGCTGGACGGCATGCCGAAAACGACGGCCTGATTGGTGCGGCAGGGGTCGCCTTTGAATGCTTCTACCTTGATAACGTCTGCGCCCCATTCGCCGAGTACGCGACCGGTGGTGGGGGTGGCGAGAAACGTGGTGAGGTCAACGACCTTCAAACCCTTGAGTGGTAGCATTGTATCCTCCTTGGAATCCGGCATGCGCCGGAATGCTTGTGAAACAACGGAACGTATCGCAAGAAGAAAGGAGGGTTATCCGCATGTGCAGACAACCCTCCTTTCGTGAGTGAGTTTGTTCTTGTACGATCGATGCCGCGATGTAAGGGGGTTGCCCTATTACAGCTGATACTCGACCTTGCCGCCGAACTTCTGGCAGTTGCGGGCAATGGTGATGCGCTGAACGTTCGGAGCGCCTTCCTCGAGCCACATAGCGCGAGCGTCGCGATACATGCGCTCGACCGGACCGTAGGGGCTGTCCTCGAAGTAGCCGTCGCCACCGAAGATCTCCAGCATGCCGTCGGAGACGATGCGGGTGGAGTAGATGGAGAACAGCTTGCACATAGCGGCCTTCTCCTCGATGTACTTGCCGTTAGGATCGGCGTCGTACTCGCGGCCGAAGTCGTAAACCATGCAACGCAGAGCATGGGTGTACATCTGCATCTCAGCGATCTCGCGCTTGATCATCTGGCGAGTAGCGATGGGCTTGCCGAAGGTGATGCGGTCGTTGGCGCGTGCGAGAGCCATCTCGAGCATGCGCTGGCACATGCCGAGGTTGGAAGCTGCGATGTGTGCACGGGAGACGGAGAGGGAGTGGATGGCGATTTCCATGCCCTGGCCCTCTTCGCCAAGCAGATACTTCTTGTCGAGCTTCATGTTGGTGAACTTGAGGCCGGTGTGAGCAGCGCCGCGAGCACCCATCATATGGGGCATCGGGGTAACCTCGTAGCCCGGGGTATCAACGGGAACGAAGAATGCGGAGAGACGCTCGTCGCCGGTCTTGGTGGGGTCGGTCACAGCGATGACGTATGCGAATTCGCAGCAGTCGGTGTGAGAGATGAGCCACTTCTCGCCGTTGAGGATGTAGTCGCCGTTCTCGTCCTTCTCGGCGGTGGTGTGGATGTCAGCACCGGTGCCGCCGGACTGCTCGGTCAGAGCAAAGCAGGTGAAGATGGTCTTGTCCTGGAACTTGTCCATGTACTGGGCCTTGAGCTCATCCGAACCGTAGTCGTCGAGGATGCGCCAGTTCAGGTCAGCAGCATAGTGCAGATGCATGCGCATGCCGCCAGGACCGCGGGAGAACTCCTCCTGGACGCGCAGAATCTCGAGCTCGGACAGATCCCAGCCGCCGTACTGCTCGGGCAGAGCGAAACGATAGAGGTCGTTCTTCTTCGCGAGCTCATAGAACTCCTCGGGGAAGACGTTGGTCACCTCGATCTCAGGCTGCATCTCCTCGAACGGACCCTCGGCCAATTCGCGAATCTGCTTGAGATACGCATCGAACTGCTCTTTGGACAATTTGCTCATATTAACCCTCCTTCAGGATTATCTAAGCACTTACCTCAGACCTTGCCGATTTGTTTCGCTCGGCTCGGCCTTGCTTATGGGGATATTGTGTACCCGTTTGCTGGGTGCGTCTAATAGGCAGCCTTGTGCATAGGTTGAAGGAATCGATAAGCGAATTCTATTTGATTATTCCAATAAGCATTTGAGCTGGTAATTTATTATTTTTTGAAATAGGAGACGATTGTTTGACCGTGAAAAAGTATCCAAATGTTGCCACGGAAAGACAATAATGACGAAAAGAGTGGAAACTATGACTCTGTTTATATAAGCGCAGAAATATTCATAATGGTGGCAACGATAGAATAGGCTTATGGATTAAGCTTGACATTGTCAATTTTGTTGAAATATGACCCATATTCAGGAAAATGTAGAAAAAAGTTCCGCATGATAATCAGGCGAGAGCAGCCCGAGGCGCAAGGGCGTTGGCTATTCTTATATAGGGAGTACGCACGTACGCGCATAGGTAGTACACGCGCGAAAGGAGAGCGGTATGCGAGTCGATGAGAGTCTTGACGAGCAGCGGGTGCAGGGTTGCCTGAATATCCTGTGCGATATCGGCGGTTTCGGCGATGTCGAATGCGAAGTCCTGGAGCCAGGACACGTGGTGCTCGCTTTCAACACTTCTAGTGTCATGCGCAATCCTTACGGCGATTTGCATGGCGGGTTCTATATGACCGTTTCGGACATGGCGGCCTGCATGGCGGTGTACACGAACGCAAGCAAACCCGTCACTTTGCAGTGCAATTTCAATTTCTGCGAGGGAATACACGTCAACGGACAGCGCGTCACCGTGGATGCTCGCGTGCTCCGCAAGGGTAAGACCATCCAGGTCGTCAATGTGGAGTTCATCGACGAAGCAGGAACCGTGTGTCTTCATTCCTCATTCACGACCTTCGCGAAAAAGGAGCTTGCTGGGGAAGAGCCGTTTCCCACGCAGGAGGAATCACTCGAAACCGTGCGCACGTTTTTCGCCGAGGCCGGCAGGGAGATGCGCTAGAGGCGGCCGCGCGCTATGGAAGCGTGTTCCGTAGAGCCAGCTTGCTAACGAGTTTGCTACGTTGTTAGTCCGCTCGACGTTGGTTGCAAGAAAGGCAATCAGAAATGGGGCCGAGAAACGGAGCCGGAAGAATCTGCGAGGAGAAGAAGGACTGCGGTTGTGCGGCTTCGTGGTCAAAAAGGCTTGATGTGGGGAATTTCGCACGCCGTTCGTCGCTTGAAAAGTGCCGTTTGCCGTTAACGAAGAGCAAGGGCGGCTATATCTTGCGAAGGCGTTAAAAACGCCATTTGCAAAACCCCAGGTCATAAGCTCGTTGGATGCGTCTTTCTTTTCGATGTCATCGTGGCCGTTCTCCCAATCCTTCCATTTTGACCACGCTTTCCCTTCGGGGCCCAAAATCTTCTCCCTATTGATGCTTGTTGACCATACGCTTGCCGGCCATGCACGTCTGGCCACGCGCCGGCCGGCTATACGCTGGTTGCTCGGAAACGGAAGCAAAGTGCGCGTTTTGCATCGCAGCCGCCTTTGCGGGGTTGCTCGTTTTACTTGACGTCCTTGCGCAATTGTGTCTGATTTCTCGTTTTTAAGCTCAGGTTTTACTTGCTCTTGCGTTGCTATGAAAGCTGTGATATAAAACATCTGTCTTTGTTGGCGGGTTCGACTAAGACATACAACTTTTTCGAATGTATGAGAAAGTGGGCTTGTCCCGCTTTCTTTTTGTATAGGCACCCAAAATGGCATGCTATGCAGCTCGGTTGGGGATTATTGAGGAGGGTGGATGCTTTCATCGAAAGAGGCAAGCTTGCTTGCGGCTCTTGAGCCTCGCGCTGAAGCCGAAGGCATTGAAATCGTGACCGTGGAAGTGGTCGGGTCCCGTAAGGCGCCAACCATCCGCGTGTATCTGGATACGCCGGAGGGAATCGCGTTCGAGGACATCACGGCTGCCCAGGTGTGGGTGAACGAGATCATGGACGAAATCGATCCGTTCCCCGGCGCCTACACGCTTGAAGTGAGCTCTCCCGGCATCGATCGCCCGCTTCGCACGCCTGAGCATTTCGATCGCTTCGCTGGCGAAGAGGTCTATGTCACGACCGCGTCTCCTATCGACGGCCGCAGCCGCTTCAACGCGCGTCTTGTCGGGTTCGATTTCGGGAGTAACGCCGTCAAACTCGAGCTCGACGGCGAAGAGCTTGCCGTTCCTTTGAACGATGTCAAAAAGGCTCACGTCAAAGGCGTTATCGATTTTTCCTAAACCACGCTTGCGCGTGCCGCCGGCAGGTGTCCGCGCTTACTGAGTACAACCATTCGCGATGATTCTATGCAACGAGGAAGGAACGTCATGGCATCTGAATTGATGGAGGCTTTGCAAGCCCTTGCACATGAGAAAAAGATCGACGAATTCTATCTGATCGAGCGCCTGGAGGCTTCTCTTGCGAGGAGCTACCAGAACATTCTCGACCTTGAGTGGGACGCCCGCGTCACGATCGATCGCACCACGGGCCGTATCTATGTATACGAACTCGTTCCTGTTGGCGAGCCCGACGAGGAAACCGGCGAGTACAGCGAATTCGAAGAGCGCGACGTCACCCCCAATGATGTGAGCCGCATTGCCGCGCAAAACGCCAAGGGCGTCATTGCCGCCATGGTTCGCGAGGCGGGCCGCCAGAGCATCTACGAAGAGTTCAGCGATCGCGTGGGAGATATCGTCACCGCAACCGTGCTGCAGGTCACGCCTGATTTCACCATCGTGAAGATTCGTGACGGCGTGGAGGCCGAGCTTCCCCATTATGACGAGAAGCGCTATCCCAACGAGCGCAACGAACGTCCCGCAGGCGAGCATTACCGCCACAACCAGCGCATCAAGGTGCTGATTATCGACGTGCGCGATCCCAACGCGCTCGAGCCGCGCGTTCGCGGCGACCAGGCGCGTCCCGCGATCGTGGTTTCCCGCACGCACCCCGATTTGATTCGCCGCCTGTTCGAGCTCGAAGTTCCCGAAATCTACGACGGCATGGTGGAGGTCAAGTCTATTGCCCGCGAGCCCGGCGCTCGTTCCAAGGTCGCCGTGGCAAGCCGCGAAAGCAACCTTGATCCCGTGGGCGCCTGCGTCGGCCCGAAGGGCAGCCGCGTCCGCATGGTCGTCGAAGAGCTTCGCAACGAGCGCGTCGATGTCATCCAGTGGGACGAAGACCCCGCGAAATACGTTGCCCAGGCTTTGAGCCCTGCGCGCGTGACCCGCGTGCTCATCGACGACGAGAATCATTACGCCACCGTTGTCGTGCCCGATGACCAGCTGTCTTTGGCTATCGGCAAAGAGGGCCAAAACGCTCGCCTTGCCGCTCGCCTGACCGGTTGGCATATCGATATCAAGTCGGCTAGTTTCGGAATCGAGCCGGCACCCGAAGTGAACATGCTCATCGACGAGGATGATACGGAAGAAGAGCCCGAATTCTGCGCCTTCGTTTCCGAGGACGGCGTTCGCTGCCCCAATCATGCTCGCCCTGGCAGCCGCTTCTGCGGCGTGCATGCCGATAGCGAGTAGTTCGAGAGAGTAGAGGATAGACGAGGAGTACCGTATGGCCAGCATGAGAGTTCATGAATTGGCGAAGGAATTCGGCATGGACAGCAAGGAGCTGCTCTCTCGCATTCAGGATCTGAAAATCCCCGCGAAGAGCCACGCTAGCGTCCTGTCGGAAGACAACGTCGAAGCGATTAAGAAAGCAATTGCCCCCGAGCTTGGCGAGAAGGCAGAAAACATCGATGCCGAGGTTGCCAAGATTGCGAAGGCTGAAAAGGAAGCGGCTGCCAAAAAGAAGGCAGACGAAGAGCGCGAGCGCCGCGAGGCGGTCGAGCGCGAGCGTGCCCTGCGCGACGCAGAGCGTGCCCGCCGTGCCGGCTCCTCGGCCTCTTCTCAGAAGGCCGGCAAGCCGACCGAGAGGAAAAAGCCCGCTCCTGCTCCCGTGTCCTCGGGTCTTTCCAGCCTTGCGCGCCAGATAGAAGAGCAGAAGGCGGCAGAAGAAGCTCGCCGTGCGAAGCAGGCTGCCGACGCCCGCGCCGCCAAGCTCGCCGCCGAGGTGGCGAAGCGCAAGGCCGTCGCGGAAAATCTTGCTCGCGGCTCGAAAAAAGCCGCATCCAAGCCGGCACCTGCTGCGAAAAGGCCCGCTCCTGCGCCGAAGGCGACGTCTTCGTTCGATTCGCTGCTTTCCCAGATCGAGGCGGAAAAGGCGCGCATCAGCGCAGAGAAGGCGAACAAGCAGGCAACCGCTCCTACGCGCGCTCCCAAAAAGCAGGGCGGCAAAGGCCAGGGCGGCAAGCGCGGCGGGCATCATTTCGAGCCCGACGTTCCCGAGCTTGCGAACGCGGCCGGCGAAGACCGTTATGCCCAGATGGCCGTGCAGGCTGAAAAGCTTCAGCGCGACAAGGTTCTTGCGGAGGCGCGCGCTGCCGTCGCCGCCGCTTCGAGCAACGAGGGCGAAGGTCGTCGTAAGAAGCGTAAGGAAAAGCGCGAGGCTGCTCAGCGCGAACGTCTGGCCATGGAGGCCATCGAAAAGGGCATCGATCCCGACTTGGTGCTCGACGACAGCGTCGTCGAGGTCATGCAGGGCTCCACGGTCGGCGAATTCGCCGAGCTTTTGGGCGTGCCTTCCAACGACGTCATCAAGCGTCTGTTCATGCTGGGCCAGGTTCTCACCGTCACCCAAACCATGACTGACGAGCTTATCGAGCTTATTGCCGATGACATGGGCCGCAAGGTTCGCGTGGTGTCTCCTGAGGAGGAGTACGCCGTCGTCTACAACGACACCGAAGACGACCTCAAGCCGCGTCCTCCTGTGGTTACCGTCATGGGCCACGTCGACCACGGCAAGACGTCCACCCTTGACGCCATTCGCCACACCGGCGTTGCCGCGGGCGAGGCGGGCGGCATTACCCAGCATATCGGCGCATCCGTCGTAAACATCGACGGCCGCCAGATCACCTTCATCGACACCCCGGGCCACGAGGCGTTTACCGCCATGCGCGCTCGCGGCGCCCAGGTGACCGACGTCATCGTCTTGGTCGTGGCGGCGGACGACGGCGTCATGCCGCAGACCATCGAGGCCATCAACCATGCGAAGGCCGCGAACGTGCCCATCGTGGTTGCCGTCAACAAGATCGACAAGCCCGGCGCCACGCCCGACCGCGTACGCCAGGAGCTGGTGGAATACGGCGTCATTCCCGAGGAATGGGGCGGCACGAACATGTTCGTCGACGTTTCCGCCAAGCAGCGCATCGGCATTGACGATCTGCTCGAGACCATTCTTTTGCAGGCCGACGTGCTCGAGCTCAAGGCCAATCCCGACGCTCTTGCCTCCGGCTTCGTCATCGAGGCGAACCTCGACAAGGGTCGCGGTCCTGTTGCCACCGTTCTCGTCCAGCGCGGTACGCTCAAGCCGGGCGACGCGGTTGTCGCCGGCACGAGCTATGGTCGCGTGCGCGCCCTGGTCGATCCTCGCGGCAATCATGCCACCGAAGCTCGTCCTTCCGACCCGGTCGAGATTCTCGGCCTGTCGAGCGTTCCTACCGCAGGCGACGAGTTCCGCGTGTTCGAGGACGAGCGCGATGCCCGCAAGCTCGCCGAGGAGCGTGCGCTGCGCGAGCGCCTGAAGGCCCAGGAGGCCAAGACCCATATGAGCCTGGATGATCTGTTCAGCCGCATCGAGGAGGGCACCACGGAGCTCAACCTCGTGGTCAAGGCGGACGTTCAGGGCTCGATCGAGGCTTTGCGCGATGCGTTCGACAAGATGGACCAGTCCGAGGTCAAGATCAACATCATCCACTCCGCCGTCGGCGGCGTGACCGAGACCGACGTTACCTTGGCGGCCGCTTCCGACGCCATCATCATCGGCTTCAACGTTCGTCCTACTGCGGGCGCACGCAAGGCGGCCGAGCATGAGAAGGTCGACATTCGCCTGTATCGCGTCATTTACCAGGCGATCGAGGACATCAACGCCGCACGCGTCGGCATGCTTGCTCCCGAAATCGTCGAGCGCGACACGGGTATTGCCGAGGTTCGCGATGTGTTCCGCGTTCCGAAGGTCGGCAACATCGCCGGTTGCTACATCACCGAGGGCGAAATCTCTCGCGATGACAAGGTTCGCGTCGTGCGCGACTCCACGGTCATCTTCGAGGGCAAGATCTCTTCTCTGCGCCGCTTCAAAGACGACGTCAAGACCGTCAAGCAGAGCTATGAATGCGGCATCGGCGTCGAAGGCTACCAGGACATCAAGGTGGGCGACGTCATCGAGGGCTTCCGCATCGAGGAGGTCGAGCGTACCGAGTAACATCGGCATGCCTATCTGAAATACACGCGAGGCGTTTCGTGCTGCAGGCCAGCCGAGCGCCTCGCTTTGCCATAAGGCACATCCGAACTCCCTTGGAAGGAGGATTCGCTATGAAACAATCCAACGCGAACCGCAAGGTCAACGAACAGGCGCGCGAAATTCTCGCGAGCATCCTGCTCTTCGAGGTTTCCGACCCGCGTTTGCGCCTTGTCACCATTACCGGCTGCGAAGTCAGCTTCGACCGCAGCGTCTGCAATGTTTTCTACACCACCGAGCCCGAGCGCTACGAGGATGCGGCGGCGGGCTTTGCTGCAGCCGGCGGACGCATTCGAAGCCTCATGGGCAAAGGCCTTTCCTGGCGCGTGACGCCTGAGCTTCGTTTCCATCTCGATCCTTCCGTCGACGAAGCGGAAAAGATCACCGACGCGCTCGCCCGCGATGCGGCCCGCAACGCCGAATCGGCGGAAATGCGCGCATCGGACGAATCTTTCGAGGAAGAGGAGTAGACCGTGGCGGTTACCCCCCAGACGAATACGACGCTTGAGGCCATGGCCGAGCGCATGAAGGAGTGCGACGAATTCGTGCTGTGCGGCCACGTCAATCCCGATGGCGATTGCCTGGGTTCTCAGCTTGCGCTCATGCACGCTCTGCGCTCGCTCGGCAAAAAGGCGCAGTGCATTCTCGTGGAGCCCGATTCCATCGATCAGGGCCTTGGCTTTCTTCCCGGCGTTTCCGACATGGTGCCGGCCGAAAGCTTCGATGGTCCTTGCCGTGCGTTTGTCGCCTGCGACGTGCCCATCCCTTCGCGCATGGGCAAGGCGGCTGCGATTCAGGATCGCGCGAACGTGCGCTTCACGGTTGACCACCATGCGGCTGACGCCTCTATGTCTGACTTCAACTATGTGGATGAAGACGCGCCGGCGTGCGGACTGATCGTCTGGGAGCTCATCAAGGCTCTCGGCGTGAAGCCCGATTCCTCCATGGCGACGTGCTGCTATACGGCACTCATGACCGATACGGGCCGTTTTCAGTATCAGAATGCCACGCCGGAGGCGTTTCGCGCAGCCAACGAGATGGTCGAGGCGGGCGCGGAGCCTGCCTCCATTTCAAGCGAGGTTTACCAAAACCGCTCTCTCGCGTCCCTCATGCTCGAAAAGGCTATGCTCGAACATATCGTCATAGCCGAAGACGGGCTGTGGGCGTTTTCTCATGTGCGCCAGAGCGACTTCGAGCGCCTTGGGGCCGTGAAGGCCGATGCTGAGCCATTGGTCGATGTCCTGCGTTCTCTTGCGGGCGTTCGCGTCGCATGCATGGTGCGCGAGCAGGCAAGCGGCGTGCGCGGCAGCCTTCGTGCCAAGGGCGACGAAGTGGATGTTTCCGTGCTTGCTCGCCATATCGGCGGCGGCGGACATCGTGCGGCGGCGGGCTTCACCTTCGAAGGGCCCGTCGAGGATTTGCTTGCCGATTTACCCGGGCACCTTGACGAGCTTGTAGAGAAGGCGGGCTTGCGATGAAGCGCGGACAGAGCGGGATTTCGTGCCTCGTGGGCGTGGACAAACCTCGGGGAATGAGCTCTCACGACGTGGTCAACGCATGTCGCCGCATTTTCGGAGAGCGTCGCGTGGGGCATACCGGCACGCTTGATCCTCTGGCTACGGGGGCGCTTTGTATCTGCGTGGGTCCTGCGACCCGCCTGGATGCGTACATGACCAATCATGACAAAACCTACGACGTGCGCATAGCGTTCGGCGTGGCAACCGATACCGACGACGCCGAGGGCGAGCCCATTCGCACTGTTCCCGTTCCCGAGTGCGTCTGCGACCGCGCGTTTGCGCAGGAGCACGTAGCCGGGCTCGTCGGCAAGCATAAACAGCTTCCGCCCGCATACTCCGCCATCAAGCGTGGCGGCGTCAAAGCGTACGAGGCCGCACGTGCCGGCAACGTCGTGCAGCTCGAGCCTCGCGATATCGAAATCTACGAGGCGACTCTTCTCGGCCTTGAGACCGATCACGACGCTCCGTGCATCCATTGGGACGTGCGCCTTTCCGTTTCGAAGGGGACTTATATCCGCTCCATCGCTCGCGATATAGGAGCCTCTTTGGGCAGTGCCGCCCATGTGGAAACTCTTCGCCGCCTTCAATCGGGCGCTCTTGATGTGCAGGATTGCCTTTCTTTGGAAACGTTGGAGAAGCGAGGTCTCGATGCCGCCATCGATCCTGTGTATTTGCTGGGGTACCGTATGGCGTTTCTTACCGACGAGCAGGCGGCGGATGTGCGCAATGGCAAGACCCTGCGCGCTCGCGATATCGTTTTTTACGAAGCGCCGCGTCGTTTCGACGACTCCGACTGCGGTCCTTTGCGCGGCGCCCATCGCTGCGCGGATCCCCTTGCGGAAGGGGAAGTGGTGAGCCTCGTTCACGAAAACGAGCTCGTTGCGCTCTATTCCGTCCAGGCGAAGCGGGGCGTTATCAAACCCTGTTGTGTATTTTCCCAAGGAGTAACCCGTGGCAAAGGTTTTTAACGTAGATTCCTCGTTCGACTATGGCATGTTGGCGGGCGCATCGTGCGCTTTCGGCGTGTTTGACGGCGTGCACAAGGGGCATTGCTTCCTTATCAATCAGGCGAAGCAGACTGCGGCTGAAAACGGCGGTATTTCGGTCGCGCTCACGTTCGACATCGATCCCGATGAGCGCTTCCATGCCGACCGTCTGAAGAAGCTCATGACCAACGAGCGCCGTATAGCCGCGCTTTCCCAGACCGGCGTTGACGCCGTGGTAGTGCTGCCGTTTACCCCCGAGTTCTCCGCGCAATCCCCGGAGGGCTTTCTCAAGACGACGTTCGCCGATTCGGTTCCGTACGCGCTTCACGTGGGGTGCGATTTTCATTTCGGCGCCCGCGCAGCGGGCGGCGTCGGCGATCTGCGCGCGTGGGCCGATAAGCGCGGGGCGAAGATTTGCGCGCACGACCTGAAGAGCGCCGATGGAAAGCCCATCACCGCGACGCGCATCCGTCTTCTTCTCGCCGACGGGAAATGCGAGGAGGCGCTTGCCTTGCTGGGGCATCCATACTCTTTTGAGGGTACGGTCACAAAGGGCCGCGGCGAAGGCACCGACATGGGCTTTTCCACGGCGAACATCGAGCTTCCTGGCATGATGCAGACGCTCGGAGAAGGCGTGTACGCTGCTTGGGCCACGGTCGATGGGGTGCGTTACAAAGCAGCCATGAGCATGGGGGTTGCTCCCACGTTCGCCGACGCTACGGCTACATGCGAGGTTCATATTCTCGATTTTTCAGGAGAGATTTACGGTGACGTCATCGAGGTCGAACCGGTGCATTTTCTTCGCCCTATGATGAAATTCGATTCGCTCGATGCGCTGATCGCAACGGTGATGGACAATATCTCCTGGGTTCGCGAGAATCTGCGCGAGGAGACGTGCTAGGTATTAGGTGCGCTCTCGCTGTGAGACATCGGATTGAAAAACGTCGCATGCGGGCGCGATGCGCTTCGGCGTTCGGAATTACGACATATGAAAGGATGGCGGCTTCATGCCGGGTTTGTCGGAAGACGACATAAGGCGCGTGCGCGAGGCGAGCGACCTTGTCTCGGTGGCGGGACAGCGCGTCGTTCTTCGCCAGCGCGGTCGCGATTTCTGGGGCTGCTGCCCGTTTCACAACGAGAAATCTCCGTCGTTTAAGATCGATCCCGCCACGCAGTTGTGGCACTGCTTCGGCTGCGGCGAGGGCGGAGACGTGTTCAGCTTCGTCATGAAAATGGACGATTTGGGCTTTGTGGACGCTGTGCGCGAACTGGCTAAACAAGCTGGGATCCAGCTTACCGAGGAGCCGGGCGCGGCCATGGCGCGCGGACAAAAAGCTCGGCTGAAGGAGGTCTGCGAAGAGACTGCCTCGTTCTACCATACGCAGCTTATGCGCGCCCGCGGCTCCCAGGCCGATGCGGCGCGTGCCTATCTTTCTTCCCGCGATCTGGGCGGGCCGGTGCCCAACGAATGGAACCTCGGCTTCGCTCCGGGCAACCAGGCGCTCGTCCGCCATCTTTCCTCGAAGGGCTTCAAGCCCAAAGACATGGTGGAGGCCAATGTCGCCATGCCGTCGAAGCGGGACGGCCGTCTGCAGGATCGCTTCTTCAACCGCATCATGTTTCCCATTCGCGATGTCGAGGGCAATACTATCGCGTTCGGCGGACGCGTGATCGGCAAGGGCGAGCCGAAGTACCTCAATTCGCAGGAGACGCCCGTCTTTCATAAATCCGAGGTGCTTTTCGGGCTTGACAAGGCAAAGGCTGCCATGGCGAGCACCGGTGTGGCGATTATCGTCGAGGGTTATACGGATGTGATCGTGCTTCATGGGGCGGGTGTGAAAAACGCGGTCGCAACGCTTGGAACGGCGCTTACCGTGCAGCATATCCGCACCATATCGCGCCATGCCAAGCATCGTATTGTGTATCTGTTCGACGGCGACGAAGCTGGTCAGCGCGCGGCGGACCGCGCCGCCCGTTTCGTCGACGAAAGCATGCTTCCCGAGGCTGGGCGTTCGAAGATCGACCTGTGCGCCGTGACGCTGCCCGACAACCTGGACCCTGCGGACTTCGTTCAGAAATATGGGGGAGAAGCGTTGGAGGAGCTTCTCGGGCAGGCGGTGCCGCTTATGCGCTACGCCATCGATCGAAAGTTCCAGCGCTACAATCTGGACGATTTCGGCCAGAAAAGCCGCGCGCTATCCGATGCCTTGGAGCTTCTTGCGCCTATCAAGCATTCGGTTCTGGCGCAAGAATACGCGGGTTATATTGCGGACCGCTTGCATTTCGAGCTTTCCATGGTGACAGAAAAGCTGGCGGGTGTTCGCGCGCCGCGGGTCTACGAATCATCCACCGAGCCGCAAGGCAGCCCCGCAAGTCCCGCTGCCGAGCATCGCCAGGCGATGCACGACCTTCCACCGCGCGAGCGGGAACGGCTGCGGATAGAGAGAGAGTTTTTGGTGCTGTGCGCCCAAAACATCGCGGTGGGCTTGGGCTATGCGGAGATACTCGCGCAAACCGCCTGGCACCAGGAGTCTTACGGGGTCATTGCGCAGGCGCTGCTTGCGTTTTACGCCGAACATCCGGAATGCGCGGATGCGAGCGAGGTCGTGCGCGGGGTGGAGTCGATGCTTCCGGGGTCCGCTTCCGTTCTGACCTCGGCATCTTTGTACGACGAGGTAGACCCGGTGCGTCTTGCCCAATTTCTGGCCGAAGAGCTGGCCTTGCGTGATATGGAAGATTCCGTGGTGGCGCTCAATGTCCAGCTGAAGCATCCCGGAAACATGACGGAGGAGGAATACGCCATGGCCTACGAGGCGGTAGTTGCGTTGCAAAAGGAACTGGTTGCCCTGCGCAGTGCGCATCGTCCTCTCGGGGTCGAGTAGGGCGTTCGCCTCGTTGCGGGCTTGCACCCGGGGTTCCTGCTGGTTTGGGTTTCATGCTGGGGCTTTTGGCCGGCTTGCGGGCTCGCCTTCGCAGCTTTCGGCCGGCCTGCGGTTTCGTGAGAAATAGAACGACGATAGCATGCGAAAGTATGCTATATTAATAAGATGTATCTTTGGGGCTATTATGCCCATTTTCTGCGGCGAAAGGATAGCATCTGTGTCTGCTGCCAAAGCTAAAACAACTGAAGATTCCAAAAAGAATAAAACCGCGGTGGACGAGGCCTCCCTTGCGGGCGCTGACATGTCCCTCGAAGATGAAAAGATAGACGCCTCGCTTTCTGACGAAGACCTGCTTGAGGGTATTCCCGAGGAAGAGCTCAAGGCCGCCGAGGATGCGGAGGTGAATCTCCCGAAGGTAACCACGCGCTCCTCGAAGGTTCGTCGTCGCTCGGCAGACACGTCTGTCACCATGCTGACGGGCGATCCCGTGCGTATGTATCTCAAAGAGATCGGCAAAGTGCCGCTGTTGACCGCTGCCGAAGAGATCGACCTTGCCATGAAGATCGAGGCCGGCGTTGCTGCGACGGCAGAGCTTGAAAAGGCGGAAGAGGAAGGTATCGAGCTCGAGCGTCGCGAGCGCCGTCGTCTGACCCGCGTCGAGCAGGTCGGTATCGACGCGAAGCAGCAGCTTATCGAGGCAAACCTGCGTCTGGTCGTCTCCATCGCGAAGCGCTACGTCGGCCGCGGCATGCTGTTCCTCGACCTTATTCAGGAGGGCAATCTCGGCCTGATTCGCGCGGTCGAGAAATTCGACTACACCAAGGGCTTCAAGTTCTCCACCTATGCAACGTGGTGGATTCGCCAGGCCATCACGCGCGCTATTGCCGACCAGTCCCGTACGATTCGCATTCCGGTGCATATGGTCGAAACGATCAACAAGCTCGTGCGCATCCAGCGCCAGCTGCTTCAGGAGCTCGGCCGCGATCCTTCTCCGGAGGAAATCGGGGAGAAGATGGGGCTCACCGCGGAGCGTGTGCGCGAAATTCAGAAGATCAGCCAGGAGCCTGTCTCTTTGGAAACCCCGATCGGCGAAGAGGAAGACAGCCAGCTCGGCGACTTCATCGAAGACGACGCCGCCATCGTGCCGCCTGACGCTGCAAGCTTCTCCATGCTGCAGGAGCAATTGAGCAAGGTGCTCGACGGTCTTGCAGAGCGTGAGCGCAAGGTCATCAGCCTGCGCTTCGGGCTCGAAGACGGCCATCCTCACACGCTCGAGGAAGTCGGCCGACAGTTCGGCGTTACGCGCGAGCGTATTCGTCAGATCGAAAGCAAAACCCTTGCCAAGCTGCGTCACCCTAGCCGCTCTTCCAAGCTGAAGGACTATCTGGAAGACTAGCGCTTCGGCGCAGCAGCGCTCCTTTCGCTTTTGGGAAGCGATAAATCCCGTATATCGAATCAGGCCCGTGCTCAAAAGAGGCGGGCCTGATCTCGTGTGGGGCAGATTGAAGGCGCGTTCATACAAGAAGTGAAGCATCGGTCCGGATCAAGCGCCCGCTTCAAGATAGGCTCTCGCCTTTATACCGCTATTCCATTTTGGCGCACAGGGAAGAACGTTCTTGTCAAAATTGGAATGGACGAACGTTCGGAAGGAATGAAAAACGGGTTATCTTGCGGTCAGGCGCCTTGGGGAAGTGGTGTCCCGGAAAAAGAAAAAGCCACCGCGCCGACTGAGCGCGATGGCCGATGTTTCGGTGGTGGGCCCGCCCGGATTCGAACCGAGAACCAAAGGATTATGAGTCCCCTGCTCCACCGTTGAGCTACAGGCCCGTTTCGGACAAGATGCCGAAGCCTGATTATTGTATCGTAAAGTTCGCCATATGCAAGAAACGAAGCGAAATCCATCAAAACCAAACGGTCTAGCTGTCTTTCTCAAAGAGGTTGTTGTGTTCGACCATGGCAAGCTGGGCGTAGGCCGCGCTCGATTCGCTGTCGGCTCCATGGTAGTGCCATTCGCCCGATGCGTCCTGGTAGCCGTTGAGGTTGATCAGGGGTACCTCGCTTTTCGTGGCCGAGAGGAAGGCGAAATACTCGTCAAGCGGCAGCCCGGCAGCTTTGAGCGTGGTTGCCCCGAGGTAGTTGAGGCTTGTCGGCTCCGCGGTGGGCGCGCCGACCTTTCTGCGCAGCTGTGCGTCGTTCGTCCAGACCATGTAAGGCGTCACGTAGCGGTTCTGAACCAGCTCGATTTCGGGCATCTGGTCCTCTTCGAAAGCCTCGCCCGAAAGCCACTCCACGAAACCGGGCTGATGGTCCCCGAAAAAGCACAGCACGACGGGGCGATCGAGCAGGCGCAGCTCGTCCATGAAGTCTTTGAGCTCGGTGTCTGAACGCTCGATGCAGCTAATGTATTCGTTGAGTTCGACGCTTTCTTCGCCATCAAGGGGCACGTGTGCCATCTCTTCCTCGGGTACGGTGCCCGTATCGTATCCGCCGTGGCTTGCGATGGTCACGTCGAAGATGAACTGGGGGCCTTCGTCTTGCGCGAGGAGTTCCAAGACGAGGTCGTAGGTGGACGCGTCCGATACCATGCCGCGAAACATCTCGGCGTCCGTGAAGCTTTCGATGCTGTGGAATTCGTCGAACCCAAGCTGCTTGTACACGCGGTCGCGGCGCCAGTTCTCGCTTTCGGCGGGATGGATGGCGCTTGTTTTGTAGCCGAGGGAGGACAGGTAGCGAGCCATATTGTCTGCGCCTTTGAGGTCGTAGAGCATGTAAGGGTACACGCCTGCGCCCAAAAGCCCCATGCTCGAGCCGGTGAGGTATTCGAACTCGCTGTTGCACGTTCCGCCGCCCATGGCAGAAACATAGCAGTCGCCTTTGGCGATTGCGTCGTCGATGGAGTTGAAGTAAGAGGGACCTGCATAGGATTGCGCAACATTGGGGTAGCGCGAGAGGTCGGAGAACGTCTCGTTCATGATCACCACGATGGCGGGCTTGACATCGGGCGCGGTTGCCTGCCCTTCGTCGACGGTTTCGGCGGCAAGCGCTGCCGCTGCTTTCTCTGAGCGTATGCGGGCCGCTTCTTCGGGCGTGTACCCTTCGGGCGCATGGGGAGTGAGGAGCTGGCTTCGTTCGAGGAAGCACAGAAGAGACCCGTGCTGCTGATAGGAATCCAGGCTGCTCCACACGTCTACGGTGCATCCGTAATCCTTTTCTATATCGGCGGCGTTGAACCAGACGCAGAACGCGGCAAGCGCAGCAAGCCCCAACGCTGCATGTGCAGCCACGGTGCGCGGCGTGCGTTTGCTCTTGGGCAAGATCACGATGAATGCGACCATCGCGACAAGCAGGCAGAAGGCCGCTAGCACGGAATTCCCGATCGCATACGTGTAACCGCCGCTGACTGCCGCCGCCGTCTTGAGCGCCATGATGTCGGAGGGCAATACGGGCTGTCCCTTGAAAGAAGATACGAAGTAGTTCGCCACGCCGGAGGCGAAGCATGCGAGAAGAAACGCAATCATGGCTGTTTTGCTGCGCTGCCCGAGGAAATACACGATGGCGAAGAGGACCCCTGTGACGCAGAGGCCGAGGAAGACGAACTTCGCCCCCATACTGCCTAAAGACGGGTTGTAGGGAATTTCCATGAGAAGGAAGCCCGCGGGTATGCAGAGGGCGGCCGCTATGGGTTTCGCGTGGGAAAGCTTCTTTTCGAGGCGGGCGGAGAGAGCCTTGCGCCGTATGATGGAGAAGACGAGGCAGCAAAGGAGTGCCGCGCTGAAAACGATCAGCGGCAAAGATGCCTGAATCGAAAACATGAAAACCGTCCTTGCTATACTGAACCGACCGCCGCGGCGTGCGTCTGCCGCAGCGCGTGATTGCTGCAGCATGCCTGCATGGCGGTGAGGGCTTGAGGGTAAAGGGAGTATTATGCCAAAGAAAATAGCTGTGATAGACGGAAATTCTCTTATGCACAGGGCATACCATGCCGTGCCTCCCACGATGAACGCTCCCGACGGAACGCCCACCAACGCGGCGTTCGGCTTCATGTCCATGTTCATAAAGCTCTACGAGACCATGGCTCCCGACGCCATCGTCTGCGCGTTCGACGCCGGCAGGCCGGCGTTTCGCATGGAGGCGCTCGAGCAGTACAAGGCGACGCGCCCGTCCATGGACGAAGAGCTCAAGGCGCAGTTTCCCCTTGTGGAAAATCTGCTTGAATCCATGAATGTCCCCGTGGTGCGCGTGAAGGGGTGGGAAGGCGACGACGTGCTCGGTACGGTTGCCGCCCGCGATGAGGCCCTGGGCTATGAAACCTATCTCGTGACCGGCGATAAAGACGCTTACCAGCTGGTGAGCGACCTGACCAAGGTGGTCACCACGAAGAAGGGTATTTCGGACGTGGTGGTGTACGGTCCTGCTGAGGTCGAAGAGCGCTACGGGGTGACGCCTGCCCAGTTCCCTGATTTTTTGGGTTTGAAGGGCGATTCTTCCGACAATATCCCCGGCGTTCCCGGCATCGGAGATAAAGGCGCGGCGAAGCTGCTGCAGAACTTCGGCAGCATAGACGGAATCTATGAGAACCTCGATAAGCTCAAGGGAAAGCAGCTCCAGAACATCTCCGAAAACAAGGAGGCCGCGTTCACGAGCCGCCGCGTGGCGACGATCGTGCGCGACCTTGATTTCGAGCTCGATATCGAAGGGGCCGCGTTTCCCTCTTTCGACGAGGAGAGCGTCATCGAGGCGTTTCATGCGCTTCGGTTCAACGCGCATCTCGCCAAGGTTCTCGCGCTTGCAGGAGCAGACGCCGAGCTGGCCGCCCCTTCGAAGCTCGACCTTCCCGATCTTAATCCGTTGCGCGGGGAGGAAGCCGCATGCGCGCTTGAGAAGGCGATCGAGGACGGCGTGATGGTCGGCGTGGAGTTCTACGTGCCCGCCCAAGAAAGTCTCTTCGAGCCTTCGGCCAGCCTTTTCGTCGGCACCGATAAAGACGTTCTGGTTTTCGAAGGAGACGAGGGCCTGCGTGCTTTCGCCCGCATCGTGCGCGAAGGGTCGTTCTGCGCAATCGACGCGAAAAAGGCGCTTCAGCATGTGTATCCCGCCGATAACGCCGAGGAGGCGTTCGTGGAGCTTTCCGATGTGGCGAAAGCCCGTTTCTTCGACATAGGCCTTGCTGCGTATCTCCTCAACTCCAACGTGAGCAAGTACGAATACGAGCCGTTGTGCGACGTATATCTGGGGGCCGTTCTTCCCGAGCCTCAAAGCGAGGAGGCGCGCGCTGCTGCGCACGCGTTCATCGGGCGTCGCCTGAGCGAATCGCTGCGCGCCGCGCTCGAAAAAGACGAAAGCATATCCTGCTATACCAAGATCGACCTGCCGTTGGTGGGCACGCTTGTCGGCATGGAGCGCGTGGGCGCAATGCTCGATACGGGCGCGCTTGCTTCCATGGGCGCCGAAACCAGCGCCGAGATAGCCGACGTCAAGGCCGAGGTTATCTCCTTGGCGGGGGAGGAGTTCAATCTGGATTCTCCCAAGCAGCTGGGCCATATCCTGTTCGAGGTCTTGGGGCTGCCTGTCGGCAAGAAGAACCAGCGCGGATATTCGACCGATGCGAAGACCTTGAAAGGCCTCGAGGACAAGCATCCCATCGTATCGAAGGTGCTGCGCTATCGCGAGCTTGCGAAGATGCAGTCGACCTATATCGACGCATTGCCGAACATGCGGGCCGGCGACGGACGCGTGCATACGAGCTTCAACCAGACCGTCACCACGACGGGGCGTCTTTCCTCAAGCAATCCGAACCTGCAAAACATTCCCGTTCGTACTGAATTCGGACGACGCATTCGCGAATGCTTCGTTCCTTTGCGCGAGGGCGACGTTTTCGTCTCTGCGGACTATTCGCAGATCGAGCTGCGCCTGCTTGCGCATCTTTCGGAAGACGAGAGCCTGATCGACTCGTTCTGCGGCGGGGCCGATTTCCACGCCGCTACGGCTGCACGCGTTTTCGGCATTCCCGTCGAGAAGGTGACGCCCGAGCTGAGAAGCCGGGCGAAGGCGGTCAACTTCGGCATTGTCTACGGGCAGCAGGCGTTCGGCCTGGCGAGCTCTTTGGGGATAGGCTACAAGGAGGCCCAGGAGATGATCGACCGCTACTTCGAGGTGCATCCGCGTGTGCGCGAGTATCTGGACGAAACGGTGGCGAACGCCAAGGAGACGGGCTATGCCGTCACGATGTTCGGCCGTAAGCGCCATATTCCCGAATTGCGTGCGAGCAATGCCACGCAGCGCGGCTTCGGCGAGCGCACGGCCATGAACCACCCCATGCAGGGAAGCGCGGCCGACATCATCAAGCTTGCCATGAACGAGGTGGCGCGCCGCTTGGCGGCAGACGGCTTTTCGGCGCAGCTCATGCTGCAGGTGCACGACGAATTGGACTTCAGCGTGCCGCGCGAAGAGCTCGAAGCGCTTTCTTCCATGGTGGAGGAGGTTATGAGCGGCGTGGTCGAGCTGAAGGTGCCGCTTTTGGTGGACGTGCAAAGCGGCATGAACTGGGCGCAGGCGCACTAGTCAACGGTTTGGCCACGGGCTCTCTTCGTTTCTCCGACATGCGGGCCTTTTGCCCTTTCGGCGGCCTTCGCTAAGGTAAGATCGCCGAAAGGGCAGGTAGCCCCGGCTTTTGAAGAAATCTGCGGAAAAGAGGTGCCTCATGCATGTGTCGACCTTGAAAAACGATATTCGCAGGAGCGTTGCGGCGGTTGCTCTCGCCTGCGCGGCTTTTCTCCTTCTTCTTAGCCTGTCGGGCTGCGTCGTTGTCGACGATGCGGCTCAGGAGGCTTCGGATTCCGTTGCCCAGACGGTTGACGAGCTGAATCGTGGCATCGAGGGCGTTGGCGAAGACATGCAGGAGATGACCGATACTCTCAATGGAGCGTTTGAAACCGTGCAAGATGCCGAGGCCCTTTTCGGAGAAGCTCTCGGGAAGGGTTCGCGTGTCGAGATATATGACGCCTGCGGCGAACATGTCGCCACGGTGGAGGACGCGCGGGCTGTTGCGACCGTTGCAAGCCGCCTGAACTCGATTCAGCTGGTTTCCTCGCATCCCGATGGGACGGTAGAGTATCGTTTCGAGTTTTATCAAGACGAAACGATCAAGGCGGGACAGGATGCATCCGATGTGCAGCAGCTTCATGTGTGCACCATTGAAACGTACGAATCCTCCGACGTCGTCACCCTTTCCATTCCCGCGCTCGATTTCCCCGTCGACCTCCGCTGCTCTTCCGAATTCATGGAATCCTTGCGTGCGCTTGCGGGGCAATAGCTGCTGATGGGCCTCAAGGGCCACTTAACGAAACCATTGTGAAAATATCGAAAACACGCCTAGGCGAACGGGCTTGTATATGCTAAAGTTTCCGCTTGCCTCTGATGGCGTGTTTTCCTCTAAATATTGGGACTTAGCCCCCCCAAATGTATTGACGAGTGTGCAAGGCGCATATACAATACTGCCTTGCGTTTTAACACATTCAAGGAGAATTACATGTACGCAATCGTGAAAACCGGTGGTAAGCAGTATAAGGTGGCTGCTGGCGAGTATCTTTCCGTCGAGAAGCTTGATGCTGAGGTCGGCGAGAAGGTAGAGCTCGAGGCCATCTGCGTCGTCGACGGCGGTAAGGTTGAGTTGGCTGACGCTGGCAAGACCAAAGTCGTCGCTGTCGTGCTGGACCAGTACAAAGGCGAGAAGAAACTTGTCTTCAAGTTCAAGAAGCGCAAGAACTACAAGAAGCTGCGCGGCCATCGCCAGAACCTCACTCGCATCCAGATCGAGAGCATCGGTGGCGAGACGGCCGCTGAGAAGCCGGCCAAATAGTCAAGAAGGCAGGTATAGAAAATGGCTCATAAAAAAGGTTTAGGTTCTACTCGTAATGGTCGCGACTCCCGCGCACAGCGCCTTGGCGTGAAGCGCTACGGTGGCGAGCATGTTATCGCTGGCAACATCATCGTTCGTCAGCGTGGTACTCACTTCCATCCCGGTCAGAATGTCGGCCGCGGCAAGGACGACACGCTGTTCGCTCTGTGCGAAGGCACCGTCGAGTTCACGAAGGGCGCTCGCCGCAAGGTTCATGTGCGTCCGCTCGAGGCCGAATAACAGCCTCACATTCGGAGGGGTAAATGGCTCGCCACACGGCGGGCCATTTTTTATGCATGCTGTACGGTATGTTCGATATACGAACGCATGTTTGGTGTTTTTGCTGTGCCATCGTTTCGGCATGCGGACGGTATGTGGTAAAGTCAATTACTGAACATCATTGCCGGCAGATGCTGGCTTGACTTTTCCGATGGCAATGCGGCGTTTTGCGGCATGAAGGAGCCAGGGAGGGCGGCATTGCCTGCAAGGGGCATAAGCCGCGTACAAGACACTATCATCGAAAGAACGAACATGGCAAACACCACGGCCAATTATGGCAACGACAGCATTCGTCAGCTGAAGGATGAAGAGCGCGTTCGTCTGCGCCCTGCAGTTATCTTCGGCTCTGACGGTTTGGATGGCTGCGCGCACGCCGCCTTCGAAATTCTGTCCAATTCCGTCGACGAAGCCCGCCAGGGACACGGTAATCTCATCACGCTTACCGCTTTCGCCGATGGCTCCATCCAGGTGGAAGACAACGGCCGCGGCTGCCCTCTGGATTGGAACCCCACTGAAAAACGCTTTAACTGGGAGCTCGTTTTCTGCGAGCTGTATGCAGGCGGCAAATACAACAACAACCAGGGTGGCGATTACGATTTTTCATTGGGAACCAACGGCCTTGGCTCCTGCGCCACGCAGTACGCGTCTGAATACATGGATGTCACTGTCTGGCGCGATGGAAACAAATATTCGCTTCACTTCAAGAAGGGCAAGGTGGTCGGCGCCAAGAAAAAGGCGCTGCAGATCGAGCCTGCCGACGAAAACCGAACCGGCACCACCATCAAGTGGCGTCCCGACCTTGAGGTCTTCACTTCCATTGATATTCCTGCCGACTGGTATCGCGAAACCATGCGTCGCCAGGCCGTTGTTAACGCCAACGTCACTTTTCGTTTGCGTCTCGAAGGCCCCGACGGATTTACTGAAGAGGATTTCTGCTATCCCAGGGGCATCGAGGACTATGTTCTAGAGAAGGTTGGCTCGGAGTATCTGACCGAACCCTTCTTCATCCAAGCCGACCGTCGCGGCCGCGATCGAGAGGATTTGCCCGATTACAACGTCAAAATCACCGCATGCCTGTGCTTCTCGCGTACGTTTCAGATGCAGGAGTACTACCACAACTCCTCGTGGCTCGAAAACGGCGGCTCTCCCGAGAAAGCCGCTCGCAGCGCGCTCACCAGCGCCCTTGACGCCTACATCAAGTCGCAGGACAAGTACACCAAGAACGAGACCGCCATCAAATGGCAAGACGTGCAGGATTGTCTGGTTCTGGTGACCAACTGCTTTTCCACGCAGACTTCCTACGAGAACCAGACCAAGAAGGCTATCAACAACCGTTTCATTCAGCAGGCCATGACGGCATTTTTCAAAGAGCGCCTTACGACCTACCTGATCGAGAACAAGGAAGCCGCGGGCAAGATCGTCGAGCAGGTGCTCATCAATAAGCGCTCGCGCGAGAACGCGGAGAAAACCCGCCAGAGCATCAAGACCAACCTGCAGCAGAAGACCGATATGGCTAACCGCGTGCAGAAGTTCATCGATTGCCGCTCGAAGGATAAAAGCCGTCGAGAGGTCTATATTGTAGAGGGCGATTCGGCGGCGGGCGCCATTCGCACGTCTCGCGATGCCGAGTTCCAAGGCGTCATGCCTGTTCGAGGCAAGATTCTCAACTGTCTCAAGGAAGACTATCCGCGCATTTTCAAATCCGACATCATCACGGACTTGCTGCGCGTTTTAGGCTGTGGCGTGGAAGTTAAAGACAGGCGCATGAAGAATCTGGGTACCTTCGATTTGAATAACCTGAACTGGAGCAAGGTCATCATCTGTACCGACGCCGACGTGGATGGCTACCATATTCGCACGCTCATTCTCACCATGCTCTATAGGCTTGTGCCCACGCTTATAGACGAAGGCTTCGTCTATATCGCCGAGTCTCCGCTGTATGAAATCAATTGCAAGGAGAAAACCTACTTCGCTTATACGGAGCTCGAGAAAAATAACATTCTGAAAGAGATCGGCGATCAGAAGTGTTCGATCAACCGTTCGAAGGGTCTTGGTGAAAACGATCCCGACATGATGTGGCTCACCACCATGAATCCCGAGACGCGCCGCCTGATTAAGGTGGAGCCGGAGGATGTGGCCACCATGGAGAGCATGTTCAACCTGCTGCTCGGCAACGACGACGAAGGCCGCAAGAGGCATATCGCCGAGCATGGCAAGGAATATCTCGACCAGCTCGACTTGCAATAACGACGTATAAGGGCGTTTGAACCGTTATCCGGTTCGAACGATGAACTTATCAACGCATCAAGGGGAAATCGTGGCAAAGAAAACCAAAATCGCACCGAAGAAAAAACACGTGGACAATCCCAATGTGATCGGCCTTCACTCCGAAGTGACGGAGCAGCCCATCACGCAGACGCTCGAGTCGAACTATATGCCCTACGCCATGAGCACCAATGTGTCGCGCGCGTTCCCGGAGATCGATGGTTTTAAGCCTTCGCACCGAAAGCTGCTCTACACCATGTATAAAATGGGCCTGCTGAACGGCGCACGCCAGAAGAGCGCGAATATCGTCGGTCAGACCATGAAGCTCAATCCGCACGGCGATAGCGCGATCTACGAAACCATGGTGCGTCTGGCCACGGGCAATGAAGCGCTTCTGGCGCCGTTCGTGGAGTCCAAGGGCAACTTCGGCAAGTACTATTCAGGCGATTTGAGCTATGCTGCGTCGCGTTACACCGAGGCTAAGCTGTCTCCCATCTGCGCCGAAATCTTCAAAGACATCGACAAAGGCCCGGTCGATTTCGTGGACAGCTACGATGGCGCTATGAAGGAGCCGCGCCTTCTTCCCACCACGTTTCCCAATATCTTGGTGTCTGCCAACAAGGGCATCGGCGTTGCGATGGCTTCGGATATCTGCGGCTTCAACCTTAACGAGGTATGCACGGCAACCATGCATTTTCTCGAAGACCCCGAGTGCGATTTGCTGGAATACATGCCTGCGCCCGATTTCTCCACCGGTGGAGAGATAATCTATCGCCGCGAGGAAATGGAGCGCATCTTCAACACGGGCACCGGCGGTTTTCAGATTCGCTCGCGCTGGCGCTACCTGCCCGAAGAGCGCATCATCGAGGTGTATGAGATTCCTTACACCACCAAGACCGATGTCATCATCGAGCGCATCGTGAAGCTTTCCAAAGAAGGCAAGGTGCGTGAAATCGCCGATATTCGCGACGAGACCGATCTTTCCGGCCTGCGCATCGCCATCGACTTGAAAAGGGGAACGGACCCTGAGCAGCTTATGGCGAAACTGTTCCGTTCTACTACGCTGCAGGATTCGTTCTCATGCAATTTCAACGTGCTGGTGGACGGATACCCCCGCGTCATGGGTGTGCGCGAGATTCTAAAAGAATGGGTTGCCTGGCGCGTGGAGTCCACCCGTCGCCGCATGAACTTCGACTTGGACAAAAAGACTGATCGCCTGCACCTGCTGCACGGCCTTGAGGCCATTCTGCTCGATATAGACAAGGCGATCGCGATCATTCGCGGCACGAAGCTTGAGTGCGATGTTGTTCCCAACCTCATGAAAGGTTTCGGCATAGACCAGGTCCAGGCGGAATTCGTGGCAGAGATTAAGCTGCGCAACATCAACGAGGAATACATCATCAACAGAACGAAGGATATCGAGAAGCTCGAGGGCGATATCGCCGAGCTGAATGCGATTCTTGCCAGCGAGAAGAGAATCAAAGACGTCATTCACGACGAGCTTGCCGCAGTGAACAAGAAGCACGTCATGCCGCGTAAGACCGGTCTTGTGGCGCCGTCCGAGGTCGTCGAGGTGAATCTCGAGCCCGAGGTTGAAGAATATCCCGTGACTATGATGTTATCCCGCGACGGCTACCTGAAGAAGATGACCGACCGCGTGCTGCGTGCGGCCTCGTCGCTGAAATACAAAGACGGCGATGAGCCGTTCATCGAGTTCCCGTCTTCGAACACGCACGAGCTTTTGGTGTTCACCAACCAGTGCCAGGTGTACAAGTGCAAGGTTGCCGCATTCGAAGACACCAAATCGGCCCAGCTGGGATCGTATCTACCCACCGAACTGGAGATGGATCCCGATGAAACCGTGACGTGGATCGTCGATCCTGAAGACTACAAGGCCGATGTGCTGTTCGTCTTCGAAAACGGCCGTGTAGCGCGCGTCGCGCTTTCGGGATATGCCACTAAGACCAACCGCAAGCGCCTGAAGAACGCGATGTACGGCGGCAGCAGGCTTTTGTTTGCGACCGTGCTGAAAGAGGAGCGAGAGATTGCACTGGTGTCGAGCGACTATCGCCTGATGAATTTCAACACGTCGCTCTTGAGAACCAAGACCACCAATAACACCCAGGGCGTGCGGGCGTTTGTCGCCAAAGAAGGTCGCACGGTGACCATGGTCGGCAAGGCCGAAGAGTTTTTGGGCGGGGAGGCATCGCTTGACAAGTTCCAGGTTGCAAGCCTTCCTTCGTCGGGTGTGCCTATGAAGGAAACGGACATGAAAAGCCTATTTGACCTGGATGAATAAAAGAGGCGCGGTGTGGATGCACCGCGCTTTGTTCGTATGCTGCGATGATGTCGGCCTGCTGTGCTATGGCGGGTCGGCGGCCATGGGTCGGGCTAGCGCAGAGATTCGAGAAACGCTTGATAGTCGCGCTCGTTCTGGTCGGCGTAGGATTGCGCGAAGCGTACGAGTGCGTGGTCGAAGCCGTCGCCTTTGCCCAGGTATCCGGCAATGGCGAAACGGTCGCCGGTGCGTGCATGCGCGTGGGCGAGCGTCCATCCGCAGGCGCCGGCGAGGGCTTCGAGGGCGTCCTCGCCGATTTCGTCAAGGTCGGCCGAGCCCTTGCCGTCCCAGAGCTGGCGCACGTAATAGCTGCGCGGCGTGCCGTCCTTGCCGGGAAGTTCCGTCCATCCGAGCAGCACATCGCTTGCGATTTGCATAGCCTTCTGGCCTTTTACCACGCGCTGCCCCGGGGTGTCCCCGGCATTTTTGCCCACAAAGGGCGCAAGGACCGAATCCCGGGCCTCTTTGATCTGCAGTACAAGGTGGTCTTTCTCGGCTGCTCCTTCCATCACCACGATCCATGCCTGCAGTCCCACGCTACCCACGCCGACGACCTTGCGGGCAATGTCGACACCGCGGTACTGCCCGATGAGCCTGCGCCTGTCGTCGGGGAGGTTTTTGCGATAGTGGGAAAGAAGTCGTGCCGTGATGCGCTCGCGTTCGTGCATGTCGGGGTCGGGCACGTCCATTCCGCTGTACTGCCGTACGATTTCCCGCAAAGGAACGATGAGCGGCGGCTCGTTGACGATGCGCAATTCGCCGTCGACGACCTCGGTCAGCTTCTTGATGGCGCGTGCGCTGTTTTTCGAGCGCGCCTTATCGAGCAGCTCTTCGGCTTCCTTCCGCTCCGATTTCGAGGCCTTATGCGCCATACGTTCGTAAAGCTCATCGGCGTCCATATGGGCGTACCAGACATCCAGCGTTCCCATGCGGGCGAACTCCCTCATGGCTTCCCGGTATGCTTCGGCCGCCGTCTTTACAATGGCTCGGCGCACTTTCGAATCGAAACCCCGCTCGCGACCGCATATTTCAAGGCTTGCTCCAAGACGCTTGACGTCCCATTCCCAAGGGGCGATTTCCGTTTCGTCGAAGTCTGTTATATCGAAGATGAGTTTGCGCTCGGGGGAGTGGAACAGTCCGAAATTCGCCACATGCGCGTCTCCGCAGGCCTGCACCCTAATTCCCGTAGACGGCGTACGCGCCAAATCATTCGCCATGATGACCGCTGCGCCCCTGAAGAACGCGAAAGGGGATGCCGCCATGCGTTCTTTGCGTATGGGCACGAGCTCCTGCGCGCGTCCTTCGTCTTGCTTGCTCAAAAGGTCGATCGCGTCGTTTCGACGTTCTTGAACCTGCCAGGCTTCGTGGCAGGCGTGGGGAACAAGCTCCCTCAGGGCTTTTCCACGGCGTTTGCTCTCCTTGGCAGAAACCTGCTTTTTGTAGGAAAGGGCTTTGCGGATGTCTTTGCGAACGCGCTGTTCCTGGTTTGCTTTCATGACACCTCTTGTCTTGTCGGGATTGCGGGTATGCGTCAATGATTAAGTATGACGGGTTGGTTGGCGAAGTTTTGCGCGAAATTGCATCGTTTCGATATCGTTGCTGCGCTCGGGCCTGCCCATCTCGTATAATTGCTCGGAATCACCAAACGAGAATGGACCGATATGTTCACTGATAAAGTTCATATTTACGTAAAAGGCGGCGACGGCGGTGCCGGTTGCATGAGCTTCCGCCGTGAAGCGCACGTCCCCAAAGGCGGGCCGGACGGCGGCGACGGCGGGCATGGCGGAGACGTCGTGCTCGAGGCGGACGCCTCGGTGTCTTCGCTGATCGACTATCGCTACAAGCATCACTTCAAGGCAACACGCGGCACGCACGGCAAAGGCAGCCGCATGCACGGCGCCCGCGGCGAGGACCTTGTTCTTAAGGTGCCTGTGGGAACGGTCGTACGCGAGTATTTCGAAGATACGAAGGAAACGGGAGACATCATCGCCGACCTGACGCACGATGGTGAGCGCGTCACCGTGGCTAACGGCGGCGTCGGAGGTCGCGGCAACATCCACTTCGTCACCTCGACGCGTCGTGCCCCTGCTTTTGCCGAGCTGGGCGAGCCCGCGCAGGATGGCTGGGTCGAGCTTGAAATGAAGCTCATGGCGGACGCGGCTTTGGTCGGCGTGCCTTCTGCGGGCAAGAGCTCCCTTATCGCGCGTATGAGCGCCGCTCGTCCCAAGATCGCGGATTACCCCTTCACCACGCTGGTTCCCAACCTGGGCGTGGTCAAAGGCGACGAATACAACTTCGTCGTGGCGGACGTCCCCGGCCTGATCGAGGGCGCCCATGAGGGTCGCGGTCTGGGTCATGAGTTTCTCCGCCATATCGAGCGCACGGCTCTGATTCTCCACGTCGTGGACATGACGGGCGGCTACGAAGGTCGCGATCCCGTGGAGGATTACCGCATCATCAATCGCGAGCTGGCCCTTTACGCCGACGAGCTTGCCTGCCGTCCCCGCATCGTGGTCGCGAACAAATGCGACGTCCCCGGGGTGGAGGACAACATCCGCCGCCTCGAAGAAGAGGTGCGCAAGGACGCCATCGCTGCGGCAGGCGGCAACGAGTTCGCAGACGGCGTGGAGGAAGCTTCGCGCGTCTTCAAGATCAGCGCGCTGACCGGCAAAGGCGTCGATTCGCTGATTCACGCAACGGCGAACAAGGTTCACGAGCTTCGCGAGGAGGCACGCGAAAAACAGCAGGCCGAAGTGCAGTATGACCGTATCTGGGAGCACAAGAGGGAGCAGAAAGACCGTTCGTATACGGTTCGCAAGCTCTCGGACGGCATCTTCCGCGTCGAAGGCGCGCTTATCGAGCGCATGGTCGTGCAGACCGACTGGGAAAACGAAGAAGCCCTGGCGTTTCTGCAGCACAGGTTCAACCGCATGGGGCTCGAAAAGGAGCTCATCAAGGCGGGCGCCGTCAACGGAGACGAGATTCGCATCGTCGGGCGCGCGTTCGAATTCGAAAGCGCAGACGACCGCGTGGATATTTACAAGGAGCTTGATTTCTAATGAACGCACCGCAGAAGCCGCGTACCGCCGTTATCAAGATAGGCTCTTCGACGCTGACCGATGCCGAGGGCAAAGTTGATCGCGCCTACCTGGCCGATCTGGCCCATCAGGTCAATCGTGCCCGCAAGGCGGGTTGGAACGTCATCATCGTCAGCTCGGGGTCCATTCCTTGCGGACTTGAATCGCTGGGCCTTCCCCTGAAGCGTCCGAAAGACATGCCCACGGTGCAGGCGGCTTCAAGCGTAGGTCAGCGAGCCCTTATTGCCGCGTACGACCAGGTCTTCTCGCCTTATGGCATGCTGACGTCGCTCGTGCTGCTCACCAGGCGCGATACGGCCGATCGCAACGCGTATCTGCATGCGCGCGACACATTCAAGCGCCTGCTCGAGTTGGGGGCGGTGCCTATCGTCAACGAGAACGATACCGTTTCGGTCGAGCAGATCAAATTCGGCGACAACGACACCCTGGCCGCCTTGGTCGCATGCCTTGCCGATGCCGACCGCGTCGTCATCCTGAGCGATATCGACGGTCTGTACACGGCCAATCCACAGATCGACCGCACGGCGAAACTCATCGCGCGCGTCGACCGCATCACGCCCGAGATCATGGAGGGCGCCACGGGGGCTGGAAGCGCCGTGGGAAGCGGCGGCATGATCACCAAGCTTACATCGGCCCGCGTGCTCGCAGCGGCGGGCATTCCTCTCGTCATCTGCCACGGGCGGGCCGAGGATGCGGTTGTCAGGTCTCTTGCCGAAAATCCCATCGGCACGCTGTTCACGGCGAAGGAGCGCCGTCATGAAATCACCCCGCGCAAGCTCTGGATAGCTTTGGGCGATTCGGTGAAAGGCCGCGTGGTGGTTGATTCGGGCGCCGCTTGTGCGCTTTCGGAGCACGGATCGTCGTTGCTCACCGTGGGAATTCGCCGTGTAGACGGTGAGTTTTCGGCCAACGACGTGGTGGATGTGCTCGATGAGTCGGGCTATGTCATAGCGCGTGGTCTTGTGCGCTATGATGCGGGCATGATGCGGGAAAAGGACGGCGTTGCCATCCACCGCGACGAGATGATCGTCTTCGAGTAAGGGCTTTCGAGCCGGGCATCCCGCTCGTTTTCAAGGGCGGCTGCCCATTCCCTGCTTGCTCCGGATTGCACGTTCGCATGGGGAGCGCAGGGGCGTTGTTTGGAAAGGAAGGTTCGACATGGCGGATTTGGAAACCTCGGTTCGCGCTATAGCACTTGCTGCGCGCAAGGCTTCGGCCGTGCTCGCACGTACGACGACCGACCAGCGCAATGCGGCGCTGCTCGCGATGGCTCGGGCGCTGCGCGAGCATTCCGCCGCCATCGTTGAGGCGAATGCCGAAGATATGAGGGCAGGCAGGGCCGCGGGTATGAGCGAGGGTTTGCTCGATCGTCTCGAGCTCAACGAACAGCGCGTCGAAGGCATGGCGAGCGCGCTTGAGGATCTGGCGTCGCTTTCCGATCCTGTCGGTCGCGTGCTTGAGGAGCGCACGATCGAAGGGGGCATGCTGCTGCAGCGCATAAGCGTTCCGCTCGGCGTGGTGGCCATGGTCTACGAAGCGCGCCCGAACGTGACCGCCGATGCGGCGGGAATCTGTCTCAAGGCGGGAAATGCCTGCGTGCTGCGTGGCGGCTCTCAGGCGCTGCATTCGAACATCGCGCTGACGAAGGTCTTGCGCGATGCGGCGCAAAAGGCCGGCCTTCCTGCCGATAGCATCTGCTCCATAGAAACCGCAGACCGCGCGGCAACGGATGTCCTCATGGGCCTGCACGGCCTGGTGGACGTTTTGATTCCGCGGGGCGGGGCAGGCCTCATTCGTCACTGCATCGAACACTCCAAGATCCCCGTCATAGAGACCGGCACGGGCAATTGCCATGTCTACGTGCATGAATCTGCCGATTTCGATATCGCCCGCGCCATCGTTATGAACGCCAAAACCCAGCGTACGGGTGTGTGTAACGCATGCGAGTCGCTTCTGGTGGATGAAGCGGCGGCAAAAGCGTTTCTTCCCCGGATGCTTTCGGAGCTGGCGAACGCCGGCGTTGTCGTCCATGGAGATTCCCTTGCTCGCGAGTGCGCCGCTCTTGCCGAAGAAGGCGGGTCGGCGAACGTGCTCGAGCATTTCGTCGACGCCGTGGAAGCGGACTGGGGCACGGAGTATCTCGCCCTTGAAATCAGCGTGAAGACGGTGAGCGGCGTCGAAGAGGCGGTCGAGCACATCAATCGCTACGGCACGGGCCATTCCGAATGCATCGTTGCAAACACGTCTTCCGAAGACGGGAAAAACGCCGCAGACGCCTTCGCGGCGGGCGTCGATGCTGCTGCTGTATACGTGAACGTTTCCACGCGCTTCACCGACGGGGCATGCTTCGGGCTCGGTGCCGAAATAGGCATCTCTACCCAGAAGCTGCATGTGCGCGGCCCCTTTGCACTCGAGGCCCTTACTTCGTACAAGTACGTCGTGCGCGGCGAGGGGCAGGTGCGCGGCTGACGTGTGCGAAATGCAGGAATCGCAGCGGGGGGAAAATCAGACCGGTCCGGTGGTATGCGGGCGTTTTGACGATATGGGTCGCAAAGATGCCGACCGGACATTTCGCCTTGGAATCATGGGGGGCACGTTCGACCCTGTTCATATAGGGCATCTTGCGTGCGCAGAACAGGTGCGCGACGCGTTCGGGCTCGATGGCGTCGTTTTCATGCCTGCGGGCGATCCTTGGATGAAGAAGGGCAAGGGCGTCACGGGCGCGGAGCTGCGCTACGACATGGTCCGTCTCGCCGTGGCCGACAATCCCTATTTCGACGCGAGCCGTCTGGAAATCGACCGGGCGGGGGAGACGTACACGGTCGATACGCTGCGTGTGCTGCGCGCTCATTATCCTGAGAACGTGGAGCTGTACTTTATTTCGGGGGCCGATGCCGTCTTCAATATTCTGAAGTGGCGCGATTCTGACGAAATAGGCAAGCTTGCGCGCCTTGTCGTGGTCACGCGTCCCGGATACATCCTCAACGACGCGCGCAGGCGCTATATGCGCACGCATGCCTCCATTCTCCATATGTCCTCTATCGAAGTGACCGCTCTGTCCATTTCTTCCACTGATTTGAGGGAGAAGGTGAAAGAGGGGCGCTCCATTCGTTATCTTGTTCCTCAGCCTGTGGCGGAATACATACAGCATCACGGGCTTTATACGGGAGTTTCGTGAACTGCTCGCTTCGCGCGTCGCGGCGGTTGCGCGCTGCCGATCGGCTTTGCCGCACATGCTGCATGGGAAAGGGAACGGAAATGATAGATCCAGACAGATTCGAATATATGAGAGCCCGTTTGAAAGAGCGCGTGAAGCCTTCGCGCTACATGCATTCCCTGGGTGTTTCTCAAACGGCGGAACAGCTTGCCCGCATCTACGGTGCGAACGAAAACGATGCGGCCGTCGCGGGTCTTTTGCATGATTGGGACAAGGCGTTGCCGGCGTCCGAATTGAAACGCATCGCGAAAAAACACCACCTTGCCCCGAAGACCGTGCGTAAGAACATGCCGGGGGTTTTGCACGCGCTTACTGCTCCTCGCTCCCTTCGCAAGGAATTCCCCGAGCTTTCCGACGAGGTGCTTCAGGCGATCGAGCGTCATACCTGCGGCGCTGATGATATGAGTGACCTGGACATGATCGTGTTCATAGCAGACATCATCGAGCCCGGGAGAACGTTTGCCGACGTGGCGCCTCTGCGTGCCGCGGTCGGGCAGGTTGATCTTGACGAGCTGTTCTACATGGCGTATAAATCTACGCTGATATACTTGCTCGATGCCGATATGTCCATCCATCCCGATTCGCTCGAGGTATGGAACGGCATCGTTTCGCAGCGTGCTCAACGCATGGAGGCGCGCAAGTCGCGCGTCATCGTTATCGAATAGGGCATCTGCCGCGCAGGCTTCGTGCGCCTGATGCGGCCTTCGTACCGTCGAACAAAGAATGCTGCGGCATTCTCGAAGAAAGGAACATGAATACATGGCACAAGACAAAGGCCTTAGCTCTCTTGACAAGGTGATGATCGCCGCTCGCGCCGCTGACTCCAAGAAGGCGACCGACATCCTCATCCAGGATGTGCGAGAGCTTGTCGGCATCACCGACTTCTTCGTGATCGTCACCGCCCAGAACAATCGTCAGATCTCGGCTGTGCTCGACGCCATCGAAGAGGCCGAAATCAAAGAAGCGGGCGTGAAGCCTTTCAGCGTCGAAGGCGCTCAGGAAGGTTTTTGGGCGCTGCAGGACTACGGCGATTTCGTCGTGCATGTCTTCCAGCCCGAAGGGCGCGACTACTATCGTCTCGAGGAGATCTGGAACGATGCGCCGACGATCCCGTTCGTTTCCGAGAACGAGACCGCGTCTGAGGAGGAGTAGAGAATGCCTGCTCCCATCGGCATCGTATGCGCGACCCAGAGTGAAATAGCGCCGTTCCTCAAGGCGATGGATGTCGTTTCGACCGATAAAAAGGCGATGGTCGAGATGCATCGCGGAACATTCGGCGGCTGCGATGTCGTAGCGACTTGCTGCGGCATTTGCAAGACCAATGCCGCCATGGCGGTGCAGTCGATGATTGACTCCTATGGCGTCTCCTGCGTGATCAACGCCGGCACGGCGGGCGGCATAGATCCTGTGCTCGATGTGTTCGACATCGCGGTGGGCACGTCTTTCGCGCACCACGACGTGGATGCGCAGATGATGCTCGTCGATTCGTATCCGTTCTATCCCAGCGGCGTTTTCTCCGCGGATGAGAAGCTGCTTGTTGCAGCGCGCTCGGTTGCGGAGTCTTTCGAGCGACCGGTTCATTTCGGCGCTATGGCGTCGGGCGAGCAGTTCGTAGACGACGCCAATCGTGACGGCATCGTGGCAAGGCACAATCCTATTTCTGTGGATATGGAGAGCTCTTCCATGGCGCAGGTATGCTTCGCTAACGATGTTGCGTTCATATCCGTACGAGGCGTGACCGATACTGCCGCCCATGACGGATTCGGCACCTACGAGCTCAATCGCGACCAGGCGTCCCAGGATGCCTGCGCGTTCGTCGAGCGTCTTATTGCGACGTATCGGGCGTAGAGCGTAAGTCGCATATGCGAAATGTGCGTTCGGTTTCGGGCGTCGGCTTCGGCCGATGCCCGTTTTTGCGTCCGCGCATGGTGAGGCGCCTTTATCTTTCCAGGCGGGTTCGCGTATCTGCTGGTGAAAAGCGAAACTGCAGTGCGTTTTTTACATCGATTGGGACACGGAGCCGCATGCTGGCGCAAGAAGAAGGCCGGAATCGTAGCCGGCCTTCTTCTCGGGAGGGGCGTATATGGTTATGCTTCGGTTTTGCCGTCCTGGGCCATGATGCCGCCAGCTGCCATGTAGCCGCCTACGAACGAAAGCCCCAGGTCGGCATACATGCCGGTGAGAGGCTTGCCCGCGGGGTTTCCATCGCCTGCAGAACCGCCTGCGGTATGCCAACCCGCGTACAGTCCTTCGATCGGCTTGCCTTTGACGTCTACAACCTGCATGTGCGGCGTGACGCGCAGGCCGGTCTTCGATCCGAAGACATGGCCGCCGAGCTTGGCGCCGTAGAAGGGCGGCTCGTCTATTTTGATCAGCCATTCTTTCGGATATTTGTAGCAGGTTGCGTAGTCTTCGCCGGCGTCGCACGCTGCGTTCCATTTTTCTACGTTCGAGGTCAGCATGCCGGCTTCGAGTCCGAGTTGCTGCTCCAGCTCTTCGATCGTGTCGCATTTCTTGATGGCGCCTTCGTCTACCATCATCTGGAATCCGGTATGCCAATCGCGCAGCCATTCGGGAACGCGGTCGATGTACGGGTCGTCTTCGGCGACGATCTTCGCTTTGCGGCAAATGACCTGGCCGAAGAAGTTGTCTTGAACTAGCTGGTCGAATTTGGAATCGAAGCAGCAGAATGTTACACCGCCTGGTTGGCTCATCTCAATCGCGGCGGTTTCGCACAGGCCTTCGGACGACGGCGCGGCGTCGTTGACGTAAGGGTAGCTGCGCCCGGAGGTGGAGATATATGGCACGCGCTGGCCGTCACGGTTGATGCGTAGCCAAGGCTGGCGCAGCGCCTGGTTGCCGTCTTTGTTGATGTGGCAGTCCATTTCGGTGTCGTATTCGTCGTATTCGCGCCACCAGACTCCGCCGTCGAAAGCGCCTGTGGAATCGTAGCCCGAAAGGTCCGCGCCGACTCCCTGGCCCATGCGGATGCATTCGCCGGTACCGTTGGGCGGGGTGGCGATATTGGCAATGCCCTGCAGAACGGTTGCGGAGTATTTGGCCATCATGGCGCGATTGACCTCCATGCCTCCTGCGGTCAAAACCACGGCACGCGTTGCATGGATGAATTTCTCGGTTTCGCCGTCGAGGGCTTTGACGCCCACCACTGCACCGCTGTCGGCCACCAGGGTGGTGATGGGGCAATTGACGCGGATTTCGACGCCGTTTTCACGCGCGGTGCTTTCAAGCTCCTGGAACGGGATGAGGTTGACGTTGATGCCGTTGGTGGGGGTCGACATGCCTTCCCATTCAAGCAGGCCGCAACCCGAAGGAGAAGGGTTCATGGGAACCCATTTCGCGCCTGCCTTGTCGTTCATCCAGTCGATGCATTTGGGTCCCTCTTCGGCCATGGCGCGCAAAAGCTCCGGGTCGCCGGTCATCTGCTGGCAGCTCATGACGAATTCAACGATGCCGTCGACATCGTACGGGTAACTTGGGTATGCCCACTGAGCTGCTTCGGCCTGCTTATGGCCGCCGAAGTTGGAGAAAACGGACGAATGCTTCGAATTGCCGCCGGTTTCGGGATTGCGCTCGAGCATAATCACCTCGTAGCCCGCCTGCGCGAGCCTTATGGAGGCGTTCGTGCCGCCTGCGCCGGACCCCACTACAATGATTTCGTGCTCTTCATCCCAGGAGTCGGGCACGGTTGCGGGCTCGATAGGGGCTGTTGCCTCTTCGAACGCCGCTGCTGCGCTTCCGTCCGTTCCAGACGTTGTTGGCTGTTCTGATTTCGGCGCGCAGCCGACCATCCCCGCAATGGCTCCCGCACCGCTCGCTACGACGGCCCCTTTCAGAAAGTCCCTACGATTGAGCTCCATGGTCATCCCTCCTTGTACTCGTGACGCATGGCACGGCGAACAAAGATGCTTGCCGTGGCTTCATCGTATGATTTCGTGAAAGATGCAGGCTGTAGGGTATTTTTCTTCGGTGAAGAATAATTTGCGGAGACGGTAGATTATTTGACCGCTTGCATCTTCGTCTGTGCGGTGGGTATGCTAGATGGCAATGAGGGTGATTGAGGCGTATATGCGAGCGATTCGTTGGAGGCGACGCTTGCGGCTAAGGCGGGGGAGATGGATACGCGTCATGTCGAGGAATTTCTCATTCTCTCGAAAACGTTGAACTACACAACAGCGGCTCAAGAGGCGTTCATAGCGCGTCCTACGCTTGTGGAACATATTGCCGAGCTTGAGGGGGAAATAGGGTGTGTGCTCTTTTCGAAATGCGAAGGAAAACTGTCTTTGACGCCCATTGGCAGAAGGTTTGTTCGAACGGCTTCGTTGCTGCTTGATCGGGTGGAATGCATCGTGGAAGAGTACCGCTCTCTTCCCGATAATTTTCTTTCGGTGCGTATCGCGTCCACCAATTTGCCATGGCTCGAAAGCTACGCGTATAAAGCGTGCCGCGCGTTGCGAGAGCGCTCGCCGAAAAAGATTGTTGAAATAGTGTCGGTTGCTGGTCCGTCTAGCACTGTCGATGCGTTGTTGGACGGGAGCAACGACATTGTGGTGTCGGGCTTTAAAAGCTGGAGGAAGGATTCGTCGAAGGCTCCATTTCCAGACGGAGTTTCAGGATTTAGGCTGCAGAGCGAACCCGTAATGTTGCTCATGACCGAAGGAAATCCTCTTTTTGCCAAGAAAAACCTGCAGGCGGTAGACTTGGACGGAGCGGACATCGTGCTTCCTCCCGATATTTATCGTAGCTACATACGAGATGGCGTTGCGGAGCGTCTTCGCGAGCGTGGTGCGGTTGTTACCATACGGCCTCTTTCTTTCGGAGACCATTTCGAATATTTTGCAGGTGATTTTTCGGAGTCTTTCGGAGTTGTTCCTGCGACGCTTATTCCACGGTTCGGAATAGACCGTCGAGCAGAATGTCGCGCATTCGAGCTTGAAGACTTGAGAATCTCGACGGAATTCTATGTACTCTATCGCGATGACTTCCTGGAGGATGAGACTGCGTCTCTTTTTGTGGAGGAATTGAAGGCCATGGCGAAATGAAGCCTGGGAGATTGCTGTCCTGTCCGTCTTGAATTCGTGTTCTCTCCAGCCTGCTCTTATCCACTACTTGAATGGGGCCGCAAACCGCTTTAATGCCCCCGTTTCAAAGCGCATCCAGCTTCCAGATAAGGGTGCGGTTCAGCGAGGGTTGAGAGCGCTGCGTTTTAAGGAGGCTTGCATCCTGACTTCCCGGATAATGGAAAAAAGCCGCCGGTAAACCCTGGCGGCTTTTGGTTTCATGGCGCCCCCGGCGGGATTCGAACCCACAACCATCGGATTAGAAGTCCGGTGCTCTATCCATTGAGCCACGGGGGCGAAAAGATGCCGATGCGCGAACGGGCATCGAGGCATGCCCATGCATTATAGCGGAAATACCTCTCTCGGTGCAGAAATGCTGAACGGCTTTCTCGAAGGCCGACGGGCGTGCGGGGCAGCGGGCTGCTCGCCGGTTTCTTCGGCCGATGGGGCTTCTTGATGCGCCGCATTCAATCAAGCCTATGGGATTCTTCGTTCGAGTCTTTCCGTCTTTGCTTACGAGTGAAGTCTTCTCCCCGGGGGCCTTCTGCGCAAAGAAATTGAGGTTATGAACCCTTGTGTGCTTCGGTGGGGGTTGTTGTCGGATACGAAGAGAGCAAATCCCCGTTCATATGATGCCGAGCGGCGAAACGAGTGGGATAAGGAGGGCGCTGGGGCTCATGATCGAAAATGCTTTACATTTTGGCCGAGGGAAAAGGCAGGAGGCGAGACGCGAGAAGGCGAAGGAGCGAAAGAAGCAAAAATTTGAAATAAGGTATTGCATGTGTTCGGCGACCTGTCTATAATACCAACTCGCGCACGAAATGGTGGGTATGGCCTAGTTGGTTAGGGCGCCAGATTGTGGCTCTGGAGGTCGTCGGTTCGAGTCCGATTACCCACCCCAGCGCGCTTCTGCATAAGAATGAAGCATCGAATGCAGAAGTTTCGAGTTTGACTCAGTACTTTTACATAGCTTCTTTCGGATCGTTAGCTTAGTTGGTAGAGCAGGGGACTCTTAATCCCAAGGTCCGGGGTTCGAGTCCCCGACGATCCACCATGAATTATCAGCCGGAGGTTTTCTCCGGCTTTTTCATGTTTAACGACTGGTGAAGCAAGAGGGTTCGAGCGAGCAACCGAAGCGGCGCATGGAGGTTGGGCATCCTGCACTAGCGTTTGAGGCAACGCTTCGTCGGGGCGGGCGGTTCGGGCGAGCGGCTTGCAAGATGGACTCGGTGCCTCTTGGTGTTTCTCGGGCAGAGGGTTCGAGGCGTTGGAAAAAATTCTGAAAAACAGCTTGCATTACCCATTTTGCTTGTTATAATAGCTAAGCGCTTTTCGCAAAGCACACATACATATCTTCACTTGGATCGTTAGCTTAGTTGGTAGAGCAGGGGACTCTTAATCCCAAGGTCCGGGGTTCGAGTCCCCGACGATCCACCATGATTTCTCAGGTCGGTTTTCCGGCCTTTTTTATTTCTCAAAACGGTATTCGGCAATGTTAACATCGAACGTCTGTTGTTAGAGAACGCTTGCATCCGCATACATCTTGCGTGTAGAATCGCGGTTCGCAAACGAAGATTTACTGAACAATACGGTGCGTCGATAGAGGCCGAGAAGGGCAGGCAAGCAATGAGTGAACTGATGAGGTACAAAGGTAGGCGCTCTTTGATTACCGGCGTAAGCCTTGAACCCGGTCAGATTTACAAAATCGATCCGCTCGATAGGAAATACGGGCGCAATGGATTTTGGGTCGAAGTCAGCGATGGCAAGGACAAATGCCGTTGCCCCTACGAGAACGGCGACATCTTTTTGAGCAATTGGGAAGTTGCCGAGCCTGGGACGCGATAGCGTCCCTTTTTTATGTGTCGGCCGAGATTTTGCTTTCGGTCGAGTTGTGTCTTATTTCTTTGTGGCTATCTTCGGTGCTTTTTCTCTGCTTCACACGGCGTGTTCGTATAATGACAGAATCGTAATCGGCGCAACGAAGGGGAGGGCGAACTCATGCACCATCTTGGACGAACCCTCGCCATCGTGAATCCAGCGGCTCAAAACGGCAACGGTGCGCGGGCGGCTGCTTTCTTGAAATACGCATCCGCCGTTGGCGAGACGCCTTTTCTCGAGCTCGATATTCGAACGACGAACGCATCAGGGCATGCGGCGGATCTGGCGTCATCTTCGGTCGCCTACGACACCGTTCTTGCTGTCGGAGGAGACGGGGTCATTCACGAAGTCGTTCAGGGGCTCATGAAAATCCCTCGGACCCAGCGTCCGGCTCTCGGCGTGCTTCCATGCGGAAACGGGAACGATTACGCGCGCACGCTTGGCATGAGGCTGTCGGTCTCCGAGGCCTTCCCCCAGCTCCTCACCGCCGTCAGGCGTGCGGCTGACGTGGGGATGTGCAATGGCGAATACTTCATGCAGACGTTGTCGTTCGGGCTCGATGCGGCTATCGCCCTTGGAACGCATGAACGCCGCGAGCGTACGGGGCGTCAGGGAACAAGGCTTTTTCTCGAGGAGGGCATCAATCAGCTCGTCTTCCACCGTGACGAATACGCTTGTTTGTTTTCCATTGACGAAAAAGAGCCCAGGGATGTCGGCGTCTTTCTTTTTGCCGTGCAAGTGGGCCCCACTTACGGCGGTGGGTTCAAGGTCTGCCCCGATGCCGATCCATGCGATGGGCTTCTCGATTTCTGCTTCGCCCGTCCTCCGTTGGGTTTTGCGCAGGCGGCGAAGATTTTCCTGAAGGCGAAAAAGGGAAAGCACGTCGGCTACACCGATACGCTTTCTTTCGGTCGCGCCCGCTCGCTGAGTCTTGTTTTCAACGTTCCGCCGCCAGCTCAAATAGACGGCGAGGCCCTGCATGCCGATCGCTACGATATCGCCGTCTTGCCCCGAGAGCTCGATGTTCTTTTCGCCTCCCAGGAAGGGCCCTCTTCATGACTACATTCAGCTTCATCCTTGTCCTTGCCTTGGCCGTCATCGTCTCGGCGCTGATTAACCAAGTGGTGCACGGCGTTTCGACGCCCCTGATTCAGATAGCCATAGGTGTGGCGATTTCGTTCTTCGGATTCACCGCGTCGAACTTCTCCCTCGACCCCGAGCTGTTTTTGGTGCTGTTCATCGCGCCTCTGCTCTACGACGAGGCGCGCCAGGTTGACAAGGTCGCTCTTTGGTCGAACAGGACGGTGATACTTTCGCTGGCGGTGGGCCTTGTTGTCGCCACAATCCTCGTCGTGGGGTTCATGCTCAACTTCTTGCAGCCGAGCATTCCTCTGGCCGCCGCTTTCGCCCTCGGTGCAGCGCTCGGTCCTACCGATGCGGTGGCGGTGGCTTCTTTGTCGCAGCGCGCTTCCCTGAACAAGCGGCAGGAGGTCCTTCTTTCCGGGGAATCCCTTATCAACGATGCATCGGGCGTCGTGTCGTTCCAGTTCGCCATCGCCGCGCTTACTACGGGCGCCTTTTCTCTCCTCGACGCCACGACGTCGTTTGTCGTGAGCTTTTTCGGAGGGATCGGCCTCGGCCTCGTATGCGCGGCCATTCTTGCTTTCTTCGTCTCCCGCGTTCGCGATTTCGGGCTCGAGGACACGACGTTTCACGTCCTGCTTGAGGTGTTGACGCCGTTTTTCGTGTTCCTTATCGCCGAAGAGGTGCACGTTTCGGGGATTCTGGCCGTCGTGGCGGCGGGTCTTTCCTATTCGTTTTTCAATCGAAGCATCGGCCCGAACATTGCCCGCATGAAAATCGTCTCGACAAGCGTCTGGAAGGTTCTGGCGTTCATTCTCAATGGAATCGTCTTCGTCCTGCTTGGCGTGCAGCTTCCTTACGCGATGAGCGACATGTGGGAAGAGCGTTCGGTGAGCAACCCCGAGCTCATAGCGCTCGTCTTGGCATTGAGCGCGGCGGTTATAGGCGTGCGCATGCTGTGGTTCCTTGCCTTGAATTACATCGGCCGTAAACAGCGTGCCCATAAGGAGCAGAAGAACAGTGGCGGGTCTCCCGACCAGGTGAGGCGTGTCATGAAATCGGTGAGGCTGTTTACCAAGGACTCCCTGGTCGAATCCTGCGCGCTTGCGCTAGCGGGCCCGAAGGGCGCCATCACGCTTTCGATCATGTTCACGCTGCCGTATTCCATGGGTGCGGCTACCGCGCCGTTTTCCGAGAGGGACTTTTTGATTTTTCTGGCCAGCGGCGTGATCTTGGTGACATTGCTTCTGGCTAACTTCGTCTTGCCTGTCCTTCTTCCCAAGAAGCAGGACTCGTCTGTCGATGCGAACATTCAGGCTTCCATAGAGGTTTTGCGCGGCGTCATCGAAGACCTCGCGGCGCGCCAGACGAAGGAGAACCGTCGTGCCACGCAGGCGGTCATGAAGCAGTACAACGACCGAATCGAGCGCATCAAGCAGGGAACGGGCTACGAAGAGGAGGACACGGGGCTTCATGTAGAGGCGCTCGGGTGGGAACGCGAGTTCGTGCTTGCCGCTATCGACGAGGAATCGGTCTCCGCCGTGGCGGGCTACCGCATGCTGCGGCGCATACAGCAAGAGATGGACCTTATTCGGCACGAGCGCAACATCTGGTGGCTCTTCGGCGTCTTGCGCAAGCGTGCTGCGCTGATTGCGAAGTCCGTGAAGCGCTCCATTCACGATCACCGTTTCTTCTCGGCGTGCTCGCCCGAAGACCTCGAGGTTCGCGAATTTCAGATACGCGCCTTAGAGCACGTCCTCTCTAAATTGCGTGTGTGCCTGAATGACCCGGGCTATCGCACGGAAGACGTGAGCGCCTTGATGGTAGAAATCCAAAGGGATCTTCGTCGTCTCAGGCGAATCGGCCGCGGCATAGGCACGGCCGCGCGGGTCGAGGACAAGGCCACAGAGGTTCGCAGGCTGGCGTGCTTCCTCGAGCTCGACCATATCCAGGATATGTACGAGAAGGGACGCATCAGCCGCTCAACGGCGAAGACCATGCGCGAGAACGTGCATTTGATGCAGCTTGACCTCGAAGATAAGGTGTAGGAGAAACGCAGAGGCCGAAAGCGCCGAAGAGGCTGCAATGCGGGGCGTTCGCGCCTTGCGATACGGGGAGGTTGCATGAATCCGTTCCTGTACTCCCCGCAGCGTGCTCTTTTTGCTATCATGTGCTGTTGCGTGTCCAGAAGGGCATTCTTTGCAATGTGCGGGCGTGGCGGAATTGGCAGACGCGCCAGATTTAGGTTCTGGTGGGTAATCCCGTGAAGGTTCAAGTCCTTTCGCCCGCACCATATTCGCCCGACGCGCTCAAGAGGTAACCTGTTCGCCTTTCCGGCGGACTGAGCAAGACTCAGATGGAGGATAGTGTTGAAAACGAAGGTAGAGGTTCTCGAGTCCGGTGCCACCAAGCTCACGGTGACCATCGAGGCTGCCGAGATCGACGCTCGCATCAAGAAGACCTACAAGGATTTCGGCGCGAAGTACCGTTTCCCCGGATTCCGCCCCGGCCATGTGCCCCGTCCCGTCATCGACAGCAACCTCGGCAAAGAGGCTGTTCGTTCCACGGTTACTGACGAGGTCGTGAACGAGAGCTTCCCTCTGGCCGTTGACGAGAACAACCTGTTCATGATTTCCCAGCCGAAGTTCGGCGACGTCGAAGGCCTGGTGGAAGAGGGCAAAGACTTCACCTTCTCCGCAGAATTCGAAGTCAAGCCCGAACTCGAGCTTTCCGATTACTCTCCCGTCCATGTGGAGATTCCGTTCAAGACGGCTTCCGAGCTTGAGATTGACGAGCAGATCAATTCTCTGGGCGATTATTACTTCGACTATAAGAATGCTCCTGCCAACACCAAGGTCAAGGAGAAGAGCATTGTCGAGCTGACCATGACCGTCAAAGACGACAACGGCGAGGCCATTGACGCTCTGGGCGTCGAGGACCGTATGTACGAGCTCGGCCAGGGCATGTTCCCCGCCGCTTTCGACGAGGCTCTTATCGGCATGAAGAAGGGCGAGACCAAGTCCATCACCCTCAATGTCGAAGAGAACCCCTGCATGGTTACCTCCTTCCTGAAGGAGAAGACCGAAAACGCCACGTTCGACGTCGAGATCAAGGTCGTCAAGAAGAAGGTCGCTCCCGAAATCACCGACGAGTGGGTCAAAGAGACCCTGGGCTTCGCTGACGTCGCCGAGCTGCGCGTTCGCATGGGCGAGTCCATCGAGCAGCAGAAGGGCGAGGCTATTCCTCGCATCATGGAGAACAACGCTCTCTACGCTCTTCAGGAGCGCCTGGTGGGCGAGGCTCCCGAGTCCATGGTCGAAGACGCCGAGCGCGAGCTGCTTCAGGCGTTCTTCACCCAGCTGCAGAACCAGGGCGCGACGTTTGACGCATACCTCAAGGCCCAGGACATCACTCCCGAGGACTTCAAGGAAGACGTCAAGCTTCAGGCTATCGACAACGTCAAAGAGAACCTCGCTCTTGACGCATGGGCTCGTCACGCCGGCATCGAAGTGACCGACGAGGACATCCTCGACGAATTCAAGAACAGTGGTGCTGAAGACACCGACGCGCTGTTTGCCGAGTGGAAGTCCCAGGGCCGTCTGCATATCGTTCGCGAGGGCATCATGCGCGGCAAGGCTCTTGAGGCCCTGCTCAAGGAGGCCGACATCGAAGAGGTCGAGCAGCTCGCTGAGAAGGCCGAAGAGAAGAAGCCCGCAAAAAAGGCTGCAAAGAAGTCTTCCAAGAAGGCTGAGAAGGCCGAAGAGAAGGATTCCGCTGAGGAATAGCATGACTGACGCTTCGTCGTAGCGCATCAAGGGCGCGACGTATGTTTGTACGGTAAACGTGCGATGCGCGAGAAGACGCGTTCGAAATATCGTGTTACATTAACCTGGCTCGTCTCCTTTCGAAGGGGGCGAGCCATGGTTGTATTACAGAAAGGGACCATCATGGATATACGCAATGGGTACACCATCCCTTACGTTATCGAGCAGTCGCCGCGCGGCGAGCGCTCGTACGACATTTATTCTCGCCTGCTCAACGATCGCATCGTGTTTTTGGGAAGCGCCATTGACGACGATGTGGCCAATATTGTCGTAGCTCAGCTTCTCCATCTGGAAAGTGCCGACCCAGAGAAGGACATCTCCCTCTATATCAATTCTCCCGGAGGAAGCGTTTCGGCAGGTCTTGCCATCTATGACGCCATGCAGTTCATCCGCTGCGACGTCTCCACGGTATGCTTGGGCATGGCTGCTTCCATGGGTTCGGTGCTCACCACGGCGGGAACGCCCGGCAAGCGATTCATCACGTCCAACTCTCAGATCATGATTCATCAGCCCATGGGCGGCTCGGGCGAGCGCACCCAGCAGACCGACTTCGACATTCTTGCCGAGGAGATGCGCAAGACCCGCGATCGCCTCGAAGGCATCCTTGCGAAGCATACCGGCCAGACCGTCGAAACCATCCATCGCGATTCCGAGCGCGATCACTGGCTGACCGCCGAAGAGGCCAAGGCCTACGGCCTCGTCGACGAAATCATCACCTCGCGCGCTGCAACGAAGAAGGAAGCCTAACTCGATGCGAACGAACGATACCGATTCTCCCAATATCGACCCGAAAGACACGCGCTGCATTTTTTGTGGCAAAACGGCCGACCAGGTCGGCGGCATGATCCAAAGCCCTGACGGTGTATGCATTTGCGACGAGTGCATCTCGGTCTGCTCCGACGTGCTGTCTCAGGGCGGCTACATGCAAGACGGCGCGCCGAAGTCGTACGACCAAGCGGTTGATTTCGAGCGTGAAGAGTCCGAGGAAGGCGTGCCGAGCGCCGAGCAGGTCTTGGCCTCGCTTCCTACGCCGCATGAGCTTTACGAGCGATTGAGCCAGCATGTGGTGGGTCAGGATGCGGCCAAGCGTGCGCTTTCGGTAGCGGTGTACAACCATTACAAGCGCATCAGCCTTGGCCAGAAGGCCGATGAAAGCGATGTGGAGCTCGCCAAGAGCAACATCATGCTTCTCGGTCCCACGGGCTCGGGCAAGACCCTGCTTGCGCAAACGCTTGCTCGCACGCTGCAGGTTCCCTTCGCCATCGCCGATGCCACTACGCTCACCGAAGCGGGCTATGTGGGCGAGGACGTGGAGAACATCCTGTTGAAGCTCATCACGGCGGCTGATTTCGACGTCGAACGTGCCCAGATAGGCATCATCTATATCGACGAGATCGACAAGATCGCTCGCAAGGCCGAAAACCTCTCCATCACGCGCGACGTCTCGGGCGAGGGGGTCCAGCAGGCTTTGTTGAAAATCGTCGAGGGCACCGAAGCGGCCGTGCCGCCGCAGGGCGGCCGCAAGCATCCTCAGCAGGAGCTTATCCATATCGATACGACGAACATCCTGTTCATTCTGGGCGGAGCGTTCGTCGGCCTGGCCGACATCATCGGACAGCGCGTGGGCAAGACGGGCATCGGCTTTACCAACGATATGCCCGAAAGCAAGAAGCATGCCGAAGCCGAGCTGCTTTCCAAGGTTTTGCCCGAGGACCTGAACAAGTTCGGCATGATTCCGGAATTCGTCGGCCGCATTCCGGTCGTCTGCTCCCTCGACGAGCTGACCGAAGACGACCTGGTGCATATCCTGACCGATCCGAAGAACGCATTGGTCAAGCAGTACACGCGCATGTTCGAGTTCGAAGACTCCGAGCTCGTATTCGCCGACGACGCTTTGCGCGCGATTGCCCACGAGGCGGTCGAGCACGGCACGGGCGCACGCGGTCTTCGTTCCATCTGCGAGCGCGTGCTTCAAGACGTCATGTTCGACCTGCCCGAATACGGACCGGGCACGCGTGTGGTGTTGCATGAAAGCGATATCACGGGGCAGACCAGGCCTGCCATCGAACAGCTGGCCAATGACGAGCAAGAGGGCATGGTCGATTCCAGCGATGGAATCGAAAAGGGAGAAGAATAGAGGGGGATATGGAAGAGCTCTCCAAGAATTACGACTCAGAATCCGTCGAGCAGAGCATGCTCGACAAATGGATTGCGGGCGATTACTACCGTCGCAGTCCTGGCGTGGGGGATTGCACCATTACCATCCCGCCGCCGAACGTCACGGGCGTGCTTCATATGGGGCATGCGCTCGACGATACCATCCAAGACACCATTGTGCGTTTCTATCGCATGCGCGGCCGTTCCACCCGTTGGATTCTCGGCACCGATCATGCCGGCATCTCCACGCAGACGAAAGTCGACAAAAAGCTTGCGGCAGAAGGCATTAATCGCCGCGATATCGGACGCGAGAAATTCATCGACGCATGCTGGGACTGGACGCATGAGTACGGCGGATACATCCTCGAGCAGGTCAAGCGCATGGGCTGCTCGGCGGATTTCTCCGACCCTCATTTCACCATGGACGACGACTACGCCAAGGCCGTCCGCAAGACGTTCGTCGACTGGTACAATGACGGGCTCATCTATCGCGGCAAGCGCATCGTGAACTGGTGCCCTCATTGCCGCACCGCCATTTCCGATGATGAGGCGGAGTATAAAGAAGAAGCCGGCCATCTGTGGCATCTTCGCTACCCGCTGACCGAGCCGGTCGACGGGCAAGATTACATCGTCGTGGCTACCACCCGTCCCGAGACCATGCTCGGCGACACCGGTGTTGCCGTGTCTCCTCAAGACCACGAGAAGGACAAATTCGTCGGCAAAACCGTCAAGCTGCCCATCGTTGACCGCGAGATTCCCATCTTCAGCGACTTCTACGTCGATGCCGGTTTCGGGTCGGGCTTCGTGAAGGTTACGCCTGCGCACGACCCTAACGACTTCGCCATGGGTGAGCGTCACGACCTCGAGAAGATCAACATCTTCGACGAAACGGCGCACGTGGTGGAAGGCTACGGCGAGTTCTCCGGCATGAGCCGCGAGGAATGCCGCGAGGCCATCGTCGCCTGGTTCGAGGAGCATGGTCTGCTTGACCACGTGGAGGAGCACAACCACTCCGTCATGCATTGCTACCGCTGCCCGTCCGCGCTCGAGCCCTGGCTGTCCGAGCAGTGGTTCGTCGCGGTCGAGAAGCTCAAAGGCCCCGCAACCGAGGCCGTGACAAGCGGGAAAATCAAATTCCATCCCGAGCGTTGGACGCAGAGCTATCTCACCTGGATGGAAAACCTCAAAGACTGGTGCATCTCGCGTCAGCTGTGGTGGGGCCATCGTATCCCGGTCTTCTACTGCGACGAATGCGGCTGGATGGACGCGTCCATGGAAGACGTGCACACCTGCCCGAAATGCGGCGCTGCCACCCGCCAGGACGAAGACGTGCTGGATACTTGGTTCTCGAGCCAGCTATGGACGTTCGCCACACAGGGCTGGCCGGATACGCCCGAGCTCATGGAAGGCCATCATCCCACCAAGGCGCTCGTCACTGCGCGTGACATCATCGCGCTGTGGGTCGCCCGTATGATTATGGCTTCGACGTATTTCCTCGACGAGATTCCGTTCCATGACGTGGTCATCTACGCCACCATCCTGGCTAAGGACGGCACGCGTATGTCCAAGTCGAAGGGCAACGGCGTCAATCCGATGGACCTCATCGAGAAGTACGGCGCAGATGCCATGCGTTTCAACCTGCTCACGTTGGTCACCAACAATCAGGACGTGCGCTTCGACGCCAATATCGACCCGAAGACGCACGAGCTGATCGACTCTCCGCGCACGGACGCTGCGCGCGCCTTCGTGAACAAGGTCTGGAACGCAAGTCGCTTCGTGCTATCGAACCTCGAGGGCTACACGCCGGGCGAGCCTCGCGTGACCGGCCCCGCCGACGCGTGGATCTTCTCGCGTTTGGCCGAGCTTTCCGAGAGCGTGACCAAGGGCATCGAGACCTACCAGTTCGGCGAAGTGGCTCGCGACCTGCATGGCTTCTTCTGGAATGAATTCTGCGACTGGTACATCGAGTTCTCCAAGGCCTCGCTTCATGCGGAGGGCGAACAGCGCCTGCAGGTCCAGCGCAATCTGGTCTATGTGCTCGATAACGCCTTGCGCCTGCTGCATCCGGCCATGCCGTTCGTGACCGAAGCTATCTGGGAGAAGGTTCCTCACGGCGATGCGGCACCGGCCCTCATGATGGCGTCTTGGCCCGAGCCCGAAGGCCTGGCTCGCTGGAAGGACGAGGACGCAGAGCGCGCCATGGGCATGGTGTGCGGCATCGTGTCGGCGGTTCGCTCCGTTCGCGCCCGGTACGGCATTTCCCCCAAGCAGGAGCTTGCCGTCACGGTGAAGGCCGCCACGGACAAAGATTCGTCTTTGATCGATGAGCAGCGTGCCTTGATCGAATCGCTTGCGCGCCTTTCCGGCATGCAGGTTTCCACGGATGCCGGAAAGCCTGCAGAAAGCGCTGCGACGCTCGTTTCCGGCTGCGAGGTCTATTGCGAGCTTTCCGGTCTGGTGGACTTCAAGGCCGAACGCGACCGCTTGGTCAAGGAGCAGGAGAAGCTTCAGAAAGAGATCGCGAAGGTGGAGAAGAAGCTCTCGAATCCGGGTTATCTGGCGAAGGCAAAACCCGAAATCATCGAGAAGGACAAGGCGAAGCACGCCGAGCTCGAGGCGAAGTTCGATCTTCTGGCAAGCCAGATTGCCGAGCTTGCCTAAACGGCATCGCGCCGAAAGAAAGGCCATCGATCGCGTGCCGCATTCTTTGCGACGGATATGACAGAAAGACGCGTCCTTCGGGGCGCGTCTTTCGCTGTCGGCGTCTGTTTCGGCGCATGGCGCTCTTCTCGGGGGGGCTTCGTGCGCGATGCCGTCCTGCGATGCGACCTGTCTGCAACGTGAAACGGGCGGGTCGTCATCGAATCTTTCGTACTTTTCGCGAAGGGTCCATATCTTTGCTACAATGATGAGCGGTAAAAAGCGGAATGAAGGCTCTCGTTTTTACGGAGAGCAATGAAAAGGAAGCGAAATGAGCGAGATTCTCTCTCAATTATGGACCCCGGAACTGCAGATGGCCATGACGGTCTTTGTTGTCATGCTGGTTATTCTGTACGTTTTGTCCGTTGTGTGGGTGGTGCGCGATGCGTATCTTCGCGGAACCATGTGGTATGTATGGGCGATTGTGGCCCTGGTTCCTGTGGTTGGCATCATCGCATACTGCCTCTTGCGCCCTCCGCTGCTGCAGATCGACCGCGACGAGCAGGAGCTGGAAGTGGCTTTGAAGCAGCGTCAGCTTATGCAGTATGGCGAATGCGGCAACTGCGGGTATCCCGTCGAAGCAGACTATATCCTGTGCCCGAATTGCCATCAGCGCCTGAAGAACCAATGCGTGAAATGCGGTCATGCCCTCGATCCTTCCTGGACGGTCTGCCCGTATTGCGCAACCTCCTTGCCTGCGGCGCCGGCTCGTCGCGGTGCTCGAACTACCAGCCACCCGCATCAGCAGGCGGCACCTCAGGCAAATCCGGCCGGCAAAGCCCCTCTGCAAGGCGCCACGCGTCAGCAGGAGCGATAACGGTTCTTGGTTGCAAAAGCCGCCTCGACGGGCGGCTTTTCTTGTAGCGCATTATGCCTTGCATGATGCGAGCATTCCGTCTCGCCGAACGATGCGGGTGGACCGCCCGCTTGCCGCAGCATCGCCGTTTCTTCAGCCTGCGGTTGAATGTACGGTATTGATTATGCGTATTCGCATTTTGAGAGGAGATAATCCATGAAGGCCCTTTACAACGACGGCTCTGTCGCTGAAGTCGCGCAGGACGAGGTAACGCACATCGTTCGTCATTCTGCCGCGCATATCATGGCCCAGGCCATCAAGCGCCTCTATCCCGAGGCCGATTTCGCCTACGGCCCCGCAACCGACAACGGCTTCTACTACGATGTCGACCTGGGCGATAAAAGGCTTTCCGAGGACGATCTTCCCGCTATAGAGGCGGAGATGAAGAAGATCGTGAAGGAAAACCTGAAGTTCAGCGCTTTCGAACTTCCTCGCGCCGAGGCTATCGCTTTGATGGAAGAGCGCGGCGAGAAGTACAAGGTCGAGCATATCGGGGACCTGCCGGAAGACGCCCGTATCACCTTCTTCCAGCAGGGCGATTATATCGACATGTGCGTCGGCCCCCATATCACCTATACCAAAGCTCTCAAGGCGTTCAAGCTTACGAGCGTTTCCGGAGCGTATTGGAAGGCCGATTCCAACAATAAGATGCTGACGCGCGTGAACGGCACTGCGTTCGCGACGAAAGAAGAGCTCGACGCTCATCTGACGATGATCGAAGAGGCGAAAAAGCGCGATCATCGCAAGATCGGTCGCGAAATGGACCTTTTCATGATGCGCGACGAAGCCCCCGGCTTCCCGTTCTTCCTGCCCAACGGCATGATTCTCAAGAACGCCCTGCTTGATTACTGGCGCGAGATCCATCGCAAGGCGGGTTATATCGAAATCTCCACGCCCCAGATTATGAACCGCCATCTCTGGGAGACTTCCGGCCACTGGGATCACTACAAAGACAATATGTACTCCACCACGATCGATGACGAAGAGTACTGCATCAAGCCCATGAACTGCCCGGGCGGCGTTCTCGTGTACGCCTCCAAGCCGCGCAGCTACCGTGATCTTCCCATTCGTGCGGGCGAAATCGGCCTCGTTCATCGCCATGAGCTCAAAGGTGCGCTGCACGGCCTGTTCCGCGTGCGCTGCTTCAACCAGGACGATGCGCATCTCTTCGTGACGCCTGAGCAGCTCACCGATGAAATCGTGGGCGTGGCGAACCTCATCACGTCGGTCTACGACAACTTCGGCTTTACGTATCATGTCGAACTTTCCACGCGTCCTGAGGATTCTATGGGCTCCGACGAAGATTGGGAGGCTGCGGAGCAGGGTCTCAAGACCGCTCTCGACAAGCTTGGCATGGACTACGTTATCAACGAAGGCGACGGTGCTTTCTACGGTCCGAAGATCGACTTTCATCTGGAAGACTCCCTGGGTCGTACGTGGCAGTGCGGCACCGTGCAGCTCGACTTCCAGATGCCGCTGAATTTCGAAATCGACTACACTGACGCTGACGGCTCCAAGAAGCGTCCCATCATGCTGCATCGCGTATGCTTCGGCTCCGTCGAGCGTTTCATCGGCATTCTTATCGAGCATTTCGCCGGCAAGTTCCCCACGTGGCTTGCTCCTATCCAGGTGAAGGTTCTCCCCGTGTCCGAGAAAAGCCGCGACTACGCTCATGCGGTGGCTCAGAAGTTCGACGAAGCGGGCGTGCGCGTGGTCGTCGACGATCGCGATGAGAAGATCGGCTACAAGATTCGCGAGGCGCGTGGCATCGACCGCGTTCCCTACATGCTGATTCTCGGCGAAAAGGAGGCCGAGGAGGGCAATATTTCCGTACGCGATCGTTCCAACGAAACGGTCCAGAAATCCGTCGAGGACTTCATTGCGGAAATTACCGAGGAGATTCGCACGCGCGCATAGCCTGCGTGTCGCTTCTATTGCAACGCCTCGTTCTCGGGCAGTCGCATAGAGGGCGTGGCCGAACGGCGGAGTCGAAGGGCTCCGCCGTTTTATTGTGCGGCCCATTGAACCTTGTCAATGGCGCAGATGTAAAGTGGGTCGTTGCGGCGCAGGCTCCTGTCGGACGCGCGTTTCGGCGGCGACTGCGTTAGGACGTGCGTTTCGGCAGCGAATGCTTCCGGAGACGCGCTTTTGGCGAATGAAGCGAGGTTTGACGTAAGGAGGAAGAATGGTCGGGCCGACGTACTCTCTGCACGCGATCGTGCTGCGCAAGACGAAGCTGGGCGAATCGGATTTGATTCTGACCCTGCTCGCCGAGGATGGACGCCAGGTGCGCGCCGTGGCCAAGGGCGCGCGCAAGCCGAATTCCCCGTTCTCCTCCCGGCTTGAAATCTTTGCTGAAGTGGAAGCTCTCATGGCGTCGGGGAAGAGTCTCGATATCGTCAAGGAAGTGCGCCTTGTCGACGCCCATCAGGGCATCGTTTTTGACGCGCAGCATGCTGCGGCATGCGCTCCTGTGGTGGACCTTGCATCGCGCCTCACGCAGCCTGACCTTGCGTCGCCGAAGATGTTCGCGCTTCTCTCTTCGGCGCTTGGCCACGCTTGCTCCTGCAATGCCGAGGAGGCGTTGGCGGTATGCGCCGCCTTTATGCTGAAGGCCTTCTCCTTCGCGGGATTTCGCCCATGTTTCGATCGCTGCGTCGGCTGCGGAGTCTCCATGCCTTTATCGTGCACGGAAACGGCGCGAGACACCGTTTTGTTTTCTGCGGCGGAAGGGGGCGTGGTCTGTTCGAGATGCCTTCTGTTCTCGGATGCGCAGCGCATTCCCGTCGAGGTCTTATCGTGGGCGCATTTCCTGCTTATGTCGACGTTCGACGATGTCGTGGCTTCAAGGCCTCCGTGCAGGGTTATGTTTGAAATATTGCATCTCTGCCAATCTTGGGTGCGCGAGCATGTGGGTTCCCGCCTGAAATCGCTCGATTTCCTGTTCGTTTCCGGGCTGTTCTGATGGCCCGGCGCCTCAAGTCTCGAGAGGTCTTGCGCTCTCAAACCGTAATGCCCTGGGGCGGGGCGTTTTCGCTTTATGCGCAGGATGTGCTTCAGTTCGTCCGCTCGCGTATGCGCGGGCTTGGGAAACATGAAAGGTAATCGTTATGCTTGATGAACGAATTATCGAAAGCTGCAAGAGCCATATCAGGAATCTGAGGGGCTTTGATCGCTCGGAGTTCGTCTCCGTCGAAAAGGGACGTTTCGAGATGCGCGCGTACCCCGGCGCCGATTGTGCGAACGAATACGACAACGTTCACGGGGGCTTTCTTCTCGCCCTGGCGGATGAGGCCGCTTCGGGTGCGGCCGATACGTACGGCTACGACAATGCGACCATGACTGTTTCGGCGAACTTTCTTCGTCCCGCCCGAATCACGGACGAATACCTGTCAGTTGTAGCCGTTGTCCAGCATGCGGGAAAGCGCACTGTTGTGGCGGAGGTCTCTATAGCGCGTCCGAATGGGGAAGTGGCCTTCAAGTCGACGTACACGATGGCAGTATTTGAGACGCGGATTGGAGAGTAGGGAGCAACATGAAGATAGCGGTGCTGTGCGTGGGCAACAGGCTTATGCTCGATGACGGCGCGGGTCCGGCCGTATACGACGAATTGAATGAGCGCTACTTGCTTCCTGAGAACGTGGCGCTTTTCGATGCCGGATGCATGAGCATGGACCTTCTTCCCGTCGTGCGCGATTACGACTTCGTCATTGCTGTCGATGCGGTCGATGTTCCCGATGCGAAACCCGGTACGGTATACCGCTTCGCCCCTGACGAGATAGGCGGGCACGGCATCATGCAGTCGCTGCACGATCTGCGTCTTATCGACCTTATTCAGGCTGCGACGCTACTGGGCTACGAATGCGACGGAATGTGCTTCGGGGTGCAGGTTGAAAACATGAGCCCCGCCACTCTGACCGAAGGCCTTACCCCCGATGTTTTTGCCGCGCTGCCTCTTCTGGTGGATTGCGTGCTCGCGCAGCTCATAGACCTTGGCGTCGAGGTTCGCAATGCGGACGGAACGGTTTTCGTTCCGCCGACCGAGGGCGGAAACGTGGAGGGCGCCCCGTGCGGCGATACGAGCATGGTGGACGATGTAGCATTGCGTGCGATAGGCGAGGAGGCCGGACATGTCGAAGAAAATCGCTAAGAAGGAGGCGCAGGCGCTTCGCCGGAAAGAGGTCGAGGAGATGAACGCGGGCGTTCCTCGGCTCAATATCGGAGCTCTGTTTCTTCCGCCGATTTGGGGGTGCGCCCATGGGCTCTGGGTGTCCATAGCGTTCTATCCGCTATGGCTTGTGGCCGATACCTGCTTCGTGAACGCCTTAGCGGAGCGGACGCCTCTTGCTGTCGTTCTCGGCATTGTCGTGTTCGTGGCGCTTACGGCAGTCACGTTTGCGTTCGCCGTGCTTTCCCAGCCCTATGCGTTCAACCGGGCTTTGTCCATGGGCGTTTCGAAAGAGACCTATCTGAAGCGACAGAAGATCTGGGCCGTTGTTTCTGTCTTGGTGGGAATTGGTCTTCTTGCTGCTGCAACCTATTACAACCTCGTTCTGAACACCCGTCTCGCAGGACTTCTTTAATATCAACTGCGAATCTATACACTGTAAAATTTCGTAAAACTCAGGCTTTTAGGTATTTTGGGCCATGTTTGAAAAAATATAATAAAGCCTGAACAAAAGCTTATTTTACGTTGTATAGATAATAAGTGCGACTGAACCTTGAGGAGGCAATTCCTCTGGACAGGGCGTTTCTCCGAACAGGTCAATTCCTCTGGACGGACCATTCCTCTGGACAGGGCCTTGATTAGGGTTGGCCCATCCGCATGGCGCTGAGTTTCTTGCGGCGGCTGTATTTTCGTCCGTGTGGTCAATAGGGGTCTATAGGGGGAACAGCATGCGTGTATTTCGGCGTTTGTGGTCAATAACGAACGATACGGGGAATGATGTGGCAACATCTTTTTGGGCGATCCGGTCAGAGACTCAGGCCCGCCTCCCTGAACCCGACCGGGGTCATGTAGCCCAGCGTCGAGTGCAGCCTGCAGTTGTTGTACCAGTTCACCCAGTCGAACAGCTCGGTCCTCAGATGCTCCTCCGAGGCGAAGGGGCGCCCCCGCACCAGCTCTCGCTTGAGCACCCTGTTCGTCGACTCGACCACTGCGTTGTCGTGGGGGTTGCCGGGGCGCGAGACCGACCTCTCGATGCCGAAGGCCGAGAGCAGCGCGTCGATCTCCGAGTTGCAGAACTCCGACCCTCCGTCGCTGTGGAACATCTCGACTTCGTCTAGCGGGAAGTCCACGTTCGAGAACGCCGCCTTGACCAGGCGCGCGTCCTTGCGCCGCCCGCACGAGCTGCCGACTATCTCGCGGTTGCACAGGTCGACCAGGAGGCAGACGTAGCACCACGAGCCGCCGGCGCGGACGTAGGTGAGGTCGGCCGCCAGGTGGGTGCGCGGGGGGTGGCCGTCGAACCTCCTCGCCAGCACATTCCCCGCGGAAGGCGGCTGCGCGGGCCCGCGGCCTCCCCGCGGGGCGCGTCCCGAGTACGCGCTCGCCAGGCCGTTCTCCCTCATGATGCGGCATATCCTGCGCCTCGAGGCGACGACTCCCGACCTCGCGAGGACGATCTTCAGCCTCCTCGCCCCGTATCCGCCGCGGGACGCCTCGAAGGCGCCGACCACGTCCGGCTCGATCGGGTCGGGGGCCTTCGGGCGCGGCGGGTGCGCGAGCATGTGGTAGTAGGTCGAGCGCGGGACGCCCAGGATCCTGCACTGCGCCGATACCGGGTAGCGGCGGGCGTTGGCCGCTATCACCGTCACTTTCGTGCGAATATCAGCGCCGCTTGTTTTAAAACATCGACCTCCATCCGCAGTCGCGCGTTCTCGCGCTCGAGCTCGAGCAGCCTCGACTCCTCGGGCGTGCGGTTGTCCGCCGCGGGGGGGGAGCCGGTCTCGTGGACGAGCTTCACCCAGCGCCGGAACGTCGACCTGCCGAGATCGTACTCGCGCATGATCTCGGCGGCGGGCTTCCCGCCGTCGTAGAGCGCCACGATCTGGCGCTTGAACTCCTCGGTGAACTTCCTCGGGTGCTTCGGGTCGCGCATCGGAGCCTCCTTCCGCAAAGGGCCCTCCGTCCCTCATGAAACCGTCCAAAACAGTATAGCCACATCAGAACCCGGTTGTTGCAAACAGGGAATCATTGCCGCTCTGAACAGGGGAAATGCAACCGCTCTTTTATTGCCTTGCAGCCTTTGGGAACTATTGGCGGCAAACGGTAGCAATATGGCGGCAAGCGGTGACGGTTTTTCTCCCGATAAGTGCATTTTGACCACGAACCCAATTGGGTACCATGCCGCATCCGGTTGTGCATGGACGCGGGGCGCCCGCCTTTACGCTTGCGTGAAAAAGCCGCCAAGTAGGCGGCTTTTTCGTGTGGGTCCGGACGATTTCGTCAGGCGGTCTCTCGCATGATGCGCAGGCGTCCTTCCGTATGGTGGCAGGCGGGCGTAAGCAGGTGGGTCTAAGAGAGAAAGCGCATAGGGTACCTCTAGGAAACGCGGGTTGCGTTGTCAGGATTGATGGACATGCTCTGGAAACGGTGTTCCATGAAGTCGTTGTCGTAGTGCTCGGCACAGAAGCGCTCGATTGCGTTGGTGGGCTCATGGCCGGCTTCGCGCTGGTACCAGGAGTCCAGGGCGAACAAAGTCATGGCGCCGTTCGCGATCATGAGCGCGGCGCATACGGTGGTGACGCTGTAGCGCCAATTCCAGGGAATCATGTTGACGAGCTTGAGCATGCGCGGCAAAAGCAACTTGACCCATAGGCAGCCGAGGACTCCCCACATGCACATGAACACGAAGTTCGTGCGGCCGTCTATGGAAAGGAAGGTTCCGGTGTAGTCCCACGCCACGATGCCGAAGGCGAACTGCATGAACCAGCTCGTCAGGTACTCGAAGGCGCCGCCGATAATCGCGCTTACCAAGAAGATAATCGCAATGGGTTTATTGTGGAAGCGGTTGAGGGCCACGGTCATCAGCACGGCTCCGAATCCGTAGATGGGAGAAAACGGTCCGTAGAGAACGCCGGCTCGGTCTTGGTAGCCACCGAAGACGATCGCGTGATACACGGTTTCGATGAGCAGGCCCAGAACGCAGCATACGACGAAAATCCAGAACAGGTTGAAGAAGTCGAGTTCGATGTAACCCTTGCCGGTCTCGTCTCGTCCGAGCGTTCCTTCCTCGGCCCGTTCCCTTGTCTCCATGTCGCGCAGCTTTCGACGCAGCTCTCGCTCTTCGGAGAGGGAGGGGTCAATATAGACCATGAGCGCAATGGCCAAAACCAGGCGGATAAGCGATGCGATGATGCCCTGGAGGCTGAATCCGTAGACCATGACATCGCAGAGGAAAAGGGAGATGTCCAAAATGATGAGCGTCTCCAGAGCATGCCGTGCCAAGCGGCGCTTGTTGCGCAGCAGATACACGCCGAGCGCTATATAGAGCACGCCCGATACGGCGGTGAGCGCCACTTCCACGCCGAAGATGACGAGGGTGGTGGTGTCGTAGTCGGACAAAGACTTGGTGAAGCCTTCAGAGATTCCGAAGGCGGAAAGGGCGATGGTGGCCACGGTGAGCGAGCCGACGACGATGAGCAGGATGCCGAACACCTTCAGCACAAGGGGGATTTTCTTCCTTGAAGGCTGTACGAGGGAAGGCGCGAGGTCTTGGGCGTGCTTGGTCATGGTTCTTTCTCCTTCAGGGTGTTGCAGCCAGGAGCGCTTGCGGCCGGCTGCGCGCGTCGCACGCCGAGGCGGGCTCGACTTGGCGTTGGCTTCGACGAAAAAACGAAGAATGCGCATCGGGCGGATGCGCGGATTCGGACGTGCCGTTTAAGTGTACCCGTCGCAGCTTAAGGAAACGATGACGCTTTGGTGACAAGGTCCGAGAACGGCGCCGAGATGCAAGAGCGCATGTCTGCCTCTCATGTGTAAAAGCCTTCCTATATTCACGAGGATGCATTTTTTCATGAAAAGGGGTTACGGACGAGGCGAGGAACGGCTATACTGTCAAACGTCCTTTAAGACGGTACAGAGAGACCGGCAAGGCCGCGCGAACGGTGCCTGGCAAACACGCGCAAACATACGGCACCCACGAAGCCTTCGCCTCCTCGGCCAAGGCATTTTTTATGCCCTGGTTCGGAGGCAACCGAGGTCAGTCTGTACGCACTCGTATACGAAGAGAGGAGAGTGTGTATGAAAGACACCTACCAGGTGAAGTCCGTCGTCATGGACGACGTGGAAATCGAGCGTTCGCTCACGCGCATCGCTCATCAGATCCTGGAGGCGAACCACGGCGCGCAGGATATCGCGCTTGTGGGAATCGTCACCCGAGGAGACCTGCTCGCCAAGCGACTGGTCGAAAAGATCGAGCAGATCGAAGGAGCAAAGGTACCCCTGGGCAGCCTTGACATCAGCTTCTATCGCGATGACTTCATGACCAATTTCGCCCCTGAAATCCATGCGACCCACATTCCGTTCGACGTCGACGGCAAACGCATCGTTCTTGTGGACGACGTTCTCTACACGGGCCGCACTATCCGCGCGGCGCTTGATGCCGTCATGGATCTCGGTCGTCCCGAGGTCATTCAGCTCGCCGTCCTGGTCGACCGAGGCCATCGCGAGCTTCCTATTCGCGCCGACTACGTGGGCAAAAACGTCCCGTCTTCCCGCGACGAGAACGTGCGTCTTTTCCTCGAAGAGGTGGACGGCACGTCGGCGGTTGAGATTTTGGACATGAAGCCGGGCGAGCGTGCTGGCTCGGCACCCCTCGGAGGTGAATAGCGATGGCGTTCAACCATAAGCATCTTATTGACATCACGGAGTATTCCGACACCGATATCATGACCATTCTTGAAACCGCGAAGGCGTTTCATGAGGTCAACCAGCGTGCTATCAAGAAGGTTCCCACGCTGAAGGGCAAGACGATCGTGAATATGTTCAACGAGCCGTCCACCCGCACGCGCAGCTCCTTCGAGCTCGCCGAGAAGCGCCTGTCCGCCGACAGCCTCAACTTCGGCGGCTCTTCCACGGCAACCGTGAAGGGCGAAAGCCTCATCGATACGGTGGCAACCCTGAACTCCTACAAGATCGACATGGTGGTCGTGCGCGACAAGCATGCGGGCGCTCCCCACATCATCTCTCAGCATACGCCGGCTTGCGTCATCGACGCCGGCGACGGCAAGCATCAGCATCCCACCCAGGCGCTGCTCGATCTCTATACCATCTGGCAGCATAAGCAGTCCTTCGACGGCCTCAAGGTCGGCATCGTTGGCGACATCGGACACTCCCGCGTATGCGGCTCTCTGGTTCCCGCGCTGAAGATCATGGGCGCAGAGGTCACGCTGATCGGCCCCGGCACGCTCATGCCGGCCCGCCCCGACGTGCTCGGCGCCGACCATGTGACCGCAGACCTGGACGCCGCTCTCACCGAGCTCGACGTTGTCTACATGCTGCGCATCCAGCGTGAACGCCTCGAGGGCGCTCCGTTCCCGAGCCTGCGCGAATACCACCAGCTTTTCGGCCTGACCAAAGAGCGCGAGAAGTTCATGAAGCCCGACGCCATCATCTGCCACCCCGGTCCGATCAACCGCGGCGTCGAATTCGACAGCTACATGGCCGACCATCCGCAGCGCTCGGTCATTCTGGAACAGGTCTACGCCGGCATCTGCGTGCGTATGGCTGCAATGTATCTGCTTTTGGGAGGTGCCGACAATGGCCTTGATTCTTAAGAACGCTCACGTCGTCGATCCGTCTGTCGAGCTCGACGGAGTCGTCGACGTCCTGATCGAAGGCGATAAGATTGCTCGCGTCGCCGAGAACATCGAGGTCGAGGGCGCCGAGGTTCGCGACCTGTCCGGCAAATACCTTGTTCCCGGCCTGGTGGACATGCACGTGCATCTGCGCGAGCCCGGTTTCGAGCACAAGGAAGACATCGCAAGCGGCACGCGCGCTGCTGCCAAGGGCGGCTTCACCGGCGTATGCGCCATGCCTAACACCAACCCCGTTGCCGACAACGGCGTCGTGATCAGCTACATGATCGCCCGCGCCGCCGAGGTGGGCAAGTGCCGCGTCTATCCCTCCGGAGCCATGAGCAAGGGTCTCAAGGGCGAAATTATCTCCGAGATGGGGGACATGGTGGCTCGCGGCGCTGTCGCCTTCACCGACGACGGCCGCGGCATCCAGGAAGCCGGCATGATGCGCCGCGTCATGGATTACGGCAAGATGTTCGGCAAGGTGTTCATGAGCCACTGCCAGGACGAAAGCCTGGTCGGTGCTGGCCAGGTCAACGAAGGCGTCGTCTCCACGCGTCTTGGTCTGCTCGGCTGGCCGGCGCAGGGCGAAGAGCTTCAGATCGCGCGCGACATCATGATGTGCGAGCTGACGGGATGCCCGCTGCATATCCAGCACATCTCCACCGCCGCAGGTCTTGATATGGTTCGTGCCGCGAAGGAGAAGGGCCTGCCGGTTACCTGCGAGGTTACCCCGCATCACCTGTTCCTTTCCGAGGACGACATTGATTCTACCTATAACACCTCGCTCAAGGTCAACCCGCCGCTGCGCACGCAGGAAGACCGCGAGGCTTTGATTGAAGGCGTCAAGGACGGCTCCATCGACGCCATCGTCACCGACCATGCTCCCCATGCGGAATGGGAGAAGGCGCATGAGTTCGAGTACGCCCCCTTCGGCATGACCGGCCTCGAGACCAGCCTTGCGCTTGTTCTCACCAACCTGGTCAAGCCGGGCGTGATCGATTATTCCGAGATGGTCGAGCTTATGGCCATCGCTCCTCGCGAGATTCTCGGCCTCGAGCCCGTCAAGATCGCGGAGGGAAGCGTCGCCGACATCACCGTCTTCGACCCGACGGTTGCCTGGACCGTCAACGACGACGAATTCGTCTCGAAGTCCAAGAACTCCGGCTTCATCGGATTCGAGCTTGAAGGCCGTGCGACCGACGTCTTCGTCGGCGGCGTGGCAACGCTTGAGAACGGCGAAATCGTCGAATAGCTCGAACGAGCGCTCACTTCTTCGGTGGGGCTCCTGGTTTGAGCTCCCGACTTCTTTCGTGGCAGAGGGGACGTGCGCAAGCGCGTCCCCTTTCTTCGCGTTTGCTTTTGAGGGTCGCTGCGAGGTCTTGCGGCGACGATGCGCAATGTCGGCGTATTCTGCTACTTCGCGCAACGTGGAGTCCCGCTTGAGCAAAGGCGGGTACAATAATGCCATGCGCGCCGAAACGTGTCGTTTCAGCGCGCGCAATACGTGTCCAACTCAGAGAGACAAGGTTTCGACATGTGTGATTGCAGCCCATCGAAACACTTCGACGAGAAAGCCCGCGTGCTTGCCAACGAGCAGCTGGGTCCTCGTCTGTATAAGATCACGCTTGCGGCGCCGAGGATGGCCCGTGCCATTCGCCCCGGCCAGTTCGTCCACATGCAGCTTCCCGGTATGGAGGCGCATATTCTTCGCCGCCCGTTCTCGGTGTATCGCTCCAATGTTCAAGACGGCACGATCGAGATCATCTACCAGGTAGTAGGCGAGGGCACGGCCTTCATGACGCAATACGCCGAAGGCGTCGAGTGCGCCTTAATCGGCGCTATGGGTCGCGGGTGGCAGCCTGTTGACGGCAACATCCTGCTTGTCGGCGGCGGCGTTGGCGCGGCTCCGTTGTTCCTGTTCGCCGAAGAGCTGGCGCAGGCGGGTCGTTCTTTCGAGGTGATTCTGGGCGCTCAGACCGAATCCATGCTGGTTACGCGCGCCGATTACGCGCAGCTCCTCGGACGCGATCCTATTCTGGCTACTGATGACGGCTCGGTCGGATTCTCTGGTTTTTGCACCGAGCCGGTGCGCGAAGCGCTTGCGACGGGCGAGTACGATGCCGTGTATTGCTGCGGCCCCGAGCCCTTGATGCGCGCCGTCGCCGGCATTGCCGAGGACGCGCAGGTGCCGTGTTGGATTTCCATGGAGAAGCGCATGGCGTGCGGTGTGGGCGCGTGTCTCTCGTGCGTGGTGGAAACGGTTGCGGGCAAGAAGCGCTCCTGCGTGGACGGCCCGGTCTTCAACGCGAAGGATGTGGTGTGGTAATGTCGCTGAATCTCGAGGTCAATCTGGGCGGGCTCGTCATGCCCAATCCCGTAACCGACGCGTCGGGCACGTTCGCCGCAGGCCGCGAATACTCCGATTTCGTCGACGTATCCCGCATGGGGGCTATCACCACCAAGGGCGTCTCGCTCAATGGATGGGAGGGCAACGACTCTCCTCGCATCGCCGAAACGCCGAGCGGCATGCTCAACTCCATCGGTCTGCAGAATCCCGGCGTGAAGCATCTGTGCGAAGTGGACCTTCCGTGGATTAAGGCCCAAGGGATTCCTTCCATCGTGAACGTTTCGGGCCACAGCATCGAGGAATACGTGCAAGTTCTCGAGGCTCTCGAGGAAGACGGCCAGGCCGATGCGTACGAAATCAACATCAGCTGCCCGAACGTCGACGCTGGCGGTCTGACCTTCGGCACGCACGTTCCCAGCGTGACTGCGGTGGTTTCCGCTTGCCGCGAAGTGGCGACCAAGCCGATGATCGTGAAGCTGTCTCCCAACGTGACCGATATCACGGAAATCGCGCGCGCCGCCGAAGCGGCCGGCGCAGACGCCATCTCGTTGATCAACACGCTTTTGGGCATGGCGATCGATGTCGAACGCCGCCGTCCCAAGCTTGCCCGCGTCGTCGGCGGCTTGTCGGGCCCTGCGGTCAAACCCGTTGCCTTGAGGATGGTGTGGCAGTGCCATCAGGCCGTCAAGGTTCCCCTTCTGGGCATGGGCGGCATCTCTACGGGCGAAGACGCCATCGAATTTATGCTCGCCGGCGCCACCGCCGTTGCCGTGGGCACGGCTAACTTCGTCAATCCCCATGCAGAAAACGACGTGCTCGACGGCATGATCGCGTATTGCGAGCGTCAAGGCGTCAAGGACATCAACGAATTGATCGGAGGACTCCAGTGCTAGCAGCTTACGAAAGCACCCCGCGTGCCGACCGCGTTATCGTGGCTTTGGACTGCGATCGCCAGACGGCGCTCGACCTTGCGAAAAAACTCCAGGGCAAGGCAAAATGGCTCAAGGTGGGCATGACCTTGTACTACGCAGAGGGTCCGCAGATCGTCGAGATCTTCAAGCTTTTGGGCTTCAAGGTTTTTCTTGACCTGAAGTTCCACGATATCCCCCATCAGGTGCAGGGCGCGGCGGCTTCCGCGGTCGAAGCTGGTGCCGATATGATCACCATGCATGCCGTAGGCGGCATTCCGATGATGCAGGCGGCTCAGGCTGCCGTCGACGAATCGGGCACCGAGGCCGATACCCTCGCCATTACGGTTCTTACCAGCATGAACGAAGAGACGCTTGCTCAGACGGGTGTTTCTCGTGGGGTCGGCGAGCAGGTGAAGGCGCTTGCTGCCTGCGCTCAAGAGGCGGGCCTTTCGGGCGTCGTCGCTTCGCCTCAGGAAGCCGCCATGCTGCGCGAGCTGCTGGGCCCTGATGCGTTGATCGTTACTCCGGGTGTGCGTCCTGTCGGCGCTGCGCTGGGCGACCAGAGCCGCGTTGCCACGCCGAAGGCCGCCTTTGACGCGGGCGCTTCTCATATCGTGGTGGGCCGCCCGATTACGCAGGCGGACGATCCCGCAGCCGCCTTTGATGCCATCGCTGCCGATCTTTAGGCGTGTGACCAGGGACGCAGGTTACCTTGCGCACATGCGCCGTGTCATGTAATATCCACACCTTGATGCTTGTACGGCGGTATTTTCAACGATAATGCCGCCGTAATTGAAAATACGGGCAAGACTTGTTGAAACGTGCGTCTCATGTGGTATTATCCCGTATCGCTGCATCGAGAGGCAGCAGATATCGAAGGAGAGAATACAATGGCAATTCCTCAATTGAGCGCTGAAGAGCGTCAGGCAGCTTTGGAGAAGGCAAAGGCCGCCCGTATCAAGCGTGCGCAGGTCCGTGACGACCTCAAATCCGGCAAACTGTCTTTGGAGGATGTCCTTGGCATGAAGGACGACCCCGTGGTTGGCCGCATGAAGGTCTCCACGCTCATCGAAACCCTCCCCGGCTACGGCAAGGCGAAGGCCGAGAAGATCATGGCCGAGCTGAAAATCGCCGAAAGCCGCCGCCTCAAGGGCCTTGGCGAGCGTCAAGAAGCAGCTCTGCTCGATCGTCTTCGCTAACGTAAAGGAGCATCCATGCGTACAGGGAATCTTTTCGTCGTGTCCGGACCATCTGGCGCTGGCAAAGGAACGCTTGTTTCTCGCGTGATCGAGAGGGTTCCCGATGCATGGCTTTCCATCTCAGCCACCACGCGCGATCCGCGCGAGGGGGAGGTGGATGGCGTTCACTATCTTTTCAAGTCGGATTCCGATTTTGATTCGCTGGCCGAACGGGATGGTTTTCTCGAGTGGGCTCAGGTGCACGACCATAAATACGGCACGCCGAGGGCTATGGTCGAGGAGCATATTGCCGCAGGCGATCAGGTCATTCTCGAGATAGACGTTCAGGGCGGCTTCCAGATTAAAGAAAAGGTTCCTTCCGCGCACCTGGTCTTCATCGAGCCCCCTTCGCTCGAAGAGCTTGAACGAAGGCTTCGCGGTCGCGCAACGGAAACCGAGGAGAGCATCAAGTTGCGTATGAAGAATGCAGAGCTAGAGCTTTCTCGGAAAATGGAGTATGATATACAATTCGTGAACGACAATCTTGATGTATGCACGGATGAACTTGTGGCATATATCGAACGTCAAGCAGAGAATTAGACGAGGAACGTATCTATATGAGCATCATCGATCCCAAAATTGACGTCTTGTTGGACGCCACCGACAACGACCGTTTTCTTCTGTGCTCTTTGGCATCGAAGCGCGCGCATGATATCAACGACATGATGCGCGGTCAGCGCGATCGCGCCATTCAGCTTTCCAGCGCCGTCGAAATTGCCAAGGCAAACAACAAAAAGCCGCTTTCCATGGCTTTTTCCGAAATTGCTCGCGGCGAGGTCTCCTACGACCCCGAGACCATCGATATTTCTCAGCATTAAGCACTGCTTGTGAATGTGTCTTATTAAAGGCTCGCTTCTAGCGAGCCTTTTTACGATATAAGGGAGCACCATGCCTCATTTTCAGCGAATCAGCCTGGTTCATTATCATGAGCTGGGACTCAAGGGCCACAATCGTTCCACGTTCGAGCGCCATCTCATGCGCAATCTCTCCTCCTTGCTCGAGGACGCGCCCGTCGAAAAGGTGACGCGTATTTCCGGTCGCGTTCTGGTCATGTACCAGGCGTCCGCAGACGCTTCGGAAATCGCCGAGGCGGCAGACCTTATCGCGCGCGTCCCCGGCGTTGCGCGCGTTTCGTGCGGCTTTGTGTGCGACCGCGAGCTCGACCAGATGTACGCCGCGGCGGATGCGGCCCTTTCGGAAGCAGGGGCCTTCGATACGTGGAAGGTGGTCGCGCGTCGCAACCACACCGATTTCGAAATCGACTCCATGGAGATGAACCAGCTGGTGGGGGCGTATCTGTGTGAACGCTACCCCGATAAAAAGGTGAAGATGAAGCATCCCGACGTGGAGGTGCACGTCGAGGTGGTACAGGGCCATTCCTACATTTACGCGCAAAGCATTCCCGGCGTGGGCGGCTTGCCGGTGGGAACGGCGGGCAAGGTCGTGTGCCTGATGTCTTCGGGCATCGATTCTCCTGTGGCGGCGTGGCGCATGGCTCGTCGCGGGGCCACCTGCATAGGCGTTCACTTCTCCGGTCGCCCCCAGACGGCGTCGACATCCGAATATCTGGTCGACGATATCGCCCATGTTCTCGAGCGCTTCGGCGGCATAGCTCGCGTATACGTGGTTCCGTTCGGCGATTACCAGCGCGATATCGCGGGGATGGTTCCTCCTGCGCTGCGGATCATAATCTATCGCCGTCTCATGATGAGGATCGCCGAGCGAATTGCCCGTAGGGAAGGGGCGAAGGCGCTGGTGACGGGGGAGAGCCTCGGCCAGGTTGCTTCTCAGACCCTTGACAATCTCGCGGCGACAAACGCGGCGGTCGAGATGCAAATCTTCCGTCCGCTGATCGGCAGCGACAAGCTTGAAATCATCGCCGATGCGCAAAAGCTTGGCACGTTCGAGATTTCGAGCAATCCTGCTCCCGACTGCTGCACGTTGTTCATGCCGCGCAGCCCCGAGACCCATGCGAAGATCGCGGACGTCGAGGCTGCGGAAGAGGCGTTGCCGTGGCAGGAGTGGATAGAAGAGATCATGGAGAATCTCGAGCTGCACGAATACCGCTGCCCTTCGTCATACCGCGTTCGCGATGCGGCCCGTGCCGCCGAGCAGGCGCAATCCAGCTCAAGGGTCGCTGATGCCGACGCTGCAGTCTCGCAAGGAACGGTGCTGTTCGGGTAGGCGCGGCTGTATGCGCGGTGCGCACGAGGAAGGCCGTATGAATCTTGCACGGTGCCTACGCTGATTCGAGCAAGAAAAGGCGCGGTGGCGAGGCAAGGTTTCGAAAAGGTCGCTTTGGCACGATGGGGACAGGTTTCCCGTCGTGCAAAGGATGTTCGCCATGCCGTTTTCTCGCTCTGCGTACAACTTGAAATCAAGGCTTCATATCTCGCATATTCCCACGCCGGCGCTGGTTGGTGCCGGCGTTTTGCTTATCGCGGCGCTTGCGGGCGTAGCGGCGGGTTTCGTGTCTTTTTCGGGGAAGTCTCCCACGTTCGAGGTGGTAGCATCCGAAGACGCCGAAGGCTCCTTTGAAGCGAAGGAGGGCGCGGATGCCTCCGAAGAGGGCCAAGCGGCGCCTTCTTCGGAGCCGTCGCAGCGCTCGGGCGCCGATCAGGATTCTGCCGTTTTGCCGACGTTGGCGGTTCATGTTTCCGGCGCCGTCGCATCTCCGGGCGTGTATGAGCTCGAAGAAGGAGCTCGGGTGCGCGATGCTGTGGAAGCTGCGGGCGGTTTTGCTGCCGAAGCTTCTCAGGAATCCGTTAACCTCGCACGCAAAGTGTCGGATGGCGAGCAAATCTTTGTCCTCACCGTCGAAGAATTCGAAGCATCGCCGAGTTCGTCTTCCCCTTCATCGGGTTCTTCCGACGCCGGCGCGCAGGGTTCTTCCGGTGCAGGCGGTCTTGTCAACATCAACACGGCGGGTCTCGAAGCGCTTGATTCTCTGCCTGGCGTCGGGCCGGCAACCGCTCAAGCCATTCTCGATGAACGCGAGGCGAACGGGCCGTTCGCCTCGATCGAAGATATCCAGCGCGTAAGCGGCATAGGCGAGAAGAAGTACGAAAAGCTCAAAGGGAGCATCTGCGTATGATGCGCATGCTCGACGAGGGCGCCGTCGAATATGATCGCGTCGGAAAGGGCGATGCTGGCAGTACGTCCGAAGGAGCCGTTGTCTCGAGGGCGCCGAGCATTCCCGCTCGTCCGTCGTTTCCTCTGACTCTCGGCTGCGCCCTCGTGGTTTGGGCCGTTGCCGCGGCGTTGTTTTTCGTCACCTACCATCCTGGACAATCGCGCATTCCCGATTCTCTTCAGTCAGGTGTTTACGAATTCGAGCTGCTGGAGGATGCGCGGCAAGGCGATTTCGGATTCAGCGCGCTGGCTCGCATCTATCATGCGGGGAGATCTTACGATGTGCGCATTCTCTACGAAGGATCCGAGCGATTCATGGCGCGGGAAAGGGTGACGGCGCAGGCGTCGTTTTCCGATTTCTCGGATGCGTCCGACATGCGCTATGCGCAGCAGGGGGTTGTGGCGTCTGCTCGGCTGGATGATGTTGCCCTCGCCCCTGACCAGGGTCCTCTTGCCATTCTTTCCGGCCTGAGAAAGAAGGCCTGCGCCGCCTTCGACTCCATCGAAGGAAAGGGCTCCGCTCTGCTTCGAGCCCTGACCGCGGGAGACAGGTTGAACCTCGAAGAGGACGGCCTGTACGAGGACATGAAGGTGCTCGGGCTCGCTCATATCGTGGCGGTTTCCGGCTCGCACCTTTCGGTCGTTGCGGTTTTGGTGTCGGCCTTGCTCACGCGCCTCGGCTGTTCGAAAAGGCTTCTTTCTCTGACACTGTGCTTCTTCTATGCCTTCTATGCGGTCTTCACGGGCCTTTCGGCCCCCGTGCTTCGCGCCGCGGTCATGGCTTCGGTGGTCGTTCTTTCCATTTGGGCGAAGAGGCGCTCGCATGCGTTGTCGGCGTTGGGGGCGTGCGTATGCGTGCTCATCGCGCTTCATCCCGAAAATGCCCTGTCGCTTTCGTTTTTCCTCTCTGCTGCATCGACGCTCGGGGTGATCGTTTTCTCCCCTTTGTTCTCCTTCTGGATGGAGAAGCTGTGCTCGGGGCGTGTCCGTGCGCTTTGCGATGCGTTTGCCCTCACGTTTGCGGCGAGCCTTCCCATATTGCCGGCAACGGTGGCGGTCTTTTCTCGTCTTCCTCTTCTTTCCCCGCTTGCCAATCTGATTGCCGCTCCGGTGTTCACGGTATTTCTTACGGGAGGGCTTCTTGCTCTTGGGCTGCATGCGGTTGCGCCCGCTGCGGGGTCGGCGGCGCTTGCCATTCTCGCGCGCGGAGCCGATGTTTTTTGCGCCGGGGCCGAAGCGGCCGCGCGGCTTTCCTGGTCTTGCATTCCCGTTGCAGGGGATATGCTTGCAGTCGGTTTCGTCGTCGCGTGCGTTGCGGGGTTTTTGTGGGCGCGGTGGCCCGATCCAAGTGCGAAGGCGCTGCGCTTGGGACTGTGCTTCGTGCTTGCCGGGGGCGTTGCGTATCTGGCGGTGGTGCCGTATGCGGCGAAAGACGAGGTGGTGATGCTTGATGTGGGGCAGGGGGATGCGTTTTTGATACGAAGCGAAGGAGCGAGCTTGCTGGTGGATACGGGAAACCAGGAGCAGAAGCTGCTCTCGGCGCTTGCGCGGCACGGGGTTTCGTCTCTTGACGGCGTCGCTATCAGTCATCATGACGACGACCACTGCGGCTGCCTCGGCGTTTTGTCCGCGAATATCGTTGGAGACGTGCTGCTTTCCTCCGAAACCTTCGTCTGCGGCTGCGACGACTGCGTGCAGCTGTTGTCGGCTGCTCGAGATGCCGTAGGGGACGGGCGCGTGCGGAGCGTGAGCGTGGGCGATACGGTGCGCGTGGGGAAATTCACGTGCACGGTCGTCTGGCCGTATTCGTTCGAGGAGGAAGGAGGCAATGCGGACAGCCTCTGCCTTTTGGTGTCGTTTGACGCCCAGGCGGACGGCAGCCCCGAATCGAGCGTCCTTTTGACGGGCGATGCCGAGGCCGCCCAGGTACGTTCGATGATGGACGAGGCGCGTATCGGTGCGGTGGAGGTGTTCAAGGCGGGCCATCATGGAAGCAAGGCCGGGGTCGACGAAGGATTTGCGGAAAGAACCGGAGCTCAGGTCGTGCTTATAAGCGCAGGCAAAGGCAACCGGTACGGGCATCCTTCCAAGGAGGCTTTGAGCGAATTCGAAGAATCAGGCGCAAGGGTGTTTCGCACCGACACGCAGGGGGACGTAACCTGTCGGTTCGAGGGCGATAGGGTTTCGGTGTTCGCTCAGAAGCCCTGAGGCGACCTGCGCTATACTGTGCCTATGACTGATACTAATGCTCTTTTGCCCGCATACCTCATCAACGGAGAAGATGAACTCAAGCGCGAGACCGTGCTGAAGCGTCTTCATGCCCGCATTGCGAAATTGGGGGATATCGATTTCAACCACGACGTCTTCCACGGGGAATCGGCCTCGGGCGATGACATCGTCTCTGCCTGCAATACCGTCCCCTTCGCGAGCGATGTCCGCCTCGTGGTGGTCCATGCGGCCGACGCCCTGAAGAAATCCGACGCCGAAGCCTTGGTGACGTATCTTTCCGAGCCGTCACCAAGCACGGTGCTGTGCCTTGTGGCTCGTAAGCTCGCGAAGAATACACGCCTGTACAAGGCTGTTGCCGCCGTGGGCAAGAAGGCGGTTATCGACTGCGCGCCGATGAAGAAATACGAGCTTCCCAAGACCGTTCGCGCCATGGCGGTCACGCACGGTATCACTCTCGACGACGCGGCGGCGCAGCACTTGATCGAGCTGGTAGGGGAGAATACGGTTCATCTGGATGCCGAGCTGAAAAAGCTCGCCCTCTCCCATACGGCGGGAGGACGGCCCCTTGGCGTAGCCGAGGTCGATGCCATGGTGAGCCGCACCGCCGAGGTGAAGCCGTGGGAGTTTGTGGACGCTTTTGCCGCCCGCGACATGCGGCTTTGTGTAGACCTTCTGTCGAAGATGGACAGCGCGTCTCCTTATGCGCTCGTCGGCATGTGCGCGACGCGCTTGCGCGAGCTTGTGACGGCGCATTCGCTCGCGGCCCGCGGGCAAAGCGGGACGAAAGCCCTTGCGACCCAGTTGAAAGTGCCCGAGTGGCGCGTGAAAAACCACATGGGCTGGGCTAGGCGATGGAAACCCTCCGAGCTGCGCCATGCGTTCTCAAGCGTTCGCGAATGCGAGCGTATGATGAAAACCGGATCGGATCCGGATGAGACGTTTCTTCGGTGGCTGCTCGATACGTTTCGTGCCTGATGCAGAATATCTGGGAATTTCCTCTAATTGCAAAACTTCCCTTTGACGTGGGGAGTTGTTTCATATAAAGTATATCGTCGCTTGTGCGCCATGCGGGCCTTGTCCACATGCCCGTCGCGCCCGGTGATTCGGTGCTGCCGATGAGGGCGTACATACGTGCAAGCATGCGGCAAAAAGGCCGCGAAGCGAACAGGTTCGTCTGCTCGTTACACCCCAATGCAACTGGAGGAAAGAACTGTGGCAAACATTAAAAGTCAGAAGAAGCGTATCCTGACCGCCGAGAAAGCTCGCATGCGCAACCGCGCAGTCAAGTCCGAGCTGAAGACCGCCGTCCGCGCGGTCCGCGAGGCTGTTGCAGCCAAAGACGGCGTCAAGGCTTACGTTGCCGCTCAGCATGCATGCCGCCTGCTCGACAAGGCTGTTTCCAAGGGCGTCATCCACAAGAACCAGGCCGCCAACCGCAAGAGCGGCGTCATGGCTCTTGCCAACACCGTCGTGACCGCAGAAGACATCGCCGCTGCTCCTAAGCGCGAGAAGAAGATGCCGGTCGCGAAGGGCGGCACCAAGAAGGCTGCCAAGAAGGCCGAGCGTCAGGCTGCTTACGAGGCTGCTGCCAAGGAGAAGGCAGTCCGCCGCGAGGCTACCCTGAAGGCCGAGGCTGCTGCTCATGAGGCAAAGGCAAAGGCTGCCGCCGAGGCCGCTGCTGCCGAGGCTGCCGAAGAGGCAGAGGAAGCTGCTGAATAAGCATCTCGCGGTATTTCCGCACTTTTAAGGGGAAGGAGGCTCCGAGAGATCGGGGCCTCTCTTTTTATGCGCCGCCATCCAGGAAAGCTGGCGGGTCGTCCATAGCGCGCGTGCCGCGTCGCCGCTTCGTCGCATGCCTGTTTCCTGTTTTTTGAGGGAAGCCGCATCGAATCGGGTACCATAACAGGCGAAATCCAAGACAGGAGAACCGATGAATTACCATAATGTCAGTTTTGCTGCCGCGTACGGAACGTCGGGGCAGCTTCCGGCTTCGACGCGTCCCGAGGTCGCCTTCGTGGGTCGCTCCAATGTCGGCAAGTCATCCTTGCTCAATAAGCTTTTCAACCGCAAGAAGCTTGCCAAGGTTTCTTCGAAGCCGGGCAAGACGTCTACCATCAATTTCTTTAATGCCGAAAACTCTCATTTCGTAGACCTTCCGGGGTACGGATATGCCCAGGTCTCGAAATCCGAGAAGGTGCGTTGGGCCGAGATGATCAACGGCTATTTCGAGCAGGATCGCAATTTCACGCTCGTGGTCTCCCTGATCGACATTCGCCATCCTGCCACATCGCTCGATGTACAGATGGTTGAATTCCTCAAAGAGGCGGAATTGCCGTTCATGATCGTTCTCACCAAGGCGGATAAGCTAAGCAAATCGCAGATCATGCGTCAGAAGGCCGCGCTGCGAAAGCAGCTTTCCTTCGGTCCCGAGACGGAGGTTGTCGCATGCTCTTCGGAAAGCGGACTGGGCATCGACGAGCTCAAAAAGGCCATCGAGCGCCATCTTGCCGAGGCATAAAGAGCCGTTCGTCTTCGCGCCTTGCCGTTGAAACGATACAATACGCTGTGCGCATCGCAGGATATGATGCGCACCTTAAAGACGCTATTCAATTATTCGCGTGACATCGAAGGAACGTATAGGACATCATGGCAACCGATCCTCGCTTTATCAGAAATTTCAGCATCATCGCCCATATCGACCACGGCAAGTCGACGCTTTCCGACCGTATTCTCGAACTCACGGGAACGGTCTCGAAGCGAGACATGACCGAACAGCTGCTCGATAGCATGGATATCGAACGAGAGCGCGGCATCACGATTAAAAGCCAGGCCGTGCGCGTGGACTACACGTCCGACGACGGTCAGAAGTATCAGTTCAACCTGATTGACACGCCGGGTCATGTGGACTTCACCTACGAGGTTAGCCGCAGTCTTGCGGCATGCGAAGGCGCCGTGCTCGTGGTGGACGCCACTCAGGGCGTGGAAGCGCAAACGGTCGCGAACGCCATGATGGCGATGAACGCCGACCTGGAAATCATTCCGCTTATCAACAAAATCGACCTTCCCGCCGCCGAGCCCGAACGCGTGAAGGAAGAAATCGAAGACGGCCTCGCTATTCCTGCGGACGATGCGATTCTCGCCAGCGGCAAGACCGGCGCGGGTATTCCCGATCTTCTCGAGGCCGTAGTCCATATGATTCCTTCCCCCGAAGGCGATCCGAAGGCTCCCTTGCGCGCGCTTATCTTCGACTCTTACTTCGATGCCTACCGTGGCGTTGTTGCCTTGATTCGTGTCGTGGACGGCTCGATCAAAAAAGGAGATGCGGTTCGTCTGGTCAACGCGAAAACCGAGATGCAGGTCGAAGAGGTGGGCGCGCGCCGTCCCGCCGAGATTGCGCTTCCTGAGCTTTCGGTCGGCGAAGTAGGATATTTGGTCACTGGCTTGAAAGACGTATCGCAGGTCCGCGTGGGCGACACGATCACCTCCAAGGTTGGAGGCGTCGAAGAGCCGCTTCCGGGCTATCGCGAGGCTAAGCCCATGGTCTATACGGGCTTGTTCCCGATCGACGGAGACCAGTACGAGCCGTTGAAGGAGGCGCTGGAGAAACTCTCCCTCAATGACCCCGCGCTTATCTGGGAGGCGGAGAATAGCCATGCGCTCGGCTTCGGGTTCCGCGTGGGATTCTTGGGGCTGCTTCACATGGAGGTTATCAAGGAGCGTCTCGAGCGCGAATTCGGGCTCGACCTGATCGCTACCGCCCCGAGCGTGGAATACCACGTATACAAAACCAACGGCGACATGGTGAGCCTTCATTCCCCCCAGGATATGCCGGACCCTTCGCATATCGACCATGTTGAAGAGCCGTACCTGAAGGCGACCATCATGATTCCGCCCGACTACGTGGGCGCGGTTATGGACCTCACCGTCGCGCATCGTGGAACGTTCAAGACCATGAACTATCTGTCCACTACCACGGTGGAGATGATATGGGAGATTCCGTCGTCCGAGCTGATCTTGGATTACTTCGACCAGCTCAAAAGCCGCACGAAAGGCTATGCCAGCCTCGATTACGAGTATCTGGGCTATAAGCCGGGCGCGCTGCAGAAGCTTGATATCCTGCTTTCGGGCAAGCCGATCGATGCACTCTCTTTCATCGTCCATAAGGACAAGGCGTACGACCGCGGCCGCGTGCTGTGCGAGAAGCTCAAGGAGATCATCCCTCAGCAGATGTTCGAGGTTCCTATCCAGGCGGCGGTCGGCGGGCGCGTCCTGTCCCGCCAGACGGTGCGCGCAAAGCGCAAGGACGTCTTGGCCAAGTGCTACGGCGGCGACATCTCTCGCAAGCGCAAGCTGCTCGAGAAGCAGAAGGCCGGCAAGAAGCGCATGAAGGCCATCGGCAACGTAGAGGTTCCCCAGGAAGCCTTCATGGCCATCCTCAAGGTGGACGAATAGACCGGGTCTTTTTCGCGGCGGCTCCGCATGGCGCGGGGCCGCTGCTGTCGAAAGGGTGCGCTTATGGAGACGAAGAAGATGTATTCCGTGGTCTTTTCCGCCACGGGGTCGACGAAGACCATCGTAAGGCGGTTTTGCCGCGCTTTCGGCGTCGATGCGGAAGAGTTCGATATCACGCGCGAAAAAAGCCAGGTCAATCAAGCGTTCGATGCGGGCGATCTTGTGGTTTTCGGCGTTCCGTCGTACGGAGGCCGCGTTCCTGCCCCCGCGCTTGACAAGATTGCGGCGTGCGAAGGCAACGGCGCCTGCGCGGTTTTGGTGGTTTCGTACGGCAATAGGGATATCGACGACACGCTTCTAGAGCTTGCCGACGCGGTGGAAAAGGCCGGTTTCCGCGTTGTTTCCGCGGCTGCATTCGTCGCGCAGCATTCCATCTTCGAAAGGGTCGCGTCCGGCCGGCCCGATGCCGCCGATTTTGCGGACATAGACGCTTTCGCCAAAAAAACGAGCGAGAAGCTCCCGTCCGCCTCTTCGTGCGACGATATGTCTGTCGTGCGGGTGCCGGGCTCTCGGCCTTACCGTGAATTCGGGGGCGTGCCGTTCATTCCCGAGATCGTGGGAGCGTGCACCGCTTGCGCTCGGTGCGCTCTCGAATGTCCCGTGGGCGCCATCTCCTTCGAGAATCCGAAGTCGATCGATGCCGCCCGATGCATCTCGTGCATGCGATGCGTTGCGGTTTGTCCCCTGAAAGGACGTTCGGTGTGCGGCCTCAAATTCAAGATGGCGGCGGGTGTTTTCACGGCGAAGCATTCGAAGAGGCAAGGCTCCCGCATCTACCTCTAGGCATCCGCCGGAAAGCCGCGGTGCGGACGGGGCGTCCATGGCACGGTGCGCCTCGCGGGGCGCATTTTGCTTCGTGTCGGAGCGCGCGTTTCGATCGCGCTTCGCGTTCGTTTCGTGACGCGGGAAGCATTCACGGGCCCTCCGTGCGGGTGCGGTCTATAATTCCCGCGAAAGACAGCGAGAAAGAGGCGTTTATGAAGACGAACGAAACCATCAAGACGATTCTCGCGCGCCGAAGCGTGCGCTCGTTCACAGACGAGCCGATCGCGCGTGAAGACCTTGAGGCCATCGTCGCCTGCGGCCCTTGGGCTCCCAGCGGCATGAACCGGCAAGAATGGACGTTTACCGTTGTGCCTGATCGCAAGCGCATCGCCGTTTTGGCGGGCGTGATTGGCGAGGTCCTCGGCCGGGAGGGCTATGACATGTATTGCCCCGCAGCCATCGTCATCGTCTCTCATGTCAAGGAAAGCCCATGGGGCAAGCAAGACGATTCCTGCGCCATGGAGAACATGATGCTCGCCGCTACGAGCCTCGGCATCGGCAGCGTCTGGATCAATCAGCTCGAGGGGATATGCGACAACGCTCGTATTCGTGCACAGCTCGATGCGTTCGGCATTCCCGAAGATCACGAGGTCCACGGCCTTGCGGCCCTTGGCTATGCGGCCGATGACCTCCGCGTTCCTGTTCGTAAAGACGTCATCAGATGGGTGGAATAATGCCTCACGATCCCTATAAAGCGCTCTATATCCATCTTCCGTTTTGCAAGCATCGCTGCGCGTATTGCGATTTCGCCACGCGCGCCGTCGACCGCGATAGCCCAGAAATCGGCGAGTACATAGAGCGGCTCATTCTCGATATCCGCCGCAAGGCGAAAGAAGGCGAGCTTTCCGCGATAGAGACCGTCTACCTCGGCGGCGGAACCCCTTCCTATATCGGCTCGAAGCATCTTTCGAACCTGCTGTACACGCTCGGGGTTTCCATGGACTTGACGCCCGATGTGGAATGCTCCATGGAGGCGAATCCTGAAAGCATCACGCCCGAGCTCGTCCGAGACATCTATGCGTTGGGCGTCAACCGCCTTTCCATCGGCGTGCAGAGCTTCGACGACGGTCTGCTCAAGACGCTTGACCGCGTGCATGACGGGGCGCGCGCCGAAGAGGCCGTCCGCATGGCTCAGGAGCGTTTCGAAAACGTCTCGGTCGATTTGATGTGCGGCATACCGGGGCAGACGCCCGAGATGTTCCTCGAAAGCCTCCGCAAAGCTATCGATCTCGGAGTCACCCACGTGAGCGTCTACCCTCTGACGATCGAGGACCACACGCCTTTTCGCAACATGGTGGATGCCGGCGAGATAGAAGATGTCAACGAAGAGCACGAGGCCCTTATGATGGCCATGGCTCCCAACGAGCTTACGCCCGCCGGGTTCCATCGCTACGAAGTGGCAAGCTACGCAAAAGAAGGCTACGAATGCAGACACAACATAGCCTACTGGACGGGCGTTCCCTACCTGGGGCTGGGTACCTCCGCTGTCACCATGACGCAGAACTCTGCGCGCCGCATGCGCGTGCAGGACGGCGAAGTGGTTGACGACCTTGACCGCAGGCAGATGGCGGCAGAAGATCTCATGATGAAGATGCGCATGTGCCGTGGCGTCTCCGAGGACGAGGTCCGTGAAGCGGCGCTGCTTCTTCCCGAAGTGCTCGAGGTGTATCGCGGCATGGTGCGCGACAATCTGGTCGAGCGCAAAGGCGGCCGCTACATGCCCACGTTCGGGGGATGGCTTCTGGGCAACGAACTGTATGGGAGGCTCTATGAGCTGGCTCCGTAGCCTTTTGTCAGACCGGGTTTCCTCCGATGCGGTTCCCGTGCTGCTTGCCCCCATGGCGGGAGTGAACGACATCGCCTTTCGCCAGCTGTGCATTGAATGCGGGGTGGACCTTACCTATACCGAGATGGTTTCTTCGAAGGCGCTTTCGTTTGCCAACGAGAAGACGCGCCATCTGCTCGACCGTGCTTCCAACGAAAGCCGGGTGGCCGTGCAGCTGTTCGGCCATGAGCCGGATACCATGGCCCGCGAGGCCGCATGGGTCGAAGAACAGATGGGCGATGCGCTTGCGTATATAGACATCAACATGGGATGTCCGGCTCCGAAAATCGTGAAGAAGGGCGACGGCAGCGCGCTGCTGAAGACTCCCGATTTGGCATGCGATATCGTGCGCCGGGTTTCCGGGGCGGTTGAGCATCCGGTCACGGTGAAGTTTCGCAAGGGGTATTGCGCAGGCGAGGACTGCGCGGTCGAGTTCGCCCGCATGGTGGAAGACGCCGGGGCGGCCGCCGTGGCGGTTCATGGCCGCACAGCCGCCCAGTTCTACACTGGCGTTGCTGATTGGGACGTCGTCGCGCGCGTCAAGCGTGCGCTCAGCATTCCCGTAATCGGTAACGGAGACGTGAAAAGCGGTTCTGACGCTGTGGCTCTTGTGCGGCAGACGGGGTGCGACGCGGTGATGATCGGTCGTGCCGCGCAGGGTAATCCGTGGTTGTTCTCTCAGGTGAAAGCTGCGCTTTGCGGCAAGGACGAGCCTGCGCCGCCTTCCGCCGAGCAGCGCGTGGCCATGGCGCATCGGCATGCGGAGCTTCTTTCTCAGCGCATGGGGAACAACCTCGTGTACATGCGCAAGCATGTCATGTGGTATCTGAAAGGCATACCAGGCGCCGCCCGTGCTCGGGGCGATTTGAACCAATGCGTGACCATCGACGATTTTGATGCTGTGCTTGAGCGTTTGCTTGAAGACCGCGTGCGCATAGAGGCCGAAGAAGCGGCGTATCTAGGCGGCGATGCCTAACGAGGCTTGCGGGCTATGATGGAAAAAGCAAGCGGAATGCGAGGGAGGCCGTCTGGCATGCGCACGGTCGTTCCAGCCTTCAAGGTTGTCGTTGACGGCGTTTGTCGATTTTGACGGGACTATGCGCGCTCCTCGGTCGTTTTCAATGCATTGGGCGGGGCGTTTTTTGGGGTTCGTACGCGTGGTTTACATCTCGCGCATGTATGTCTCAAGAAAATCGATGAGTTCTTCGCCATCTGATTTATCGGCCAATCGGTAGACTATTTTTTCGCCATTGTGTTGCATGATTTCCGCATGCCAGATATCGCGTTCTTTTTGGGCGAAAATGCTCGATGCCGCTCCAAGCAATGCTCCCGGAAGCGGTCCGTATGGCGTATGCGACCATCCGAAAGCGCCTGCGGCTATTTTCATCAGGGGGTTTCCGGTATCCACTTTCTCGCTTTTGCTGAAAAGGCTGCAATTCGCTATAGATAAAGATTCGATGGTTTGTCCGAGCGAATCGACTATCTCAATGCCGTCCCCGTCCCGAGACATTCTCATTGTGCGCGGACGGCTTTCGATGGGGTTTCCGTTGTTGTCTTCGGTGATTTTCAACACGGTTATTTTGCAAGGCTTGATGTATACGCACTTTTTCGTGATTGTCGCGCTATAGCGTGGTTCGGGTTTTCAATTGGCTGCGTCTGCGGTGGTTTTTGTCACCGCTTCGAAGGCTTGGCCGATGCCGTCGGCCACCGCTGCGCCGGCCTGTTCGGCGATACGGAAGGCGTCGCTGGCCACCTGCCCTATGCCGCTTCCTATCCCGTTGGCAATATCGCTTGCGAATTTGAGTGGGTCGAATGGGGACATAGGCGTTCCTCCTTTATTCCTGTGTAACGCTACGGGGGTGCCTGCCGTCTCATGAGGCTATTTTCTTCTGATTGCTCCGATGAATCCACCGATTGCCTGCACGGTGTCGCCAACGATGCTTCAGAGATTTATGGCTCCATCGTTCGAAGAGGAGGGCTGAGATATGTCTTCGTGCCTGATGAATACCTTGATGGCGTTTGATGCGATGGCTGCCGTAGAGACGGCGTCGAAGCTTCCCCCGATAATCCCTCCTGCAACAGGAATCATTTTTCCGAGGTTGATGGCCCCTTTTTCGCCGAATTTCGTTATAAGCCTGAATCCGATTTTCTGATTGATTTTGGTAAGAGCTGCTCTTGGGATTTTCTTGATTGCGGCCTCGAGAGTTTTCTCTCCTATTTTTATGCCCGCATCTTTCACGATGTTGGAGGCTGCGCTTCCCGTGAGGCATATGTACGCCATGGTCTGCACTTGGTCTGTTTTGGGGTCGTATCCGCCGATTTTGGCGATGGCTGCTATCATGCGCATTTGCACATAGAGAACGCTGCTTAGATTGGCGGGTATTGCCACGGGCGGGGTGATGAGACCTCCGAGGCCGGCAATGAATCCCGATGTTCCGCATTTTGCAATCTGCGCGGTTGCGAGTTTTTTGGCCGCTTTTTCAGGCGAATTGCTTTTTTGGATATAGTCGTCGGCCAGGTCGTCGACCGGTCTGCTTACTTTGGGAATACCTGTAAGCGTTTTTTCGTAAATCGTGTCGAGAATCCGCCCGGCTTTCTCTTCATCGATTTTTTCGGAGGTGTTCTCTATTGCTTTCGCCATTGGCGGCTCCTTTCGCAAGCGGGTACGGCGTGGTATGCCGTACCCGTCCGTTTGCAGAACTTGTTTAATATCCAACCGCCGCGAGGGCCTGCTCTATCTGGGCGTTGTCGAACTGCATGTAGCGGAGCTCTTCGACCAAGCCGTCGCGCGACGCTCCCGACATGCTCAGTCTGTTTTTGGCGCACAGAATCGCCTGTTCGTTCCAATCGGCGCCGCAATAGTCGGCTGCAAACACTGCGTCTTCGTGCGTGTATCCGTCGTAGGTTTCAAGCCAATCGACGAGATAGGCATACGAGGGGTGCAGCCACGTCAAATAATCGCGGGTCTGCTTCAGGGCGTTTTGCTGGGAAAGCGTTACTTCCACGCTGTATTGCTCCCGCTTTATTTCCGATCCGCATACCGAGCAAATTAACGCCTTTTCTCCCGGTGTGACGGTTCCGTCGCTGTTGATCGCTGCGTCGACGACGATGCTCCAGTCGCCTTCGGTATGGGCGATTTTGGGAATTTCTTCCGTAATCGTCTGCTTGCAGCGTTGGCAGATGCCGTGCTTTTCGCCTGTTTCGGAACAGCTTGCCTCATGCACGGTTTCCCATTCGTCTACATCATGGCCAAGCGGGCTTGCGAAGGTTTCGTTGCAGCGCAGGCATATTTGCGGATCGAGACAAGTGGCTTCTTGTAGGTCGTGTCCAAGAGGTTCGTTTTGCGTTCTTCCGCATACGGCGCATTTTTCGGGTTCGGTGCAGGTGGCGGGCTTCCAATCGTGGAGACAAATGACGTGCGTTGCAAATAATGCGACTACGACAAATGCGGCTGCGGCGATACATGCTGCGGTGATTACGGCCGGTTTTTTCACCATGCGTGCTTTCTCGGAATTGTTTTCGGTCATGGTTTCCCTTTCTTTGTCTTAGATGATTGTCGGCATATCCGTGCTCAAGCGCCGTAGGCTAAGGCGGCTTGTTCGAAAAACGCGAGGAACTCTTCGCCATTGCGAAGTGCCAAAACAATGCGGGTGTATCCCTTCGACGCCCATTTGGTCGCAATGGCGGAAAACATCTCGGTCGAAATGGCATAGGGGATGCCGTCAAGGCTTCTATGGAGCATTTCGACCGCTCGCATGGCGTCGCCCCCGCGGGGGCTTTCTCCGCTCCTCCAGAGCATTTCAAGTGTTTCGACGCCGGCATGCCATGATGCGTCGTTGATTAGGCGGTCGGTTTCGGCCTGCTCGTTTCGGCTCGATTCGGCAATACGTGCGGCGATGCAGTCCACAAGTTCGGATGCCATCAGTCCTTCCAAGCCGCGTGCGTCCTCGGTTTCGCAATCGGCGCGAAGCGAGAAGATTTTTGTGCGTTCGACGAAAGAAATCGTTCTTGCTATCTCGATTTTGCGATCGATTTCGCAACGTTTACGCAAGAGCCGTTCTATATAGGCATCGGCCATTGGTCGTCCTTTCGTTTTCGGCATTGTGATGTCGCGAATCTGCGCGTCCTGCAGCCCGGCCTCTTTTGCAAGCTTTATGACGAGGATGTCGTAAAGCGAATCCTCATCGAAAAGTCGGTAGCCGTTTCCGGGGTTCGTCGTAGCGGGGAGGATTCCCGATCCGCTCGTTTTTCCTCGAGTGCTTGTTTTGGGTTTTTTGCTCCATTCCTGCAGGGTCCGTGCGGGAATTCCAGTCAGCTTGCTCAGTCGACCCGTTGTCCACATGCCTGGTACCTCGCTTTCGCCGACAACGCTAAACTGCGCAACACTTGCGCGGTCAAGGTTTTGCCGACGTATGCGTCGTCTATTGGGGTCTTGGGCTGAAATATCCATGGCTCTCCCTTCTTTCGATGAAGGCAGGCGGTTTGCGTCCTGCCGTAGAAGGGCTTGCGAATTTCGCGAGAAGGCGTCGGTGTTGCTTGCCGCGCGCGGCTGGTTCCCGTTCGACGTGACGGGTTCGTGACGTTTGCGCTTCGCGTTAGCACTCGTGTTTCAAGGCTGCTAGAATCACGTTTGTATGATTCAATGCGCATCGTTGCGCCACAACGTATGGAGGAGGTCTGACGTCTCGTGTTGTCCGATCGTCGACAGAAGGTGCTCCAAGCCCTTATCGAGGACTACATCGTCAATGCGCAACCTGTCGGTTCGCGCACGCTTGTCGATCGCTACAGCCTCGGCGTTTCCTCTGCTACGGTGCGAAACGAGCTTTCGGTGCTCGAGGACGAGGGGTATTTGACATCTCCCCATACTTCGGCTGGCCGCATTCCCACCGACGCGGGGTATCGTGCCTTCGTGGACGACCTGCTCGAAAGGGAGTTCGGCGACGAAACCGAAGGAGACGCATTCGACGAGCTGCGTGATGCGGCTACGAAGATGGACGATCTGATGGATAAAACCTCGGCGGCGTTGACGCGTCTTACCGATTGCCTGTCCATCGTGCTTGCGCCGTCGTTGCTTGCTACGTCGGTCAAGCAGGTGTCTCTCGTGTCGTTTACGCCGCACCGCGCTTTGATGGTGGTGGTCACCAACGACGGACAGGTGCTCGATCGTCATATCGAATTCGCCGACGAAGTCGCCTCCGACGAACTTGCAGGCGTTCAAAACGCCTTGAATGAGGTTCTTTCGGGCAAGTCCATGTCGGAAGTCCGCGGCATCGGGGCGCAGGAGGTCTGCGATGCTCTTTCGAGTCCTCTCGCGCACGTCGTCATCGACGAGCTTATGGCTTGCGTGGACGTGGAGGAATCGGGCCGTGCCCACAGACTGGGCATTTCGTCGCTTCTGAGCAAGCCTGAATTCAGCAACGCCGCCGCAGCGCTACCGGTGCTGCAGGTGCTCGAGGACGATACCGTTCTCATGCATCTTTTCGACGATGTCGCAAGCTCGGGCAATCCCCTCGAGGTGCGCATCGGCAGCGAAAACGATGCGAGCCAGCTTTCCGGCGTTTCCGTGGTGGCGGCCCAGTACGGCCCGTCCGACGCATCGGGCGTCGTCGCGGTCATCGGTCCGACGCGTATGGATTATTCGAAGGTCATCAAGGCTGTTCGCGCCGCGCGAAGCGCACTGCGCGACCTGTAGACAATAGGAAGGTAACCAATCGTTATGGCAAAAGACCTGTACGCGATTCTTGGCGTGTCCAAGACCGCTACCGACGATGAGATTAAAAAGGCGTTCCGTCGCAAGGCGCGAGAGCTGCATCCCGATGTCAATAAGGCGCCCGATGCCGAGGAGCGCTTCAAGGAGCTCAACGAAGCCTATGACGTGCTTTCCGATTCCACGAAGCGCGCCCAGTACGACCGCTTCGGCACCGTTCCGGGCGCGGCTTCGGGTCCTGGCGGCGGCGGATACCAGTATGTGGATTTCGACGATTTGTTCGGCGGCGGCTTCGGTGGCATGGGTGATTTGTTCTCGAGCTTCTTCGGCGGTGCTGCCGGCGGCCAGGCGAACGTACGCAAGGAAGGTCGCGATATGGGCGTCGGCCTGCGTCTGACGCTTGAAGAAGTGGCGGCGGGTGCGAAAAAGGAAATCGTCTACGACCGCCTCGCCCCCTGCGAAGCGTGCAGCGGCACGGGCATGGGCGAAGACGGCCATGAAATCGATTGCCCCGAATGCGGAGGTCGCGGACGCGTGGTGACGGTCCAGCATACGTTCTTGGGCGACATGCAGACGGCGAGCACCTGCCGCAACTGCGGCGGCACGGGCAAAGTCATCGAGAACCCCTGCGAGGAATGCGAGGGCCAGGGTCGCATCCCCGATCGCCAGCACGTCACCGTGGAGGTTCCCGCAGGCATCCGCGAAGGCCAGCAGCTGCGCGCGGGCGGCTTCGGCGAAGCGGGCATGCATGGCGCCAAGGCGGGCGACCTCATCGTGACGTGCCGCATTCAGCCGCACGAGTTCTTCGAGCGCGAGGGGGACAACCTTCATGCGCGCGCGAACATCAGCTTCATCCAGGCGACGCTTGGCGCGGAAATCGAAATAGACGGCATCTTCGAAGACGAAAAGGTGCAGGTGCGCATTCCCGAAGGGTGCCAGAACGAGCAAATTGTCCGCGTCAAGGGCATGGGCATGCCGCGCCTGAACTCCGATTCGCGTGGTGATATGTACGTGCATATCAACGTGCTCATTCCGAAGAAGGTCACCAAGAAGCAGCGCGAACTGCTCGAGAAGGTGGCGCAGGAATTCGGCGAAGACGTAGCCTACGCGCGCAGCCCCCTGCAGCGTTTGCGCGATGCGTTCAATTAAGGTGCGAGACGTGGCTGAAATCCTCGACGGCTGTGGCCGTGCATTTCATGTCGTCAACCTGGGCTGCAAGGTCAATCGCGTGGAAAGCGACGACTTTGCAGCTCGTCTGCTGTCCCAGGGCGCTTCGTGCGTCCCTCTTTCGGAGGCGAGCCTCATCATCGTGAACACCTGCACGGTGACGGGGGAGGCCGAGAAGAAAACCCGCAAGGCGGTGCGCCAGGCGCTGCGCGCGAACGATTCTGCGCGCGTTGTGGTGACAGGTTGCGCGGCGGCCATCGACCCTGATACGTACGCATCCATGAGCGAACGCGTGTCGGTGGTTCCCAAAGGGAGGCTGACGAGTCTTTTTGACGAGGCGGTTGCCGCGTCCGAGTCTTTGCGCGTGGGCGCCGAGTTTCCGACGCGCGTCGGCGTGAAGGTGCAAGACGGCTGCAACAACGCCTGCACGTATTGCATCGTGCACGTAGCGCGCGGCAAGGCATGGTCCCGTCCGCTTCCCGATATCGTCGAAGAGGTGCGCACGCTGGTTGGAGCAGGTGCGCGCGAGGTGGTCCTGACCGGTATCAACCTGGGGTCGTATCGCTTCGAAGGCGCCTCGCTCGCGGGGCTTTTGAAAAACCTCCTCGAAGCAACTCCCGACACGGTGCGTTTTCGCGTCTCGTCCGTCGAGCCGCGCGATGTCGACGACGCCCTGATCGACCTCATGGCGCGTTCGAACGGGCGCATCTGCCGCCATTTGCATCTGCCTTTGCAGTCGGGCTCGTCGCGCGTGCTCAAGGAAATGGCGCGACCGTACAAGGCCGACTATTTCGAGAATCTGGTAGCGAAGCTGCGCGCCGCCATTCCGAGCCTTTCGCTTTCGACCGACATCATCGTAGGTTTTCCGGGCGAAACTGAAGAGGATTTCCTGGAAACGTGTCGTGTGGCAGAGACGTGTCGATTCTCGAAGATTCATGTCTTTCGCTACTCGAAACGCGAAGGGACTCCTGCGGCTAAGCGCACAGACCAGGTGGCGCCTGAGGTGAAGGCCGACCGTGCGAAAAGGCTCGAGGCGCTGGGAGCCAAGCTGCGGGCGGATGATTTTGCGGCGCGCAAGGGAATGGTCGAATACGTTTTGGTGGAAACGGACGGCGCCGCGACGACGGAAAGCTACCATACGATCGCGGCGCCCGCGCAGACTTTGCCGGGAGATGTCGTGGAGTGTGTGCTATGAGCGAAAGACAGCCGAGCGGACTCGATCTGAAGGCGCAGAACAAGTTTTTCAAGTCGTTTCGCTACGCCGCGCAAGGCGTTGTCTCTGCGGCGGGCGAGCGCAATTTCAAGGTGGACATAGCGGCCGCGGCGTGCGCCTTGGCTCTGTGCGCCTTGCTGCAGGTGCCTCTGTGGGGATGGGCCGCCGTCGTCGTCTGTATCGGTGCGGTACTTGCCGCCGAATGCGTCAACACCGCCATCGAGGCGGTGGTCGACCTCGCATCGCCCGACATCCATCCGCTCGCCAAGCGCGCGAAAGATTGCGCCGCAGGAGCTGCGCTCATTCTCGCCGTTGCAAGCGTGGCCGTTGCCGGCATCGTGTTCGTTCCCGCCGCATGGGCGCTGTTTCTCGGGTGCTAGCCGAAAGGATAAGCCGTGTCTCTTCATCATTTTTTCCTCGACGACCAGGTTATTGCGGAAGAAACCCAGGCGGAGTTCGCCTTGCGCCTTGCCGCCGACGACCGCAAGCACGCCAAAGTGCTTCGTTTGGGGGCGGGCGAGCACATTAGCGTCGTCGATGCTGCACGCGATTACTTCGAGTGCGAGATCGTCTCGGCGGATTCCGGCGATATCGTCGTGCGTATCGCGCAGCGCCTCGAGGCCCCGGCGGACGAGCCGAACGTCATCCTGGTTCAGGGCCTAGCCAAGGGCGACAAGATGGACGACATCGTGCGCCACGCCACGGAAATCGGCATCGCCGGATTCGTTCCTTTGTCCTGCTCGCGCTCGGTCGTCAAGCTCGACGAGAAGCGCAAGGCTTCGAAAACGCAGCGTTGGCGCGCCATCGCCAAGTCGGCCGCCATGCAGAGTGGGCGCCTATCCGTTCCCGAGGTATGCGACCCTATGACGGTTTCGCAAGCGGCGGCGTTTCTGAAGAACGCGACGGCCGTGCTGGTATGCTGGGAAGAGTGCCCGGCAACGTCCACCATCGCCGGTGCGTTCGCCTCGGCCTTTGCCGAATGCGGGGTGGTAGACCCCCGCGATGCGCGCATAGCGGTGGTCGTTGGGCCCGAAGGGGGGCTTTCGGCGGAAGAGGTGGACACGCTTACCGAAGGGAGCCGCGCATGGCCCGTAACGCTTGGTCCGTCTATTCTGCGCACCGAGACGGCGGGCGTGGTCGCCCCTGCGCTGGTGATGTACGAATGCGGAGGAATGGGAAACGGAAAGAGGTAGTCGATGAACATCGCCGTTGAAATCGAACACGGGGCCGATATCGCCGAAGGGGTGGATATCGAAGGGATCGCCCGCTACGTGCTGGCCCAGGAAGGCCAGCCGGAAACCACCGAAGTTTCCATCACGCTGACCACTGACGAGGAAGTCCATCGTCTGAACAGGGAATTCCGCGGAATCGACCGACCGACCGACGTTCTTTCCTTCGAATGTGACGGATTCGACGACGATTTCGACGAGGGCGGCGCCTACGAAGATGCCGGCGTACCTGATGACGAGCCGTTTTTGCTCGGCGACATCATCATCGCCTCTGACGTTGCGCGTGCGCAGACCGAACAGTTCGGCACCACGCCCCAGCAGGAGCTTTATGTACTTCTGGTGCACGGTCTTCTCCATCTGTGCGGATGGGACCACGTCCATTCCGACGAAGAGGCGGAGGAGATGGAGGCTCGCGAGCGTGAGATGCTTGCCGGGTTCGGTCTGCCGGGAATCAGGTAGACATCGCCTCTGAGGCGACGGCGCTTTGAGGCAAGGGGGCAAGAAGGCAGGTTTCCGGCAATGATGCTGCGTATTTCGGACGGGCTTTTACTGGAAACACAGAAAGAAAGTCTTTATCGGGCGCGGCCATCCTGCTATACTTCTACGTCGGCTTCTCAAGCGCGCCGTTTCATGTCGGAGCAAACGGTACCACCCGTGGTCCGCAGCGTTTCCATCCGACCTCTGCTAGGGTGCCAGACAGTCCAGGGTCTTTAAGGGCTCGGCCGATTCGGGCATTGCGTGCGATGCCTCGCGTGCGAACGCGCAGGTCGAACCCGAAAGAGCGCTTAGGCCACGTCGTTGCAAACGAAATGAAAAGGAAACGAAACATGGATATCATTCGCGCACTCGAACAGCAGCAGATCAAGGAAGTTGCTCCTTTCAACGTCGGTGACACCGTCAAGGTTCACTATCGCATTAAGGAAGGCAACCGCGAGCGTATTCAGGTCTTCCAGGGCGACGTCATCCGTCGTCACGGTCATTCTTGCCGTGAGACCTTCACCGTCCGCAAGATCAGCTTCTCCGTCGGCGTCGAGCGTACCTTCCCGGTATACTCTCCCAAGATCGACAAGATCGAGGTCGTTCGTCACGGTGCCGTTCGTCGCGCCAAGCTGTACTACCTTCGCAACAAGGTCGGCAAGGCTGCGAAAATCAAGGAAAAGGCTTTCTAAGTCGTTTACCGCAAGGCTCGCTTCGGCGGGCCTTTTTTCTCGTAAGGGCCTTATGCCTCGGGGAGGGAATGTATCCGCGGCATGATTCGGGCGAGGGCTCGCTCGCGTTTCGATTGGGGCGAGAGATTCGTCCGCATGCAACCCGGGCGATTACGAAAGGGCGTACCCGCAATGCGCACACTGACAGAGATAAAGCAGGTCCTGCACGAGGCCGACCGCGAAGCGTACGAGGCCATGGCCCGAGCCTTGGCGGCCGATGAGCGCAAAGGGGTCAAGCAGGCCCTTGCCGCGACGCTTCGGCGTCTTGATGCGCAAGATGCCGAGCGCGCACGCCTTGAGGGCATGTACGCGTTCCAGCGCGAGTTTTGCGAATCCGGCCTGGTTGCGGGCCTTGATGAGGTGGGCCGCGGCCCGGTTGCCGGTCCTTTGACGGTGGCCGCCGTAGTGCTGCCCGACAATCCTCGGATCGAAGGGCTCAACGATTCGAAGCAGATACCCCCTGAGAAGCGTGAGCGCATCGCGAAAGAGGTCAAGGAGATCGCCCTTGCATGGGATATCGAGCACATTGCGCCGGCGTTCATAGACGAACACGGCATGTCGGCCTCGTTGCGCACGGCGTTCGCCCGCGCGGTCGCAGCCGTCGAAGGCCAGGGGTTCGTCTTGGACTGCGTGCTTCTCGATGGCAATCCGCTCGGCATCGATTCGCGTGAGCACAACGTGGTCAAAGGCGACGCGAAGTGCGCTTCCATTGCGGCTGCATCCATCATCGCCAAGGTCGAGCGCGATGCTCTCATGTGTGAATACGCCGAGCAGTTTCCAGGATACGGATTCGAAAGCAACAAAGGCTACGCGAGCGCGGAGCATATCTCCGCCATTTTGGAATTGGGCCTCAGCCCTCTTCACCGCGCATCGTTTTGTCGCGCCTGGACGCAAGAAAGCCTTTTCTAGCCGAGGAAAGCGTTTCGAAGCAGCTAACGTCTTGGGGCCGAATGGATGGTGGCATGCATCCGTTCGGCCCCAAGACGTTTTTTTCTGCGAAGCTTCGGTTCGATGAAGCTGCTTGGCTGGTTTTGGCCCGGTTTCGGCAAGGGGTTCGGCCGCGAGCCGCAAGGTCGGCGTCGCTTTCGCGCAAGGAAGCATGCCCTGCGCTGTCCAAAAAGAGGAAACCACTCGGTCCTATGCTTGGTTCTCCCGAGAGACAGGAGGCCGGTATGGGAACGAAGACGGATGTGCATGTGAAAGTTCGCGCGAATGGCGGCGAGCATAACGAGGGGCGCTGCTCGACAAAGGCCCGCATGGCGCGTGCACAAAATAGAATCGTCGCCGAGCGCGCCGCCGCAAGGCGTGCGGAAGAGGCGTTCGAGCAGGCGCACATCTGCGAAGACTGCGAGGAAGCGGGGGAGCCCCTCGAAGGAAGTCTTGGCGATCGAGGCGAGGAGGCTGCCTGCGAGCTGCTCAAACGCCGTGGCTACATCATCTTGGAACGCAATTGGACGTGCGTTGCCGGCGAGGCGGACATCGTCGCTCGCGACGAAGACGGAACTTTGGTGTTCGTCGAGGTGAAAACGCGATCGAGCTTGAAGCACGGCCTTCCCAGCGAGGCGGTCACGCCGAAGAAGCGTGCGCGCTACGAGCGAATAGCCGGGTATTTCCTGGCGGACTACGACGGCATGGAATGCCGCGTGCGCTTCGACGTAATATCCATTTTGGCCTTGCCGAACGGCCGCGCTCTGGTTCGCCATTACATCAACGCTTTCGGAACGGGGTGCTGAATGCATCTGCAGTGTGTGTTGAAATCGGCGACGATCGTCGGAGTGGCCGCATTGCCCGTTGACGTGGAGGTCGTGGTGTCGAACGGGCTTCCGGGCATGACGATTGTCGGAATGCCCGATGCGGCGGTGCGCGAGTCGCAGGAGCGCGTCCGCGCCGCCATCAGAGCCTGCGGCTTTACGATGCCCCAGGATAAAGTGGTGGTCAATCTGGCTCCCGGGTCGCTTCGCAAGGTGGGGGCTGGGTTTGACCTTCCCATAGCCGCGGCCATACTCGGCGCCACGGGGCAGGTCGATTCTCGCAAGCTCGAGCAATACCTTTGGGCGGGAGAGTTGTCTCTTGAAGGGGCGGTTCGCCCGGTGAAAGGGGTGATTGCGTACGCTTCGTGCGCGCGCGATCTGGGGCTGAGCCTCGCCGTTTCGTGCGATTCGCAGGATTGCGCGCCTCTTGAAGGGATCGAGCAATTCGGGTTTCGCTCGTTGGCAGGCCTGCGCACGCTCGATCCCGCTCCTTTGCGTCCGAAAGCCTATGAGCGGGGGCGGGCGCTGCTCGATTTCGGCGAGATACGCGGCCACGAGGCGGCGAAGCGGGCAATGCAGATCGCGGCGGCAGGAGGGCATGGGATTCTTCTCATGGGGCCTCCGGGCTCGGGCAAGACCATGCTTGCAAAGGCGCTGCCTTCCATCCTGCCTCCCCTCGGCGAAAAGGAACGCATCCAGGCGGCTATGGTCCATTCGGTCGCGGGCGAGCCTATCGGGGCCATTCTCGCGGGCGCGAGGCCGTTTCGTTGCGTGCACCATTCCGCAAGCATGGCTGGTCTGGTCGGCGGGGGAACGCCCGTCAGGCCGGGCGAGATTTCCCTCGCGCACGAAGGGGTCCTTTTCCTCGATGAGCTTCCGGAGTTTTCGCCTGCGGCCCTGCAGGCTCTCCGCCAGCCTATGGAGCAAGGATCCATCACGGTGACGCGCGCCGACGGGAGCGTGAAGATGCCGGCGCGGTTCATGACGGTGGCGGCGGCGAATCCGTGCCCGTGCGGGTATTTCGGCGACCCCGAACGGGCATGCACGTGCACCCCTTCCCAGGTGTCTCGCTATCAAGGGCGCATAGGCGGCCCGTTGCTCGATCGTATAGACATGCATATCGACGTGTGGAGGTGCGACCCGGGTTCTATCATCCACGGCGGCGAAAGTGCGGGAGCAGCTTCTGCCAAGCTGTCCGTTGGCGTATGCGCGGCGCGCGAATTCGCCCGATGGCGCATCGAGGTTCTTGGCGATGAGGATGGGGATTCGGCCGCCTCTTTGCTTTCTCGATGCAGACTCGATTCCTCCGGGGAGGCGCTTCTCGAGTCGGTCGCGAAATCGCAAGGCCTTTCGGGCAGAGGCATAGCGCGCGTGCTGTCGGTTGCGCGCACGATTGCTGACATGGACGAATCGAAAAGAGTGGGGGAAAGTCATCTTGTCGAGGCGATCGGTTTCAGGATGAGGGGGTGCTTGTGATGGGGACTGTGTTCGTGCGGAAGGCGAACAGGGTCGCGAATGGCCCCGTCCAGGAAGGCTTCGGGAGGTGGTTACGATGAGCGCGAGGGCTGTTGCCTCCCGCGAAGCGGGCACTGCATGCATAGCGGGCCCACGGTTCGAGATAGCGCGTGGCGATCCTGAATACCCCGCAGCGCTCGAAGCCCTTTCGAAGCCGCCCGAGACGCTGTATCTCATCGGCGATACTCAGGCGCTGCAGGAAGGTCTCGCCGTTGTGGGCGCGCGCAATGCGACGCCGTACGGCAGAAGCGCGGCTCGCCTGCTTGCCGGATGCGCCGCCCGCATGGGAATCTGCGTCATATCGGGCGGAGCGCGCGGCTGTGATTCATACGCCCATGAGGCGGCCATCGAGGCAGGAGGCAGGACGGTGGCGTTTCTGGGAGGAGGCTGCGACGTCGTGTACCCTTCGTGCAACAAAGGGCTCTTCAACCGCATCGTCGAATCGGGCGGGGCGGTGGTTTCGGAGCATCCGTGGAACTTTCCTCCCAAGCCGTATACGTTTCGGGCGCGCAACAGGCTTATAGCGTCTTTGGCCCGTGCGACGCTCGTGGTGGAGGCGGGGGTTCCTAGCGGTACGTTTTCGACGGCGGACGAGGCCCTTGCCGCGAACAAGGACGTGCTCGCCGTGCCTGGGTCCATCTTCTCGCCCACGTCGCGCGGATCGAATGCGCTTATTGCCCAGGGAGCAGGTCCGGTGGTGGACGAAGCGGAATTCGAGGAGCTTCTGACGAGGCTTTTCCCCGAGAAGGCGTATCCGAATGGTCGCGCCGCGCAGCTGACGATGCTCTTTTCCCGCGAGGAAGGGGGCTGCGCTGCTCCTTCGACAGGCGGTAGTTCTTCGGCTTTGAAGGCGTGCGACGATTCGGGCGGTCTGGTGATAAGCGCCTTGCGCGCCGACCCGATGCGTCTCGAACAGCTCGTGGAAGAGTTCGCAACGGGGGAATCGGGCCCGTTTGCCACGGTGGGGGATTTGATGGCGTGCGTGGGCAGGCTCGAGGCGCTTGGGGTCATAGAGCGTTTTCCCGACGGACGGTTCGGGTGCATGCGTGCCACCTGAGTTTCGTCGTCTCGCTCAGACGCGTGCGAGCTGTGCGACGGCTCTTTCGGCGCAGGTATGCGTGCCGATGGGGCCGTCATCGCGGCTGCCTGGTTCGGATGCGTGCGTGCTGTGTGGCGTTCGCCGCGTCGATGGGGTCGAAGAGCGTTGTGGTATGCTTTGCCGATGGAAAAAACAGTGAACATCATCGGTGCCGGCCTCGCCGGAAGTGAAGCGGCCTTGCAGCTTGCTTCGCGCGGCGTCCAAGTACGCTTGTATGAGATGCGCCCCGAAACGAAGACGGCGGTGCATCACGGATCGGATTGCGCTGAACTCGTCTGCTCGAACTCGTTGAAGAGCATGAAGCCGGAAAGCGCCGCGGGCATGCTCAAAGCGGAGCTTTCCGCCATGGGGTCGTTTCTCATCGAGCAGGCGCATCGCGCCCGTGTCGAGGCGGGAGGGGCGCTTGCGGTTGACCGCGATGTCTTCTCTGCAGGCGTGACGCGTCTGGTGAAAGACCATCCGAACATCGATTACATCGTGGGAGAGGTAAAAGAGCCCCCGTCGGATGCCGATGCCGTCGTTCTTGCCACGGGCCCGCTTACCTCCGACGCCCTGGCGTCATGGATAGCCCGCGAAACGGGGTCTGAGAACCTCGCGTTCTTCGATGCCGCGGCTCCGATCGTCATGGCCGACTCCCTTGATGAGACGGTGCTGTTCAGGCAGTCTCGCTACGAGTCGGATGCCGTCGGGGACTACCTGAACGCCCCGTTCACCAAGGAAAGCTACGATGCGTTCATCGACGAGCTCCTGAAGGCCGAGCGTGTCATCAAGAAGGATTTCGAGACGAACGATTTGTTCCAGGCGTGTCAGCCGATCGAGGAGATCGCCCGCAAGGGCCATGACGCTCCTCGGTTCGGTACGTGCAAGCCGGTCGGGCTTACCGATCCTGCAACGGGCCGTCGCCCCTGGGCGGCGGTGCAGCTTCGCGCCGAAAACTCGGATTTGACCGCCTACAATCTCGTCGGGTTCCAGACCAATCTGACCTTTCCCGAGCAACGCCGCGTCTTTCGCATGATTCCAGGGTTGGAGCATGCCGAATTCGCCCGCTACGGCGTTATGCATCGCAATACGTTCGTGTGCGCTCCGAAGCTGCTCGATGCGACGCTTCGCGTGCGCGAGACCTCTTGTCCTGTGCCTCTTCATATAGCGGGTCAGCTTTCGGGAACGGAGGGGTACTGCGAGGCCATCATGTCGGGTCTTTACGCGGCTCTGTGCGTCTACGCCGACCTGTCGGGATCGACCATGCCGCCCATGCCTCGCGACATGGCGTTCGGGGCATTGCTCGCTTACGCCACCGATCAAAACACCTGCGACTACCAGCCGATGCATGTCAATTTCGGCATTATGGAGCCTTTCGCCGAGCGCATCCGTAATAAGCAGCAGCGTTACGCCGCTTATGCCCAGCGCGGAGAACGCGCGCTTCGCGCGTACGTTGACGACCTGCGCGAAGCGGGGGTGCTCTAGGCCATGCCCCAGGATTTGTCGGAGGCGAACGAGCGCTACGCGGGGCTCGTCGACCGATTCTGCACGATGCTCGAGGCCGAAAGAAACGCCTCCCCGCATACCGTTCGCAGCTACAGGGCCGACCTTGCAAGCTACGGTTCGTGGGCCGATCGGGCGGGAGTCGATCCTTTAGGCGCCACGCATCGCGAGGTGCGCGGATACCTCTCCGAGCTCGACCGTGCCGCATATTCGCGGCGTACCATCAACAGGCATCTTTCCGCGCTTCGCTCTTTTTTCCGCTGGGCGGTCGCGCGCGGGCATGCGGAATCAGATCCCGTAAGCGTTCTTCAAGGGCCGAAGGCGGCGAAGCGCCTGCCGCGGGTCATATCTGCCGCCGAGATGGCGAAGCTGCTCGGCGCGTATGCGGGAAGCGACGAACCCGAGGATATGCGAAATAAGGCTATCCTTGAGTTTCTCTATGCATGCGGAGCTCGCGTCTCCGAGACCTCCGACCTGCTTGCTTGCGATGTGGATTTCGACCTCAAGCAGGCTAAGGTATTCGGGAAAGGCGGCAAGGAGCGAATCATTCCGTTGCACGATCTTGCCGTGGACTCCATGCGCACTTATGCGTGGATCGCCCGCCCTGCGCTGCTGGGCGGCAAGGAGTGCCCGCATTTCTTCGTGTCGACGCGCGGCAATAAGATGACGACCGACGCCTTGCGCAAGATGTTCAAGAAGAGCCTCTTGCTTGCGGGCCTGGATGCCTCCCTGAGCCCTCACGACATGCGCCATACATTTGCGACCGACCTTTTGGAGGGTGGGGCTGACCTGCGCAGCGTCCAAGAGATGCTCGGCCATGCCCGCCTGTCCACGACTCAGATCTATACGCACGTTTCCCCAGCGCGCTTGAAAAGCGAGCACCATCGAGCCCATCCGCGCGGTTAGTCCCCGCACGCAGAGCGCGAGGTTACGTTGAATACGGTATGGCATGCGGCGGATGCCTGCCTTAGCATGAGGTGATGATGAAAAACACGATGCATACCCTGCGGCAGAGGTTTTCCTCGTTTTCCGACGACGTGCAGCAGCGTCGCTTTCTCGATGCCGCTCGTCCTGCGGAAGAGGATGCCCTGCGCGCCAGCGACTGGGTTGTCGATGCGGGCATCGCCTTAATCGCGTTTTTGTTCGGCTGCGGACAACTTTTTCTCGCGTCGACGTCGGTCATCTACGTGGACGGTCCGTTTCGGGAGATGGCGGGGCTTGTCAACATCGTTCCCAACATGTACGCCTACGGCGCGTTGGCTTTCACGACGCTTCCGCTCGTGCTTCGTCGTGTGGCGCCGTGGCCGACGCTTGCGATCGTTCTCGCGTGCTTTTTTTTCTCGAGCGGCTACATGTCCGGATTCGCCCTTTCGGCGATCGGTCCCATGGTGGCCGTGTGCAGCCTGAGCTATCTGCTCGACAGGCGGCACGCCGTCGTTGCCGGCCTTCTTACGGCAACGGTGATGCTGCTTGCCCCCACGCCTCTTCCGAGCGAGACGCTTGCCACGGTCATGCGCACGCAAAACCTCATCTTCGTCGTTGCTGCGGCGCTTGCCGGATTCGCTCTCAGGACGTATCGGGCCTACATGGCGGAAACGCACCGTCGCCTGGAAGAGGCCGAGCGAAGCCGCGAAGAGCTTGCCGCTCGCCGCGTCGCCGAAGAGCGCGTGCGCATCGCGCGCGACGTGCACGACATCACGGCGCACTCCCTTTCCGCCGTGGCCATCCAGGCTGCCGCCGCTGAGCGCCTGGTCGATTCCGACCCTGCTGCAGCGAAAGAAGCCATTGCGGATATTCGCCTCGTGTCGAAAGGCGCCCTTGACGAGATACGCTCCATGATCGGCGTTCTTCGAGGGGACGAAAAGCCCGAGACCGCCCCTTCCGAAGGCACGGAGCGTCTGGCCGATGTTGTCGAATACCTTCGCAGGGCTTCTTTGGAGGTTACGTGCGCAACGAAGGGCTACCGCAGAGAAGACGTTCCCGCTATCGTGGATATGGCGCTGTTTTCCCTGGTGAGGGAGGCGGCAACGAACACCGTCCGCCATGCGCAGGCGAACTCGGTCGACATCCTCCTTCGTTCTACGGCAACGCAGGCATCCCTGGTCTTTTCCGATGACGGCGTAGGGCTCGCAGACGACGTTGCCGCATCGGCTCCGGGCCACGGGCTCGAAGGGATGAAGGAACGCATAGAAGCGCTCGGCGGCGTGTTTTCGATAGACGGTTCGCACGGCGGGTGCGTGCTGAAGGCTGAGATACCGTTGGAAGGCGGTCGGTATGGACTCTAGGGGTACGAATGCTCCAGATGTGATTCGCGTGGCGATAGCCGACGACCAGGATTTGGTGCGCAAGGGGTTTCGTCTCATTCTTTCGTCGTTTCCCGGCATCAAAGTGGTGGGGGAGGCCGTGGATGGGTTCGATGCGGTCGCGCTCGCCAAAAGGATGCGTCCCGATGTGCTGCTGATGGACATCCGCATGCCGCGGAAAAATGGGATTGAGGCAACGCGCCTGCTTTCCGACGACCCCGAAACGCGGCATACCGCCGTCTTGATTCTCACAACGTTCGACCTGGACGAATACGTCTACGACGCCCTTGCGGCGGGGGCGAGCGGGTTTCTTCTCAAGGACGTGGAGCCCGAAGAGCTCGCTCGCGCGGTGCGCGTCGTCGCACAGGGCGATGCGCTCATCGACCCTTCCATCACCCGCCGTCTTGTCGAGACCTATGCGCAATCGCGTCGCAAGTCCCGTTTCGACGGCTCGACCATCGATGGTTTGACCGAGCGCGAACGCGAGATTCTCTCCATGGTGGGTCGCGGCATGAGCAACGAAGAGATCGCGTCCGATTTTGTCATCTCGCCGGCCACCGTTCGCACGCACGTGGGGCGCATCATGAGCAAGCTCGATGCGCACGACCGCGCCCAGCTGGTCGTGGCGGCTTACGAGAGCGGTCTGGTGAAGCCGGGGATGTAAAGACACCAGGCGCTTTGCGCCGAAGCCTGTCGGCCGCAGCGCGATTGCGCGGCGCTTCGAAGGGCGTCGGTCACAGAGCGCGGCGCATTTTGTGCACCCGTTTTGGACGAACCGAGGAAATCACGTACTTTTGTTCGGCTCTGTTCCGCCATGCGCTACAATCGTGGCGCTGTAATTTCGCATACTCGGAAAAAGGGGCTTGATGTGGCAAGCGATTCCATCGTCATACGCGGCGCTCGCGAGCACAATCTGAAAAACGTCGACGTGGCCATCCCGCGTGACAAGCTGGTCGTGATCACCGGCCTGTCGGGAAGCGGAAAGTCGAGCTTGGCCTTCGACACCATCTATGCCGAAGGCCAGCGTCGCTACGTCGAAAGCCTTTCGGCCTATGCGCGCCAGTTCCTCGGGCAGATGAACAAGCCCGACCTCGATAGCATCGACGGTCTTTCTCCCGCAGTCGCGATCGACCAAAAGACTACGTCGAAAAATCCACGCTCCACGGTGGGCACGGTCACAGAAATCTATGACTATCTGCGCCTGCTGTACGCGCGCGTCGGCGTGCCTCATTGCCCCGAATGCGGCAGGGAAATCAAGAAGCGTACTACCGACCAGGTCACTGATGAAATCCTGGGGCTGGGCGAGGGCAAGCGCGCCATGATCTTGGCCCCGGTCGTGGTGGGGCGCAAGGGCGAGCATGCGAAGATACTCGCAGATCTTCAGAAAGAAGGTTTCTCCCGCGTCCGTATCGACGGCGAAGTCCGCAAGCTCGAGGGCGAGCCGATCAAACTCGACAAGAAATTCAAGCATACGATCGACGTCGTGGTCGACCGCGTCGTATTGAAGGCTTCTGCAACGAGCCGCATCGCGGAGTCGGTCGAAGTCGCCACGAAGCTCAGCGAGGGCCGCGTGGTCGTCCACGTTCTCGATGACGCCAAAGTCGCTGACGACCCGCAGAAGAGCACTCCTGGCTTCACAGGCGTTTCTGCGGGCGACCATTTCTTCTCGCTCGCGCTGGCTTGTCCTGAGCACGGCCACTCGATGGACGAGCTCCAGCCGCGCGATTTCAGCTTCAACGCCCCGTACGGCGCCTGCCCTGACTGCGCGGGCCTAGGTAGCCGCGAAGAGGTGGATCCGAGCCTGCTGGTTCCCGACCCGTCCCTTTCGCTGAACGAGGGCGCCATCGCGCCGTTTGCCACGGGCAATTACTATCCGCAGGTTCTTCGTGCGGTCTGCGCCCATATGGGCGCAGACCCTGCAACGCCGTGGGAAGACCTGCCCAAGAAGGTGCGCGATGCGCTTCTGTATGGCATTAAGGACGAAAAGGTGCGGGTCGATTACGTCACCGTCGACGGACGGGAGACCTACTGGTTCATCGACTGGGAGGGTGCCTGCGAGGCCGTCATGGGCCGCTACAAGGACGCGCAGTCCGATTCCCAGCGTGAGAAATACGAGAAATACTTCGCCACCATTCCCTGCGCCACCTGCGGCGGTAAACGCCTGCGCCCCGAGATCTTGGCGGTCACGGTGGGCGGCAGGAACATCCACGAGGTCTGCGAGCTCTCCGCCGCGGATTCCCTGGCTTTCTTCGACGGTTTGGCGCTTTCCGAGCGCGATGCCACCATAGGTTCGGCTATCGTGAAAGAGATTCGCGCCCGCTTGAAGTTTCTGGTGGACGTGGGCTTGGACTACCTCACGCTCGAACGCGGAACCGCATCGCTTTCCGGCGGCGAAGCGCAGCGAATACGCCTTGCCACCCAGATCGGAGCGGGGCTCATGGGCGTTCTCTACATCCTCGACGAACCCTCCATCGGCCTGCATCAAAGGGACAACGAGCGACTGATTGCGACACTGGAGCATCTGCGCGATTTGGGCAACACGGTCATCGTGGTGGAGCACGACGAAGACACCATCCGCCATGCGGACTTCGTCATAGATATGGGGCCCGGTGCAGGAGAGCACGGCGGTTACGTCGTCGCTGCGGGCACTCCGGAGGAGGTCGCGGCCGCCGAGGGAAGCTTCACGGCCGATTACCTCTCGGGAAGGCGGCGCATCGCCGTTCCGTCCGAGCGAAGGCGTCCGAAGCGCGGCTCGGTCAAAATCACGGGCGCTTCGGCGAACAACCTGAAAAACGTCACGGCGCAGGTGGAGATCGGCACGCTTACCGTGGTCACGGGCGTTTCGGGCTCGGGCAAAAGCTCGCTTATTACCGACACGCTTGCCCCTGCGCTGGCGAACCGCATCAATCGGGCCCATCACCGCACGGGCGCATACCGAAAGCTCACGGGATATGAGGCCCTGGATAAAATCATCGATATCGACCAGAGCCCCATCGGCCGCACGCCTCGCTCCAACCCCGCCACCTACATCGGGCTGTGGGACGATATACGCGCGCTGTTCGCCAGCACGCAGGAGGCCAAGGCTCGCGGATACGCGCCCGGCCGTTTCAGCTTCAACGTAAGCGGCGGCAGGTGCGAAGCGTGCAAAGGCGACGGCCAGATCAAAATCGAGATGCATTTTCTTCCTGACGTCTACGTGCCTTGCGAAGTGTGCGGAGGCAAGCGTTACAACCGAGAAACGCTGCAGGTGACCTATCGTGGCAAGACCGTCTACGACGTCTTGGACATGACCGTCGAAGAGGCACTCGAGTTCTTCAAAAACATCCCGGGCGTCGCCCGCAAGCTGCAGACGCTCTTCGACGTGGGTCTTGGCTATATTCGCCTTGGGCAGCCCGCCACCACGCTTTCGGGCGGCGAGGCTCAGCGCGTGAAGCTGGCGAGCGAGCTACAGCGTCGGCAGACCGGCAAGACCTTCTATATCCTCGACGAGCCCACGACGGGCCTGCATATGGAAGACGTGCGCCAGCTGCTTGACGTGCTTCAGCGCCTGGTGGACAAGGGCAACACCGTTCTTGTCATCGAGCACAATCTCGACGTGATCAAATGCGCCGATCGCATCATCGACCTCGGTCCCGAGGGCGGCGACCGCGGCGGCACCATCGTGGCGTGCGGAACCCCGGAAGAAGTGGCCAAGGTTCCCGAAAGCCACACGGGGCGTTTCCTGCGCGATTTGCTGTAGGGGGGATGCCATGCAGAAAGACGAGCATATGAAAGACGAAGGCGCCGAAGGCGATCTTTGCCAATGCGAAGAAGAGGCTTTTCGCTGCTCGGAAGAAGCGCGGCGTCTGCTCGAGGCACGCGACCGGTCGGCGGATGGTCACTCTCAGAGAAGGCGGGAGTTCATTGCGCTCGGCGTTTTCGGGGCGCTCGTGCTTGCCGGCTTCGTTATCCTGACGTCTTATATCAATGCGGGGCACAATCTCAACGTGGCCGCCACCAGCATTGACGATATCGCGGGGGATATGACGGGCTACGATGTCGTGCTTTTCGAGGGAACCGCTCTTCCCTCGTCGGATTCGGACGCATCTCCCGATTCGCCGGAGAACGAAGAGGGCGGGTCGGATTCGTCCTCGCAGACGGTCACCCTGGAAGAGGCGCGGACGCATTACAGCGAGAAGAACGCCTCCGTCATGGAAGTCGGTCCCGATTCGTTCCAGGATTACATGACCGGACGCATCGTTATGAAGCAGGGCCATACTTACGGCATTTTCAGTCTGACTCCGGATATGGTCTCCGAGCTGGTTGTCCCCAAACAGACCACCACGAAGACCACCACGACGCAGACCGAGACCTCCCCGGGGATTTTCGGCATCACGAACGAAACGGTCACTACGCGCACGACCGGCGCTTACGACAGCGTTTCCGACATCTTCTCCTCCGTCGACCCGGAATCGGTCGATCCAGGCCTTGTCGAGCATATCCAGGACATCCTCGACCGATTCGCTGCGGCGAAAGTGGATACGGTGATTGCTCTGACAACCGACCCGACGCCGTTTTGCGCGGTCGAAGGCGTGGACGTGGTCATCTCCTTCAAGCGCTGCGACCGCTTTTCCATGGCCGAGACCATCGACGGAACATTGTATTTCGATGCGCCTGAGGTAGGTGACGTCGGCGTTCTCATGATTGCGCCCGGCAATGTGGCGTCGACGAAGGTTCTTACGGAGGTGCCGTAGGACGCGGCGCCTGTTACGTCCGCATTTCCTCGGGTATTGTCGGCTTCTTTGAAGCGACAGCCTGGTAAGATGATGCGTCTCTTACGCTTTCGGATTCGCCGAATGGCTCCGAAAGCGCACAGGCGGGCTTGAACGCCCTATCGTCGACATCCAGGAGGCTTCATGAGCATAGCGAACCCTTCGCCGCAAACGGGATTGTTCGCGGCAATGAGCGGGCAATGCGGGGCGACGGCGCGCCGTCTTGGCGCAACCGCGCGAGGAACGTGTCCCGTGGATATGACGCGTGCGCATGTAGGCGTAGCTCATGCCCAAAGCTGCGGAAAGTGCGTCCCGTGCCGCATCGGCCTTGCGAGCATTTCCGATATGCTCGAGGAAATCATCGACGGGCGCGCGCACGAAGGAGCTCTTGAAGACCTCGAGGAGCTCGCGGAGCATATTCGCGTCAGTTCCGATTGCGCGATCGGATATCAGGCCGCCGAGCAGGCCTTGATAAGCATCCGCGCATTTCGCGAAGACTTCGAGCAGCATATGGCGCACGGCAGCTGCCTGCGCAGCTCGTCTCAAGGGGCGCCCTGCGTGGTGTCGTGCCCTGCCCATGTGGACGTTCCGGGCTATATCGCCCTTACGGCCGCAGGTCGCTTCGACGACGCGGTCGAGCTTATCAGAAAAGACAACCCGTTTCCTTCCGCTTGCGCGTACGTCTGCGAGCATCCGTGCGAGCACACGTGTCGTCGGGCCATGGTGGATGACGCCGTGAACATCCGCGGCCTGAAGCGCTACGCGGTGGACCACGCCTTTCGTCCTCGCGATGTGCGCCGCCTCGCTTCGACCGGCAAGCGAGTCGCCGTCGTAGGGGCCGGCCCGTCGGGTCTTTCTGCCGCGTACTACCTGGCACGGCTTGGGCATCGGGTCGATGTTTACGAGCGCCTCGAAAAGGCGGGCGGCATGCTTCGCTACGGAATTCCGAACTATCGCTTTCCGAAAGATATCCTCGACGAAGAAGTGCGCTCGATCGAACAGGCGGGCGTTGAGATTCATTGCGGCGTAGAAGTGGGCACGGACATATCGCTTTCCGAGCTCAGGAGCCAATTCGATGCGGTGTATGTGGCCATCGGCGCTCACGGCGATAAGAAGGTCGGCATGCCGGGCGAGGACGCTCGGGGCGTGGTGTCCGCTGTGCAGCTCCTGAGGGAGGTGGCGCAGGGCCGTCCATACGATTGGCGCGGAAAGAAGGTCTGCATCGTTGGCGGCGGCAACGTTGCCATGGATGCTGCGCGCACAGCCGTCCGCTTGGGGGCCGATCGCGTGACCGTGGTGTATCGCCGACGCGTGGCGGACATGACGGCGCTCGCGGAGGAGATCGAGGGCGCCGTTGCCGACGGATGCCATATCGCCGACCTGATGGCTCCTTTGCGCATAGAATGCAACGGCGAGGGCGAAGCTGTTTCGCTTGTGGTGCAGCCCCAGATTATCGGTCCCGTCAAAGGGGGCAGGCCTTCTCCCATGCCGGCCGATCGCGACGAGACGGCGTTGCCGTGCGATGTGGTGGTCGTGGCCATCGGACAGGAGATTCAGGCCTGTTCGTTTGAAAAAGAAGGAATGACGTGCAAGCGAGGGTCTTTCTTCGTCGAAGAAGACCTGAGCGCCGTTGCCATGGAGGGCATCTACGCAGGCGGCGATTGCATGAGGGGTCCTGCAACGGCGATTCTGGCTATCGCCGACGGTCAGACCGCAGCCAAAACGATCGATCGCGACCTGGGATTTCATCGCGAGCTCGTTTTGGATATCGACCTTCCTCCCGTCCGCCTCGAAGACCGCATAGCCTGCGGCCGCGCTGTTTTGGGCGAGCGTCCCGGCGAGGAACGCCGACGGGATTTCGAATTGGTCGAATACGGTTTCTCCGATCGCGAAATGCGCCAGGAGGCGGCGCGTTGTCTGAACTGCGATCATTTCGGGTGCGGAATCTTGCGCAAGGAAGGAAGGCTCGCATGGTAGGGAATATGGAGAAAGACGCATGCCGCGTCCAGTCCGATGCCTCGAAGGTCTGCGTGACCATCGACGATATAGAAGTGAGCGTTCCTCGTTCGGCAACGGTGCTCGAGGCGGCGCGCATCGCGGGGGTGGACATACCCACGCTGTGTTATCTCGAGCTTTATAACGAAATAGGTGCATGCCGTATATGCCTCGTCGAAGTCGAGGGCATAGACCATCTGGTGGCCGCGTGCAACAGTCCCGTGTTCGACGGGATGAAAGTCCGCACCGATACGCAGCGCGTGCGTTCTTCGCGCAAGATGAACCTGAAGCTCATTCTCTCGCGTCACGACCGACGCTGCCCCACATGCTTTCGAAACGGAACATGCCGCCTGCAGGAGCTCGCCGACACCATGGGTATCCATGAGGTTTCGTTTAAGACTTCGTTTGACGAGTCTCCCGTCGACGATCGCTACCCCTTGGTGAAAGAGCCTGCGAAGTGCATCTCCTGCTTGCGATGCGTCTCGGTGTGCTCGAAGGTGCAGGCCCTGTCTGTGTGGGGGCTTGTGGACTCCGGCTCGCGCAGTCGCGTCGACGCGGTGGCGAAGGACGACTGCTCCTACTGCGGGCAGTGCATCACGCATTGCCCTGTTGGGGCCCTGCATGAGCGCAGCGACGTCTCGCGCGTGTTCGACGCCATAGACGACCCCGAGATCACCACTATCGCCCAGATCGCCCCGTCCGTGCGAACCTCCTGGCATGAGGGGCTCGGCCTTGCGAAGGACAAGGCGAGCGTTGGGCGTATGGTGGCTGCCGTAAAAAGCCTGGGCTTCGATTACGTCTTCGACACCGACTTCGCCGCAGATGTCACCATCATGGAAGAAGGCAGCGAGCTGCTTGACCGTTTGGGCAAAGGCGGCGATGGCCCCATGTTCACGTCGTGCTGCCCGGGTTGGGTCCGCTTTCTCAAGGCGCGATACCCGGAACTTGTCTCGAAGCTTTCCACGACGAAATCGCCCCAGCAGATTTTCGGCGCCTTGGCGAAGACGTACTATGCGAAGCTTCTCGGCGTAGACCCGTCTCGTCTTTTCGTCGTGTCATACATGCCCTGCGTCGCCAAGAAAGCGGAATGTGCATATCCGGGCATGGACGCCGCAGGAACCGGCTTCGACGTTGACGCGGTTTTGACGGTGCGCGAGCTGACGAGACAGATTAAATCGAGATTCTTGAACGTTGGGCTTCTCGAAGAACGCGACTTCGACGCTCCGCTCGGCATCGCCTCGGGAGCCGGCCATATCTTCGGCGTGACGGGCGGTGTCATGGAGGCGGCATTGCGTTCCGCCTATTATCTGGTTGCGGGAAAGAACCCTCAGCCGGATGCCTTCAAGGAAATTCGCCACGAAGGCGCCGAATTCGGCTGGCGCGAAAAGACTTTCGACCTTGCGGGGCGCTCGCTGCGCATTGCCATCGCGAGCGGTCTTTCCAACGCCGACGCGCTTTGCGCCGCCATACAACGCGGAGACGTACATTACGATTTCGTCGAGGTTATGGCGTGCCCGGGAGGGTGCGCGGGAGGCGGCGGGCAGCCGATCCATGAAGGAAGGGAGCTTGCTGCGGAGCGCGGAGGCGTTCTGCGGGCGATCGACGCGAAGAGTGCTATTCGGTTCAGCCATGAAAACCCTGCGGTCCAGGCTTGCTACGAAACGTTTTTGGAGAAGCCTTTATCGGAGCTGGCCGAAGAACTGCTCCATAGCGACCATGTCGATTGGTCCATGCCTTGTGCGGTCTGCTCCGACGGAACGATTGCGTCCCGCTAGCGTTTTTTCTACGTGAAGCAAGAGGGCGATGCGGATCCGCATCGCCCTCTTGCTTGCCATCTCTCCTGCTTTCAGGTCGTGGTTTTGCCTTCTTATCCACGAATCCTTCATAAATGAGAAGAAAAGCGCATTGGATTGGTCGAGTGAGGAAAAACTTTATGAAAAACGGCTTCCAATCTTTCGCAGTATGCAGGAAAACTGCATGTATGCATCGTAAAAAATAATATATGACCTGGGATTATAGTGAGTTTTAACAAGCTTATAAGACCTATTGATTACAATTATGCAAACAAGTGAATGTTATAAATAAAAACTGGCCGTTTAACCCCTCGAATTTTCGTTTGTTCGGTGATACCATGGCGCCATCGGCAGGGAAGGATTTGCTAGACCAAAGGAGTGATCAGAATGACCGAACGTGAAGCAACCTTGAAGACGGCTTGCACCCCTGTACTGTATACCATCGCATCTATCTGGGCTCTTTCGTGTATTGGAGTTATTGCTCTTCTTATTTTGGGAGCATTCTAGGAGTTGGTATTCAGTCGCCTACGTTCGGTATGCTCTCTGATTTCACGTAGTACCTGTGCCGATATGCGTGAAATTGCATAGAAATGGCGTCTTGATTCATGACGAATGAAAACCGGAAGTGTCGCCCGGTTTTCGGATAGATTGCAACTCGCAAAAACCCTTCCGTTCGGAAGGGTTTTTCTTGTCTTCGGCGGCGTGCTGACCCTCGTTCGTAACGGTTGCGTGTCAATTCGTGCATCTCAAGCAACGGCCTGGCTCGAAGGGGCATGGAGGCGTCTGCGCCTGCGGCAGGCAACGGGGAAAGCCCCGCGCACACGAGGTCTTCGGCGCGCAGCAGCCTGACGCCTCATAAAGAAAACGGACGCGCCGCGAGTGCGGTGCGTCCGTTTGGATAAGGCGATGGAAGACGATGCTTCGGAATTAGACGATGCCCTGGGCCATCATGGCGTTGGCAAGCTTGTTGAAGCCCGCGATGTTCGCGCCTACGACGTAGTTGCCAGGAGCGCCCACCTCGTTGGCTGCATCGTTGGATGCGTGGAAAATGTTGACCATGATGCCGTTGAGCTTGGCGTCTACTTCGTCGAAGCTCCAGGAAAGGCGCTCGGAATTCTGGCTCATTTCAAGACCGGACGTTGCAACGCCGCCTGCGTTGGATGCTTTGCCGGGGAAGAATGCGACGCCTGCTTGCTGGAGATACTCGGTGGCATCGAGCGTGGTGGGCATGTTCGCGCCCTCGGCTACGATCTTGCAGCCGTTGTTGACCAGGTTCTTCGCATCCTCAATGAAGAGCTCGTTTTGCGTCGCGCAGGGAAGCGCAATGTCGCAGGGGATGCTCCAGACGCCGCGGCCGTCGTTGTATACGGAACCGGGGACGCGCTTCGCGTATTCGGAGATGCGGGCGCGCTCCACCTCTTTGATTTGCTTGACGACATCGAGTTTGATGCCTTCGGGATCGTGAATCCAGCCGGTGGAGTCGCTCATCGTGACCACCTTTGCGCCGAGCTGCTGAGCCTTCTCGGTTGCGTAGATGGCAACGTTGCCGGCGCCGGAGACGCAGACGGTCTTGCCTTCGAAGGAATCGTTTTTCTGAGCGAGCAGCTCCTGAACCAGGTAGACGAGGCCGTAGCCGGTTGCTTCGGTGCGGGCGAGCGAGCCGCCGAAGGACAGGCCCTTGCCGGTGAGCACGCCGGTCCACTCGTTGCGCAGACGCTTGTACTGGCCGAACATGTAGCCTACCTCGCGGCCGCCGACGCCGATGTCACCCGCGGGAACGTCGGTATCAGCGCCAATGTGGCGGGAGAGCTCGGTCATAAAGCTCTGGCAGAAGCGCATGACCTCTGCGTCGGATTTGCCCTTCGGGTCGAAGTCGGCGCCGCCCTTGCCGCCGCCCATAGGCAGCGTGGTCAGGCTGTTCTTAAAGCACTGCTCGAAGCCGAGGAACTTGATGATGGACAGGTTGACGGAGGGGTGGAAGCGCACGCCGCCCTTATAGGGGCCCAGGGCGCTGTTGTACTGCACGCGGTAGCCGCGGTTGACCTGCACATGGCCTGCGTCGTCAACCCAGGGAACGCGGAACATCACGACGCGCTCGGGCTCCACCATGCGCTCGAGAAGCCCTGCTTCTTCGTATTCGGGATGAGCTGCCAAAGCGGGTTCGATAGAGGTCAAAACCTCGGTGACGGCCTGGATGAATTCCGGTTCATTGGGGTTTTTCGCCTTCACCTGTTCGATGACGCGTGCTGCGTAAGACATGCTGCCTCCTGCGATATTGAAGGTATTGAGGCGCTGTAGTGCGCCTCCTTGTACTGCCAAAGCAGATTAAAGCACGTTTGTTTCTACGATGTTACGACGGCGTGACGCAGGGGTAAAACGACGCAGCGAATGGTGTAGCGGGCGTCTTTATCCGTTTGCTGCGTCGTTTGACGGTCGATTCGGGCGGCGTCTTTTCGGTCGCATTCAGACTTTCGGCTTCCCAAGATTTCATTCGTGCAACGCTTCGCCTTCTCGAGGGGAATCTGCGTTACCATAATGCGCTAAGACCGCGCAGAGCGCAGCTTCGCAAAGGTGCGAAGGCTTTCGGCGCTTCGCGGACGGCATGAAGATAGGCGTTTCGGGCCGGGCCCCGCATGGGCGCGAAGGACGCATGGGTAGTGGCAAGGGCGGTAGCGTATGGAGAACAAGCATCGGGAAGAAAATCGCAATTTCGATATGCGCGCCATTCGAACGGTTGCCGTTGGTGTGGGGCTTTTCTTCGTCGCCGCGTTGGCGCTGCAGTATTCCGACCAGCTGTTCGCCGCTTTGGGACTCGCGTGGATCGCGGTCATGCCGCTTCTTCTGGGATGCGTGTTCGCGTTTCTTGTGAATCTTATTATGGCGCGCCTCGAGCGCGTCTACTTCCCCCGTTCGACGAAGAAAATAGTCGCCTCATCGCGGCGTATCGTGTGTCTCATCGGGTCGTTTCTCATTATCGGCGCCGTTATCGCCGTCATCGTCAACCTTGTGTTTCCGGAGCTGAAAGCGTCCACGGGCGTCATCAAGACGGGTGTCGCCAAGGTGGCGGGGGATTTCTACGGCTGGGCGTCGCAGAACCTCGATTCCATCATGGGTTCCATAGACTCCGCAAGCCTCGAAAGCCTGGAGCGGAGCTTCACCGATCTGATGGCGAGCCTTTCGAGCGGGGATTCCTCGAGCGTTGTATCCATGCTCGAATCGGTGTTCTCAACGGCGGGGTCAATTCTTCACAACGTTTTCGCGGTCGTGGTGGCTCTGGTGTTTTGCCTGTACATCCTTCTCGATAAAGAGCGCGTCGTCAAAGGAGCGAATTCGGCTCTTGACCTGTTCATGCCCGCCTCTGCCGCTGCTTCGGTGCGTCGTGCGGCGCATGTGGCCAATCAGGCGTTTTCCCGCTTCATCACGGGGCAGTGCATAGAAGCCGTTATCCTCGGAACGCTGTGCGCCATCGGCATGGGCGTTTTCGGAATGCCCTACGCGCTGGCCATCGGAGCATGCGTGGGCCTGACGGCGCTGGTTCCCGTATTCGGTGCATGGCTCGGCGGGGCGATCGGATTCCTCATGATTTTGACGGTCGACCCCATGCAGGCTGTCTGGTTCATCGTCTTCCTCGTTGTTTTGCAGCAGCTTGAGACGCATCTGATTTATCCCAACGTGGTGGGGGCTTCGGTCGGCCTTCCGGGCATCTGGGTGTTTTCCGCCGTGCTTGTGGGCGGCGCCTTGTTCGGCGTGCTGGGCATGTTCCTGGGTGTTCCCGCGGTCGCCACTATCCGTACGCTCGCAATCGAGCGCGCGACCATCGTGCGCAAGAGGCGCGCCGACGAAAAGGCGGAAGAGGCGTAAATCAGCAAAGGGCGCCGAATGGCGTCGGCGCCCTTGCACTGAATTCGCGTTTGCTCCATGCCGTTTCGGGAAAGCCGGCCGGGGCGGAGCTTTCTAGTACGTCGTGGGAGCGAGCAGGACCTTGCCCGTGCCTCGGTAAACGTTCACCAGGCCTTCGCCCGAAGCGGCCGACCCGATGAGCGACTTGCCTGATCGCTCCACGGTGAAGCTGAGCGATCCGCTCCAGGCCAGTGCCATGTTTCCGTCCACCTTGAGCTCGTCGTTGTCAAGCGTGACTTCGATGAGCTCTTCTTTCGGGCAGGGTGATTCCAGGCACAGTGCGCCATAACCTTGGATTCCCAGGTTGAAAAGCCCTTCGTTGCCAGCCACGGCGGAGGATATGTTGCTGCGCATGACCGCCTTGTGCTGCAGACTGGAATAGCACGCCAGGAACAAGCCGTCGTCGAGCACGATGGAATTGCCCCAGTCGGCCACGTCGAGCACGATGATGTAACGATACGTGGGCTCGAGCACCAAAAGACCGGTTCCTTCGTACTCGGGTTTGATGGCCGATTCGCCGGTCACGCTTCCGCGCAAGGCTTTCCCGAAGAAATCGCCCGCGCCTTTCACGCCGGTGTTGGTGTTGACGTTGCCGACCGACCACTGCATGGCTCCTGCCTGCACGGTGATGGGGGCTTGGCTCAGGTCGCAGATGACCTGGCGACGTCGTACGTTCATCTCGCTTGCGAAATACGCGGTGATGGCGGATGATTCGGTGACGCTCAAGTCGCGCTTCCATTCGATGACCTTGAAGGCGCCGAATTCGACGAGGACGTTGACGTCGTCGTTTTCAGTGAAATTGCTGATCTGATACATGGGTCCACCTTTGAGAGGAAATATGGCGAAGCGCGTCATTTTGCATGCGTGCTTCTCTGTCGCGTTAAGCATATCATGCCGTTTTGCTAAGATTTGCCGCATGGATCGCGAATCGGTCGATTGCCGTGCGATTGCGTTCGTCGTGCTGGGAGCTGCGGCGGTGTCATTCTAAAAACACGAAAAGGAATTGTCATATGGGCATACTGTTTATTCTTGTTGCCGTCATCGGCATCGTTTCCTGGGGCATCGTCAAAAGCGACGAGCTTTCGGGGTTGGGCAGGCAGGCGAAGGCGGGCTCGTTGCGCCATCCTCACGGGAGGCTTAAGCAGGTGTATTGCGAGCATCCTCCCGTGCTCAGGCCTTTCGCTGCGCGTCTGCGCAGCGTGCTGCCTGTCGTTACGGTCCCGCTGGTCGTCGTCATATCGCTGGGCGCTTTGGCTCTGGAGCACGCGGGTGTGCTTTTCGGCGTCGTGGCGGTCGATTTCTTGTCTTCGGGCGCGGGTGTCCTGCTTGTCGCGGGGGAATGCCTGCTGCACCTTGCGAAGCCCGCGCAAAGCTTTGCGAACTACATCGTGTTGCTCGTGGCCGGCATCGTGGCGGCTACCGTGCTTGGAGTGCCGGTTCTTGCTGTGGGCGGGCATGATTTCACCGTCGGTTTCGAGGCGGCCTATCTGCTCGCGAACGCTGCCGGCTTCGCCGTCGGGTGCTCTGCTGCCGCGGCGCTTATGGAGGAGCCGGTACGTTTCGAGCGACGCTTTGAAGACGGAGCCGAAAGCTCGGTCAAAATTTCTCCTCGCAGCGCGGCCTATCGCGCATACGAGGCTTTGATGGTCGATGAACGCGCCTGGAACGCAGGCAGGAAGGAATAGCCATGGGAATCTGGGATAACGTAAGCTCCATGCTCGGCAAGGGGGCCGATGCCGCGGGGCGTTTCGCGAACGCTACGAATCTGAAGTTCAAGCTGGGCGAGGAGCAGCGCAAGAGGCGCGATCTTGCGGCCGAATTGGGGGAGAGCCTGTATGAGACGGTGGCGGCGAATCCTTCGCTGGCGGTCGGTCGCGAGCGAATTCTCGCCGATATGGCGGCATGCGACGCCGAGATAGCCCGCATCAAAGAAGAGGTCGACCGCATCGCCCAAGAAAACGAAGCCCTCAAGGCCGAGGCCGTCTCCTATTCGTGTCCTGTGTGCGGGAGCACGCTTGCCCGCAATGCACGTTTCTGCTCCACGTGCGGAACTCCGCTTGCGCCCTTGTCTTCCGACGGCTGGGTTTCTCAGTCCGACGAAGCCGCAGAGAACAAGGCCCAGCAGCCCGGCTCCTGGCAAGAGCCTTCTTGTCAGGATGCGTCCCGACAGCCTGCGCCTTCGGTCCAGCAGCCCGGGCCGACGTATGTGTCCGTGGAGACTTCCCAGCCGCAACCTTCCCGGGATGAAGAGGGAGGCCGCTAGTCCATGCGCGTGACGATTTACACCGACGGTGCCGCACGCGGCAACCCCGGGCCTGGCGGCTACGGCGCCGTCATGCACTATGTGGACCCTGCGGGAAACCTTCACGTGAAGGAGTTGACGGAGGGATTTCGCCGCACCACCAATAACCGCATGGAGCTTTTGGGTGTCATCGTAGCGCTCGAGTGCCTTCGCCGCCCCTGCACGATCGATCTGTACTCCGATTCGAAGTACGTCGTGGACGCGTTCAACCAGCACTGGGTGGACGGATGGCTCAAGCGCGGGTGGAAGAACGCGAAGAAGGAACCGGTGAAAAACGCCGATCTGTGGAAGCGTCTTCTGGAGGCGAAGAAGAACCACCAGGTGACGTTTCATTGGGTCAAGGGGCACGCCGGCCACCCTGAGAACGAGCGCTGCGACGAGCTTGCCACCGGATCGGCGGATGGCGGCGGGCCTCTGCTTGTGGACGAAGGCTTCGAACGGTCTACCGACGCTCTTTTCGGGTAGGCAGCGTCGGACGCGCGTCTCTACAAGGCCGGGCGCGTCCGGTCTTGTGCACCTGTGCGGAATCGCTGCAGGGTCGTCTTTGCGCGATGACTTGCCCGAACATTGCAGGTGGCTGTATCCGTCGTTTTGCGTCTGACAAAGCAATCCCCGTTTCTCGCACGTCGAGAAGCGGGGATTTTTTTGCAGCGGGCCATCTTGCCAACTGTATATGGTGTGTATATACTGTACTTATAGGGTATATACACTTGGTCTGCGGACGACGCATCCATGGACCGCGCCCGGACGAGGGGCGCTTCGTCCGGGCGCAGCGCGATAAGGCGGTGCGCACCGCCTTGCGAGAGATGGGAGTTTCGTTGGACATCGTCATTTCCAATGCAAGCAGCAAGCCGATATATGAGCAGATCGTGTTGCAGATGAAAGACGCTATTCTTTCGGGCGAGCTTGAGGAGGGGGCCTTGCTTCCTTCCATCCGTTCGCTCGCGGGCGATCTTCGCATCAGCGTTATTACGACGAAGCGCGCCTATGCCGAACTCGAAGCGCAAGGCTTCATCGAGACCGTGCAAGGTAAGGGCAGCTTCGTCGCCGGCGGCAATACGGAGCTTCTGCGCGAAGAGCGTCTTCGTCATATAGAAGAGCTGCTTGGACGTGCGGTGCAGGAAGCGCAGGGCATCGGTCTTGGCCTCGACGAGGTAAAAGACATGCTTGATGCCGTCTCTCAGTCGGAATGAGCCGATTGGCCCTGCCGCTTCGCCCGTTTCTCAGGCGTGCGCTTTTCGACGAGGCTGCCTTTCTGCATGCAAGGATATTTCCTGGGCGATGGCCCAACTGTATACGAAGGAAGTACTGCCATGGGCGATTTGATTTGTATTTCCGGCGTCACGAAGCACTACGGCGACGATTTCGCGCTGCGCGATGTGAACCTGAGCGTTCCGCGCGGCTGCGTGACCGGGTTCGTCGGGGCGAACGGCGCGGGCAAGACCACCACGATCAAGGCGATTCTCGGGCTGGTGTCGATCGAGTCCGGTTCCATCGAGCTTTTCGGGGAGCCGTTCGGGATGAATGCGGACGGGGAAAGGAGCCGCCGCGCGAAAGAGAGAATCGGCGTCGTTTTCGACACCTGCCCGTACGTGGGCGAGCTGTCCGTCAAGATGGCGGGACGCATCATGGCCGCCAGTTATTCATCCTGGGATGCGGGGCGCTTTGCGGATTATCTGCGGAGGTTTTCCCTCGATCCCAAGAAGAAGGTCAAAGACCTTTCGCGCGGCATGGGCATGAAGCTGCAGCTTGCGTGCGCTCTGGCGCACGACCCCGAGCTTCTGATCCTTGACGAGGCCACGGCGGGACTTGACCCGCTGGCGCGCGATGAAATTCTCGATATGCTGCGCGATTACATGAAAGACGAGCGCCGCGGCATCCTCATGTCGAGCCATATCACTACCGACCTTGAGAAAATCGCCGACACCGTGGCGTGCATAGATAACGGGCGCATCGTGTTCGATATGGAGAAAGACCTGATAACGGACATGGCGGGCATCGGGCGCTGCCGCGCGGCGGATTACGAGCGCGTGCTGGCGAGCGGCCGATACGCTCCGGGAGAGCTGCGCGTCATGCGCAATGCCTACGGAGTGGACCTGCTGGTAGCCGACCGTTTCGCCTTCGCACAGCAGTTTCCCGAGATAGCCTGCGACAAGGCGAGTATCGAAGACTACATGCAGCTCGTTTTGAAAGGGGACATCCGATGAAGGCCGCGTTTCTCTCCGAATTCCTCACTGCCCGCAACGTCTTGTCTCAATCGGCGGTCATATACGTTGTCGTGGCGGCTGTCTTGGGAATCTCCATGCAGAGCGTGGTCGCGCTGGTGGCCGCCATCTCGGCTATGACTCCGTTTCTCATGCTGTTCACGTTCTGCGCGTACGACTCCATGAACGGGTGGGAGCGCTTCCGCGCGACTCTGCCCATCTCTCGCTGCGAGCTTGTCGTCAGCCGCTATGCAAACGTGCTGCTTTCTTCGGTCGTCATGTTCTTGCTGGGGTGGGCTTTGGCGTGTCTGATAAGCGGCATGGCGCCGCTGCTTCCCTTGGAGGAGGGAATGCGCGCGAGCCTGTCTTCCGAGTTCGATCCAGGACTGCTTGCCATCGCGGGGCTTATGGGGCTCTCCCTTATGACGGCGGTCGTTGCCCTTTTCCTTCCGTTTGCGCTGCGCTACGGGCTTACGAAGGCGATGCGCGTCGTTCCCGTGGTTATGGTGATGCTCATTCCCGTTTCCATAGCGCTTCTGAAGCAGTTTCCCAGCGGCGCCGACGTGCTGGTTCGCATCGGCGGCTGGCTCGATGCGAACCTCGTCGCGGGTGGCGTGGCCTTTGCGGCGGCGGCGCTTGTCGTCTATGCGGCAAGCTGCTGCGTGGCGGTGAGCGTCTATCGCAGAAAAGAGCTGTGATAAATGCAAGGGATTGCGTCTTGCGGGCATTACGGTCGAGCGCACGAAGCGCTACCATGGTCTATGACAAAGCGGCTTTCTTAAGTTGCACCATTGCGGAATCCGGGCGGTGCGCTCGGCGAATGAGAGGGGGAGCTATGAAGCTCGAAACCATCTTGGTTCCCTATGACGGATCGGAGCAGGCGAAGCGTGCGCTCGAGTACGCGAAAGACTTGGCGGCTATTGCCGGCGGCGCATGCTGCGTTCGCGCGGTGCATGTCATGCCTTCCGACCTGATCAACGAGAAGGATCTCGACGGAAGCTCGCTTGAGGGTGTGCCTTTGGGTCTGCTTGGCCGCGAAGAGTACCAGGGCCTGCTCAACAAGGTGGTCGATCGCGCGCGCGAACGCGTGAAGGAAGGCCTGCAGGATGTCATCGACGAAATGGGCGATTCCCTCGTCGTCGATGTGATCGCCGATCCTTCTGCCGTGGACGCTTTGGTCTATTACGCCAAGAAGCACGATGCCGATCTGATCGTCATGGGTCGCCGCGGCCTGGGCGGTTTGCGCGGTATGCTCGGCAGCGTGAGCTACGGCGTGCTGCACGGGGCAGACATTCCGGTGCTCACGGTGAAATAGCGCTTGTAGAAAAACGCATCTAGCAAGTTGGATTCAAATCGCTGATTGCCCAACCGCGGGATGCTACGCAATAAGGCGGCGTCGGTCTCATCGGTGCCGCCTTTGCATTTGCGCGCATGCCGGGATTCTGCCTTCCTTTCTCCTTTTCCGCCTCCATCCTCTGCTGAGGGGTTGAGAAGTGCCCGCCGTGTGAAGCGTTCGTTTTCTCGAAGCCGAGCGGTTATAATGAACGGGTTTGAATGAAGCGCGTATGGCGCGCGTGCCATCGTTACACGATTGGAGCGAATCATGTCCGATTCCCATTACGATTACCTTGTTGTCGGCGCAGGCCTGACGGGCGCCGTTTTCGCCCATGAAGCCCACAAGCTCGGCAAGACCTGCCTGGTCATCGATCGCCGCGACCATATTGCGGGCAACATCTACACGGAAGAGGTCGAGGGCATCAACGTGCACAAGTACGGCGCCCATATCTTCCACACCTCCCTGGTCAACGTGTGGGAATACGTGAATCAGTTCGCCGAGTTCAACAACTACGTCAACTCGCCCGTTGCCCTGTACAAGGGAACCACGTACAACATGCCGTTCAACATGAACACCTTCTCCAAGATGTGGGACGGCGTCGTAACCCCTGCGCAGGCCAAGGCGAAGATTGCAGAGCAGATTGCTGCCGAGGGCATCGGCGAGCCCTCCAACCTCGAAGAGCAGGCGCTTTCCCTGGTCGGTCGCGATATCTTCGAAGCGCTGGTGAAGGGCTATACGGAAAAGCAGTGGGGCCGCGACTGCAAAGACCTGCCCGCATCCATTATCAAGCGCCTTCCGTGCCGTTTCACCTATGACAACAACTACTTCAACGACCGCTTCCAGGGCATTCCCATGGGCGGCTACACTAAGATGGTCGAGCGCATGCTCGAAGGCGTGGAGGTTCGCTTGGGCGTCGAGTACAAAGACCTTATTGCCGAGCAGCCCAAGATTGCGGACCGCACCATTTACTGCGGCCCTGTTGATGCGTTCTACGACTTTAAACTGGGCACGCTGGAATACCGTTCGCTTCGCTTTGAGAGCGAAATCCTCGAAGAGGAAAACCACCAGGGCGTTGCCGTGGTGAACTACACCGAGCGCGAGGTGCCTTGGACCCGCATCATCGAGCATAAGCACTTCGAGTACGGCACCCAGCCGAAGACCGTCGTCACGCGCGAATATCCCGCCGACTGGGCGCCGGGCGACGAGCCGTACTATCCGCTCAACAACGAGAAGAACGAAGCGCTGTACGCGCAGTACAAAGAGCTTGCCGAGCAGGAAGGATCCGTGGTCTTCGCGGGACGCCTGGGTGGTTATAAGTATTACGACATGGATAAATGCATCGCCGCAGCGTTCGACCTGGTGAAAGCAGAGCTTGGCGTAGAGCTGTAGTTAGAATGTGGGGTCGGGCGGCTTCTGGGAGGCGCCCGACCTTTTTTGAGCCACGCGTGGCACGACCCCTTTCGGCCCACAGGTGGCGCGACCCTTTTTGGGTCGCAGATGGCAATTATTTTCGTTTTCCTGGCGTGCGGCTTCGCTATTCAAATCTAGTTTTTGCAAAATACCTGGTCATGGGCTTGTTGTTCTGGCTGTGCCGATCGTTCCTCCGATTCATGGGTGCGCATTGGCCGCGAAAGAGGCTTCTGGACCTTGGTTTTGCCAGGAAAACGAAAAAAAGTGGCAAAAAGGCCGCGGAATATGGTCGCCGGTTATCCCTCGATCGCTTCGGGACGTTTCGGACGCCCTGGCTTGGGGTTTTCGGCCAGGCGCGCTTCGATCGATTGGCGCAAGACCATTCTCCTGCTTCCTTCTTTCCAAGAGGTCAGCTTCCCCGATTCGCACATCTGGGCCACGCGAGCGGAGCTTACGCCGAGCATGCGCGCCGCATCTGCCGCCGTGACGGCATCGGTGCGGGAGAGGTCGCAATCGACCGAAACGACGACCACACGTCCTCCGTGCGATGGTGTGCCGTTGAGCCTTCCGCCTTGCATGAGCCTTCCGTGCGCCATGGAATCGAGTGCGGTTTCGCGCAGCCAGTTGCTAGCGGACTTTACGGCGTCTTCGAACGATTCTCCGAACGTGCCGCCTTCCATGTCGAGCGGTTCTGCGATAAAGAAACCGTCGTTTTCGTAAATCTCGAATTCTCGGATGTATATCATGGCGTTCTCCTAAACTGCTGATGTGCCCGATTATCTGAGGCCCGCCTGACGCAGAATCCTTTTTTGCAATCTCGTCGGGTATTTCGCGATGCCTTTTCACCATTACGGTAATCTTTCCGTTGGTGAAATGCTCATGGTTCGTTCCCCCATTCGACCAAAACCCGCTGTTTTCTAGTTATCGAACCAGACCTTTCGGTCATCTCTTTCCTTCTATCATAATTAATATTAATAAAAGCTAAGTAATAATTATGCAAAGTATTAGCTCTTGTTAATACTTTTGATGTTTTTAGGATTTGGGAGTCAAGAACGCATAGTACTTCTTGGCTCTTTCGGAGAATTTACCCAGACATATTTCGAATCTGACACAATTCAGACGCTTGGTCGGTATCCGAGGTGGATGGCGCGCTCGAGGCCGATCTGGCGTATATTGCGAACCATTTAGGTTTTTCTATTAGCATATTTCTCAAAATGCGTATTATTCTAATAGAGTTGTAAAAACGGTTACAGAAAGTTCCCGAATTAACGCTATTTGCATCGTATTTTAATCAAGAGGTGATATCCATGATCCGTATGGGCAGGGTGGTATTGAGGAATTTCAAAAACACCGAATACGGCTCCATCGCCTTTCCCACGTTTTCGAAGACGATTTCCGAAGGCTTGCAAGGCCCCGACATCGTAGGCATCTACGGCCAGAACGGATCGGGCAAAACATCGGTCATCGATGCCATGGGCGTTCTCAAATGCCTCATGGCGGGGGAGGCGTTGCCGTCCCGGGTGTTCGACTTCCTTCCGTGTGATGGGAAATCTTTCGGCATCGAGCTTGAGTTTCTTCTGGATCAAAGCAAGGGGCGGGTGCTTCCCGGCGGCGGCGTCGATTGCGGTGATAACGAAACGTCCGGGGGTCCTTGGTTGCTGTCGTATGAAGTCGAGGTTGCGAGAGACGAAGGCGTCGGGTTCTACGTTGCGGCCGAACGCCTGAAAGCAAAGGATTCATCCTCCTCTCGCGCGGCAACCGTCATCTTGGATGTGCGGGTGGAGAGGAGGGGCCGAGATTTTCTCCGTCTTGACTGCAGCCCTTCCGGAAACTGGGGGGCGCTGTTCTCGGGCAGAAAGCGCGATCAGTCGGAATTCGATCTGGCTCTTCATCTTGCCAACGAGCGTAATATGTCGATGGTTTTCTCGAAGTCCGTGTTTAGCCGCATTGAGTCTCTGTACAATTCGATGGCTGATGATATGGAGCTTCTTTCCAAGCGATCGGAGTCTGCATTCCACAGAATTCTTGAGCCTTACATTTTTCTCGTTCCCGAAATAGCGTATAACGCCATTGATAATATGGTGGTGCTTTCTACGTCTTCTCATGCGGAGGTGGTGCTTAACTACCTGCATATAAGGTCGAACTCCGCAATGCTCGGCGGCGGGTCCCATAGCGATTTCCGGATGAATTTGCTCGCCCCTTCTGTCTTGAAGGAATCGAGAGTGGCTTCTTTCAAGGGGGTAATCGCTGGAATCAATATGGTCTTGGATTCTTTTCTTCCTGGGTTTTCTCTGTTGGTGAACGACCTTGGAAGAGAAACCATGGAAGACGGCGCAACGGGGGTTCGCGTCGAGGTTCTTTCGAAGCGCGGCGAAGCGGTAATACCTCTGCGTTGTGAATCCGAAGGCGTGAAAAAGCTTGTTTCCATCACGAATCTTCTTGTGGGCGTTTACAACAATCCGTCTGCATTTCTTGCGGTGGACGAGCTTGACTCGGGTATTTTCGAATACCTTCTCGGGCAAATCATTGAGACCATGTCACAGTATGCCAGGGGTCAGCTTCTTTTCACCGCCCATAACCTCTATCCGCTCGAAAAGCTCAATGCGAAATCCGTCGTTTTCTCTACCGCGAACCCTTCCAACCGTTTCATCACAATGACCGGAATCAAGACGAACCATAACTTGCGGGATGTGTATCTACGCGATCTTGAGCTTGGCGGGCAGAAGGAGCCGATGTATCGAGGGACGAATCGATATGAAATAGACAACGCGTTCTACGAGGCCGGCCAGGCCATGGCGGAATTGGACGGGTAGCTGCTATGGCGAGGAAGAAGGTTTTGCTGTTTGTCGTGGAGGGTCCGACCGAAGAACTTGCCCTGGGTCTTATTCTTACGCGATTGTTTTCCGCGCAAAACGAAGTGCGTTTCGAAATAATGCATGGAGACATAACGACGCAGTGGGGAATTGGCGGCCGCGGGTCGTCGGATGATGCTGCTTTCAACGTTGGCGAGCGTTTGCGTAAGAGCGTAATCGATTACTTGGGCCAAACGTCTCCACGGCTTTCATGGAGAGACCTTGGCGCCATCATCCAAATCACCGACACGGATTCGGCCTTTGTGCCCGATGAAGAGGTTTCTTGCGATGAAGGACATCGGGGCGATATTCTCGATAGGAACCATATGAAACAGAAGTCGGTGCGCAGGCTTTTGGGGAGGTCGTCATTGACGTATCAAAAGCGTTCGGTTCCTTATGCGCTGTACTACTTTTCTCGGAATATGGAGCATGCCTTAAGCAACAGGGAGGGCGAATGCTCGGAAGGGGAGAAGGTTGATCTTGCTCGGGCTTTCAGGCGGCGCTATAAGGATGACCTGCAGGGATTCTTGGATTTCCTCGATACGCTGCTTCCATCAAGGGCTTTCGCCGAAACATGGGAGTATGTGTTCGAGGGCGCGAATTCCCGGAAGAGATGCTCGAACCTGCGTCTTGCGCTGCCGGATGCGGGTTCTGGGCTGAATTAGCCGAACGCTTCCGACATTGCTATGGACTGGTTTGGATGATGAGGTTTTCGGCCCGCTCTGCTGGGTATTCTTCGCCGTTGACGACGAGCGTGACGGATTCGACGGCGCCCGTGTCAACACCTTGCGGCGGTGTGAGGATAAATTGGTGCAGGCAGAGGTCCATAGTGGCGGGACCCTCGCTCGATGCCATGGTCACGCGCAGATCGTTGCCCTGTATGCGGGCGGATTCGACGGCAGGAACGGGGATAGAGCCTGCCGCGAATTGCAGCTGTACTGTCCCGTTATCCCTGAACATCCAAGCGTTTCCCATGATGACGTCTTCGTTCGGCCCTGCGGCAAGAAGCCCCAGGGATTCATCGTATATTGCCGTCCAAGTCACATCGTCGGAGCTTGCGCATCCCGTCAGGGCCGATGCGCACATAGCCGCCGTGCCGACGCCGAGTAGTTTCATGAATGTTCTCCTGGATAACATCGTTGTTGTTTCCCTTTTTTTCGAGGAGCGTTTTTCTGGGATAGGTAGGCCTGCGGAGAAAGTAGGAGTCGATTATAAGTTGTTTCGTGTATTTCCGTAATTGTTGCGATTCCTCTTGCTCATAATTCATAATTAGTCTTTACGCTTTTGGATATCTTGCAGAGAGGGGCTCTATGAACCTTGCATCAAAAATTCTTGCTGCGAGCGTTGCGTTCTCGCTTTCGCTGTTTGCTCCTGTTGTTCCTGCCGTAGCGCAGGATGAATCTGATTTGGACCAGGCGGCATCATCGCCTTATAGTGCTGAGGTCCAAATCGAAGAAGAATCCTCCACTTACGAGGAAGAACCTAATAGTTCGTCCTCTTTGTCTGGCGAGGGTTCTCTCGACGCGCCTGGTTCGTCCAATGAGCTCGATGCTACCGATGGAGAAGCATCTAACGAATCTTATACGCTCGCAGAAACGACGGAATCCTCTGAAGAGGTGCCATCCTACAACAAGGCCGACTTCTACGAAGAAGACGATGAATCCGCCGTTATGATGTCCTCGGATAGCCAGCGTGCCGCATCGATTAGCCCGATGTATCTTTCGGATGAAATGAAGTATTTTGCCAAGTACGAGAGCAGCTGCAATTACGATCAGGGTTTTAGCTGGGGAGACGGCTATCACGCGCTGGGTTACTACCAGTTCGACCACCGCTACGGATTGAGGGATTTCTTGCTGGCTTGCTATGCCTACGACTCTGCTACGTATTTGATGTTCGGCCAGTTTGCCAGCGTTTCTTCGGCTGATTTCCGAGATGAAAACGCTATTCGCAAGAACGGTGAATTCACCGACCTGGGCAACAAGCTTAATGCCGCATGGCATGCGGCATACGCTGCGAATCCTTCCGAGTTTGCGGCGCTTCAGGATGGCTGGGCGTACGTTAACTATTACCTTCCTGCGGAAGATTATTTGGCAAGTCGCGGAATCGACATCTCCAATCGTGCGGATTGCGTAAAGGGTCTGTGCTGGGGAATGTCTAATCTTTTCGGTACAGGTGGCTGGCGTAAGTTCGTCGGAGGCTGGACTAACGGCTATGACTGGAACGGAGTATGGCAGAGCAGCTACAACTGGCCGGGTTGCGGGTTGAATAACTCCATGACCGACCGTGAGTTCGTTACGACATTGTGCAATTACGTGGTAGACAACGTCGCCGTGTTTTACAAGGCTCAACCTCAGTATCACGCCGGTTGGCAGAATCGGTACAGAAACGAACTCAAAGATTGTCTGTCCATGCTCAAAGAGGACGGTTGGGTCAGGGCTGGCTCCGAGTGGAAATATGCCGAAGAGGGCGTTTATGTCACCAACGATTGGAGGAGCATCGGGGGTGCTTGGTATTGGTTCGGTTCTAGCGGAAATGCCGCTCGTTCCACGTTTGCCCAGGTCGACGGCTTGTGGTATTACTTTGATGACTCTTGCGCCATGGTAACTGGCTGGGTTTCCGATGCTGGCCATTGGTACTATATGAACGGATCGGGCGTCATGCAGAGCGGATGGGCCTCCATTGACGGTCACTGGTACTTCCTCAACCCCGAGCATGATGGCTATTTCGGAGCCATGGCTACGGGCTGGCTTCTTGAAGGCGGCGAATGGTACTGGCTTGCCAATGATGGCGCCATGCGAAATGGATGGGAATATATAGACGGAAAATGGTACTGGTTCGATCGCTCTGGCGTTATGGCCAAGGGTATCGTTCAGGTCGGCTCTGACGTGTATTGGCTTTCCGATACTTCAGGCGCAATGCAAACCGGTTGGCTTGCCATCCAAGGCAAATGGCACTATTTCACCGAAAGCGGCCGAATGGCTACTGGATGGGTTTCTGTCGGTGGCGCCTGGTATCTTCTTGACGATGAGGGTTCCATGCTAACGGGATGGCAGCTAGAGGGCGATACGTGGTATTACTTCGCCGGGAGCGGCGCCATGCAGTCTGGCTGGAACTTTATTAATGGAGACTGGTATTTTCTCAATACGAAGCACGACGGATTCTTTGGCGCCATGCTGACCGGTTGGCAGAAAGATGGTGGTTTGTGGTACTTCCTTAACGAATCTGGCATCATGCGCTCCGGATGGATTTTTGTCGATGGGTCGTGGTATTTGCTCAATGACAAGGCAGACGGTTCCTGCGGCGCCATGCTAACTGGCTGGCAACTCGTTGACGGGAAGTGGTATTACATGAGAGCCTCGGGGGTCATGGAGCGCAACTGCTGGATCGGGGACTACTACGTTGCGAATGATGGTTCCATGGCCGTTGACACTTGGATTGACGGATATTATGTCGATGGCAGCGGCAAGTGGGTCCCTGGGAAGACGCGATAATAACCGATTGAGCATGCTTGCCGTGATTGTCAAGTCCGGCATGATGAAAATAGGACGCCCTTGCTCTTGAGCGCGAAAGAGACGCCAAGAGCAAGGGCGTCCTTGTTTCGGAATCTGATGTTGGAGCAAGGACCGAGTGTTGGTCGGTTGGTTCTTGTTCTTGATTGCGCAGGGAAGGAATTCGATGCGTTCCGATGTCGAGTGCGCGTAGGTCGAGCTACTTCTTTTTGCGCTTCTGTTCGATTGCGCTTAGGGCGACCATGCTCGCAATTCCCGCAAGATAAGAGATAATGATCGAAAAGCTCACGCCGTTTCCTCCGTAAAGCGGTACGAGGAAAAGCGACGAGGGAATGGTGACGGCAAGCGAAATCACATTGCCTATGAGTGCGTTTTTGAATTGGCGGATGGTTACAAGCAGGTCGTTTGCAAACCACAGCAATGCCGAAACCGCCGTCATGACGGAGACGGGCAGGATGAGGTCAAGATGCGCAGAGATGCTTTCTCCAAATACAAGAGGGAGAATCCACGGGCCGAGCAACATATACCCCGCAATTCCTGCAATTCCAAGTGCCGCAATCGCCGCAAGCGCACGGCCGAACAGCTTACGAAAGCCCGTTATGTCGCCGCTGATATAACGTTGGGAAAAAAGGCTGAGCAAAGGGTTGTAAATATAGCTTGCGCCCATTTGGATGACGGCTGCCGGAGCTGCTACTGATGCGTATACGCCAAGCGCTGCGTCACCGCCTAGGATGGAGAGGTATTGGCGCGGCACCGAGGGCACTACCGCGCAAGCGATTGCCGCCAGAACGATGGGCAGACAGTAGGCCAGCAGATGCAGGACCTTCTCCTTGGCTATCCCCAGCTTTATCCGGGAAAACATGCGTGTTCTAGGAAGGTCGTAAACCAATCCCACGATACACGTCACAACAAGCATCCCTGCAATGGCCGCTTCGATGGAGCTGGTACACGCGAGTACTGTGCAAAAAACGACAAATGTGCCAATGCCCTGGAGCATGAGGGATTTTCCTATGTAATCCATGCGCATGTTCAGCTGGTCTTCGCCGTGGAGGACATCTATAACCAGCGATGCGATTTTAAAAAGCGCATAGAGAAGGATGGCGACGAACGTACTGCTCGGGCAAGTCAGCGCCGCATAGACCAAGCATCCTGCGAACGCGGCGGCACAGGTGATTATGCGAAACGTAGCGTATTCGCCAAGTGTGTTTTCGCGTTTGACATCGGATACCTGGTAGGTATACATGCGGTATATCGCCAAGGGCGAAAAGATATTGAACACCGTCATGGCAAGCGCAAGGACGCCGGCTGCATCATAGCCTGAAGACAGGCGCACGATAACGATGGTGATGGCCCATTGCAGCGCAAGATAGGTAAGCGACCCAGCGGAATTCCAGAGCATGTTGCGCCCGATGCTTAATTCGGCAGGTTTCTTTTTACTAGGCGCGTCCATCAAGTCTCCAGTAGGCTTCGAAATCGTGCGCTGTCCGCTTCTCGACAGGTGGCAGGGTCATATAGTCGTCGTAAAGAGACGTCAGGTATGCGTCGTAGTCGCGCGGGGCAAAGAATGGCTCGCCTTCGAATTCCACCTCGATGGAGTCGAGCACGGAAGAGGGCTGCCGTTCGCGCGGCCCGTAGCCGAACAAGAGCATTCCGCGGTCGGTGCAGGCTTCGTCTCCTGCATTGCGCGCGACCTCGTCCATCTTCGCTGCGGCGGCATAAATGTCGATTCTCTCGAAAAGGGGTGTTGTCAGCTTCTTGATGAGTTTGCGAGTGGCTGACGTTGCCGTTTCTGGATTCGCCGTTGCAAGCGCATACAGCATCTGGTAACGATTGCAGGTTTTGAAAGGCCTGTCGTTTGCGGGGAGTAGGTCAAGCGGGAAGATATCGACCCAGACACCCGTTTGGTAGCGTGGGTTTACGTACTTCTCGAATACGACAGTGCGGGGGTCGACCACCTTGAAGAAAGGATAGATCGAACTTTTATCGCGATAGGAAAGCAGCTTGAATTTCCCCGAAGAATGGAGGGGGTATTCGACGAAGAAGCGTTCGTAGTCTTCGCGCGGCATGGCTATATCGATGTCGTCGTCCCAAGGAATGAAGCCTCGGTGGCGTATTGCCCCAAGCAGCGTGCCGGAATTGAGCTGATAGCGCAGATTGCACTTGCGGCAGAAGGCGTCAATATCACGAAGAATATCGAGTTCGATTTGCTTTACCTGGTCTAAGGCGATTGGTTGCATCGGAGTCTCTTATCTATAGACGGTTTTGACGAGGATGTAGGCGGGAAGCCAGGCGAGTGCCGTGACGAATCTATGCGGCGAAGCGGCCGATCCGTGCTTTGTGTTGCTCAAAATGCATCCGACCTGATAGAGGATTGAGTTGTAGAACTGTAGATAGAGCGTATCGGAATATCTGATGTACATGAGCTTGAGCTTTTTGTATCCGATCGGGTTTTCTTTCGTCACCTTGCGAACGTTGCTCGTGTAGCCGTCGGAAAGGTATTCGCGCGTCATGAGGATTTTGTCGACAACGCGCAGGCAATAGTGCTGGTCTATCTGATGGTACACATAGGGTTCGGCGATGAACTTCTCGCCAGGCTCTACGTCGAAGGGGAATTGTTTCAGGATTTCCGTCCTGTAGATCGGGGCGGAGTCGCCCTTGTGACCGTATTTATAGTACAGGTCCCAAAACGTTAGGGTGCTTACCCCTTTTGGCATAGAGGTGCCAAGAGGTTTTCCGTCGCGCCCCCCGCACAGGCCGACAAGGCCGGCGATCCTTCGGTCGCTTGCCGCATCGCTCCATTGGCGTTCTATTTCTTCGGTGACATGCGGCGGAAGCACGTCGTCTGAATCAACGCAGAAGAAAAGCTCGTTTTCGCAATGCGCCACTCCGGTATTGTGAGCGCGTTGCTTCCCGCCGTTTTCTTGCTTGATGTACTCGATCGGAAACGGGCTGGCTGCCATGAAGCTCTCGACGACTTCTTCAGTATTGTCGGTAGACCCGTCGTCCACAATGAGCCATCGAAAGTTAAGGGCCTTTTGTTGCTTGAGGCTCTCGAAAAGGTTCGGCAGGCAGAATGCCCGCTCGTATGTGGGGGTGAAGATGCATAGTAATTCCATGTCGTTCATGCTATGGAATGCCGTCATTTTGCGCAAGGGTGTGTATGCTTATTCTTCGTTTTGACAAGGCGGCCTCAAAGCCGCCTTGCTCCTGCGGTATCGAGGCGGCTTAGGCACGGCTTTGCCCGTGCGGCCCATCCGTGTCGCGGGGTTGCTTTTGGCGGGCTGAGGAAAGGGGAGCGTCCGCGTGGAGGATTCTGCGGCATTGAAAAAACTCCAGTCCATCGAGCTGGAGATTTTACTTACGGTCTCGGATTTTTGCAAAACTCACGGTATTTCATGGTTTATGGACGCGGGAACGCTTCTCGGGGCGGCGCGTCACGGCGGATTCATTCCGTGGGATGACGATATAGACATCGGGATGTTGCGTCAGGACTACGATTGCTTCGTGAATCTCGCCCAACACGGTTTGCCCGACGGCTACGAGCTGCAGACGTTCGAGAACAACGAAGCGTTCGCGGGGCACTTCGCAAAGGTGTGCAAGACGGGTACGGAATTTCGCACAAAAGAAACCGCGGAGGCCGGCAATCGCCAGGGAATCTTCATCGATATATTTCCCTACGATACGCTTGCGGAAGATGCCGCCGTGCGTAGCCGCCAGCAGAAGCGTTCGTGCTTGTGGCAATCTCTTTCATACCTGTATCACGCGAAAACGATCACCGTTCCTCACAAGGGTGTTCTCGGCGCCGTCGAACGTTTCGGATGCCGTGTGTGCCATGTTCTCGTGAGGACGTTTTTTACGAGGGCCCGCATCGCACAAGGTTCCGAACGGGCGCGTTATGCGTCGGTCCCGCAGTCGAACGAGTGCAAGATCTTAGCATGGGCGCCGATGGGCTCTTGTCCGGTAGACGGCCTGATCCGCACGTCTTCCGTGTCGTTTTGTGGGCACGATTTGCCTGCGCCGCTCGATTACGAAGCGCATTTGAGCAATATGTATGGCGACTGGCGCACGTTACCTGCGCCCGAGGATAGGCGGACCCACCTTCCGCAGCTCATTGATTTCGGGGACGGTACGCTATGGCGTGAGGAGGAGCGCCATGGAGCGTAAGCGGTATGCGATCTTTTCAGCTCAGTTTCTTCCTCATATTGGCGGCGTGGAATTCTACACGGACAATCTTGCGCGCGAACTTGCGCGAAGGGGCCACGAGGTCGTGGTGGTCGCAAGCGCTATGCCGGATGCTCCCGAATACGAAGTGACCGAATCCGGCGTCGAGGTATTCAGGCTTCCAAGCTTTCAGCTTATTGGCGGGCGTATGCCCGTGCCGCGCCGCAACGGCTCCTTTCGCCGCATGCTGAATGAAGTCTCGTCTCGTTCCTATGACGGTATCTTGGTGAATACGCGCTTTTACCTTCACTCTCTTGTCGGTTTGAAGATGGCAAAGCGTCTTGGCCTGTGTCCTGTTCTGTGCGAGCACGGTTCCGCGTATCTTACGTTTGGCAACGCATTGTTGGATAAGGCCGTTGTGGCGTACGAGCATATGATAACCGCGCTGGTCAAGCGTTATTCGCCCGATGCGTATGCGGTATCCGGCAAGGGCATTGCGTGGTTGCACACCTTCGGTATTCAGGCGAAGGGGCTGCTGAGCAATTCCATCGATGCGGACGCCTTCGTGGCCCAGGCGTCTTCTCGCGATTTTCGCGCGGAGCTCGGCGTTGCCCGCGATGCGCTTCTGGTTTCGTTCGTGGGCAGGCTTGCGCCCGAAAAAGGCGTCGCGTCGCTGCTCGAGGCCATGTCGGTGCTCGAGAAGGAAGGCGTCGCGGCTCTTTTGGTCATGGCGGGGGACGGCCCTTTGCGCGGGATGGTGGAGCAATGCGGTCTTGAGAACGTGAAGTTCGTAGGACCTCTCGATAGGGGTGATGTTGCGGCTTTGCAGCTTCAGGCCGATGCGTTCTGCCTGCCGAGCAGGTCGGAGGGTTTTTCGACCGCTCTGCTTGAGGCTGCGAGCTGCGGGGTCGCGCCTGTTGCCACCGACGTGGGGGGAGTGCGGGAAATCGTGGCGGACGATTCATGCGGAATCGTGCTTGCAAACGCGTCTCCAGACTCTATTGCGCAAGCCTTGCGCCTTCTGGCGAGCGACCGAACGTATACGAGGCAATGCGCGAAGCGATGCGCAGCACGCGTAAGGGATCGGTTCTCCTGGGCGCATACCGCCGATGCTTTTATCGAAGCCTGCGAGAGAGCCCGTCGTTAGGCTGCGTTGTTCTTCTCGGAATCGCGTTCGTGCCTGTCGAGCGCGATTTCTTGCGCGAGCGTATCAACCTTTCTGCGCAAAAGGCTGACTTTCGTGGTAAGGGAGAACATGCGGTAGAGCAGGATGGCGATGATGGCGAAAAAGACGAAGTTCGATGGAGAGTCGAATCCGAGCAGGTCTGATACTGCGTAGGAGACGGCTGGCACGATGGCTATCAGTACTAGAATGGCGCTGAACGCGAGCCAGAACAAGGCGTCTGAAGCCTCGAATTTCGATTTCCTGATCTTTCGAATGACGAAAAGAAGCACCAGGATTGCGCCGATGATGAGGACGATTCTTAGCGTTATGGACATGGGCTAGCTCCTGAACCATTGGACGAAGAGGATGGAAATACAGGCTCGTGCCATGTATTCGATAGAGCGCCCGAGCGTGAGATAGCTTTCGCCCGCTTCGCGCTCGCGCATGCTGACCTGCACTTCTTCGACGTGGGCTCCCTTGCGTATCAGGTATGCAAGGGAGTCGGGCTCCGGTCCGAAATCCGGCTTTTCGCTGAAACATGCAATCATAGGACGGCTGAAAAGCCTCATTCCCGACGTGGGGTCTTTAATGGAGGCGCCTGTGGTGATTTTGATAATGGTCGATATGAGGTTCGACCCCAGCATGCGGAGAGAGGCGGGCTTGCTTTCGGTGACGAAGCGCGATCCTATGACGATGTCCGCCTTCGTTTCTTCCATGGTGCGCACCATGGAAGAAATGTATGAAGGGATATGCTGCCCGTCCGCATCGAACTGGATGGCGGCGTCGTATCCGTTTCGTAGAGCATATTTCATGCCGGCCTGAAAGCCCCCTGTTAATCCGATGTTCACGGGAAGGTCGAGCATGGTGTATCCGTGCTCGCGGCAAAGAGCTTTCGTATTGTCCTTGGAGCCGTCGTTCACGATGACGTAGTCTATCCCCGGCGCTTCGCGCTCGAGCTCTTCGATGGTGGAGACGATCGAGTCTTCCTCGTTGTAAGCGGGTATGATGACAAGGAGTTTCATAGGCCATTTTCTCTTTATACACAGATTTGCCTATAATAGCACGTTACGCCAGGCTCATGCGCACTGTCGTTGTGCGGCGCGATGCTGCTCGTCGTTGCTGCAAAGGCGGGTGCCGTGCGCTGGGCTTTCTTGCATGAAGATTTCAACGGATGGTTTTACATGTGGTGTGACTTTGTATGGTGCGCGCTTGCTGCGACGCTGTTCTTGGCGCTTCCGGGCGTATTGCTGTGCCGCGCGTTTCGCTTTGACGCAACGGCTTCCCTGTGCTGTTCTTTCATGGCGGCTACGGCGCTGTATGCCGTGCTGGCTATGGTGCTGCCTTTGATGGGGGTAAAAGCGTCGTGGGTCGTTTTGCTGTGTCTTGCCCTGGCTTTGGCGGCATGTGCCTGGGCTGTCTCGCATTTTTGCGCGCGAGGAGCGGCGGTTGTTCTTACGGGTGATGCGCTCAGGCGCGTATGCTGCGGTCGATTGAGCGGCAACGCGGGACTCGTGGTTCTCTACGGCGCGATAGGCATCGCCGTCGTGTCCGTCATATTCGTTTGCAATATATCGAGTCCTGACGCCTTTTGGCGCGCATGGGATAACGTGCATCATCTCAGTTCGGTTCGCGCGTTCATGGAGTCGGGCAACTTTTCTTCGCTGACGACTACCTCGTATGCGACGGCCGCCGATGCGGCCGTGACTCCTTTTCCGGGGGAGGCGATGTTCTACCCGTCCGCTTGGCATTGTCTAGTCGCTATGGTTGCGCAGGCGGTAGGAGCGCAGCCCGCGCTTGCGGCAAACGCCGTGAATGCCGTTCTTATGGGCATTGTTCTTTCCCTGAGCATGTTTGCCCTTCTAAGGCGTCTGCTTCCGGCGTCTTTGTTTGTGTTGGCATGTGGCGCGGCCTGCGTCCTTGCCTTTGGAACGTTTCCGTGGGGCTTTTTGACGTTCGGCCCTTTGTATCCGAACCTCATGTCGTATGCGCTGCTTCCTGCGGCGGCCTTTGCATTTCTTACCGTCTTCGATAGGGGAATCGGCTGCGGCAGACGTGCTGCAAACATCGCCTTTTTCGTTATCGGTCTTGTTTCCTTGGCTCTTTCGCAGCCGAACGCCGTATTTTCGCTGGGCGTGTTTCTTGTTCCGTATTGCGTGATGCAGAGCCACCGCGGCGGCGTTTGCCTGCGGGATAAAAAAGGATGGAAAACAGCGCCGCTTCTGTGTGCGATTGCGTGCATTGCGGCGATCGCAGCGTTTTGGTTTTTGATGTATCACATGCCGTTTTTGCAGGGCGTCATCGAGTACAACTGGCCCGCGAAAGCCGATCCGAGCCAGGCGTTTGCCAGTCTTTTGATGATGTCTCACGGTTACGCCCCCGTGCAGCTTATTCTTGCGGCATTCGTTCTGACGGGTCTGGCTATTGCGCTGCGCCGTCCGGAGTATCGTTGGTTCGCCTGGTCGTACTTGTTCGCCTCGGCGATCTTTTTCGTAGATATGGCGTTCAACGGCGCAGTCAAGCATTTCATAGCGGGCTTCTGGTATACCGATCAGCTTCGCACTGGTTCTATGGCCGCCATATTCGCTGTGCCGCTGGCGGCTCTTGGCGCGCATCGCCTGGCAGATATTGCCGCCCTTGCCTTCGACCACCTTGTTTGTGTGGGCGCCTTTAGGGGCAAAAGGCCGTCCGTTATGGTGCGGCTTGGTTGTGCGGCGGTTCTTTTCGCTGCGATTTTCTATCCGAGCTTCGATATGTCCGGGCGCTTCTACGTGAATACAGCTTTTGGCGATATAAGTGCGCGCATTACGGCTCAAACGGATCCCGCGAAGGTTCACTACCTTGACGAAGAGGAGCGCGAATTTGTGCGGCGGGCATGTGAAATCGTCCCGAGCGACCAGGTTCTCCTCAACAGGCCCAACGACGGCAGCGTGTTTTTGTACGGCGCTGACGGCGTGAGGACCTACTATCGTTACCTCACCGGATATGAAGGGGGATGGGGGGAAAGCAGTCAGAGCGTTCTCATAAGGAAATCGCTATGCGACATTGCCGAAAACGCCGAAGTGCGCGATGCGGTGAAGTCCGTCGGCGCGCAGTACGTGCTCAACCTCGATGCGGGCTACGATGGCGATAAGCCAGGCGAAGGCGGCGCCAAGCGTCGTTTTCTTCCCTCAGACGGCATTCGTGACGAGTGGTGGTCGGGGATTTCCAGCATTGACGATGACACGCCTGGATTCGAAGTCGTGCTGAGCGAAGGCGATATGCGCTTGTATAAAATTACGATGTAGCTCAGCTCTGGTGTTCGAATGGAGTTAATCGACGTTTCAGCTTTTTGCAGTAAAATAACTTAGTTATGCATATTGCAATCGGATACCTTTGTCGCATCCTGAAAGAACGAATGGAAGAATGCATGCAAGATACAATTGCGGTGCTCATACCGTGTTATAACGAGGCTGTGACCATCGGCAAGGTGGTGGATGATTTCAAACGCGTCTTGCCCGAGGCCGATATCTACGTCTACGACAACAACTCTTCAGACGGCACGGCCAGTATCGCCCGCGATCGCGGTGCTATCGTGCGCCATGAATCCCGCCAGGGCAAAGGAAACGTGGTGCGCCAGATGTTTCGCGATATCGACGCGGACTACTACATCATGGTCGATGGCGATGACACCTATCCCGCCGAGTCTGCGCGTGATCTTCTTGCTCCCCTCATGGACGGTTCCGCTGATATGACGGTGGGCGACCGCTTATCCAACGGCAGTTACGGGGAGGAAAACGACCGCGCGTTCCATGGTTTCGGCAACAACCTTGTCCGATGGCTTATCAAGGCCATCTACGGCTACGGTTTCGATGACGTGATGACCGGGTATCGCGCATTTACGCGCTCTTTCGTCAAGACGATGCCCGTCCTGTCCACCGGATTTCAGATTGAAACGGAGATTTCGATCCATGCGGTGGATAAGGGCTGGAGGGTCGTGGATGTTCCGATCGAGTATCGCGACCGCCCCGAAGGAAGCGAATCGAAACTTTCCACGTTCGGTGACGGCGCAAAGGTTTTGATGGCCATCACGTCGCTGTGCAAAGACTACCGTCCCTTCGTGTTTTTCGGCCTTTTCGCACTTGTCTTTTTCGTGCTCGGGCTTATTGTGGGGTTGCCTGTGGTGTATGAGTTTTTCCAGACTTCGTATGTCACGAAATTCCCTTCGGCGCTGCTTGCCGTGGGGTTGGTATGCTGCGGTATGCTGTCCATTACGGCTGCAACCATTCTTGACACCGTTGCGAAAGCCCACCGCAAGCAATGGGAGCTCGAGGTGTATCGCGTCATGAAAGACCAATCGAACTAAACCGTGTTTCGATGCTGCAAGGAGATAGGATAGAGATGGAAGATATTAGGTTTACGCGACGCACGGCGCTTTTGATCGTGTGCGATATTCTTGCAACGTTTCTGGCGTTCTACTGCGCATCTGTTTTGACGGGGCTTGTGGGCGAGGTGTTCGCCACACACGAGATTTACTTCATTCTCGGCGTTCCTGTCGTGGTGAACCTTCTTATGTTCGCCGTGTTCAAGATGTACAACAATCTATGGGAATACGCGTCGGTCGATGATGCCATCCGCATCGTCATAGTGGTCGGGCTGAGCACGCTTATCTCGGCTGTGCTGCTGTGGATCTTGGGCGAATGGATTCCCATCAGGGTCTATTTCGTGGCCATGTTCCTTATGATTTTCTTCGTGGGCGGCACGCGCATGGTCTTCCGCATCGTGCGAAGCAAGAAGCGCAAGTTTTCTCCCGAGCACAGCGGCGACAAACGTCCTCGCACGCTTGTCGTGGGTGCGGGTGAAACGGGTTCCCTCGCCATCGACCGCATGGTCTCCAAGGACCCTCAGATGCCCGGTTTCCCCGTTGCCGTCGTGGACGATAACGAAGCAAAGCGCAATCTTCGTATTCACGGCGTGCGCGTCGTCGGCTCGAGCGATGACATCCAAGACATCGTCGATCGCCTGGGCATCGAGCAGATCGTCGTGGCCATTCCCTCGGCCACGCTTGAAGAGCGCAAGCGCATTTACGGCATCTGCACCAAGACCACCTGCCAGCTGCGCACGCTTCCCAACGTGCGCGAGCTTCGCGTGGATGAAATCAACGACGTGCAGCTGCGCGAGGTTGACGTGGCCGACTTGTTGGGCCGCGAAGAAGTGGTGCTCAATACGCGCATGGTGAGCGGATACCTTGCCGGCAAAACCGTCCTGGTTACCGGCGGCGGTGGCTCTATCGGTTCTGAGCTGTGCCGTCAGGTGTGCGCCGTGGCGCCGAAGCGCGTGATTATCTTCGACATGTACGAAAACGACGCCTACATGCTGCGTAACGAGCTTCTGTCTAAGTATGACGATATCGAGTGCGAAGTCGAAATCGGCAGCGTATGTGATGTCGACCGTCTGCGCGATGTGTTCGTGAAATACCAGCCTGCCGCCGTTTTCCACGCTGCCGCCCACAAACACGTCCCCTTGATGGAGATGTGTCCGCGCGAAGCCATCCAGAACAATGTGTTTGGCACTTTGAATACGGTGCGTCTGGCGCATGAGTTCAAGGTCAATCGCTTCATCTTCATTTCCACCGACAAAGCGGTCAACCCCACAAGCGTCATGGGTGCTACCAAGCGCATGGGCGAAATGATCATCCAGCATTATGCGCAGGCGTCCGAAACCGTCTATACCGCTGTTCGCTTCGGCAATGTGCTCGGCAGCAACGGCAGCGTCATTCCGCTGTTCAAGCGCCAGATCTCCGCAGGCGGCCCCATTACGGTCACGCATCCCGATATCGAACGCTTCTTCATGACCATTCCCGAGGCGTCCCGTCTGGTCATCCAGGCAGGTGGCATGGCGAAGGGCGGCGAAATCTTCATTCTCGATATGGGCGATCCCGTCAAGATCGTGGACTTGGCCAAGAGTCTCATTCAGCTTTCCGGCCTTGAGGTGGATAAGGACATCAAGATTGTCTACACCGGCCTGCGCGAGGGCGAGAAGATGTATGAAGAGCTGCTCATGAACGAAGAAAACACCATCCCCACCAAGATGAAGGGCATCATGATCTCTACGGGCAAAGAAGTGGGCTACAGCGAGGTTGACCGCAAGCTGAACGAGCTTAAAGAAGCCATGGCGGGCGATGATGAAACGGCTCTTCACGTGCTCGAGCACGTGGTTCCCACGTATACGATTACGCACAATTCGTAACAATCCATTTGGCTGCGTTCTGTCAATGCAAAGTGATGGGCACGGCTCACACGACGCTCAATCATGGGTGGGGGTTTCATGGAAAAGCATCACGTTGAACCGATAAATTTGGTCTCTGTGGCTATTGTCGCCCATAACGAGGAGGCTTGCATTAAAGATATAATCGGCGACATTCTTTCGCAGGATTTTCCTCATGACAGGATGGAACTGCTTTTTATCGACAGCGCTTCGACGGATTTCACCAAATTGGCGATGACGGAGTTTGCGCAAAGCGACGACGCGTGCGAATTTTCTCGCGTGATAGTGCTCGATAACGATAAAAAGATTCTTCCCGCTGGCTGCAATGTTGCTTTTGCTCATTTTTCCGGTGATGCGTTCGTGAGAATCGACGCTCATGCCAGGATTCCTTCCGACTTTATTCATCGTAACGTTGAGATTCTTCAGGAGGGTGAGGACGTGTGCGCCGGCCCTCGACCGACCATGGCGTTTCCTGAGACCGGTTGGACGAATACGCTGCTCGTAGCAGAGGACTCGGCGTTTGGAAGTTCGGTTGCTGACTACCGCTTCCGTTCTGAAAAATTGTATGTTTCCGCCGCCTTTCACGCCATGATGCGTCGTGAGGTTATCGAGGCCGTCGGCCTCTATGACGAACGGTTGGTGCGTACGGAGGATAATGATTATTTCTATCGAATTCGCATGGCAGGCTATAAAATCCGTTTCGACGGCCGCATCTTCTCGCAGCAGCACGCACGCGCTTCCCTGCGCCGTGTGGCGAAGCAGAAATACGGCAATGGCTATTGGGTGGGACGGACGCTGTTCATTCAGCCGAAGTGCTTGAAGGCGTACCATTTCGCGCCGTTCGTTTTCGTGCTGGGCATTCTTGCGCTGGTTATTGCAGGCTTTGCGGCATCGTGGATTCCGTTTCTTGCATGTGGGGCGGCCTATCTGCTGATTTGCGTTGCCTTGGCCATACGTGCTGCTGTGCAGTCGCCGAAACGGTGCATCGCTTTCGCCGCGCTTCCAGTCGTGTTCTTCACCATCCATATCACGTATGGCGCAGGAACGTGCGTAGGCATTGCGCGCGGCTTGTTCGATAGGCTTCGCGGTCGATAGGCTGTCTTTACGCCATTTTGGTCGAGCGTGCATTTCGGCTGCGACGGCGCTACGATAAGAAAGGCAATGGGTGAAACCATGGCAACGGATTCTAATTTGAGAAAGCTCCAGCTCACCGAGCTTGCGCTTATGCAGGATTTCGATCGCATGTGCAAAAAGCACGGCTTGCGTTACTATCTGCTCGGCGGAACGCTCTTAGGCGCCGTGCGCCATGGCGGCTTCATTCCTTGGGATGACGATGTGGACCTGTGCATGCCGCGCGAAGACTACATGCGTTTTTTGGAAATAGCCCCCGCCGAGCTCGCCGGCAAACCCGGCATCGGCCTGGTAAGCGTCTACTCCGATGAAACGTATCGTCAAGGCATGGCGAAGATTACGGATTCGTCCGTTCAGGTCATCAATCGCTCCGCCAACGAGGATCGTTACGAAGAGGCGTGGATTGATATCATCCCCATGGATGGTTTTCCTACTGGTTTTGCGGCGGTCGCGCACAAAATCCGTCTGATGTTTTGGCGCGTGATGGATTGCACGGCTGAATTCGACTACGTGATCGATACTAAGCGCGACCGCGGCTTTGTCGGAAATCTCATGGTGAAGGCTATCGGGTTGTTCAGCAAGGTGGTGCGCCCTTACGGAGACGACTTCCATCGTGTGCTCATGAACACCGAAAACTGTCTGCGCCGTTACGCATACGACGAATCGCCTCGCGCGATCAACTTGCATGCTGCGCGCGGTTTCCGTGAAATTTTCGATCGTGAATGGCTCGGAGAAGGCAGACCGGTCATGTTCGAAGGTGTCGAGTTTGTTGCTCCCGCCAATATCGAAGCCGTGCTCACGGCGATTTACGGACCCGATTACATGACTCCGCCGCCTGAAGGCGAACGCAACTGGCATAATTCCGAAATCATCGTGTCCGAATAAAGACTTGTTTTGGGTGCCTAAGTTACAGGTTGTTCAAGGGGTGCTGATGACTGAAAATAAATCCTATCTTTCTCTTAAAGAAATGCAGCAAGTTTCGCTCGAGACGGTTTTGGAACTGGATTCTTTCCTCAAGGAACACGGTATTCCCTATATGCTCTGCGGCGGAACAATGCTTGGCGCAGCGCGCCATAAGGGCTTCATTCCTTGGGATGACGATATCGATTTAATGATGATGCGTGACGATTACGATAGGCTTGTATCGCTCGCTCCCGAAATTGCCAACATGCCTAATCGCAAGCTAGTATCCGCCGCCGACGGTACGTTCGCTCGCGACTACGCACGGTATGTACGCATGGATTACGGCAAAGACGAAGACGATATTGCGGAAACCGACTGCCCTTATTTGGGTCTGGATATTTTTCCGATCGACTATATTCCCGACGACCAGGATCTGTTTCTCAAACAGATCAAACAGCGCAGGCCCTATCTGGAAATGATGGTTGCTTATTCGTCTCCTTTTAACGCTGGCAGCACGTTTCTCAAGAAGCAGTTTCGCAACGTCTTGCGCGTTGTGGCGAAGCTATACGGTCCGTTCAATGCGGCCCGCAAGTCCATTGGCATCTGCTCGCGTTATCGTAACGAGCCTCAGCATGATATCGCTATTGTATGCGGCATGTACGGCGAGCGTGAGCGTTGGCCCATTTCGGAATGCTTCCCGCTGGTGGAGGTGCCTTTCGAGGGGCATATGCTTCCCGCTCCTCACGGCTATGTGCGCTATCTTTCCGGCATCTATGGACAGAATTTCATGGACCTCCCGCCTGAAGACAAGCGCCGCCCACAGCACATTCGTATTTGGAAACTTTAATCGATCGGAGACGCTCCTATGCTCAATTTCACCGTTGGTCCCGTTCAATCTGACGAAAGCATCTGCGCTCTCGGCGCCAATCAGGTTCCGTATTTTCGCACGCCTGAGTTTTCTCAGGTCATGTTGGAGAATGAACGTCTTTTTCTTAAGTTTGCCGGTGCGCCCGAAGGTTCGCGTGCGGTATTTTTGACGGGTTCTGGCACGGCTGGCATGGAAGCGGCCGTCATGAACACGCTCGACGCATCCGACAAGGCCATTGTCGTTGACGGCGGCAGCTTCGGCCATCGCTTTGTGAAGCTGCTCGAGGTTCACGGTATCGACCATACCGCCCTTACGCTTGAAGCGGGCAGCGCCTTAACGAAGGAAGACCTCGCTCCGTTTGCGGGCGCAGGCTACACCGCACTGCTCATCAACCTGTGCGAAACTTCTACGGGCGTTGCGTACGACTTGGGCATGGTCACCGATTTTTGCCGTCGCGAAGGCCTCTTTCTCATCGTCGATGCGGTCAGTGCGTTTCTGACGGAAGCTATCGACATGGCTTGCGCCGATGCGGACGTGCTCATCACCGGATCTCAGAAAGCGCTTGCCGTGCCTCCGGGAATCTCCGTGCTCGCCTTGGCGCCTTCCGCTCTTAGGCGTGTGCAGCGTATCGACCCGCGCTGCATGTACTTCGATCTGAAGGACGCCCTCAAAAACGGCGAGCGAGGCCAGACTCCGTTTACGCCGGCGGTCGGCATCTTGCTGCAGATCAACAAACGCCTTCGTCAAATCGACGAAATGGGCGTGCAGGCGGAACTCGACCGCGTTGCCGCTTTGGCCGCGGACTTCCGCAGCCGCATCGAGGGTTTGCCGTTTACGATATTTCCTCAGGCTCCGGCCAATGCCGTTACGGCGCTTTACACGGGCGACATTTCTGCGAAGGCGATTTTTACCGAACTCAAGGACAACTATGGCATATGGGTCTGTCCCAATGGGGGAGATATGGCCGAAACCGTATTTCGCGTCGGCCATATCGGCGCATTGACCGTTGCTGACAACGAAGCCCTGGTCGCTGCTTTGCTGGATATGCAGAGCCGCGGACTTCTCGAGCCGGGTGCTAACTAGAGAAAGGCGTATCCATGCGCGATGGAAAGACCGTTGTAATCACCTACGGAACATACGACCTGCTCCATTATGGCCACACCGCTCTGTTGGAGCGCGCCCGTGCGCTGGGAGATTATCTCATCGTCGGCGTGACTTCCGATGCGTTCGACCGGTCGCGGGGCAAGCTCAACGTGCACCAGAATCTTTCCGACCGCTTGCAGGCTGTCGTTGCCACGGGGCTGGTCGATGAAGTGATAGTCGAGGAATATCAAGGTCAGAAAATTTCCGACATCAAGAAATACGGCGTGGATATCTTCGCTATTGGGTCGGACTGGGAAGGCAAGTTTGACTATCTGAATAACTACTGCAAGGTCGTCTACCTGCCGCGTACGCAGGGTGTTTCGAGCACCGAGCTGCGCGCCGAGCGTATGAAGCCGATAACGGTTGGCTGCATCGGGTCGGGTTATCTGACGGATCGCTTCATCGACGAATGCACGCATGTCGCAGGTGTCGATGTGGCAAGCGTCTGGCCTAAGCCTGAGGCGACGGGCATTCCTGTTGCAGAAGATCTTGATGCCATGCTTGAAGCCGTGGATGCGGTCTACATCTCTGCCTCCATCGAAAAGCATCGCGAGTATATTGAGGCTGCGTTGCGTGCCAACTGCCATGTCTTATGCGAAAGTCCGCTTTTCCTCAATTCGAAGGATATGGACGAGCTGTACGCGCTTGCCGACGAGCGTGAGCTAGTGTTGATGGAGGCTCTTAAAACCAGGTACTTCCCGGCGTTCGACCATCTTAAGCTGATGCTTGAAAGCGGCCTGGTGGGAGAGGTCAAAGATATCGATGCGTCGTTCAGCCACGTGTTCGACGAGCTGGATAAGTCGGATGTCTACCAGGGAAGCTTCTACGATATGGCGTCCTACATCTGTCTTCCTGCGATTTCGTTTTTGGGCACCGAATATCTTGACGCCCAGTTTGTCTGCTCGTTCGAGAACGACTTCTGCGTGTGGACGAAGTGCAACCTGCTGTACCCGCATGCGTCTGCCACGCTGAAGGTTGGTCGTGGCATCAAGACGGAAGGCGACATGGTTATTACCGGAACCAAAGGCTACATCTACGTTCCTGCGCCATGGTGGAAGACCGATTACTTTGAGGTGCGTAACGAAGACCTGCGTAACACGAAGAAGTACTACTACGAATGTGTCGGCCAGGGCCAGCGTTACGAGGCGTTTGAATTCGTCCGCCTCATCAGCCAGAATCCTTCCGATCGTATTCCTTTGCATACGCGCGAAGAGGTTCGCGCGGTGACTGAGCTGGTGGAGCGCTTCCATTCCGGCGATGTGGCAACGCTTGGTTGCGGTCCGTACGTTTTCGGCGGCGGGGAGAAGGTGGACGATCGATGATGGGGCAGAATCCCGAGGGCGGAAATACCGAAAGCGAGAAAGCGACAGCTGTTGCGCCAAAGGTATCGGTGGTCGTTCCTGTTTACAACGTGGAGAAGTACCTTGACCGCTGCATCGAGTCCGTCGTTGCTCAAACGCTTCAAGATATTGAGATTATTCTTGTTGACGATGGGGCGAAAGATTCGTCCGGGTCTATGTGCGATGCGTGGGCTGCGCGCGATTCTCGCATACGCGTCATCCATAAAGAGAATGGCGGGTTGAGCGACGCTCGCAATGCGGGCGTGAAAGCGGCGCGTGCCGAATTCGTAGGATTCGTTGATTCTGATGATTATATTGTGCCGGAGATGTATGAGCGGCTGTACTCCGATGCGGTAGAGGATGGTTCAGACATTGCTGTAGGCGGTGTCATGAGCGTATATGTGGATCACTCTATTGCCAGCGAAGGCGGGGAGAAACGCGTCATCGCCGGTCGCGAGGCTGTTGGCGAGCTTCTTTCTGGTGAGAAATTGCGCATCTGGGTTCCTCTGAAGCTCTACCGTAAGAGCTTGCTGGAAGAGGTTCCGTTTCCAACGGGCCGTACGTACGAGGATGCTTTTGTGGCGGCGGACATATTCGTTCGCGCGAAGAAGGTTTCGATCGATTTGCAGCCCCTTTATTGCTATGTGCATCATGAGGGCACTATTACCACGCAACCGTTTTCGTCGAAATCAATGGATATCGTCGACGCTTACCAGCATGCTTATGACGTGGTGGTTGCCGAATGTCCCGAACATGAGCCGGCGGCGCGTTTTCGCCTGATTTGGTCGCGGTTTACCGTGCTTGACAAGATGCTTCTTGACGAAAGTGGGGCGGTGTTTCCTCAGCAGAGAGAAGTTGTGGCGTACTTACGGTCTCATTGGACCGAAGTTCTTTCGAGCCCCTACGTTGGGCGAGGTCGCAAGCTTTCCATGCTTGCTCTGAAACTGAGCGTTTCATTGTATAGGGCGTTTGCGAAGGTAAATGCGCAGAAGTACCGTGCTGATTGACGATGCATCGTCAGAGGCGATTGGTTCGCCTCTGACGAGTCGGCTTGTGGGTTTTAGCCGAATATGATGATCGGTTTTTTGCTTATGGTATAGTCGTCTCTTGGTTAATTGCCCAGAGGAGGTTCTATGCTATTCGGAGCTATTCTTGCAGGCGGTGTCGGATCCCGCATGAATATAGACAGCATACCTAAGCAGTTTTTGCCGCTCGGTAGCAAGCCTATTTTCATGCACACGCTTGAAAAGTTTTTGCTGTGCGATCAATTTGACGCCGTGTATCTTGGCGTTCATGGGGATTGGGTCGATTTTGTCGAGGACGCTCTTTCAACGGCTGGCCTGGCCGATGCTCCCGTTCGTGTAGTGAAGGGCGGCGCCGACCGCAATGGCACCATCATGAGCATAATAGAAGGCATTGAGCGTGAATTCGGCGAATCCGATGAGCATGTTATTGTCACGCACGATTCGGTTCGCCCGTTTGTGAAGCTTTCTACGATACGGGCCAACATTGATGCCATGGCACACTGCGACGCTTGCGATACGGTAATTCCCGCTACTGATACTATCGTGTGCTCCGAAGGTGGCGAATTCATTGACTCCATTCCCGTGCGCGACTTTATGTTTCAGGGTCAAACCCCTCAGACCTTTCGCATCAATGCGCTGAAGCGCGCATTTGCAGAGTTGACCGAGGATGAAAAGAGCGTGCTTACGGACGCTTGCAAGATGCTTGTTCTTAAAGGACGCCCTGTGGCCATGGTCGAAGGCGATGTAACCAACATCAAGCTTACTACCATCATGGATTATAAGGTCGCCCAAGCCATGCTCGAGTCTGGCGTGGAGTGATTCCGTCATGATTAACAGTATTTACCAACTGGTTGCGCCCCGTACGGTGCTGGTTAAATTCGAAGATGTGCAATCCGAGGGAAAAGTGATCGTCAGACCTCGTTACATGGCGGTTTGCCATGCCGATCAGAGGTATTTCCAAGGGCGTCGTGATCCTGCGGTCATGCGCAAGAAACTTCCCATGGCGCTTATTCATGAATGCATGGGTGAAGTGCTTCATGATCCTACCGGCGTGTTTATGCCCGGCGAGCATGTTGCTCTTATACCCAATGTGGCCGGACGCGGTCCTGAGTATATCTATGAGAATTATGCCGAAGGTTCGGGTTTTCTCTCTAGCGGCCGCGATGGTTTCATGCGAGAGTTTGTCAACCTCGACCCCGATCGTGTTGTTTCTTGCGAAGGAGTCGATCCGCAAGTTGCTGCCATAACGGAATTCGTAAGCGTGACCACGCACGCCTACGAGCGCTTTGATCGTATTGCTCATGATAAGCGCGACCGTATTGCCATTATCGGCGACGGGTCGCTTGCTTATACGCTTGCCTGCACGCTTTCGGTGCTTGCGCCCAAATCAGAGCTTATTGTTATCGGCCGTAACGCGGAGAAGCTTGCGCTGTTTTCTTTTGCCGCAGAGCGTTATTACTCGGATAGCGTTCCAGACGATCTGACTTTCGATCACGCTTTCGAATGCGCAGGCGGGGAGGGTTCCGCTGAGGCCATCGATTGCGTGATTGCGCATGTGGCGCCGCAGGGTACGCTTATGCTTATGGGTGTGAGCGAGCATCCTGTGCCCGTCTATACACGAAATGTGCTCGAAAAGGGCATGACCGTTGTAGGATGCTCTCGTTCTGGTCGTGCTGATTTCGAGCGTGCGGTGGAAATCATGCGTACGGGTGACATTCAAAACAGACTTCGCCAGATTATCCATGTTGACGATTCGGTTCGCAACGTGAAGGATATCAAGCGCGTATTTTCGACCGACCTTCAAACACCGTTTAAGACCGTGTTCGAGTGGGGAGTGTAGTGTGGTTGCGTCTTCTGCTCGTAAGAACGGGATTTCGGTCGTAAGTTTACTGAGCTCTCTTTACCCTGTTTTTGTTACGGCTTCGTTTGCCGTATTCGCAATGGGGTTTCTTCAAGGGGTTCTTGAGATAATGCTTGCGGGCGTATTCGTGATTTTTGTAGCAAATGTCATGTATGCATTCGCAAACTTAAAGAACAGACTTCTTTTCTTATTTTTGCACGGTGGGATTTTTCTGTTTCTCCTGACGCGTCCCCTTGTTGGTTCGATTGACCCGAGTCGTAGTTGGATGCTCTCTTCTCACGATTCGACGCAGTTTGCACTGCTTTCTCTGTATGTTTCAATGGCGTGCCTTTTATTAGGTTCAGTCTTGTTCGAAGGGGTATTGCGGGCGAATTCCGACTGGAGAAAGCGCCGCAGCCTTCTTGTGCCCAATAAAGCGGGGATAAGGGCAAGTTCAAAAGCGCATCATAAGGTATCCGGTCTGATGCGCGAACTATCCCGCTCAGAGAAGATGGGCTACATTCGCAAGGCTGCTTTAATCTGCTACTTCGTGTGTCTTCTTGGGGCATTCGTTGATGGTGCAATGAGGCTTGAAGTAATGCAGGGTCATTCCTACGAAGAGTATTATCTTGTAGGGGTTGACGAGAATATACCGTGGGTTATCGGTGTGCTTAAGCCAATGGCACCATATATGCTATGCGCCTTTTTGGCTACATTGCCTAAGCGCCGCATTTCTACGATTTGTCTTGCCCTGTATGTGTCCACATCGATTCCTATGCTGATGATTGGCTCGCGTTCGGATTTCGTTATTAGTTTTCTGTTTGCGGGTTTGTATTACATCTTTAGGCACTTAACCGATTCTGAGGAGCGCTGGATCACTCGTAGAGTTGCGCTGGGGGCGATAATTCTTGTTCCTCTTGGCATCGTGGCCATGGGTGCAATCAATTATTTGCGTGCTGGGACGAGTTCGAGCCTTGGCTTTTTTGCGTTGTTCGCTGATGCTCTTTTCAAGCAGGGCGTAACCTTCACTGTGCTTGGGCATGGCTATGATGTGAATCCTCAGATTCAAGATTTAGGTTTTCGTTTTTACAGTATCGGAGCAATTATCACCAATATAACGCAGGGTTTCATTGGCCAGACATTTTTAGGGTGCCAAGACCTCGGCGAAACAAATAGTGCATTGCTCGCCCTGAACAGTAGTTCTTATGCGCATGCCATGTCGTATTTTGCTCATCCAAATTATTTGGGTGGTGAAGGATATGGCTCCTCTTATATTCTTGAGTTGTATGCGGATTTTGGCTATGGCGGCATAGTTTTCGGCAGTATTTTTCTAGGCATGATTTTCTGCCTCATGTCGCGTTGCATCGGGAGAAGCTGGTTCTGGGGGATGGTGGCTCTGATTTCATCCATGTCAGTTTTTCATATGCCACGAGGTTACGCTATTGAGTGGATTTCTTTTCTTATGAGTACGAGATTCTTGCTCGCGGTTGCACTTATTCTTGCATGCTCTGCATTGCTGGCGTATTTTTCTCGAGCGAAAAGTGTGGCTAACGTTCTTGAGCCTGCAAAACTAACGGTTCCTTGCTCGTGTACTGGGGGCGAGGAAAGGCTCCGCGTGAATAAGTTCGGTGTACGGGTTGTACCGCTGATTGTAAGGAAGAGTGACCATGTTTAATTTCATGACCATTTGCGAAAGCATAAAACGCCATTGGGTTGCTGTGGCGCTTATCGGGATTCTTTCCGTTTGTCTAGGCGCGGGCGTTTCTTTTGTTAAAGGCGGCGCAGAGGGCGATGGCTCCGCGTACACCGCTGAGGCTGTTTTGTATGCCACGGGTTACGGATATGACGAAGAGGCTCGAGAGGGGGGCGATTACAACTATTCATATAGCGAGGCATATATGATGACCGACCTTCGCCGCCTTGTTGTTAGCGGTGATGTGGCCGGTAAAGTTAGGGAGGAGTTTGGCGACGATGTCGAGCTTTCCTCTCCTTATTGGTTCGATAGGGAGACGGAGCAGCAGAACTACGACCGTTTTGTTTACGTTGACGCTTCCGCTCCTGATGCCGAAACCGCCATCGAAGCTGCCAACAGGGCTGCTGCGCTTACGCTTGAAAAAGCTAAAGAGATTATTCCCGTGAGTGAAATAACCTTGAGTGAAGAGGCTGTGCTCAAGACGGGCGATTTGAAGCGCGCTGCTGACTGGGGCATAGATAAAATCGAGAATCCGAACGCCCCCGAGCCGAGTGGGGCTGGAATCAGTCTCAAGGTAGTTGTCGTTTTCCTATTTGTGGGGCTTTTTGTTTCGGTTTTCGGCTTCGCGGCCTATGACATTCTTTCTCGAAAAGTTCGTTCCGAGCGGGATATAGAGCGTTTGATGGAGGTTCCCGTTATTGCCGATTTCTCCAATGAGGCAGACAGGAAGGCTCTCGCTGATAATTTGAGAGTTTTAATGCATCGCAATAATTTTTCCTCGCTTTGTCTTGCATCTCCAAGCGCGAATGATGCTTTGGAAGAGGTTGCAAAAAACGTATTGCAATCTGGCTTTATCTCGAAGGGAACGGTTGTCCTGTCTGAATCTTCCGATGCTGCATCGCAGCTTTCTCAGACCGATAGCATCGTGCTAGTCGTGAAAGAAGCTGCTGCAAAGGGAGCAGAGATTGACCATGCGCTTAAATGTTTGGCTGTTTCTGGGACTCCTGTTCTTGGGGCGGTTTTTATTCCGCGTAAAATGTTCTAGCAGGTAGTTGCGGAAACTGGCGCGCTGTCCTTTTCGAAGGACAGCGCGTAATCTTTGCTGAAGTGTGAAGGAGGATTTGTGTCGTCTTCTAGAGTGGCCAATTCCTTACGAAACGTCTTTGCGGCGTGGGGAGGCCAGGCGGTGTCGGCGATTGCGAACTTTGTTGTTCGCATGGCTTTTGTTTCTTGTCTCGCTCAGGAATACTTGGGTCTTGAAACGCTTTTTTCGAGCCTGCTTACCATTTTGGCACTCGCAGATTTGGGAATCGGCGGCGCAATTGTGTTTAGCCTTTACGAACCCTTGGCCAATGGGGATAAAGAGCTCGTTAAATCTCTTATGAGGCTTTTCAAGCGTGCGTATATTCTCATTGGCGTGGTAATCATCGGAGTCGGTCTTCTTTTGGCGCCCAATGTGCATATGCTCCTTGGCGCAGATGCCCCTGATATCCCCCTGCTTGAGGTGTACTTCTTTTGCTTTGTACTTAATACGGGTGTCTCATATTTCTTTTCTTATAAAGGCTCTCTCATCATGGCCGACCAAAAAGGCTATGTCGTCTATCTTATACAGTACGGATTCCAGATTGTGATGGCGTGTGCGCAAATCGCTGTTCTGTATTTAACGCACAATTACCTCATATTCCTTGCTTGCATGATTGCGTCTACGATTCTTCAGAACATCGTAATAGCGATTAGGGCGAATAAGATGTACCCCTACTTGCGCGAGAAAGACATCCAGCCTCTCAATAAAGAGGTTCTTGAGACCATCAAGAAAAACGTGCTGGGTCTTATCATGCACAAAGTGGCAGGCGTTGCTTCCACGCCGGTAAGCAATATCGTCATTACTACTTTCGCAGGTCTGACCGTGACCTCTTTGTACGGCAACTATCTTTTGATAACGAATTCTCTTTCTCGTATCGTTGATAGGGTGTTCGATTCGATTGTCGCAAGCGTTGGAAACCTTGGAGCCAAAGAAAGTGAAAGCCGTCAGTACGAAGTTTTCAAAACCACCTTTTTCATCAATGCGTTTTTATATGCTTGCATTTCGGGTGGCCTGCTTTGTTCGGTCAACGCGTTCATTTCCATATGGGTCGGAGACTCCTGGCGTTTTGGGCAGGAAGTCGTGGTCTTCATTGTGCTTCTTTTCTACGTTAAGGGTATGCGTTGTGCGGCCGTTTCTTTTACGAGCGCCTATGGGTTGTACTGGTATACGAAATGGAAAGCGGTGCTTGAGGCGGTTTTTCTTCCGCTTCTTTCTCTGATTTTGGTTGGTCCGTTTGGAATCGTCGGTGTGTTGCTTGCGGGTGTGATTACGTCAGTTTGCATTTCAACCGTTTATGAGGCCTGGGCTGTTTATGCGCACGGGTTCCATCGCCCGCTCATCAATTTCGCCATTGCTTATGTGAAGTATGCTCTCCTTGCAGCTTTTTCCATCGGTATCGCCTATCTTGTCTCTTCAATCATCCCTGTTACGGGCGTTCTTGCTTTCTTGACGGGCGGATTTTTTGGCGTGTTTGTACCGTTCTTGTTTTACGTGGTCGCATATCGTAAATCTAGGGAGTTGCGCGAGGTTGTTTCAATTGCCAAGCGTTTTTTGCCCAAACGCTCGTAGGTTTGTTTTTATATTTACATGAGGTGTAATCATGGCTGGTAAAAAACGGTTAATGTTTCTAATCGGAAGCCTTGAACCGGCAGGTGCTGAAAGGGTATTAGTTGACAGCGTTAAGGCGCTGAGGGATTTTTACGATATCGAAGTGGTTGTGGTGTATGAATTCCTCGACAACCCCAATAGTCTCGTAAGCGAAATGCGAAGTATGGTTCCGGTCAGGAGCCTCATTAGATACAAAAGAAAAGGCTCGTTTCTGGAGCGTCTTCCTTATCGTGTGGGGTCTCGCATCAAGCTCGAATTGTTCAATCGCGTAAATCCGAAGTACTTATATAAAGTCTTGTTTGGTAGGACGAACTTCGATATTGAAGTGGCTTTTCTTGAGGGATGGCCAACACGTCTTCTTTCGGGCTCTCCTGAGGGTAAGGCTAAAACCATCGCATGGGTTCATACTGACATGATTCTTAATCCGTGGAGTCTAGAGCATTACTCTGGGGAAGAAGAAGAACGCAGGGCCTACGAACGTTTCGACAAGGTGCTGGCGGTTTCTTCCGATGTCGCCGGGTCTATTGAGAAAAAATACGGCATAGAGGCCGAGTTCGTGCAGAACATAATTGACGACGCTTCGGTGCGCACCAAGGCGGAGGGCGATTTTTCATTTGACGAAGACGGCGGGGTTCATATCGTAACCGTTGGACGCCTTACGCAGGTAAAAGGCTACGACCGTCTTGTGAGGGTTGCGGCGAAGCTTAAAGAGGAAGGCGCACGCTTCTGCATCCACATGGTTGGTGGCGGAGCCATGGAAGATGAACTTAGACAGCTCGTAGGTGACCTTGGTTTGCAGGGCTACGTAGTGTTCGAGGGATATCAGAAAAATCCTTATCCCTATATCAAGGCGGCCGATTTGCTCGTGTGTTCTTCGTATGCGGAGGGTTTCTCCGGTGTGGTGGTGGAAGCCATCATACTTGGAACACCTGTTCTTACTACGCGCTGTGCAGGCATGGTTGATATCTTGGGGACCGATGATCTCTGCGGTGTTATCGTAGATAATAGCGAAGAGGGGCTTCGTGATGGCCTGTCTTCGCTTTTGAACGACCCGGAGCGATTAGCTCGATATCGCGACGGTGCCGCGAAAAGAGGAAGCGATTTTTCCACGGCCGCCCTTGCCGAAAAGACCATGCGCGTCCTTGAGGAATAGAACAGGTGAAAACGTGATGAACAAACGAAAGCTCGCTCTGGGGGAGATAAAGAAAAGGTCGGTTGATTTACTTGCTGTCTTCGATGAGTACTGCATCGAAAACGACCTTACGTATTGGATGTCTTACGGCACCCTTATTGGTGCTGCACGTCATGCGGGGTTCATTCCTTGGGATGATGACGTTGATCTCATGATGCCCTTGGAAGATTACAAGAGGCTTCTGTATTTGGTAAACGTTGAAGGCGTATCCCTGCCTGCTCCGTATCGCATTGCTTCTACGTCAATTCCGTATCCTTCTTCACCGCATCATATCTGGTTTCCTAAAGTTTACGACACGTCCACTTGCTGTAAGTGGGGGGGTGGTTTCAGAAAAGGTGCTGATCTTGAAATGGGTGTTTGGCTTGATATCTTCCCTTTGGTGGGCACCGAAGCAACGGGAACGCCATCTTCTTCTGCCGAGAAATTCGAGAAATACCAGCGTAAGGCAGAAAGCTGTCTGTTTGATGTTGAGGGGAAGAGGAACGCGCTACGCGCTTTGACCGCTCGTCTGTGGGGCTATGAGCACTGGAATCAAGCTTACGAGAATCTCCTTCTGCAGCAGAGGGAGATGACGGGTTCCGAGTTCGTTTTCGACACCACGTACCCGAAGGTCGTTTACAAGACTGAGTGGTTCGAAGATACGTTGCGTCTTCCATTCGAAGGGATAGAACTTCCTGCTCCCGCTCGTTTCGATGAGGTTCTGAGCGCTTACTATGGCGACTGGAGAACCCTTCCTCCTGAGAAAGAGCGTGTCGTAGCTCATGCTTGCGATTTTTACGAGGTTTAGTTTTGATTTCAGTTTGTCTATCTGCTAATAATAGCATGGCCGAAAAGCCTTATTCGTGTACTGGGCGTCGGCGAAGCAATTTGATTCGGTATGGCGTCTCTTGAGGATGTGTATTCACTTGCGGATATCGAGATTCATCGAAAAACGCTTTACTGTTCGCATTAACGCAGAAGGAAAGGGTTGCAACATGGGTCATATCGAACAAAGGTCGCATTACTTGCGTGATGCGGTCGCTGAGTTGCGTGCGGCGTTCGCCTTGGATGAGCGGGGGGGGGGTAGGCTCCTCCTTCTCTATTCTCTAGCGCTCGCGTCTTCGTTCGGTCTGTCATTTTGGCTCGACGGGACCGAGCTCCTCGAGGCGGTGTTGCTCACGTTGCTGTACTGTTTGATGGCTTTCTCGCTCCTCTGTCCGCTCGTGCGTTTCGTCTCTCGCCATGGTGGGCCATGGAAGGATGGCGTATTCGATAAGCGGCTTTTTCTGACGGTGTTTGGCGCGATATTTCTTGTCTACTTCTTCCAGTTCCTCATCAATTTCCCCGGATGCTGCACACCTGATTCTAGTGACTCGATTAAGACGGCTCTAGGTCTTATGGAGCTATCGAATTGGACTCCGATTTTTTATACATTGTTCGTGGCTCCGTTTGTTCTGCTTGGACAGGCGATCGGTGATCTCACTTGGGGAATAGCCTTGTATTCTTTTGTCCAGATGACCTTGTTCGCGTTGGTTTTGGCGTATGCGGTTGCTTGGCTTGCGCGCCGCGGCGCGTCTCGTATCCTCGTGGTATTTGCAATTTTGTTCTTCGTGCTCGATCCTGTTGCGGCGCGTTACTCTATAACCATGTGGAAAGACATCCCATTCTCTCTTTGTATGTTTTTGTATCTACTCTGTCTGACCGATATCGTTCTGGCGAAGGGTCGCATTGATGCAAAGACGACCATCAAACTCGTTCTTCTTTCACTGGGCGTTGGCTTATTTCGCAATAACGGTCTTTATATCGTGCTTTTGACGCTTATTGTGCTGACGCTTGTATACAGGAAGGTTTCACTGACGAGGCTTCTTCCGGTTGCACTGGGCGTTCCGATGATGGTCGTAGTCGTGACGGGTCCTATCTATGCTGCTGCCGGAGTTGCTCCGTCACCTTTTAGGGAGTCCATTGCGATCCCATTACAGCAGGTTGGTGCGGTAATTTATCACAACGGGGATATGACCGAAGAACAGAGGGATTTCCTTTCCGGATTTATGTCAACCGAGAACGTGAAGAACGATTATACGCCTACAAGCTCTGACGGACTAAAATTTGGCGGTCATTTTAATGACGAATGGATGGAAGAGAACAAGGTCGTCTTCATGAAGACGTGGTTTGATTTAGGATTGCAGAATCCCCTCCTCTATTTTAAAGCATGGCTCAGCTCTACCGAGGGGTATTGGAATATAGACACTTCAGGTTGGGCGGTTGCTTCAAGTGGGTATTTTGGTGAGCCCGGAATGAGCGTTCTCTATGAAGTAACGGGAATGGAGAGCTTAAATCGAGATGGGAATGAGGATTTTCAGGAATTGCGCTTTACTCATTTTCCTACATATGCGCTCTATAACATAGCTATGTCCGTCTGGATGCTGTTCGGCTGCGCTCTTCTTGCATTGCGTCATCGTCGCACGCTCATCGTCCCCCTTGTTCCCTTGCTTGCTATGTGGCTTACTATGATGGTGGCGGCGCCCGAGTATTGCCAGTATCGCTATATGTTCGCGCTGCATCTTGCCATCCCCTTCATGGTTGCGCTTGCTTTTGCGGCATGCGACCCTCAGTCGGACGAGGATGCCTCGTCTTCAGAATGGAATCGTAGCGGTGGTTTGCCCTGTGCTCGGTAGCATTGAGGATGAGACGGGACCTCTTCTGTTGTGGATTATATTGTCCGTGTGTTTGGCCGGATTGAGATGGATAGATTGGTAGGATGGGTATGTCGGGCAGAATCGCAGTTCTCATACCGTGCTATAACGAGAGTGTAACCGTTGGTAAGGTTGTCGACGACTTCAGGCATGTGCTGCCCGAGGCCGACGTCTACGTCTACGACAACAACTCTACTGACGGTACCGGCGAGGTTGCCTCCGCCTACGGTGCAATCGTGCGTCGCGAGCCTAGGCAGGGCAAGGGCAACGTGGTTCGTCAGATGTTCCGTGATATAGAAGCCGACTACTATATCATGGTGGATGGAGACGACACGTATCCCGCTGAAGTCGCGTACGAGCTCCTCGCGCCCCTTATGGATGGGTCTGCAGATATGACGGTGGGGGATCGCCTCTCCAACGGCAGCTACGGCGAGGAGAACACCCGAGCGTTCCACGGCTTTGGCAACGACCTGGTGCGTTGGCTGATTAAGGTCATCTACGGCTTCGCTTTTGATGACGTCATGACCGGCTACCGCGCGTTTACGCGTGCTTTCGTGAAGACCATGCCGGTGCTCTCGACGGGTTTCCAAATCGAGACGGAGATTTCGATTCACGCGGTCGACAGGGGATGGAGAGTCGTCGACGTTCCGATAGAATATCGCGATCGTCCAGAGGGGAGCGTTTCGAAACTCTCCACCTTCGGTGACGGAGCGAAGGTTCTGCGCGCCATAGCGTCGTTGTGCAAGGACTACCGGCCTTTCGTGTTCTTCGGCCTTCTCTCGCTCGTATTCTTTGCGTTTGGGCTTGCGGTGGGTCTGCCCGTGGTGGGTGAGTTCTGTCTGACCTCTCATGTCACCAAGGTTCCCACGGCTGTGCTAGCCGTGGGGTTGATATGCTGTGGGATGCTTTCGCTGACTGCGGCCGTTATTCTTGACACGGTAGCCAAGGCGCACCGCAAGCAGTGGGAGATGGACGTGTATCGTGTTATTCAGGAGCGGGATAGGTGTAGGTGACTAAAAGTTTTTGGCGGACAAAAAAGTCAAGGATGAGAAGCCAGCCCTCGATTTCCTGTTGTTTTCAGGCTTACAGGACACACTTTTGTGCTACAAGCCTGTTTTCACGATTTTCTTTTGTTCCAAAAAAACAGGGCAGAAACGTTTTGGTGATTCTGCCCTGCAAATTCGAAGGTTTTGTCTATTTGGATTATCGGAGGGCGGGTACGTTTGTTAAGCATGGAATACCTTGCACTTTTGGGTGTTTGTGCTGTTTGCGGTGCTTTTACATCGGCGGAGGAATGTGCTTTGTCTTTTAATCCTGCTCGATATATAGACGCCTTCTTGTTTGGGCATTACTGGTGACGATTTTTGAGAAGATTCGACATCGAACGCGAAGCCGGCTATTCTTCGTGGTGTGGTGCGTTTCGCCTCAAGGCAAAATGCTTTTCCTAGCTTGCTCTTAGAATTGGTTGTATACGAACTCGGGGGGATCGCCGAAGCCGGAAAAGAAAGCGAACCAAATGAGCATCATGCAGCATATCAGCGGCATAAGCCACCAGACAAGCAGCAAAGAAAGTTTCGGGTGCTTATCTTTAATTTCTTCGCATTTCTTTTTTACGTTCATTGCTAGTTATCCTCTTGTTTGAAAAAATCATATAAGGCCTGGTCGACATGGATCCATCCGGTCCAGCCAAGGTGCATGACGTCTCGCATGAAATACGTATCATACTCATAAGGTGAAAGATCGAGATACTGCACTTCGTATGACTCGCATGAATTGCGGATCATGTCGTAGTAAGCCTGTCTGCTTTCGTAATTATGCTCTGTCAAATCGTAGTACGAGGCTTTTACGGGCATTATGATTATCAGGGGTTCAATGCCGGTGTCCTTGCACACTTTTAGAAAGATTTCGAAATCCTTAAGTTCGTTTTCGCTCCAATCGTAAAAAGTTTCTGGCGGCGAAGACTGGTCGATCTCCTCGACCCATGGGCGGTAGTATTTTTCATAGTACTCATCGTACACGCCTAGTTCATTTGTGACGCAAGACGATTCGGCTTCTTCGAGTGAGATTTCGGTCAAAGAATTCCAATCGGGCTCGCTCTCGGGTGTAAAACGGCTTTCGGGAATTGCAGTATTGTCCTTGAGTGATTCTGCAATTCCATTGCGTCTTTCTACCCCGTTGACAAGGTCGTCGAACTTCCTATCGATTACATCAGGCAAAAAAGATGAGCTATACAGCTCGAGCTCTTCGGCGGCTATTCCCAGCTCTTCGGCGCGTAGGGACAATTCCTGCTTCGTTTTTTCCGAAATAGAGGGGTTGTGCATCAGAGATTGATAGGAATCAGCCGAGAAGCAGTTCATGAAAGCTTTCGAGGACTCTTCGTCGTTCATGAACCACTGCATCCCGGCAATAAGGGCCACCTTATCGCCGGGAACGGCGCCTTTGGCATCGAGGGCTCCTAGCTCGATAGCCTGCCATAGGCTTTGATATCCGGCTTTACCTACCGAAATCGTACTGAAGCCATAGTTGTTCTTTCCGAAGAAATTATCGGGATGGGATGATGCGGGCTCTACAATGTCAAGCTCGGATGAACCCATAAGCAATCGCGGATTATCGCCTAATGCGGTGCGAGCTTTGATCATTGAGGCGAGGATGTCAGGATCCTCAAGCTCGCCTGCCTGGGGATACCCGTAAACAGGGTACGTTTCGGCCATCTTTTCAAGCTCGGCGTATGAAGGGGCGGAATTGACGTAAATGGTACCGCTTACGGCCACCATGCCTAATGCGGATCCCAGGGCAAGGAGTCTTTTCATGTTTAGAGCCTCGCGCATACTTGGTGGATGATTTTGTTTACGGTATTCATCTCGTTTCTTTCGTGCTCGGTGGGGGCGATTTCCACTCCGAACTCGTCTTCGATGCTTACGAGAACTTCTATTGCGGCCATGGAGTCGAGAAGGCCGGCGTCGAATAGGTCGATGTCGCGCTCTTCATACACGATATCGTCCGCGCAGATGTCCGCAAGGATAGCGAGCATTTTCTCTTCCACAGTTGTCTTATCCATGAATGATACCTCCTATTATTAGATGCATTTGACCAGAGAAGATGGACATTCCTATCATGATGAGGTTTATCGTAACCGCCCACTGAAGGGCCTTGTACCAGCGCTTCTTTCTATGCTTCTTATGGAAGCTCGATTTCTTCTGGTAGACATCAGTTAATCCCATCAATACGCCGTAATACAGGCCGTATATGAGGTAGTCGATCGTGAGACCATGCCACGCGCCCATGATGATGAAGTTTATAAGATATCCGCAGCAAGCTGTCTGGAGTCTGCTGGGGAAAACCTTATGGCGCATAGACCAGCGGACAAAACGCATGAATACGAAGTCGCGTAGCCACGTTGAAAGCGATATATGCCAGCGATTCCAGAAATCTTTGACATCGAGTGCGAGGAAGGGGGCATTGAAATTGCGGGGAACCTTAATGCCGAAGCAGTACCCTGCGCCCATTGCCATGAGTGAATAGCCGGCAAAATCGAAGAAGAGATAAAAACCGTACATGTAGGAATCTTTTATTGCTCCAGCAATACCGCTCAATCCGCCCTCGAGAGGAGTGGGAGTGTAGCCTGTATACAAAATAGACGCGATGACGGTTTTATATACGGCGCCTATCAGGAGGAGCATTAAGCCCCTGGCAAGCATGTCCGCATACTCCTCTTTGCTGAATGTGCGATTCGCGTCTTCGTTAAAGCGCTTGCTTCTATCGACGGGTCCTGATGTGAACGGAGCAAAGAAGATGAGGAAGTAGAGGTAATTGATCGGATTCAGTTCGGTAATCAATCCATCGTGTATCTCGATGAGCACTTGGACCGATTTGAAGGTTATATAGGATATGCCCAAGAAGCCCAGTAAGTTTTCGTCGAAAACCGCCGCTATTTTGTAAATCACCAATGGCGCTATTGTTACTGCAAGCGATAGCCTGAAAGTGAGCTGCTCGTTTTTCGATAGGCGTTTTGCTCTTAGGGTAGCGTATGCGCTTGCGCTTGAAACCAGAAGGAAGAGCAGAAACGCACCGAGCTCGCTGGGGCTGTTCGAGAAGAGCAGCCCCAGGAAAAAGAGGGAAGCGGTGATTCCGTAGGGTTTAATGCGCTTACCTGCAAATCCCAGTATTGCGGCGGGTACGATTGCGATAGCGAGCAGGATGAAGAAAGATGGCCTTGTGTAGAATTCCATAAATTACGCGAAAGCCTTTCTGTCAACTTTTCCATTCGTGTTCATTGGGAAGTCGTCATGGAAAACAATCTTTCTGGGCACCATGTATTCAGGGACGGTCTCCTTGAGTTTCGCGCGAATTTTTTGTGTTGTTGCGAAAGAGCGCGGAATATCACGCGTCGTCAACACGACATGCGCTACGAGATGGGTTGCCTTGCCCTCTTTCAAGGCCGGAACAACCACCGAGTTTTCTATGCATTCAAGACTATTGAGATTCGATTCGACATCTCCGAGCTCGATACGGAACCCATTGAGCTTTACCTGGAAATCGAATCGACCGAGGCAGAAAAGTCGACCAGCTTCATCGATGTAGCCTTTGTCTCCGGTTTTGTAGCACAGGGTTTCGTGACCCTGTGCTACCTGCATGACGCGAAATGCGTTCTCGGTTAAATCGGGGCGACCGAAATATCCTGCAGATATCGTGCTGCCGGATAGATAGATTTCTCCCGTTTCCCCGCATGGGACAGGGGTCAGGGTTTCAGGGTCAAGGATATGCGCCTGGATTTCTGGATTCATATACCCTACGGGAAGGGGGTCGAAAGAATCTACGACAGAAGAGTCTACGAGCATGCCGCTTACGGCCTGCGTTTCCGTAGGGCCGTATGTGTTGAATAATTCGATGCCAGGGAATCGTTCGATAATCTTCTTTGCAACAGAGGGGCGTAGAACTTCGCCGCAAAGAACCATTCGCTTCATGCAGGGAAGAAGCTGCCTGTTGAATCCTTTGTCTACAAGGCAAGATTCTACAAACGAAGGTGTAGAGATCCATACATCAAGTTCGCTTCGGGAGAATGCTTCGAACATTTTCGCCATGCTCGTTTCGCATTCTTGCTCAAGGGAGAAAAGGGTGGCGCCGCAAGAGAGGCCTGGAATGATATCGAACAGGCTCACGTCGAAGGTGTAGGGGACCCTGTTAAAGCACACAAAGCCCTCGTTACCCGAAACGAATTCTCGGAAATAGCGCATAAACGCATCCACGCAGCAAGAGGGCATCTGAACGCCTTTCGGGCGTCCAGTACTTCCAGAGGTGAACAGCAGATAAAAAATATCGTTATCAGATACCCAGATGGAGGAATCGGGTGCAGGTAGCTTCTGCGAGGAGAGCTTCTTTACTTCCTCCGTCTCGATGACGGAATCCGCAAGGTTTTTGTCGCCAGCGAAACTGGTGTCGGCGACGGATACGACCAAGGGTTTGCCGATTTGTTTAAGGATGTCGTTAATGCGGTCGGAAGGATAGGCGATGTCGATAGGGGCATAGCAGCGACCGCTTTTGAGGGCGGCAAAAAAACAAACGAGCATGAGAGGCGATTTGTGCCCATAAACAACGACGGGTTTGTTTTTTGGAGCATTTGCTTCGAAGAAGGCCGCTAGCGAATCGGATTGTTCGAGCAATTCACCGTATGTCAGCTGCTCTTGCGGGGGGGGGTACTTTCGTAAATGCGCGTGTTGAAAAACGCGATGCGGTCGGGGTGGGCTTGGCAGATGGAGTTTACTTTTTCTAGAAATAAGCTTTTCATGCGGGTCGTCTTTCAAATTTGCCGTAGTATCGCATGTTCGGTAAGGTTGCGATACTGATTCGCCGAGAGTGGTTCAATGGGGGAGAGTTTACATTATGCACCAATCGAACAATTAGCTTGATTGGTTTTTTTCGGGGTCGGCGTTTTCCTCCTGCTCGACGTAGACGCCTTCTTGCTTGAACACCGTTGCGATGGTCTTGAAGAAAATCTTGACGTCGAATGCGAAGCTGATGTTGTGAACGTAATGAACGTCCATCTTCAGGCGGTCGTGCCAGGGGAGCGAATTGCGTCCGTAAGCCGCGGCGTAGCCGGTAATGCCCGGCTTCACCAAGAGCTTTTCACCCTCGTCGTCCTCGTAGAGCTCGGTCTCTCGCTTGAGGTCGGGACGCGGACCTATGACGCTCATGTTTCCAATCAAGACATTGAGGAATTGAGGGAATTCATCAAGGCTCGTGCGGCGCATGAACGCACCGATCTTCGTCATGCGGGGGTCGTCTGCGCCATTATAGGTGCTGCCGTCAGCCATGGTAAGGTCGGGGGCGTTGACCTTCATGGAGCGGAATTTGTACATGATGAATTCTTTACCGTTTTTGCCGACGCGCGGGGCATTGTAGAAAACGGGACCCTTGTCTTCGAAGTAGATGATCGGAGCCAGGATGGCGGTCAGCAAAAGCAAAAAAGGCATTACCAAAATGGAAATAACCAGATCGAGGCCGCGTTTGAAGAAGTGAACGTACATTAGGCGTTTCCTCCAGATACGGCAAAGTAGGCGTTTTTGAACGCCTCGATGACATATTCGACGTCTTCGTCGGAAAGGTTGGTATGAAGAGGCAGGGTTATTTCGCTTTCATACATGACATACGCCTGGGGGAAATCGGCAATGTCGAAGCCGAGGTTTTTATAGGCGGTCAGCAGCGGCAGCGGCTTGTAATGCACGTTGGTGGCTACGCCTGCGTGCGCCATATGCTCGATAATCGCGTTGCGGAATGCTTCGTCCTTGCCGTTCATATGCACGAGCATAAGATGGCCTGAAGAGCAGTTGTTTTCGTCGTAATGGTGCAACAGGGTCAAATCCATGTCTGCCAGGCCCTTTTCGTACATGCCGATCATGGTGCGGCGGCGTTCGAGCATGCCGGGGTAGCGCTTGAGCTGCGCCAGGCCGATCGATGCCAGGATATCGGTCATGTTGCATTTCCATCCGGTGAAGGCAATGTCGTATTCCCAGGCGCCCACTTTGTTCTTGGACAAGGCGTCTTTGGTTTGGCCATGCAGGGAAAGCAGCATGATCTGGCGGTAGAATTCGTCGGAATCGAAGCCGTGTTCACGCCAGGTGAGGGCGCCGCCTTCGGCCGTGGTGAAGTTCTTCACGGCATGGAAAGAGAAGGTGGTGAAATCCGCCACCGATCCTGCCGGCTTTCCGTGGTAGGTTGCGCCGAGAGAGTGGGCGCCGTCCGCCACTACGATAGCGCGGTCGAAAGCCTCCTGTACGCCCTCGGAGGGGCTCCACAGGTCTTTTTTCTTTTCGATTGCGGCGAAGAGTTTGTCGTAATCGCACATGCGGCCGCCCAGATCGACGGGGATGATTGCCTTCGTGCGTTCGGTGATCAGGCCGGCGAGCTTTTCGTAATCCATCTCCCAGGAGCCGGGGGCGACGTCGCACAGCACGGGCGTTGCGCCTACGTGGCAGATGGGCGAGCAGCTTGCGGTATAGGTGTAGGCAGAGGTGATGACCTCGTCGCCTTCGCCGATTCCCAGGGCGCGCAAACAGCACTCCAGGGCGGCGGTTGCGGAGTTCAGGCAGGCGGTCTTTTGAGCCTGGGTGAACTCGGTCAGCTCTTGTTCGAGGCGTTTCGTGCGAGGGCCCGTGGTGATCCATCCGCTCCTCAGGGCCTCGGTCACCTCTTCGATTTCGGCATCCGAGATATCGGGGGGAGAGAAAAGAACCTGACGCTGCTGCATGCGGACCTCCGTTTCTTCTTGGTAAGACTGGGCTGATAGCCGTCTTGAATCAGTCCAAATTTAAAATTATATAACGTCGGCAGCGTTGGTCAATGAACAACGGAAAAGGCACGTAAAAGAGCAGAAGGAACGTGTTTGTAGCTAAGGCCGGAGTCGCTTGCGACGAAGGGCGTCAGGGGGGTTCCGCCGCGGCTTTCGGCGACTCGTGTCCTCGCGCGGGCTACGTGCGCTTGCGTTTGATGTTCACTTATCTAATAGAGCTTTACATAAATGAACATAATCGCTAGGATTGCTTTTCGGCATTATGGAGAGGGAGATATATGCTGTCCAAAAATGAGTTTGAAATTCTTGATGTTCTTCACGCGTCGTCGGCGAGCAGTCAGCGCGATCTCGCCGAACGCAGTGGTGTTTCGCTGGGAACGGTGAATAAGACCTTGAGGTCTTTGGGCGAACGGGGCTTGGTGAGCGGCTATTCCGTGACCGATAAGGGCATGGAGGCCCTTGCTCCCTACAAAGTCGAAAATGCCGTCATCATGGCGGCGGGCCTTTCTTCCCGTTTTGCCCCCATTTCTTACGAAAAGCCGAAAGGGCTACTTAAGGTTCGGGGCGAAGTGCTCATTGAACGCCAGATTCGCCAACTGCAGGAGGCTGGTATTTCGGACATCACCGTAGTGGTTGGTTACAAGAAAGAGCATTTTTTCTACCTTGAGCGGGAGTTCGGTGTCTCGATTGTCGTGAACGAAGAGTACGCTTCGCGCAATAACAACTCCTCGCTCATGAAGGTTCGTCACAAGTTGGGTAATACGTTCGTCTGTTCCTCGGACGATTACTTTACCGAAAATCCTTTTGAGCCCTATGTGTACAAGGCTTACTATGCTTCGGTTTTCGTTGAGGGAGAAACGAAGGAATGGTGTATTAAGCCAGGAACGGGCGATCGCATAGAGTCGGTGACGGTTGGGGGGCGTGATTCCTACATCATGCTTGGCCATGTATATTTCGACCGAGCGTTTTCCCGAGCTTTCGTGCGTATTCTCGAAGAAGAATACGACCTTCCTAGCACGGCGGATAAGCTGTGGGAGGAAATCTATGTTGACCATATCAAGGAGCTCGATATGGTGATTCGTCCCTACGGGGACGGTATTGTCCACGAGTTCGACTCCCTTGACGAGTTGCGTGAGTTCGATCCGTACTTTCTAAGCAATGTGGACTCTGAGGTCTTTGACAACATTGTGGCGGTGCTTGGCTGCAATAAGGAGGATATCCACGATGTTTATCCGCTCAAGCAGGGATTGACCAACCTCTCGTGCCATTTTGCTGTAGGAGACGAAGAATACGTCTATCGTTATCCGGGCGTGGGAACGGAATACATCATTGATCGCGAGGCAGAGCTGGTTGCCCAATCTTTGGCGAAAGACCTTGGTCTTGATGGCACGTATATTTTCGAGGACCCCTCTCGTGGTTGGAAAATCTCGCGTTTCATTCCCAATGCCCGTCAGCTGGACCCTCATGACTCTACGCAGGTGGAACGCGCAATGAGGATGGCGCATACATTGCACGATTCCCCCATGAAGACTCAACGATCGTTTGATTTCTACGAAGAGTCCGTTAAATACACAAAGTTGCTCGAGGAGCTAAAGGGGCGCATTGACATCGCAGGGTTTGACGAAATGGCCCAAAAGGCGCAGCGTCTGAAGCGACTTATAGATGCGGATGGTGCAAAACGTTGTCTGACGCACAATGACTTCTTCCATTTGAACTTCCTGATTGACGAGCATGACAGCATGTATCTCATAGACTGGGAATACTCGGGCATGTCCGACTATGCAAGCGACTTCGGTACGTTCGTAGTGTGTTGCGAGCTGAGCCGAGAAGAGGCCGAGACGGCGCTTTCGTATTATTTCGGGCGCACGCCCACTTTTGCTGAACGTTGTCATAATTTTGCCCATGTGGCGATGGCCGGTTGGTGCTGGTACGTTTGGTCTTTGTTTAAAGAGGCGCAGGGCGAATGCGTGGGCGAGTGGCTTTATGTCTACTATCGCTACGCCGTCGATTACCTCGATGACGTTTTGTCGTGGTATGAAAACGGCGAGGATGGGGTCGCATAGCAGGTCTGTCTTATGTGGCCTATGTTCATGGGCAATGGGTGCATAGGCGAAGGTGCGCTTTCGGCTCGAATGTGTTGACTGCCGAAAGCCCGAAGCGAAAGCGGGGAATCGTGGAACAGCACATCGTGGCGCTTCGCGAGGAGCGCAGGAGGAAATACTTCATAAGGGGCGTTGCCTTTGCGATGGCGTCGGGCATTTGTTACGGCCTTTATACGGGGTTTCTCACTCTGGCGCAAACTCAGGGCGTGTGGGGTGAATGGTTTGCGGGTCTTGAATGGGGAGACGGACAGGCGGCTCTCGGCGCGTTCGTCATTACCTTTGCGCTTGCCGCATTGGCGGCTGGCATCAATGATTTCATTAGCGGAATCTGGTCCGTGCTTGTGTGCGCGAAAAACCGCCAGCTGGGAGATTTTTGGAAGACCGTCAAGAGCAGGCCTGGTCTCGTCATGATGCTTTGTGCGGCGATCGGAGGTCCGTTTGCGACTATCGCGTATGTTGTTGCTTTGAACTCCGCTGCAGCATCGGGCAACCCAGGCGTCATTGTCCCGATTGCGGCATTGAATTGTGCAATCGGCGCGGTGCTGGGTCGGCTTTTCTTCAAGCAGGCATTGAATGCGCATAAAGTAATTGGCATTGCAGTGTGCCTGGTCGCTGCTGGTCTTATTGGCGGAACGAGTTTCGCTTCAATGGGGCCAGAGGCCCTAATGGGTTGTTTCTTCGCTTTTCTCGCAGCGTTTGGCTGGGGCTTTGAAGGCTGCGTTGCCGGATTCGGCACTATCTTGATCGATTATCGGATCGGCATTGCTATTCGCCAGGTTACCGCGGGCGTTCTCGAGCTTTTCGTCGTCTTCCCATTGCTTATGGTATTTGGTGGCGGCGCCGAAGTTCTTGGAGCGGTGGCGGGAGCTGCTGCTACAAGTCCAGCATTGCTTTTCTTTCTGCTCTCCGGCTTCTTCGCCATGCCAGCATTTTCCTTCTGGTACAAAGGCAACTCCATGTGTGGCACTGCGTTGGGCATGGCGTGCAATGGTATGTATGCATTCTGGGGGCCGTTTTTCATCTGGATTATTATGGGCGTGCTCAATATTGGCGGAATGGCCGCCGATTATCCGCCGCTCTCTTTGGTTCAGTGGGTTGGTGCCGTCATCATGGTCGCTGGCATTTTCTGCATTGCGATGAACCCGCTTGATTTGCTACATATGAAAAAAAGAGAGGACTAAATTATGGGCAACAGTCTGATTCCTCTGCACTATGCCATTGTCAAGCATTTCATGGACGGACGCCAAGACTGCGCTTCTGGTGTCGTGTCCGCCCTGAAGGCCGATTACGGAAGCTACAAGATGCTGACATTGAAAGATGTCGAAGAAGCGCTGGCGACCGCAAAGGAGAATGGCGTTTTGGAAGAGTGCGGGTATGATTTGGACTCCAACGGAGGGCTGGTCGTCTATTATCGCATGACCGATTTCGGCAAGGATATGGTTGGTCGCTATATTCCTTAAGCAAATACGGGTCAAGTGCTTAAGAGCAAGAATGTGGTAGGGCGAGGGCTTCTCGTCCTACTTTTTGTATTGAGCCCATTTTCCGATAAACGGGCGGCTGTTTCCGTTACGCTACTTGGAGTAAAATTTTTTTCGTATTGAAATGCGAGACTGTGCGTAGAGGTGTTTGATATTGAGAACTACGGCTTTGTTTTTGCGTGGTAGGTTTTTCTTGGCCTCGAGGGTGGCGCTGGCTAAAGCGGCGCTTCTTTTCGCCACCCTCTGTGCGGCGCTCCTCTTTGCCGCGCCAGCCTACGCCGAAGAGGCTTCGTCCGACGACAAGGTACACATCATGACCCTCGAGGGTTCCGATGCCATCATCATCGAGAGCAACGGGGTCTTCGGCATGGTGGATTCCGGCGAGGACGACGACTACCCAGACGGAAGCGACCCCCGCTATCCTCTAAGGCCCGGCATAACGCAGGGCCACGGACATCAGGACGAGGTTGTCGCATACATGCGAAGCATCGGCGTGACGGAGGATAATTTTGATTTCTACATCGGAACGCATCCGCACAGCGACCATATAGGGTCGGCCGATGAAGTCATTCGCGCCTTCCATCCTAAGCGCGTATACGTACCTGAATATAAAGATGAGTACATTTCCTATGATCCCGCCTTGTGGGACAACCGCTATGTATATGACCGCATGATTGAGGCTGCCTACGAAGTAGGGGCAACCGTAATCTGGGGCCTCGATCCCTCTGCCCCGGCATTCCCGGAGATGCCAGATGCGGACTTGGGCGGTAATTCGGAACTGGAGGGGGATGGTTCCGGGAATGTCGAAGACGACGGCTCCGGCAGCTCCGACGGGCTGGGCGGCTCTAATGGGTCGGGCGAGGTAGATGACCCTAGCGATTCGGACAATATTGGCCAGGCTGGTCAGGATTCTGTGGATTTGAACTCCTTCGCAGAAGACGAGGCTGACGGCGAAGGGGCTGCTGAGGCCTATGCACTCGGGGACCCTAACGGCTCTTGGGCCGGTCGCCTTATAGAAGACGGCCCCGAGCCTCAGCATGACCCTGTGACTTTGGATGAGGCTGCGGGTCTTGACTTTCAACGCAACGACATTGCTGCCGCGTCCGACATGCCGGGCGGACCGGTTGGGACGATCGGCAACCCTCGCTTCATGCTGGGCGACTTCTCTATAGAGATAATGAACTACGGCGACGACTACAAGACGACGCCCGTCGCTGATGCGAACTGGTTCTCGTGGGGCGTGAAGGTTTCCGCATACGGGAAAGCCGCCTTCCTTGCGGGCGATATCGGGAATTATGACGGCGATGAGGACCGCCTTGCGGTTCAGCTCGGGCATGTCGATGTTCTCAAAATGGGGCATCATGGCTTAAGCACCTCTTCGACGCCCGAGTATCTTTCCGCGCTTGCTCCTGATTACGCGATGTGGACTTCGGATTATGCCACGCTGCCAAGCGATCGGCTTGACGTTTTGAACGAGCTTGGGACTCGCGTTTGGAATTCCGCTTCGAGTGCCCTTGCGGGCTGCGATGCCGTCGTGTTTTCTTTCGGTGCTAGCGGTGTAGTCGCTGAGGGCCCCGACGAGGCGGTTGTTGAAGAGCGCGATGAATCTCCGTTCTGGACGGCGTATCAGTGCGGTGCGAAAACGCCATTGAGTGGCTGGGTGGCTGCGGGTGATTCCTGGCTCTGGTTTGATGGATCTTCGCACGCGGTTGAGAATTCATGGGTCTCTTATCGGGGTTCTTGGTATTACGTCGGTGAAGATGCGTTGATGCGGACCGGCTGGGTCTCGGACGGCAGCGCGTGGTACCTGATGGACTCCTCCGGCCGCATGATGTCGGGCGGCTGGGTCAACGACGGGACGGGCTGGTACTG